>NZ_JBITIM010000003.1:0-1162759 GCF_044459025.1 Nocardia sp. NPDC050406 | reverse complement strand
CCCCACCCCACAAACCCCCCCCCCCCCAAAAAAAAAAAACTATATAAAAAAAAAAAATTAAAAAACACCCCCCCCCCCCCCACCCCCTAAAATCAGGGGGGGGGGGCGGCCCCCCCCCCCCCCCACCCCACTGGACCCACGTTCACCAGGTACTGGTGGCGGTATCGTGCGAGAGCCTTCCGCCATCAGTACCTGGTCGCCGAGCTAGCGCGGGCGGGTGCCGCGCTCGCGGTACATGCGGCGCTGCTGTTTGGAGATGTCGCGCCAGACCTTCTGCCGTTCCGCGCGCGCCCGGCTGTCGGTGCGCGCGGCCATCCACTCGTTCTCGCGGGAGAGCTTGCGGTAGCTGTCGAGGCGACGCTGCGGCAGCTCACCGGATTCGATGGCGGCCTGCACCGCGCAGCCGGGTTCGCTGCGGTGCGCGCAGTCGGCGAAACGGCAGGCGGCGGCGAGGGATTCGATATCGCTGAAGGTGCGACCGATCCCCTCGCTGGCCTCCCACAGGCCGACCGACCGCAACCCCGGGGTATCGATGAGCGTGCCGCCACCGGGCAGAGGCCGCAGCTCGCGATGCACCGTGGTGTGCCGCCCCCGCTTGTCACCCTCGCGAACGGCATTGGTGGCGAACACCTCCGAGCCGAGCAGCGCGTTGGCGAGCGTGGACTTCCCGGCCCCGGAGGGGCCGATCAGCGCGACCGTGCCCTCCAGCACCGCCGCGAGCACGTCCATGCCGACCCCGGAGGTCGCACTGACCGAGAGCACGGTCGCCCCCGGCGCCGCCGCCCGCACCGCGTCGAGCGGAAGGTCGTGCGCCAGATCGGCTTTCGTCAACACCACCACCGGCTGCGCACCGGATTCCCAGGCCAGCGCGAGCAGTCGCTCGATGCGCCCGAGATCCACATCGCCGTCCCCGGCGGTACAGACCAGGACGGTATCCACATTCGCGGCGAGAATCTGACTCGCCGATTTGGCGCGGGCATCGGACTGTCCCGAGACTGCGGCGCGCACGATGGCGGTCTTGCGGGGCAACAGCTTTCGCAGCATTCGCTCGGCGTCGAGCGCGACCCAATCGCCGGTGCACAGGCCATGGGGATCGGCGTCGGAGCGCGGGGTGCGGGCCCGGACCACCGTCACATACCCGCTGTCTCGCTCCGAGGCGGCGGGCACGAGGGTGGCTACATCGCATTCACTGCGCTCCATGCGGATCACGCGTGCGGGCGTGAGCGAATCATCGAGCAGGGGTAGGTATTCGGCGGCGAGCGCCGGAGTCCAACCGTAGGGGGAGAGCAGGTCGAAATCGACCAGAGACATGATGGGAGAGTCCTTTGTAGGGCGCCGAGCCCTTCCCGGGACTCAGCGCAGGCAAATAGAGGTGGATACGTACGCGGCGAAACCTCGCCGGGGCACGACAATCCGCACTGTCGTCTTCACGAATCCACCTCCTATCTCTCCCCAGGCGATCACAGGAGTGACCGCGGCCGAATCAGAACGATGCCACCTTGCCAGAGCGCACGGCGGGCCCGCAACCGAATTTCCGGACCGAATTCGACGGCCGCGCGGCCCGCCCCGCGCGACCGGCGCGCGGAGGTCAGGACTGCGGCTTGTGGAACTGCTCGCGGCGGCCGAGCCGCTGCAACCGCAGCCACTCCATCAGCCCCGCCGGGTCCTTCTGCTGCACCAGGAAGAACCACCCGAAACGGGCCACTTCCTGCGGCAGCAGCTTGCGCATGCCCGGCTGCGACATGAGGTACCCGCGATTGCGGTAGGTGAAGTAGCGCTTCACCGGGTCGTCCGGGTACTGGGTGTGCATGCGCCCGCCCAGGATCGGCTTGAACTCCTCCGAGCCGTTCGGGTGCAGGTACGCCGTCTGCAGGCAGGTGCCGAACGGCAGTCCGGAACGCACCAGCCGCCGATGCACCTCGACCTCGTCCCCGCGCACGAACAGCCGCAGATCCGGCACGCCGATCACGTCCACCGCCTCGGCGGAGACCAACGCGCCATTGAACAGCGAGGCGATACCGGGCAGGAAATCCTCGTCGCCGAGTTCGGAGCGCAGGCGCCGCCACACCAGGCCGCGGCGCAGCGGGAAGGCCAGCCGATCCGGTTCGTCGATATCGGCGACCACCGGTGACACCTCGACCAGATTGTGCCGCTTGGCGCAATCGAACAGCGTCGCAAGCACTTCCGGGCCCTCGGGCCGTCCGTCGTCGTCGGCCAGCCACACCCAGTCCGCGCCCATGGTGAGCGCGTGCAGAATGCCGAGCGCGAAACCGCCCGCGCCGCCGAGATTGTGTTCCGAACCCACATAGGTGGTTTCGATGGGCTGGTCGCGCACCAGCTCGCCGACCTCCGGCTCGTTGCCGTTGTCCACCACGATCAGGTGGTCGACCGGACGGGTCTGCGCGGCGAGCACCTTCAGCGACTCCGCGAGCAGTTCGCGGCGCTTGTGGGTGACCACCACCGCGATGATCCGGGCACCGTCGTAGATCGGCGAATGCTGGTCACTCATGCGGGTTTTCGCTCCATCTCGCGTTCGCGTTGCAGCTCACGCAGCACATGCGCCACATGATCTCCGGCCTCGTTGCCCTCGTAGGCACGTACCACTTCTTCGATCCCGCCGTGCATCCGAACATGCCCGTGATCGATCCACAAGGCCGAATCGCACAACTGGGCGAGAAATTCATTCGAATGACTGGCGAATACCAGGATGCCCGAACGCGATACGAGTTCTTGCAGGCGCACCCGCGCCTTCTTCATGAATTCCGCGTCGACCGCGCCGATACCCTCGTCCAACAACAGGATTTCGGGGTCGATGGAGGTGACCACGCCCATGGCCAAGCGCACCCGCATACCCGTCGAGTAGGTGCGCAGCGGCATCTCCAAATAGTCACCGAGCTCGGTGAATTCGGCGATCTCGTCGATTTTCGCGAGCATCTGCTTGCGGGTCTGACCGAGGAACAGGCCGCGAATGATGATGTTCTCGTACCCGGAGATCTCCGGGTCCATGCCGACGCCCAGATCGAAGACCGGGGCCACCCGGCCGCGAATGCGCGCACTGCCCCGGGAGGGTTCGTAGATGCCCGAAAGCAGCCGCAGCAGTGTCGATTTGCCCGCGCCGTTGTGGCCGACCAGACCGATCTTGTCGCCCTCCTTGAGCGAGAGCGTGATGTCGCGCAGCGCCTCGACGACCACCACATCGGATTGGTTGCGCCCGATGGTGCCGCCCGCCTTGCCCAGGAACGCCTTCTTCAGCGACCGAGACTTGGCGTCGAAGATCGGAAACTCCACCCACGCGTTCTGGGTCTCGATACTCACATGGTCGGTCATAGCGCCTTCACACCCAGTACGGCACGCGGGAACGGAACTTCTTCATGGCCAGTATCGCGACCACCCAGCCGACGACGGTAATCACGGCGACCACGAGCCAGCTGCGCAGATGAATCGGATCGCCCAGCAGGGGCGCGCGCACGATCTCCAGGTAGTGGTAGGTCGGCACCAGCTCCACCAGCTTGGCCCGCTCGCTCACCGCGCCGCCCTGCTCGTGCAGCGTCTTGGTGGTCCACATGACCGGGGTCAGCACGAACAGCATGAGCGTGGTGCTGCCCAGAATCGGCGCGATATCGCGGTAGCGGGTGCTGAAGATGCCGAAGAAGATGGTCACCCACATGGCATTGGCGAACAGCAGCAGAATGCCCGGAATCGCGAGCAGCACCGTCACGCTCAGGTCTTTCCACACACTGAAGGCCAGCAGCATCACGGCGTAGATGGCGGCGTTGTGGACGAAGAACAGGAACTGCCGCCACACCAGGCGGTACACGTGCACGCTCAATGCCGAGGGCAGCTGTTTGATCAGCCCCTCGTTGGCGATGAACACATCCGAGCCCTCGAGAATGCTGGCCGAGATGACGCCCCACACGATCAGGCCGACGGTCACGTACGGCAGGTATTCGTGCAGCGGCTGATTCAGCAGCGTCGAATACAGCACGCCCATGGCCACGGCCTGCAAGCCGGTGGCGATGGTGATCCAGAACGGACCGAGCACCGATCGGCGATACCGCTGCTTGATGTCCTGCCATCCGAGCGAGAGCCACAGCTCCCGCTGGGCGAACCCATCGCGGAAGTCCTTGAACGCACGATTGAACGACTGGGAATCCGACACTAGCGGCACCGGCACATCGTCGGCACGAGCCTCGGTGGTCGCCGAGTCGGTGGGGGCAGCAGCTGGCACAGCACCCGACTGTATCTAATGCCCGCTACTTCGCGGCGGTGAACCTCGGCCGGGAGAGCGGCCGGTGGGGTGGCGGGCGCCACAGCTCGCGCGGGTCGTGATCGACATCCCTGGCCCACGGGTCGGCGACGAGGCACCGCACCTCCGGTCCACGAGGTGCGGTTCGCCCGAATTGCGAAGTGGCGCAGCGTCAGAGGTATTGACCGCTGCCGGTGCCGCCGCTGCCGCCCTGCTGGCGCGGATCGATGGTGGTGCCCGGGGGGAGTTGGCGCATCTGCTCGAGTTGGGCGCGCGCGGCCATCTGCTGGGCGAACAGGGCGGTCTGAATGCCGTGGAAGAGGCCTTCCAGCCAACCGACCAGCTGCGCCTGCGCGATGCGGAGTTCGGCGTCGGAGGGGATGGTCTCGTCGCTGAAGGGCAGTGCCAGGCGCTCGAGCTCCTCGCGCAGGTCCGGGGCGAGGCCCTGTTCCAGTTCGCGAATGGAGGTGCGGTGGATTTCGCGCAGGCGGGTGCGGCTGGCGTCGTCGAGCGGTGCGTGGCGCACCTCTTCGAGCAGCTGCTTGATCATGGTGCCGATGCGCATGACCTTCGCGGGCTGTTCGACCATATCGGCCAGCGACTCTTCTTTTTCGCCTGATTCGCCGGAATTCTCGTCGTTCACCACATCTCCGGTCAGTGCGTCGTCACCCGACGAACCCACCTGAGCCGCCGCCGGAATGATCAAGGGTCGGCCCTCGGGTCCAATCACGACAATGGAATCCGGTGTCCCGTCCGATTGCGTCATGCTCCCTATCCTGCCGCCTCCCACCCGAACGCGCTAAGCCACCCGCCCAACCACCCCGAACGCGGCGAGCCGGTGCTCCGCGGGCCCGCCTCGGTTCGGGGCCAACGGAGCGTGAACAGAGCCAACACGGTTACGCCGGGTTGGCAACTGCCTTTAGAGTGGCCTGCATGACTTACGACGTCGCAAGGGTGCGGGGCCTCATACCGTCCCTGGGCGACGGCTGGATCCATCTCGACCCGCAAGCCGGGATGCTGGTTCCGGATTCGGTATCGCGGGCCGTATCAACAGGTTTCCGGACCTCCGCCTTCTCGCACACCAATCGGCACGGCGCCGCCAAGCGCAGCGCCGCCATTCTGGACGCCGCCCGGGAGGCGGTCGCGGATCTGGTGGGCGGTGATCCGGCGGGTGTGGTGTTGGGCCCCGACCGAGCGGTGCTGCTGGCCTGGCTGGCCGAGTCGCTGAGTTCCCGGCTGGGCCTGGGCACCGGGATCGTGCTGTCGCGTCTGGACGACGAGGCCAATGTCGCGCCGTGGCTGCGGATCGCGAATCGCTATGGCGCACATGTCCGCTGGGCGGAAGTGGAGATCGAGACCTGTGAAATGCCCGCGTGGCAGTTCGAGGAGCTGATCGGACCCACCGCCCGACTCGTCGCATTGACCGCGGCGTCGCCGATCGTGGGATCGGCTCCGGCGGTGCGGGTGGCGGCGGATCGGGTGCACGAGGTCGGCGGGCTGCTGGTCGCCGACTGCTTCGGGGCCGCGCCCTACGCGCTCATCGACATCGACGAATTGAACGCCGACGTGATCGCGCTCAGCGCACCCGCCTGGGGCGGCCCGCAGATCGGCGCGCTGGTCTTCCGCGATCCGGCCTTCCTGGACCGCATTCCGTCCATGTCGCTCAACCCCTACGCCAAGGGCGCGGAGCGGCTCGAGGTCGGCGGCCACCAGTACGCGCTGCTGGCGGGCCTGACCACCTCCATCGACTATCTGGCCGGGCTGGACGAGCGCGCCACCGGCACCCGCCGCGAACGCCTGGAAATGTCGATCACCTCGCTGCAGGACTACCACGACCAGCTCTTCGAGCACCTCATGGAAACCCTCGACACCATCGCGAACCTGACCGTCATCGGCCGCGCCTCCACCCGCATCCCCACGGTGAGCTTCACCATCGCGGGCATGCAGGCGGAGAAGGTCTCGGCCAAACTCGCCGACGCCCGCATCGGCACCCTCTCCGGCTCACACGGCGGCAGCCGCCTACTCGACGCCCTCGGCGTCAACGACGAGGGCGGCGCGGTCACCATCGGATTGGCCCCGTACACAACCAAATTCGAGATCGACCAACTCGGCCGCGCTCTGGCCGCCCTCGAGCCGTAGGCGTCGGCCTTGCACCCGGCGCGCTAGTCCAGCGGTCAGGACGAGGCCGCCCGGGAGAGTCTTACCCGCGTTCTTGTCCGGGGCTTCAAGGACGAGGCCGCCCGGGAGAGACCTATCCGCGTTCTTGTCCGGGGTTTCAGGGGCGAAGCCCCTGAGAGGGTTCCAGGGAGAGTCCCTGTCTCCCTCGTTCAGGCCGCGCGGATTTCGACGATCACCTTGCCGACGGTGTCCGCGGAGTCCAACAGCTGGTGTGCCCGCCCCACGTCGGTGGCCGGGAGTTCGGCGGAGACGACCGGGACCACCGTGCCGTCCGCGATCGAGGGCCACAGGTGGCGGCGCAGTTCGGCGATGATCTCGCCCTTGGAGCCGGGCCCGGTGGCGGGGCGGCGACGCAGGTTGGTGGCGTGGATGGTGCCGCGCTTGCCCAGCAGCGCGGCGATATTCAACTCCGCCTGGACGCCGCCCTGCATACCGATGACCACGAGTTGGCCGTCCTCGGCGAGCGCGTCGATATTGCGCGCGAGGTAGGCCGCGCCCATATTGTCGAGAATGATGTCCGCGCCGGAACTTTCGGCACGCAGCGCCTCGACGAAATCGGATTCGCGGTAATTGATCAGAATGCTCGCGCCCAATTCCCGGCAGCGCTCCAGTTTCGACGCCGACCCCGCCGTCACCGCCACCCGCGCGCCCCGGCTCACCGCCACCTGAATGGCATGCGTCCCGATCCCGCTGCCGCCACCGTGAATCAACAGCAGCTGCCCGGCATGCAATCCGGCCCGCATGACCAGATTCGACCACACCGTCGCCGCGACCTCCGGAAGTGCCGCCGCCGCGGCCAGATCCAGGCCCTCGGGCACCGGCAGCAGCTGCGTGGCCGGTACCAGGACCTGTTCGGCGTATCCGCCGCCGGAGAGCAGCGCGCACACCCGATCACCGGCCTTCCACTCGCGCACGCCGTCCCCGACCGCCGCGATCACGCCGGAACACTCCAGCCCCAGGGTCTCGCTGGCCCCGGGCGGCGGCGGGTACAGCCCTTGCCGCTGCAGCAGGTCGGCGCGGTTCACCCCGGCCGCCACCACCTCGATCAACACCTCACCCGGTCCGGGCGCGGGCAGGTCGGACACCTGCGCCCACTTCATGACCTCGGGCCCACCGAATCCGTCGAGCGTCACCGCGTACATGTCTGCGAGCGTACGACGCTTCGGAGATTTGTCGTATTTCGCCGAGCTGTGGACCGAGCGCGATTCCCAAGCGGTACTCGGGTTCGGCACAGCATCCTGTCAGCTTTCCCCGGCAGTGTGGAGGACGGCTCGAGAAAGGAGTTCTGATGGTGGGATTCGTAATGACAGCGGTCGTATTCACGGTGCTGATGGTGATGGCCGTCTCGGCGCCGCTGGCCGGTAACTCGTCGCGCGCGCTGGTTCGGGTACGCCGCCGGTGATCTTCGCGCGCGGGTCGCGAATTTGCACAAGGTTTTTCGACGCACCCGCGCTGTGTGGTTGAAACCGCTAGCGTTTCGAGAATGAGCAGTTTCGTCGATTTCCAGAACGAGATCTATCTGCAGGGCCTTGCCGGTACCGTCCCCGCGCTACCCATGACCGCGGCCGGACTGGAAGCACGCGCCCGGGAAGTACTGGAACCGGCGGCCTTCGCATACGTGGCCGGAAGCGCCTCGGCGGAACGCACCGCCGCCGCCAATACCGCCGCGTTCGAGAAATACCGACTGCTGCCGCGCGTCCTGCGCGGCGCGACGGCACCGGGTGCCCGCGACCTCTCCGTGGAGGTCCTCGGCACCCGACTCGCCACACCCGTGCTGACCGCGCCGATCGGCGTGCTGGGGTTGCTGCACGAGCGCGGCGAGACCGTCGTCGCCGATGTGACCCGCGAACTCGGTATCGGCATGGTGCTCTCCACCGCCGCCTCCTCCACCATCGAGGAGGTGGGCGAGCGCGCGGGCGAGTGGTGGTACCAGCTGTACTGGCCCAATGATCTGGAGCTGGCCCGCTCCCTGGTGGAACGCGCCGCCAAGGCGGGCGCCAAAGCCATTGTGGTGACCGTGGATACGCCGTCGCTGGGCTGGCGGCCCCGCGACCTCGAGCTCGGACACCTGCCGTTCCTGCACGGCAAGGGCATCGCCAACTATCTGTCCGATCCGGTCTTCCGCGCCAAACTCGCCACCGCGCCCGAGGAGAGCGAGGACGCCATGCGCGCCGCCATCCTCACCTGGGTCGGCCTGTTCGGCAATCACGGCCTGCGCCCGGCCGATATCGCCAAACTCCGCGACTGGACCGAACTGCCGATCGCGGTGAAGGGCGTGCTGCACCCCGACGACGCCCGCCAGTGCGTGGACGCCGGGGCCGACGCGGTGATCGTGAGCAATCACGGCGGCCGCCAGGTGGACGGCGCGGTCGCCGCCCTCGACGCGCTGCCGACCATTGTCGCCACCGTCGGCGACCGCGCCGACGTACTCTTCGACTCCGGTATCCGCACCGGCTCCGACATCATGATCGCGCTGTCGCTGGGCGCGAAGGCGGTGCTCTACGGGCGGCCCTGGGCCTACGGTCTGGGCATCGCGGGCGCGGACGGCGTCCGGCACGCGCTGCGCTCGCTGCTCGCGGATTTCGATGCGGCCATGGGACTTTCGGGCTGCACCGCGGTGAGCGAACTGTCACGCACGATGATCTCCTCCTTCCGCTGACCGTGCGGCCGACGCCACCGGGCCCGCCCGAACCGCCGGAATACAATGTCCCGGTGTCTGACGGACCCGGGCCGCGAGTCACCGAACCGAGATGGCTGACCCCCGAGCAACAGCGCGCGTGGCGGGCCTATATGGACGGCTCCCAGCGCCTCATGGCCGAACTCAACCGGCAGCTCCTGCACGACAGCCGACTGTCCCTGGCCGACTACCGCATTCTGGTGAAACTCTCCGAGGCCCCCGGCCGCTCCATGCGCATGAGCGATCTCGCCGACGGCGTACTCTCCTCCCGCAGCCGCCTCACCCATCAGATCCGCCGGATGGAGGCCCAGCGCATGGTCCGCCGCACCACCGCCGAGGAGGACGGCCGCGGCGTGCTGGCGCACCTCACCGAGGAGGGGATGCGTCGCCTCGCCGCCGCCGCGCCCGGCCATGTCGACGACGTCCGCCGCGCCTTCATCGACCGGCTCACCCCCCAGCAGCTGGCCGCCGTAACCGACGCTTTCGAACAGGTCAACCGCGCCCTGGCCTACCGCTCCGACTAACCGCTGGGCGGCGATCGGCTAATATCGAACCCCTGGAAGCGTGGCAGAGCGGCCGAATGCACTCGCCTTGAAAGCGAGCGTCGTGAGAGCGACCGGGGGTTCAAATCCCTCCGCTTCCGCGGGAAACACGCAGGCGGGCACCGGGTTTCGAGCTCGGTGTCCGCCTGCTGTCTTTTACCGGTTGTCGAGAGTGAGGGTGTGGCAGGTGCGTGGCGTGATCGCGATGGTGGTGGCGGTGGTCGCGCTGCACGTGCTCGGATGGGGCATCCTGCTGTTCGTGGTGGTGCCCGGCCAGTACCTGGTGGAGGGCACGGTCTTCGGGGTCGGGCTCGGCCTCACCGCGTACCTGCTGGGTATGCGGCACGCCTTCGACGCCGACCACATCGCCGCCATCGACAACACCACCCGCAAACTGGTCGCCGAGAACGGCCGGGAGAAGTCGCACACCGTCGGATTCTGGTTCGCGCTCGGGCACTCCAGCGTGGTCTTCGCCATGGTGGCGCTGCTCGCGTTCGGGGTGCGGGCGCTCGCGCCCAAGCTGGAGGACGAGGATTCCGCGCTGCACCAGTGGACGGGGCTGTGGGGCACCAGCGTCTCGGGCGCCTTCCTGATCGCCATCGGTCTGCTGAATCTCGCCTCGCTGATCGGGATTTGGCGGGTGTTCCGGCGGATGCGCGGCGGCGAACTCGACGAGGCGCGGCTCGAGCGCGAACTCGACGACCGCGGCCTGCTGAACCGGGTGCTGCGGCCGGTCATGCGCCTGGTCCGCAAGCCCTGGCACATGTACCCGGTGGGTCTGCTGTTCGGTTTCGGCTTCGACACCGTCACCGAGATCGGCCTGCTGGTCATCGCGGGCGGCGCGGCCGCCACCGGCCTGCCCTGGTACGCGATTCTCGTTCTGCCCGTGCTGTTCTCGGCCGGTATGGCGCTGTTCGACGCCCTCGACGGCGCGTTCATGAGCTACGCCTACGACTGGGCCTTCGCCCGCCCGGTCCGCAAGATCTACTACAACCTGGTCATCACCGGACTGTCGGTGGCGGTGGCGCTGCTCATCGGCGGGCAGGAGATCATCTCGATCTTCGTCGAGAAGTTCGATGTCACTTCGGGTTTCGTGGCGTGGATCGGCAATCTCGATCTCGGAGACCTGGGCTTCATCATTGTCGGGCTGTTCGTGCTCACCTGGGCGGTGGCCGTCGCGGTATGGCGCTTCGCGGGTGTGGAGCGGCGCTGGGAAAGCAGTCTCGCCTCCGAATAGCGATCGGTCGGCTTGTGTGAGGTCTCACCCGTGCCGCCGGGAAAGTCGCGGGCCGCGCGCACGGCTCGTCTGGCACTATGGCCCACGTGCTACGCCGTCAGCGGCGTCGACTCGGCGTCGCCTTCGCCTGCGCCGCACTGATACTCGGTGCGGCGGCCCTCGCGCCCCTCGGCACGGCCGAGCCGCCCGCCGATTCCGGGTCGGCGGGTAGCGATCCGCCCGTGCTCGCCGATCCCGGTCCGACCGCCCGCGCCAGCATCGAGCGCGTGGAGCCTATCGACGACCGCTTCGCCACCGTGTACGTGCGCTCCCCGGCCATGGGCCGCACCGTGCCCGTCCAGGTGCTCGTCCCCGGCCACGACGGCCCGCGCCCCACTCTCTACATGCTCGACGGCCGCAGCGCCGCCGAGGACGTCAACAACTGGACCGCGCAGGGCGGTGCGCGCGAGTTCTTCGCCGACAAGAACGTGAACGTGGTCTTCACCCTCGGTGGGCCGTCGAGCTTCTACACCGATTGGGAGAGAGCGGATCCGAAGCTCGGCGTGAACCGCTGGGAAACCTTCCTCACCCGCGAACTGCCACCGCTCGTCGACGCCCGGTTCGACGGCAATGGCCGCTACGGCGTGCAGGGCGTGTCCATGGGCGGCGAGGCGGCCATGATGCTGGCGGTCCGCCGCCCCGGCCTGTACTCGGCCGTCGCGTCCCACAGCGGCTGCTACGCGGTGAGTTCGGACTACGGTCAGGCGCAAGCCAAGGCGGTGGTCGGCACCTACGGCGGCGACCCGGCCAATATGTTCGGCCCCGACGACGATCCGGCCTGGGCCGCCCACGACGTCTACACCCACGCGGAGTCCTTGCGCGGCACCAGGATCTACCTCTCGGCGGGTCTGGGCCTCCCCGGCCGCTACGACCTCCCCGGCCGCTACGACCTCCCCGGCAGCGACGAATACCCCAACACCATCCTCTTCGGCGGCCCCCTGGAAGCCGGGGCATACGCCTGCACCCTGCAACTCATCGACCGCCTCAGCCAACTCGGCATCCCCGCGGCGGTGAACCTCCGCCCCACCGGCACCCACTCCTGGCCGTACTGGCGCGACGAACTCCCACTGGCCTGGCCCACCCTGGCGGCGGGTCTGGGCGTCGCCTGAGCGGTCAATCCCGTTCCGGCACCAGGCGATAGGTGAGCCAGTAGCCGCGCGGCAGGTGCGGCTTGTCGATTTTGATGCGCAGGTTGCGGATCTCGCCGTCGGGCATGGTGACTCGCAGCATCGGTTGCACCGCCGTGGGCTCTACCGGGTCGACGGTCCACATGCGTTCGAAATCCGGATGCGCGCGGCAGCGCCGCACGACCTCGTTGATCGCGTTCTCCGGCACCGAGATCGGCCCCAGCATGCGCAGCCCGTAGGCGTAGCCGTGCGCCACCTGCTCCCAGTCGGGCAGCAGCGTCGCGGCCCTCGGATCGGTGAACAGGTAGACGAGCAGGTTCGACTTGGCCTCCAAACCCGGAAACACCGTGTTCCATTGGGAATTGGTGCCCACGATGTCGCCTACCGGCAAGGCGATGTACGCGGCCGGGTAGGGCAGATCCTCCAGATCGGCGAGCGCGTCGTCGTCGGGCAGCTCGGGGTACGGGCCGAGGATGAGCGGCAGCGTGCCCGGGAACAGCGCGGCGATGATGCGCTCTCGAAACATGTAGGGGATGCCCAGGGCGTCGAACAGCGCGCCGGTGAACTCCAGGCTGGGCGTCAGCGTGCCCGCCTCGACCTTCTCGATGGCGGACTTGGACCAGCCGGTCGTCTTGGCCAGCTGGGCCTGCGTCAGTCGCAGCGCATCCCGCCGGGCGCGCACGAACAGGGCTAACTGACCTTTGGACATCTGCTCATACCTCGGTTGTCGGGGACGTCACACCGAAATCGGGGCGAAGTCTCACCCCAGGTGCGACACGGGCTCATTGACTTTCTCATGCTCGGAAAAGAGGCTTGACCAGGTGCTGGAACCTGCACGCCCTGCTGCCCGCCGGGTGCTCTCGCCGGTGGTTGGTGCGCGGGAGGGGTGCGCACCAACCCGGCACTGTCTTCGGGCGTGAATCGCCGAAAATTCCGATACAACAGTCTCTTTCGATGCCCCTGCGGCGGCCCGCGGCCACGCCTCGCAGTACTCCTGATACCACAAACCCCCTATGGCCAAGGGCCACAGGGGGTTTGATCGATGCGCGCCCGGAGAGACTCGAACTCCCAACCTTCTGATCCGTAGCTAGGCGCACCTATGACTGCTTGGAGCATATCCGGCCTGGTTAGGCGAGTGTCCGATGGGTAGCTGAGTGTGGTTGTCGTCGCGGTTGTCGTCAAAACCTGTCGTCAATCCGCCTGGGGTGATCTTCTAGTATTCGAACATGGGTTCGATGGGTGAGGGTGAGTTGCCGCGAACTGAGGGTTCGGGGCCGCAGTTGGCGCACCCGGATGCGGCGGGGCATTACTACCGGGCGGCCACCTATCCGCCTCGGCCGGTCTGGGTGCGGCTGGACGCCATTCTGGTACGTGATCCGGGCAAGCCTCGTCATGTGAATGGTGCGGGCGTGCACATGACCGGTGAACGCCCGGGAACGCTGACGCACTGGGTTCCTACCTTGGACGGCGAATGGCTCGGTCGGGTGACCTATAGCCTGCAATATGCCGACGGTCGGCCAGATCTCCACGTTCGCGATCAGCTCGTGCCCGCCTACGCGTTGCGTCCCCGTCGTGGGTGATCTCATCTTTGGCGTGAACGGGGAGCGCGCGGCCATCCCCGCGCGGTGGCGGGCGGCGTGGGCTGGTTCGGCTCGCTTGCGGCGGCCATGGTGATGATGACCAACATGCGCATTTGATGGAACAGCCAGCGGTCCAACGGGTCATGCGGGTTGCCGCCTGCGTGCCGAATACGTGCCTGTCGCGTGTCGTTCATGGTTGGTTGGACGTGCCTGCGTGCTGGCTGGTTGCATAGGGCACCACCTTGTCCGGGAGTGCCCCCGCCCTCACCAACGACTCTATTTCTCCCTGCTTCCTCATACAGGCCGTCCTCAGCGGAGTGAGGGCGTGTCAAGGGTGGGCGTAGCCCCATCGGCGTAGCCGACGCGAAGCGCCCTTGACTCGTCCGAGTGGAGCGAGACAATCGGGCCTATGAGGAGGCAGGGAGGCTCACCTTCAATACGTAATAGGCGAATTCGGCAGTTGTTCGTGTGAGGTGTGGCCGGGGGCCGGACCTGGTGGTGCCAGGTCCGGTCTCCGGGGTCGGGGTCAGAACGGTGGTTCGTTGTCGTCGGCGGCGCTGGCGTGGCTGGGGCGTAGTCGTTCGATCTTCGTGGTCTGGCCTTTCAGGTCGACGGTGACCGTGTCGGCGGTCAGTTGCAGGGCGGCGTGAGGTTTGGAGTCCTGGCCGATGTAGGGGTCGGCGATCAGGCGATGCCCGGTGACGGCGACGCGGCATCCTTTGTCCAGGCTGGCGGCGACGGTCTCGGCCAGGTCGCCCCAGCAGGCGACGCGGATGACGGTCTTGTTGGCGTCGACCCATTGGTTCTGGTTGCGGTCGAACCTGCGGTCATTGGCGATGACGACGAAGTTGGTGACGAGCTTGCCCGTCGGGGTTGCCCGCGAGGTGGGGTCGTCGGCGAGATGGCCGGTGATGGTGACAGATACGGTGCTGGGCACGACGGTGACCTCCTGGTGGTGGAGTCCGGAACGGGCCGGGCTCTTGGTGTCTGGTGGGACGGGGGTCGGCGTGGTGGGCACCATGCGGTCACGTCAAGGCTCGCCGTGCATTCATCTCACGAAATACGTTGGGCGGCAGCTCAATTGGGAGATGGATGCACGGTGACAGCGCTTGGTCTTGGCGTGGCCGTGTGGGGTCTGCCATGGTGGCACTCGGCCTGCCGGACATCGAGAGATCGGACTGCGGAGTGCGCCATCGGGAGGGCGGCGGCGTGTGCGGTGCCGCAGCTGGCGGCGTCGGCGGTCAGCTGGTCGGCGAATCCACCTGGCGGGCAAGACCGATGGGCGGCACGTCACCAACTTCGTCGTCATCGTCAAGGGCCGTGGGGGCGGTCGTGGCCGGGGCCGGTGGGGCGATGGCGACGAGAGCGGCGGGAGTGTCGCCTGTTGGGGTGGGCTGGACGGGGACGGTGTCGGCGGTCTGGGCGAAGGGTGTCGCGGTGCTGGCGGCGGGGAGCGGCTGAGGGTCGGGTCCTGCGTCGGTGAGGAGTTCGAACGTCGCGCCGGGCTGTGGCTGGGTGTCGTCACGGGTGCTGGCGGGCTGGAAGGACAGGGCGCGGAGAGCGGGCGGCGGTGCTGCGGGCACGGTGGCGCTGTCGGCGGCGGCGAAACGTCGGGCTGATCACGGCGGCGGTGATCGGGCCTGGTGCTGCCGGGTGTGGTTCCTGGGTGCGGCTCGGGCGGGCGACTGACGGGTTCGACTGTTACGTGTCATGGCGGTGCGTGGGCGTGTGCCGCGACGCGCCGACGCGCCGGGCGACGCTTCATCAGCCCGGTTGCGCGTCGAAGCGTGGCGCGGCGCGCGCCAGCGCGCCGCCTTGATCCTGTAGGGCGAAATTCGGCAGTGGTCTCGACGGTAGTCCTGGGTAGGTTTTGTGCCCGGTGACCAGCACTACACGTCTAGGTGATCGAGCCGCTAGAGGGTTGTTCGTTCGTGATCCAGCGTGCCAATTGAGCACCGTCTGGATCGAAAATGATGTGCTTACAACGCATTTTGAGGTTTGCGTGGCGATCTAGGTGGGTGATCCGCTGTGCGTTTCCACAGATCATGGTCGGTGCCGTCGTGACACACATTTCATTGAGTAGGTGATCCGCTACTAGTTGTCCAGTGAGGTTTGGACCGCCTTCGCACAGGATCTTTGTCATGCCCAGCGACGACAGGGTGTCGATGATTGCAGTTGTTTCGATTGGCCCCGGCCCAAGTTCAATTACCTGGGCTCCTGCCGTAGTCAGATTCCGCTTCGCCACCGTTGGGGCCGTTGACGTGGTGAGAATGATTGGCGGAACGGTTGTGTTAGTGAGGAGCCGTGATTGGGGGTCGATGTCGGCTCGTCCGCTTACAACTGCAAGAGGTGGCACCGGGGACAGTCCACGATTCGTTCGTCGGCGGCTGCCTGCCTCGGACACCTTGATTCCTATGTAGTCCTCTACGCGGATTGTGTTTGCTCCCACAAGCACAACGTCGGAGAGGTCGCGTAAGAGCTTTAGCACCTTCTGATCGAGAGGTGTCGTCAAACCGACAGACGAACCGTTCGTTGAGATCGCGCCATCGATGCTGACAACGAAGTTGGCACGTACCCACGGTTCGCTGTTCGCTGGGTACTCGTATAGCGCTGCGAGTTCGTCATCGGTGAGATTGACCGAGTTGACGACGTGAGGGACGGTTGTCATCGGCGTTCTGCTCGCACTTCGGCGGCGCGACCCAAATGTGTTATGGCGTAACGGTTTTGGCCCACCTCGATGATTGCAACGTCTTGGTTGGAGTCTTCGCAGAGGTAAAGCACGGTTGCATCAAGATTGCGCTGTTGGGCGGCTTGGAGCCAGGCGTCAAGTGCGACTTGCTGCCAGTTCTCGCGATGGCTATTCCAGTTGCCGCCTATGTCGAGGTGGTAATGGGCGACAAAATCAGTTACAGGATCAGTTTCTGTGATTGCCTTTTCGCCACCCGATGTCGAATATCGTTGATGTTGGGAAGTGCCATCCAACAGTGCAAGAAACAGGCGGGTTGCAACAGCTTCATACGGCTCAGTCATCGGATCGGAATATGTCTGGGCACCAGGAAGTGACGCGGCGAAAGTGCGAGACGCAGTCGCTAGCGTGCCCATGATCCCGGCTGATCGTTGGATCGCTGACTTTTTCGCCCATGCAAGGTTTTTCGACGTTTCGGGTAGCAGCATCTCGCAGGCGATTCGAACCGCGAACTTATCAACCGGATTGCCATCACGATTACCGAAAAGCGCAGGGGGCGCGAATGTTTCGGCGACTTCCCAAAACCGGAGGGTCTGGAAAACGTGGACAAATTGGTCCGCGTATTTGCCCATCACACGTGGATAGAAATCTGGCACAAGACGGTCATGGACGAAGTTGTTAGCTGACTCCTTCCGGATGATTAGGTCAAGTTCTTCGATCGCCTGTGGAGAATCGATTGGATGTCCCAGGACCTTTCCGCCGCCTACGATGGCGTCGGCACCGCTGCCGGTCAGGATGGGGCCGGTTGTACCGATGCGATCCAAGACGGGCAGCGTTGCAAGCAACGGAATCGCGTAGGAGACTTCCCAAAGCTCCGGCAGGCCCAATCGATTCACCGCTTCGCGGGCCAAATCAACGACCGTGTCTTCGCTGAGGTCGATGATCTCGTGGGTCAGGCCAAGAGCGTCTGCTGCGGCAACCGCGTTCTCTCGGTCGGTACCGCCGTTCGCGATAACCGTGATCGCGTGGGGTCGCACGCCAAGTTTCACGGCTGCCGCCGCTACCAAAATCGAATCGACGCCTCCGGACAGCAAGATCACGGGAGTGCCTGACTGGGCGTTCAAGATGGATTCGATCCGAGAGACGGTCTCGTCTTTGAAGAGGGTTGCGGCCGCAACAGGATCGGCTAGTTGGCGGCGTTGGGGATTGGGTGTGTCAATGTTGCGTACATCGGCCACGAACTGCATGGCGTCGCCGGTCTGTTCGGCCAGACTCGGGCTAGGCTGCTCGGTCATTCTGAGGCTCCTTCGCTGAGCGGCACTTCATGCGTTGTGACGATAACCATCCGATCACTGCGGATTGCGATATCGGCCGTCTCTACGGCGATGTCACCTGCCCAGTGTGTACGGGTGATGTGGAGGATTGGAACCTTTGACCCCATCTGAAGGATGCGGGCCTCCTTGGCACTCGGCACCTTTGCCCGTACCAATTCCTCGACTCGGTCAACATGGAGACCGATCGAATCGAAACGTGCGATGACGCCAGGGTTTCCACGGGTGCCATCCACAGGTTCTTCGATCGGCGTTCCCTGAGTGATAGCTAGCGGCTCGTATTGTGTGCCCACCTGGTAGGGCTGCCCGTCTTCGGTCAACCAAACGTATTGGCCCACCGTGACCGGTTGACCAGGCTGGATGTTCAAACGGGCGGCAATGTCCTCGGAGGCTGGTTCACGCCAGCGCTCAGCCTCGACTTTGTCTTGCCATCCACCAGCTGCGGCCTCGTCCATGTTGGGGGCTAAGCCTTCAGGGTTGCGTTGGTACCGACGCGCACCACGGCGGATCAGCTGGGTTCGCTCGGCGACTCGGACACCTCGACGTGGCGCGTTCGGGTCGGACCACAAGAGCCCTTCGCTCGTGAGGGTCGAGATGGCGCGAACCACTGCGTTCTGAGACGGCGTCTCGTAGTGCGCCATCAACTCACGGACTGCGGGAATCCTCTGGCCAGGCTCCCACTCTCCGTCCTCGACTCGTTTTCGCAGGTCATCGGCTATTTCTCGCCAGATTGTCGGTGGCGGCACGTCACCTCCCAGTTTTGTTGATGAACAATCCTTGACACCCATCGTTTGTTGCTCAACAATGATGTCACCGGATTTTGTTGATTAACAAACCGGGGTCTGGTTCTCACACATAGGAGGCGTTCGAGATGGCTTTGAAGGATGCGTGGCTGGTTCCGGTCGAGGGCGAGTTCGGTACGGGCTTGTTCTTGGTGGGGGAGATCGAGCCGATGACGGAGTTCAGCTCCGATCGGAATGCGCCGAAGCGGCAGCAGGTGGACTACGACCGGGAGGGCAACGGCACGGGGAAGCTGTTGTGGAAGGGCAAGATCATGGACCCGTCGGGCATGGGCGCCAAGAACGCCATGTTCGATGTGACGTTCGTGTCGGACGTGCGGCCGGTGCCCTCGACGCAGCCCATCTCGGATGGCGTGTACCCGGTGGTCCTGGAGGGCTTGCGGGTCAAGCCGAAGGTGATCGGTAACGGCGAGTTCAAGTCGATCGGCTGGAACATCCGGGCGACCGGCATCAAGGGCGATACCTCGGGGGCGAAGCAGCCTCCGGCCGATGTTCCGGCGTCGCGTCCGACCCGCGGTGAGAAGGCGGTGGCGTGATGTCGCGATTCACCGTATCGGCGGAGGCGAAGGGTCTCAGCAAGGTCGAATACCACCCGTCCTACATCTGGGAATCCACCAGCGGGTGCCAGTACCAGATTCCCGCATCGGTGTGGGTCGTGTTCGACGGCAGCGATGTTCGTATGTCGCTGGATATCGCCGACGCCGATGCGTTGATGTCGGCGCTCGCGGTGGCCCTCGTGGAACACGCGGTGGCGCAGCGGGGTTCGAGCTCGGGTCCGAAGGCGGTGGCGTGATGGCCACCATGGAGCAGCGTGCGCGGGCACGTAAGACCCGCAAGACCGGTGACGCGGCGGTCGATCAGGGCGTGAAGCCCTCGCGTCGCCAGATCTCCGGGAAGGGCCGCAAATCCGTCCTCCGGGACATTCCCTCGATGTGGCGGTGTGAGGGACAGCTGTCGATGTTCGATGACGAGCAGGGTGAGCACGATGCGTAAGTTCGTGGCCCGCAAGGGTTCTGACCCGCATTTCGTTGCCGAACGTTCGTGCGCGGGAATGGATACCGAACTGTTCTTTCCGCTCACTCACAGTGACGCCGCGCAAGCCCGGCAGACCTGCGGGGACTGCCCGGTGCTGGCCAAGTGCGCTGGCTGGGCGTTTCGGGCGGGTGTCACCGATGGGGTGTTCGCCTCGGTGTGGCTGCCCGGGGACGGGCATTCGGAGTTCCGCCGCGCGCGCTATGCCCTGTCGCGGGTGGCCGCGACCGGTCGCCCCTACGACGGCGGTCTCGATGACGGATTGGTGGCGGCGTGATGGACACCAAACCCGTGAACGGGTGGCTCGTGATGGCTGCGGTCGTGTCGCCGGTGCTGATGGCCCCGGTCATGTTGCTGGCGTTGGCGTTCGGCGACCGCCCCGACACCGTCGAGGTGGCCCCGGCCGCCCCGGTGGCAACCTTGGTAGCCGCCGAACCGACGACGTCCGGCTGCGTGATGTTCTGCGAGACACCGACTTCCACGGCAACGGACCCGCCTCAACCCGCGCTGGATGCCGACGCTCTGTGCCCGCCGTTCTGCGCCTTCGAGGAGTGGTAGCGATGACTTCGATCAACGCACGCCCGCGTCACAACCGGATCGGCTATGGCGCGATGTCGGAACAGCCTGCGGACGAGTCGGTGATGCGGCAGGCCGAGAACTACTGGGTGCCGCGCGATGACAACATGTACGCGCGGTACACGATCCCGGTCCTCGCGCCGCGCAACCCGGATGCCCGAGAGGTGTTGAACGCCTGGGGCGTCAAGGGGTGGGGAACGCCTGCGGTGCGGTATCGCCACGAGATCGACGGCGCCATGCGCCAGATCATGATGGTCTTCGGGGGCCTGCACTCCTCGGCCCCGGAGGTCCGGTCCCCGGTGGTGTGGATGGACCTCGACACCGCCGAGGAACTCGTGGAGATGCTCCAGGCCGCCATCATCGACGGCCGCCGCGCGAACGGCGCACCGGATGAGTCGATCCCGTTCCGCGACATCACCCTCGAGCCGTGCCGGTGCAACGTTTGCGGCGACTCGGCGCGGAGGTGATCGGCGATGACGCACAAGGCCACGGTCGTGCTCGCGGTGCGGGTGCTGGCCGTGGCCGCCATCGTCGGCGTCGCGGCGGCTGCGTTTCGGCTGTCGTTCGTGGCGCTGCGTGAGTTGGCGGTGGCGGCTCATATCCCTGCCGGGGATGCCTGGCTGTTCCCGGTGATCATCGACGTGTCCACCGCGACCGCGGCGGTGACGGCGCTCCTGGAGGCCGAGCCACGCGCACGTCGCTGGTTCTTCGGGGTGCTGGTGGTCGGCACCGTCGTGTCCATCACCGGGAACGCGGTGCACTCGTTGATGATCGGCCCCTCGGCGCTCGGCTGGGGTGCGGCCGTCGTGGCCTCGCTGCCGCCGGTGGCGCTGTTGGTCGAAACCCACGCTCTGCTGCTGTTGTTCCGCATCGGATCACGTCCCGCCGCTGCGACCGAACCCGTTGCCACTGAAGCCGTTTCGTCCGTCGTGGCCGATGAGGTGACCAAGGAAGCGGTACCGAAGCCCGTGCGGCGGCCCCCAGTGCCCGTCTCATCGGCTGTTGCCGCGACTCCGACTCCGCCGCCCCCTCCGGCCGCCCCTGTCCTCGTTCCCGCCCGTCGCGCTCCGCTGCGCGCTGTTCCGCCTGCGGTCTCGGTGCGCTGAATTCCATTACACCCCATTGCTTTTCGATCCGTAGGAGGTCGCTATGTCGTTGTCGTTCATCCTTCCTACCGTGGTGTCCACGGCGGCCGGTCTGGGCTTCCTGGCCTGGATCACGCCCGGGCCTTGGCATCGCGAAACTCTGTGTGCCACATCGCCCGAAGCGATTGCCGCCGACGCACCGATGGAGTTGCGGACCGCGGTGTTGATCGTGGCCAATCCGGCGCACACCGATCTGATGTTCGCCACGCTCAAGCTCGGCTCCTTCGATTCCGGGGTGCCAAGGGTGGAGGGCTGGGACTACGACTCGTTCGGCCTGCACATCGACGTGCTGATGCTGGGCGGGCAAAGCCTCGAGGATTGGAACAACGACACCACCCGGAGCAGGTTGGCCGCCTATCTGGGTGTCGAGCGGGTGACGGTCACCTCGCCCGCTCCGGCCTGGGTTCGTCTCCACGTGAGGGTCTATGACACCCTCGCCGCGTCGGTAACGATGCCGCGCGCGGTCCCCAATGATGTGGACCTGGAGGCGGTCCCGGTCGGCGTCCGCGAAGACGGGTGGCCGTGGCTGCTGCGCATCCTCTACGCGCACGTGCTGATCGCGGGCGCGACCGGTTCGGGCAAGGGCTCGGTGCTGTGGTCGATCCTGGCCGGGCTCGGCCCCGCCATCCAGTCCAAGCTCGTGGCCGTGTGGATGGCAGACCCCAAGGGCGGCGCGGAATTCGGGCGCGGAGCAGACAAGCTGTTCACCCGGTTCGCTGCTGACGCGGCCAACATCCTGGGGATGCTCACCGAGGCCGTGACCGAGTTGGACGAGCGTCTGGCCCGGATGCGCTCGGCCGGTATCCGCAAGCTCATCCCCAGCGTGGACGAGCCGCTGATCCTGCTCGTCATCGACGAGGCGGCGTCGCTGTCGTCGTACGCCAGCCGCGAAGAACGTGACGAGTTCCGTCGCCTGTCGGGCCTGCTGTTGTCCAAGGGCCGCGCGGCGGGCATCACCGTGGTCTCGGCGTTGCAAGACCCCTCGAAGGAGACCATGCCCAATCGGCAGCTGTTCCCGGTCCGGGTCGGGCTGCGCCTGGATGAGCCGACCCAGAACGCCATGGTCCACGGCCAAGGCGCGAAGGACCGCGGCGCGCGCTGCGACGAGATCTCCGAGACCACGCCCGGCGTCGCCTACGTCGGGGAGGACGGCACCACCGAATTCGTGCGGGTCCGCGCCTTCTACATCAGTGACGAGGACGCCGACGCCATCGTGGACACCTACTCCCCAGCACCCGAGATCACCGGTCCCACCGAGGACTACAGCGACTTCGATCCTGATGACCTTGGCGATGAGAACCCCGAGGACGACGGCCTGGCGGGAGTGGCGGCATGAAAACCGGATTCCACACCGAGACCTGGGTGGCCGCCTACTGCCACGGCTGCGGCGAACCATTCCCCAACGAAGAGTGCGGCCCGGAGCTGTTCCCCTCCATCGAGACGGCCGTCCGTGAATTGACCGCCTACGGTTGGCAGACCGACGGCGACCGCATCACCTGCGACGGCTGCCAACTCGCCGCCCACTGTGCTGCTCATGGCCACGAGTGGACCGAGTGGGAGACCTGGACCGCTCCGCCATCCACCCACACCCGCCGTGGTCGTCTGCGCCTATGCCGACAATGTGACGTTCTCGACGGGGAGCACCAGCGATGACCAACACTGTGCGGCTGCGCCTGTCCGGCAACCTCGCCGACATCACGCGCGTTCTCGCGGCCCTGATCGGCTCCCACACGTTCCGCGTCACCGTGGACGAACGCACCTACCTCAACCGTGATGGCGGCGTGCGCGTCTACGCCGAACTGTCCGAGCTCGATCAGGAGGTGACCCGATGATTACCCACAACCCTCCCCGGCTGTTGGATCTGTGCTGTTGCGCCGGTGGTGCCGGGACCGGGTACCGGCGAGCGGGTTTCGAGGTCGTGGGCGTCGATATCGTCGCTCAACCGCGATACCCGTTCACCTTCCATCGCGCCGACGCCATCGAGTTCCTGACCGCTCACGGGCACGAGTTCGACGCCGTGCACGCCTCCCCGCCGTGTCAGGAATACACCCCCTTGCACGCGCTGCATCCGGAGAAGACCTATCCCGATCTCGTCGCCGCGACCCGAGACGCCCTGGAGGCGCTCGGCAAGCCGTACGTCATCGAGAACGTCATGTCCGCCCCGCTGCGCAAGGACCGCTCGATCACCCTGTGCGGCGGCATGTTCGGGCTGCGCACCTACCGACATCGCCGATTCGAAAGCAACATCGGCCTCCGCGCCCCGTCCCATCCCGCGCACGTGGCCCGCACCGCGACGTCCCGACGTAGGGAGCGGTGGGCGCAGGGCTGGCATATCTCGGTCACCGGCGATGTGGGCCGCTATGTCGGACCCGAGGCGATGGGCATCGACTGGATGACCGGAGACGAGTTGTGCCAAGCGATCCCGCCCGCCTACACCCACCACATCGGCCGACAACTACTCACCGCGATCAACCGAGACGCCGTGGAGGTGGCGTGATGACCGACAACACCGAACCCACCCGGACCCCCGGGAAGCAGTCCGCGGCGACCCGTCGCGCGATGCCGGACCTGCACGATATCGCCCAGGCCGCGGCCGAGAAATACGACGTGTGTCGCCGCCCGGTCGCCATGCGGGTCTTCGATCCCGAGACCGGGACGGTCCGCTACGAGGGCGCACCGTGCAAGGCCACCATCGAATCGGTCTGCCCGGCGTGCGCGAAATCGGCTCGGGCCCTGCGGATTCAGCAGTGCCGCGAAGGCTGGCACCTCGACGCCGAACCGGTGGACCCGAACCCGGAACCCACTGCGGCACAGGTCGATATCCTCGCTTCCCGCGCGGAGATGGCCGATGCCTACCGCACCGCGAAGGAGACCGGTGACATCGAGGCGGCCGACGCTATCGCCGAAGTGGTCGCGGACCTGGATCGTGAGCTTCGTGAATCGGGAATGCGTGGACGGCTGCCCGCGCTGGACGCCACCGCGAAACCGCGCCGGACTCGTTCGACTCGACGCCGCCAGGACGCACCGAACCTGCCGCGCCGCAAGGTCACCAAACGCACCATCGGGCAAGTGTTCGCGGGCAAGTACGCCCCCGGCATGATGATCACCCTCACTCTGCCCTCCTACGGCGCGATCAACCGCGTGGGCGCGAAAGACGCTGAGGGCAAGGTGTGTTCGGACGGCTCCCCGCGTGACTGGCGCACCTACGACTACGCCCGCGCCGCCCGTGACACCATTCACTTCGCGGCGTTGTTCGATCGGTGGGTCAAGAACATGCGCCGCGTCATCGGCTACGACATGCAGTACTTCGCCGTGGTCGAACCACAGAAGCGTGGTGCCCCGCATCTGCACGTCCTGGTCCGTGGCGCGATCTCGCGCGAGTTGGTCAAGCTCGTCACCGAGGCCACCTATCACCAGGCGTGGATGCCGCACTTCGACCACGCGGTCTACACCGACGACAACATGCCGGTGTGGGACGGCGTGACGTTCGTGGACCCGCGCACCCGGCGACCGCTGCACTCCTTCGATGACGCACTCGACGTGATCGGCTCCGTGGACGACATCGAACCCGCCCACACGGTGCGGTTCGGCGCGCAGGTCGATCCGCGCCACATTCAGGGCATCGTGCCCGGCGACCAGGCGAACAAGGCGGTCCGCTACGTCACCAAGTACCTGACCAAGGCTGTGGGTGAGGTGCTGCGCTCCGATTCCGCCCGGGTGCTCGCGCATTACGACCGGCTGCATCAGGAACTGAAGATCACACCGTGTTCGCCGCGGTGCCCGGTGTGGCTGCGCTACGGCATCGTCCCGCGCGGTGCCGGGGAGAAAACCGTCCCCGGGCACTGCAAGGGCAAAGCACACCGCCGTGACACCCTCGGCCTGCCCGGTCGACGGGTCCTGGTCTCGCGTCGCTGGACCGGCAAGACCCTGCCCGACCACCGCGCCGACCGCGCAGAGTTTGTTCGGCAACTCCTGGCCAAGGTCGGCATCCTCAAACCCGACACCGGCCACCTGCGTATCCGCCCGGTGCAGCCCGGCGACGAGGACCGGCCGCTGCGTGAGCACCTGATCATGAGCGCCATCGCGAAACGCACCGCGTGGCGTGCCGAGTACCTACGAGCGCAATTGGCGGAATCTAGTGAGACACAACAGTATTCAGGTTCGGCAAAGGTAGCGTAGGGGGTGGATCGTGAGCACGTTCATGACAGTCCAGGAGGCGGCGGACGAGTTGAAGGTCAGTCGGTGGATGATCTATCAACTGATCTGGGCCAATGAGGTGCGGTCGGTCACCGTGGGACGGTGCCGTCGGATCGTGCGGAAGTCCTTCGAGGACTATGTGTCCGATCTCATCGAGGTGGCGTGATGGCTGCGCGGAAACCGCGGGGGAAGAATCCGAACGGCTCGGGCACCATCGGCGCGCGCAAGGACGGCCGCTACGAGCTCAAGTTGTTCGTGGACGCCCCGGACGGCCGCCGCAAGCGCATCAGCGTCTACGGTGCGACCTGGGAGGAGGCCGACGCCGAACGGACTCGGCTGAAAGAGTTGCAGCGCAAGGGAATACCGGTCGATGTCACCACCATGTCCGTTCGGCAATACCTCGAATACTGGTTGCGGGAGATCGTGCGACCGAGCGCGCGGCCCAAGACCTACGAGACCTACGAGCTGCTGGTGCGGCTGTACATGGTGCCGGGGCTTGGCAAGCGCAAGTTGCGGGGCCTGGAGGCGCGCCATGTCCGTGACTGGCTCAACACCGTGGCCGACCAGTGCCAGTGCTGCGCCCAGGGCAAGGACGCGCGTCGGGCCGCGAAGAATCCGGCCAAGGCCCGCTGCTGTGCCCGGAGTCCTCGGCGATGCTGCGAGCAATTCCCGGGCGTGGGCACTCGCAAGGCGTTGTTGCGGACACTGCGCGCCGCGTTGCAAGACGCCGTGGACGAAGAGGTGTTGTCGCGCAACGTCGCTCGCAACGTGAAGATGCCGACCGGACGCCAGCGCAAGGAGAAGCCGTGGACGGCCGCCGAAGCGGCGACTTTCCTGGAGGCGGCCCGCGATCACCGGTTGTACGCGCTGTGGTCGGTGGGGTTGGCGATCGGCCTGCGTCGCGGGGAGGCCCTCGGTCTGCGGTGGACCGATGTCGATCTCGTCGGCGGCACGGTGGACATCGCGACGGCGCTGTACCGGATCGGCGGCACGCTCGCCCTGCACGAGGTCAAGACCGAGCGCTCGGAATCCACGGTGCCGCTGCCCGAGGAGCTCGTCGTGATTCTTCGGCAACGTCGACGGGACCAGTTGCGGGACAAGGACATCATGCGCGCTAACACCCTCGGGCTGGTGTTCACCAGCCGCACCGGGACACCCTTGGAGCCGCGAAACGTGAACCGGGCCTTCGATGCTCTGGTGCGTCGCGCCGGTGTTCGGCCGATCCGGTTGCACGATCTGCGACACAGCTGCGCGACCTTGTTGTTCGCTCAGGGAGTGGAGGCGGCGACGGTGCAGCGGATCCTGCGGCACTCCTCGATCTCGGTCACCACGGGCATCTACATGCGGGTGATCGAACAGGTGCAGCGGGAGGCCGTTGCGGGCATGAATGGGTTGCTGCGTGGCCCCGGGTTGTCGTCAAACGATGTCGTCAACGAGTAAGCGGAAGGCCCTCTCGCACAGTGCGAAAGGGCCTTCTACCTGCTGCGCGCCCGGAGAGACTCGAACTCCCAACCTTCTGATCCGTAGTCAGATGCTCTATCCGTTGAGCTACGGGCGCAGGATTATTCATTTGTGGGCACCCGGCGAACCGGGCTTGGCGGAGGCGAGAGGATTTGAACCTCCGGTCCCCGTGAAGGGACAACTCATTAGCAGTGAGTCCCATTCGGCCGCTCTGGCACGCCTCCTGGATGCCCCTCTTTCGAGGGTGCCGGTCCTTTCGAACCGCCGGGGCAAAAGATTACACACCACGCGACCAGTAAGCAAAACGGCTGGTCAGCGGGGGTCAGCGGAGGTGGCTGTCGAACCAGTCGAAGATTCTGGTCTGCGCGTCGATGACCGAATCGTCGTCGAGGGCCGAGGGGTCGAAACCGGGTTGGTCGGGGCGGTGGTGCAAGCCCGGATAGGTGACGACGAGGGTGGCGGTGGCGGCGCGGGCGGCGGCGTCGCGCAGGCGCTCGATCTGTTCCACGGGAGTGTTCGGATCGTCGGCTCCGTAGAGGCCGAGCCAGGGGGCCTTGAGGTGTGGGGCGGCGCGGGTGAGGGCATCGGCCTGCGGGCTGATCGGATCGTCGATGCCGGGTGCGGCGATACTCACCGCCGCGCCGACGGGCCGGTTGGTCGCCACGAGCAGTGCGGCCGTGCCCGCGGAGTCGAAGCCCAGGACACCGATGCAGTCGCGGAACACCCCGCGCTGGGTGAGCCAGTCGAAGCAGGCGTCGAAATCGGCGAACAGGTCCGCGCCGAACACCTTGTCGGTCTGGGTGCCGTTGCAGCGGTGGAACAGGTCCGGGGCCAGCACCGTCCAGCCGTCGGCGGCCAGCGACCGCATCAACTCCAGCAATGGATCGGTGAATTCTCGTGATTCGTGCAGCACCACGATGCCGCCACGCGCATGACCATCCGGTTCGATCACGGTGAGCGGCACTCTGGTCGTGTCGTGTACAGGGGCCAGATCTCGGTAAACGCCCGACATAAAGCCAGAGTAGTGAAGCTAGGTAAAGTTCCGGATAAATCCTGCGGCGGACCGGGGCAATCCACAGAAATTTCGGCAACGGCCCGCACCCGGGCAAACCCGACGACACCAGCGGGCATACCGGATGGCCGTCCCACCTAAGGTGGAGGGCGTGAGCGCGCACATTCGTCCGGACCTCGACGCCATCCCGGCCTATATCGCCGGGCGCAGCCTGCCCGGGGTGGTGAAACTGGCCAGCAACGAGACCACCTTCCCGCCGCTGCCGTCGGTCGCCAAGGCCATTGCCGAGGCCGCCGAACAGGCCAACCGGTACCCGGACATCCATGTGAGCGAATTGCGTGCCGCCATCGCCGAATTCCACGATGTGGCGATCGAGCAGGTGGCGGTCGGCTGCGGCAGTGTGGCGCTGTGCCAGGAGATCGTGCAGATCACCTGCGGCCAGCCCACCGACGAGGTGCTGTTCGCGTGGCGGTCCTTCGAGGCGTATCCGATCGTCACGCAGGTCGCCGGGGCGCGCGCGGTACAGGTGCCGCTGAACAGCGAATACGCCCACGATCTCGACGCGCTCGCCGCGGCCGTCACGCCGAACACCCGGGTCGTGTTCGTCTGCAACCCGAACAACCCCACCGGCACCGCGCACCGCCGCGCCGATATCGAGCGCTTCCTCGACGTCGTCCCCGACACCGTGCTGGTCGTCCTCGACGAGGCGTACTACGAATACCTGCGCTTCCCCGCCGACGAGCACCCGAACGGCGTCGAGCTGGGCCGTGGGCGGCCGAATGTGCTTGTGCTGCGCACCTTCTCGAAGGCGTACGGGCTCGCGGGCCTGCGCGTCGGCTACGGCATCGGCGATCCGGCGGTGATCACCGCGCTCATGAAGGTGCGCGTCCCGTTCAGCGTCAACCGCATCGCCCAGGCCGCCGCCATCGCCTCCCTGGAGGCCCGGCACGAACTGCTCGAGCGCACCGATGCCGTTGTGGCCGAACGCGATCGCATGCGCGATGCCCTGGTGGCGGCGGGCTACCGGGTCGCCGCGAGCCAGGCCAACTTCCTGTGGCTGCCGCTGGGCGAGCGCAGCGCGGAGTACGGCGCGGCCAGCGCCGAGGCCGGAGTCCTGGTGCGCCCCTACGGAACCGACGGCGTGCGCGTCACCGCGGGTGACTCGCACGAGAACGACCTCTACCTGCGATTCGCCACCGATCCGGCGACCGTGGAGCGCTTCCTGAACTGATCCGGCCCGAGCGGTCGCGGTCGCGATCGTGATGCCCCCGAGTCGGCTCGGGAATTGAATCGTGTCCGCTTCCCTCGGCGATCGTGCTGTCCGCCCGGTGATAATCGAGCTGCTTCCTGCTTCGGGACATGGGGGGGCCTCAATGGCGGACAGCGGAATGGCAAGGTCGGTAGGCGATTTCGTTCGTCGCCTCGGTATCGGCCTCGCGGGGGTGGTTCTCCTGGGTGTATTCCTGCCGGGGTGTGTGCGGGAAACCATCACCCCGCGGGATTTCTACCCGGCCGCATTGGCGCGGTTCTATACCCAAGTGCCGCGCTGGGGTTCGTGTCTGAGCATGAGCGAGCGCGAGGACCGGCTCAGCTCCGCGGCGCAGTGCGCGAGGATCAGCGTGCCGTTGGATTACGACCAACCCGACGGCCGCACCATCCTGTTGGCGGTCGCGCGCAAACCCGCCACCGGACCCGACCGGATCGGATCGCTGCTGATGAACCCCGGCGGCCCGGGCGTGCGCGGCATTCCGCTGGTGGGCACCGCCGACGGCACCGATCTGGCCCGACAGTTCGACCAGGTGGGCTGGGATCCGCGCGGGGTCGGCGCGTCGGAACCGCGCATCGACTGCGGTGCGGACGACGAGGCGGGCGGCGACTCCCTCACCGTGGCGGAATGGCGGCCCCACCACGAACAGCAGTGGCGCGACTACGCGGCCGAATGCGTGCGCGGCAGCGGCGCGGACCTGCTCGCCCACATCGGCACCCGGGAAACGGTGCGGGACATGGACGTCCTGCGCGCCGTGCTCGGCGACAAGCGGCTCACCTACCTCGGCTACTCCTACGGCACCCGGTACGGCTACGCCTACGCCGAACGGTATCCGCACCGCGTGCGCGCCATGGTGCTCGACGGCGCCATGGACCCCGATGCCGACCGCTACACCGAGTCGCTGGAGGAGGCGCAGGCGTCGCAACGGACCTTCGACGCGTTCATCGGCTGGTGTGTGCGGCAACAGAACTGCGCACTCGGCGGCGATCCTGCGCAGGCGCTGGCCAGATTCCACGTATTGGCGCAGCCGCTGGTCTTCGAACCGCTGCCCTCCCGCGCGGACCCCGATCGCGCCCTGTACTACGACGATGTGCTGGACGCGGTCGAGAACGCGCTGTACCACTGGCGGAACTGGACCGACCTCAACCTCGCGCTGAGCGCGCTGCGCGACGGCGATCCCGATCCGATTCTGCGGCAGTCGGAATCGGATTCGGGTCGCCAAAACGACAGCGACAACAGCGAAGCCGCGAAAACGGCCGTGCTGTGCGCGGATATGCCCGCGATCACCGACTACGCGGTCCTCGACCGGCTCTCCGCCGAAATCCGCAGGGTCGCACCTCTTTACGACGACGGAGCCCCGGAATTCCCGGCCCCGATGGGGGAGTGCGCGTTCTGGCCGGTGCCGCCGACGAGTCAGCCGCACGAGCTGGCCATCGCGAACCTGCCGACGGTCCTGGTGGTGTCGACCACCAACGATCCGGTCACGCCGCACGGCGCGGGCATCGACCTGGCGCGCCAACTGCGGGCGGTGCTGTTGACCTTCGAAGGCAATCAGCACGCGGTCGCTCTCAGCGGTGAATCACCCTGCGTCGACACCAAGGTCGTGGCGTATCTCGCCACGCTGGCCCTGCCGCCCGCGGAAACCCGCTGCGTGTGAAGTTCACTTCCAGGCGGACAGTTCCGGGATGTCCCCGGTGAGGTCGGAGCCGTCGGAGCGGCCGATGAGCCAGCTGGCCAGCGCGGCGGCGGTGCCGGAGATCGTGGTGACCGGGGCGGAGCCGACCGTCGCCGTGTATCCGGTGTCGGTGGCCGACACGGTGAATCCGGGCCCGTTGGGGTCGATCTTGCGGGCTTGATCGGCCACGGACTCCGTCAGCAGGCGATCGGTGAACGCGCTCGGCCAGTCGGTCGGGGAGTAGCCCCGGGCCAGGTCGACGTGGTGGATCTCGACCTCCAGCAGGCGCATCCACGGCACGCGGGTGGCCGGGATCTCGCCGCCCTGGCGGTTGCGGACCAGTGTGGTCCAGCGGTCCTCGGGCATGACCCGGGCCAGGGCCAGCCAGCGGTCGGCGGAGGCGCGCAGATCCTCGAGCTGTTCGCGCAGGGGGCGCGGGGCTCCGGCCTCGATATCGGCGTCGCGCAGGTAAGCGCTCGCGTACTGCGGGGTTTCGATGCCGGTGCGGGCCCACAGCAGCAGATTCACCAGGCTGTCGGCATTGCGGGACACATGGGCCAGAACGTGGCCGCGGGTCCAGCCGGGCAGCAGCGACGGCTCCACGAGGTCGGCGTCGGTCAGGGCGGCGGCGGTGTCGAGTAGGCGATCGGTCGCCGCGGCGACGTGGTCGAGCTGGGTGGGGATCTCGGTGTAAGCCGGTGCGTCGCTGGTCACATCACCCGACACTACCGAGGGTGGCGGCCGCTCGCCCGCTCTGCGACAGCGATCTGCGCACCCAGCGTCACCAGCCACAGCGACATCGCGCCCACCTGGATGCGCTGTGCGATGCCGAGGCCGTAGTCGCCGGAGAGATTGTCGGCGATGAGCATCCAGGCGGTGACGGCCGAGCCGATGACGAGAATCCACAGGCCGGTGTGCCGCAGGATCGGCCAGCGGCGGTACCGGAAGGCCGCGACGGTGAACGCCACCATGGCGATGAAGATCGAGAACACCGCCAACGAGCTTGTCAGCGCGTGCAATTGGTGCAGTTGGGGGACCAGGCCCTTGTCCGAGAGGCTGGTCGGGTCCTCCGGCTTCAGCGGGGCCTGCGCGTCGGCGATGGTCGCGGCTCCGAAGCAGCCCAGTGCGATCCATCCGATGGTCGAGTACCTACGCCGGGCGAATACCGTCAACCCGCCGACGGCCGCGATCACCAGCAACGCGCCCGATACGGTGTCGCCCGTGGTGAAGACCCAGCGGAACGGCGCGCCGTGTTCGGCCAGTTGGCTCAGGAACGAGGTCGTCGGGTCGATATCGATCGGTAGGACGAACTCGAGCACCCACGACGAATAGCCGATTCCGGCCAGCACGATGAGCACTGCGACGGCCCACCGAAGAATGCGGCGATAGCGCGGCGGGTCCGACTGGTCCGCACCCGTCACCCGCTCGTTCTCGGCTGGCGTCATTGCCATGCTCACTTTCGCCGCTGACTCGCCCGCTCTCCTGGTCACCTAGTGGTCACTAGCGCACCACGCGCCCGCCCTTGTGGCCGGATCGAACTGGTCGGATGGTCCGCCACCGCTCCATTGTGCCCGTGTAGCGCTACCCGGCACCTCCGAAACGCTGGCACCGCATGGCATACCTGGCGGGGTCGCTGCCTCACTGGATCCGCCCCAGCGCTCCCATCACCAGATCGGCTGCCGCATCGGCACTGTCGTGCTCCCACACGCGCACCACAGTCCACCCCGCCGCCGCCAACCGGGCATCGGTATCCCGATCCCGGACGACATTCGCGGCGAGCTTCTCCGCCCACCACCGGGCATTGTTCTTGGGCGACGTGGCGTGCTCCGGGCAGCTGTGCCAGAAGCATCCATCCACGTAGACCGCGACCTTGCGGCGCGGGAACACGATGTCGGCCCGGCGGCGCAGCCCCGCCAGCGGTGCCCGGTCCACGAAAAAGCGCGCCCCCCGCCGATGCAGTTCCCGCCGCAGCGCCACCTCGGGTTTGGTCCCCACGCGACGCTGCCGCGCCATCCGCGCCCTAGTCGCCGCGTCCGTGACCAGCCGCCCACCCCTCACCCCACGGTCTCCATCCATAGCGCCCCCCATTCTGCCCGCGCCACACGAGGGGGAACTGGTGGCGGCATCGTGCGAGAGATGTCCGCCACCAGTTCCCCCCTCGTAGGCGGGTTGGGGTTCAGGCGGCTTCGCTGGGGCGGCCGCCCATGCGGTCGAGGTGGTTTTCGACGTCGTCGATGAAGCCCGGGGGGAAGCGGAGGGAGCCCATGCGGGTGCGGCGGAGGAAACCGGCGGTGGCGCGGGCGGAGAGGAGGCGGGAGTCGTCGAGGAACCAGCGCAGATCCTCGTAGGGGGCGTGGACGGGCCAGGTGGAGACCGGGACGCGGTGGACCACGCCCTGGTGGCCCCAGGCGGCGGTGGGCCAGCGGTGGCCGGGGTCGAGGGGGGTGCCGGGGATGGCTTCGGGGGAGGGGGAGGCGAGTTGGCCGCCCACCCAGGTGGCCATGCGCACGGCCACCGCATTGCCGACGAGCTTCCAGCGGTGGCCTTTTCGAATGCCGGGGACCGACAGGGACGGGGCGGTCCAGTCGCGGTCGAAACCCTGGAGGCGTTCGGCGTCGGTGATGCCGGGGGTGACGATCTCGCCGGAGGGCAGGCGGATGGCGGGCGGGCTCGCGATGCCCAGGGCCGAGCCGCCTTTCAGCGTGGGCACCGCGTTCACCGCCCAGCCGAGGCCGCGGGTGCCCTCGGTCCAGTAGAAGCCGCAGGGGTCGTGCGCCGGATCGCCGACCACGCGCTCACCGGCGTCGGTGCCGAACAGCACGGGCCGCGGGTCGTCGGTGCGCGAGGCCAGCATGAGCACCCGTTCGCGGCGCTGCGGCAGACCGAACGCCCGCGCGTCCACCACCCGGTACGCCCACAGGTAGCCGAGCTCCTCCAGCGCCGCGGTGATGTGCCGCATGGCCGCGCCGCCGCCCAACTGCAGCATGAACGGCACATTCTCGATCAACAGCCAGCGCGGCCCGCGCTTGCGCCGCACCAGCCGGAACACCTCGTCCACCAAACCTGAACGCGCCCCGGTGATTCCGGCGGTGCGCCCGGCCTGCGACAGGTCCTGGCAGGGGAAACCGGCCGCCACCAGTTCGGTTCCGGCGGGCAGCGCGCGCAGCTTCTTCACATCGGAATGCACTGGGACATCCGGGAAATGGGCCGACAGCACCGCCTGCGCGCCGGTATCGATCTCGCACAGCAGTTCACTGCGCCAACCGTGCGCGGCGAGCCCGAGTTCCAGTCCGCCGATACCGGCGAACAGGCCCACCATCCGCGCGCTCGCCACAGCTGTCCTTTCACCCGAGTCTCATGTGCCGGTCAGCACGTTACTCGAGTCGCGGCGAACCGACCGTGATCAACACCGCGACGGCGGACCCGCGGGGGTGCGTACACCCGAGAACACGCCGGGTGAACTTCACACGCGCTGCCGTGTGTTCGCCGGGGCGCCACACCGTGGACGTACGGTAGAGGCGTGACGACGGACAACGGCGGCGAGGATACGACAGCGACGGGCGCCCGGTGGCCCTCGGTCATCACCTGGCGCGCGCACAACGGCTCCCGGATGGAGTCGGTCCGGGTGGTGCTCAACGGCAACCGGATTCGCGCGGCGGGTCGGATCATCGCCGGGGCGAATGCGGAGCACGAGGCGTTCAGCGCCTCCTACGACCTGGTCACCGACGAGAACGGCGTCACCAAGCGGCTGTCGCTGCGCAGCACCATCGCCGCGGGTGAGCGGCACGCCTCCATCGCGCGTGACGAGGAGAACTACTGGCTCATCGACGCCGGGACCACGCATGTGCGCTCCACCTTCGGCGGGGCGCTCGATGTGGACATGGTGTTGAGCCCGTTCTTCAATACGCTGCCGATTCGCCGCTACGGTCTGGCGCACACCTCCGAGGACATTCAGGTGCCGGTGGTGTACGTGCGCCTGCCGGATCTGCTGGTGCAGGAAGCCAGCCTCACCTACAGCAGCGGACCGGACGGCATCCACGTGCTGTCGCCGGTGTCGAGTGCGACGGTGACGGTGGACGCCGACGGGTTCCTACTGGACTACCCGGGTCTGGCCGAGCGCATCTGAGACCGCGAAATCCGGGGCTCAGTCCAGGTTTTCGAGGACCCCGCCGCGCCGCCCGGCATCGGCCAGCTTCGCGAGCCAGTCGTGATCGCCCGGCGTGATGCCCGTGATCGCCCACCGCTGGAAGGTGTCGTAGTCGTTGCGCCCGTCGTGCCCGGCCGCGGCGAGTTGGGCGATGGAATCGGTGTCGCGCAGGCTGTCTCGGGCCGCGGTGAGGACGCGCAGGCTGTCGTCGAGCACCTCGAGCAGCGCCTCGGCATTGGGTTCGCAGATGGCGCGGACCAATTCGGGTGCGGTGGCGGCGACGCGGGTGCCGTCGCGGAAGGAGCCCGCCGCGAGTCCGAGCGCCAGTGGCCCGCCGCCCGCGCCCGCGATGGCGAGCGCCTCGGCCAGGATGTGCGGCAGATGCGAGATGCGCGCGACCGCCCGGTCGTGTTCGGCGGCGAGCACCGGGACCACCACCGCGCCGCAGTCCAGTGCCAGTCGCGCCACCTGCGTCCACGGTTCGGCGTGTACGCCCGGGTCCACGCTCACCGCCCAGGCCGCGCCCTTGAACAGGGTGGGAGTGGATGCGGCCCAACCGGATTCACTGGTGCCCGCCATCGGGTGCCCGCCCACGTACTTCGCGCCGAGGTCGTGCCGGTGCACCGTCTTGGCGACGGGGCCCTTCACGCTCACCACATCGGTCAGCGCGCAGTTCGGTGCGAAGGTGCGAATATCGGAGAGCACGGCATCGAGGGCGGGCATGGGCACGCCGATCACGATCAGCGCATCGCTGTCCGCGGCCCGGCCGAGCACGGCCTCGACATCGCTGCGCACATCGAAACCGTCGGAGCGCGCGGCCTTCGCACCCGCCTCCGATCGGTTGAAACCCCAGGTCTCGTAGCCCGCGTCGAAGGCGGCGCGCAAGACCGAACCGCCGATCAATCCCGTTCCGAGGACACACACAGCTGGTTTCCGATGGCCCGTCATCGCACCAGATTCGCATACGACTTCAACATTTCCCCCGAAGCGGACTACCGTTGCGCGCATGGCAGCACAACGCTCGAGCGCGAATAGGGCGGCGTCGGATGATTACGACGACGTGGAAGGGTTCGCAGTGGCGGTTGTCCGCGAAGAGGCCACCTGGAAGGTCACCCCGTTGACCCAGGCGGCCCTGTCCAGTCTGTCCGAAGCCGAACGCGAGTTGCGCGAGTTGCGAAGTTCCGGCGCGGTCTTCGGCCTGCTCGACGTCGACGACGAGTTCTTCATCGTCCTGCGTCCCGCGCCGACCGGCAGCCGCCTGCTGCTGTCGGACGCCACCGCCGCCATCGACTACGACATCGCGGCCGACGTCCTCGAGGCGATCAATGTCGACATCCCCGATATCGACCCCGACGAACTCGACGATATCGAGCCCTGGGAGGAAGGCGACCTCGCCGTCCTCGCCGACCTCGGCCTCCCCGAGCCGGTTCTCGCCGTCATCCTCGCCGAAACCGACCTCTACCCCGACGAGCAGCTCGGCATGATCGCCCAGCGCCTCGGCTTCGCCAACGAGCTCTCGGCGGTACTCGACAAACTCCCGCGCTGACAGTGCGCGGACACAGTTCGCTCCCGGCGGCCGTACTTCCCACGGCCGCCGTTTCGCGCGTTGTCCCCGACCATCCACAGGTGCGTCATGGCTGACGTGCGCGAATCCTGGGCTGGCGGAGGCCCGTTGCGCTCCGACGAAGCCATGATCCGAGCCGCCATCGAGGCCGCCGCGGCCGCCGACCCCCGCGACGTCCCCGTGGGCGCGGTCGTCTTCGACCCCGAAGGCCGAGAACTCGCCCGCGCCGCCAATGCCCGCGAGGCCCTCGGTGACCCCACCGCCCACGCCGAAGTCCTGGCCCTGCGCGCGGCGGCGCGAGTGCTGGGCGATGGCTGGCGCCTGGAACACTGCACCCTCGCCGTCACCCTCGAACCCTGCACCATGTGCGCCGGAGCCCTCACCCTCGCCCGCGTAGGCCGCCTCGTCTTCGGCGCCTGGGAACCCAAAACCGGCGCCGTCGGCTCCCTCTGGGACGTGGTCCGCGACCGCCGCCTCAACCACCGCCCCGAAGTCCGAGCCGGAGTCCTGGAAAAAGACTGCGCCACCCTCCTCGAGAACTTCTTCCACCCCCACCGCCCCTGACCTCCCCCTCGAATCCGATTTCAGAATCCAACCCCCCATCAGGTAAAGTCACCGGCGGTGGCGTGTCCGAGCGGCCTAAGGAGCACGCCTCGAAAGCGTGTGAGGGGTAACCCCCCTCCGAGGGTTCAAATCCCTCCGCCACCGCTCCCAGCCCCGCCCCTGGAACCTTCCAGGGGCGGGGCTTTTTCTTCGCCGTGACACGGTCATCTGGTAACCGCTCGAGCAGATCGAACATGACCTCGATCACGTGATTTCTTGCTCGGGCGTGAGTGAACTGAGGCTGTCCCAATCCGGCAGCGCGATCTGGCTGACCAGTCCCACCGGATGAGGCTGCTTTTGCGCTCCAGGTGGTTCGTCAGTGACCATCCGCGAAAGCCGCCTAGCCCCTAGTCGCCGGATCGGCGGACACGAGGGCGGCGATGCCGTGAGCCGGGCACACTCGAAAGGGTGAATCCTGTTGTACAGCAGCTGCTTACGTTGCTCGCCGTGGTGTTGGGGGCTGGGTCGACGTTTGCCGCGACGACGCTGACGGAGCGGGCGAAGTGGCGGAGGAGTCAGGACACGCGGTGGGATGACAAGCGGTTGGCGGCCTACAGCGAGTACGCGAATGCGTTGAAGCAGTATGTGCAGGTTTCGTATCGGCTCGCGGCGGCGCGGGGGTATCCGGCTGTGGCGCAGCCGATCGAGACCGAGGCGGGGTTGCGGGCCCTCGCCGACGCGGAGGCGGAGAAGACCATCAAGTGGGAAGCCGTGCTGCTGCTCGGCTCGCCTGAGGCCGTGGCGGCGGCGCGGGCGTGGAATCGGGCGGCTTGGGACCTGGGATGGCCTGCCAGGGGGCATGCCGTCGAGCATGCGGAGTACATCCGGATGTACGCGGAGATGGGGCGGCGGCGGAACGAGTTCTACGAATGTGCGCGAGCGGATCTCGGGGTTCGCAGCGGTGAGCTGCCGCCGGGGGACCAGCCCTGGTTGCCGCCCGCGTCCGGCGAAGCCGCGCAACCGGAGGTCATATAGTTCGGAAACGAACTCGGCCCCCAATCCGGGGCCATTGCCCCGTACATGCGACAGCGCCTTAGCAGGTGGGCCATCGCTCAGACCGGACCCGATTCGTTAGCGTGTGAAATCAACGCCACATCCGGTCACGTTCTGCTTCGAGCCGTGCAGCAAGCTCCTCCGGGATAGCTATTTCGTTAGCATCGAAATTCACATCGTCCCAGGTCAAACCAGCAACGAAAGCGACTACGTCGCGGTGCAGCCTCTTGTGCGACGCCATGGTTTGCAGATCGAACTGCTTAAGGATCTCGTGGTCAACGTCGCGATCAGCACGGCGTTGCGCACATCCTGGTCATCGCTGGTCACTAACTCTTCAAACCTGGCCCTGCCGTCCTCGGACTCACGAAGATTCTCCAGCATGGTGACCATGTTTTGGTAGGGATCGTCCATCGGCCCGGCCGGGCTGAACAACGCGGACGGGTCGTATCCGTCCCGATGTCCTGCCACAACTGCCTCGGCGAAAACAACTTGAACGAAACCCACATAGAGACTGGATGTATCGCCTGCAATGCGTTCGACCTCCGACCAGGCATCGTTGAGCACCATCCCAGGCTTGGCGTTTGCTCGGATCGGAAGCACATACCGCCTCAGTACATGGGCGATCAGTTTGCGGAAGGACTCCGGCTCGATCATGGCCTGGCCGGACTCGAGCTTCTGGAAGAAGTTCGCATAACCGCCAACGGACGACGACAACTCCATCGCTGCGTTCTCCGCGACAGCACCCTGTTCCTCGGCGAGGCCGAGGACGTCGATGAGCATCAGTCTCACCAACTCGGCGTACAAGTCTGAGTAGCCGTCCTCGAGAAGCCCATCGCGCAGCGACTTTATGGCGGCACCATCCACGTCACCTAACGCGGTGTCTCCGAGTACGGGCTGCAAGGTGTCCGCGATGATGTCCCTCATCGCGACCATGAACAGGTCAAAGCCCTTCGTGTCTGTTCGGAAGTTACCAGTCTTCTTCGACGGCTTCTTCTTGCCCATGTCTCAGATCCGTTCTAGCCCATATGATTCCACAACCCCAGGTTGGTCGCGGTGACGTGCGTGGCGTGCCGGTTGCCCAGCGCGCCTCATCGTCGAGGCGAGCGCGAGGCCACTCGCAGCCACCGCTCCAGCGGGCGGGGCTTTCGGTCCCAACAAACCCGCTACGCACCGCGCGGAATGCACTTGTACGTTCGACGACCAGTGTGAACCTGAGCCGGGTTTCCATCTTGCTGTTCGCGAGAAATCGCCCGATAGTGCTGCTGCGGAAACGAGGATTCGCACTCCTCCGCCACCGCTTTTTCATGCGTACACCCCGAAACGGCGTCGGCCCCCCATCCGGGTGGATGGGGGGCCGAGGATTCAGGCGGTCAGACTCCTGCTGGTTCCTTTTCCAGTTCGACGGTTTCCTGTTCCGGCTTGGTGCGGAGGGCGGCTAGTTTGGCGCCTTCCACGTCGATGTCGGGGAGGATGCGGTCGAGCCACTTGGGGATCCACCAGGCGTAGGTGCCCATGAGGACCAGGAGGGAGGGGATGACGATCATGCGGACTATGAAGGCGTCGAAGAAGACGCCTGCGGCTAGGGCGAAGCCCATGGATTTGGCCACTACGTTGTCGGTGAGCATGAAGGCTCCGAAGACGGAGATCATGATCACCGCGGCGGAGGTGACCACGCGGGCGCCGTGGTGGTAGCCGCTGATCATGGCGTGCTTGGAGGACTTGCCGTGGACGTACTCCTCGCGCATGCGGGTGACGAGGAAGACCTGGTAGTCCATGGCGAGGCCGAAGACCAAGCCGATCAACATGATTGGTAGGAAGCTCACCAGGGGGTGCGGCTCCACCAGGTTGAACAGGCCCTTCTGGAAGATGAGCACTGTCGCGCCGAAGGTGGCCGCCATGGAGAGCAGGAAGCCCAAGGCGGCGGTCAGCGGCACCAGGATCGAGCGGAAGACCAGCACCAGCAGGATGAACGCCGCACCCGCCACCAGGGACAGGTAGGGAATGATCTTGCTGAGCAGGGCAGCCGACACATCCGCGTAGATGGCCGTGGTGCCGGTGATGCCGTACTCCATGCCGTAGCGGTCCTGGAATTCGGCCTCGGCCGCGCGGGCGTCCTCGACCAGATCCTTGGTGGCCTGATCGTTCGGCCCGGCCTTGGGCACGCCCGTGAAGAGCATGGCCTGGCCGTCCTCACTGGGCATGGCCACCGTCAGGTACTCCATGCCGGGGTAGCTCGCCAACCGCTCACGCAGCTCGGAGACGGCCTGCTCGCGCTCGCCGTCCGCCACCTTCGACAGGTCGACGGCCACCATCAGCGTGCCGTTGGAACCCTCGCCGAAGCCCTTGGTCTGCAACTCGTAGGCCTCGCGAGTGCTGCTGCCCTTCGGGTTCGAATCCCCGCCCGGCAGACCGAGTTCCAGCCCGGCCGCGGGCGCGGCCAGCAGTCCGAGCACCACCACGCTGGCGGCCAGCGTCAGCGCCGGGGCCTTGGCGATGAACCGGGCGACGCGCATGCCGTTGGTGACCGCGTTGTCGTCCTCGGGATCGTGCTTGGCCACCAGCGGCAGCTTCGGCTTGAACAGGAAGCGACCGAACGCGCCCATCAGCGCGGGCAGCAGCGTGATCGCCACCAGCACCGCGAAGGCCGCCGACACCGCACCGAAAATGCCCATGTAGGTGAGGAATCCGACGCCGACCATACTCAGCGCGGCGAGCGCGATGACCACGGTCAGACCGGCGAAGATCACCGCGGACCCGGCCGTGCCCACCGCGGTGCCCGCAGCCTCCTCCGGCGAATCCGCAACGCTCAGTTCGTGTTTGTACCGCGACACGATGAACATGGCGTAGTCGATCGACAACGCCAACCCGACCATGGACGCCAGAATCGGCGTGAAGGTCGGAATGGTCAGCCAGTGCGTGCCGAACATGATCACCGAAATGGCCGTGCCCAGACCGATGAGCGCCGTCAACACCGGCACGAAGGACGCCACGATGGCCCCGAACGCGATCGCCATGACCACCAGCGCCACCGCGATACCGATCAGCTCGGACGCACCGCCCGCCTCGGCCTCCTGCGCGATGGACCCGGTCAGGTAGACCTCGAGTCCGTTCGCCCGCGCCTCGGCCGCCACCTCGTCGGCCTTCTCGCGATCGGCCGGGGTGATATCGGAGAACTTCGGAATCGTGTACTTGACCTCGATGGTCGCCACCGACTCCGGTGCGTCCTTGCTCAGCACATTGAGCGGCGCGCTACTGCACAGCGCCGCGAAATCCGGCTTGCCCTTGTCGGTGAGGCAGTTGATACCGGCCTTCTCGCCCATCGCCTTGGTGTATTCGATGGGGTTGAGGACGGGCTTGTCCTTGCTCACGATGTCGAGCGCGCCCAGCTTGTCCACGAAGGCCTGGAGTGTGGCGGCATTGCGCGGATCGGTGAGCTTCTCACCCTCGGGCGCGCCGATCACGTAGGTCCCGCTCACGGCGTTCATATCGAAGGCCGCGGACATGCCGGGGAAGTGTTCGTCGAGGATTTCGGTGGCCCGCTCCGAGGGCAGGCCGGGCATGGTGAACTGATCCTGGAACGGTTTGGCGAGCGCGCCGCCCACGCCGCCGAGCAGAATCAGCAGGGTCAACCAGACGGGTATGACGATCCATTTTCTGCGGAAGGCGAACCTTCCCCAGCGATAGAGGTATACGGACACGAGGGGTCTCCTGGGCGATTGGCTTGCGTGTGCTGGTGCCGGGCTTCGCGTAGACAGCCGCTCTTGCGGCGCGCCATCGCGCGACCGCCTCCAGATTGACGTTTTCTGCCTACCGTGCGGTAGGTAGACTACCCAGGCTCTAACCGGAGGAACAACCTCCTTTCCGGGTGGCGCTGATCGCAGTACCAACGCGTGGTGAGAGGATCATCCGATGACCGGCCGACAAGCACCCGGGGCAGTAATCGCAGGTAGAAGCACGAAAGACGCTATTCGCGAGGTTGCACTGCGGCTGTTCTCGACCAAGGGCTTCGAACTCACGAGTCTGCGCGAGGTCGCCGATGAGGTGGGAATCACAAAGGCGTCGCTCTACTATCACTACGCCTCGAAGCAGGACCTGTTACTGGCCGTCGTCGACCCGGTCTTCGAGGATTTGCGCGAGATGACCGCCGATCTCGACGATCTGCAATACAGTCGCGACGCCGCGCGCGAAGTCCTCACCCGCCAACTGCACTCCATGCTCGCGCACCGCGCCATCGGCCAGATGTTCGTGAAGGACGGCGTCGCGGTCGGCCACGCCATCGGCAACCGCTACGAGGACATGATGGCCATGCACCGCAAACTGTGCCGCTGGCTGGCCGGACCCGACGCCGACAGCGAGGCCCAATTGCGCGCCAGCGCCGCCCTGGAAATCGCCAAAGTCGCACTCCTGTCGCAAGATCTCGCGCCGGATGCCGACGAAGAACTCGTCGAGCGAGTATTGCTGGACTCGGCGCTCGGAGTGCTGAACCCGACGCGCTAGATTCCTTTTCACCACCGATACCCAGGAGCTCCCAGTGCACATCACCGCGAAAGTCGATTACGCGGTGCGGACGCTCGTCGAAATCGCCCGGGCGCAATCGAAATCCGTGAAGGCCGACGTGATTGTCGCGGCCCAGGACATTCCGCCGAAGGTGCTCGAATCGGTGGTCGCGGAGCTGCGCAAGGCCGGACTGGTCACCAGCCGCCGCGGTCCCGAGGGTGGCTACCGCCTGGCCCGGCCCGCCACCGAGATCAGCGTCGCCGATGTCATTCGCGCGGTCGAGGGCCCGCTCGCCTCGGTGCGCGGACAGCGCCCCGAGGATGTCGTCTATCCCGGCGTGGCCGAGCCCCTGCAGCGGGTGTGGATCGCCCTGCGCGTCAATATCCGTTCGGTATTGGAACGCGTCAGCATCGCCGATATCGGCCACGACCTGCTGCCCCCGTTCATGGACGAACTGCTGCGTGACCCGGACGCTTGGAGCCGCCGCCCGCGCCCGCTGGACCCCGTCCCGCACGGCGAATGGCGTGACCTCGACCACCCCTGATCGTTAGCGACCCTTCAAAATGTTGAGGGCGTCGGCGGCATCTTGCCGGTAGCCTGCGAGACATCATGTTGCTCAGACTGCTTCGCACGTTCCTGGCCCCCTACCGGCAACAGCTGGCGGGCGTCGTCGTGCTTCAGCTGATCTCGGTCATCGCCATGCTGTATCTGCCCAGCCTCAACGCCGACATCATCGACAACGGCGTGACCAAGGGCGATGTCGGCTACATCTGGAACACCGGCCTGTGGATGATGGCCGTGACCGGTGTCCAGATCATTGCCCAGGCCACCTCGGTGTATCTGGGCGCGCAGGCCGCCATGGGCGCGGGCCGCGATATGCGCGCGGCCCTGCTGCACCGGGTCGGCACCTTCTCCGCGCGCGAAGTGGGCATGTTCGGCGCACCGTCGCTCATCACCCGCAATACCAATGACGTGAATCAGGTGCAGCTGCTCATTCTCATGAGCGCCACCATTCTGGTGATGGCCCCGATCATGTGCGTGGGCGGCATCATCATGGCGTTGCGCGAGGATTTCGGCCTGTCCTGGCTGCTGCTCATCGCGGTGCCCGCGCTGGCGCTGTCCATGGGTTTCATCATCACCCGCATGGTGCCCGGATTCCGGCGCATGCAGGATCGCATCGACGCGGTGAATCGCGTACTGCGCGAACAGATCACCGGTATCCGGGTGGTCCGGGCGTTCGTGCGCGAGCGGCAGGAGACCTGGCGTTTCGGGGTCGCCAATTCCGAGCTGACCGAGCAGTCGCTGTATGTCGGCCGCTATATGGCCATGATGTTCCCGCTGGTCATGCTGATCTCCAATGTGACCGCGGTGGGCGTCATCTGGTTCGGCGGCCACAATGTCGACAACGGGACCATGCAGATCGGTTCGCTCACCGCGATGCTGTCCTACATCATGCAGATCCTGACGGCGGTCATGATGGCGTCGTTCCTGGCCATGATGGCCCCGCGTGCGGCGGTCTCGGCCGAGCGCATCGGGGCGGTCCTGGAGACGGTGTCCTCGGTGCAGCCGCCGCCGCAGCCGCGACCTTTCGAGTCTGACCCGGGTTCGGTGGATTTCGCCTTCGCGGAGTTCAAGTTCCCCGGCGCGGAAAAGCCTGTGCTGCGGTCGATTAGGTTCCGGGTGGATCCGGGCACCACCACCGCGGTGGTCGGCGCGACGGGTTCCGGTAAGACCACGCTGGTCAATCTGGTGCCGCGACTGATCGATGTCACCGACGGCGCGGTCTACGTGGGCGGCACCGATGTCCGGCACGTCGATCTCGAGGAGCTGCGCGGCCGGATCGGCCTGGTGCCGCAGAAGGCGTACCTGTTCTCGGGCACCATCGCCTCGAATCTGCGCTACGGCAGGCCCGAGGCCACCGACGAGGAGCTGTGGCACGCGTTGGAGATCGCGCAGGCCGCGGAGTTCGTCCGCGAGATGCCCCAGGGGCTGGAAACGCCTGTGGCACAGGGCGGTACGACGGTCTCGGGCGGCCAGCGCCAACGCCTCGCCATCGCCCGCGCCTTGGTGCGCAAACCGCGCATCTACCTGTTCGACGACTGCTTCTCGGCGCTGGACGTGGCCACCGATATGCGCGTGCGCGAAGGACTCAAGCCCGAAACCGCGAATGCCGCGGTGATCATTGTGGCGCAACGTGTTTCGACCATTCGCGAGGCCGACCAGATCGTGGTCCTCGAGGACGGCGCGATCGTCGGACTCGGAACGCACGACCAATTGCTGCGCGACTGCACCGAATACCGCGAGATCGTGGAGTCGCAGCTGAGTCCGGAGGAGGCCAAGTGAGGCCCGGGGCAGCGAATCCGGGCGCTCCGGACGCGAAGGCGAAATCGTTCGGACCGTCCCTGAAGCGGCTGTTGCGGCGGCTCGCACCCGAACGGCTGTATCTGACAGTCATTTTCGTGCTCGCGGTCGCCTCGGTGGTGCTCAATACGCTGGGCCCGCAGATCCTCGGCAAGGCCACCAACCTCATCTTCGACGGTGTGGTCGGCAAGGAACTGCCCGCCGGACCCTCCAAGGAGGACGTGGTCGCGCAGCTGCGCGCCGAGGGCAACACCACCTTCGCCGACATGCTCGCCAGTATGGATGTGATTCCCGGTGTGGGAGTGGACTTCTCGGCCGTCGGCCGGGTGCTGGCCTGGGTACTGCTGCTCTACATCGGCGCGTCCCTGTTCGGTTGGCTCGAGGGCTACCTGCTCAACTCCGTCATCAACCGGACGGTCAAGCGGCTGCGCGCCGATATCGAGGAGAAGATCCACCGGCTGCCGCTGAGCTACTTCGACCAGCTGCCCCGCGGCGACCTGCTCTCCCGCGTCACCAATGACGTCGACAATGTGGCGCAGACCTTGCAGCAGACCATGAGTCAGCTGCTCATCTCCACGCTGACGGTGATCGGCGTGCTCATCATGATGTTCTGGATCTCGCCGCTGCTGGCGCTGATCGCGCTGCTCACCGTGCCGCTGGCCATCATCGTCACCGCGCAGATCGCCAAACGCTCCAAACCGCACTTCGTGGACCAGTGGAAATACACCGGCAAGGTGAACGCCCAGGTGGAGGAGGCCTACACCGGGCACGAGGTGGTCACCGCCTTCGGCCGCAGCCGCGAGGTGGGCGAGGAGTTCGACGAAACCAACGCCAAGCTCTACCGCGCCTCGTTCAAATCGCAGTTCATCTCCGGCCTGATCATGCCCGCCATCATGTTCCTGGGGAACCTGAACTACGTGCTCATCGCCGTGGTGGGCGGCCTGCGCGTGGCCTCGGGCAGCCTGTCGCTGGGTGAGGTGCAGGCCTTCATCCAGTACTCGCGCGGTTTCACCCAGCCGCTCACGCAGATCGGTTCCATGATCAATCTGCTGCAGTCGGGGGTGGCCTCGGCCGAGCGCATCTTCGAGATCCTCGACGCCGAGGAGCAGGTGCCCGATCCGGCGGTCGAGGATTCGCGCCCGGTGGACCGCGGCCATGTCGAATTCGACAAGGTGTCGTTCCGCTACGAGCCCGAGACCCCGATCATCGACGAGCTGTCGCTGGTGGCCGAGCCCGGACATGTGGTCGCCATTGTCGGACCGACCGGCGCGGGCAAGACCACCCTGGTGAACCTGCTCATGCGCTTCTACGAACTCGACGCGGGCGCGATCACCATCGACGGTGTCGACATCACCCGCATCAGCCGCGACCACCTGCGCGAACGCATCGGCATGGTGTTGCAGGACACCTGGCTGTTCGGCGGAACCATTCGGGAGAACATCGCCTACGGCAACACCGCCGCCAGCGAGGAAGACATTCTGGACGCGGCGCGCGCCGCCTTCGTGGACCGGTTCGTGCACGCCCTGCCCAATGGCTACGACACCGTCATCGACGAGGAGGGCTCCGGCGTCAGCGCCGGTGAGAAGCAGCTCATCACCATTGCCCGCGCCTTCCTGGCCAAGCCGTCGATCCTGATTCTGGACGAGGCCACCAGCTCGGTCGACACCCGCACCGAACTGCTCGTCCAGCACGCCATGGCCGCACTGCGCCGCGATCGCACGAGTTTCGTCATCGCACACCGCCTCTCGACCATTCGCGACGCCGATCAGATCGTGGTCATGGAGAAGGGTCGGATCGTGGAGATCGGCACCCACGAGCAGCTGCTGCTGGCGCGCGGGGCGTACTACCGCCTCTACAACGCGCAGTTCGCGGCGGCCATCACCGACGAGGATGTGGACGAGCCCGACGAGGACGCGGTGTCGCTCGGCAAGGTCTGACCCGTCACACCGGCCGGGACCCGCACCCGGCGGCGCGGGTCTCGGCTGGGAGGATGTCCGGGTGTCCGCTCCCGAGTCCTTCTCCTTCAAGGTCGGTACCCGCCTCGACGACCGCCACGGTCGATCGGGCGTGATCAGCACCCCGCACGGCGATATCGCCACGCCCGCCTTCATTCCGGTGGGCACCAAGGCGACCGTGAAGGCGGTGCTGCCCGAGGCCATGAAGGAACTCGGCGCGCAGGCGCTGCTGGCCAACGCCTACCACCTGTACCTGCAACCCGGCCCGGACATCGTGGACGAGGCGGGCGGGCTGTCGAAGTTCATGAACTGGCCCGGACCGACCTTCACCGACAGCGGCGGCTTCCAGGTCATGTCGCTGGGCGTGGGCTTCAAGAAGGTGCTCGCCATGGAGTCGGTCGGCGTGCAGAACGACGATGTGATCGCCAAGGGCAAGGAGCGCCTGGCCCATGTGGACGAGGACGGCGTCACCTTCCGGTCGCACTTGGACGGTTCCAAGCACCGGTTCACGCCCGAGGTGTCCATGGGTATCCAGCATCAGCTGGGTGCGGACATCATGTTCGCCTTCGACGAGCTCACCACGCTCATGAACACCCGTGGCTACCAAGAGGAATCGCTGGAACGCACCCGGCGCTGGGCGCAGCGCTGCCTGGACGAACACGAGCGGTTGACCGAGGCCCGATCGCATCGCCCGTACCAGGCGCTGTTCGGTGTCATCCAGGGCGCGCAGTACGAAGACCTGCGGCGCAAGGCATGTCGCGATCTGGAAGCGCTACGAGGTGCTGCCGGAACGGAATTCGACGGCTACGGCATCGGTGGGGCACTGGAGAAACACAATCTGGGGACCATTGTCGGCTGGTGCTGTGACGAGCTGCCGGAACAGAAGCCGCGCCACATGCTCGGCATCAGCGAGCCCGAGGATGTCTTCGTCGCTGTGGAGAACGGGGCCGACACCTTCGACTGCGTGAACCCGTCGCGGGTGGCGCGCAATGCCGCCATCTACGTGGACGCGGGCCGATTCAATATCAATACCAGTCGTTTTCGCCGGGATTTCACACCCATCGACGAGGACTGCGACTGCTACACCTGCCAGCACTACACCCGCGCCTATCTGCATCACCTGTTCAAGGCGAAGGAGATTCTGGCGGCCACGCTGTGCACGATTCACAACGAGCGCTTCACCGTTCGGCTCGTGGACCGTATTCGCGGCAGTATCGAACGCGGTGAATTCGACGAATACAAGACCGAATTCCTGGGGCAGTGGAAAGGCCGCATCAAAGCACCGGGGCTGTAGGCGCCGGGGCTGTGGATACGGCCCCGCCACTTCAGCTTTCGAGCGCGGGTGCCTTGCTCGGCGCGTAGGACGGTTCGTGCTTCTTCAGATAGCCGATCACCGCGTAGGTGACGGGCAGCACGAGGACCTCCGCGAGGGTTTTCCACAGGAAGCCGATGATCACGTAGTTGATGAACGCGCCCCACGAGTCGATGCCGATGGCCGTGGCGGCGATGGAGCAGAAGATCAGCGTGTCACCGAATTCGCCGACCACGGTGGAGCCGATGAGCCGCGCCCACAGGTGCTTCTCCTTGGTCTTCTCCTTGATCATCACCAGTGTTGCCGAATTCAGCATCTCACCGATGAAATAGCCGCACAGACCCGCGAGCACCAGCTGCGGCGTGGTGCCGAGCACGCTGCGGAAGGCCTCCTGGTTCTCGTAGAACCCGGCGGCGGGCAGCTCGATGGCGATCTTGAAAGCCACCACCATCAGCAGCAGGATGCCGAAACCGTAGTAAATCGCCCGGCGGGCCGACTTGAAGCCGTACACCTCGCTGAGGACGTCACCGATGATGTAGGCGAGCGGGAAGAGGAACCACGCGCCGTCGGTGGTGATCGGGAGAATCTCGATCGGCCCGAGCGTCAACGAGTGGTCGGTCAGGAATTGAACACCCTTCGTGGCGCAGATGTTCGAAATGATCAGAACTGCCGTGAACAGTGCCACGACCGGTGTGTAGTAGCCCCCCGCCGCCTTCGCGAAACTCGCGTGTTCGGTGGCGGGGCGTCCAGGTCCGACCGTTTCGGCCGGTAATGCATCACTCACGAAGTGAACAGGATACCCGTCACTCCTATCGGTGGAATAGGCTGGGCGAATGACGAATCCCGGCGATTCCGACGAGTGGTGGAAGCAGTACAGCGGTGAAGGCATCAAGCCCGACGCTTCCAACCCGTCGGTGCCGCAGCCCCCGGCCGCGGGTTACTCCTCCGCGCCGCAGTACCAAGCCCCGCCGGTGATGCCGCAACCGCAGTCGCAGTACCCGAGCTACCCTCCGCCGCAGCCGGATCCGGCCGCCTCGGCCTTTCCGCCGCCCGCCCCGGCTCCGGCCTACGGCTACCAGTCGGGTGGCCAGCCCATGCCGGGCTACCAGTCGGGCGGGCAGCCGATGCCGGGCTATCAGTCCGGGCCGGGTTATCAGCCCTACGGCTACGCGCAGCCGACGGCCGGGGCCAACGGTCTGGCGATCGCCTCGCTGGTCGTGTCGATCCTCGGCGCGGTGACGGTGTTCTTCTGCGGGTTCATCCCGGTGCTCCCGATTGTCGGGTTGATTCTCGGTGTGGTCGCGCTCAATCAGGTGAAGCAGACCCGCCAGGAGGGGCGTGGGCTCGCACTGGGCGGCATCTGGGTCGGCGCCGCGGGTGTGGTGATCGCCGCCGCGTTCTGGTTGATCCTTCTCATCAGTGTCGGGGTCGGCAACTAGCCGGTTCACGAACGACGGCGGGTGCGCATCCCTCGGGATGCGCACCCGCCGTTGTCGTTGTGGGGCTCGGGCTTTCGCCCGCGCTGTCGTCAGCCCTTGACGACCTGGGTGCCGCCCGCGAACTTGTCGTGCCAACCCTGCTTGTTCGGGTCCTGCTCGATGGTGACCGCGATGTAGATCGACAGGCCGAGGCTGACCAGCCAACCGAGGCAGTAGATGGCCATGGCCGGGACGAAGATGTTGCGCATGAGCGAGGTCTTCGGGTCGAGCTTGGCGGCGCCGCCCGGCGCGAGCACCCGCAGGCCCAGCAGCTTCTTGCCCAGGGTGGTGCCCTGGGTCGTCTCCATGAGCACGAAGTAGGCGGTGATCGCGAGATAGGCGAAGAAGACGCCGACGATCTGGCCGAAGGTGCCGCCGATCAGGGAGGTGAAGACGAAGGAGACCAGGCCCGCCGGGATGGCGCAGACCAGGCCGTCGAGCAGGCGCGCGGCGAAGCGGGTCCACAGATCACCCGGCTGCATGCCGCCGAAACCCGGACCGCCGAAACCCGGTGCGCCGTAACCCGGCTGGCCGTAGGGCTGCTGCTGGCCGTACGGATCGGGCTGGCCGTAGGGCTGCTGCTGCCCGAACTGGGGCTGCTGGTTGTAGGGATCGGACTGCTGACCGTACGGTTGCTGGCCGAACTGCGGTTGCTGGTTGTAGGGGTCCGACTGCTGACCGTAGGGCTGCTGCTGGCCGAACTGCGGCTGCTGGTTGTACGGGTCGGACTGCTGACCGTAGGGCTGCTGCCCATACGGCTGCTGCTGCCCGTACTGCGGCTGGCCGTACGGCTGCCCGCCGCCGGGGTTCTGCCCGTACGGCTGTCCGCCCTGCGGATACTGGTTGGGGTCGTACCCACCGCTTGTCATTGTTGTGGCCGTCCTCGTTCGATGTGCGTCCGGGTGGTCTGGTCGAGTGCGTACGTTACGGACCCGGGTTGCTCGCAACAAGCCGCGCGGGATCGAGTCGCCACGGTGCGCGTGGCAGGTCGGCGGGTCGGAATTCGGCGAGCAGTTCGGGGGGCGTGTTCGCCTGGTAGCCGAGGGACCGAGCCAGCAAACCGAACACCTGCTCAGGGGTTTCGCCGAGGGCGAGGCGGTCGCCGAGGGTCACCGCGCCATCGCGTTTGGCCAGGCGCTGGCCCTCGGTGTTGAGCACCAGTGGCACATGTGCGTAATGCGGCACGGGTAGGCCGAGCAGTGTGGCCAGATACGCCTGGCGCGGGGTGGAGGGCAGCAGGTCGTCGCCGCGCACCACCTGGTCGACGCCCTGGTCGGCGTCGTCGACCACCACGGCGAGGTTGTAGGCGGGCATGCCGTCGCCGCGCCGCAGCACCAGATCGTCGACCGCGCCGCGGTATTCGCCGTGCAGCTCGTCGGTGATGGTGAAATCGGTGACGGCGGACCGCAATCGCAGCGCGGCGGGCCTGCCCGCGGCGCGGCGCTCGGCGCGTTCGGCCGCGGTGAGATCGCGGCAGGTTCCCGGGTACGCGCCCATCGGGCCGTGCGGCGCGGTCGCGGCCTGCTGGATTTCCCTTCGGGTACAGAAGCATTCATAGGTCAGCCCCGCCGCGGTGAGCCGCTCGATCGCCGCCTCGTACAGTGCGAGCCGCGTGGACTGCTCGACCACCGGCGGATCCCACTCCAGCCCGATGGCCGCCAGATCCGCCAACTGCCGCTGCGCCGCTCCCGGCCGCACCCGATCGAGATCCTCGATGCGCAGGAGGAACCCGCGCCCGGTCGACCGCGCGAACAGCCAAGCCAACAGCGCGGTGCGCAGATTCCCCACGTGCAGATCCCCCGACGGACTGGGCGCGAACCGCCCCTTGCCGACGGTCGCGCCACCGCCGGTGGAGCGGTGCGCGGAGTGGGGCTGGACGGCTGACACGTCACCCGATCCTAGTTGCGTCGACGCGAGTCCTGTTCTGCTCGGGTGAGTCGCACCCGCAACCTCTCCTCCGCGATGGGTTCGCCGGTGTCCAGGTTTGCGAGGAGAGCGGTGGCGTGGGCGACGAGCCCGGAGCTGTCGATCCCGTACGGCGGTGGTCCGAAGGCCTCGAGGCGGGCCACGGAACGCTCGAGCAGCGTCCTCGCACCCTTCGAATTTCCGCGCTGAATGTGGGTGAGGCCAACGGCAAATTGGGCCAGGCCCTGCCACAGCATCCTTTCGGCGAACGGTCCGTTCTTCCAGGCCGCCTCGAGGACCTCATGGGCGTTGAAGGCGAGTCCGTCATCGAGCAGTCGTTGCGCGTAGGCGAGCGTTTCCGCAGGAGGCAACGAGAGATCGTCCGGTATGCGAGGTACGCCGACGCTGCCCATCGGCAGCGGGCGGCCAAAACGATCACGGGGGCGCGCATTACGCGCCCGTCCGGTCTCATCTCGGTCGCGGGCGCTGTCGTCCTGCGATGATTCGGCCATACCCCCATCATCCCGGACGGTCGGCTGTCCGGTTTCGCCCGCCGGTTCGCCGGTCCCGCGCGAATTGGACTCGCAACAAATATGCGGCTTCCGATATTCGGACGTATCGCATTCCTGCAATTATTCCGCAAATAGTTAGCCAGCAAACATTGCCATGCATTTGCTGATTGAATTCGAAAGAATGCGATCTCCTATTGACGAACGGTGCTAGTCTTTAGCGCGGGAACGGCCTCGGGGGCGCATTCCCATCGTGAAGTGCAGAGAAACGGGTTGCACACTCAGTTGCGCGCTTCCACAGGCGGACTGCGAGACCTGGCTTTTCGCCGGTCTCGAGTGTCACAGGAACGATGCCAGCAATACCTCATGCATGACGCAGCGAAGGAGCTACAACCGTGAAGGTGGATTTGGTAGGCGCCTCATGGCGCAAGAGCAAACATAGCGGCCCGAATGGAAACTGCGTGGAAGTCGCGTTTCTGCGGGACGGCAACATCGCGGTCCGCGACAGCAAGGACCACGGCCACGGGCCGATTCTGGCGTTCACCCCCGGTGAATGGGACGCGTTCGTGATGGGCGTCTCCGACGGAGAGTTCGGACGAGCCTGATCCGATGAAACGCCAAGCCCCGAGTCAGTGCGGACTCGGGGCTCTTCGCATGTCGGGGTGTGTGTCGGGCCGTACCCGTTTGGGCTGACGCCGTATCAGGGCCGGTGGCCGTTGCCGTCTTCCTGTGCACGGCGTAGGACGGCGAGCTGCTTGTGCTCCTCCTCGCGCTCCGTGGTGCGGTGCAGGTCGCGCTCCTCGGGCGGGTCGGCCCGGAAGAACGCGCCCGTACCGGGTCGTCCGGCGACGCCGAGCTCATTGAGTTTGCGCGGCACCTTCGCGCCCTGGTACTCCAGTGGGATCGGGTGCCCGTGCTCGTCCACCGGCCCGAGCGGCTGATGCAATTCGATGTACTCCCCGTGCGGAAGTCGGCGCACCACACCGGTTTCGATGCCGTGTTCCAGCACCGAGCGGTCGCCGCGTTGCAGCCCGATGCACAGCCGGTACGCGATGAAGTAGGCCAGCGGCGGTCCGAGCAGCAGCGCGATGCGGAAGAACCACGTGGTCGCGTTGAGCGAGATGTCGAAGGTCAGCGCGATGATGTCATTGACGCAGGCCAGCGTGAGAATGACGTAGAAGGTCAGCGCCATGGCCCCGATGGCGGTACGGGTGGGCACATCGCGCGGTCGCTGCAGCAGATTGTGGTGCACGCGATCGCCGCTCAGCCGTTTCTCGATCCACGGGTAAGCGATGAGCAGCGCGAAGATGAGCGGCATGACGATGGCGATGGAGAACGCGCCCGGCACCGTATGGCCGAAAATGTAGAGCTCCCAGGCCGGGAACAGGCGCAGGAATCCATCGGTCCACATCATGTAGAAGTCGGGCTGGGTACCCGCCGAGACCTGAGAGGGGTTGTAGGGGCCTAGATTCCAGATCGGATTGATCTGAAGCAGTCCGCCCATGATGGCGAGCACGGCCAGATTGAAGGCGAAGAACGCGCCCTGGTCCAGGGAGAACACCGGCACGATGCGGGTGCCGATGACATTGCGCTCGGTCCGCCCGGCTCCGGGGTACTGCGTGTGCTTCTGGTACCAGACCAGCGCGATATGGGCGACGATCAGCACCAGCATGATGCCCGGGAACAGCAGCACGTGGGCGATGTAGAGCCTCGGGATGATGATCTCGCCGGGGAAGTCTCCGGCGAACAGCAGCCAGTGCAACCAGGTTCCGATCACCGGCGCGCTCATGGTGATTCCGGCGAAGGCGGCGCGTAATCCGGTGCCCGACAACAGATCATCGGGCAGCGAGTATCCGAAGAAGCCCTCGAACATGGCGATGATGAGCAGCAGCGCGCCGATCACCCAGTTGGCCTCGCGCGGTTTGCGGAACGCGCCGGTGAAGAAGACGCGGCACAGGTGCACGATCATGGCGGCGGTGAAAAGCAGTGCGGCCCAATGGTGTATCTGGCGCACGAACAAGCCGCCGCGGACGTCGAAGGAGATCTCGAGCGCGGATTCGTAGGCCCGTGACATGGTGACGCCGCGCAGTGGCTGGTAGGAGCCGTCGTAGATGACCTCGGACATGGACGGGTCGAAGAACAAGGTCAAATAGACGCCGGAGAGCAGCAGAATGATGAAGCTGTAGAGCGCGATTTCACCGAGCAGAAAAGACCAGTGAGTCGGAAATACCTTGTTGATGGACCTTTTCAGAAATGCCGCGGCTTGATACCGCTCGTCCATGGCATTGGCTTGTTCGGCCGCTCGACGACCGGTGCGCGTCGATGTCGCGCGAGTTGACGTTGCCATTGTGCGGTCACCCCGCCCCCAGAGGAGAGTGATAAGGCTTCTACTACAGACGGTAGCACGCAGGCATTGCGCGCGGGCCGGAATTTCACACCCGTCCCCGCGCCGATATCGTCGTCGGGTGAACTCGCTCGCGCCCCGGGACGCGACCATGTACTGGCTGTCCACACGCACCCGCAACGACCTGTTTCTGCTGTACTGCTTCACCGACACCGGGTTGCCCACCGCGCGCCTGCGCGCGCGAATCGCCGAGCGCGTCAGCCACATTCCGGATTTGCTGCTGCGCGTGCGGGACGCGCCCGCGAATCTCGCGTACCCGGCCTGGGTCGCCGCCGATTTCGCTGAAGATCAATTCGTCGAACACGAGCTGCCGACGCCGACCTGGACGGCCGTCACCGCCGCACTGGGTGAAATCCTCGACACCAGCCTCGATGCCACGCACCGCCCGTGGCGACTGCATATCTTTCGTGCCGTCGCGCAGGCCCCGGTGGATCCGGACGAACCGGCGCTGGTGGCGGTGCTGCAACTCTCCCATGCCCTGGCGGACGGCCGCCGCGCCGCGGATATCGCGCGCGCACTGTTCAGTGAATCCGACAGTGGGGAACGTGGATTCGCAGGTGCTGCCGATGATTCCGAAGACGCCAGCGCCGCCGCCACGAGAGGGAGCGTTGCCGGGGCTGGGGGTGCGCCTGTCAGCGCGGCGGCCGCGAATGGGAGCGCCGACGAAGCCCGGAGTGCCGCTGCATCCGCTGCCTTCGGTTCCGTCCTCGGCCTTGGATCTGCCTTCACCAGCGAATTCGGGCGCTGGCTGTCAGCGGCCACCGCCGTACCGCTCATCCCGGTAGGGCTGGGCCGCACCATGATTCGCGGTGTCGCGGCCTATCGTGCCCAGCGCGCGCTCGCCGAACTCACCGACGCGGGTGAACTTCCGCCGCCCTCACCCGGCTATCCGCCGAACCTGTTGAACGGCACCGGCCTGCCCGCTGGCGCGAGCGGTCCGCCGCGGCACGAGGTGCGCATGCTGGTGCGATCGGCAACCGACACGCGAACACCCGGCTACTCCGTCACGGTGGTTGTGCTGACCGCTGTATCGCTGGCCCTCCAGCGCTATCTGACCGCGCGTGGCGAGGTCGCGCCGGAGCTGGCCGCGCAGGTTCCCATGGCGGTAGCCGGTGCGGCGGCGGGAGCGCGCAATCGCTACCGCGACCTTTCGGTGAACCTCGCGGTGGCCGAAGCGGATCCGCGACCGCGCGCCGAACGCATCGCCGCCGACCTGACCGCGCGCCGCACCCGCGCCCGCCATCCGCTGCACGGCGCGCAGGACGCTGTGACCTTCGCCATCCCGGCTCCCGTGCTGCGCAAGGACGTCCTGCACTATCCGATAGACGTTCTGCCCGACAGTGTTTCGGGTCACACCGTGGTGTCCAGCGTCGATCGCGGCCCCGCCGACCTGGTCTTCGGCGGCGGCCGCGTCCGTTTCACCGCGGGCTTCCCCGCACTCGGCACGGTGATGCGCCTCACCCACGGCGTGCACGGATTGGGCGGCGCCATCACGATTTCGGTCCACTCCGACCCGCGCATCATTCCCGACCCCGACGCGTACGCGAATCTCCTGGACACGGCGCTGAACGAGGTCGTCGCCGCGCTGCGTCGCTGACCACGGACCAATCCGACTGGTGCGCAACCATTTGCCACGAATTGTCGGATCGAGGTTTAGCCGTGTGCGAGCGGGTAGTGCGAACACGTGGACCGAGACAGCGAGTCCACAGTGATTCAGCGAACGAGAACGAGAAAGGAATGGTCGGAAATGGCTGATCCGAACAACCCCGGACAGTTCGGCAATCGCAAGGACACGGAACAGCAAGCCAGCCGTGGCGGCCAGGCCAGCACCGGTAGCTTCGGTGGGCCCAACGCCGCCGACCCGCACGAGGCGGGTCGCAAGGGCGCACAGGCCCAGCCGCAGGACGCGAAAGTCAAAGGCGGCCAACACAGCCACGGCGGTCATTAGTTGACCACCCTGTGGGGAAACAAAGCTCGGGCCGGAAGCGAAACGCTTCCGGCCCGAGCCTTGTGTGGCGGAGGATAGGGGATTTGAACCCCTGAGGGCGTTAACCCAACCCGCGTTCCAGGCGAGCGCCATAGGCCACTAGGCGAATCCTCCGTCGAGCAATATACCGGCTGACCCCCGGGTGGAGGCAAACCGGGTCGTCAGACCTACTTCTTCAGGCCGTCGAGGGCCTTCTGGACCTGTTGCTTGGCGACGGTGGCCACCTCGTCCTTGCTGACGGATTCGCCCTGGCCGCGGTCGAGGCTGATCTTCACCTTGACCGAGACATTGCTGTCCTGCACCGCCACGGTGTAGTCGAGGACGGAGAAGCTAGAGTAGTCGTCGACCTTGGAGCTCCAGTACCCCTGCTCGCCGATGCCGGTCACGTCCCCGGAGGAGCGGCCGCTGCCGGTGGTGCCGGTATCGGACTGCTTCCAGAAGTCGTAGTCGGGCTTGCTGTACTCGCTGTTGCCCAGGAACGAGACGTCGAGCGTGATGTCGGCCTCGTTGTCGTGGTATTTGCTGGCGACGCTGGGCTCGGTGTATCCGGCCTTGCAGTCGAGGCTGCCGCCGGTGTACTCGGTCGGCTGGGTCTCGGTGTGCTCGGGATTGCCCGAGGAGTTCTTGGCCCACTTGGTCAGCACCGACGGATCGATGAGCGAGCACGCGTTGGTGATGTTCTCCATCGAGTACTTGCCGTCGGCATTGGTCTTCGACTTCTCGTCGCCGCCCATCTTGATGGGATCGTCGCTGCTGGTGACCGCGACCACGCCGATACCGATGCCGACCAGCACCACCAGGCCGACAATGCCGCCGATGATCAGTCCGGTCTTGTTGCCCGACGGGCCGGGCGACTGCGGGTAGCCGCCGTAGCCGGGCGGCTGCATCGGCGGCGGGCCGCCCGGATACTGCGGCTGCGCGGGCCCGCTGGCGTAGCCGGGCTGGACCGGCGCGGGACCGCTGGCATAACCGGGCTGGACCGGCGCGGGGCCGCTGGTGTACCCGGCCTGGCCGTAGTTCTGCTGCCCGGCGGCCGGTTGTGGGGGAGGGGTGTAGCCGCCGCCGTAGTTCAACATGGTCGGATCCGGAACCTGTTGTCCCGGGTTGTAATTCAGCATGGTCGGATCGCCCTGCACCGGTTGGGAATCCGTTCCGGCGGGCGGCGTGGCCCACCATTGCGCGGTTTCCTGGTGGTTCCCCGGTTGTTGCGCGCCGCCCGGCGGCGGGTTTGTGCCTGTCACTGCTGTTTCCCCTCGGTGTAGAGCGGGCCACCCCCGCAATGTCGGTCAGATCGTAGCGACCCGGGGCGGCGGGAGTCTCGGTGAGCGGCTACACTGGCCGACGGATCCAGCGCGGCGCGCATCCTGTGAACTCCCCCAGGGCCGGAAGGCAGCAAGGGTCAACGGGCTCTGCCGGGTGCGCTGGGTCCCCTTTATTTTCCGGGTGGGGTCCCGGGGTCCGAGTATCGATATATAGCTGCCACTTCGGTGCCGTCCGCGAGTAACGTGGGGCGCTGGGTCCGCTACCGCGACCCTGACAAATACCCCACGCCGTTGGAAAGGCCTCGAGGATGCCCCGGCAGACGCAGATCGGTTTGATGAGCCATGCGGAGCTCGTGTCGGAACACGAGACGCAAAGCGCGAACTACGCGAAGCTCGAGACCGAGAAGTTGACGCTGGACATCACCCGCGGCAAGCCCTCGCCCGAGCAGCTCGACCTGTCGAAGGATCTGCTGTCGCTGCCGGGCATCGAGGACTACCGCGACGGCACCGGCACCGATGTGCGCAACTACGGCGGCCTGCACGGGCTGCCCGAACTGCGCGCCATCTTCGGTGAACTGCTCGGCATCCCGGTGGACAACCTGCTGGCGGGCAACAACGCCAGCCTCGAGCTCATGCACGATGTGATCGCCTTCGCCATGCTGCACGGCACCCCGGATTCGCCGCGGCCGTGGGCGCAGGAGCCGGTGCGCAAGTTCCTGTGCCCCGCGCCCGGGTACGACCGGCACTTCGCGATCACCGAGTCGCTCGGCTTCGAGATGATTCCGATTCCCATGCGCCACGACGGGCCGGATGTGCACGCCATCGCGGAGCTGCTGGCCGCCGATCCGACCATCAAGGGTCTGTGGGCGGTGCCCAACTACTCCAACCCGACCGGCATCACCTTCTCCGAAGACGTTGTGCGGGAACTGGTCTCGATGCCCGCCGCGGCGCCGGACTTCCGGCTGTTCTGGGACAACGCCTACGCGGTGCACCCGCTGACTGATACCGCCGATCCGGTGCTGGATGTGCTCGGTATGGCGGCCGCCGCCGGAAATCCCAACCGCCCCTTGGTTTTCGCCTCCACCTCGAAGATCACCTTCGCGGGTTCGGGGGTGAGCTTCTTCGGCGCCGCCTCGGCCAACCTGGACTGGTACCTGAAGTACGCGGCCAAGAAGAGCATCGGCCCCGACAAGGTGAATCAGCTGCGGCACCTGCGCTTCTTCCAGGATGCCGACGGGGTGCGCGCGCACATGCAGAAGCACCGCGCCATTCTGGAGCCGAAATTCAAACTGGTGCTGCGCATTCTGGAGGACCGCCTCGGCGCGTCCAAGGTGGCGTCGTGGACCGAGCCCAAGGGCGGGTACTTCATCAGCCTCGATGTGCTGGAGGGCACCGCGAGCCGCGTGGTGTCGCTGGCCAAGGCCGCGGGTATCGCCTTGACCCCCGCCGGTTCGTCCTTCCCGTACGGAAAGGACGTGGAGGACAAGAACATTCGCATCGCGCCGAGCTTCCCCAAGGAGGCCGAGCTGGAGAAGGCCATGGACGGTCTGGCCACCTGCGTCCTGCTCGCCGCCACCGAGAAGCTGCTCGAGGCCGGTAAGTAAGGCGCGTTCCGCGCGTACCGGAGCGGTGCGCGCGACCGCCCGACGCGCCCGGGAGCGCATCGGTCACACCGCACCAAATGTCGAGGCGCGCACCGGATTCCGGTGCGCGCCTCTTCGTTTGTCCTCTGTGTTCAGGCGGGTTTGTGGGCCAGGACGGCGAAAATGGTCACCGACAGGTGAATGTCACCCGAGGCGGCACCGACCTCCAGGTCGGCGACCAGTTGGTCGCGCTGCTCCTGGGTGATGGCGCGGCGGGCCACCGCCATATCGGCGACGCGGGCGACCAGGGCCCCGGCTCCGGCGCGCTGGTCCTGGATCAGGGCGTGCGAGCCGATGTCGTCGACCACCAGCCCGGCGTGGGTCAGCTGTCCGGCCAGTTTGCGTCCGGCGAAGGGGTTGGTGGTGCTGGCGATCATGGTCTCGATGACCTCGTGCACCACCTTGCGGTCGCCCGGATGGACGATCGCGGTGCCCCAGTCGCTGTCCATCACCACCACGCGCCCGCCCGGCTTCAGCACCCGGGCGATCTCGCCGACCGCGCGGGCGGGGGAGGTCAGGTGCTGGAACACCCGCTCGCACAGGGCCACATCGAAGGTGTCGTTGCCGAACGGCAGCCCGTAGGCGTCGCCGGAGATGAATTTGGCGGTGGAGCCGTGGTTGGCGGCGCGCCGCTCGGCCTTGGCCAGCAGCAGCGGATCGGGCTCCACGCCCATGGCCGTGCCGGTGGGGCCGACGCGTTCGGCGAGGGCCAGCACCTCGGTGCCGGTGCCGGAGCCGATATCGAGTGCGCTCTCGCCGGGCCGCGGGGCGAGCGCCTCGTGGGCCCAGCCGCGCAGGCTCCGGATTCCCGGTAGCGCGGCGCGCAGGTCGCGAACATCAACGAGTTGATCTTGGCCGTTCTTGTCGAACCGATCCGGAACCAGCCCGGACCGCGTGCCGTTATGCGGCACGGAGCCCACTGTGGGGAACGCCATAGTGTCAGGCATGCGGCCGACCATACCCCGGCTGCCCCCGCCATTTCTCTTCGAATGCGATGATGCTGTACATGGCGACCCGGAAGCTGTGTATCGCGCAGGACCCGAAAGCTGACGAACTGCTCTCCACGGACGATTTCGCATTGCTCGTGGGAATGGCCCTGGATCAGCAGTTCCCGATGGAACACGCGTTCCGCGGACCGCAGAAGATCGCCGAGCGCATGGGTGGCTTCGATATCCACCGCATCGCGCAGGCGGATCCGGCGGAATTCGAGGAGTTGGGGGCCACCCCTCCGGCCATTCACCGTTACGGGCGGTCGATGGCGCGCCGGGTGCAGGAATTGGCCCGCTACATTGTCGAGCACTACGACGGCCGTACCTCCGGGCTGTGGACCGACGGGAATCCCGATGGCAAGGAAGTGCTGAAGCGGCTCAAGGCCCTGCCTGGCTTCGGTGATCAGAAGGCGCGAATCTTCCTGGCGCTCTTGGGAAAACAGGGCGGTTTCGAGGCCAAGGGTTGGCGTGAGGCCGCGGGCGCGTACGGCGAGCGTGATTCCCGGCGCTCGGTCGCCGATGTCACCGATGCCGAATCCCTGGCGCAGGTACGGGAATTCAAGAAGCAGGCGAAGGCGGCCGCGAAAGCGGGATAACGCCCCGCTTCGGAATCTCGCTGGTTTTTACCCTCGAAGCGTCCGCGCATTTGCTCGATGCTGACCGCTGTCAGTTGTCGGACAGTGTTTTTCGAGGGAAGCGGTTCCATGAGGATGAGGAAGTTCGCCGCGGTCGCGGCGTTGGTGGTGGCGGCCCTGGGTGCGGCCACGGGTACGGCGGGCGCGGCCCCCGAGCAGACCGATGCTGGGGTGGTCAATTACACCGCCACCAATACCGAGCAGCACACCGTTATCAAGACCGATGCCGGTTCCCTGGCCGTCGAGGACGGCGTATTCAAGGTCAAAGCGGCCGACGGCACGGTGGTGGCCGGAACCGAATTGAACTTCCGCGTGGACGATTTCGTATTTCCGATCGCCGCCGAGATCAGCGGTCGCACCGCCACTTTGACCCCGCAGTTCGACGAGGCGCACGCACAGTACAAGCCGGTCGCGCTGCCCTTCGAGAACCAGGCCCCCTGGAAGTCGGAGTACGAGCGCGAAGTCGCCGCCTGGACCCGCCTGACCAGCACCATCAGCGCAGGTGCCACCATCGGCACCCTGGTCGGCGGCATCGGCGGCGCGGCCGTGGGCTGCATCGGCGGCGCACTGGCCGGTGCCGCCCTCACCGCCCCCCTGCTGACCATCTTCGGCTCCGGCCCGCTCGCCGGATGCCTGGCCGGTGCCGCCGCCTTCGGCTTCCTGGGCACCCTCGCGGGCCAGATCTTCGTCACCGCCCCGGTAGCGATCGCGGCCGCCGTCCAGTACTTCACCACGGTGAACACCCCCCTGCCCCCGAAGTGATCCGCGTCCCGCCCGGTGGCCTCAGCCCTGATTCCGGATCCTGAACTCGCCGGGCGGGAAACCATAGGCACGCCGAAAGATTCGCGTGAAATGAGCCGGGCTGGTGAACCCCCAGCGGGTGGCGATGGCATGCGCGGTGCGCCCACGCGCGGCCGGGTCGAGCAGATCGGCCCGGCACCGCTCCAGACGGCGCCCGCGAATCCACTCGGCCACGCCACAGCCCTCGGCACGAAACAGCTTGTACAGATACCGCGTCGAAATATGGTGAGCGGCGGCGATCATCTCGGGACACAGCTCCGGATCGCCCAACCGCTCGTCGATGAACGACTGGATACGCGGCAGCAGCGTGCGCTGCCCAGCCTCGGACCCGAGAACAAGCGCCGAATCGGTCCGCTCGGCCAGCGCCACCGACACCAGATCGACCACGGCGGAACTCAATCGGTCGGCGACCACGGCACTGTGCTCGCCGACCTGGCTCGGCAGCTGCCCGATCAGCCCGGACGCGAGAGCGCCGATTCCGTCATCACCGGGAATCCGGACAACCTCCAGCGGCCCGCGCCCGGCCCGCAGCGGCAGCGACCCGCCCCGGACCGCGCAAGTTCGGTCGATTCGAAACCGCGCCCGGGCTTTTCGGTGACGATCCCGACGGTGATGAGTGCGCGCAACAGTCGATACAGCGCGTCGGGGTCGGCATCGAGTTCGGCGGCGAGGGCGCGCACGTGGCGCGGTCCGTCCGCCAGCGCGTCCGCTACGCCGAGGTCGGCGGCCGTGCCGACGGCCTGTGCGATCCAAGATCCGAGCATCAGATCGAACAGTCGGGCCGGTGCGTCGGCCAGGTCGGGCTTGGTCATACCGTCACCTCGGTGAGTGCGGGGAAATCGTTTGTCGCTCACCATCTTCGGCGGGTCGGTGCGCGGATTCATTGCCCATGCGCGCACGACTATTGCCCGCCAGCGCACAAGTGCGCTGGCGGGCAGGTGTGGAGGTATGGGCGGTCAGCTGCTGGAGGCGGCGGCGAAGGGGGTGGCGGCGGGGCGGAGGGGAGTTTGGCGTTCCGGGTGCCATAGGCCGCGGCGGCGGAGGATGGGGAGGACGCCCTCGCCGAACCAATAGGCCTCTTCCACATGGGGGTAGCCGGAGAGGATGAAGTGGCGGAGGCCGAGGCGGGAGTATTCGGTGAGGCGGTCGGCGACCTCTTCGTGGGAGCCTACGAGGGCGGTGCCCGCGCCGCCGCGGACGAGGCCGACGCCTGCCCAGAGGTTGGGGGCGATCTCGAGGCGGGAGGTGTCGCCGCCGTGGAGTTCGGTCATGCGACGCTGGCCCTCGGATTCGCTGCGCGCCAGATTCGCCTGTACGCGTTCGACATCCGCGGGGTCGATACCGGCGAGCAGGCGGTCGGCCTCCGCCCACGCCTGCTCCGAGGTGTCACGGCTGATGACGTGGATGCGCAGGCCGTAGTCGAGCGTGCGGCCGTGGTCCACGGCGAGTCCGCGAATCCACTCCAGCTTCTTGGAGACCGCGAAAAGTGGTTCGCCCCAGGTGAGATAGGTGTCGGCGTACTTGGCGGCGACCGGACCGGCCGCCTGTGACGAGCCGCCGAAGAAGATCGGTGGCACCGGGTCGGGGTGATTGGTGAGCAGGGCGTTCTCCACCCGAATGTGTTCGCCCGCAACGCTGATGGGCTCGCGCGAATGCCAGAGCTGGCGCACCACGTCCAGGAATTCCCCGGTGCGCCGGTAGCGCTGCTCCTTGTCGAGGTGATCGCCGAAGGCGCGCTGTTCGTGGCTCTCGCCGCCGGTCACCACATTGACGAGCAGTCGCCCCTCGGAGTGCCGTTGGAAGGTGCCCGCCATCTGCGCGGCCAGGGTGGGGCTGATGAGCCCGGGGCGCAGCGCCACCAGGAATTTCAGGGTGCGGGTGGTCTCCACCAGCATGGCGGTGGTGAGCCAGGCGTCCTCGCACCACGCGCCGGTGGGCGTGAGCACGGATTCGAAACCGTTCTCCTCCGCCGCCCCCGCGATCTGGTTCAGATAGCGCAGGGAGGCGGGCCGGTCGCCCGACATGGGGGTGCCGTGCCCGCCCGCGACCAGGTTGCGGGAGTCACCGTAGGTGGGCAGGAACCAGTGGAACGACAACGTCATTCGGGTCTTCTCCGTTTCAGGCGGGCGGGTAGAGGTCGTTGAACCGGGTGTCGATGAAGTCGGTGATGGTGACCCGCTCGGGCACCAGATCGGCGTCGGCGAAGATGTCGGCGACGCGCTGTTCGGCGGCGATGGTGGCATCGTCGATCGGATGGTCCCGGTACGGCTCCCGGGTGACGGACTGGTGCGCCACCTCGTAGGGCAACCCGGTGAGCTGGGCGAAGGTGCGCGACCACGGCTCCGGATTGGCGTTCACCCAGGTGTGGGCGCGCTTGATCCGGTCCAGCAGATCGCGCAGTGCGGTGGCGGTGCCGGTCTTGCCGAGGGCTTTGTCACCGGCCACGTAGAAGGCGTCGCCCTCGACATAGCCCTTGCCGTCCACCAGGATTCGCGCCTGCGCCTGCTGCTGCGCCTGCGCGGTGTAGGGATCCCAGATGGCCCAGGCGTCGACGCGTCCGGTGGTGAGCGCCGCCAGCGCGTCGGCGGGTTGCAGGTATTGCGGCTCGATATCGTCGAAGCTCAACCCGGCCTTGTCCAGCACGGTCAGCAGGTGATGGTGGGCGGAGCTGCCCTTGGCCACCGCGATCTTCTTGCCGCGCAGGTCTTCCGGCGCGCGCAGCGTCGAATTCGGCGGTACCACGATGGCCTGTCCGCTGGTGCCCACCCGATACGCCGAGACGATCTTGATCTTCGATCCGGCCGCCGCCGCGAAGACCGGTGGGGCGTTGCCGACGCCGCCGATATCGACCGCGCCCGCGTTGATGGCCTCCAGCATGGGCGGCCCGGAGGTGTACTGCGACCACTCGATCCGGTACGGAATATCCTTCAGTTCGCCCGCGGCCTCCAGCAGCGCCTGGGTGCCGGTGCCCTTCTGATCGCCGATGCGCAGCGTCACCTTGGACAGATCCACGGTGCCGTCGGCGCGCACCGACTCGTCCACGGAATCACCACTGCCGCAGGCGGTTACCAGGGCGGCCGTGAGAGCGAGGGCGGCGGCGAGCAGTCGTCGCGACGTCATGCGGTTCCTTCCGGGGAGACACCGAGTTCGGTGAGCAGAGCGCGGCGCAGCGCGAGGAATTCGGGATGGTCGCGGTGGCGCGGGCGCGGCAGGTCGATGCGGATCTCGTGTGCGATCCGGCCGTCACCGAGGACCAGGGCGCGATCGGCCAACAGCAGCGCCTCGTCCACATCGTGGGTGACCAGCAGGACGCCGGGCCGATAGCGCGTCCACAGCTGGCGCACCAGATTGTGAATGGTGATGCGCGTCAGCGCGTCCAGGGCGCTGAAGGGTTCGTCCAACAGCAGCAGATCGGGTTCGCGCACCAATGCCCGGGCGAGCGACGCGCGTTGCGCCTCACCGCCGGAGAGGGTGAGCGGCCAGGCCTCGGCCCGCTCGCCCAACCCGACCTCCTCGAGCGCCGCCCGCGCCGCGCGCTTGGGATCCGAATGGCGCAGTCCCAGTGCGATATTGGCGAGCACGCGTTTCCACGGCACCAGTCGCGGCTCCTGGAACGCCACGGCGACCTCTCCGGAGACGACCAGTTCGCCGGTGTGCTCGCCGTCGAGCCCCGCGAGGGCGCGCAGCAGCGTGGACTTGCCCGAACCGCTGCGCCCGAGCAGTGCCACGAATTCGCCGCGCTGGATCTCGAGGTCGATACCGGTCAACACCTGCCGTTCACCGAAGGCCTTGCCCAGCCCGTGAATTCGGGCCACGGGCGGATGCGCGGGCGCGGCCGCCGCCTCCTCGGTCAGTTCAAGAATCCGCGTCGCCATGCGAGCGCTCTCCTTTCGATCAGCCGGACGGCCGCATCGGTGATCAGGCCGAGCACGCTGTAGACCAGCAGACCCACCACGATCACGTCGGTGCGCAGGAAATCCCGGGCATTGTTGATGAGGTAGCCGAGTCCGGCGTCGGCATTGACCTGTTCGGCGACGATGAGCGCCAGCCAGGCCACGCCGAGGGCCTGGCGCAGCCCGACCAGGGTTTGGGGCAGCGCGCCCGGCAGCACGATGTGGCGGACCAGCGCGGGCTTGCTCAGCCGCTGCACCCGGGCGAGCTCGGCGAGCTTGCCGTCCACGCCCCGGATTCCGGCAAAGGTGTTGAGGTACAGCGGAATCGACACACCGAAGGCGACCAGCGCGATCTTCGGCAGTTCGCCGATGCCGAACCACAGGATGAGCAGCGGAATGAGGCCGTAGAAGGGGAGCGTGCGCAGCATCTGCATGGGCGGATCGATGGCGTATTCGCCGAACCGGCTCAACCCGGCCAGGACGGCGAGCCCGATACCGGCGGTCGCGCCGATGACGAAGCCGAGCGCGGCGCGTTGCAGCGACACCGTGACGGCATCGGTGAGCGTGCCGTCGCGCAGCAGGTCGACGGTGGTCGCCACGACGGTGGTCGGCGCGGCCAACAGCCGCTCGGGCAGGACCCCGGTGGAGCTGGCCAGCTGCCAGGCCGCGACGAGGACGAGTGGACTCACCAGCCGCAGCCACGCGCCGCCGGGCCGGAACCCCGACCGTGGGACGGTGCGGCCGGTGTCGGGCCGTTGAACGAGTGCGGGCAAGGCGAAACCTCGGGGGAGATGCCGGATGGGTGACCCTCCGATGATCGGCGCTCGCCCGGGAACGGACACCGGTTGAAATCGCGATGATTCTGGCTCCCGACGAGCCGCGGGGCCGCGACCTGATGTAATTCCCTATTCACATCGTGTGGAGGAACTTTCACCAAGTGAACACGGCTGATAGTGAGCGAAAATTCACCGCCGCGTGGTAGAAATCACCGTAGTCACGAAGGGTGGATTCGTCATGGAACCAACGGCCGAGCAGCGCGCCGCACTGGGCATGATCTGCGATACGTTCCTGCCGGGCGACGGGCTGAGTCTGCCCGCGGCGACGGAGCTGGGCGCGGTCGACACGATTTTCCGGATTCTGGGCCGCAACCCGCGGGAAGCGGACAAGAAGCAGCTGGCCATGCTGCTGGGGCTGTGGGATTCGCGGCTGACGGGTCTGCTCACCGGCAACGGCCCGCGCAAGTTCTCCACGCTGTCGCCGGAGCAGCGCGAGAAGGCCCTGCTGCGGCTCGGCGATTCCGGGCTCGCGCCGGTGCGGGCCATCTTCCAGGCGCTCAAACAGGCAGCGCTGTTGTCCTACAACGTCACTCCCGGCCCCACCGGGGTGAACCCGCTGTGGAAACAGATCGGCTACCCCGCGCCCACGGGGCCGTTGCCGTCGGCTCCGCGGCCCGCGCTGACACCGACGCGCTACACCGAGAACACCACGCTCACTTGCGATGTCGTGGTCGTCGGCTCGGGTGCGGGCGGCGGCGCGGCGGCGGCCGTGCTCGCCGAGTCCGGTCTCGACGTGGTGGTGCTGGAACGCGGAAACTATTACGACGACCAGGATTTCGGCGCGGGTGAACTCGATGCGCTGACCAAGCTGTACGCGCCCGGCCCGGCGGGTTCCGCCGAGGGACAGATCACCCTGGTCGCCGGTACCTGCCTGGGCGGTGGCACGGTGGTCAACTGGAGCACCTCGTTGCCCACCCCCGACCATGTGCGGCAGGAATGGGCCGAGCTGGGCGCCCCGCAGTTCGCCGAGGACGAGTTCGGTGACGCGCTGAAGGTGGTGGGCGAGCGCATCGGCGTCACCGGGGACCGGTCGCCGCTCTCCGCGCGCGACAGCGTGCTCGAGCGCGGCGCCAAGGCGCTGGGCTGGGATGTGGATCCCTTGCCGCGCAATGTGTCCGACGCCTGCGACGCCGGAATCGAGTGCGGCCGTTGCGGTTACGGCTGTCGTCTCGGCGCGAAGCAGTCCGCGACCAAGACCTGGCTGGCCGATGCGGAGGCGCACGGGGCACGGCTGGTGGTCGACGCGAATGTGCGCAAGATCGAGATCAAGAACGGTCGCGCCGAGTCGGTCGCGGCGCTCACCTCCGAGGGTGTGGAGATCACCGTGCGGGCGCGCGCCGTGGTGGTGGCCGCCGGTGCCGTGCAAACCCCCGCCCTGCTGCACCGTTCGGGCCTGCGCAACAAGAACATCGGCAAACACCTGCGGCTGCACCCCGCCGCGGCGGTCTTCGGCGTCTTCGACGAGGAGATCCGGCCGTGGGAGGGCGCGCTGCAGGCCCGGATCAGTCGCCAGCACGCCGATCTCGACGGCAAGGGCTACGGCGTCATCTACGAAACCGGGCCGGTGCACCCGGGTTTGGCCACCGGCTTCATGAGCTGGCGCGGTGCGCAGAGCTACCGCACCACCATGCTCGATTTCGCGCGCACGAATTCGGTGGGCATCATCACCCGCGACCGCGACCCGGGTGTGGTCGAGACCGATCGCAGTGGTGAGCCGATCGTGAAGTACCGGCTCTCCGATTACGACGCCGCCCATTTGCACACCGGAATCGTCGGCGCGGCAAGCATTCTCGAAGCCGCGGGTGCGCGCCGCATCTTCTCCGGCCATCAGGCGGGCATCTCCTACGAGCCCGGCGTGCGCGGTTCGCGCGAGGAGTTCGACGCGGCCTGCGAGAGCGCGGGCTACGGGCCGGGCCAGTGCGCCATGGGCGCACTGCACATCATGGGCTCCGCGCGCATGGGCGGTTCGCCCGACGTATCGGCGGTGAATCCGGACGGGGCCACCTGGGACGTCGCCAATATCGTCGTCGCCGATGGTTCGTGCTTCCCCACCGCACCGGGCGTCAACCCCATGGTGACCATCGAGGCGATCGGCTACATGAATGCCAAACGACTTGCCGCCCAACTGAGTTGAGCGATGGCATCCGAGTGCCGTCACAGCGCTCGGATGCCCTCCAGCAGGGCGTGCAGCACACCCATGTCGGATCTGGCGCCGGTGGTCGTCGGCGGCGACCGGAAGATCAGCCGCCCGTCGTCGATGAGATCGCCGATGAGCACTTTGGTCAGGGTGAGCGGCAGACGCAGATGCGCCGAGACCTCCGCGACCGACAGCGGGGTGTGACACATCGCGACAATGGCGGCGTACTCCGGTTCGGTGCGCCGCATGGCCGCGCCCCGGTGGGCGTCGACCACCAGCGTCGCCATGTTCAGCTCGGGCCGTTGTGCCTGGCCGCGGCCCCGAGTCACCGCGTAGAGGCGGACGAGTGGGCCCGCGTCCTCCTCGTACCAGTGTTCGCGCCGGTCGTTCATGGCCGTTGCGGGACACCCGCGGTGGGTCGGGGGTCGACCGACAGGTGGGTGCCGACCCGCTGGACGGTTTGATTCATCTCGTAGGCCACCATGCCCATATCGGCGTTCTCCCCGGCCAACAGCGCGAGACAGGCATTGGTCCCGGCCGCCGTGATGAACAGGACGGCGTGGTCGAGTTCCACCACCGTCTGGCAGACGCCACCGGCCTTGAAATGGTGACCGGCGCTGCGGGCCAGGCTGTGCAGCGCCGAGGCCATCGCGCCGAAGCGCTCGGCGTCGGCGCGGTCCATTCCGGCCGAGAAGCCGAGCAGCAGGCCGTCGGAGGAGAGCAGGACCGACGACTGCGCGTCGGGCAGCCCGTTGACCAGTTCGTCGAGCAGCCAGCCGAGGTCGATACGCTGGGAAGTGGTCATTGTCGCCTTCTCGTCGAGGAGTTAATGGATTGGGGGCCAACCGTTGTCGGCGGGCTTGCGGCGACCCTGGCGGGTGCCTTGGGCGATCGCGCTGATGAGATTGCGGGCCTCCTCGGCGGTGCGCTGCCGGGCCGGGGCGGGCGTGGTGGGTTCGACGCTCACCTCCGGATCGGACTGGCGGCGTCGGCGCGGTAGCTCCGGGCGGTCGCCCTGGGCATGTGGCGCGGGCTGCACCGGTGCGGCGGGCGGTGCGAGGGGAGCCTGCGGCGTCACCCACGGCGGGGTGGGCAGCTCCGGCGCGCGCTCGGGCAACTCGGCCCGTTCGGCGACGTCGATCCGCTCCGCCACGTCGACCCGCTCGGAGACCCGTGTGACCGGCTCGGCCGCCCCGAGGCGCTCGGAAACCCGCCGCACGGGGAAACTCGGTTCGATGGGGTCCGGACCGCCGTCGCTCCCGGCGTCCAGTGCGGGGGTGTGCTCCATGATGGCGGTCGGAACCAGGACCACCGCGCGCACGCCGCCGTAGTCCGATTCCGTCAGTCGCACCGAAACACCATGGCGGGCCGCCAGTTTCGCGACCACGAAGAGCCCCAGCCGGGTATCGCTGGACAGCGTCGCCACGCTGAAGTCCGGTGGATCGGCGAGCATGGCATTGCGCTCGGCGAACTCCTCCACCGACATGCCCAGCCCCTGATCGGAGATCTCGATGGCCACGCCCCGGCCGACCACGACGGCGGAGACGCCCACCGGCGATTCCGGCGGCGAATAGGCGGTGGCATTGTCCATGAGCTCGGCCAGCAGGTGGATCACATCGGCCACGGCATGGCTGGAGACGCGCACTTCGGGCATGCGCCCGGTGGTCAGCCGGGTGTAGTCGAGGCTCTCCGCGACCGCGCCGCGCACCAGATCGATGAGCAGCACCGGATTGCGCCAGCGGCGGCCCGGCTGCTCACCGCCGAGAATGATCAGGTTCTCGGCATTGCGGCGCGCGCGAGTGGCGAGATGGTCGAGCTGGAACAGCAATTCGAGCTGATCGGCATTGGTCTCCTCGCGCTCGGCCCGGTCCAGCAGGGCGAGCTGGCGGTGCACCACCACCTGACTGCGGTGGGCGATATTGAGGAAGACCGCGTTGATGCCATTGCGCGTCTTGGCCTCCGCGACCGCCGCCGAGACGGCGGCGACGTGGGCGCGGTTGAAGGCGTCGGCCACGTGGCCGAGTTCGTCGGTGCCGAAGTCCAGCCGGGCCATATCGGCCTCGTTCTCGATACCCTCGCCCGCGCCCAGTCGGCGAATCAGGTCGGGCATGCGCTCATCGGCCAATTCCAGGGTGGCGCGGCGCAATTGGCGCATGCGGCCGATGAACCGGTTGGCCAGCAGCAGCGCCAGGACGAAGGCGATGGTGGCGATCAGCAGGACCGCCGCGCCGCCGAGCAGGGCGTTGCGGGTCGCCTCCGCCCCCTGTGCGCGGGCGATGTCGTGGGCGTCGCGGCTCTGGTCCTCCCACAGCTTCTGCAGCGCCGTGTTGATCTGCGCGGTGGCTTGCTGCCAGGTCGCGAGGTCCAGGGGGAGTTCGGTTTTCGGGTCGGACTTGGCGTTGGCGGACTTGGTGTCGGCCGTCTCGGCGCTCGCGCCGAAGACCCCGCGCAACAGCAGGGCATCCTGCATGGACGTGACCTGCTGCCAGGCCGGGCTGGTGGTGATGGCATTGAGCTGTTCGAGCCGGATGCCCTTCAGGACGGTCGCGGAATAGGCCACCTGATCGCGGAATTCACCGACGCGATGGGAGAATTCGAGCAATTGCGCGGCGGTGAACTCACCGGTGGTCAGGGCCACCGCGCCCATGGTGTCGGCCTGCGAGAGCGCCTCGGCGGCGCGCAACGGCTCGACGCCATAACCCAATTCGATGGCGACCGCGGCATCCGGGGCGACACGGGCGGCCAGCATGGAGGCCGAGATGATCGTTCCGATCACCGCCGTGAAGAAGCCGAAGACCTGATCGGCGGGCACCTGGACCGCGTCCACACCGCTGCGCAGCGTCGGGACCATATTGAAGAGTTTGTTGTAGCCCTCGATATCCGAGGCGGAGCCGTCCGGATTGAGTTTGCGGGCGGCATCGCCCTTTTCCATGACCGCGGCCAGCGCCGCATCCGAATTCTGGCGTGCGGCGACCAGATTCGGCACCACGTCGGCATCGCCCGCCAGGCGCAGCAGCGAGAGGCGGCGCTCCTCTTCGAAGGCGGAGACCATGAGGATGGCCGGACTGGTGGTACTGCTGGCCAGCTCGGCCCATTCCTTGGAGGCCTGTGCGTCGTCCACCAGATACACGGCCGCGCCGCCGCCGATGGCCAGCAGCGTGACGCTCGAGATGAGCACGATCGACAGCAGTCGCGTCCGGACGCCGATGCGTCCGCGCAGTCCGCCCGAAGATGATTGCCCGGCAAGAGTTTTGCGCAGGTTCTGCCAACCGCTCACAGTAGATCTTCCTGCTCCCGAACGCTGCCGCGCGCCCCGATCAATAGCATTTGGCTCTGAAATGAGCGCAATGTCACACTTTCTCGTCGAAAGAGTAACGGAAAGATCCCGACGCAACCAGCTATCCCGTTAACCGGGATAGCAGCGAATTCCAAGCAACTCCAACCGATTCGGGGTGGCCGAGCCAGCCCTGCCGCGAGGTTGCCGTCAGTGCCGAGTCAGGTCGTCGAACCGGCCCAGTTCCCGCCGCGAGGTGATGCCGAGTTTGGGGTAGGCGTTGGACAGGTGGTAGCCGACGGTGCGTGGACTCAGGAACAGGCGTGCGCCGATCTCCTTGTTGGACAGGCCCTCCGCCGCCAGCTGTACCGTCTGCAATTCCTGCGGCGTGAGGTGGTTGAGCGGGTTCGCATCCGTCTTGGCGGCGAGCGTCTCACCGGTGGCACGCAATTCGTTGCGCGCCCGGTCCGCCCACGGGCGCGCGTCGAGATGTTCGAAGGTCTCCACGGCGGCGCGCAGATGGCGGCGGGCGTCCGCGCGGCGCTGCTCACGGCGCAGCCATTCGCCGTAGAGCAATTCGGTACGGGCGCGGTCGAAGGCGTATTCCGAACTGGTGTAGTGGGTTTCGAGGGCCGCGTCGAAGTGTTGCGCGGCCGCCGCGCCGGGGGTGAGCAGGGCGCGGCAGCGCCGCGCGATGGCCCGCGCCCACGCGTGGCCCACGTGCTCGGCCCAGTTCTCGTAGGCGGCGAGAGCATCGCGCGCGGCGTCGGGGCGGTCGATGCGGTGGGCCGCCTCGATGAGATCGGGCAGGCTCGCCGTGGCGCCGTGGCGGTTGGCCCCCGACAGCATGGTCGAGAGGCGGTCGAAGGTCGCCTCCGGTCGACCCAGGCCGAGGTCCAGCACGGCCAGCGCCGTCTCGGCATGCACTGTGCCCGGGGCGATTCCGCGTGCCAGCGGCTCCGCCGTCAGCTGGCGGCAGGTCGCTTCGTCGCCGCGCAGGGCGGCGAGGTGGGCCAGGGTGGTGGCCTGATTGATCGCCACCACGCGGTGCCCGGTGTCGGCGGCCAGGCGCAGCCCCTCGGTGGCGGCGGCGGTGGCGCGGCTGAAGTGGCCGAGCAGAATCTCGGCGCGGGCACGCAGCCAGAGGGCGCGGCCCAGCACGCCGAGCGCGCCGTCGCGTCGGCAGTCCTCCTCCAGGGCGGCGGCGAGATCGCGAACGGTCGCGACCTCACCGAGCAGCAGATGCCAGTGCACCAGCTGCGCGCGATCGGCGAAACGGTCCGGCGCGACATCGCGCACGAGGGTGCGCAGGGCCGTCACGCCGCGGTGTTGGCTCCCGGGCTCCATATTGAGTGCGCCGACGAGGTCGGCCAAGGCCCGAATGCGTTCCGCGCCGGGCAGTCCGAGCCGTTCGGCCTGTGCCGCGGTCTGGCCGACGGTCGCCAGATCGCCCGCGCTCCACGCGGATTCGGCGGCCTGGAAGAGCAGGTATCCGGCGGTTTCCGGATCGCTCCCCGCGCTGGCGGCGGCGGCCGTGGTCAGGGTGCGGTACGCGACGCGGGGGCGGTCCTGTTCGCGAGCGATGGCGGCTTGCAGTGCGACCAGCCAGGCCAGGACGGGTGCGTCCGGCATCGTGACCAGCGCCCGTTGCGCCAATTCCGCCGCACGGTCCAGGTTTCCGGCATCGGCGGCCGCCTGTGCGGCGGCGGCTTCGCGGCGGCCGCGGTCCGACGGCTCGACGCTCAACTCCGCCGATCGCTCGTAGGCGGCGACGACTTCGGCCAATCCGCCGCGGGCGCGGGCGTGGCAGGCCGCGTGTTCCAGTGCGGTGGCGGCGGTTTCGTCCGGACCCGTGGCGGCCGCGGCGAGATGCCAGGCGCGGCGCACCTCGTCGAGGGTGACGGGCGATGCGGTCTCCGGTGCCGCTACGGCACCCCATCCGGCGGGGAGATAGTGCGGGTGCGAGGTCCGAGGCGCGGTCGCGCCGAGAGCGTCGGCGAGGGCGAGGTGGGCCTCGCGCCGGTGCGCGGGCGTCGCGTCGTGATAGGCGGCGGCCCGAATCAAGGGGTGCCGGAACAGGATTCGGGCACCGTCGAGAGTGAGCAGGCCCGCCTGTTCGGCGGCGGCGAGATCGTCGTCGGTGGCCTCGAAGCGCGCCGCGGCCGCGCGGATCACCGCGGCCTCACCCGAGCCGTCGGCGGCGGCTACCAAGACGAGGTCCCTGGTGGTGCGGGGGAGTGCGGCGAGCTGCTCGGCGAAGGCGCATTCGATGCGATGCGGCGCATCGGTGCGGCGATAGGGCGAGGCGTACATCTGCTCGGGCAGCCGCACGGTCGGAAGTATGTGCAGCGCGAGCGGATTGCCCTGCGACTCGCGCACCACCCACCGCGCGGTCGCGGCGGGCAGGTCCCGATGCCGCGCGTCCAGCAGCGCCCGCGCATCGTTCTCGTCGAGCCCGGTCAGCACCAATTCGGTGGCGTCGAGCTGCTGAAGTTCGGGCAGCCGATCGTCGCGCACGGCCAGCACCACCGCGACCCGCTCGGCATCGAGGCGGCGGATAGCGAACAGCAGCGCGTCCAGCGAGGCCCGGTCGAGCCACTGCGCATCGTCGACCAGGCAGAGCAGCGGCTGCTCCTCGGCCAGTTCGGCGAGCAGCGTCAGCGTGGCCGCGCCCACCAGGAACCGGTTCCCGCGCCCCTCCCCGGTGTCCAAGGCCGCCCGCAATGCCTCCGCCTGCGCCTGCGGCAACCCGTCGAGCCGCTGCCGCCCGAGCAGCAGATGCAATCCGGCGAAGGGCAGCTCGCTCTCGGCCTCGGTCCCGCTCGCCCGCAGCACCCGAAACCCCGGCGACCCGTCTGCGGCGGTGGCCTTCGCCGCGATCTGGGCCAGCAGCGCCGACTTCCCGATCCCGGCCTCGCCGCGCACCACGACAATCCCGGCCCGCCCGGCCGCGGCCTCGATGAGCAGGCTCTCGATAGCGGCAATCTCCGCGCTGCGACCGTAGAACACGTTGTCCGACTCTACGGCGCGGCCAGCTGTGACCCGCGCCCGATCGGCCGGGCGGAGGCTCGATCATCCGGCGTACGGCCGCGCCGCGCGGCCGTCCCGCAATGTATGCGCCCACCAGGTCAATTGGTTCAGCATGGTTTTGGCGGCGATCGCGGTGGCGGGGTCGAGCGGGGTGCCGTCCGGGCCGAACTTGTCCCACGCGTTGTGGAAGCTGACGGTGTCGCGGACGGTGACGGCGTGGAGTTCGGCGAAGATCTGGCGGAGTTGTTCGACGGCGCGGAGGCCACCGGCCAGGCCGCCGTAGGAGACGAACCCGACCGGTTTGGCCTGCCACTGGTGGTAGTGCCAGTCGATGGCGGCTTTGAGCGGGGCGGGGAAGCTGTGGTTGTACTCGGGGGTCACGACGACGAACGCATCGGCGGCGTCCAGGCGGGCGGTGAGGTCGGCCATCTCGGGGTCGGGGTCGCCGCCCAGCTCCAGGGGGACGGGATGGTCGGCCAGGTCGACGAGGTCGACATCCACGTCCTCGTGTGCGGCGGCGGCCCCGGCGAACCAGTGGGCGACGGTGGGACCGAAGCGTCCGCTGCGGGTGCTGGCGATGATCACGGCTACGCGCAAGGGGTTGGGGGACATGGCATCTCCTGACGAGCGATTCGGAATCGGCGAATACCGATGCCCCCACGCTAGGAAGCCGATCCCCGCACCCGCCTCTGTCGAATGACCTGGTTTCCACCTCGCCGGTGACCGGGGTCGCCGCCGCCCCGCCGAACCAGGTCGTTCGACAGAGGCGAACACCCGCGCCCCCTCCCTAGCGTTCCCGCCATGAACGCGACACTCGCTCCGGCCCGGCCCCTTCCGGTCGTCGCCCCGCCGACCCTGGCCGCCACCGCGACCGTGGTCGTGCTGGCCTCCATCATGACCGTCCTCGACACCACCATCGTCAATGTGGCCCTCGAGCCCCTCGCCGGAGCCTTCCGGGCCCCGCTCGCCACCATCGCCTGGGTGGCCACCGGCTACACCCTCGCCCTGGCCACCGTCATCCCCGTAACCGCTTGGGCCATGGGCAGATTCGGAGTCAAACGGCTGTACCTCACCGCCATCGCCCTGTTCGCGCTGGGCTCGCTGTTGGCCGGTCTGGCCTGGAACGCGGAGTCGCTCATCGTCTTTCGCGTCGTCCAGGGTCTCGGCGGCGGCATGATCATGCCCATCGGCATGACCATCATGATGCGCGCCGCCGATCCGGCGCGCCTCGGCCGCACCATGGCGCTGTTGGGTATTCCGGTGCTGGTCGGGCCGCTGGCGGGACCGGTCCTGGGCGGCTGGCTGGTGGATCACGCCTCCTGGCGCTGGATCTTCCTGATCAACCTGCCCATCGCCGCCGTCGCCCTGCTCGGCGCGAGCCGAATCCTCGCCGCCGACACCCCGCAGCCCACCGCGCCGCTCGACCTGCCCGGCCTGCTCATGCTCTCACCCGGTCTGGCCCTGCTCATCTACGGCGTCGCCACCGGCGGTGAGCGCGCCGACTTCACCACCCCCGCCGCACTGCTGCCCGCCCTCGCCGGAGCCGTGCTGATCACCGGTTTCGTGGTCCGCGCACTGCGCGTGGACCATCCCCTCATCAACCTGAACCTGTTCGCCCACCGCGCCTTCCGCTCGGCGGCCACCACCCTGGTCCTGTTCAATGGCGCGTACTTCGGCTCCATGCTGCTGGGCCCGCTGTACTGGCAGGTGGTGCGCGGACTCTCCGCCACCGAGGCGGGGCTCTACGGAATTCCCCAGGTGCTCGCCACCGGTATCACCATGCAGATCGCCGGACGCCTCACCGACCGTATCGCGCCCGGCCGTATCGTGCTGGTCGGAATCACCACGGCGGCAGCGGGATTCGCGCTGCTGACCACTCAGATCCACGCCGACACCGCCTTCTGGCGCATCGCCCTCGCGGGAATCGTCATGGGCATCGGCGTCGGCGCGACCATCATGCCGACCATGACCACCGGAACCCGCGCTCTCCCAGCGGAATCCATTCCGGCGGCCACCACCGCCATCAGCATCGTCCAGCAGGCGGCCGCCGCCATCGGCAGCGCCGCCATCGCGGTCCTGCTGAGCGCGGCCATGATGCGCGAAGCCGACGGCGCGACCCTGGAAACCGCGCACGCCGCCGCCGTCGATCCCGCTGTCGCGCAGAGCCTGGCGGACGCCTTCCGCGGCACCTACGGCTGGGCCGTGCTCGTCATGGCGCTGGCGCTCGTCCCCGCGCTGTGGCTGCCCCGGCACCGCCCGGCCGCCCGGTAGCCGCGAAATCCCGATCACGGCAATTCGATTCACCGTGATCGGGACCGGCGACAGCGCACCACCGCGGTTCATATCGTGATCCCACCATCCGGAGCGGAGAAGGGATGACCGATGAAGTTCCTGCTGCTCACCCTCATCACCCACCAACCCGACCCGGTCACCGGCCAGGTCGAATCGCCGCGCGAGCGGCTGCGGCGGGTGGTGGACAGCGCCCACCTGGCCGAGGAACTGGGCTACGACGGATTCGCGGTCGGCGAGCGCCACGAGGATCCGTTCATTTCCTCCGCGCCGCCGGTGGTGCTCAGCCATATCGCCGCCGTCACCACGCGGCTGGCGCTGTTCACCGGGGTGACGACACTGAGCCTGCTCGATCCCGTGCGGGCCTTCGAGGACTACGCCACGCTGGACAATCTCTCCGGCGGCCGCCTCGAACTCATCATCGGCAAGGGCAATGGCGCGGCGCAGGCCAAACTCTTCCACGTCACCACCGCCGACCAGTGGGAGCGCAATCGCGAGGGCTACGAACTGTTCCGGAAGCTGTGGGCCAGCGAGCACGTCACCTGGGTGGGGCAGTTCCGGCCCTCGCTCACCGACGCCAAGGCGCTGCCGCGACCCTGGCAGCCGCACCTGCGCATCTGGCACGGCAGTGCGACGAGCCGGGAGTCGGCGGAGTTCGCCGCCCGCAACGGTGACCCGCTGTTCTCGGCCAATGTCACCAATCCGATCGAACCGTACGCCGAACTGGTGCGGCACTACCGCGAACAGTGGGCGGCCTTCGGCCACGATCCGGCCGAGGCCCTGGTCGGCGCGGGCACGGCCGGAGTGCTGGTCACGCGCACCTCGCAGCAGGCCGTCGATATCTACCGGCCCATTTTCCAGGCTCGCCGGGCCGCCTTCGCCCAGCGCGGCCTGCCGATCGTCTTCGACACCGTCGAGGATTTCGTCGCGCGCAGTTCCGCGCTCATCGGCAGCCCGGAACAGGTGCTCGCCAAGGTGCACCGCTACCACGAGGCCTTCGGCCACGAGGTCATCCACCTGAGCGCCGACAGCGACGGACTCACCGACACCCAGCATCGCGACAGCCTCGAACTCTTCCAGTCCGAGGTCGCACCCGTACTGCGCCAACACATTCCGAGCCGCCCCCTCGGCGCGGACCGCTATCTCACCGGAGCCGCTCGATGAAACGATCCCTCGCCCGTCCCACGGCACTGCTCGGCGCGCTGGCCGCGACCCTCGGTCTGGCCGCGTGCGGCGCGGAGAGCGGCGGCGGGGAGCCTTCCGGACCGCCGCGGCCGGGCGGCATCCTGCGCTATGGGCTCGCGTCCGCGCCGACCTGCTCGGATCCGGCGCAGTCGGGGACGAACCAGACCATCTACGTGACCCGTCAGATCGTGGACTCGCTGGTCGATCAGGACCCCGAGAGCGGTGAGATCAGGCCGTGGCTGGCGCAGAGCTGGTTCGTGAGCTCGGACGCGAAATCGTTCACCTTCCGCTTGAAGGAAGGCATCACCTTCAGCGACAACACCCCGCTGACGGCGGAGTCGGTGAAGAAGAACTTCGACGCCATCGTGGCGCTGGGCGGGGCCAAGGCCCCGTTGGCCGCCAGCTACCTGGCCGGATACACCGGATCGACGGTGGTCGACGCGAATACCGTCCGCGTCGACTTCGACACGCCGAATGTGCAGTTCCTCCAAGCGACTTCGACACCGCAGCTGGGTATCCAGTCCGAGGCGACGGTGGCGAAGTCCGCCGACGCGCGCTGCGACGGGACGAATATCGGCAGTGGGCCGTTCACCTATACCGAATACCGGCAGAACGCCTCGGCGACCCTGACCAAGCGCGTCGGATACCGGTGGGGCTCAGCGGTCTTCGCGAACCAGGGCGAGGCGTACTTGGATGGCATCGCCTTCACCGTCGTGCCCGAATCCGGGGTGCGCACCGGCAGTCTCGCCTCCGGGCAGCTCGACGCCATCAGCGATGCCCTGCCGCAGGACGCTCCGCAGATCGAAGCCGGTGGCGGGCGGGTGCAGTACACCGCCAATCCGGGAGTGCCATTCGGGTTGCAGCCCAATGTGACTCGCGGCGCGCTCACCGATCCGGCCGTGCGGACGGCGCTGCTACCGGCCATCGACCGGCAGGAGCTGATCGACACCGTGCTCGGCCCGGAGTTCAAGACCGGCACCAGCTCGCTGGCCAGCCGCACGCCCGGCTACACCGACCTGTCCGCGCGGCTGAAGTACGACCCCGACGCCGCCAGGCGGATTCTCGACCAGGCCGGATGGGCGCCCGGCGCCGACGGTATCCGGGCCAAGGACGGTCAGCGGCTCTCCTTCGGCGTCGTCTTCGCCCCGGCCTTCGCGGGGAACCAGGCGATTCTCGAACTGGTGCAGCAGCAACTGCGCAAGGTGGGCGTCGATCTGCGGTTGGAACCGGTCTCGGTGTCGGAGTCGACGGCCCGCCAGAACGCGCGGGATTTCGACACCGTCTACTACAACACCACCCGGGCCGACGGCGATATCCTCCGCACCACCTTCGGCGTGGACCAGCGCAACCTGAACGGTCGCGGTCCGGTACCGGCGCTGGACAGCCGACTCGCCCAGCAACTTTCGGCGACCGATCCCGCCGAGCGCGGCCGCATTCTCGGCGACGCGCAGCGCGCGGTGCTCGACGAGGGCCTGTGGATTCCGACCATCGAACTGTCCCAGGCCATCGGCGTCGCCTCGACCGTCGCCGACCTGACCTTCGACGCCTCCGCCCGGCTGCAATTCCACGACACCTGGGTGCGGAGGTGAAGCCGTGGGCCGCTATGTGATCGGACGACTTCTCCAGGCGGTGGGGGTCCTGTGGGCGGCGTTCACGCTGTCGTTCGCGGTGCTGTTCCTGTTGCCGTCGGACCCGGTGTCGGTGGCGCTCGACGCCGCGCCGGGTACGCCGGTGGACGCGAACGCGGTGGCGGAGCTGAAGGCTCGATACGGTCTGGATCAGCCGCTGTGGCAACAGTATTGGACGGCGCTCACCCATGCGGTGCGCGGTGACCTCGGTCATTCGATCAGCAATGGCCAACCCGTGACCCGGGCCATCATCGAGGCGCTGCCCTCCACCTTGGCGCTGGCCTCGACGGCCATGGCGTTGGCGTTGGTGTTCGGCGGCGCGTTGGCCTGCACCGCCGCGTATGTGCGGCGGCCCTGGGTACGCGGTCTGCTCACCTCGCTGCCGCCGGTCGGGGCGGCGTTGCCGACCTTTTGGGTGGGACTGCTGCTGCTACAGGTCTTCTCGTTCCAGTTGCGACTGGTCCCGGCCTTCGGCGGCAGCGGATTCGCGGGCACCATCCTGCCCGCGATCACCCTCGCCATTCCGGTGGGTGCGGTGATCGCGCAGGTGCTCTACAGCGGCCTGGACAGCACTTGGCGGCAGCCGTTCGTGGAGGTGGCCTTCGCCAAGGGCGCGTCACGGCGCTGGGTGCAGCTGCGCCACGTGCTGCGTCCCGCGCTCACCCCCGCCCTGACCGTGGCGGGCCTGTGGGTCGGCACGGTGCTCGCCGGTTCCGTGGTGGTCGAGAACGTCTTCGCCCGTGCCGGTCTCGGGCGGCTCACCCAGAATGCCGTGCTCTACCAGGACATTCCGGTGGTCCAAGGCATTGTCGTGCTGAGTGCGCTGGCCTTCGTCCTGGTCAACCTGGCCGTCGATCTGGTTCACCCCTTCCTCGATCCCCGTGTCGCCCCGTCCGGCTCGTCCAAGGAGCGCGCTCATGTCTGATGTTCCGGCCGGTGTCGTCGTCCTGGAACGGCCGACCACACCGCGTGTCCCGTCGGTGGCGTGGAAGTCGCTGCGCGCCCATGCCGGACTTGCCGTGGCCGTCGCGACCCTGCTGCTGGTGATCGGCTGGGCGGCGGCGCCGTCGCTGTTCGCCGGGGGCGATCCGCTGGCAGCGACGCCCGCGCGGAAATTCCGGCCGCCGAGTGCCGAGCACTGGTTCGGCACCGACAATCTGGGTCGCGACCTCTACACCCGCGTCGTCCACGCGGCGGGATTGTCCTTGGCCGCGGTCGTTTTCGCGGTCGCCATCGGGTTGGTCGTCGGCTCACTGGTCGGACTGGTCGCCGGGGCCGTCGGCGGCGCCGTGGATGCCGCGCTCAGCCGCGCGGTCGATGTGGCGCTGGCGATTCCGGAACTGCTCATGTCGCTGGCCATCGTCACCGTGCTCGGCGTCGGCACCCGCAATATCGCCATCGCGGTGGGTATCGCGCTCATCGCCCGCTTCGCCCGGGTCATGCGCGCGGAGGTGCTGCGGGTACGGCGGGCCCCGTACGTGGAGGCCGCCTTCGCCTCGGGGGTGCGCTGGCACACGGTGCTGCTGCGCCATGTGCTGCGCAATGCCTACGGGCCGGTGGCCGCCCTGGCCGCCGTCGAATTCGGAGTGGCCGTCCTGGCCGTCGCCTCGCTCAGTTTTCTCGGCTACGGCGCGGTGCCGCCGACACCCGAATGGGGCACCCTCATCTCCGAAGGCCGCAATTTCCTCGCCTCGGCCTGGTGGCTCACCACCATCCCGGGACTGGTCATCGTCGCCGTTGTCCTCGCGGCGCAGCGCATTGCCCGCCAACTCGGACGTGGTGACCTGTGATGAGCGAACTGCTGCGGATCGAGAATCTGAGTGTCCGGTACGCGGGCGTCACCACGGCTGTCGACGGCGTCTCGCTGACCGTGCACCGGGGTGAAACCCTCGCGCTCGTGGGCGAATCCGGCTCCGGAAAGTCCACTCTCGCGCACGCGGTCATCGGACTGTTGCGGGGTGGGGAGGTGACCGGGGGTGAGATCACCTTCGACGGGTCGCGGCTCGACCGGCTCGGTTCCCGTGCGCTCCAGGGGATTCGGGGCGCGCGCATCGGCCTCGTCCCCCAAGACCCCGGTACCTCGTTGAATCCGGTGCTGCGCATCGGCGATCAGGTCGCCGAGGTGCTGCGCGTGCACGGCCGCGCCGACCGCCGCACCGCGCGGGCGCGGGCGGTGCGCATTCTCGCCGAGGCGGGTCTGGACCGACCCGAGCTGCGGGCCCGGCAGTATCCCCAGGACCTCTCCGGTGGTCAGCGCCAGCGCGTTCTCATCGGCATCGCCCTGGCCTGCGCGCCGGAGCTGGTGATCGCCGACGAGCCCACCAGCGCCCTCGACGTCACCGTGCAGCGCCGGATTCTGGACCATCTCGCGGCGTGCACCGCCGAATACGGCACGGCCGTCCTGCTCATCACCCACGATCTCGGGGTCGCCGCCGAACGCGCCGACCGCATCGCCGTCATGCGGCGCGGCCAGATCGTCGAAACCGGCGCTGCCGCCGAACTATTGGCCAATCCTCGACACGAGTACACGAAACGGCTGCTCGCGGCTGCTCCGAGCCTGACGACCGCCGTGCGGCCCGCCCGCCCGCGCGCGGAGCAACCCCTGCTCGCCGCCACGGGGCTGCGCAAGACCTACCATCTCGGTTCCGCGCTGCGCCCGACCAAGGCCGAATCCCGGACCTTCGTGGCCGTGGACGACGTGGCGCTCTACATCGACCGCGGCGAAACCCTGTCCATCGTCGGGGAATCCGGCTCCGGCAAGACCACCACGGCGCGCCTGGTGGCCCGGCTCGTCACGCCGGACACGGGCACCGTGCGCTTCGACGGGCAGGATATCGCCGCGCTGCGCGGTGCGGCGCTGCGCGACCTGCGCCGCCGTATCCAGATCGTCTACCAGAACCCCTATGCCTCACTGAATCCCAAACTCAGCATCGCGCGCATCATCGCGGAACCGTTGCAGGCCTTCGGCATCGGCGACCGCGCCGCCCGCCGGGACCGCGCGGCCGAACTGCTGGAGCAGGTCGCACTGCCCGCGAGCTTCCTGGACCGGCACCCGGCCGAACTGTCCGGCGGCCAGCAACAGCGCGTCGCCATCGCCCGCGCGCTGGCGCTGCACCCCGACCTGGTGGTCCTGGACGAACCGGTCTCCGCCCTGGACGTCTCGGTGCAGGCGCAGATCCTGGAACTGCTCGAACGGCTGCGCGACGAACTGAATCTGGCCTACCTGTTCATCTCCCACGATCTGGCGGTGGTCCGCCGCCTCAGCGACCGGGTGGCGGTCATGCGCGCGGGGCGCATTGTCGAAACCGCCGCCACCGCGGAGATTTTCGAGCGCCCCACCCACGAGTACACGCGTGAGCTCCTCTCCGCGATACCGGTCGCACCGTCTTCGGCCCCGATCGAAAGGACCGCCTGAATGCCGCACTCGTCACCACTGCTGCTCGGCCTGGAACTGTCCGGCACGGGCATTCACCCCGCCTCCTGGCGTCGCGCGGATTCGCGGGCGGAGGAACTGTTCTCGGCCGAGTACTGGCTCGACGCCATTACCGCCGCCGAGGACGCGGGCATCGACTTCGCCTTCCTGCCGGACTCTTTCGCGCTGCAACCCGTCGGCGCGCTCGGCCGCCTGGACGCGGTGGCGGTGGCCGCCCGGTCCGCCGCGGCCACCCGCCGCATCGGGTTGATTCCACAGGCCCCGGTTACGCACACCGAACCGTTCCACCTCGCCAAGGCCATCGCCAGCCTGGACTTCGCCACCCACGGCCGCGCCGGATGGGAGGTCACCGTCTCGCCCGGAGCCGAGCAGGCGAAGCTGTTCGGCCGCAAGCGGACTCAGTACGAACCGGAACTGTGGCACGAGGCCGACGAGGCCATCGAGGTGGTCACGCGCCTGTGGGACAGCTGGGAGGACGACGCCGAGATTCGCGACGCCGCCACCGGCCGCTTCATCGACCGCGACAAACTGCACTACATCGACTTCGCGGGTACGCACTTCTCGGTGAAGGGACCGTCCATCACCCCGCGCTCGCCGCAGGGGCAGCCGCTGGTGGCGGTGCGCGCGGACGGGCCGCACAGCACCCGGCTGGCCGTGCACCGCGCCGATATCGTGCGCATTGCCGCGCCCACGCTGGCCGCCGCCGCGGCGCTGCGCTACGAAGTGCGGGCCGCCGTCACCGCGGCCGGGCGCGACGCCGATCGGGTACGGGTGCTGCTCGATATCGAAACCCATCTGGCCGACAATGCCGACACCGCCGCGCTGGAGGTCGCGGCCTTGGAGGACTGGTCGCCGTCGGCCGCGCCGAAAACCCTGCGGCACATAGGAACTCCCGGCGAGTTGCGCGACCTCTTCGATCAGGCGGTCGCCGAATGCGCCGCGGACGGCATCGTCCTGCGGCCCCTCGCGCTCCCCGCCGCCCTCGCGCACCTGCCCCTGCTCACCCCCACCCTGCGCGGCCGTCTCGGCCTGCCCCGCCCCGCCAACCGCTACGCCCCCGCCTGAGGAGCGCTATGCCCAAGCTACGCAAGCAGATTCACCTCGCCGCCCACTTCCCGGGCGTCAACAACACCACCGTGTGGACGGATCCGGAATCCAAGAGCCAGATCGAGTTCGACTCCTTCGTCCACCTGGCCCGCACCGCCGAACGCGGACTGTTCGACTTCTTCTTCCTCGCCGAGGGGCTGCGGCTGCGCGAACACCGGGGGCGCATCCACGACCTGGACGTGGTCGGGCGGCCGGATACGTTCACCGTGCTCAACGCGCTCGCCGGTGTCACCGAGCGGCTCGGCCTGGCCGGGACCATCAACACCACCTACAACGAACCCTTCGAGCTGGCAAAGCAATTCGCGACACTGGACCACCTGTCGGGTGGCCGCGCGGCCTGGAACGCGGTCACCTCGTCGGATGCCTTCACCGGCGAGAACTTCCGGCGCGGCGGCTATCTCGAGCACGCCAAGCGCTATACGCGCGCCGCCGAGATGGTCGACGCCACGCGTGCGCTGTGGGACAGCTGGCGGGCCGATGCTCTCGTCATCGACCGCGCGCAGGGCACCTTCGCGCGACCGGTGCCCTCGGTGCGGTTCACCAGCGATCAGTTCGATATCGAAGGTGAATTCGTGCTGCCGCGCAGTCCCCAGGGCTATCCCGTGCAGATTCAGGCCGGTGACTCCGACGAGGGCCGCGAATTCGCCGCCGCCAAGGCCGACGCCATCTTCAGCGCGCACGGTGAACTCGCCGACGGCCAGCGCTTCTACTCCGATGTGAAGGACCGGCTCGCCAAGTACGGGCGCGCTCGCGACGACCTGAAGATCCTGCCCGCCGCCACCTTCGTCCTCGGCGATACGCCGGAGGAGGCGGCCGAACGCGCCCGGCACATCCGGTTGCAGCAGGTCGGTCCGCAGACGGCCATCGCCTTCCTCGAACAGGTCTGGGGCCGTGACCTTTCCGGTTACGACCCCGACGGACCGCTGCCCGATATCGAACCCGCCGAGGATGTGAACATCACCCGCGGACGCGTGCGCCACCACAAGGATCCGCGCGCCGTGGCCGCGGCCTGGCGCGAGCGCGCGGCGGCCGAGGGGCTCAGCATTCGCGAGCTGATCATCGCCGTCACCACCCGCCAGCAGTTCATCGGCACGCCCGCCCAGGTAGCCGCCGAGATCGACCGCTACGTGCGCAGCGATGCCGCCGACGGCTTCGTCCTCGTCCCGCACCTCACCCCGGCCGGACTCGACGAATTCGTCGACAAGGTCGTGCCGGAACTCCAGGAGCTGGGCAGTTTCCGCACCGAGTACACCGGCACGACCCTGCGCGAACACCTGGGCGTGCGCCACCCCCACCACCGCAGCGAAGGAGCCCGCGCCTCATGACCACCGCGACCACAACCGAATTCGACCAGCGCTGGCAGAGCTGGCGCGCCGAGCGCGAGCGGTGGGCGCGCCAACCCCTCGGCTGGCTCAGTCTCACCGGGCTGTACTGGCTCGACTACGCCGATCAGAGCTTCGAGGGCGTGCCGGGCCGCTGGCGCTCGGACCGAGACAACGTCTATGTGACCGTCGCATCCGGTGAGCTGACCTTCGATGGGGAGCCGATCGTCGAATCGGCGGTCCTCACCCCCGGCGAGGGCGCGCCGGGGCTGGAGGTGCACGCCGGTGCGCGGATCGTCGAAATCATCCGTCGCAGTGGACAATTCGCGCTGCGGGTGCACGATCCGGCCGCGCCGAGTCTCGCGGCGTTCACGGAAATTCCGACGTACCAGCCGGATCCGCGCTGGGTGCTCACCGCCGACTTCGAGCCCTACGAGACAGCCCAGGTCGTCACCACGGGCGCGGTGGTCGACGGTCTCCAGCACCACCACGTCTCGGCCGGGACCGTCAGGTTCCGGCTCGACGACGCCGAATACCGGCTCATCGCGTTCGGCAACGCCAACACCGGACTGCACCTGCTGTTCACCGACGCCACCAGCGGCGACACCACCTACCCGGGTGCGCGTCGCCTGGACCTGGGCCGTCCGGCCGCCGACGGCACCCTCGCCCTCGACTTCAACCGCGCGGCCAATCTGCCCTGCGCGTTCACCGATTACGCGACCTGCCCGGTCGCTCCGGCGCGGAACCGGCTGCCGGTGGCCGTCGAAGCCGGTGAGAAGGATCCAGGAAAGGACCACACCGCATGACCATCCCACTCTCGATTCTGGACCTCTCACCGATCAGTGCCGGATCCGATGTCCGGCAGGCGCTGCGCAACACCATCGATCTGGCGCAGCACGCGCAACGCTGGGGATACCACCGCTTCTGGCTGGCCGAACACCACTTCGTCAAGACCGCGAGCTCCGCCCCGACCACCCTGCTCGGGCTGATCGCCGCGGCCACGGACTCGATTCGATTGGGTACGGCCGCCATCCAACTCGGGCACCACACCTCGGCGTCGGTGGTGGAGGCCTTCGGCACCATCGACGCGCTCTACCCGGGGCGGCTCGACCTCGGGCTCGGCCGTTCCGGCCACCGCGGCGCGCAATTGCGCTCGGCCGGGGTACCGCCCACGCCCGCACGGGAGCGGCGCACCGAGGTGCGCGACGGCGTGGTCATTCCCGCCCCCTTCACCCCCAACCAGCGCTTGGACACCACTCGCGCCGCGGCCGCGCAGGAAGCGCTGTATCTGCCTGGGGCCGAACCACTTCCGTACGGCCGACAGGTCGAGGAGATCCTGGCGCTGCTGCGCGGTGACTTCACCACCACCGAGGGTGTGGACCTGCACGCGGTCCCCGGCGAGGGCGCGGATGTCCGGGTCTGGCTCTTCGGGAGCAGCGGCGGCGAGAGCGCGCGCCTGGCCGGACGCCTCGGACTGCCCTTCGCCGCGAATTACCATGTCTCACCCGGCCATATCCTCGAGACCGTGGCGGGCTACCGCGAATCGTTCCAGCCCTCGCCGGAGCATCCACACCCCTATCTGGTGGTCTCCGCCGACGTGGTGGTGGCCGAGGACGACGCCACGGCCCAGCGCCTCGCCGCCAGCTACGGCCACTGGGTCTACAGCATCCGCAGCGGCGCCGGTGCCGCCGAATACCTCGACCCCGCCACCGCACCGCCCCTCACCGACCAGCAGCAGCGCCTCGTGGACGACCGCACGACCACCCAGTTCGTCGGCTCGCCCGCCACCGTCGCCGAACGCCTACGCGCCCTGCAACAACTCACCGGCGCGGACGAAATCCTCATCACCAGCGTCACCTACGACCACGCCGACCGACTCGAATCCCACCGCCTGCTGGCTCGGGAGTGGGGTCTGGCCCAGGATGTGCGCGCCGCCTGACCCGGCGCGCACCTCCGGTGCCTATCCGGCCAGCGCCCTGCGCGCATAGGCGCGCACGTCGGCATCGGTGTCGCCCAACGCGATGCGCAGGGCTTCGCGTACGGAGGCTGTATCGGGCCAGTTCCCGAGAGTCACGACGGCCGCCTTGCGAATGTCCGGGTGCACATCGTCGAGGGCCTCGCGCAGCGCCGGTGCGGCGAGCGCGGGGCCGAGGCCGGAGCAGCCGCGCGCGGCCCCCTCACGGACCTGCCACGCCGAATCCTGGAGTGCGGCAACCAGTGTCGGGGCGTCCTCGGCGGTACCCAGGCGGGCCAGCGCGGTGAGGGCGGCCGCGCGCACCAGCGGATCGCGGTCGCCGGTCAGTGCCCGGACGGTATCGGCACCGCCGCTGCCCACCGTCGCCAGGCCACGGGCCGCCGCGATCCGCACCTCGCGGTTCTCGTCGTGTGCGGCCGTGGTGAGCGCGGCCCAATCGTCCAGCGATACGAGGGCCGCGACCGCCGCGATCCGCACCCGGTGGTCCGGGTCCACGGCGGCTTTGGCGAACAGTTCGGGATTCCCGGAACGCAAGGCGCGCAACAGATCGACGACGGCCGCACGCACGACCGGGTCCGGGGAATCCGCGTGCTCGATCAGACCGTCCGCGGCGGGCAGGATCTCGACCAGTTCCCGCAGACCGCCCACCGCGACGGCGCGTACCCCCGCATCGCTGTCGCCGAGCGCGTCGACGAGCCTGTCGCCGAATCCATCGGGCGTGCCCTCGGTGAGCACCGACAGGGCCGTGGCCCGCACCTGTGGGTCCGAATCATCCAGGTACTGGGCGAGTTCCGCTACGCCGGGCGAATCCAGACTCAACACCGCGGCGATGCGTGGTGCCACGGTCCGCGTGGTGACGAGGGGAGTGGGCCCGGCAGTGCGCACCTCGCCGCCGACGAAGGGTGGACTGGCGACGAGTGCGGGCTGCTTCACCGCGATGGCGGCCGCCTCATTGGAAGGCAGTTCATCGAGTCCGGGCACCGGTACGAAATACGGTGCGACAGGACGCTTCAGGAATTCCATGGCGCCGTCGCCGCCCTTGCGCAGGTTGAGGTGATAGCGCCACTCGACATCGTCGCGTTCGGGCAGATCGGCGCGCTCGTGGTAGAGGCCCCAGCGAGATTCGGTGCGGGTCAACGAGGAACGCGCCGCCATCTCCGCGCAGTCGCGAATGAACGTCACCTCCGCGCACCGCATGAGCTCGTGCGGCGTCAACGCCCCCATTCCGGCGATCTCCTCGCGCATTCGCTCGAAGGTCTCGATGGCGAGCGAGAGTTTGGTGGCCGTTTTCGGCGGGGCCACATAGTCGTTCACGAAGCGCCGCAGTTTGTACTCGACCTGTGCCTGCGGCGGTCCGTCGGGTTGCCGCAGCGGTCGGTAGATCAACTCGTGCGCGGCCGCCAGTTGGTCCGAGGGCAGCCGCGCGGGCGCCTCCACCTCGGCGAGGGTGCTCGCGGCGTGCGCTCCGGCGAGATCGCCGAAGACGAACGCGCCGATCATGTAGTTGTGCGGCACACAGGCCAGATCCCCGGCCGCGTACAGGCCCGGCACCGTGGTGCGGGCGTGCTCGTCCACCCAGACGCCCGAGGCCGAATGTCCACCGCACAAACCGATTTCGGAGATGTGCATCTCGATATCGTGGGTGCGGTAGTCATGACCGCGATTGGCGTGGAAGGTGCCTCGGGTGGGCCGTTCGGTGGTGTGCAGAATGCCCTCGAGGGTGTCGAGGGTCTCCGTCGGCAGATGCGAGACCTTCAGATAGATCGGGCCGCGCGCCGATTCGATCTCGCGCTTCACCTCCGCCATCATCTGACCCGACCAGTAGTCGGAGTCCACGAATCGCTCACCGAGCGCGTTCACCTGGTAACCGCCGAAGGGATTGGCCACATACGCGCAGGCCGGACCGTTGTAGTCCTTGATGAGCGGATTGATCTGGAAGCATTCGATACCGGAGAGTTCGGCGCCCGCGTGGTAGGCCATGGCATAGCCGTCTCCCGCATTGGTCGGGTTCTCGTAGGTGCCGTAGAGATATCCGGAGGCGGGCAGCCCCAGCCGACCGCACGGACCCGTCGCCAGAATCACCGCCTTGGCCCCCACCGCGACGAACTCGCCGGTGCGCGTGTGCAGGGCCGCCGCGCCGACCGCGCGGCCGTGCTCGGTGAGCACCCGCACCGGCATGAGCCGGTTCTCGATGCGGATCCGCTCCCGCATCTTCCGTTGGCGCAGTACGCGATACAGCGCCTTCTTGACGTCCTTGCCCTCCGGCATGGGCAGTACGTACGACCCGGAGCGGTGCACCCGCCGCACGGCGTACTCCCCGTAGGCGTCCTTCTCGAATTTCACGCCGTAGCGCTCCAGGCGCTGCACCATGGCGAATCCGCGCGTGGCGGTCTGGTAGACGGTGCGCTGGTCGACGATGCCGTCATTGGCGCGGGTGATCTCGGCGACGTAGTCCTCCGGCTCGGCCTTGCCGGGGATGACGGCATTGTTCACACCGTCCATACCCATGGCCAGCGCACCGGAGTGGCGAACGTGCGCCTTCTCCAGCAGCAGCACGTTCGCGCCCTGCTCGGCGGCGGTGAGCGCGGCCATGGTGCCCGCCGTACCGCCGCCGATCACCAGCACATCGCAGTCCAGTCGCAGCGTTTCGGAAAGATCTGGAATATCCATCAGGGCACCGGGATTCGTTCGATCGATTGGTCCAGGGCGGCGACGATCTCCGCGCGCGCGGCGCCGCGGTCGACGCCCGATTCGCGGGGTCGCGGGATGTCGAGCAGGGCGCGCACCGGCTCGCCCGCGCGGCCGAGCACCGCCACGCGATCGCCCAGCAGCAGCGCCTCGTCCACATCGTGGGTGACGAAGACCAGGGTGGTCGGATGGGTGCGCCAGGTCTCGATGAGCAGGCGCTGCACGGTGGCGCGGGTCTGGGTGTCCAGCGCGCCGAAGGGTTCGTCCATCATGACGGCCCGGGGCGCACCGGCCAGCCCACGCGCCAACTGCACACGCTGGCGCATACCGCCCGACAGGCTCTTGGGTAGATAGTCGCCGAAGCCGGTGAGGCCGACCTCGTCGATCCACTGCTCCGCCCGCTCGCGGCGCCCCGCCCGGGGTTCCCCGCGCAGCCGCAACGCCAGTTCGATATTGGCGCGCACCGTACGCCAGGGCAGCAGCGCGTTGTCCTGGAAGACGACGGCCCGGTCCCGATCGGTTCCGGTGACCTCCGCGCCATCGGCCAGCACCCGGCCGGAATCCGGGCGCAGCAGCCCGGCCAGCGCCCGCAGCACCGTGGACTTCCCACAGCCCGACGGGCCGGTGAGAATCAGGATCTCGCCCGGCCGCACCTCGAGGGAGAGGTCCTCGATGACCGGTGCGCCGCCGTAGGACAGGTGAATGCGGTCCAGTCGCAAACTCATTCCCGTGCCGCTCATTTCGCGACCTCCTGAACTCGCGGCAGCCAGCGCGTCACGCGGCGGCCGAGGAGTTCCACCGCGGCGGAGGTGGTGTACCCCAGCACGCCGATGGTGATGATGCCGACGAAGACGCCCGGGTAGTCGACGATCGTGTACGCCTGCCACGTGCGGTAGCCGACGCCGAGCCGACCGGAGATCATCTCCGCCGACACCACGCAGATCCAGGCCACGCCGATACCGACCGACAGCCCACCGAATACGCCCGGCAGGCTGCCCGGCAAGACCACGCGCCACAGCACATCCCAGCGTCCGCCGCCGAGGGTGCGCACCGAGTCCTCCCACAGCGTCGGCAGCGCCCGCACCGCGTGCCGCGTCGACACCATGATCGGGAAGTACGCGGCCACGAAGGTGATGAAGACGATGCCCGCCTCGTCGTCGGGGAACAGCAGAATGGCCACGGGCACGATGGCGATGGCCGGAATCGGCCGGGCCAATTCGGTGAGCGGTCCGAAGATGTCCGCGAACCAGCGCGAACGGCCCAGTGCCACACCGGTTGTCACACCGATCAGGGCCGCCAGCCCGAAGCCGGTCAGGATGCGGATGAGCGACTGCCCGAGGTCCAAATAGAAGGTCTCGGTCCCCACCTGGGTGCGCAGCGCCCGCAGTGTCTCGGTGACCGTCGGCAAGGTGTCGAAGCGAATCCACAGCCGAATGTCGTTGCCGGTCAGGAACTGCCAGACCGCGATGGCCGCCAGCACCGCACTCAGCCGTACCAGCCGCGACCGCCACACCGCGCCGCCGCGTCGCGGTCGCGATGGCACCCCGACGGCCGCGGCGACCGGCGCGGGACCGACCTCGAGTCGAACAGCGGTGGTGGTGCTCATTGTCGGACCTCGGCGACGGCCTGGTCGTAGGTGAGTGTCGCACCCGACGGATGCGCGGCGAGATAGCGCTGCGCCGCCGCGGGTGTGGTGAACGGCAGGTAGGTCGTGCCGTCGCGCACCCAGATGGCCTTGTCCGCGAACCAGCGGGTGCCGAGCTCGGCATCGTGGATATAGGCCGCGCGCACCGTCTTGCCCTCGGAACGTGCCTGGCCGACAGCGCGCAACAGCGCGGTCGAATCGGGGGTGACCTGGGTGGAATCCGCTCCGGCGAGCCAGATTTCGCCCGCCTTGGACTGTTCGGTACCAGCGGCCAGGGCGGTGTCGTAGGTAGCGCCGCCGCGCTCGGCGAAGGCTTTGCGCAGTGCCGTGTCATCGACGAACTCATCGATGTTCAGGTCCGCGAAATCGCCGATGGACTTCAGGTAGGTCACATCGCTCTTCAGCGTCTCGATCAGGTTCGGCTTGAGCGTGGTGTCGAAGGAGGTCCCGCCCGGCCCGTTGTAGAGGTACACGACCTCCTGGGCCAGACCGGCGTTCTCGGCGACGATCTTCGCGGCCGCCAAGGGCTGGTCCTTGATGAAGTCGGTGGCATCGAGCTGTGCTTGCAGGAAGGCGTTCAGCACTTCCGGATGCCGCCCGGCGTAATCGCGTCGGGCCACCACACCGTGGAAGGTGGGGGTGTTCAGCTCCGCGCCGTCGTAGAGAAGTTTCGCCTTGTTCTGGAACACCAGCAGGCCGGGCCAGGCCACGAACTGCGACAGCGCCGCGACCTGCCCGGATTCCAGCGCCGACGCCCCGATCTGCGGTTGCTGATTCACCACCTCCACCCCGGTCCCGGGGTCGATACCGGCCTTGGTGAGGGCCTGCACCAGCGTGCCGTGCCCCGCGGAGCCGACACTCGCCGAGACCTTCCGGCCCGCCAGATCGGCGAGCGAGCGCGCGGGCGAATCCGGCGCCACCACAACCATGTTCAGCGCGCCCTTGGGGTTGTAGCCGGTGATGGAGACCAGCTCGGTCTCGGACCGCTCATTGGCCTGGGTGCGTGAGCCGTTGATGAGCAGCGGATAGTCGCCCATGGATCCGATATCGATCTTCTCGGCCACCATCTGCGCGGTGATGGGTGCGCCGGTGTCGTAGTCCTGCCACTCCACCTGGTACTTCGCGCCGCCCCGGGCGGTGAGATCGTCGAGCCGTCGCTCCAGAAAACCCTTGGCCTTCAACAGGGTTCCGGCGGTGACGGTATTGATGGTCTTGGACTGGTAGCCGATGACGACCTTGACGGTGTCACCGGACGTCGCCTCCTCGAGCGAGCAGCCGGAGACGGACAGTGCGAGAGCGGCTGCCAACGCGGCCACTGTGCTACGGGCGGGATGAAGCGTCATAGGGTGTCCTAGAAGGGATTTCAGCGAAGCAGGAACGGCATGTTGACGGTGACCGCGCCGGTGGGACAGCGCGCCGCGCACGGGCCGCAGTACCAGCACTCGTCGACGTGCATGTACGCCTTGCCGCTGTCGGTGTCGATCGCCAGCGAGTCGAGCGGGCAGATCTCCACGCACAGCGTGCAGCCCTGGATACACAGGGATTCGTCGATGGTCACCGGGACATCGGCCCGCTGATTGACCAGAGCCATTCAGATCACCCTCCAATCCGTGCGATCGGCAGGCCGGGTCAGACTGCCGCGCATGGTGATTCGGTCGCCGCGCAGGCGGATGTATTCGAGGTCCACCGGTCGGCCGTCCTCGAGTTTGGTCAGGCGCTCCAACAGCAGCAGCGCGCCGCCCTCGGGCATCTGCAAGGTCGCCGCCGAATGGCCGTCGGCGGTGATCGCCTCGAGGGCCAGATCGGCGGAACCCAGTGGGCCGCCGCTGATCTCCTCGATGAGCGCGAACACATCATTGGATTCCAGATCGCGGGTGATGACCTCGTCACCGATATCGGGCACCAGGTAGGTGAGATCGAGACTCAGCGGCAGATCGCCCAGATAACGCAGTCGCTCGATGTACACGGCCTGCTGCCCGGGCTCCAGGCGCAGCTTGCGCGCCACCGCGGGCGGCGGTGTGATGCGCGTCGCCGCCCGTACCTCGTTGCGCACCTCGCCATGTCCGCGCAGGGTCTCCTTGAGTCCGAGCAAGGCGTCGAGTCCGTGGTCGTACTTGCGCCGCGCCACGTGCGTGCCGATCTTCGGTGCGCGCTCGATCAAGCCCTCGTCCTTCAACAGGGCCAGAGCGTCGCGCACGGTATTGCGGGACACCGCGAAATCGGTGGCCAGTTCCTGCTCCGAGGGCAATGCGCTCGCGAACGCCTCGCCATGTATTTGCTGCCGCAGGACATCCGCCACCTGTCGAGCCCGATCGGCTCGGCGTATGGGGAGTCGCAGCGGTAGGGGTTCCGACGACACCTCAGCCTCCTTCCCGCCGTTGACCTGCGGTTTGTGAGAATAAGGGCGGTCGCTGACGCTGGGGCCGCGCTGATGTGACAGACAGCATGCCCGCTACGGCATTACGCCGCTCGCCGAGCTTCGTCGCCAGCCCAAACGGCGGGAAATCCCGATATTGCGCCACCTCGACCACCGGTATCGCGGCTTGAAATCACGGTGATCGGAATGCGGACAGCCCGGGTGATCGCGATAGGCGCGATGGTTCCGTGCCGCTTCGTGAACGGCTGCCGACCTCGGATTGTGCGGCGGTTGCGGCGATGTCGCGGTCGCGAGTCCCGACTCCCGGCCGCATCGCTCGGGCTGGCGTGTCGGATTCGTCGGATGATAAGTTGACCGACATGTCTGCCAGTCGCCCCGAGGCCGCGCGAGTCACGTATGTGACCGTCGCGCTGGGTGTGCGGCTGCCGCGGCAGCGGGAGCTGTGTTGTCCCCGCCGTCGCGCAGCCGAGTTCTGATCCCGGGGTCGTAAGGTCCCGGGCTCCTCGCTGCCCCTGCCGATTCTCCATGTCGACATGTCTCGTCAGCCGACGGGACCGCAGCAAGGATTCCTCTCATGTCCAGCCCCGCCATCGAGCGACCGCATTCTCCGATCTCCACCACCGCGCGTCTGGCTCCCGCCCGTCCGGCCGTACCGCCGGAGCTGCGCATCGCGGACAATCCGGCCGCGGCCGTACTCCGGGCAGCCACCCGGGGGCCGATCTTTCGCGATATCGCCGCGCAGGCAACGGGTTCGAGTATCGCGACCGTGAATCGTCAAGTGTCGGCGCTGCTTTCGACCGGTCTGCTGCGAGAACGCGCCGACCTCACCGCATCCGGCGCGGTCGGCCGCCCGCGCGTGCCGTTCGAGGTGGATACCGACACCTTCGTGACCCTCGGCGTGCACATCGGTTTCACCGTCACCCGAATCGTGGCCGCCGACCTGTCGGGGCGCATTCTCGGTGGACTCGAGATCGCCACCCCGCAGACCGGGCAGGACGCGGCGCTGACCATAGTCGCCCGCAGCGCCAAGGCTTTTCTGGATCGCCTGCCGCGCCGCAAACCGCTGTGGACCGGTGTGGCGCTGGCCGGGCGCGTCGACGCCGCCGCCGGTGTGGTGGACCATCCCCGGCTGGGGTGGCAGGCCGCGCCGGTGGCCGCCGTCTTCAGTGCCGTGCTGGACCTGCCGGTTTCGGTCTCCGCGCATGTGGAAGCCATGGCCGCCGCCGAACTTCTGCTCGCTCCGCGCGATCCGGATTCCCGGCCGGGCAGCAGCAGCCTCTACATCTACGCGCGCGAAACCGCGGGGGTGGCGGTGACCCTGCACGATCGCGTGCACACGCCGTCCAATGGACCGGGCTCCATCGCCCATCTGCCGACCGGCTCGTCGGTGGAGTGCCGCTGCGGTCGGCGCGGGTGCTTGGAGGCCACCATCGGCGAGCGCGAAATCCTCTCGCGCGCCGTGCGTCAGGGCATCCTCCCCAAGCCGGAGGCTCCCCGTCGCCCGCAGATCACCGACCTGTACCGGCTCGCCGACACCAATGACGCGGCGCGCGAACTGCTGCTGGAGCGGGCCGAGATCCTGGGCCGCACCGCCGCCCTCATTCGCGATATGTTCAATCCGGATCGGGTGATTCTCGGCGGTCAGGCCTTCACCGGCTACCGTCCCGGAATCGACCGGGTGGCAACGGCTTTCGCGCAGAGCACCACGCTGCCGGATGCCGATCTGCGAATCAGCCGCTTCGGCGGTCGGGTGCAGGAGTCCGCCGCGGCGGTCACCTCGCTGAGCGTGTTCTACGCCGACCCGCTCTCGGCCATTCGCCGCGCGACGCGCACCCGCTAGCGATAGCCAACCCGGTCTCCTCCCGGAAGTGCGGGGCGAGACCGGGTTTCGCGTATCCGAGAGCGCTAGTACTTACCCGGTGTGAACAGGCCCTCCAGTGCCGTAATGAAATACGGGAAATGGCTGGCGAATTGGTACAGATCACGGTCGCGGTCGAAACCGCCGAACCAATACAGCCCCGGCTGCCCATCCGACCCCGGGTGCAGATCGCGGAAGGCCCGAATCCAGTGGTCGGTGCGCCGTGACGCCACCGCGAAGGGCAGCGCGCGGGAGAAGACCAACTCCTGATCCGGGGCCGGAATCTGTTCGCGGGTAATGGCATCCAACCCGCGCTGCATGGCCCGCACGCGCTCGGTGAGCTCCCGCCCGGCCGTGGTGCGCGAGGGTAGGTAGCGGGGGAGCAGCAGCGCCGCCGCGCCACCGAGGGCGATGGCTACGCCGACCAGGGCGTGCCCGGGGCCGAAGGCCAGGGCGAACGCGGCGATGACGCCGACCGCGACAAGTCCCACGCCCAGCCAGAATTCGGGGCCGCGCGCGGTGCGGTCCACGAAGACACCCTGCTCGACCGCATCGGCGACCAGGGCCTTGCGCACCGCCGCCGCGTCCACCCGCCCGCGCAGCTCCGACAGCAGCACCGAATTCGTATCACCGGGCAGCAGTGCGGAATACACCGCGCGCTCGTGCGAGGTCAACTGGTCGTCGGCGGCGTGCAGCCGCGAGATGCGCCAATCCGAATCGCTGATCGCGGAGACCCAGAAATAGCGGCGCACGGTCAGATCCACCACGGTCGCGGCCAGGTCGCGCGGGTCCACATAGCCGTCGATGAGCAGTCCGGCGGTACCCGGCAGCACACCGTCGGGCGAGGTGAACAGCATCCGATCACCCTCGCGCACCAGCGGATCGAGGACGTCGTGACCGCCCGGGGTCTCCTTGCGCCGCGCCCACACCACATAGCCCGCCGCACCGGCCAGGCCGATCAGCAGCGCCAGGAAGGCCGCCAGCACCGGACCGGTGATCGAGAACGGCCCGGGCGCATTGGCATCGTCGATATCGGCATTCGCCGCCACCGTCCCCGGCGGGAGTTGGAGGGTCACGTCGATGACGTCACCCTTGCGCAGACCCACCTTGGACAGATGCGCGAAACCATCGGGCTCGACCCGAATATCGGCGCAGTCCTGTGGCTGTCCGGGCGGGCCGATGGTGCACTTGGTCACGCCCATCCGGAAATCCGGACTGCTCACCGTCGCCTCGATGGAGGCCACATCGGTGTTGAGCACACCGGTCCAATGGAACACTTGCGCCCCGGTCGCATTGCTGACCGTGTTGTGCACCGTGTACTTGAACGTGGATTCCCCGGGTCGCGCGGTAATGGTGAACCGGTCGTCGGCGACCCCGGCCTCCCCGGCTCCGGCCGACTCCACGTCCGTCACTTGGAATTTGCGCTGCACATCCGGGCTGACCTGGACGCGCAACGGCAGCACCTGCCGGAACTCCTCGCCCTCGGGCACCGTCACCGTCTCGGTGACGCGCAGCAACCCGTCGTCACCGAGATTCACCTCCGCGACGATGCGGACCCCGTCGACCTCGGGCTGGGCTTGGGCGGCGGCCGGAGCGAGCAGGCCCACCAGGGCGAGCAGCGTGACGACAACGCCCCCCCGAAAAATCTGCATGGAAGGGTACTTTAGACAGCTTGCTATCCTTCCTCAGCGGCTGTCGGTGATATCGAGGTGACGAGGGGGTTCGGGGGAATGACTCGACCACCGTACGGGCAGGGTCCCATTTCGCCTGGTGGGCGGCCCGTTCCGCCGCCGCCCGGCCGTCGCCCCGTACCGTCCGGTCCGCGTCCGGGCCCCGGTTATCCACAACCTCCGGCACAGGGTTATCCACAGCCTGGTGGTCCGGGTTATCCACAGCGTCAAGGCTTTCCGCCACCGCCCGGCTACGGGGCGAGACCCGGCTACGGTCAGCACTCCGGCCCACACGCCCCGCCGCGCGGTATACCGGTCGCCACGCCCCTGCCCCCGGTGGGTTACACACCGCCACAGCAGCGTCCGCCGGTACCGCCGCAAACCCCGTACGGCCCCACCGCGATTCCCGCCCCGCCGCCGCGCCGCCGCTTCCGCTGGGGCGCGCTGCTGCTCATCATCGTGATCGTGGTGACCGGCGCGCTGCTGCGCAGCGCGCTGCGAACCGGACTGGACGCCTTGGGATCCGGCGATCGGGTCACCACCGGCTACGACGACGATCCCGGCACGCTCGGCGTCGCCGAGACCGCGGGCAACCCACTGGTCACCGATGACGACGCCACCCTCATTCCGGCACAGTGCGACTACTCCCCGTGGAGCACGCGGGTGGAGACCGCCCGCAAGTTCTTCGAATCCGCCGCCACCTGCCTGGAGGCGGCGTGGAAACCCGTATTCACCGATATCAACCTGCCTTTCGAACCGCCCAAGGTGAATGTCTCGGCGAGCACCACCGGCATCACCACCCTGTGCACCGGCAACAGCACCGATTTCGCCGCCTTCTACTGTTCGGCCGACAAGACCATCTACATGCCGATCAGCCAGCTCCAGACCGATGTCTTCCAAGACAACTGGGTCGTCTACCTGTCGGTCTTCGCCCACGAGTACGGCCATCACGTCCAGGCGCAATCCGGCATCCTCGGCAAGGTGCACGCCCAGCGCCGCGAGGCCGGAGCCCGCACCGATACCGGGCTCGAGCTCTCCCGCCGAACCGAATTGCAGGCCAACTGCTTCGACGGCATGTACCTGGCGTCGAGCAAGGGCGGCGGCTCGCTCAGCGCCAACCAGATCGAGATCGCCCGGACCGACGCCTACCATCGCGGCGACGGCCCGGGCGATATGCGCGATCACGGCACCACCGCCAATGGCGGAGCCTGGTGGGAGGTCGGCTACGACGAGAACCGCACCGCCCAGTGCAATACCTTCACCGCGCCCGCCAGCAAGGTGAACTGACGAGAACGGCCGGGGCGGTACGTCTTTCGACGCACCGCCCCGGCCGTGTTCGCTCGCCGTTCGGACTCAGTGCCCGAACGGCCCCTCATTGATGCGCCGCCCCGCATGGCCGTGCACGCCCTCGGCGTACGCGGTCTCGGCGTGCAGCGCGAAGTCGATACCGCCGACCTCGTCCTCCCGGCTCACCCGGAAGCCGATGGTCTTGTCGATGACCTTGCCGATCAGGAACGAGATGGCGAAGGCCCAGGCCGCGACGGCCAGAATGCCGACCGTCTGCTTGCCCAGCTGACCGAGCCCGCCGCCGTAGAACAGGCCCTCCTTGCCGCCCTCGCCGGTCATGACCTGGGTGGCCAGCAGGCCGATGAGCGCCGTGCCGACCACACCGCCGACGAAGTGCACGCCCACCACATCGAGCGAATCGTCGTAGCCCGCCTTGAACTTCCAGCCCACCGCGAACGAACACACCACACCGGCGACCAGACCCACGAGCAGTGCGCCCAGGGTGTTCACGTAGCCACACGAGGGGGTGATGGCCACCAGGCCCGCCACCACGCCGGAGGCCGCGCCGAAGGTGGTCGGCCGCCCGTCGCGCACCTGCTCCACCACGAGCCAGCCCAGCATGCCGAGACAGCCCGCGACGAGGGTGTTCAGGAAGACCGCCGCGGCGGTGCCATTGGCGGCCAGCGCCGAACCGGCATTGAAGCCGAACCAGCCGAACCACAGCAGGCCCGCGCCCAGCAGCACGAACGGCAGATTGTGCGGCCGCATGGCCTCGACCTTGAACCCGACGCGCGGGCCGAGCACCAGCGCCAGCGCCAAAGCCGAAGCGCCCGAGGCGATCTCGACGACCAGCCCGCCCGCGTAATCCAGTGCGCCGAACTTGGCCAGCCAGCCGTCCGCATTCCACACCCAGTGCGCGATGGGCGCGTACACCAGCGTCGCCCACACCGGCACGAAGAGCATCCACGCCGAGAATTTGGCGCGGTCCGCGATCGCGCCGCTGACCAGGGCCACGGTGAGAATCGCGAAGGTCAACTGGAAGGTGACGAAGAGCAGATCCGGAATGCCGGTATTGGCCGTCGCATCGGTCACCCGCACGGTCGTCGGGTCGATACCCGACAGGCCGAGGTGCTCCAGATTGCCGACGAGCCCGCCGCCCGCGTCCGGTCCGAACGCCAGGCTGTACCCCACCAGCAGCCACACCACGGTGACCAGCGGAATGGAGATGAAGCTCATCATCAGCATGTTGAGCACACCGCTGGAGCGCACCATGCCGCCGTAGAAGATCGCCAGGCCGGGCGTCATGAGCAGAACCAGGGCCGTGCTGGCGAGCAGCCAGGACGTGGCCGCGGCGTCGAGAGTGGGTGGCACGGGGGTAACTCCTTCCACGCGAATCGCGTTTCTGGGAAGTTACCGAAAGCTCACGTTTCCGCGCTGTTACGAAGATGGACCGCGTGTTACGGATTGTGCACGGCGTGTTAAGAAATGCTCACACCGACGCCGGAAGGCCGTTTTTCGGGCGTCGGCGCGGCCCGACGGCTTTTCTTGTTCAGCGCCCGCATACCGCGCGGACCGGGCAGCGGCAGGCCGTCGTCGCGCAGCACCATCCATTCCGCGGTGGTGAGCCAGCGCTGCTGCGTGCGCGCGTCGGCGGTGTCGTTGAACACCCGGCGGCCGCGGTCGTCGCGCAGTTCATGGGCCATGACCGACCAGCGCGGCGGACGGTCGTGCTCGGCGAGCTGATCGCGCAGATACGCCGCCACCAGCGTGCCGATCACATTCACCGGGCGCAGTGAAACCCGATTTCCGAATTTGGCGGAATGGAAACGCCTTCCGGCGCACAGCGATCCGGGGGAATCGTTGTAGGCGATCCAGCCCGCGCGCTGGGCGCGCTCGATCAGCCACAGATGTTTGATGGCGGTCGGCGGAATCTCGCCGACGCGTTCCCGAATAAGCGCGACCACCGGTTCGGACAACAGAATGTCGCGGCGGGTGGGGCCGGTGCCGTGCGCGGTCCAGTATTCGTCGGTGAGTTTCGCGATGACCCGCCCGAAATCGTCGATACTGCGCTGCGCGCGGCGGCCGAGTCGTTCGATGCGCTCGGCCTCGCGGCGCATTTCGTTCTGCGCGATGAGGGTGTGAATGGCGGGCATGGTCGGCACCTGGCCGCGATGCAGCAGTTCCAGAATCGCCGCGGCGGTCACCGGATCGGCGGCGGCGGTGACCGGCAGGCAGTCGCGGTTCAGGGCGAAGTCCTGCGGGCTGATGGCGCGGCTGAGCAGATCGGCCGCAGTGCGATTACCGGCGAATTCGGTACCGGAAAGCCAGGCGGCGGCGATGTCGTCATGCGACGGCACGGGCACGTTCCTCCGGGAGATTTGGTTGCGCCCCGGTCGGGATGAGGGACCGGCCGGGGACACCAACCTGATGAAGGTTTGGCTACCGAAGTTGCCGAGGTCCACGGTAGCCAAGCAATTGCGATCTTGCCGCATTGGTTCACTGGATCGTTATGTCCGCAATGCGGAGTTGAAACCGGGCACAGGTCTGAAGATGGTGATCATGCACCTCAGCGTTATCCGGGAAAAGGTCGCCCGCGCTCGTGCTGAGAATTTGCTGAATGATCTTCCCGCACTGGTCTTCGGTGGGCCGCATGCGAACGGGACGCCCGGTTCGCATGTGATTCACATCACGTTTCTCTGGCTCGAATTCGGTATTCCCAAGTCGGCGCGTCGGAGGCTTTACGGCGGGGCTCGGATAGGCGCGTGCGGTGGAATGTGAAGCGGCGTCGAGTGTGTTCGAAATGCCCGATCGAGTGCGGGTCGCGGGCGTGCGAGCGGCACGGGGTGCGGGCGGAATCGCCGGTTCGGCCCGTCGCGAACCGCCGGAGCGGGGCGGGCCGTGTCGGGGGGAGCCAGTAGCCTGTGGGCCGTGGCCTTGTACCGGAAGTATCGACCGGCAACGTTCGCTGAAGTGGTGGGGCAGGAGCACGTCACCGATCCGCTCAGTACCGCGCTCGACACCGGTCGGATCAGTCATGCGTATCTGTTCTCGGGTCCCCGCGGCTGCGGCAAGACCTCGTCGGCGCGCATTCTCGCCCGCTCGCTGAACTGTGTGGAGGGGCCGACCTCCACACCGTGCGGGGTGTGCTCGTCGTGCGTGGCGCTGGGGCCGGGCGGGCCGGGCAACCTCGACGTGATCGAACTCGACGCCGCGAGCCACGGCGGCGTCGACGACACCCGCGAACTGCGCGACCGGGCCTTCTACGCGCCCGCCGAATCGCGCTACCGCGTCTTCATCGTGGACGAGGCGCACATGGTGACCACCGCGGGCTTCAACGCGCTGCTGAAGATCGTGGAGGAGCCGCCCGCGCACCTCATCTTCGTCTTCGCCACCACCGAACCCGACAAGGTGCTGCCCACCATTCGGTCGCGCACCCACCACTACCCGTTCCGCCTGCTGCCGCCCGCCACCATGCGCGGACTGCTCGGCAAGATCTGCGACCAGGAAGGCGTCCAGGTCGAGGAAGCGGTCTACCCCTTGGTGATTCGCGCGGGCGGCGGTTCCCCCCGCGACAGCCTCAGCGTGCTCGACCAGCTGCTCGCCGGTGCCGGACCCGAGGGCGTCACCTACCCGCGCGCGGTCTCGCTGCTGGGCGTCACCGATATCGCCCTCATCGACGATGCCGTCGAGGCCCTCGCCGACGACGACGGCGCGGCCCTGTTCGGCGTCATCGACCGCGTCGTCGAATCCGGCCACGACCCTCGCCGCTTCGCCACCGACCTGCTCGAGCGGCTGCGCGACCTCATCCTCATGCGGGCCGTTCCCGACGCCATCGACCGCGGCCTGGTAGCGGGCCCCGGCGACGTCCTCGACCGCATGCGCGCCCAGGCCGACCGGATCGGGCCCGCCACCCTCACCCGCTACGCCGAACTCCTGCACGAGGGCCTCGGCGAAATGCGCGGCGCGACCGCCCCCCGCCTGCTGCTCGAGGTCATCGCCGCCCGCATGCTGCTGCCTTCGGCCGCCGACACCGAATCCGCCGCCCTGCAACGCCTGGAACGCATCGAACGCCGCCTCGCGGGCGGAGCCCTGCCCCCGGCCGCGACCTCCTCGGACTCCGGCGCGGGCTCGACACCGGCCGGTGCGTCGGCCGCCGCCCAGCCCGCTGGCGGTTCCGCCTCCAGCGCCGCACAGGGCACACCCCGTCGCCGGGGCGCGGAGGCGCTGGCCGCTCTGCGGGCCGAGAAGACCGGCGGACCAACGACTTCCGGGGCGACGCCGCCCACGGGTGACGCGCCCACGCGAGAGCCCGCTGGCGCGGACCGCCCGAACCCCTCGGCGCAGGCCGCCGCGCCCAGCGGTGGCGCATCGGCCCCGGGCGCTACGGCGACGCCGGGCGCTTCCGCCGGAAGCGATGCGACCGCGTCGCAATCCGCCGCGGTGCGCCATCCGGAACTCGGCCCGGTCTCGGGCGGCCCCGCCGCCGCCGTGCCGCTCGCCGACACCGCCGCACCCGCCGCGAATCCCGCTGGCACGCAGTCGAGTTCGGCGGCGGCCGATTACGAGAAGGCCCGCGAGACCCTCCTCATGCTGGTCGGCTACGCCAGCGCCCGCGCGGTCTCCGAACCGCAGTGGACCGAGAAGCTCACCACCTGGGCCGCCCGCCTCGGCGCGCTCACCCCGGACAACGGCGACGCGATCAACACCGTCCTGTCGGAAGATGCCGCCGCCCTGCGCGACCTGATGAGCTCGGCCCCAGCCGTCGCGCATGTCGCCCCGATCGTGGAACGCGCTGCGGCACCAGCTGATCGGATCGCGGAATCTTCCACCGCCACAAAGAAATCCGGTAGCTCGAGCAGTGGCGAGGCGGTTGCGGAAGCCGCCCCCGGCTCAGTGGGCGTTGCCTCCGGTGCGCCGCGACCGTCCGGTTCCCCCGAGCACGCGGTGCCGTCGGCCACTGGCCCCTCGGCCACTGCTGAGGGTCAGGCAGGAGCGTCCTCCGCCGCTGCACCGAGTCCTCGCGGTCAGCGCGGAGCTGAGGGGGTTGCGGAAGCTGACCAAGGCGCGGGAAATGTGGTCTCGGATGAGGCCGATTTCCCCACCGGATTCGCTTTCGATCCCGCGTCGGAGGGCGTGAACGACGTTGCGGCGGAAGGTGATTCTTCGCCCGCGAGCGCGGCGGCTTCGGGGAATGCCGCCGAACTGCTGAGCGTCGACGCGGCCACCGCCATCTCCGCCGGAGCGGTGGACCAGTCCGATCTCGACGACGGGCTCGGCGAGGCCGTACCTGGCGACGAGCCCGAAATGTCCGCGGAGCCGGAGATTTTCGCCGCCGCCGATGCGGAATCGGTGGCACCGGCCGCAGGCGAGAACCAGGCATCGACCCCTACCGCGGGGTCGGCGGTCGAGAGCTCGCGGGAGTCCGCGCCCGCCCCCGGCAGCGAGCCGCCCGCGATCGCGGAAGCCGCGACGACGACCGGCACCACGGCTGACGCGCTCGCCCCGGCGGGTGACCACGCGGGAGCCGTACCGGGCCAAGCGGCGTCGGCGGAGGGCGTCGAGTCCGATCAGGACGCTCTCGCCGAGACCGCGTCAACCGGAACAGGAGTCGATGCGGGCCAGTCGGATCCGGCCGCCGCCGATGCCGCGCCCGCCGGAGCCGTTCTGCAAGAGGTCGAGGCGGCGTGGGCGGATATCAAGGGCCGTGCGCGCGAGTTCGGGCCCAGGTTGCCCGCTCTGCTCATGGCGGCCTCGGTAGCGCGGGTCGAGGGCAACACTGTTGTGCTCGCTCATCCACATGAGGCGCTGGCGCAGCGACTGTCGGAGCCGTCGAATGTGGAGACGCTGCGATCGACCATGCGGGCGGTGCTCGGGCGCGACCATGACGTCCGCTGGGAGGTCGGCGGTGCACCACAGGCGGCACCGGGCGGGCGGGGCAAGGGCGGCGGTGCCGGAGCCGCCGGGGGCAAGAAGGCCCCGCCGAAGTTCTCGCGGCCGAGCCAGGCCAAGGGGGCGGTGGTCGATGCTCCCGCGCCCGCCGATACCGCGGGGTGGGGGTCCCCTGGTGGTTCGGAGACGCGGAGTCGGGAGGGTTCGGCCGCATCCTCGTCGACACCCCCTGACGACGATATTCCGCTGCCCGACGGGCCCGACCTCCCGGACGATCCGGGGCCGTCGGACTACTCGCCGGTAGGTTATGACGGGGTCCCACCTGCTTCTACGGAGGAGGAAGAGCGGGAGATGCTGGCGGCGGCGGCGCAGCCGGTCGCGCCCGGAGATCGTCGCGACCCGGATGAGGTGGCCTTGGAACTGTTGAAGGCGGAGTTGGGCGCAACCCCGATGGAGGGTTGACAGCCCCCCTGTGAGGAGCATTAAGTTAACCGGAGTTCGCATCCGGCGGTACTATGATCGGGTGGCCGTGAGTTCCGGTTCGGCGAAGTTCTAAGGTATGCCCAGGCATATGGGTTACCGGAGCGTCAACGAACCGGTTCGTGGGGCTGTTTGTACAGCGTCAGGACGGTCGGTCGGATCGGCCGGTCGGCGAGGTTACCCGCGGCCGCCCCGCACAACGCGGTGACGGTGCACCTTAAGAGAGGAAAACTCCGATATGACCACAGAGGCCTACATTTACGAGGCCATCCGCACTCCGCGCGGCCGTAACAAGAAGGGCTCCCTGCATTCGGTCAAGCCGATCGATCTGACCACCGGTCTGGTCGAGGAGCTGCGGAATCGGTTCCCGAACCTCGACGAGGACCGCATCTCGGACATCATCCTCGGCGTCGTCTCCCCGGTCGGCGACCAGGGCGCGGATATCGCCCGCACCACCGTCCTCACCGCGGGTCTGCCCGACACCGTCGGCGGCATCCAGATCAACCGCTTCTGCGCCTCGGGCCTCGAGGCCGTCAACCTGGCCGCCCAGAAGGTGCGCTCGGGCTTCGACGACCTGGTCATTGCCGGTGGCGTGGAGTCCATGTCCCGCGTGCCGATGGGCTCCGACGGCGGCGCCATGTTCATGGACCCGAAGACCAGCTACAACAGCTACATCGTTCCGCAGGGCATCTCGGCCGACCTGATCGCCACCATCGAGGGCTTCACCCGCGATGACGTGGACGCCTACGCCGTCCGCTCGCAGGATCTGGCCGCCAACGCCTGGAAGAACGGCTACTTCGCCAACTCCGTCGTCCCGGTCAAGGACCTCAACGGCCTGACCGTCCTGGACAACGACGAGCACATGCGCCCCGGCACCACCGCCGCCGACCTGGCCAAGCTGAACCCGGCCTTCGCGGGCATCGGCGACATGGGCGGCTTCGACGCCGTCGCCATGCAGCGCTACACCTACGTCGAGAAGATCGACCACGTGCACCACGGCGGCAACTCCTCGGGCATCGTCGACGGCGCGGCCCTGGTGCTGGTCGGCAACGAGGATGCCGGTAAGGCCTCCGGCCTGACCCCGCGCGCCCGCATCGTGGCCACCGCCACCTCCGGCGCGGACGCCACCATCATGCTCACCGGTCCGACCCCGGCCGCCTTCAAGGCGCTGGACAAGGCCGGTCTGACGGTCGACGACATCGACCTCTTCGAGATCAACGAGGCCTTCGCCTCCGTCGTTCTGAAGTTCCAGAAGGACCTGAAGATCCCGGACGAGAAGCTGAACGTCAACGGTGGCGCGATCGCCATGGGCCACCCGCTGGGCGCCACCGGCGCCATGATCACCGGCACCATGGTCGACGAGCTGCACCGCCGCAACGCGCGCTACGCGCTGGTCACCCTCTGCATCGGCGGCGGCATGGGTGTCGCCACCATCATCGAGCGCGTCTAACGCCCACTGACTTTTTTCAGGAGAACGAAACACAATGACTGAGAACATGATCGGCTGGGAGAAGGACGCCGACGGCATCGTCGTGCTGACCATGGACGACCCCAACCAGGGCGCCAACACCATGAACCAGCTCTACAAGGACTCCATGCGGGCCACCGTGGACCGCCTGGTCGCCGAGAAGGACGACATCACCGGTGTCGTGCTCACCTCCGCGAAGAAGACCTTCTTCGCCGGTGGCGACCTCAAGAACATGATGCAGACCGGCCCGGACGACGCCGCCGCCATCATGGAGGAGCTCACCTTCATCAAGAGCGACCTGCGTCGCCTCGAGCAGCTGGGCAAGCCGGTCGTCGCGGCCATCAACGGCGCGGCCCTCGGTGGCGGCCTGGAGATCTGTCTGGCCACCCACTACCGCATCGCCGCCGACGTGAAGGGCCTGAAGATCGGCCTGCCCGAGGTGAAGCTGGGCCTGCTGCCCGCCGGTGGCGGCGTCACCCGCATCACCCGCATGCTGGGCATCGCCAACGGCCTGATGGGTGTCCTGTTGCAGGGCAACGAGTTCAACGCCCAGAAGGCCAAGGCCACCGGCCTGGTCAACGAGGTCGTGGGCTCCATCGAGGAGCTGGTCCCCGCCGCCAAGGCGTGGATCAAGGCCAACCCGGACAAGGGCGTGCAGCCCTGGGACGTCAAGGGCTTCAAGATCCCCGGCGGCACCCCGTCCACCCCGGCCCTGGCCGCCAACCTCCCGGCGTTCCCGGCCAACCTGCGCAAGCAGCTCAAGGGCCAGAACATGCCCGCCCCGCAGGCCATCATGGCCGCCGCGGTCGAGGGCGCGCAGGTCGACTTCGACAACGCCTCGCTCATCGAGTCGCGCTACTTCGTCTCGCTGCTGACCGGCCCGGTCGCCAAGAACATGATCCAGGCGTTCTTCTTCGACCTGCAGTCGATCAACAACGGCGGTTCGCGTCCCAAGGACGTGCCCAAGCGTGAGATCAAGAAGGTCGGCGTCATCGGCGCGGGCATGATGGGCGCGGGCATCGCGTACGTCACCGCCAAGGCGGGCATCGACGTCGTCCTCAAGGACGTCACCATCGAGGCCGCCAACAAGGGCAAGGACTACTCGGTCAAGATCGAGGAGAAGGCCCTCTCGCGTGGCAAGACCACCGAGGAGAAGTCCAAGGCGCTGCTGGACCGGATCACCCCGTCCGCCGATGCCAAGGATTTCGCGGGCGTCGACTTCGTCATCGAGGCCGTGTTCGAGAACCCGGAGCTGAAGAACAAGGTCTTCCAGGAGATCGAGGACATCGTCGACGCCGACGCGCTGCTCGGCTCGAACACCTCGACCCTGCCCATCACCCTGCTGGCCAATGGCGTGAAGCGGGCCGAGGACTTCATCGGCATCCACTTCTTCTCGCCGGTCGACAAGATGCCGCTGGTCGAGATCATCAAGGGCGAGAAGACCTCCGACGAGGCCCTGGCTCGCGTGTACGACTACACCCTCGCGATCCGCAAGACCCCGATCGTGGTGAACGACTCGCGTGGCTTCTACACCTCGCGCGTCATCGGCAAGTTCATCAACGAGGCCATCATGATGCTCTCCGAGGGCATCGACCCGCAGACCATCGAGCAGGCCGGTCTGCAGGCGGGCTACCCGGCGGCTCCGCTGAAGCTGTCGGACGAGCTGAACTTCACCACCATGCAGAAGATCTACAAGGAGACCGCCGAGGCCATCGTGGCCGCCGGTGGCGAGATCGACGCCGCCTCGGGCGCGACCGCCTCGATCCTGGACAAGATGGTGGGCGAGTTCGACCGCAAGGGCAAGGCGGGCGGCGCTGGCTTCTACGACTACGTGGACGGCAAGACCGCCGGTATCTGGTCCGAGCTGCGCACGGTCTTCAAGACCTCGCGGGAGCTGCCGGAGGGCGTCACCCTCCAGGACCTGAAGGACCGCATGCTGTTCGCCGAGGCCATCGAGACCCAGAAGTGCTTCGACGAGGGTGTGCTGACCACCACCGCCGACGCCAATATCGGCTCGATCTTCGGTATCGGCTTCCCGGCCTGGACCGGTGGCACCCACCAGTTCATCGTCGGCTACCCGGGCGGCACCGCGGGCTTCGTGGCGCGCGCCGATGAGCTGGCTGCCAAGTTCGGCGACCGCTTCCAGGTTCCGGCCTCGCTGCGCAAGTAGTCCCCTTGCGGGCGCATATGCGCCACTGACCCGGTGTGAACCGGTGTCAGCACGGCTGAACGTCCCGGCCCGGGCCGCGAAATTCGCGGTCCGGGCCGTGTCGTCTCTGGTGGCCCGGTGATCCGGACCGGTCGGCTCGACAAGGTTGCGTATCGAATCGTCCACACGCGCCCCACAACCCGCGCTACGTTTGAAATATGCGCGGGTAGAACAGTGGACTAGCCCGTACGTTCGGTATGCGCTCGTTCCGAGTTCGAGGTGGTCGGATGAAACCAGAGTCACGTCCGGACCGGGTCCGGACGGACACGGCTCAGACCGAATCCGCCACGCAGAGCTACCTTCCGGTCGGCATTGTCGACGAGCTCGAGGCCATGGGACTCTTCGACGCCGAGGAGATCGGACGGGGTGGGTTCGGCGTGGTGTACCGCTGTGCCCAACGCACGCTGGACCGCGTGGTCGCGGTGAAGGTGCTCTCCTCCGAGATCGACGAGGAGAGCCGCGAGCGGTTCCTGCGCGAGGAACAGGCCATGGGGCGACTGTCCGGCCACCCCAATATCGTCGACATCCTGCAGGTGGATGTGACGCCGAGCGGGCAGCCGTTCATCGTCATGCCGTACGCGGTGCACGGGTCGCTGGAGCAACTGGTCCGCGAGCACGGACCGCTGAACTGGTCGGATTCGGTGCGCGTCGGGGTGAAGCTGGCCGGTGCCATCGAGAGCGCCCATCGCGCCCATGTGCTGCACCGGGACGTGAAGCCCGCCAATGTGCTGCTCAGCCGATACGGCGAACCGCAGCTCACCGACTTCGGAATCGCCCGCATCCCCGGTGGTTTTCGCACCTCGACGAGCATGATCACCGGCTCGCCCGCCTTCACCGCGCCCGAGGTGCTCAAGGGTGACGAGCCGACCGTGCGCTCGGATGTCTACGGTCTCGGCTCCACCATGTTCGCCCTGCTGACCGGGCACGCCGCCTACGAGCGGCAGGTCGGGGAGAAGATCGTCTCGCAGTTCCTGCGCATCACCAGCCAGCCGCTGCCGGATCTGCGCCAGCGCGATATTCCGGCGGATGTGGCGGCGGCCATCGAGGCCGCCATGGCCACCGACCCGGCCGATCGGCCCGCCAGCGCGGTGGAGTTCGGGGAACTGCTGCGCGAGGTGCAATCCCAGCACGGGCAGGTGCCCGACGAGATGGCGCTGCTCTCCGACGAGGCGGCCTCCGCGGGCGAGATCTCGGGATCGCCCGGCACCCAGACGTTCTCGCCGATTCGCACCGGCACCGTGGTGACCTCGCCGCGCAATCGGTCCATGAGCTTCACGCCCACCGGGAACCTCGCGACCGGCAAGACGCCCTCGGGCGATCACACCACGCTGCCGCCCACCGCCGTCACCAAGTTCCGCCCGCCGACGCCCGCGCGCGAGCCGATCCCGCGGCCGCGCCTGCTGGAACCGCTGCGCTCGGCCGGACAGCGGCGGCTGGCGGTGATCCACGCACCGGCGGGCTTCGGCAAGAGCACCCTCGCCGCGCAGTGGTGTGCCGAGCTCACCGATCGCGGGGTGGCGGTGGCGTGGATCGGCATCGACCGCGACGACGACAACGAGGTGTGGCTGCTCGCGCACATCATCGCGGCCATTCGACGGGTGCGCCCGGAGATCGGGAACGGATTGGAGCAGGTGCTCGAGGAGCGGCCCGCCGACGCCGTGCCGTTCGCGGTCTCCACGCTCATCGACGAGGTACATGCCAGCGGGTCCCCCATCGTCGTGGTGGTGGACGACTGGCATCGCATCTCCGATACCGGCGCGCACCGCGTTATGGACGCGTTGCTCGACAATGGCTGCCACCATTTGCGTTTCGTCATCACCAGCCGGGAACGGTCCGGACTGCCGTTGAGTCGCATGCAGGTGGCCGACGAGCTGGTGGAGATCGGCTCCGGGCAGCTGCGGCTCACCCCGGCCGAGACCCAGCGCATACTGTTCGACCGCGCCTCGTGCGAGTTGAGCGATACGCAGGTGGAGCAGATCCACACCGCCACCGATGGCTGGCCCGCCGCCATCCAGCTGGTGTGCCTGACCCTGCGCGGCGAACCCGAGCCGGATCAGTTGATCGGCCGACTCTCTGGTGATACCAAGGCGATTCGCGAATACCTCGCGGAGAACGTGCTGCACGGGCTGGAGCCGCGCATGCTCGATTTCCTCAGCGCGGTGGCGGTGCCGGAACGGGTGAACGCCTCGTTGGCGGCCGCGCTCACGGAGGATCCGGACGCGGGGCGGCTGTTGGAGCAGGCCGAGGAGCGGGAGCTGTTCCTGCATCGGCTCGACGACGACCCGGAGTGGTTCCGGATGCAGCCCATGTTCGCCGAGCAACTGCGGGCGCGGCTGGAGCGCACCCGGCCCGGCGAGCAGAAAGTGCTGCACCGCAAGGCTTCTCGCTGGTTCGCCGAACATCAACTGATCCGCCAGTCGGTCGATCACGCGCTGGCGGCCACCGATTTCAAGCTGGCGCTCGATCTGATCGAGAACGGCGGCATGGACCTGATCGACAAGTCTCGGCTGGCGACGCTGTTCGGGACGGTGGCGAAACTTCCTGTGCAGCAGGTGACTTCGCGGTCGAAGCTGTTGATGGCACTGGCGCGGGCGAATGTGAACCTGCAACAGTCGGGGGCGGCGCGCACGGCGCTGGGACGGCTGTCGAACATGCTGGCGCGCACCCCGGCCAATGACGCCGACGCCGTGCAACAGCGTTGTCAGGCAGCGGTTCTGGCCGCCGCCGATCAGGTGGCTCGCGACCGCACGGACGGGGTCGCCGAACGGATCGCCGACTGCCTGCGATTGGCCGACGACCTGCCCCCGTGGACGGTCTCGACGGCCGCCAATCTGGCCTCCTTCGTGCGGCTGTGCGAATTCGACTTCGACGGCGCGCGGGAGATGCAGGACTGGGCGGCGACCTATCACGCGCGGTCCGCCGATCCGCTCGGCGAGGTGTTCGGCCTGTGCGGGACCGGTGCCGCCGCCTATGAGCAGCTCGATATACCCGCCGCCACAAGGGCTTTCGAGCAGGCGTGGCAGACGGCGCGGGATCGTTCCGGTCCGCGATCGCACGCGGTGCGGGTGGCGGCGGCGCTGTTGGGCGAGGTCACCTACCGGCGTGGGGATCTGGAGGCGGCGGAGCGACTGCTCGACCAGAGCCACGAGCTGGTGGCCCGCATCGGCCCCGTCGACTTCCTCATCACCACCTTCGTCATCGGCGCGCGGGTCAAGGCGGTCCGCGGCGATCTCGACACCGCCGCAGCGCGTTTGGACGAGGGCGCGCGCATCGCCGCCGACCGCAAACTCACCCGCCTGGCCGCCCACATTCGCGCCGAGCGGCTGCATCTGGGGCTGCCGCCCGATCAGCTCACCGCCGGTCTGGTCACCGAACCCCAGGTGCGCTCGCTGCGCCACGCGACGGGTTCGGCCGCCCTCATCGCCGAGGCCGAGGAGATCGCCACCATCCGCGCCCTCCTGGCCCGCCACTACCGAGGCTCCGACGCCTTCTCCTACCCCGACGACATGGCTCCGCTGGGCACCGACGACAGCGCCGTGAAACGCGCCCGCGCCCTGCACGGCCGCATTCGCGAACAACACCGTCCCCGAGCGGAATTGGACTCCGCGCTGCTACTCGCCGAATGCCTCTCCGCCTCCGGCTGGGTCGGCGAATCCATCGGCGTCCTGACCCCCGTGGTAGTCCGCTGCGCCCAACTGAACTGGCCCCGCCCCCTCTTGGACTCCGGCCCGGGCGTACTCGGCATCCTGCGCACCCTGCGCCACGAAATGCCGCTGGGTACGGACGATTACGGGTCCGACGAGGTGCCCAAGCAGTTCCTCGATTCGCTCTTGTGAGCAAACCGCCGATCTCCTCCGGCCGGTTGCCATAGGGTGTCCCTACCTCCCCCCGAGGGGCGATGGACTTGGTCCAACATCGCGCCCAGGGAGGAGGTGTGGGTTCATGGGGAAGCACAACAAGATTCACCCTAAGCAAGAGGCCTCGGTCAACCGGACTGCTGTCGCAATCAGCATTGTCGCGATCGCCGAGGCACTCTTCCGCTTGGTCCGTTGGTTGAGGGCCAAGTGACCCACAGGGCGGGGCGTCGTGGTCGCGGCGCTCCGCCCGCCAACATCACTTACGTGACAGATCGAATGTACACTGCCGCCGATGGCGCGGCCAGGCTTTCCGCCTACGGCTTCCACCAGGGGCGCAGTGGTACGGTCCACTCCTGGTTCGGGCCGAGTTTCACGCCCAGGACCTGGTGCAGCTGAACCACATTGCGTTCGAAGCCGAGTTGGCAGCCCGCCATGTAGAGGCCCCAGACCTTGGCGGTGCCCTCGCCGACCTCGGCGACCGCGGCGTCCCAGTTCTTCACCAGGTTGTTGCACCATTCGGCGAGGGTCAGGGCGTAGTGCTGGCGTAGGTTCTCCTCGTGCAGCACCTCGAGGCCGGTGTTCTGGATATCGGAGATGATGCGGCCGGAGCCGATGAGTTCGCCGTCGGGGAAGACGTAGCGGTCGATGAAGTCGCCCGCCTTGGTGCTGCGGGTGTTGTCCGGGCGGGTGATGCAGTGGTTGAGGAACAGGCCGCCGTCGCGCAGCTTCGACTGGATGTAGCCGAAGTACGCCGGGTAGTTGGCCACGCCGATGTGCTCGGTGAGGCCGATGGAGGAGACGGCGTCGAAATCGCCCTCGGGCACGTCGCGGTAGTCGGAGTGGCGTACCTCGGCGAGGTCGGACAGGCCCTCCTCGGCGATCTTGGTCTGCGCCCACTCGGCCTGTTCGGCGGAGAGCGTCGCGCCGATGACCTGCACGCCGCGCTTGGCGGCGTAGCGCACCATGCCGCCCCAACCGCAGCCGATATCGAGCAGCCGGTCGCCCGGCTTCAGGCGTAGCTTGTCGAAGACCAGGCGGTACTTGTTCTCCTGGGCTTCCTCGAGGGTCATCTCCTCGTTCTCGTAGGCCGCACAGGTGTAGGTCATCGACGGTCCCAGCACGTACTCGTAGAACGTGTTGGAGACGTCGTAGTGGTGGTGAATGGCCTCGGCATCGCGAGTCTTGGAGTGCCGCAGGCCTTCCAGCGCGATGCGCCGCCAGCGCGGCATGGCCTCCTGCGGCGGCGGTGGCACCGGCTTCATGAGCTCCCAGCCCAGCGACCGCGCGATGGTGACCAGCTGCAGCGCGGTGGGGCGGTGGAACTTCATGCCCGACATGGCTTTCAGCAGCTCGTACGGGTTGCCCGGGTGCACGCCCTCGGTGACCATATCGCCCGCGATGTAGGCACGGGCCATACCGAGATCGCCGGGGGCGGTGGCGACATAGTTGACGCCGCGCGGGTTTCTGATCTCCAGACCGAATTTCGAATCGGCGGGCCCGGTGCTACTGCCGTCGTAGGCGGTGAACCTGATGGGCATCTCACCGTCGATCATCGTCTCGAAGATCTCGGCAATGGTGAGTTTCGTTCCGAGCTCCGCGAAGACATCGGAACGGTCCTTGAATGTCGTCACTTTCGTTGCACCGCCTTCGAATACAGATCCAGTAATCGATGCTGGGGGTCGTAGCGCTTCTTCAGTTCGGTGTAGATCGCACCGCCGTAGAGCGCGGCGAATTCATCCTGGCCGTAGTACGCATCCGAGTACAGGGATTTGTGACCGTCCAGTTCGGAAACCTTGTGCTCGATGGCGCGGTTGGCCGCGCCCTCCTGCTGCCCCGGCGTGGTCGGCACGGCCGACCAGAAGCCGACGTTCACATAGGTGCGCTTCGGCTCCAGTGGATACAAGGGCCAGGGCCGGTTGCTTTGTTCCCGATCGGTGTCACGCAATCGCAAGGGGCACAACCAGATCGGCTCGATCGGAATCTCGCGCAGGAACCAGTCCAGGAATTCGGCGGTGCGCTCGATGGGCACCTCGATGTCCTGCACCACGCGTTCTCGCGGGGGATTGCCCTTGCGGGCCTCGATCTTGTCGCCGATATCGTATTTGTGGTCCAGGGCGATGAGCTTCCAGTAGAAACTGCTGCGCCGGTAGCGCTTCGGCCAGAATCGGCGAATCTTCGGATTCTGGGTGCCGAAGGCGCGAGAGCACCAGAACCAATCGGTATCCCAGCGCCACAGGTAATCGTGAATGGTGAGCCGATCGCGCTTGGGCTCGGCCCCGTCGTGCTGGATGGACCGGTAGAAGATGTCCATATCGGTGTAATCGCTGACCGGTCCCGGTTCATCGGTCTGCCGACCCAGGGTCAGGTAGCTCTCGTCACCGGTGAACACCACGCCGTCGAGATAGTCGACGCGTTCGCCCGCGTAGGCGCGGTCGGCGACAATGCGGTCCATGGTCGCCTCGAGTTCGCGCAGATCATGAAATCGCAAGTGCCGCAAGGCCACATAGGGCAGCACCGGTTCGAGTTCGATCTTCAGCCGGGTCGAGTAGCCGAGTGTTCCGTAGGAGTTCGGGAAGCCGCGGAACAGATCCGCGTACTCGTTGTCCGGTGTCGCGGTGATGATCTCGCCGGAGCCGGTGAGAATGTCGATCTCCAGCACCGATTCGTGTGGCAGGCCGCTGCGGAAGGAGGTCGATTCGATCCCCAGCCCGGTCACCGCCCCGCCGAGGGTGATGGTCTTCAACTGCGGCACCACCAGCGGCGCCAGCCCGTACCGCAGGGTCGTCGCCACCAGATCCTCGTAGGTGGTCATACCGGCCACATCCGCGGTTCTGGCCTGCGGATCCACCGCGATGACCTGCGTCAACCCGGAGACGTCCAGCCCCGGCGCGGTGTTCTTGGCCCGCGCCCGAAACAGGTTGGACGTCTTCTTGGCCAGTCGCACATTGGCCTCGCGCGGTATCGCCCGATACGAGGCCAGCAGTCGATCGACCCCTGCGCGGTGCGCGGCGAAACCCGATTCCTGTGCGGCTGGTGCGCGGCCAGCCATCCCCAACAGACTCACTGCCACGCTAGGGACGCTAGCGCGCCCCCGGCCCTTCGGCCAGCAAGTTGGTACCGGTGGCGCGGTTTTTCACGCACAGTTTCCATAGCTGTCGATATGCCCGACCTGCCCGCTTGCAATCTATTCCCACGACACGCGTGACAATAGTTACTTAAGCTAACGGTCTGCTGACGGGGTGCTGTAGCTCATCGCGGCAGCGGCGGACCGCACCGCGCGCGGTCGAGGATGGTGGTCGGGCGACAGCTGGCCCTTGTGAAACCCGTGCAGCGGACGAAACCAGTCACGCTGGATGCGGCGTAGCATAACCGGGCGGCACGTGGGCCGAGAGTCGGGAATCAGTTAGGAGCTCATGGTGGGACAGGTCAGCGCGTCCAGCTCGATCGTGGTGGCGGCCGATCCGAAGCGGACGCTGGACGCGATCGCGGATTACGAGACGGTGCGTCCGAAAATCCTTTCCTCGCACTACCGCGACTACAAGGTGGTCGAGGGCGGCAAGGGTGCGGGCACCGTGGCGGAGTGGACGCTCCAGGCCACCGAGAAGCGCGTCCGCAATGTGCGCGCGACCGTGTCGGTGACCGATTCCATGGTGACCGAACGGGATTCGAACTCCTCGATGGTCACCACCTGGACCGTCACCCCGCAGGGCTCCGAGTCGCTGGTCACCGTGCGCACCAGTTGGAAGGGCGCGGGCGGTATCGGCGGCATCTTCGAGGGCATCTTCGCGCCGCTGGGCCTGAAAAAGATCCAGGCCGAGGTGCTGGCGAACTTGAAGCGCGAGCTGGGATAGTCGCGCACGCGGTGGCCCGGCACCCCGGTGTGGGAGCCGGGCCATTGTCATGCGCGCGGGTCGCTCGGTCGAGTTCTCAGTCGGCCGCGATATCGAAGAGATTGCCCTCCGGATCGGCGAGGGTGGCCCAACGGACGCCGTACTCGTCGAAGTCGCCGATGTGCTTGGCCCCCAACGAGATCGCGCGATCGATCTGCCCGGGCAGATCCGGGGTGTGCAGGTCGAGGTGGATGACGTTCTTGCCCGGGTTCTTGTCGGGGACGCCGAGGAACATCAAAGTCGGTGTGGCTCCGGTGGTTTGGCCCACGGTGGCGAAGTGTTCGTTGCCGTCGGGATCCACGGTGCGGTCGAGCAGCTTGGCCCAGAAGTCGGCCAGTCCGGCGGCATTGTCGCAGTCGAAGGTGATGGCGGCGATGGCGAGTGTCATTGCGGTACTTTCTTTTTCGGACGATCGAAGGGTCGATGCGCGGTCAGAGCCGACCGATGGGCCAGCAGATTTCGGTGTGGTAGTCGGCGGGCTCGGCCTCCCCGGGCCCGACCAGGTACCGCTCCCGAATGGGTTCGGCGAGCGCGGTGTCGTATTCGGCCACATGGCTGCCGAGCGCGCCGTAGGTGCGGTCGAAGTCGGTGAACGGTCCGTGGTGCACGGCTATCGCGAAGCGGCGCGCCGGTAGGTCGAGCACGGCGCCGCGCGCCGCGGTGCGTGCGCGGTCGACGTCCTCGATCGGCACGAAGGCCACCACCTCGCCCTTGTCGTCGGCGAAGAACTCGGTCGCGTAGGTGGCCCCGCCCGGCCCCGCGGGGGCGATCTCCGCCATGGCCAAGGTCGCGTACAGCTCGGTGAAGGCGTGCTCGCACCACACGTCGATACCGTCGCGTGCCACCACCTCGGTCATGGCCAGTGCGGGAAAGCTTGGCACCGAACGGTATTCGACGGCGACCTGCCGGGCGGGCAGCAGCAGTGCCCGCAGCGACGCCACCACGTCGCGGGTGCGCAGCAACTCCGCCTCCATGCGCTCGAGATGGCCGCGCAGCGCGGCATCGCGCGCGTGTTCGTCCGGCGCGGCCAGCACCTCGCGAATCTCCGGCAGCGGCATGTTCATATCTCGCAGCCGCCGAATCAGATGCGCCTGCCCCACCTGATCGGTCGAGTAGCGCCGATACCCGGTGCCCGGGTCCACCGCGGCCGGTTCCAGCAACTCGATGTCGTGGTAGTACCGCAGCGCTTTCACGCTGAGATGAGTGAGCCGGGAGAACTCCCCGATCGGCACGATCGCTGTCATGCCTCCAGCGAACACCCTCCCGTGATGGGAGAGTCAACATCCGCCCGAAAAACATCCGCCCGAAAAACGCGGCCCGCGTCGGTCTTCGAACACCTATCCTGTCCAGCGTTCGGGGGCAGACTCCTCGAAGCTCCCTGTCCGAGGGCTGCGGGGGCCATCGCCCTCGAACTCCCGACTACGCTGGGGAGCGATCCCAATTTCCGCAGAGAGGACGCGCCCCGTGGAACCCGGTGGACAGTTCGACATGCAGGCCCTGCTCGCCCAGGCCCAGCAGATGCAGCAGGCCGTGATGGAAGCCCAGCAGGAGATCGCGGCCTCCGAGGTGGAGGGTGAGGCGGGCGGTGGCCTGGTGCGCGCCAAGATTCGCGCCACCGGCGAGGTGCTGTCGCTGGTCATCGATCCCAAGATCGTCGATCCGGAGGATGTCGACACCTTGCAGGATCTGGTGATCGGCGCGGTCAACGACGCCATGGCCAATGCCCAGAACCTCGCCGCCGAACGCCTCGGCCCGCTCGCGGGCGGCATGGGCGGTATGGGTGGCGGCGGCGCGCTGCCCGGCTTCTGATCGAGGACGCCGGTGTACGAAGGTCCCGTCCAGGATCTCATCGACGAATTGGGCAAGCTGCCCGGTGTCGGCCCGAAGTCCGCGCAGCGCATAGCCTTTCACCTGTTGGGCGTGGAGCCGCCGGAGATCGACCGGCTCCAGGCCGCCCTGCAGAAGGTGCGCGACGGCGTGCGTTTCTGCGCGGTCTGCGGCACCGTCTCCGACGGTGAGCTGTGCCGTATCTGCGCCGACCCGCGCCGCGATCTCACCATGATCTGCGTGGTGGAGGAGCCCAAGGACGTCCAGGCCATCGAGCGCACCCGGGAGTTCCGGGGGCGCTATCACGTGCTGGGCGGCGCGCTCGATCCGCTCAGCGGTATCGGCCCGGATCAGCTGCGCATTCGGGAACTGTTGCAGCGCATCGGAAATCAGACCGACGGTGTGGACGTCACCGAGGTCATCATCGCCACCGACCCGAATACCGAGGGCGAGGCGACGGCCACCTATCTGGTGCGCATGCTGCGCGATTTCCCCGGTCTGAGCGTCACCCGGTTGGCCTCGGGCCTACCCATGGGCGGCGATCTCGAATTCGCCGACGAGCTCACGCTCGGTCGGGCGCTGTCGGGTCGCCGGGCGCTCTAGACCGCGAATTGCACCGGACCGGCGGTAGGCAGATCGTGAACACCGCCGGTCCAGATTTCCAGGGCGGCCGGTTCGGGGCACGGAATGTGATTGTTGTTCCGGGCGAATCCCGGTCCGGTGCCGGTGATCAGCAGCGCGGCGGCCCCGAGGGCGGTGGCGGTCGCGGTCACCGCGATCAGTAATCGTCTGTTCACCACCGGGGTGGGTTGCAGCCTCTCGCGTAGCGCCATGGTTCTCCCTAGTCGAAGTGGGACATGGGAAAAGCGGGAACGCAGATATCAGCGGGCAGTGCAAGGCTAACTTTTCGCCGGTCCCGCCGGGGGCGCGTGCTCGTTCGAGAGGCCGAATCGAGACGCGTTCGATCGCAAGACGAGACGGACCGGTCGGGTGGTATCAGAAGGTCAGCCGCTCCCAGTCGAGCGCGTCGAAACCGGTGCGGTCGCCGGTGGCCCAGGCCCAGATCGTGGCGGCCACGGCGGCGGGGTCGTCGAGTGTGGTGGCGTAGTGCCGGTCCGGGGACCCATCGCGGTACTCGAGTGCGTACCGACCATTCGGATGCCGATAGGTCTGGATGTAGTGCTGGTCCGCGGTCTCGGCGATGAGATACGGGCCCGGCTCACCCAGCATCGGCACCCACAGATCCACGAGTTCCCTGGTGAGATAAGGGAATTCGCCCGCCCCGCCATGCGTCACGGTGGCCGGGACATGTCCGGCCGGATCGGCCAACCAGGTCAGCTGCGGATCGTAGACGGCCCAGCCGCGCGGGGTGGCGAGCTCGAAGAGCAGGGCGCGCACATGCCCGATGGCGTCGTACGGGCTCGACACCACCAGGGTGGAGCCATTGTCCTTGCCGCCGAGCGGAGTCGAACTCAGAAAGCGATCCGATTCGGGCAGTGCGTCGTCGCGCCGCTGGAGTTCCGCGGCGATCTCGGCCACGACCTCGGACTCCGGCTGCCCTTCCTGAGCCGTCAGGTAGGCGTCGACCTCGGCGGGTGTGCTGGCCACGCCCGAGGGCAGCAGAATCTGGTCGTAACTCACCCGGCCAGGCTAGTCGCCCCGTTCTCGGCGCAGCGGCAGCCGCCCGCCACATCGCCGCAGTCCACCACGAAGGTGTGCCGGACGTGGGCGAAGTCGATGCATTCGCCATCGGTGCATTCCACCGACCGGTCGGCGTGCACGACCAGCGTGCCGTGGCAGTGGTCGAGGGCCGATTCGCAGAACGAGCAGACCGAGTTGGCCATGAAGCCTCCTTCAACCATCACTACGGTCCTAGCACTCGCGAGCCCGACGGGCGACGACCTCTCCGCGTGTCGTCCGAACTGTCCGAAACCGTCCGTGTGTCGTGACGGCGTGTTCCTGCGCGGCGTGTGCCGCCTCGATCGAGGCGGTGTGCCGTGCGATAGCCCGGTGTGGCGTGGCTCGCCCCCGGTTCCGATCCCGCATGGCCGCACTGTAAACTCGTGATCATCATGCAGCGGGCACTTCTCCTTTGCCGCCGCGACGGGGTCTGATTCGGACCGGCTCCCGCCGCGGGGATCTGCCGTGCCGGTCTACCCATAACACTGGGATCCAGTCACACTCTCTCGGAGATAAAACGCATGTCACCCGCTGATGCCTTCGTATCCGGATCGCGCACGATCAATCGTCCGTCCAAGCCCGCCCCGGCCGACCAGCCCGCGTGGAACAAGCAGAAGAACTCGTCGATGCCGGTTTTCCGGTACCGGCCCTTCGCCGAAGAGGTCGAGCCCGTCGAGCTGCCCGACCGCACCTGGCCGAGCAAGGTCATCGACCGCGCCCCCTCCTGGTGTGCCGTGGACTTGCGCGACGGTAACCAGGCCCTCATCGATCCCATGAGCCCCGCCCGCAAGCGCCGCATGTTCGACCTGCTGGTGCGCATGGGCTACAAGGAGATCGAGGTCGGCTTCCCCTCGGCCAGCCAGACCGATTTCGACTTCGTCCGCGAGATCATCGAGGACGGCGCGATCCCCGACGACGTCACCATTCAGGTGCTGACCCAGTGCCGTCCGGAGCTGATCGAGCGCACCTTCGAGGCGTGCAACGGCGCTGCGAACGTGATCGTCCACTTCTACAACTCGACCTCGATCCTGCAGCGCCGCGTGGTGTTCCGCGCCGACCGCGAGGCCGTCAAGAAGATCGCCACCGACGCCGCGAAGCTGTGCCTGGAGGTGCAGCAGCGGTACCCGGACACCAACTGGCGCTACGAGTACAGCCCGGAGTCCTACACCGGCACCGAGCTGGACTACGCCCGTGAGGTCTGCGACGCGGTCTCCGAGATCATCGCGCCGACGCCCGAGCGGCCGCTGATCATCAACCTGCCCGCCACCGTCGAGATGGCGACGCCGAATGTCTACGCCGACTCCATCGAGTGGATGAGCCGGAACCTGGCCCGCCGCGATGCCATCGTGCTGTCGCTGCATCCGCACAACGACCGCGGCACCGCCGTGGCCGCCGCCGAGCTGGGCTACCTGGCCGGTGCGGACCGCATCGAGGGCTGCCTGTTCGGCAATGGCGAGCGCACCGGCAATGTCTGCCTGGTGACGCTGGGCATGAACATGTTCTCGCGCGGGGTGGATCCGCAGATCGACTTCTCCAATATCGACGAGATCCGCCGCACCGTGGAGTACTGCAATCAGCTGCCCGTGGCCGAGCGCCACCCCTACGGCGGCGATCTGGTCTACACCGCCTTCTCCGGCTCGCACCAGGACGCCATCAACAAGGGCTTGGACGCCATGAAGGCCGCCGCCGACGCCGCGAACGCCGATGTCGACGACATCACCTGGGAGGTGCCGTACCTGCCCATCGACCCGAAGGATGTCGGCCGCACGTACGAGGCCGTCATTCGGGTGAATTCGCAGTCCGGCAAGGGCGGCGTGGCCTACATCATGAAGACCGATCACGGGCTGGTGCTGCCGCGCCGCCTGCAGATCGAGTTCTCGCAGGCCATTCAGAAGATCACCGACGGTGAGGGCGGCGAGGTCACCCCGAAGGAGATGTGGGATGTCTTCTCCGAGGAGTACCTGAGCCCGATCGTGCCGCTGGAGCGCATCCGCCAGAAGGTCACCGCCTCGGAGACCGATGGCGGCGTGGACCATATCGAGGCCGTCGTGAAGGTCGACGGTGTCGAACAGGAGATCTCCGGTGAGGGCAACGGCCCGCTCGCGGCCTTCGTGGACGCGCTGTCGGGTATCGGCTACGACGTGCGCATCCTGGACTACTCCGAGCACGCCATGTCCGCGGGCGACGACGCCCAGGCGGCGTCGTACGTGGAGATCGCCATCGGGGACAAGGTCACCTGGGGCGTCGGCATCGCCACCTCCATCACCACCGCCTCGCTGCGGGCCGTCGTCTCCGCGGTGAACCGCGCGGAACGCAACCGCTGAGCTGGCATCGAACGCGCGCCTCGCAGCCATGCGCGAGGCGCGCGTTTCCGAGCCCCGCGAGCAGCGGCACCCGCAATGACCTCGACTGACGTGACAACTGATTGCGCGAGGTTCGGGGTAACTCACCGGGTACGCCCAGCATAGAATCGGCTTTCAACCGCTGGCACGCCAACGCGACGGTCAACGGCTCTCAGCCATGCGCTGAAGGTTCGGGGAGGCGGGGGAGATGCTAGCGTTGGTTTGCCTTTTCAGCTCCGAGTTCTCTGTTCGAGCCGTCGAGCAGATGGGGGACACGTGACCACGAACGACCAGAATCCGACCTCGCCGCCCTGGCTGGCTGGACCGGATGCCGACGCCCATGCCGCCGATGCCGCGGCGGGCTCGGGTGAACAGGACTCGGCTCCCGAGGCCGCGGCCGACGCCGACAATGCCGGAAACGGCGCTGCCGAGCGGCGCGAGCCCGCGGGTGACGCGGAGCACGAGTCCGGGTCCGGGTTCTTCCCGCCGGTGCCCGATTCCATCGATCAGACCACCGTCTTCCCCGAGGGCGGGCCGGGTGCCGGATTCCCGCAGCCCGGGCCTTTCGCGCCGCCGGGCGCACCGGGGGAGGGGCCTTACGGTCCCGGCCAGTTCGATGGGCCGCCCGGATTCGCGCCGCCGCCGTTCGCCGGAGCGCCCCACGGCGACCCGAATATGCCCGGGGGCCCGAACGGCCCTTACGGCGAGCCCAATTCGTACGGTCCGAACTCCGGCGCGGAGCAGAGTCCGTTCTCGCCCGGTGGTCCGCACACCGGGTCCTATCCGCCGCCGGACCAGGGGCCGTGGAATCCGCCCGGACAGCCGGGCTTCCCGCCGCCCGGGGCCTACGGCGAGATTCGGCAGGAGACGCCCTACGGCGAGATCCGCCAGGAGATCGGCAGCGACGGCATGGTGCGCCGGGTCTTCGCGGAGGGACAGCGCGATCCGGGTGCGCCCGAACAGCTCAACGGCCACGGCCAGCCGCCGTTCACGCCCGAGGGCGAGCAGGGCGGGCCGATCTACAGTTGGTCGCCGCCTCCGGCCGCGCCGCCGCAGCAGCAACAGCCGCCGATGCAGCAGCCGCCGCAGAACTATCAGCAGCAGCCGGACTTTCAGCAGCAGCAACAGCAGCCGCAGGGTTGGGGCGGCGCGCCCTCGCACGCGTACCAGCCGAGCGGGCAGCAGGCTCCGCCGCCGCCCGGACATTCGGTCAACGACCTCAACCTGTTGAAGCGGGCCCGGCGGGCGCCGCGCGGCGGGTGGCGGCGGGCCGTGCACAAGGCCTCCGGCGGCATGATCAATCCGGGTGAGTCGCCCGCCGATATCGTGCACAACGAATTGGTCGATCGGGTGAACCAGCCGGTGCGCGGGGATTACCGGATCGCCATCCTGTCGCTCAAGGGCGGCGTCGGAAAGACCACCACCACGGTGGGTCTCGGCTCCACCTTCTCCTCGCTGCGCGGTGACCGGGTGATCGCCATCGACGCCAACCCGGACCTCGGCACGCTCGCGCACCGGGTGCCGCGCCAGACCCGCTCCACGGTGCGAAACCTGTTGGAGGACTCGCACATCACCCGCTACTCGGATGTGCGGGCGCATACCTCGCAGGCGCCGAGCCGCCTGGAAGTGCTTGCCTCCGAACAGGATCCGGCGGTCTCCGAGGCCTTCAGCGAGGCCGACTACCGCAAGGCCATCGGCATTCTGCAGCAGTTCTACAACATCATCCTCACCGACTGCGGTACCGGCCTCATGCACTCGGCCATGTCCGGCGTGCTGGATATGGCCAGCTCGCTGGTGTTGGTGACCTCTCCGGCCATCGACGGCGCGCGTTCGGCGTCGGCCACCCTGGACTGGCTCGACCATCACGGCTACCACAAGCTGGTGGAGCGAACCGTGGTGGTGGTCAACGCCTCTCGCAAGGGTTCGTCCACCGTCGACCTGGATCAGCTGCGCAAGCTGTTCCTCGATCGCACCCGCGCGGTGCAGGTCGTGCCGTTCGACGACCACCTCGCCGAGGGCGCGGAGATCGATCTGGAGCTGGTGGGCAAGCCGACCCGGCGCGCGCTGCTGGAACTGGCCGCCATGGTCGCCGACGACTTCGGCTACCACGCGGCGCAGCAGGGGCCGTACCCGCAACGCTGATCCGAGATACGCGGCGCCCCATGGCTGTTCGCCACGGGGCGCCGCTGTCGTCAGGTCGTCGGATCGGTCACCGCCCGTGCGGCGGCCTGGAAGGCCGCGAGGACGGCCGCGACGGCGGGGCGGTTGTCCGCGTGCGGGCGGGTGGCCAGTTCGTAGAGGCGGGCGGCGCGCACGCCGGAGAGCCGGAGCATGATCAGATCGGGGTGCCGGACGGCGAAGCGGGGCATGACGGCGACGCCGTAGCCGGTGGCGACCAGGGCCTCGATCACGGTGAAGTCCAAGAGGCGCTGGGTGATTCGCGGCTGCACCCCGGTGACGGTGGCGATGGAGCGCAGCACGTCGTCGACCGGGAAGCCGCCGCGCACGCTGAGCCAGGTCTCCTCCGCCAGTTCGGCGGGTGCGACCGTGCCCTGGCGGGCCAGCCGGTGCCGAGGGCCGACCACCACGTCGATCGGTTCCCGCATGAGCACCCGGGAGGCCACCCGCGGCCCGCGAATCGAGGGCGCGCGCTCGTCGCGGTGGGTCAGCACCACGTCGTAATCCGCGAGCAGCCGGGGCACTTCGGAGGGCGGCACATCCTCGTCGCGGGCCACCACATCCACACCGCTGTCGGCCATTTCGGCGAGCACCCGGGGCAGCAGCAGCGTCGCCCCGGACGGGAACATCGCCACCCGCACCTGCCCGCGCGGCGACCCGCGATACGAATCCATCTCCGCCACAGCGCGTTCCATGGCCGCCAACACCTCATCGGCCCGCATCACCAGTGCCCGCCCCGCATCGGTCAACCGCACCCGCCGCCCATCCGGCTCCAGCAGCGTCACCCCGGCTTCCCGCGCCAACACCTTCAACTGCTGCGACACCGCCGACGCCGTCATGGACAGCGCCTCCGCCACCGCCGCCACCGTGCCCCGATCCGCGAACTCCCGCAACACCCGCAGCCGCTCGATCGCCATGTACCGAGGCGCATCCGACCACCCACCCTCGACCACGGGCAGCTCCCGTGTCGGAGTCACGCCGCGAGCACGCGGCCCATGCTGCGGCATCGCGCCACGCGTGGAATCGGCCTGGCTGGCAACACTGTTGCCACCGTCCGACGCGGCCGGAGCGGCCCCCTCGGACGGTCTATCGCCAGCACCGGGAGTCCCCCCGGAATTCGAGCCCCCGCCCGAAGACACCCGACGAGGCTGCCGAATCCGCCGCCGGGGGCGACCGGACTCGACCTCCGCGGCGCTGCCTCGGAGCCGATCGCCGACCTCGGTCTCGCCCTCGTCGCCCGGACTGCTGTCCGGCACGGGTGCCGAGTCCGACGTCGGTGCGGAGTCGGTGTCGGACGTGGTGTCCGCGGTGTCGGGTGTGGGTGCGGCGACTGCCTCGGACTGGGCGGTGCCGGTGTCCGGGGACGGGTGATCGGCGGAAGTTGGGACTCGGCGGGGTGGGCGCGGCGAGCGTGGTGGTGGGGTTTCGCCGGTCGGCGGGTGGTCGGGGTCGAGCATGGTTAAGTTCTACTACAGTATTTGTGCATAATTATTCGATTGTCCTTAGCTATCGCGGGACTGCACTATTCCGGCATGACCAATCGCGACCGTTTGATCGGCCTGACCGTGGTGTTGTTGTGGGGATTGAACTTCCTCGCTATTCGGGTCGGTCTCGATCACTTCCCGCCGTTCTTCTTCGCGGGGTTGCGGTTCGCCGTTATCGCGGTGCCGGTGCTGCTGTTCGTGCCGCGGCCGCGGGTGCCGTGGAAATGGCTGTTGATGTACGGGGCCGGATTCGGGGTGTTGCAGTTCGCGTTCCTGTTCAGTGCCATGCGGGCGGGGATGCCGACGGGGTTGGCCTCGCTGGTGCTGCAATCCTCCGCGCCGTTCACCGTGTTGCTGGGTGCGGTGTTGCTGCGCGAGCGGCTGCGGCCGGTGCAGGTGGCGGGGATCGTCGTCGCCATGGGCGGCATGGCGGTGATCGGATGGGATCGCGCGCAGCATGCCGCGCTGCTGCCGGTGCTGTTGACGCTGGCCGGGGGATTGGGCTGGGCGTTCGGCAATATCGGATCCCGGCTCGCCGCGGCCGAATCCGCCGATTCGTCGGCCGGGCCGGTGAATCCCCTGCACCTCACCCTGTGGATGGCCGTGGTGCCGCCGATCCCCATGTTCGCCCTGTCGGCCCTGACCGAGGGCACGACCACCGGGTGGCGGGATCTCGCCGACTCCTTCTCGGCGACCGGATGGCCCGCGCTGGCGGCGCTGTCCTACATCGTGCTGCTCGGCACCATCGCCGGATCGGGGTTGTGGACCTTCCTGATGAGCCGCTACCCGGCGAGCACCGTCGCGCCGCTGTCACTGCTGGTGCCGGTGGTCGGCATCGCCGCGGCCTGGGCGTTCCTGAGCGAGACGCCCTCGGCACTGTCGCTTTGCGGTGCCGTGATCGTCATCGCGGGCGCGTTCACCGCCACCTCCGCCGGTCGCCGGGTGGTCCCGATTCCCGCGGAGGCGGCGACCACGCGCACTCCGGAGGCCCCGACGCCTGAGCCCGCGTCGCCGGAGGCCGCGTCGCCTGAGCCCGCCGTGGCCCGAGCCTGATCACGCGGGTTTCGCGGCCCGCCAATCCCCCCGATTCCCGAACCGCCCGACCGGGTCTTCGCAACATCGCAGCCACCCGGTTCGAATTCCACACCCCCAACCGACCACGAGCCGGTATCCGCTGCTTAGGATCGGTCCGGCGTGGGAGGTAAGGGAATGGCAGGACAGCGTTTGTCCGTCACGCGGCGGACGATGCTGCGCGGCACGGTCGCGGCGGGAGTGGTGGCCTCGGGGGCGCTGGGTACCGGGCTGCGGCCCACACCCGCACAGGCCGCACCGGGACACCGGGTGGCCGTCCTCGGCGGCGGCGTGGCGGGCCTGACGGCCGCGCACGAACTGGCCGAACGCGGCTTCGAGGTGACCGTCTACGAACGCCGTGCCCTGGGCGGCAAGGCGCGCAGCATTCCGGTCCCGGGCAGCGGCCGCGACGGCCGCCCGGACCTGTTGGGGGAGCACGGTTTCCGCTTCTTCCCCGGCTTCTACCGGCACCTGCCCGACACCATGCGGCGAATCCCCTTCGCGGGCAATGCGAATGGCGTGTGGGACAACCTGGTGGCCGCGCCGGAGGCCCGCTTCTCCCGCCGCGCCGCCGACGACGTGCTCATGCCGCTGGGCAAGGCCGGTCGGGTGTGGTCCACGCCCGAGGACTTTCGGGAGACGGTCAGCTCGGCCATCTCCACCACCGCGAAGATGCCCTACGACGACGCGCTCTACTTCGCCAACCGCCTACTGGTCTTCAACACCAGCTGCGATGCGCGCCGATACGGCCAGTGGGACAACATGTCCTGGCGCGACTACGTGGGCGCGCGGCATCGCTCCACCGAATTCCGGATGCTCATGTCCCGCACGCTCACCACCCTGCTGGTGGCCGCCAAGGACGATCTGGCCAGTACCCGCACCATCGGCACCATGGGCGAGCAGTTCCTGGGCAACCCGCTGGAAATCGCCAATGACGGTGCGCTGGACCGACTGCTGAACGGCCCCACCAACGAGGCCTGGATCGATCCGTGGACCGCGCGACTGCGCGAACTCGGCGTGCGCTTCGAAACCGGCGAGGTGCGCGGACTCGAGGTGCGCGACAACAGGATTGCCGAGGCCCGCGTCGTCGACGGCTCGGGCGCGGCCAGGACCGTCGACGCCGATCATTTCGTCTGCGCCGTCCCGGTGGAATCGGCCCGCACCCTGTGGACCCCCGAAATCCTGGAGCTGCGACCGGAATTGGCGGGTATGCACCAGCTCATGGTGGATTGGATGACCGGCATCCAATTCTTCCTGCGCCGCCCCACCGCCATCGCCCGCGGCCACGTCGCCTACGTGGATTCTCCCTGGTCGCTGACTTCCATTGCGCAGGACCAGTTCTGGCCGCGCACCCGCCTGGCCGACCACGGCGACGGCACGGTCGCCGACTGTCTCTCGGTGGACATCTCCGACTGGAACACCCCCGGCATCCTCTACGGCAAGACCGCCAAGGAGTGCACCCACGACGAAATCGCCCGCGAGGTCTGGGCACAGCTGAAGGCCCACCTCAACGACAATTCCGAACTGCTCAGCGATGCGGACCTGCACTCCTGGTTCCTCGACACCGGCATCACCTGGGATGCCGCCAACCGCCGCAATGTGAACGCCGATCCGCTGCTCATCAATACGGCGGGCTCCTGGGCGCTGCGCCCGGAGACCCATGCGGCAGGTCTCGAAAACCTGTACCTGGCTGGGGATTACGTGCGTACCAACGTGGATCTCGCCACCATGGAAGGCGCTTCGGAGTCCGCGCGCAAGGCGGTGAACGCGCTGCTGGACGTCACCGGCTCGAGTGCCCCGCGCTGCCGCCTGTTCACGCTCTACCGCGCGGTCGAACTGGAGCCGTTCCGCCAACTCGACGCCGCCCGCTACGCCGCCGGACAGACGAACATGTTCGACGGTCCGGCCTGAGCGGAATTGTTCACAAATCACTGGTGCGTCGCCTTACCCGAGGCGTTGAATCGGGGTCATGAGCGAGATCACCAGCCCGGAGGAACTGCGCGAACTACTCGGCGAGGTGATGCCGCGCGCCGTCACCAAGGAGCGCGTCGCACTGCACCCGCGTGATCGCGAGTGGATCGCCACCTCCCCGTTCGTGGTCATCGCCACCAGCGACGCCGACGGCAATTGCGATGCCTCCCCGAAGGGCGACCCCGCCGGATTCGTGAAGGTGCTCGACGACACCACCCTGGCCATTCCGGAGCGCCCCGGCAATCGCCGCGCGGACGGCTACGTCAATATCCTCGGCAACCCCCATATCGGCCTGATCTTCCTGATTCCCGGCCGCAACGAAACCCTCCGCATCAACGGCCGCGCCCGGCTGGTCCGCGACGCGCCGTACTTCGACGACATGGTGGTGCGCGGTAACCGACCCATCCTGGCCATCGAAGTCGAGATCGAGCAGATCTTCTTCCACTGCGCCAAAGCCTTCATGCGCGGCAAGCTGTGGCAGCCGGGGGAGTGGCCGCAGGACAACCTGCCCACCCACGCCCGCCTGGTGAAAGAGGTCCAGACCAATATCACCGAATCCGTCGAGGAACTCGAGGCCTATTACGGCGAGGCCTATTCCAAGAAGCTCTACGCGGGCTGAGGTCACTCGTACCGCGTGTGGCGGGGCGCGGGCACACCAATACACTCGCGGCGTGGCAGACATCTCGATGCGCGGACGGCTGGCGTTGCGGGCGGCGACCTTGGCTTCGCGAGCCTCGCAAGCGGCCGGGCGCGGTAAGGGATCGATGATCGGCGGCCTGATCGCGCTGAAGATCGACCCGACGATCATGACGCAGCTGGGCCGGGGCCGTCGCACGGTCCTGGTGACCGGCACCAATGGCAAGTCGACCACCACGCGGATGACCGCGGCGGCGCTCGGCACCCTCGGCGAGGTCGCCACCCAGGCCGACGGCGCGAATATGGACGCGGGCATCGTCGCCGCGCTCACCGCGCACCGCGGCGCCGCGCTGGCGGCCATCGAGGTGGACGAACTGCACCTGCCGCATGTGGCCGACGCCCTCGAACCGGCGGCGGTGGTGCTGCTCAATCTGAGCCGCGACCAGCTGGATCGGGTCGGCGAGATCAATATGATCGAGCGCCGCCTGCGCGCGGGGATGGCCAAGCATCCCGACGCCGTACTCATCGCCAATTGCGATGACGTGCTGGTGACCTCGATCGCCTACGACCACCCGAACGTGGTGTGGGTGGCGGCGGGCAGCGGCTGGGCCGTGGATGCCACCAGCTGCCCGCGCAGCGGCGAACCGATCCTGTGGGACGGTGATCACTGGTACAGCACCGGGGCGGATTTCCAACGCCCGCAACCGGATTGGTGGGTGGACGAACACACCCTGTACGGACCCGAGGGCCTCGAACTCCCGCTGAATCTGGCCCTGCCGGGGCGCGCCAACCGCGGCAATGCCGCCCAAGCCGTGGCCGCGGCCACCGCCGTGGGCGCGAATGCCGCCGCGGCCACCGCCGCCGCGGCCACCGTGCGCGAGATCGCGGGCCGCTACCGCACCGTCCAGGTCGGAGACCACACCACCCGCCTGCTGCTGGCCAAGAACCCGGCCGGATGGCAGGAGGCGCTGTCCATGATCGACCCCGCCGCAACGGGTTTGGTGATCGCGGTCAACGGCCAGGTGCCCGACGGCGAGGATCTGTCCTGGCTCTGGGACGTGCGCTTCGAACACTTCGAGGGCACCCAGGTGGTGGCGGCCGGAGAGCGCGCCACCGACCTCGCGGTGCGCCTCACCTACGCCGGGGTGGAGCACACCACGGTGGCGGATCCCTTGCGCGCCATCGCCTCCTGTCCGCCCGGCCAGGTCGAGGTGCTCGCCAACTACACGGCGTTCCGCGATCTCAACCGCGATCTCGAGGAGAAGGCAGGGGTGCGGGCATGAGCGAATCGACCGTGCGGATCGGGCTGGTGCTGCCCGACGTCATGGGCACCTACGGCGACGGCGGCAACGCGCTGGTGCTGCGGCAGCGGCTGCGCATGCGCGGGTATACGGCCGAGATCGTCGACATCTCCCTGAGCGACCCGGTTCCCGACTCGCTCGACATCTACACCCTCGGCGGCGCGGAGGATTCGGCCCAGCGCTTGGCCACCCGCCACCTCCAGCGCTACCCCGGCCTCCAGCAGGCCGCGGGGCGCGGTGTGCCGGTGCTGGCCATCTGCGCCGCCATCCAGGTGCTCGGGCACTGGTACGAGACCTCCTCGGGCGAGCGGGTGGACGGCGTCGGACTCATCGACGTCACCACCTCCCCGCAGGCCAAGCGCGCCATCGGCGAGGTGGCCACGACTCCGCTCGTCCCCGGACTGTCCCAACCGCTCACCGGCTTCGAAAACCACCGTGGCGGAACCAAACTCGGAGGCGAGGCCACCGGCCTGGCCCGGGTGACGCGGGGCGTGGGCAACGGTGTGGGCGACGGGCTCGAGGGCGTGCTGCAGGGCTCGGTCATGGGCACCTACATGCACGGCCCGGCGCTGGCCCGCAATCCCGAACTGGCGGACTACCTGCTGGCTCGGGCGCTCGGCGTGGACTCCCTTCCACCCCTTGATCTCCCGGAAGTGGAGCAATTGCGCCGCGAACGCCTGCGCGGCTGAAAACAGCTCGGACGTAGCGACTTTCGTGAGCCTGCCACCATATGGCAGGCTCACGGTCGTATTGGGCGCGTATCCCGTGTCCCCCATAGGTATCGACCCCGACGGTTGATGCGTCCGCGCTATGACCGGACCGTGCGGTCACGGTGCGGACGCGTCGGCCCGTCGGATTGTTTCGATCGTGTTGAGGGGACGAGTCGGGGCCGGTAGTGTCGCGCGCGGCCAGACTTGATGAGGGAGGTGGCCGGTTGCGCAGACGCGCCGTGTTGAAGGCTGCGGGTGTGGCCGCACTGTTGGCGTCGACCGGCGCGAGCGCCGTCGCGCGCGCCGAGGGATCGTCGAATCCCGCGTGGCCCGCCCTGTTCCAGGAGTGGGTGCCGGAAATCTTCGCCCCGCTGCCGGATCCGCCGGAGCACACCGAGGCCATCGTCATCGGCTCCGGCTTCGGCGCGGCCGTCACGGCACTGCGACTGGCCGAGGCCGGGGTGCGCAATACCGTGCTGGAGCGCGGCTCGCGCTGGCCCAACGACCCGTGGCGGGAGATCTTCACCGGCGACGATCTGCCGGACGGCCGCGGCTTCTGGCATCGCACCACCTTCACCGGCGTGACCAAGGTGCCGATGTCGTTCGTCGATTTCGGCGGCGTCCTGGATGTGACCGAATATCCCGGCATCGACGTGTGGCGGGCGGCCGCCGTGGGCGGCGGATCGGTCATCTTCACCGGAGCCATGGTCGCGCCGCCGAAGAAGCTGTTCGACTCGGTCTTCGCGGGCATCGTCGACTACGACGAACTCGATCGCGTCTACTTCCCGCGCGTGCGGCAGATGCTGCGGCTGAGCCCCATGCCCTCGGATGTCTACAACTCCGCGCCGTTCACCCATTCGCGCGTCTGGGACCAGCAGGTGCGCGCGGCGGGATACGAACCGCAGCCCAATGATTCGGCCTTCAACTGGGATATCGTCCGTGGTGAACTGGCGGGCACCACGCGCGCCTCGGCCACCGCCTCGCGCAGCAATCTGGGCAACTCCAACGGCGCGAAATTCGATCTCAACCAGAACTACCTGCGCTACGCCGAGGCCACCGGAAAGACCGGCATCTACCCCGGCCACCGTGTGGATTCCATTGCGCAGGAAGGTAATCGGTACGTGGTGACGGTGAGCAAGCTGGCGCCCACCGGCCAGGTGCTCGCCACCCGCACCCTCACCTGCGACAAGCTCTTCCTCGGCGCGGGCTCGGTGGGCACCTCGGAGCTGCTGGTGCGCGCCCAGGCCACCGGGGCGCTGCGAAACCTCAACGAGCACATCGGCGACGGCTGGGGCACCAACGGCGACGTGGTGCTGGCGCGCGGCGCGCAGGCGCTCGCGGGCGTCGGCGGCGGCGTGCCGAGCGCCAGCCGGATCTTCGATCAGTCGGGGACGCCGTTGACGCTCGAGAACTGGTATGTCCCAGGCATTCCCGTGGACACCGGGGCCATCGCCTCGCTCGGTATGGTGCTCGACCCCACCCGCGCCCGTTTCGGCTACGACAGCGCCGCCAACCGGGTCGCGCTGTCCTGGTCGCGGCGCACTCAGGACACGGTCCTCGCCGCCTGCCGCGCGGTGGACGACCGGATCGCCGAACGGGGCCGCGCCATCATCGATTACACGCCCATCGGCTACGACGCCCAGGCATTCTTCACGGCGCATCCGCTCGGCGGCGCGGTGCTGGGCCGGGCCACCGACGCCTACGGCCGCGTACACGGTCACCCGGGCCTCTATGTCATGGACGGTGCGGCCCTGCCCGGCAGCACGGCCACGGTCAACCCGTCGCTCACGATCACGGCCGTCGCCGAGCGCAATATCGAGAACATCCTCCGCAGCGGGCGCTGACCGGCCGGTCCGACCGCACGGATCGCCCGCTCGGAGCCCGGTTCCCCACCGGTCGGCTCACTCCCGGTTACTCTCGGCGGGGCCGTTTCGATGTGGAAGGGGTCAGCGGTGACCGACCTGAATGCTCCGGACGACGAGTTTCCCCGCAAGCCACCCGTGCTGTGGACCGATTTCCTCATGCTCGCGCTGGCGGTGGTGTCGGTGGGCCTGGTCGCGTGGGTGACCTTCTGGAACGTGCCGGATCGGACCTACCGCACGATCGTCGTGGTGGACACCGCCATCTGCGCGATCTTCGCCATCGAGTTCCTGTGGCGCTGGCGGCGCGAGGGCTGGCCCTGGTCCTTCCCGTTCATCTACTGGTACGAGGTCCTGGGCATGATCCCGGTGACCAGTCCGTTCTTCCGCGGCTTCCGCCTGCTGCGCATCATCGCGGTCGTCGTGCGCCTGGCCCGGGTCGCCGATCGCGCCTTCGGCGACCGCGTCACCGCGGCGCTGGTGAACCGCTTCGTCAGCACCATCGTCGAGACCATCAAACGCCCGGTGACCATGGCGGTGATGGACGAGGTCGCGGGCGTGCTGCGCACGGGCCACATCGCCCGCAATATCGCGAACGCGTTGGAGGAGAACCGCTCCGAGCTCGACCAGATGATCGTGGAGGTCATTCGCCGGGACCCGCAGATCGGCCGCATTCGCTATGTGCCCTTCCACGAGGACATCATTCGCACCATCGCCGACGCCAGCTTCCGCGTGGTCTTCGAGGTGCTGGCCGATCCGCGCACCGATGAGTTGGTCGCTGATGTGTTGCGGGAGAACGTGAATCAGATGCGTGAGTCGGTGCGCGAAGGCGTGCGGGTGCCCGAGTCCATCAACCACCGGGTCGATCCCGCACGCCTGGCCTGACTTACGCCGCGTGCGGCGCGTGCCGAATCTCCTCGCGAATATCGCCGTGCCGCACCGTTTCCCATGCGATCAGCGCCATCAGCACCGCGCACAGCATGCCCAGCGCCACCAGCGCGGGCACCGTCGCCGCGAGCGGAATCAGCGCCAGCAGCACCACCGCGGCCACCAGCCGCTGCACGCTGACATTGCCCGTCGCGTACTGCTTGAAGCCGACCAGTGCGACGAGATACGCGATGACACCGCCGTACAGCGCGAACAGTGGAATACCGGTGAGCGCGTCGTGCAGCGTGTGCCCCTGCGCCTCACCGACGTAGTTGAGCACCTTCTTCATGCCCAGCGACAGCGCGATGATGCCCACGATCATCGGGAAGTGCCAGTAGGTGTAGCAGCCGCGCGCGATCCGAATCTGCCGGTCGCCCTGCGCGTGCGCCAGCGCGTGCTCCACCGTCAGCGCGGCCACGTCGAAGTACGCCCACCACAGCAGCCCCGAAATCGCCAGTCCCAGCATGGATCCCAGCGCGATGGGCCACGAGATGGGCAGTCCGCTCACGCCGATGCCGATGGAGACGATGGATTCGCCCAGCGCCACGATGATGATGAGCCCGTAGCGCTCCGAGAAGTGTTTGGCCGAATTGAGCCGCCAGTCGGTGCCCGCGAGCAGGGTCCAGAGCATATCCCCGGCGATCGCCGCGACCCACAGGCCGATCTGCAGCGAACCGTGCGTGAAGGCCGCGCACACCAGCAGGACGCCGCCGATGGTCAGCGACCCGAAGCCCCACCGCACCACCTGCCCGCGCAATTGCGGATCGTTCGCGCTGGCGAGCAGGAAGACGACGAGGTGTACGAGACGCACCACCAGATAGCCGATGGCGAAGACCAGTGGCGCGTACCAGCCGCCCGGAAGATCGTGGAACGCTTCGGGAATGGCCAGCGCCATGAGGAAGGTCCCGCCCATGGCCACGAACATGGCCACCCGGGTGATGCCCTCGTCGGCGCGCACCACATTGCCCAGCCAGGAGTAGGCGATCCACAGCCACCACATGAGCGCGATGACCACCAGCGCCCGGAGCATGTTGACGGCGCTGATCTCGTGCGCCGCCATGGCGGTGACCATGGTGAACGCGAAGACCAGCACCAGATCGAAGAAGAGTTCGAGCTGTGTCACGGAGGAGTCCGCGGACACCGCGACCACTCGCGATCGTTTCGAATCGGCCATGGAGGACATCGTGGCAGGATTCGGACGATATTCGCAGACCTCCGGCGTTTTTCCGCCGACGGCGAAAGATCAGGCGAGACCGGGCTCGAACGATCCGCCGTACAGCCGCCCGGGGGAGCCCTGCGCCTCGTAGGCATTGTCGGTGTAGGCCACCGGCTCGGGTTCGGCCTCGATTCCGGCGAGATCCTCGACGTAGGCGATGAAGTTCTCCACCATCACCTCGCTCTCCCGATTGGCGGTGCGCTTGAGCAACAGTCCGGGCACGGGAATCGGCAGATAGGTCTCCGAGTGGAACCAGACCTCGGTGCCGTCCTCGGTATCGGTGATCTCGAAGAAGCCCTTACCCTTGGCGCCCGCACTGGATTCGCTGACCTGCCAGGAGATCCGGTCCTCGGTGCAGGTGTACTCGACGACCTGACGATCCGGTCGGCCGAGCAGGGTCGCGGAGACATAGACCCGCTTGGGACGCCCGTACTTGTCGCGGGATGCGACGCGCACATCCTGGTGGGAGGGCGACCAGTCGGGCAGCCGCTCGACCGAGAGCAGCGCCTCCATCACCGTTTCGGGTTCCACATCGACTACGAATCGGTGATCAGTCTTGGTACGCATTCCAACCTCCAGCTTCAGGGGCCGATTGTGACGAGCGTCGCTCGTGGAGTCAACCTGCCGGTCTGCTTATCGAGACCATTTCGAGACCTTCGCGCACGCGAATCTCGCTGCTACCCAACAGGATAGGAACGGCGCGGGGTGTGCTCGAGAAATATTGCCGGGCGGCGCTGAAATGCGTTGTGGGAGTGGTTGTCAGCCGGAGGGTTTCACTTCCCAATCCGGCCCGGGGAACACCAGGCTCTCGCGGCCGTCCTCGAACCGCACCACATACGGCGGGGCCCCGTCGTCGCCGCGCACCTCGATGACCTCCCCGGTGCGTTCGCGCAATCCGACCGCGTGGCTGTGGACGACAAGCTGGTCTCCGACATTCGCTCGCATGACTCGATTATCGAACCGTGGTGACGGGCGTCACAAGGATTCGCGACATTCCGCGCATTGACACCACTTCAGACGTAGTACTACATTCGTAATCACTACAAGCGAAGTACAACAATTGGGGCGGTAACATGCGAAACCTGATCTACTACGTCGGCGTCTCGCTCGACGGGTACATCGCGGGCCCGAACGGCGAGTTCGACTTCTATCCGGCACCCGACGACATGGCGGCGGAGATGACCGCCCGCTACCCGGAGGCCATCCCGCATCACCTGCGGCATCACGTTGGCATGTCCTCGGACGAACCGAACAAGGAATGGGACACGGTGCTGATGGGCCGGGCCACCTACGACGTGACGTACCTGAACGGTGTCACCAGCCCATACGCCCATATGAAGCAGTACGTCATCTCCACCACGCTCGGCGGTGTCGACGACCCGGCGGTGACGGTCGTCGGCGGTGACCCCGTGGAATTGGTGCGGCGCTTGAAGAACGAAGAGGGCAAGAAGATCTACCTCTGCGGCGGCGGTCGCCTGGCCGGGCAACTCGTCGGCGAGATCGACGAACTCGTCCTCAAGAGCTACCCGGTGATAGCGGGCGCGGGCGTCCCGGCCTTCTCCGGCAATTTCGACCCGACCCTGTTCCGGCCCACCGAGCGCAGGGAATTCAGCAATGGGGCTCAGGTCACCTGGTTCACCCGCGCCTGACCCTCACGCGGAGTCGGCGAGAAACGACAGCCGCACCTTTCGGTCCGGGTTGTCCACATTGAGATCGACGAACGCGATCGACTGCCAGGTCCCCAACGCCAAGGCCCCGTCCACCACCGGCACCGTGGCATAGGGCGCGATGAGGGCGGGCATCACATGCGAGCGCCCATGCCCCCGCGACCCGTGCGCGTGCCGCCACCGATCATCGGCGGGCAGCAGATCACGCAGCGCCGCCAACAGATCGTCGTCACTGCCCGCGCCCAATTCGATGAGCGCGATCCCGGCGGTCGCGTGCGGCACGAAAACATTCAGCAATCCGTCACCGCCGCCCGCGGTGCGCAGAAACTCCTCGCACAGCGGCGTGATGTCGTGCACCGCTTCGGTACCGCCGGTCTCGACCTCGACAACCGTGCTCTTCATGGATTACCTCCTGAGTCAGGTCTTTTCGCGAAGTAGGGCGGTCACCCGAACCGAGGTGTCGTGCAGCTTCTCGAAGACATCGAGCAGCAGTTCCATCTGTTCGGGGGTGTATTCGCCCATCACCTTGCCGAATTCCCGCGCCAGCACCTCGTAATGCGGTGCGATGTCGTCGATGCGTTCGGCCACCGCGGTGACGATCACCCGCCGCCGGTCCTTCGCGTCGTGCTCGCGGCGCACGTATCCGCTCTTCAGCAGCCGGTCGATCATGCGGGTGATCGCGCCCGTGGTGAGTCCGGTGCGCTGGGCGAGCTCCCCGGCGGTGGCCGGACCGCCCAGGCGCAGCAGGTTCAGGCACCGCAGATCGCTCACGTGCAGGCCCAGCCGGTCGGCGACCGCCTGATGCATCATCACCGCGTCGGTGGCATTGCGCTGGGCGGCGAGCGTCAGGGCCGCGCCCAGCTCCTCGTATTTCTCGCTCATTTGCTTGACAGCATAACCTGATCGGAGCAATATCTTACTAGCTCAACTATTGAGTGAGTCATCTAGTGACTGGTTCAATTTTCTCCGAGAGGTAGGCCATGACCACTCAGCAGCTCACCGACGAGGCCGCCGTCCGCGCCGTCTTCGATCGCCTGAACCGCGCCTGGGCCGACGCCGACGCCGATGCCTTCGCGGCCGAATTCACCGACGACGCCGATTACGTCACCTGGTTCGGGACCTACTATCGGGGCCGCTCCGACATAGCGACGGTGCATCGCCCGGTCTTCGAGAAGTGGCAGAAGGGCACGCGGCTGGACGGCGAGGTCGTCTCGGTCCGATTTCCGACCCCCGATGTCGCGCTCGTGCACGGGCTCGGCGCGGTGGTGAAGCCCCAGCGTCGGCGCACCGCGCGCAATACGAAGGTGAACCTCTTGGTCATGGTCCGCCAGGGCGCTGACTGGCGGATCGCGGCCTTCCACAACACCAAGCGGAACTGGTTGCTGGCCAAGCTTTCCGGCCGTCACGAGCCGACGCCGGTGGCATAACCTGGGTCACAGCCGGGGAGGTGGGGGTAAAACGGCTGGACCCGGCTCGGTAGGGTTGGGGGTCGGTAGCAGCAGTTTGTCGATCTTGTTGGAGGATTCCACCGTGGCTCTCGTCGTTCAGAAGTACGGAGGATCCTCGCTCGAATCAGCAGAGCGCATCCGTCGCGTCGCTGAACGGATCGTCGAGACGAAGAAGGCGGGCCACGATGTGGTCGTCGTCTGCTCGGCGATGGGCGACACCACCGACGAACTCCTGGACCTGGCCCAACAGGTGGCCCCCGCGCCGCCCGCCCGCGAGATGGACATGCTCCTCACCGCCGGTGAGCGCATTTCGAACGCGCTGGTGGCCATGGCCATTCACTCGCTCGGGGCCGAGGCCCGGTCGTTCACCGGCTCCCAGGCCGGTGTCGTCACCACCGGCGCGCACGGCAATGCCCGCATCATCGACGTCACCCCGAGCCGGGTCCGCGACGCTCTCGACGAGGGCACCATCGTGCTGGTCGCCGGATTCCAGGGTGTGAGCCAGGACAGCAAGGACGTCACCACGCTGGGTCGCGGTGGTTCCGATACCACCGCGGTCGCGCTGGCCGCGGCGCTCGAGGCCGACGTCTGCGAGATCTACTCCGATGTGGACGGCGTCTTCACCGCCGACCCGCGCGTCGTGCCGGACGCGCAGAAGCTCGATCAGGTCTCCTACGAGGAGATGCTGGAGCTGGCCGCCACCGGCGCGAAGGTGCTCATGCTGCGGTGCGTGGAGTACGCGCGCCGCTACAACGTGCCCGTGCATGTGCGCTCGTCGTACACCGACAAGGTGGGCACCTACATTTACGGATCGATGGAGGACATCCCCTTGGAGAAAGCAATCCTCACTGGCGTCGCGCACGACCGCAGCGAGGCCAAGGTGACCGTCGTCGGTATTCCGGACGTCCCGGGCTACGCCGCCAAGGTGTTCCGCGCCGTCGCCGATGCCGAGATCAATATCGACATGGTGTTGCAGAACATCTCGAAGGTGGAGACCGGCAAGACCGACATCACCTTCACCCTGCCCAAGAGCGAGGGGCCGCGCGCGGTCGAACTGCTCACCAAGCGCCAGGGCGATATCGAGTTCTCCCAGGTGGTCTACGACGACCACATCGGCAAGGTGTCCCTGGTCGGCGCGGGTATGAAGTCGCATCCCGGCGTCACCGCCACCTTCTGTGAGGCGCTGGCCGACGCCGGAATCAATATCGATCTCATCTCCACCTCCGAGATTCGCATCTCGGTGCTGGTCAAGGACACCGACCTGGATCAGGCCGTGCAGGTGCTGCACCGCGCCTTCGATCTGGGCGGCGACGAAGTGGCGGTCGTGCACGCCGGATCGGGGCGGTAGTCATGGGTGTACGTGTAGGTGTCGTCGGCGCGACCGGACAGGTCGGCGCCGTCATGCGAAAGCTGTTGGAAGAGCGCGACTTCCCGGCCGACGAGGTGCGCTTCTTCGCCTCCTCGCGCTCGGCGGGCAAGACCCTGCCGTGGCGCGGCCAGGAGATCGTGATCGAGGACGCCGAGACGGCCGACCCGACCGGACTCGATATCGCGCTGTTCTCGGCCGGTGCCACCATGTCCCGCGTGCAGGCCCCGCGCTTCGCCGCCGCCGGTGTCACCGTCATCGACAACTCCTCGGCCTGGCGCAAGGATCCCGAGGTGCCGCTGGTCGTCTCCGAGGTGAACCCGGAAGCCACCCGCAACCTGGTCAAGGGCATTATCGCCAACCCGAACTGCACCACCATGGCCGCCATGCCGGTGCTCAAGGTGCTGCACGACGAGGCCGGACTCCAGCGTCTGGTCGTCTCCAGCTACCAGGCCGTGTCGGGCTCCGGCCTGGCCGGTGTGGAGGAGCTGGCCTCGCAGGTGCGCGCGGTCATCGACGATGCCGAGAAGCTCACCCACGACGGTTCCGCGGTGGAGTTCCCCGCGCCGAACAAGTACGTCGCGCCCATCGCCTTCGACGTGATCCCGCTGGCCGGTTCGCTGGTCGACGACGAGTCCGGCGAGACCGACGAGGACCAGAAGCTGCGCAACGAGTCCCGCAAGATCCTGGGACTGCCCGAGCTGCTGGTCAGCGGCACCTGTGTGCGCGTGCCGGTCTTCACCGGCCACTCGCTGTCCATCAATGCCGAATTCGCCGCACCGCTGTCGGTGGCGCGCGCCAAGGAACTGCTGGCCGACGCCCCCGGCGTCAAGCTGGTCGACGTCCCCACCCCGCTGGCCGCCGCCGGTATCGACGAATCCCTCGTCGGCCGTATCCGCCAGGATCCGGGTGTTCCGGAGGGTCGCGGTCTGGCGCTGTTCATCTCGGGTGACAACCTGCGAAAGGGCGCGGCGCTCAACACCATTCAGATTGCCGAAGTACTGCTGAACAACCGCTGAGGCTGTTCGAGAAAGGCCGCCCGATCCGCGATGGATCGGGCGGCCTTCGTCTGTGGGCTCACTCGGTGGGCAATGGCCCGTGGCGGTCCAGGTGCAGATAGGTGTAGCCGGTGACGACCAGGCAGACCACGGTCGAGAGCAGGAGCAGGCCGAGGCCGTCGGTGATCATGTTGATCAGTCCGCCGATGAGCCCGCCGAACAGGAAGCTCGCCCAGATGAGGAAGTAGCCGAGCCAGTCGGCGGGGGTGCCGCCGCCCGCGAGGTGGCGCTCCAGGCCCTGGCCCATCTTCACGAGGCTGCCGGTGTAGTAGGTGATGGGCACCGAGACCTCGCCGTCTTTCACGAACGAGGTATTGAGCGCGCCTGTGCCGAAGGCCACGAACAGGATCGGGAGCAGATCGAGGTCCGGGCCGCTCATCGGGTCCACCGAGAAGTAGTCGATGGTGGTGGCGACGGCCAGGCTGGCCGTGGTGAGCAGGACCGGTCCGTGGGGATGCTGGGTCCAGAAGTGCCGCCTGCACCACGAGGCGACGAAAACCCCGGCCACGAAGCTGATGATCAGCCCGATCGCCGACAGGGCCATACCGCTCTGACCGTCGAACCAGTTCACGATGGCGCGCTCGGAGTTGCCGGTCATGAAGGTGACGAAGTAGCCGGAGGTGTGCAGCAGGGCTGCCGCGCCGATGACCCCGGCCAGGGCGGCCAGCACCCAGGACAACCGGGCCTCGTTGTCGAACATGCCCGCGTAGGGGCTGTCTTTCTGGTCCGGCACTGGTGAAGCTCCTTCCAAGGGATATGAGCTTTTCCAGTCATACCGGTGGAACCTGAGAATCCGCTGCTGCCGGGCGCTATTGCTAGCAGTTTGCTATAAGTCGCGGCTCTGTGCGGGCGTCGCCGTCGGAATTCAGTCCGCCCATAGCTCCGCGCAGGGCAGCGGGCGTAGGTGTTCCGGCACTTGGCTGTCGATGGTGACCTCGATACGGTGCGGGCGTAGTCGCGCCGCAAGACGTTCGGCAATGGCCGTGTCGCAGCGGTAGTCGAGCGCCATTCCGCCGGGAAAACGTAGGCGCACACGAACTTCGGCCATGGCTACCTTCTGTCGATGGTTCGTCGACGGTCTTCATTAAGAAGGTAAACACAGAAAAATTGCGGTGCAATAAGAAAAATCCATGTTCCATACTGTGCGCCGTAAGCTCCCCCGGTCTGCAATCCTTTACGGCAGATCCGATCGGAAGGAGTGAGCATGGGTTCGTTACGACGCCGCCCGGGGATCTACCGGGCGGGGATGCCGACACACTGGCGGTGATCGCCGGGAAAGCCGAATCGGCAGAAGGAGTTTGACCCGGTGGCCGAAAGTACCCTAGGGGCACGGGTAGCGGAGTTGCGCCGGCGTAGAGGGCTATCGCAGAAGGAACTGGGCGCTGCCATCAGGCGCTCGGAAAGCTGGGTTTCGCAGGTGGAGCGCGATGTACTGCCGGTCGAGAGACTGTCGGTACTGCAACGGCTCGCCGATGTTCTCGGAGTCGCGGTCCGAGATCTGCGACCGGAGGCGGCCGAACCGATGGCCGCCGATCGCACCGGTGCCGACCGGGCGGGATCGGCGGTTTTCGAACAATTGCGGCTACTGCTCACCGGACATCCGGCACTCGAGCAGCTGTTCGGCGCGGAGACCGGTCGCGAGCCGGTCGAGCTGTCGAGGCTGCGCGAACGAGTCGATCTGGCCTGGCAATTGGCGCACGAGTCCCGACTCGTCGAAGTGGGCAGCAGCCTGCTGGAACTCATTCCCGACCTCGAGAACGCGGCGCGCGACACGGTATCCGATACCGCGGCGCGGCACGAAGATACGAAGACCCGGCGCGAAGTGCTCGGTCTGCTGTCGCGCGCATATCAAGCCGCGGCAACGGCTTTCACGCGCCAGGAGGAGATCGATGCCGCCTGGGTGGCGGCCGATCGCGCCCTGGCCGCGGCCGAGGGATCCGGTGATCCCCTGCGCGTGGTGGCCGGAACCTACCGCATGGCACAGGCTTTCCTGCGCCTGCAACGCTTCGAGCAGGCCGAACAGGCCGCGCGCAGCTCGGTGGCGGCGCTGACGCCGCTGATCTCCGACGATCAGCGCGGCGGCCCGGAAGTGTTGTCGCTCTACGGTTCTCTCCAGCTCATGCTGGCGGTGATCGCCGCGACGGACGGCAACCGCGCGCACGCGCGCGCCGGTCTGTCCGCCGCGCGTACGGCGGCCGAGCGAATAGGCGAGGGGCGCAACGATTTCGACACCGAATTCGGTCCGACCAGCGTCGCGGTGCACGCGGTGGCGGTGGCGGTCGAATTGGGTGATGCCGGTGAGGCGCTCGATATCGCGCGGGCCGTCGACGCCAGTGCGCTCTCCGCCGAGCGGCAGGCCCGCTTCCAGGTGGATGTGGCGCGGGCACATGCCCAACGGCGACAGGCGCATCAGGCCCTGGAGGCGCTGCTGGCGGCGGAGCGGCTGACACCGGAACTGGTGCACACCCATCATCGGGCGCGGGAGGTGATGCGCGATCTACTACAGTTCGCGGGTCGTCGCCCCTCGGATGAACTGCGGGAACTGGCGGGCCGCGCGGCGGTGACGCCTTAGCTCTCTAAGCCGGTTCGCTATCGAATGCCGGGTGTGCGCGGGTCGGGGCCGACGCATGCCAGGACGAGGCAGCCGGGCGGGGCGTCGGAGAACGGCGGCGCGAGCGGAATGTTCAGGCAGGACAGCAGATTACAGCCGGGGTAGGCGGCCGGACCGACCCCGAGAACGGCCAGTGCGATATCGACGTCGATGTATCTGCGCGCATCGAAGGTGAGCGGACCTTCGACGTACTGGCCGGGATCGGATACCGGACTGTCCTGGAAGGCCGCCAACAGCTGGCGGAAGAATTCGTAGGGCACCTCGTCGCCGTATTGCAGAATTCCGCTGAGCCCCTTGGTGGTGTGGGTGCCGAAGAATCCCGTCCACACCACCATCAGATCCAGACTGGGGACGATGAAGACGTGCTGTAGCCCGAGTCCGGACATGGAATACATATCGGCGGGCAGGAACGCGGGATTCTCCGCGCAGTCGGGGCCGAGCCAGAACAGATAGCCGTAGCAGCCGTTGGTGGCCGACGGACTGAGCGCCCGGCGCAGATAGTCCCGTGAGACGACGCGTCGATCGCCCCATCGGCCGTCCTCGGCGACGAGCATGCCGAGTTTGGCGAGGTCGTTGGGTGGGATCATGAGGTGGGCGTAGCCGTAGGTGTGCCCGGAACGGTCTCGCGCCCAGTAGTAGTCGCCGCGCTCGATACCCAAGGGATCGAACAGCTCCCGTTGCGCGAACTGCTGCAAGGGTTCTCCGACGGCCAGCTCGATGACGTAGGAGAGCAGGTCCACATTCCGCTGGCTGTAGACGAAGGTCGATCCCGGCGGATGGTCGAAGGGCACGCCGAGTGTCTGTACGGCGCTGTTGGGTTCGATGGGGATGACGCCGGTGATGCCCTCGGTGATCACGCCGATCCGCAGTCCGGAGGATTCGGTGAGCAGGTTCTCCACGGTGAGGGACCGGTGTTGGGCATCGCCGAGCCCTGGCGGCAGGTACTGGTCGATGGGTGCCGAGATATCGAGTTTGCCTTGGTCCCAGGCGATTCCGGCGACGAGCGACACGATGCTCTTGGTGACGCTCCAGACATTCCAGGGTGTGTTGCCGGTCAGATGATTGGTCGGACCCTCGCCGACCAGGCAATTGTTGCGGAAGACCTGCACATTGAGCCGATTGCGGCCGCTCGCGAAGGCCAGGGCGGCCGCTAGGCGCTGGCCGTCGATTCCGACGGATTCCGGTGCGGCACGGTGGAATTCGCGGCCGTCGGGTATGCCGCAGCGCTGGCTGTCCGCCGAGGCGGCCGCATCGGGCGCCACCTGTTCGGCGGGGGCGGTCGGCCGGTCGGGTTCGGCGCTCGCCGTCCCGCTGCCGAGCAGCCATACCGCCGTCAAGGTCAGTGCCGCCACGTGGGCCAGCCCCCTGCGCACCATGCGATCAGGCTATCGGTCCAGGCCCCTTGACGGCGGCAGAAATTCCGGGTCAGCTTCGTGCGAATCCGCGAAGGGCGTAGTAGGCGGCGCCGACCGCGAGCACCGCGGCCCCGGCGAGCACCGAACCGAGCGGCAGCGAGAGCGCGACGACGCCGCAGCCGAGCGCCCCGATGATCGGAATCGCGCGTGGGGGACGGTTTTCCGCCGCCGTGAGCGTGGCCGCCGAGATATTCGCGACGAGGTAGTAGACCAGCACCGCGAACGACGAGAAGCCGATGGCTGAGCGCAGGTCGACGGTGGCGGCCAGCACGGCGACGACGAGACCGACCGCGAGCTCCGCCCGGTGCGGCACCCCGAACCGGGGATGCACCGCGGCCAAGGCGTGCGGCAGGTGGCGGTTTCGCGCCATGGCCAGGGTGGTGCGCGAGACGCCGAGCACCAGCGCCAACAGCGATCCGGTCGCGGCCACGACCGCGCCCACCCGCACCACGGGCGCGAGTCCCGGTGCGCCAGCGGCAGTTACGGCCCGCGCCAGCGGATCGGCGGCCGCGGCCAGTCCCGCCGAGCCGAGTACCAGCAGCGCCGCCATCGCGACCAGGGCGTACACCGCCAGCGTGAGGCCGAGGGCGAGGCCGATGGCCCGTGGAATGGTCCGTCGCGGATCGCGCACCTCCTCGCCGAGGGTGGCGATGCGCGCGTATCCCGCGAAGGCGAAGAACAGCAGCCCCGCTGCCTCGAGGATGCCGCGCACCCCTACCTCGTCCCCGAGCGGGCTTGCCCCACCGTGGTTTCCGAGCAGGCATACCGCGACCACGGCGGCGAGTACGGCCAGCGTCACCGCCACGATCATCCGCGTGGCGAGGGCCGACTTCTGTACGCCCACATAGTTGATCGCCGTCACCGCGGCCACCACGCCGACCGCCACCGCCTTGGCCTGCTCCGGCCAGGCGTAGGTGCCGACCGTCAATGCCATGGCCGCGCACGAGGCCGTCTTCCCGACGACGAACCCCCATCCGGCCAGGTATCCCCAGAACGCCCCCAACCGCTCGCGCCCGTACACGTAGGTCCCGCCCGAGACCGGGTACAGCGCCGCGAGCCGGGCCGACGACGTGCCGTTGCAATAGGCCACCACCGCCGCGATCGCCAGGGCGAGCAGTAGCCAGGACCCCGCCGCGGCGGCCGCCGGGGCCAGCGCCGCGAAGATGCCCGCCCCGACCATCGACCCGAGTCCGATCACCACCGAATCGGTCAGTCCGAGCCGACGCCGTAGCGCTCCGTCGTCCGTCGTCATGGGCACATCGTCGATCACTCGGCGAGCGCCCGCGAATCGGGGTCGGCCGGAATCCGCCCCGGAACAGCAGAACGCCGCCAGTCGGGGGGTTACTGGCGGCGTAGCTGGCAGCTTTCGCTGCGCTGGGTGTCGACGTCCAACAAGCGCCTCTCGGCGAGTGGTCGCTCGAAGCGACGAAGGGTGCGGCCCGGGGCTGTTCAGGACGCCGACAGTGGGGTTCAACCAAGGGCCTCCGGAATCTATTCCGGCAGTGGGGATGTGAGGTGCGTTACCGCTTTCCGGACGCGGGCGGCGTGTCTTGCTACCCGAAAATGGGGCCACTACCTGTGCTGATACCCTTTTCTGGAAATATTCCAGAAAATAATCTTGACTAATTCCAGATTAGAGGGAGACTGGCTCTATGCACACCGACTACGACGCGCGAGAGCGTTTGCGGGGAGTTGGCCTGCGGGTCACCGCGCCCCGGGTCGCGGTGTTGGACGCGGTGGCGCGGGCCCCGCACTCCGACGCGGAATCGGTGGCCGTCACGGTGCGGGAGAAGCTCGGATCGGTATCCACACAGGCCGTCTACGACGTACTGCGGGCCTGTGTGGGCGCGGGTCTGCTGCGGCGGATCGAACCGGCGGGTTCGGCGGCGCTGTACGAGGCCCGAACCGGCGACAACCACCACCACCTGGTGTGCAGGAACTGCGGCACGGTCGTCGATGTCGACTGTGTCGTCGGCGCAGCCCCCTGTCTCGAACCCGATGAGGCGCACGGCTTCACGATCGACGAGGCCGAGGTCGTCTTCTGGGGACTGTGCCCCACGTGTGGCCCGCGGAACTCCCCAGCCCCGCAGAACTCCACAGACCGAGGAGATTTGGAATGACCAAGCCGACCACCACCAATACCGGCACCCCCGTCGTCAGCGACAACGAATCGCTCACCGCGGGCACCCAGGGTCCGATCCTGCTGCACGACCACTACCTGATCGAGAAGCTCGCCCAGTTCAACCGGGAGCGGGTGCCGGAGCGGATCGTGCACGCCAAGGGCGCGGGCGCCTTCGGCGAACTGGTGGTCACCGGTGATGTCAGCCGCTATACCAAGGCCAAGCTCTTCCAGCCGGGCGCGCGCACCGAATCGCTCATTCGCTTCTCCACCGTCGCGGGCGAGCAGGGCAGCCCCGACACCTGGCGCGATCCGCGCGGTTTCGCGGTGAAGTTCTACACCGAGGACGGCAACTACGACCTCGTCGGCAACAACACCCCGGTGTTCTTCATCAAGGACCCGATCAAGTTCCCCGACTTCATCCGCTCGCAGAAGCGCCTGCCCGGCAACGGACTTCGCGATCACAATATGCAGTGGGACTTCTGGACCCTGCGTCCGGAGACCGCCCACCAGGTGACCTGGCTCATGGGTGACCGCGGCATTCCGAAGACCTACCGCCACATGGACGGCTTCGGCTCGCACACCTACCAGTGGATCAACGCGCAGGGTGAACGCTTCTGGGTGAAGTACCACTTCAAGACCGATCAGGGCATCGAATTCCTGACCCAGGCCGAGGCCGACCGCATCGCGGGCGAGGACGCCGACTATCACCGGCGCGATCTGTGGGATGCCATCGAGGCCGGGAACTTCCCGAGCTGGACGGTCAAGGTCCAGGTCATGCCGGTCGCCGAGGCCGAGGGGTACCGCTTCAACCCCTTCGACCTGACCAAGGTGTGGTCCCAGAAGGACTACCCCCTGATCGAGGTCGGCAAGTACACACTGAACCGCAACCCGGGCAACTTCCACGTCGAGATCGAACAGGCCGCCTTCGAACCGTCGAATGTGGTTCCGGGCATCGGCTTCTCGCCGGACAAGATGCTGCTGGGCCGCGTCTTCGCCTACGCCGACGCGCACCGCTACCGCATCGGCACCAACTACGCGCAGCTGCCGCCCAACCGCGCCAAGGCCGCCGAGGTGAACTCCTACTCCAAGGAGGGGCCGATGCGCTACGACTACAACGCCCCGGATGTGCCGGTGTACGCGCCGAATTCGTTCGGCGGCCCGCACGCCGATCCGGAGCGCGCCCCCGACGGCGGCATCTGGGACTTCGAGCCCACCATGGTGCACGCGGGCTACATCCAGCACGCGGAGGACGGCGACTTCACCCAGCCCGGCACCCTGGTGCGCGAGGTGCTCGATGACGCCGAGCGAGATCGCCTGGTGTCCAACGTGGTCGGGCATGTGCTCGGCGGTGTGCGCGAGCCGGTACTGAGCCGCGTCTTCGAGTACTGGAAGAACGTGGACTCGGAGCTGGGCAAGCGGATCGAGGAAGGCGTGCGCGCCGGACTCAACGGGTAGGCCCACTCTGGGATCTCGAGCCCCCAACCCTTCGGGTTGGGGGCTCGAAGTGTGTAAGCGGAGGGCTCGCGTCAGCCTGCGGGTTGCGGGGCGAACCACGTCGCGGTTCACTCGCGTCAGCCCGCGGGTTGTGGGGGAATCACGTCGCGGTTGATTGGCGTCAGCCTGCGGGTTGCGTCGTGGTGGGCTCGCTGGTTCGGTCAGCCGCGGCGGGATTCGAGGCCGTCGAGGATCAGGTGCATCTCGGATTCGAAGAACTTGGTGCGGCTCTGCACCGAGGCCATATCCTCTTGGGCCGCATAGCGTTTGCGTAGGCGGGGGTAGTCGGCGGCGACATTTTTCATGGCTCCCATGAGTTTCTCCACCCACTGTCGCTCGCTGAGGCCGCTGCGGGCGACAGTGGTGAGCATGGCGGCCTCGGTGGTGGTGGAGCCGATGACGTAGGCGAACAGCGCGTTGAAGGCGCGGTCGGCTTGTTCGTCGGAGAATCCGGCGAGCTCCAGGGCCTCGAGCGTGGCGTCGGACAGGCGCATGACATTCGGGCCGAGGTAGACCAGTCCGGCGGTGCTCACCACCGCGGGCATCCAGGGGTGGCGCAGCAGCGTGTCGCGCATGCTGTGACCGATCGCGATCATGTCCGCGCGCCAGCTCTCCGCCGAGGGCCGCTGGGGTACGGCCACCTCGCCGAAGATCTCGTCCACCGCCAGTTCGAGCAGCTCCTCCTTGTTCGCCACATGCGTGTAGAGCGACGTCGCCCCGGCATTGAGGCGGGTGCCGAGTCGCCGCATGCTCAGCGCGTCCAGACCCTCGCTGTCGAGCAGGGCGATCGCCTCGGCGACGATCTGTTCCTGGTTCAGCGCGGGGGTGTCGCGGCGCTGGCGTTGCGGGCGGGCCCACACGGTGGGGAACTGCTCGGCTTTGGCTGGCATGGCCCTCTCCTCCTGTGTCTGCGGTCAGCATAACCGCTGTTGGAACGCTGTTCGATCGTCCGCACAACGTTCCCTCTTGCGAACACTGTACGTCAGACCGTACAGTGTTCGACAACACCGAACAGTGTTCGGAGATAACGGAACGACGAGGGGTTCGACATGACTACCAATACGAATGCGGCGGTGAATACCGAAGCACTACAACGCAATCCGAAACGCTGGCTGATTCTGGTGGTGCTCTGCCTGAGCTCGCTGGTGCTGGTGATCGACAATATGGTCCTGAATGTGGCGATCCCGCAGATCTCCACCGAGCTGGGCGCCACCTCGCAGGACATTCAGTGGATCATCGATTCCTACATCCTGGTCTTCGCCGGTCTGCTGCTCACCTCCGGCAGCCTCTCCGACCGGTTCGGCCGCCGCCTGGTCATGGTGCTGGGCCTGGTGCTCTTCGGCGCGGCCTCGCTGCTCGCGGCCTATGCCAGCAGCCCCGAACTGCTGATCGCCGGGCGCGTGGTCATGGGCATCGGCGGCGCGCTCATCATGCCGAGCACGCTGTCCATCCTGATCACGGTCTTCGACGAGCAGGAGCGGCCCAAGGCCATCGCGTCCTGGAGTGCCGTGGCCATGATCGGCATGGTGGGCGGCCCCATCGTGGGCGGCGTACTGCTCAACCACTTCTGGTGGGGCGCGGTCTTCGTGCTGAACGTGCCGATCGCGGTGATCGCCATTGTCGCGGCGCTGGCGCTCATGCCGGAGTCCAAGGGCCCGTGGGCCAAGCCGGACTGGTCGGGCATGATCCTGTCGACGGTCGGCATCACGGCGCTGGTGTGGACCATCATCGAATTCCCGACCAAGGGCATCGAGGGCACCTGGGGTTCGCTCGTGATCGCCGGTGTCGGCATGGCCGCCTTCGTGATTCGTGAGATGAAGGCCGAACACCCGATGGTGCCGCTGCAGCTGTTCCGCAATCGCGTCTTCACCGGTTCCAGCTTCTCCCTGGTGCTGGTCACCTTCGCCAACGGCGGTCTGCTGCTGGTGCTGACCCAGTACCTGCAGTTCGTGCTCGGCTACTCGCCGATCCGCACCGCCCTGGCCTTCACGCCCTTCGCCCTGACCGCGCTGGTCTTCAACGGCATCGGCGCGGGCCTGGTGCAGAAGTTCGGGGTGCGGCCGGTGACGCTGGTCGGTATGGCCATCCTGGCCGGTGGGTTCGGCGTGCTGGCCACGCTCACCACGGAGTCCGGTTTCTGGTGGCCCGCCCTGGCCATGGCCCTGGTCGGCGCGGGCGCCGGTCTGGCCATGCCCGCCGCCATCGGCGCCCTGATGGGTGCGATTCCGCCGGAGCAGGCCGGTGTCGGTTCGGCCCTCAACGACACCATCCAGCAGACCGGCGCCGCGCTCGGCGTGGCGGTGCTCGGCTCGGTCCTGGCCGGTACCTACACCGACGCCATGCCGACCGAAGCCCCCGACGCGGCCCGCGAGAGCATTGCCCCCGCCCTGCTCAGCGGTGACAGCGCCCTGATCGCCGCGGCCCGCGAGGCCTTCACCGACGCCATGTCCGCCACCTTCATCGGCGGCGGGGTGAGCGTGGTGGCCGCCACGGTGATCGCCTTCTTCCTCATGAAGGGTGCGAAAGCCGCTACGGGAGAAGCGCTTCCGGACGTCGACGACGCGAAGGAAGACGCGCTCGCCAAGTAGCGGCGACGAACGAGGCCCCGGCACGGGAGTGTCGGGGCCTCGTCGCATTGTCGGTCAGTCGAGCAGTTCCTCGATACGCGTTGTGCAGAAGCCGGTGATGTTCATCTCCGGCGGGAGTTGAACGCGACTTGCCATGCGCAGCAAGGGAACCGACAGCAGCACCGCCGCCAGGATTTCGTTGAAGCGCAGATTGCGGACCGTGGTACCGGTCTTCGCTTCGTAGTAGGCGATGGTCTCCGCCCGGGAAGGTGTGCCGGGAAGCGGCTCGTGGCCTTCGAAAACGCTGCTGGCCCAGTCCAGGAAGAGCAGCCAGGCGAGGTCGGACTCGTGGTCGCCGAGGTAGGCGATCTCCCAGTCGAGCACGCCGCGGACGCGATAGTCCTTGTCGTAGAGGATATTCGACATCCGCGCGTCACCCCAGCACAGTGTGACGTGCTCGGGCTCGTAGAGATTGGCGCGCAGCCAGGCGATGGCCCGGCGGTAAGTGGGCGGTTGTTCACCGGCCGCCCAGGTGAGCGCCGCGTCGAGATAGTTGACGATCTGCTCGACGGGGCTCGCGCCGTGCTGGGGCATGGCCAGGAACTCCAGCCCGAGCGCGCGCCAATCCACTTGGTGCACAGCGGCGATCGTGTCGACGCACCCCCACCACATGCGTGTCCGGTTCTCCGGGCTCGCGCTGTGGTAGTTGCCCGCCGTGTGATACGACGGGTAGTCGCTGGGAGCCTCGCCGTCGAGTCGGTCCATGACGAAGTACGGCGTGCCCAGGGCGGCGTCGCCGCGATCGAGCCAGCGCACCGTCGGCACCGGAATCTCGGTGTCGGCCAGGCGTTTCATGACCAGGACCTGGCGCAGCAGGTCGTAGTCGGGGAACAGCGACATCTCCGGAGGGCGGCGAAAGACCAGCGGTAGCGCGCCGGTGTCGTCGGCGACCTCGAACAGGAAGGTCTCGGTGGCGAACCCGCGCGGGCTCACCGACCAATTGCGGATGCGCGCGTTGTCGGAGAGCCGAAGATGCTGGCGCAGTTCGGGTTCCAGTGCGGCCGCGATCCGCTCGGAGGGCAGACGGAAGGGTGTCACGGCTCAGTACCCCGCGTAGCCGTAGCGCTCGTTGCGGCCCATGAACACCATTTCGACCAGGCCGTGGCCGACCTTGCCATTGTGCTCGACCCGGCACAGCGTCTCGCTGAGCATGCTCACCTGTCGCAGTTCGTCGGTGTCGGACAGGTTCACCGTGAAGCCGTCGCTGTACCGCGGCCCCTTCCACAGGCCCGACGCGTAACCCCGGTACATGTCGTAACCGGCCAGCCCGGGCCAGAAGTCGTTGATCGGCGTGATGGCGAAATCCCGTGTGCTGCCGTCGGCCCCGACGGTATGGAACGTGCCGCCCCGCACGATCCGGAAATCCTCACGGAACTGGAGATCGTGCTCCACCGAGACGATGGGCATCGGCGGCGCGCCCGAATCGATGCGCGGCACCACCGTGCCCTCGAAATGCCAGCGCTGCCCGTCGGCGGTCTCGCGCTGCGCGAAATGCACCAGCTCGTCCTCGAATTGGAAGATGCCCATGAAGTACAGGACGCCGTCGGGGATATCGGAGGGCTGCAAGCCCTCACCCTCCGACAGGCTGCCGCCGCCACCGCCGTGCCGGGTGCCCCAGGAGTGGTCGCGCCCGAACCACCAGGTGTCGGGGTCGATGTCGATGCGTTCGCCCTCCACCTCGAGCCAGCCGGAGATGCGGCCGTTCTGGTAGTACCGCCGGGCGTCCTCGCGCACGCGCCCTCGACTGCGGAAGAACGCGGGTTCCTGTTCGTAGGCCGGGAATTCGGCGTCGAAGTCGAGTTGCAGGCGCAGGCCGTGGTCGTTGTCGCCGAGGGTGGCGCGCACCTTGCGCAGCGGTTCGACGACCTCGTATCGGTAGGGCCCGACCTGCCAGGAGCCCAGTCCGTCGTAGCGGCCGGAGATTTCGCGGGACAGCCGCACCACGTGCGCCTTGCTGCCGTCCACGGTGACCATGGCGTAGGCGTCCATGACATTGCGGTTGGGGTAGCGCGCCATACCGGTCATGACGTTCACCGAACCGCTGGTGTCGAAGCCGTACATGACGATTCGCTCGGTCCAGCGCAGGTCGCTCTGCAACACGTGGTCGAACGTGGTGGGGAGCTGATGGCAGAGCAGTTCGTCCTGGGGGGTCAGCATGGCTGGTACCTCTCGTGGAGCACGGCGGTCGGACCGCCTGAATTAGAATACGAGGCGTAGCGTATTCCAAAGAGGACGCGGGGATACCCTGATTCGGATAATTTTTTCGACGCCCGTGTTCGACGCCCATGGAGGATCCCGTGACCGCACCCGCAGGCACCCGCTCCGGCCCGGGCCGTCCCCGCGACCCGCAACTGGATGCCCAGGTGCTGGCGGCCGCCCAGGAACTACTGGTCAGCGAGGGTTACGAGGCGACGACCATCGCGGCGGTGGCGCGCCGGGCGGGGGTGGTCACCACGTCGATCTACCGACGCTGGCCGAGTAAGCGGGCCCTGATCGAGGACGCGATCTTCGCCCTCGACACCGGAAATCACCCGGTGCCGACCGGCGATCTGCGCGCCGATCTGCTCGCCTGGACCCGGCTGTTCCTCACCGCGGCCGCGCATCCCGCGGCGCGCTCGGCCATTCCGGGTCTGCTCGCCGCCTATCACGACGACCGCGAGAGCTATCGGCGGCTGCTCGACCGCGGTGAACAGCCGACCCGCGCCGCGCTGCGCGAGCTGCTCGCCAACGCGGCGGCCGAGGGACAGGCCGCACCCGGTTGCGATGTCGACGCGGTCTTCGAATGCCTGCGTGGCGCAACACTCATCCGCGCCCTCACCCACGGTGCCGAGGATGCCGACGCGTTCTGTCGACAGATAGCGGACGCACTCCTCGCGGTGGCGTCCGCCCCGACTCGTTAAAGCAGGCCCCACCAATAGATCAGGCAGGCCAATACGAAGACGACCACGGTTTCCATGTCGCTCCCAATCCTCTTGCCGCACTTGTCTCCATGATGCGCCGAGGTGTGGGCGGCGGACCACGCTATTACCTACAAGATCGGTCGGCGACCGGATCGTGATACACGACGGAGCCCGCCGGATCGGTGATCCGACGGGCTCCGTCTTCGGTCCCCCCGATTACCCCCGTCTCGCCGGACCGGTCACCTCCCCGTGACACGGTCCAGCGAGACTCCCACCCGACCGCCGCACCCGGCTCCTCCCCAGGACGCGCGCGGCGGTCTTCGTACCCCCCCTCCGTCGGACTCGGTACTCCCCGTAGCCGAGTCCGACGGGATTCACACCCGATCCGCCGGGCCCGACACCCCTCGTGGACGGGTCCGGCGGATCGTGGTGGCTGGTCGGCCCTGCCGCCCCCTTCGCGACAGGACCGGGTCGTTGCCCGGGCTCGACCCGACACCCCTCGTGGACGGGTCGAGCCCCGGCGTTCCACCCCCGGTGGTGGTCTACTTGCAGACCGCGAACGTGCCGAGCAGGGTGCGGCCGTCCTTGATCTGGTATCCGGTGGCATCCAGGTCGACGGCGGCGATCGGGTTCTCCTGATCGGGCGAGAGCCATTCGATCTGCTGGATCACGCGGTAGCCGTTGGGGTCACTGCGCACCACTTTGAGCTTGGTGTCGTCGACATCGGCCGCCTCGGTGGCGGTGGCCTTGCCCGAGGAGTACTCGGTGACGGCCGCGATGGTGTTCTGCGCCGCGTCGTAGACGACCGTGCGGTAGCGCACCTGCTGGTGCTCGCCCGGCTGGTAGCCCGCCTGGGCGAAGATCTTCGGCGAATCCATCGTGATCTCGATGGTGTCGTCGGAGTGGGTGCAGGTGGCCGAGGCGACCACGGCATTGCCTGGCGAGCCGTAGGTCTCGGCGGCGGCGGTGCCGGTGGCCGCGAGCGTGAGGGCGGCGGTCGCGGCGGTGAGGGCGATGCCAGCGGTCAGTTTCGCGATCATCGTGTGTCTCTTTCGGTTCCGGTGGTTCCGGGGTGATCCGGTGTCGAGACAAACAATGCGGTGCGGCGCTTGGCGGGCCCTTAACAAGATCTTGCAAGTGTGAAAGTCGCTGAGAACAGCATCCTTTCGGACTCTGTCTCGTAGCTGATGAGTTGCGGATCAAGGAAGAGTCACACCCGCACGATCCGGGGCGGAGGTGAGGTTGGCGAGCTTCAGATTTCTCGCAGACATGTCATCTGTGTAGCAGAGGCACTGGTAGAAGAGGTATCACCAACCGCTTTCGGCGTGGCGCGCAAACCTGTTGTACGGCGAGTCGCGGCGTGTCGGCGACCCTCGCGCGGCGTGTGTCTTCCGATAGCGAAATATTCGCCATTCATTGGGTATCGTCCGCCGCGAATTCGCTCGGCACCCTTCCTATTCGGCATCGGTCGCATTTCACATGTGGCCGAAGCCCTTTCACACCCATGTCCCATTCGAGGAGGAGCAATGAAGTCGTGCTGTGCCCGATGGTGGCTGCCGCTGGCCGTACCGGTACTGGCCGTCACGGCCGGAACCGCACCGGCCGCGGGGGAGGTGATCACCGACTCTCCGCAGGTCATCGATGTCAGCACCGTTCCGGGTAGCCTGTGCGACGGACCGCTCCAGGGCACCGCGGCGGTGCACTTCCCGCCGGGTGTGCCGTTGCGAGCCGATATCGAATGGCGCATCCTCTCCGGCGACGAGGCGTTGCGCTCGGGCGTCGCGACCATGACCGAAGACCTGCTCACCATTCCCTTCGAGATCGACCGGCACGAGCTGCCCGCGGACGGCATCCTGCGCGTGGACGCCCGCGCCCTGATTCCCGGCGGCACCGCCACCGGGTTCGGCGTTCCGTGGCCGGTGCATCCGGTGCGCGATTGCGGTCCGCTGCATGTGGTTTCGGTAGGCGACTCCATGCTGTGGGGCCAGGTGCTGGACCTGGAGCGCAAGTTCGCGCACCTGACCGCGCAGGCCCTGGGCGAGCGCACCGGTCGCGGCGTGGAGCTGCACGACTACTCCTTCTCCGGCGCGGTGCTCGACGCCCCCACCCTGCCCGCGGGCAACGACGACGGCTCCTGCCTCACCCAGCACTACCCGCAGGACGGCTACGGCAGCACCGACGTGGAGATCGTCGAGATCGCCGACCGTATGCCGGATGTGTTCTGCCAGTTGGAGAAAGCCGCCGCCGAGGCGAGTACGGGCGGGTACCGGATAGACCTGGTGCTCGTCGACGGCTGCGTCAACGATCTCGATCCGTTCTTCGGCATCCCGATCGGCGTCACGCCCGGCAGTACCGACCTCGCCGCCGCCGTGCGGCGTGAATGTGGCGGCACGGGTGCGGATTCGGTGAATCCGGCCGCGGGTGTGCCCTACTTCAGCGGTGCGAAGCTCGGCTACGGCGGTCGCGGCATGCGCGAGGCCATCGAGAAGGCGCACACGCTGCCGGGAGCGCCGAAGGTCCTGGTATCCAACTACTTCCACGGCGGGCACGCCGACCATCTGCCCGACGGTGTCGCCCGCTGGGCCGAGTTCGTCCGCCTGTCCGCCGACACCTTCCGCCAGGCCGCCGCCGCGGCCAATGCCGCCGCCGGAGAGGAGTACGCGGTGGCCGCCGACGGCCTGTTCGCACAGGACGGACCCGTGGGCGTCACGCGTCGACCGGCCATGAATCCCTTTGGCGACGAGGCGATCTCACTGCGTGCCCTGGCCTGCCCGGAGGCCGACAGCCTGCCGCTGCTGTGTCGCACACCCGCCGTCGGGCACCCCGATGCCGAGGGCGCGCGCCAGTACGCCGACGCCTTCCTGCTGAATCCGCGCATGCGCGAATGGTTCGGCGGTGGCGGACCCGCCGGTGACGGGTTCACGGCCTCACACGAATCCGGCCCGGTCGGGGTGACGGTGCACTTCGACGCGGCTCCCGCGGGTGGGGCGGTGCGCCAATACGACTGGTACTTCGGCGACGGTATCCACGTCACCACCACCGCGCCGAACGTCTCGCACACCTACACCGGGCGCGGGCCGAGCCTGCCCCGGCTGGTCGTCACCGATATCCAGGGCAACCGCAGCATGTACGAGGCGCGTCAGCCCATCGTGGTCGGCTGAGTTCAATCGTGCAGCGCGGCGGCCAGTTCCGCGATCGCCTCGTCGGAGACCGGATAGCCCGGGAAGTAGCAGCACACCCGGGATGCCGTGTCTCCGAATCGATCTCGAATGCCCGCCGCGCAATCGGCGGGCGTGCCGCTCACGGTGATGGTGTCCACCATGGTGTCATCGACGAGCGCCGCCATCTCCGTCCAGCGGCCCTGCTTGGACAGCAGGTTCAGCTCCGGTTGCAGATCCGCCCAGCCCTCCACCTCCATGACCGGGCGGTAGGCCGGGGTGGAGCCGTAGAACGCCAGCAGGTGCCGCACCGCCTGGCGTGCGGCCTCGATCTCGCGATCCGAGACACCCATGGCCACAATGGCTTCGGCGATGATCTCGAAGGGGCGGTCGGAACCGCCGAGTCCCCTGCCCACCGCCGGAAGCGTCCGCTCCCGGTAGTGTCGGGCGCTGTTGAACGGCATGACGAGTACGCCGTCGGCGACCCGCGCCGCCATCTCGGTCATGCGCGGTCCCAGCGCGCCTATCAGAATCGGCGGCACCCCAAAGGGATTCGGCCCAGGGTTGAACTGCGGCGGCATGAGCGTGTGCGTCCAGAACGGTCCGCGGTGCTCGAGCCGCTCCCCGGTCTGCCAGGCGTGCAGAATGGCCTTGACCGCCAGCACGGTGTCGCCCATGCGCTCCACCGGCCGCGACCAGGTGGACCCGTACCGCTTCTCGATATGGGCCTGGATCTGACTGCCCAGGCCGAGCCGAAATCGCCCGCCCGACAACAGCTGTAGATCGTAGGCCGCGTGCGCGAGGTGAATCGGGCTGCGCGGGAACGCCATCGCGACATTCGTCATGAGCGCGATATCCGGCTCCCGACTGGCGGCGACCAGCGGGAAGAACACATCGTGCGGACCTTCGAAGGTGAACACCCCGTCCACCCCGAGCGCGCGCAGCCGCGCCGCCCGCGCACCCGCCTCGGTCGCGGGTCCGTCGAGCCATACGTCGATCGGTAGGCGCACCGCCGACTCCTCACGCGTCGAGGGGATGAGAACGCACCCCTCCCAGCGCCGCGGAGGGGGTGCGATGAGCGCTGGGAGGGGCGGCCGAGGTACCGCCGGGGCAGGGAAGCAACCCGGCGGTACCGCCAGTCACATATCCGCGGTGATGAACTCCGCGGCCTTCTCGCCGATCATGTAGCTCGGCGCGTTGGTGTTGCCGCCGGTGATGCTGGGCATGATCGACGCGTCGGCGACGCGCAGGCCCTCGATGCCGTTGACCTTCAGTGTCGGATCCACCACCGCGCGCTCGTCCACGCCCATGCGGCAGGTGCCGACCGGGTGGTAGATGGAGTGCACGCGGTTGGGCAGTTCGCGGCGCAGTGCGGTCTCGTCCATGAGATCCGGTCCGGGCGCGAGCTCTTCGGTGACATCACCGGCAATGCTCTTGTGCGCCATGACCTCCCGAATCATCCGGATGCCCTCGATGAGGAATTCGGTATCGCGCGGATCGGTCAGGTAGCCCGGGTCGATGAGCGGCGAGGCGTAGGGATCGGCCGAGGCCAGCCGCAGTTCGCCGCGGCTCTTCGGGTAGATGAGGCTCGGGAAGATGGTGAAGCCCGGCCGCCGGTCCACCATGTGCAGCTTGTCCTCGTCCTGGTTCGGGATCGGGTACGACCACGGCAGGGTGTGGATCTGCATATCGGGGTAGTCGCCCTCGGCGAACTTGGTCTTGACGAAGCCGCACGCCTCGAACACCGTCCGGCCCATCCACGAGCTGCCCGGATTGCGCAGCTCGCGCATGATGCCGCGCGCGAAGTAGGTCGGGATGCCGCGGTGGATGGCCTTCTTGGAGATGTAGGTCATCGGCACGAACAGGTGGTCGTGCAGGTTCTGGCCCACCGGCAGATCGGCGTGCACGGTGATGCCGTGCTCGCGCAGCTGCGCGGCCGGGCCGATGCCCGAGAGCATGAGGATCTGCGGCGAGCCGACCACGCCGCCGGAGACCACGACCTCCTTGGCGGCGCGAATGACGCGGCGCGCGCCCTTCTTGTCGGCGACCTCGACGCCGGTGGCGCGGCCGTTCTCGATGACCACGCGGGTGACGTGCGCGTGCGTGACGACGGTCAGGTTCGGGTTCGGCCGGTCGGTGATGAAGCCGCGCGAGGAGCTGTAGCGAATGCCGTTGCGCACGCTCTGCTGGAAGATCGAGATGCCTTCCTGCGATTCACCGTTGTAGTCCTCGATGATCGGCGTGCCGAGCGTCTCGGACGCGGCGACCATGAACTCCTGGGTGATCGGGGTCAGGTCCTGCTGCCGGGTGACCTCGATGGGTCCGCCCGCGCCGCGCAGGTCGGAGGCGCCGTCCTGCCAGTTCTCCAGCCGCTTGTAGGCGGGCAGCACATCCTCGTAGCTCCAGCCCTTGTTGCCCTCGGCGGCCCAGGAGTCGTAGTTGGCGCGATTGCCGCGCACGAAGAGCATGCCGTTGACCGAGCTGGAACCGCCCAGCACCTTGCCCCGGGTCATGGGGATGAGGCGCTCGTTGGCGTGCTTCTGCGGGGTGGAGTACTGCTTCCACACCACGCGCTGCTTCAGCTGCGGCACGGTGTGCACCATGGTGATCATGCCGGGGCTGGTGACCAGGCGGGTGTTGTCCTTGCGGCCCGCCTCCAGCAGGATCACGCTCGCGCCGCGCTCGGCGAGTCGGCCCGCCACCACTGCACCGGCGCTACCCGCGCCTACGACGACGTAATCGGCTTCGGTTGCGGCGTCCGCGGAGCGCGGCGTAGCGGTCATGTTGTTACCTCATCCTCGAGTGTGCTTGCGATCACTGTAGAACAAGTTCTAGTTTCAGCACAGCGGGGTGTGCTTGTCCAGATCCAACCGGCCGAAGCACTGGTTCCAGACACGTGTCCATGGTTGAATCTCTCGTAGAACCTGTTTCAATTCCGTATCTTTGGGGCGATCAGCCCAGGAGGAACAATGACTGTTCCGTCGATACCGGTCGGCTTCGATTTCACCGATCCCACGCTCTGGGCGGATCGAAGTCCGGTAGAAGAGTTCGCCGCGCTGCGCCGTACCGCACCGGTCTGGTGGAATGCGCAGACACCCGAACAGGCGGCGCCATTCGACGACGGCGGCTATTGGGTGATCAGCCGCCTCGAAGACGTCAAGGAGATCTCCCGGCATCCGGATGTGTTCTCCTCCAATGCCAAAGGCGCGATCATTCGCATCCCGGGCGACAGTACGCCCGAGCAGGTGGATCTGACCCGCAATGCCTTGCTGATCAATATGGATCCGCCGAAACACACCAAGGTTCGCCGCATCGTCTCGAAGGGATTCACACCCCGCGCCGTAGAAGGATTGCGGGCCGCGCTCACCGAGCGGGCGCAGCGAATAGTGGCCGCCGCCAAGGAGACCGGCGGCGGTGATTTCGTGGAACAGGTCGCCTGCGAGTTGCCGCTGCAAGCCATCGCGGAGCTGCTCGGGGTGCCCCAGGAAGACCGGCACAAAATCTTCGCCTGGACCAACGAGACGCTCAACTACGACGATCCCGAGTACGGCGGCGACTCCACCGCCGCATCGGCCGAGATCCTGGGCTACGCCTGGAACATGGCCGAACAGCGGCGCTCCTGTCCGGTCGACGACATTGTCAGCCAACTCGTCAATGCCGATGTGGACGGCGAGGCGCTGGGCTCCGACGAATTCGGATTCTTCGTCATCCTGTTGGCGGTGGCGGGCAACGAGACGACACGCAATGCCATTACGCACGGGATGAAGGCTTTCGTCGACAATCCCGAGCAGTGGGAGCTCTACAAGGAACGGCGGCCGCGCACCGCGCCCGACGAAATCGTGCGGTGGGCCACCCCGGTGACCGCGTTCCAACGCACCGCGACCCGCGATACCGAAATCGGCGGACAGCGGATTCTGGCGGGCCAGCGGGTCGGATTGTTCTACAGCTCGGCCAATTTCGACGAGGACGGGTTCGACGATCCGTTCCGCTTCGATGTGCTGCGCGATCCGAATCCGCACGTCGGATTCGGCGGCACCGGAACGCATTTCTGTGTCGGAGCCAATCTGGCGCGTCTGGAAATCGACCTCATGTTCAATGCGATCGCCGACGTGATGCCGAATCTCACCGAGGTGGCCCCGCCGTCGCGTTTGCGGTCCGGCTGGATCAATGGCATCAAACACTGGCCGGTGCGCTACGGGTAACTCGTTCTAGGATCGGTGATCATGACCGATCTTCGCGAGATTCCCGTGCACACCCTCTCCGACGAGCCCACCACCCTGGCCGACCTGGCCGGGGACAAGGTGGTGCTGCTGGTGAACGTCGCCTCCAAGTGCGGGCTCACCCCGCAGTACGCGGGCCTGGTGGAGCTGCAGCAGACCTACGGTCCGCGCGGTTTCACCGTGGTCGGCGCGCCGTGCAACCAGTTCATGGGCCAGGAGCCCGGCACCGCCGAGGAAATCCAGACGTTCTGCGCGCGCAATTACGGCGTGGACTTTCCGCTGCTCGAGAAGCTCGAGGTGAACGGCGACGGGCGGCATCCGCTCTACGCGGAGCTGACCGAGACCGCCGATGCCGAGGGCGCGGCGGGCGATATCCAGTGGAACTTCGAGAAGTTCCTCATCGGCCGGGACGGCAAGGTGCTCGGCCGCTTCCGCCCCCGCACCGAGCCCACCGACGCGGCCGTCACCGGCGCGATCGAAGCGGCGCTGTAGCGACCTGAAAAAGCAGTGCCCCCCTTCCTGTTCGGAAGGGGGGCACGGTCGTCTCAGCGGCGGCGGCGATAGCGCACGGCGCAGGGCTGTTCGAGCTGCACCACCATCTTCGAATGGTCGTTGCGGTAGCTGTCCGATGGTTGCGCGAGTTCGAATTCCCAGTCGCGCAACAGAATCGAGAAGATCGCCTTCAGCTGCATGAGGGCGAAGGCCGCCCCGACGCAGCGGTGACGGCCCGCCCCGAAGGGGATCCAGGTCCAGCGGTTGGCCAGATCCTCCTGGTTCGGATCCAGATAGCGGCTCGGGTCGAAGCGGTCCGGATTCGGGAAGTCCTCCGGAATCCGGTTGGAGACAGCGGGAGTCGCGGCCACCAGATCGCCCGGCGCGATACCGTGCCCGCACACCTCGAACTCCTCGCGCGCGACCCGCATGAGGATGATCAGCGGCGGATGCATCCGCAGCGTCTCCTTGAGCACCGCCTCCAGGTGTGGAATCTGGCGCAGGGCATGGAAACTCACGTCCTGGCCGTCGGCGTAGAGCGTATCGAGCTCGGCCACGACGCTGTGCAACACCTCGGGATTGCGCAGCAGTTCGATGATGGTCCAGGCCGCGGTGCCGGAGGTCGTATGGTGCCCGGCGAACATCATGGAGATGAAGATGCCGGTGACCTCGCTGGCCGAGAAGCGCGGATCGCCCTTCTCGTCGCGCACCGAGACCAGCACGTCGAGCATGTCCCGATCCTCTTTGCCCTGCGGGGGATTCGCGATACGCCCGGCCATGATGTGGCGCACCAGCTTCACCAGCTGACGGCGCGCCTCGTCACGGCGGCGGAAGCTGTCGATGGGCGCGTAGGGGTCGACGTAGCAGTAGGCGTCGGTGCCCTGCTCGAGCTCGTGGTACAGCTTCGCGAATCGCTCGTCGAGCTCATTGCGGAACTTCACGCCGATGAGACAGGCCGAGGACGTGTAAATGGTGAGTTCGGCGAAGAATTCGAGCAGATCGATCTCGCCCTCGTCGCCCCACCGCGACAGCATGCGGTCCACCTCGTGGGCGATGGTGCTGGCGTGTCCGCGCATCTGCTCGGCGCGCAGGGCGGAGTTGTGCAGCATCTCCTTGCGGCGCTCGGGCGGGGCGTCGAAGACCACGCCCTCGCCGAAGATGGGCTTCATGAAGGGATAGGCCGCGGCCTGGTCGAGTTCGTCGTCGCTGGCGCGGAAGAAGAACTCGTTGGCCTGCGCGCCGGACAGCAGGATCACATCCTTGTCGGCCAGCCGGAAGGAGCCGATATCGCCGCACTCCGCGCGCACCCGCCGCATGAGTGCGATGGGGTCGGTGCGGAACTCCTCGAGATGGCCGTGCTCGTGTTCGCCGCCGGAGACCTGCTGTGGTCGCACCAGGGTCATCGAAAAAACCTCCCACCGTCCCGGTGTTGGACACCTGTCTGGACGGTACTACGGAAGCTGTTGCACGGCAAGAGATCCCACCGAATTCGGCCGTAATTCGAAAGGGTCAGTTCGGCAGCACGTGGCGCGCGGACTTTTCCAACTGATCGGCGATTTGCGCATAGGACGCATAGCCCATTCCGGCGCGCACCAGCGCACCGGCGTAGAGCGATTCGAGGGTCTCCACGATTTCCTCGTCGGCCTCGGATCCGAGGGCGTCGATGAGTCGTTTGCGAATCTCGCTGCCGATGCGGAAACGCAGATGTGCCACATCGGGATCGGTGCCGAGCAGCGCGCTGGTGACGGCACCGGCGAGCGCCGGTTCATCGGCCACCAGCATGGCGATCTGGCGCAGCACCGCGATCACCCGGGTGCTCGGATCCGCGTCGGAATCCTCCGGCGCGGTGGCGGCCAAGCGCCGCCAGAAAAGCTCCGCGACCAGGTGCTCCTTGGAGGAGAAATAGGTGTAGGCGGTGGCCGTGCCGACCCCGGCGGCCGCGGCCACCATGCGCACGGTGAGCCCCGCGAAACCCTCGCGCGAGAGCACTTCCATGGCCGCCCGGGTCAGCTTGTCGACGGTGTCGGCCTGCTTCTCGGTGAGGCGGCGGCGGGTAGCCTCCATGTTCACCACAGGCCGGGCGGAAATGGAATCAGACACGTGTCCGGATGCTACTATGGGTGCGCTCCACAGGCAACTCGTCGATGTTCACCGGACATCAATACGGATGCCACAGAACTGTTTTCGATGAGGCGGGCATATTCAGATGACTCATGCCGATACGGCGATTTCCGCTGCCACCACCGAATTGTTCGCACTCGCCGAACAAGTCACCGGATTCATGCCGCCGGAGGAGGGTCGCGCCCTCTACGAGGCGGCCCGCGCGTACGCGGGTGACGGGGTGATTCTCGAAATCGGCACCTACTGCGGCAAATCCGCGGTCTATCTCGGCGCGGCCGCCCGGGAGACCGGGGCCACCGTCTTCACCGTCGACCACCACTCCGGTTCCGAGGAGCATCAGCCCGGCTGGGAGTACCACGACACCTCGCTCGTCGACCCCGAGACCGGCGTCTTCGACACCGTCACGGCCTTCCGTCGCACCATGGTTCGCGCGGGACTCACCGATACCGTGGTCGGCATCGTCGGCTCCTCGTCCGCCGCCGCGAGCGTCTGGCGCACGCCGCTGCGCATGCTGTTCGTCGACGGCGGCCACACCGAGGAAGCGGCGCAGCGCGATTTCGACAATTGGGCGCACTGGGTGGCGGGCGGCGGGCTGTTGGCCATCCACGACGTCTTCCCCGACCCCGCCGACGGCGGGCAAGCGCCGTACCACATCTACCGTCGCGCCCTCGACTCCGGAAAGTTCCGCGAGCTCTCGGTCACGGGTTCGCTGCGCATCTTGCAGCGCAACGCCGCCTGCAACTGACCCGGGCTTTGTGGATTCAGCGCGAAAGCTGTCCGATTTCTTCAAGACCGGACCACCCGGCGGGATCTAGCTTCGAGATATGGCACCTCAACTCAACGTAATCGGACTGGTGGTCTCCGATCTGGACGCCACTCTCACCTTCTATCGCCGCCTCGGCGTCGAATTCGGCGAGCCGGTCGGCGGGGGGCACTGTGAGGCCCAACTCCCGGGTGGTTTCCGGCTGGCGCTCGATACCGAAGCCGTTATTCGCTCGTTCAATCCGGAGTGGCAGCGACCCGAGAGCAGCGGGCGGATCGGGTTGGCCTTCGGCTGCGCATCTCCCGCCGAAGTCGATGCGGTCTTCTCCGCTCTCATCGCGGCGGGCTATCACGGCGAGCTGAAACCTTTCGACGCCCCGTGGGGGCAGCGGTACGCGACCGTCCAGGACCCCGACGGGAACGGGGTCGATCTCTACGCCGCCTTGGAGTCCTGAGCCGACAGCAGTCGGCGCAGCGGCATGCCGGTGAACTCACGGACGTCCCGCGCCAGGTGCGCCTGATCCGCGTATCCGGTGCGGGCGGCCGTCTCCGCCAAGGGCGTACCCGCCCTGCTCAGAGCCAAGGCTCGCTGCAACCGCAATACTCGTGCGAGGGTCTTCGGCCCATAGCCGAAGGCCGCCAGTGACATTCGATGCAGCCGACGCGCGCCGAGGCCGGAATACTCCGCCACCTCGGTCACCGAACGGCCCGAATTCAGTTGGGCGACAACCCAGCTCAGCAGCGGGTCGACGGGATCGGCCGTGGTGAGCCGCTGGGCCGCCAGCTTTTCCAGACCGATCAGCGGATTCGCGGCCGCCTCGACGTACTCCGCGGATTCTCGGGCCGACGCCGACGCCCACAGCTCGTCGAGTTCGACTCTGGTATCCCGCAATTCGTGTGCGGGCACCCCCAGCAGCGTGGGTGCGACGCCCGGCGAGAAGCGAATACCCGTCACCCGCTGACCGATTCGGAGCGGCTCGGCCGCGGCTCGGGTATCCGGCCCCGCCACCCGCAACCGCCCATCCATCCACAGCAGGTCCATACAGCCGTCGGGCAGCACCGGCAGCTCATCGGCGTCCAGCACCGTCCGAGTCCACACCACCGCCCCGTCGACCAGCGTCGACGGCCACTCCCGATATGCGCTCACGGGCGGGTGAGTCTCCACGCCCCGAGGCTACGCTTCCCGCCCGACAAGCTCGATCGCCGAGCAGACCCCGCACCACGTCATTCCGCCGAGCACCACTGTGGGTCGCCATCTGGCGGCCCGTACCCGGCACCATCCGCCGGACGGCTGGCTGGCTGTCAGGACCGTCGGACCGCTCCAGGCAGCCTCCGCCGAAGCGCCTACTCGGGCTGCCAGGTGATCTTGCCGCCCTGGAAGTCCTGGGCCTTGCCGCCCTCGTAGTCGTACTCGTCGCCCTTGGGCAGCCCGTAGCGGCCGTTCTCGCCGCCCGCCGCGACCCACTGATCGCGAATCGCGCCCCACACGATGTGCGCGCCGGTCGCCTTGGACCAGTAGATGACCCCGCCCTCGAACATGTTGTAGCGACCCTCGCCCTTGCTGGTCTTGGCTTCGTCGCTGATGGGGAAGCCGAGCGGGCTGCCTTCCCATCCGGCCTGGCCCCACTTGTCGCGGATGACGCCGCCGATCTGGTGCGCGCCCGCGCCGACGGACCAGTAGATGGAGCCGTTCTGGAAGTGGTTGAACCGGCCCGTGTTCGCGGGTGTGGACTCCTCGCGGGTCACCGGGTAGCCCAGGACGCCGCTCTCGGAGCCGAGGTTGCGCCACTTGTCGCGAATGAATCCGGCGACGGCGTGCGCACCATCGGTCGGGTTCCAGTAGATCGACGCGTTGCGGTCGAACTCCTGGTACTTGCCCCCGCGCGCCGCGTCCAGCTCGGGACCGCTCGGCTCGCCGAAGACCGCGCCGCCACCGGCCGCGTCGTACTCGGCCTCGATGGCCCCGCCCACCTCGAAGGCCCCGATCGGGCGGGCGGCGGCGGTGTTCACGGTGAGCGTCACCGCGGTGGCCGCGAGGGCCAGCGCGAGCGCGCTCCTGCCGCGCAGGGACGAATTGTTCTTGCGACGCAGCGGACTCACGGCTTACCTCGGACTTCCCGGCTCGGACAGCTACCGCCCGCCATCCTGCAAGGCTGGGCCCACGTCGGCAAGGTGGGAAAGCGGACACCTCGAGAAGTTGCCCGGAATGTCTTGCCTACCCAGTCCGTACCCCAAACTATGAACTACGTCACCTCGACGCACTCGCAGGTGAGATGAGCGGTGACCGGGGGAGCGGGCAACAGGTCCCGGAAGATCCCATTGGCCGGTGTGCCGCGGGTGAGCGCGTCGGCGGCCAGGATCACGGCGGCCCCGGTCCAGGTGGTGCGCTCCTCCGGCCAGCGTTTGCCGTCGGCGAAGACCAAGCCGGTCCAGTAGGACCCGTCGGTTTCGCGTAGATGCTGCATATTCGTGAACAGTCGCAGCGCGCGTTCCTGGTCGCCGAGCGCGTCGAGCGCCAACACCAGCTCGCAGGTCTCCGCGCCGGTGACCCACGGCTGATCCGAGACGCACCGGATACCGAGGTCACCGACCACGAATTCATCCCAGCGAGAATGGATTCGAACGTATCCGGCGCGACCGCGCACCGCCCCGCCGAGAATGGGGTAGTACCAATCCATCGAATAGCGGTTCTTGTCGAGGAACGCCTCGGGATGTTCGCGCAGCGCGTGGCCGAGGCGCATGGCCGCGACCTCCCACTCCGGCTGCGGATCGCCCACGTGCTCGGCGAGCGCGAGCGCGCAGCGCAGGCTGTGGAAGATGCTCGAACAGCCGGTGAGCAGGGCCTCGCCGGAGCTGCCCGATTCTCCTAGGGACCAATGGATTTCGCCGTAGCGTCCGCGCTGGAGCCCGAGCACGAAGTCGATGCCGCGCCGCACCGTGGGCCACATGTCGAGGGCGAAGGCGGAATCGCCCGTGCTGGTGAGGAAGTGGAGCACGCCGGTGGCCAGGTAGGCGCAGAAATTGGTGTCGGCGTCGGCGTTCTCCACCGCGCCGTCACGAAACTGCATGGGCCAGGACCCGTCCGGCCGCTGCGTGGCGGCGGACCAGGCGTACGCCGCGCGGGCCTGATCGCGCAGTCCGGCGACGGTGAGCGCCATCGCACTCTCGATATGGTCCCACGGATCGGTGTGTCCCCCGGTGAACCAGGGGATCGCGCCATCGGATTCCTGTGCGGCGGCGATGGTTTCGGCGGTGCGCAGGCAGTCCTTCGCGCTCAGCACACCGGGCACCGCCGGTAGCTCAGTGTCCGCCACGGCGCACCGCGGGCTTCGAGAAGTACAGGGCCACGCTCTTGCCGATCAGCGGATCGAGCAGTTGCTCCGAGACCCGGGTCAGCCGCGGCGCGGACATCATGTCCCACACCAGCATTCGGTGATAGGCCGCGACCAGCGGATGCTTGTCGTTGGTGACGCCGACCGCGCACTTGAGCCACCAGTACGGCGAGTGCAGCGCGTGCGCGTGCTCGGTGCGCACGTACCGCACGCCCCGCGAGGTGATCTTGTCGCGCAGCTCGTCGGCGCGGTAGATGCGCACATGCCCGCCCTCGTTGGCGTGGTACTCGTCCGACAGCGCCCAGCAGATGCGCTCGGGCAGCCAGCGCGGCACCGTGACCGCCAGCGCCCCACCGGGTTTCAGCACCCGCACCAGCTCGTTGATGGCCTGACCGTCGCGGGGAATGTGCTCGAGGATCTCCGAGGCGATGACCACGTCGAACTCCCCGTCGCCGTAGGGCAGATCGAGGGCGTCGCCGCGCACCGTCTCGGCCTTGGCGTAGTCGGGGGCCTCCCCGGCCTCGGCCATGGCCTCGAACATGACCGCCACGTCGGCGAGGTCGTCGGCGTTCTGGTCGAAGGCGACGATATCCGCGCCGCGCCGGTACGCCTCGAACGAATGCCGACCGGCTCCGCAGCCCACATCGATGACGCGGGTGCCGGGCCGGATGCCCAGCCGATCGAAGTCGACGGTCAGCATGTCTGCGCCTCCTGGCGGGTGGGTGCCGCGCCGACGGGCGCGATGGCGGGACGGAACAGGTGCCGGGCAATGGCCTGCTCGTAGACGGAGACCGTCTGCGCGGCAACGGCTTCCCAGCTGAAGACCTCGAGCACGCGGCGACGCCCGGCCGCGCCCAGTTCGGCGCGGCGGGTGGGGGAGTCGAGCAGCTGCCCGAGCACTCGGGTGAGGTCGTCGACATTGCCGGGCTCGACCAGTTCCGCGCAGTCGCCGACCACCTCGGGCAGCGCCCCGGCCCGGCTGGCCACCAACGGCGTCCCGCTGGCCATGGCCTCCACGGCGGGCAGCGAGAAGCCCTCGTACATGGAGGGTATGCAGGCGATCTCGGCGGAGCTGAGCAGCCGCGCCAGCTCCAGATCGTCGAGTCCGCTGACGGCCGTGACGATATCGGAGATGCCGAGTTCGGCGATGAGCTTCTCGGTCGGCCCGTTCGGCTCCAGCTTGGCGACCAGCCGCAGCTCCAGTTCCTGGGTGTTGCGCAGTCGCGCGACCGCTTTCAGCAGGTGCGCGATGCCCTTGAGAGGTTTGTCGGCGCTCGCGACGGCGACGATGCGCCCGCGCGTACGCGGTTGCTCGCGCGGGCGGAACAGCTCGGTGTCCACCCCCAGCGGCACGGTGCGCAGCTGCTGCGGCTGCACCCCGAAATCCGCACGAATATCGGCGGCCGAGGAGGAGGAGACCGTGATCAGGTCCGGAATCTGTCGTGCCACCCGCATCTGCATGCCGAGGAAGCCGTACCACCTGCGCACGAAGGGTTTTCGTCGCCAGGGCGCGGCCGCGAGATCGACTTCACGATCGCGGGTGATGGGGTGGTGGATGGTCGCCACCAGCGGCAGTCGGCTCGCGATATCGAGCAGTCCGGAGCCCAGGCACTGATTGTCGTGCACCACATCGAATTCCGCCGCCCGCGCCCGCAACAACCGCGCGGCGCGCAGGCTGAAGGTGCGCGGCTCCGGGAATCCGGCCGTCCACATGGTGGCGACCTCGAGCAGATCGATCCCGTCGCGAATCTCGCGGGGATGCGGGGTGCGGAACGGGTCGGGTTCGCGGTACAGGTCCAGGCTCGGCACCTCGGTGAGCCGCACCCGGGGGTCGAGCGATTCGGGATAGGGCTGGCCGGAGAACACCTCGACCTGGTGTCCGAGATCCGCGAGGCCCTGGCTGAGGTACCGGACGTACACGCCCTGCCCGCCACAGTGGGTTTTGCTGCGATAGGACAGCAGAGCGATGCGCACGTCGGTGTGGCCTTTCGAATCAGGGGAACAAAGGGGCGGACCGGCCGCACCCGAGCGGGTGCGGCCGGTCGGTGCACGCCACTATTTCGGCAACGCCTCGAGTTTGGCGGCGAGCCGGTCGAGGTAGGCGAAGACCTCGTCCTCGGATTTGTCCGGCAGGCCGTACAGCACGTCGGTGACGCCCGCATCGGCCCAGCGGGACAGCTTCTCCGGATCCGGCTTGTAGTCGAGGGCCACCACCCGCGGGGTGCCCGCGCGCCCGGCCTCCTGCCAGCACTTCATGAGCAGCGCCGTGGAGGCCTGCACATCCGATTCGTACGGCGTGGTGATCCAGCCGTCCCCGGAGCGGGCGATCCACTTGAACGTCTTCTCGGTGCCGCCCGCGCCGATGAGCACCGGCACATGGGCCTGCGCCGGTTTGGGGTAGGCCCAACTCGGCCCGAACGAGACGAAGTCACCGGAGTAGCTCGCCTCCTCTTGCGTCCACAGCGCCCGCATCGCCTCAACGTACTCCCGCAGCACCGTCCGCCGCTTGTTTCCGGGCACGCCGTGGTCGGTGAGTTCATCGGTGTTCCAACCGAATCCGGCCCCGAGGGTGACCCGCCCGCCGGAGAGGTGGTCCAGCGAGGCGATGGTCTTGGCGAGGGTGATGCAGTCGCTCTCGGTGGGCAGCGCCACCGCCGTGGCGAGTTCGATGCGCGAGGTCACCGCCGCCGCGGTGGCCAGCGCCACCCAGGGGTCGAGGGTGCGCGCGTAGCGGTCGTCCGGCAGATCGGCCCCGCCCGTGAGCGGATGCGCCGCTTCCCTTTTCACCGGAATGTGGGTGTGCTCGGGCACGAAGAACGACTCGAAGCCGCGCTCCTCGGCGGCCTTGGCGGCGGCCGCGGGCGCGATACCCCGATCGCTGGTGAACAGGACGATGCCGAAACGCATGTGCGCCAACCCTTTCAGTTGCCCTTGGCGGCGGAGACGCCCGCGCGTCGGCCGTAGAAGCTGCCGTCACCCAGTGAACAACCCGAGGCGTAGCCGCCCGCGCAGATTCCGGAGGTGACTCGGCCCGCCGCGTACAGCCCCGGAATCGCCTCGCCGTCCACGTGCAGTACCCGCGAATCCAGATCGGTGCGCAGCCCGCCCAACGTGAAACCGCCGGTGTACCCGCGCAAGTCGTACGCGCCCAGCGGGGTGCCGATGGGCTTCACCCACTCCGGCTTCTTGTGCAGGTAGGGGTCCTCACCCTTCTCGGCGTGGTGGTTGTAGAGATCGATGGTGGCCTGCAGCGTGTTCTCCGGCAGCCCCATATCGCTCTCGAGTTCGGCCACCGTCTCGCCCACCCAGGTCGGCGCGATGCGCAGGAACGACATGGAGGACTGCGTCTCGAACGCCTCCTCCAACGCGGCCTCGTCGATGATCAGGTACGCCTGGTTGTCCTGGTCCTGGAGCACCGCCTGGCCCATGCGGCCCGGGTAGGTGTCCTCGGTGATGAAGCGCTGGCCGCGCCCGTTGACGAGAATGCCGCGCACCGCCACCTGCGGGTCGACGATCAGCGCGACCTCGGTGGCGTCCATATGGGCCAGATCCGCGCCGAGCGCCTGCGCGACCTTGATGCCGATGCCGTCGTGCTCCTCCACCGTGGCGGCGGGGCGGCCGAAGATCTTGGGCGCGAACCGCTCCACCATCTCGTGCTCGTAGGCGAAGCTGCCGGTCGCCAGCACCACGCCGCGCTCGGCGCGCACGTACACCGGTTTGCCGTAGCGGGTGGCGGCCACGCCGACCACGCGGCCGGAGTCGTCGACCACCAGCCGCCGCAGCCGCACGTCGTATTCGTGTCGCACACCCAGCTTTTCGGCGGTCTGGGCGAGCGGCTCCATGAGCATGTAGCCGCCGCCCTTCTCGCCGAGCTTCTTGTCCTTGGTCCAGGCGAGGTGGCCGCGCGGCGCGGGATCGGCAATGGTGTTGAACGGCGCGGCGTTCTCGCCGCCGGAGTACATCAGGCCCTGGTCGGCGGGCGGCTCGTAGCCGGGCTCGCCCCAGAACTCCTCCTTGAACGGCACGCCCTGGGCGACCAGCCAGTCGTAGTGCTCCACGCTGCCCTGGCAGTAATCGTGGATCTTGGCCTTGTCCACGCCCGGGCCCAGCGCCGCGGTGAGGAACTTCTCCATGTTCTCCGGGGTGTCGGAGAAACCCAGCGCCTTCTGCAACCCGGTGCCGCCACCGAGGTAGATGAAGCCACCCGACATGGCGGCCGCGCCGCCCCAGCCGCCGGTGCGCTCCAGCACCAGGGTGTCGGCCCCGGCCCGGGCGGCCTCGATGGCGGCGCAGGCCCCGGCGACGCCGAAGCCGACCACGACCACATCGGCGGTCTGGTCCCAGTTCTGCACCTCACTGGCCCGGAGTGGTCGCACGCTTGCGGTTTCGGCCATGGTTCTTCGAATTCCTCACTGGTGAAGGGGATTACTTGCGGTTCTTCTTTTCCTGCGCGACGACCTTGCCGACCTTCTGGTCGAGGGTGGTCCCCGCGGGCCAGCCCACGTAGTGGCACAGGAACAGCGCGATCTCGCGCAGCTGTTCCTCGTCGAGCTCCTCGTTGCGCAGGGCCGCGCCGATCTGGATCTCCGCGATGTCGAACAGTCCCTGCGCGGTCAGCGCGCCGATCAGCAGCAGCCGCCGATCGCGAATGGAAAGCCCTGGGCGCGACCAGATATCGGCGAAGAGGTGATCGGCGGTGACCGCGAAGTGCTCACCGGGCCCGTCCTGGAACTCCCAGCCGTAGACCTCGGACATCTTCTTCAGTCCGCGTTCGCGGCGCTCATCGGTCATGCCTGCTCCTTGGAGATATGTCCCTGTCCCACACCGAGTCCCGGCCCGAGATCGCCCAGCGCGCGCCGCGCCAGCGGCAGCTCGACTCCGAGGCGACGACCCAGGTCGAGGGCGAGCGAGAGGTCCTTCTCGCCCAGATCGCGCACATGGCTGAGGATGGGGAACCAGAAGTCGTCCTCGCGCACGGGCGCGGTGGTGTCGCGCAACATGATCGAGCCCGCACCGCCGGTGTGCGCGTCGGAGTGCCGTACCACCTTGCCGAGTTCGGTGATGTCCAGCTCGGCCGCCTCCGCCAGCCGCTGCGCCTCGGCGGCGGCGGTGAACGCGATGAAATGCAACAGATTGCGCGCCAGCTTCATGCGCGTGCCCGCGCCGACCGCACCCGCGTGCACGATGAGCGAGGCCCACAGCTCGAACGGCGCGCGCACGGTGGCGAAGGCGTCGTCGGAGCCGCCGACCATCACCGCCAACGCGCCGCGCTTGGCCGCCGGAGCCCCGCCGCTGACCGGCGCGTCCACGAATTCCACACCGCGCTCGGCACATTCGGCCGCGAGTTCCACCGCCGTGCCGTCGGCGATGGTGGAGTGCACCGCGATGACGGTCCCCGGCTTCGCGGTCTGGAGTACTCCGTTCGGACCCGTGACCACCGAACGCACCTGCGCGTCGTCGAGTACGGCCACCGACACCACCGCACAGCGCTCGGCCACCTCCGCGGCGGTCGCGGCCGAACTCGCCCCGCCGGTGGTGAAGGGCTCCAGGACTTCGGGGCGGGTATCGCAGACCACGAGCCCGCCCGGCCACTCCAGCAGCCGCTGTGCCATGGGGCCGCCCATATTGCCCAGGCCGATGAACCCCACCGAGAATTCGCTCACGATCGGAAGACCTGTCCGCCATCGACATTCAGAATCTGCCCGGTGACCCACTTGGCGTCGTCGGAGAGCAGGTACAGGCAGGCGCCCACCAGATCCTCGGGCGTACCGAGGCGTTTGATCGCCAACTGCTGCTGCACCATGGTGTCGACGATATTGCCGGGCACCACATTTCGGGTCGCCTCGGTGTCGATCGGTCCGGGCGCGATGGCATTGATGCGAATCTTGGAGCCGCCCAGTTCGTGGGCGAGCTGCTGGGTGAGGCCGTTGACGCCGACCTTGGCCAGACCGTAGAAGCCCGAGTACGTCCATGCCGCCGTGGAGGATTGGTTCACGATCGACCCGCCGCCACCCTTCGACATGGGCTGCCACACCGCGCGCGTCATATTGAGCGCGCCGTCGAGGTTCACGCCCATGAACTTCTTGTAGTAGTCCCACGGCACGGTGAGCAGCAGGTCGAGCTTCATATCGCCGTAGATGGCGGCATTGTTGACCAGGTGGTCGATGCCGCCGAATTCGGCGACGGTGAATTCCGCGGCGGCCGAAGCCGATTCGGGATCGGAGACATCCACCCGCCGGAATACGGCGGTGCCGCCGTCGGCGGTGATCTGCTTGACCACCTCCTCGCCGCGCTCGCTGTTGAGGTCCGCGACAACGACTTTCGCGCCCTCCGCCGCGAGGGCTTGCGCGTAGGCCGCGCCGATGCCCTGCGCGGCTCCGGTGACAATGGCGGATTTTCCAGTGAAGCGGGCCATATTCGTACTCCTCAGCAGCCGGTCGCGATCAATTTGGTCTCGGTGTATTCCTCGAACCCGGCCACACCCATCTCCCGTCCGATTCCGGACTGCTTGTACCCGCCGAACGGCGCGTCGGCCGAGTACCAGACCCCGCCGTTCACGCTCAGCGTGCCGGTGCGCACACCCTCCACCACGCGGCGAATCCGCTCGGTGTCGGTGCCCCACACCGAGCCGGACAGACCGTAGGGGGAGTCGTTGGCGAGGCGAATCGCGTCCTCGTCGCCGTCGTGCGGAATGATCACCAGCACCGGGCCGAAGATCTCCTCCTGCGCCACGGTGGCCGAATTCGCCAGGCCCGCGATGAGAGTGGGTTCGATGTAGTAGCCGCCCGCGGCGCTCTCGGGTCGGCCGCCACCGGTGACGATGGTGCCGCCCTCGGCGCGCGCGAGGTCGAGATAGCGCTCCACGCGGTCGCGTTGGCGCTCGGAAATCAAAGGCCCGCAAATGGTTCCGGGGTTCGATGGGTCGCCGGGCGCGATACCGCCGAGGGTCCGCGCCGCGGCTTTGACGGCCTGGTCGTAGGATTCGCGCGGCACCAGCAGCCGTGTGCTGATCGCGCAGCCCTGCCCCGCGTGCACACACACGCCGAAGGCCGCGTAACTCACCGCCGCGCGAATATCCGCGTCGTCGAGCACGATGAACGCCGATTTTCCGCCGAGCTCGAGGAACACCTTCTTCAAAGACGCCGCGGCGGTGGCCATGACGGCCCGGCCGGTCTGGGTGGACCCGGTGAACGAGATCATGTCCACGCGCGGGTCCGCGACCAACTGCGTCCCCAGCGCGTGGTCGTCCGAGGTCACGATATTCACCACCCCGGCCGGAATATCGGTCTCCTCGGCGATGATTCGACCCACCACCGCCGCGCACCACGGCGTATCGGGAGCCGGTTTGAGCACCACGGTGGTCCCGGCCGCCAGCGCGGGGCCGAGCTTGGCGAAATTGATCTGATGCGGGAAATTCCACGGCGTGATCGCGCCGACCACGCCGATGGGCTCGCGCCGCACCCGCCGGGCGCTCTTGATGCCCATGGGCTCGGCGACCCCGAGATCGGTTTCCCACGAATAGTTCTCGGCCAGGTCCGCGAACCAGCCGAGGTCGCCGACCGGCCCCTCCAGCTGCGGCCCGCTGGTCAGCATGCGCGGCGCGCCCACCTCGGCGATGGTGAGTTCGCGCAATTCGTCGATGTGCCCGCGCAGCGCGTCGCGCAGCTGCCGCAGGCACCGGGCGCGGAAGGCGTGATCGCGCGACCAGTCGGTGGTGTCGAAGGCGGTGCGCGCGGCGGCGATGGCGGCGTCCATATCCGAGGTGTCGGCATTGGCGGCCGAGCCGAGCGTTTCGCCCGTGGCCGGATTGGCGGTGTTGAAGACGCCCGCACCGCCCGGCACCAGTTTTCCGCCGATCAGCAGCTGTGAACCACCGTGGGGGACGAGACCGTTCATCCGTAGCTCCTCTGCTGTCTGGACACGTGTACGGACCATAGCTTCGGAGCTCTGGGGCGCGCAAGAACCTGTTTCAGTATGGCGGCTGCTCGCGGGGATTTCATTTCCACCGAAAACCGACAATCCGTTGTCAGCGACGAACCGCTCCAGTACCGTACAGACACATGTCCAGCTATGTGTCTTCCATGGCGGTCGGACGCCGGTCACGGCCGGTGAACGCGTTCTCGAATCCGAGGTGCATGCGATGACCGCCGCTCTGGAACCGCTGCTCTTCGACCCCTACGACTACGCGGTCCACGAGGACCCGTACCCGCTCTACCAGCGCCTGCGCACCGAAGCGCCGCTCTACCACAATCCCGACCTCGGCTTCTGGGCACTGTCCAGGCACGCCGACGTCGCCGCCGGATTCCGCGACAATATTCGGCTCTCCAGCGCCAACGGGGTCTCCCTCGATCCGGCCGCCTGGGGGCCGCACGCGCATCGCACCATGTCCTTCCTGGCCATGGACGATCCCGAGCACCTGCGGCTGCGCAAGCTCGTCTATCAGGGCTTCACGCCGCGCCGAGTCAGCGAGATGCGCGACCGCATACGGGAAATCACGCTGCGCCACCTCGAACCCGCGCTCGTCCGAGGCGATTTCGACTGGATCGACGATGTCGCGGGCAAACTCCCCATGGATGTCATCTCCGAACTGCTCGGCGTCCCGGAGGCCGACCGCGCCGAGATCCGGCGCATGGCCGACCTGCTCGTGCACCGTGAGGAGGGGATGCTCGATATCCCGGTACCGGCCATGGAGGCCGCGATGCACCTGGCCGGGTACTACGCCGAGATGGTCGCCGACCGCCGCCGCTCCCGCACCGAGGACCTGACCTCGGCGCTGCTCGACGCCGACGCCGACGGGGACCGGCTCACCGACAACGAGATCATCGGCTTCATGTTCCTCATGGTGGTGGCGGGCAATGAGACCACCACCAAACTTCTTGGCAATGCCCTGTATTGGGCGGGCCGCAATCCTGAGCAGTACGCCAAGGTCGTCGCGCATCCGGAGCTGGTGAGCGACTGGGTGGAGGAGACCCTGCGCTACGACGCCTCCACCCAGATTCTGGCTCGCACCGCCACGGAGGAGCTGAGTTTCTCCGGCGGCACCATTCCCGAGGGCGCCAAGGTGCTGCTGCTCCTGGGTGCCGCCAATCGCGACGACGCCATCTTCCACCACCCGGATTCCTACGATATCGAGCGCACCGACAAGGGCGGGCTGATCAGCTTCGGCCGTGGGGTGCACTTCTGCCTGGGCGCGCATCTGGCGCGGCTCGAGGCCGAAATCGTGTTGGGGGAGTTCGCGACTCGGGTCCGTGACTATCGGGTGGACGAGTCCGGCTGCGCGCGCGTGCACTCGATCAATGTGCGCGGTTTCGCGAAACTGCCTGTCTCGGTGGAGGTTCGGTAATGCCACGGTTTCCCTCCCATCCCGCGCGCCGACCGGTGCTGATCGCCGGGGCCTCCTCCGGCATCGGCGCGGCCACGGGCGTGACCCTCGCCGAACTGGGCTATCCCGTGGCGCTGGGCGCGCGCCGCGTGGAGCAGTGCGAGGAATTGGCCGGAAAGATTCGCGCCGAGGGCGGCGAGGCCTTCGCGTACCGGCTCGACGTCACCGACGGAGCCTCGGTGGACGAATTCGTGACCGCCGCCGAAAAGGCGTTGGGGCCCATCGAAATCGTCGTCTCCGGCGCCGGTGACCTCGAATTCGGTCAGGCGCACACCATCGACCCGGATGTCTTCGACCAGCAGCTGCGGGTGCACCTCGGCGGCGCGCAGCGGCTGGCGCACCGGCTGCTGCCCGGCATGATCGACCGCCAGCGCGGCGATTTCATCGTCATCGGCTCCGACTGCGCCGACCGCCCGCGCCCCGGCATGGCCGCCTACAACGCCGCCAAGGTCGGCGTGGAAGCCCTGGCGCGGCAGATGCGCATGGAGCTGGAGGGCACCGGCGTGCGCGCCTCGGTGGTGCGGCCCGGCCAGACCCTCACCGGCATGGGAATGAACGCCACCCCCGAGGTGGTGGGTCCGCTGCTCGAGGACTGGGAGAAATGGGGTTTCGCCCGGCACCCGCACTTCCTGCGCGCCGCCGATATCGCCGCCGCCGTGGCCGCCGTCGTAGCCACGCCGCGCGGTGCGCATCTGGTGCTCGTGGAGGTGCAGCCGGAAGCACCGCTGAAGGAGACACCGTAATGCGTCTCGTTGTCGATCTCGACCTCTGTCAGGGCCATGCCGTCTGCCAAGACGAGGCCCCCGAACTCTTCGAGGTGCCCAAAACGGGTCAGGTGCGGATTCTGCGCGCCGACCCGGGCACCGATCTGGAGGCGGCCCGTCTGGCCGTCCGCTACTGCCCCACCCAGGCGCTGTCCCTCGTGGACGACGAAGCCGAGAAGGAGTCGTAATGACTTTTCCCCGTGAAGAACTCGATGAAATGGTCCAGCGCTGGGAAGAGGAGAACAAACGCTGCGAAGCGCTCGGCGACTGGAAACCGTTGGCGCACTTCTACACCGAGGACGCCACCTACGGCTGGAACTACGGTCCGCAGCAGGAGTTCATGGCCGTCGGCCGCGACGAGATTCGCGATATCGCGCTCGGACAGGAGATGTTCGGCCTCGAAGGGTGGACCTATCCGTATCAGGAATTCGTGGTCGACGACCGCAGCGGCAGCGTCATCGGATTCTGGAAACAGGTGAACGAGAAGCACCGCGCCGACGGCACGCCCTACAGCCCGCAGGGCATCGGCGGCAGCTGGTTCCGCTACGCCGGGAACTTCCAATGGTCGTGGCAGCGCGACTTTTTCGACTTCGGCAATGTCACCGCGCTGTTCGTCGAGATGATGACGGACAATGCGCTCTCGCCGGGAATGCAGAAGCGCATCGAGCGCTCGGTCTCCGGTGAACCGCTGCCCGGCTGGTATCCCGTCGGAAAGGGGCCGGTTCCGCAGTGGTGAGTCGTTACGACAGCCTGTCCCGCGCGGAGCTGGCCGTCCTGGTGCCCGAACTGCTGCTGTGCGGGCACCTCATCGACCGCTCCGGTATGGCGCACACCATCGCGGCGTTCGGGCGCGAGGGTATGACCGCCGTGGCCATCGAGGAGTGGCAGCTGGCCAGTCCGGTGTACACCCGGCGCATGCGGCAGGCGCTGAACATCTCCGGTGACGGCGTGGACACGGTGTTCAAGGGCATGCAGCTGGAGATCGGCGCGCCGCCGCAGTTCATGGACTTCCGCTACACCGTGATCGACCACGACCACGGGGAGTTTCGGCTCGACCACTGCGGGGCGCTCGCGGATGTGGAGCCGATGGGGGAGGAGTACGTGGTGGCCATGTGCCACCACATCGAGGACCCCACCTTCGACGCCACCGCGCTGGCGACGAATCCGCATATCCAGGTGCGGCCGATTCACCGGCCGCCGAGGGTACCGGCGGACCGGCATCCGGTGTGCGCGTGGACGGTCACCATCGATCCGGCCAACACCCCGCCCGAACCGCCGCGCAATGCGGAGATCGTCGCGAAATCCCGTGCCGCACAGGTCGAGCTGGCTCCGATCGAGCGCGACGGTCCGGGGCTGCACGATTATTCGGGCCCGCTGCTCAGCGATATCCGCTTCGAAGACTTCTCCCGCGGTGCGCTCGTGCGGATCGCCGAAGAGGTGTGTCTGCAACAGCATCTGCTCACCCTCGGCTTCCGTGTCGCGCTGGCCGAGCGCGGCGATGCGGACACCGCGCTCGACATCGCCCGCAAACAGTTCACCGGCATAGCCGGGCTCACCGCCGAACGGCTGCGCGCCGCACTGGATCTCGGCGACGATGCCGCCGCGCTGGCCAAGGTGCTGCGCCTGCACCCGGCCTGGAATCCCATGGCCTATGTCGATATCGAGGTATCCGTCGAGTCCGTCGCGGGTGCGCAGACGGTCGAGCTGCGCCTGCGCCGCGACTGCGACGCGGTCGTCGACGGCTCGTGGCCCGCTCTCATCGCACCCGACCATCTCGCGCCCATCGACGCCATGGCCCGCGCGGTCGACCCGCGCTTCCACACCACGCTGCGCGAGGTCGACGAGCGCAGCCTCTGCGTCGAGATCGCGCTGGCCCCAGAGCCTTTCCGCGAAGCGCCCGAGGTCGCCATCACCCGTTTCAGCACGGGCGCGAACTTCACCTTCGCCGACCGCGGCACCCCGCTACCCCTCACCGTCCTGTAGTCAGAAAGCGAAATCCCATGGCGTGCACCTTCGCCGACCTGTTCGAGCACTCCGTCGACGCCATGCCGGACCGGGTCGCCGTCATCCAGGGCGATCGGCGGCTCACCTTCGCCGAACTCGAGCGCCGTGCCAATCGACTGGCCCACCACCTCGCCGCGGCCGGGGCCGGTCCCGGCACGCATATCGGTTTCCTCATGCACAACAGCCTCGAGACCATGGAAACGCTCCTCGCCTGCTTCAAGATTCGCGCGGTGCCCATCAATATCAACTACCGGTATCGGGTCGACGAGCTGCGCTATGTCTTCGACAACGCCGATCTGGAGATGGTGGTGCACCACCGCTGCTACTCCCCGCAGGTGGAGGAGGTGCGGCCCCAGGTCGCCACGCTGCGGCACGCCCTGGTGGTGGAGGACGACCAGGGCGGCGAGTGGCTGGCATCGACCTCGGTTCCCTACGAACAGGCGCTCGAAAATGGTTCCGCCAGCCGGGATTTCGGGCCGCGCAGCCCAGACGACCTGTTCATGATGTACACCGGCGGCACCACCGGACTGCCCAAGGGCGTCATGTGGCGGCAGGAGGATATGTGGCGGGTGCTCGGCGGCGGTATCGACTTCTACACCGGCGAACCCGTCGCCGACGAATACCAGCAGTCCCGCACCGGCGCGGCGGGTGATCAAGCCGTCTGGTTGATCCTGCCGCCGCTCATTCACGCCGCCGCCATGATGCCCACCTTCACCGCGCTGTGGTCGGGCAATGCCGTCGTCTTCGAACCGCGCTTCGATCCGGCGCGGGTGTGGCGGGTGGTGGAACGGGAGCGGCCCTCGGTGCTGGTCATCACCGGCGACGCCATGGCGCGCCCGCTCATCGACGCCTACCGGGCCGCGCCCACCGACGTCTCCGCGCTGTGGGTCATCGCCTCCGGCGCCGCGCTGCTCTCCCAGCCGGTGAAGAACGAACTGCTCACCACCTTCCCGGGAAAGATGGTCTCCGACTCCATCGGTTCCTCCGAAACAGGTTTCGGCGGAATCGGATTCGCGCAGAAGGACGACGATCCCGCGCGCGGCCCGCGAGTGAGCGTCGGTCGCGGTGCCGTGGTCGTGGACGACACCGGCCACGCCGTACCGCCCGGCAGTGAGGGCTGGGTCGCCAAGACCGGCAATGTGCCCCTCGGCTACTACAAGGATCCGGCCAAGACCGACAAGCTCTTCCGCACCGTCGACGGGGTGCGCATGGTCATCACCGACGACCGCGCCCGGGTGGAGGAGGACGGCTCGGTCACCCTCATCGGCCGCGGCAATATGGTGATCAATACCGGTGGCGAGAAGGTCTTCGCCGAAGAGGTCGAGGCCATTGTGAAGGCCCACGAGTCGGTGTACGACGTGGTCGTCATCGGCGTCCCGCACGAGCGCTGGGGGCAGACGGTCGCCGCCGTGGTCTCCACCGCCGACGGCGAGATCGACTTCCCGGCGCTGGAGCGGCACGTCCGCGCTCACCTGGCCGGATACAAACTGCCGCGCCGCATCTGGGTCGCCGACACCGTCTCCCGCACCCCGAGCGGTAAGCCGGACTACCGGTGGGCCAAGGACTACGCGGCCTCCCACGACCCCGACTACGTGGTCGGCTGAGGCCGTCCACCCCAGCTCCCGATCAATGGGATTCCTGTCCCGGACCCTGTACGAAAGCTATGAGAACCTGTTCTAATTTCTCCATGGTGGAGACCCACGCCGTGCTCGGCGAGCAAGTCACGATGCCGGTCGAGATCCGCAGTGCGAATACCAGCTCGGCGCTGTTCCCCGTCGATGCCGGAGCCGCCCGGGTACTGCTCGCCGCCACCGGGCTGGAGCCGGTCACGGCCTTCGGTCGCGCCTTCTGCAATCTCGCCTTCGTGCGTTATGTGGACGGCGATCTCGGCCCGTACCACGAATTCGCCTTCTCGCTCATGGCCCGCCAGCCCGGCCGCAAAGGCAGCACCGGCGCCTACATCCACTGGCTGCCGGTGAATCAGAGTTTCACCTGCGCCGCCGGACAGCAGCTGTGGGGATTCCCCAAGCTGATGGCCGATATCGACATCACGCCCACCCGGCGCGGCCACCGCTGCGAGGTCGCCGTCGACGGCCGAAAAGTGCTGTCGCTCACGGTATCCGACGGCTTTCCCGCGCCCAGCGGCGCGGGTGGGGCGTCCATCGACGCCTACACCTATCGCGACGGCGTGCTGCGCCGCACGCCGTGGGCCATGAACCCGGGCGGTGTGCGCATGCGTCCCGGCGGCGCCCGCCTCGAACTCGGCGACCACCCCGTCGCCGACGAACTGCGGTCCCTCGGACTGCCCCGCTCAGCCCTGTTCTCCAGCCGAATCGGTGCGCTGCGAATGACTTTCGCCGACGCCACCGCGGTCTAGCCCTCCGGGAGATTCGATGACCAAGACAGCACTCGTCACCGGCGCGGCCAGCGGTATGGGCCGCATCGTCGCCCAGCGCCTGGCCGCCGCGGGCTACACCGTGGCCGCGCTCGACCTCAATGCCGACGGCCTCGCCGAGACCGCCCGGCGCTCGCCGAACATGCACACCTACACCTGCGATGTCTCCGATACCGATCAGGTGTTCGCGGTGGTGGAGAAGGCGCGCGCCGAACTGGGCGCCTTCGACCACGTGGTGCACGCCGCCGGTATGTGCCATGTGCACGCCTCCGCGCTCGACCACGATGTGGCGCAGATCCGGAAGATGATCGACGTCAACTACATCGGCACCGTGAACATGTGCCAGGCCATCATTCCGGCCATGAAGCAGGCGGGGTCCGGCACCATCGTGCTGTTCGCCTCGGTCGCGGGCTGGCTGCCCTCGCCCGGTATGGCGGGCTACTCGGCCTCCAAGTTCGCGGTCGTCGGATTCGTGGAGAGCCTGTCCTACGAGCTGAAGGGCAGCGGCGTGCGACTGCTCGCGCTGTGCCCGCCCATGGTGGAGACGCCGTTCCTGACCAAGGTGCGCGAGGAGAACGCCTCCGTACTCGGCGGCGAGGGCGGCATGAGCCCTGAGGACGTGGTGGACGCCCTCGAAAAGGCGCTGGCCCGGCCGAAGAATCCGCTGTTCGTCTTCCCCGGCCAGGCCAAGCCGACCTACTACGCCCGCCGCTTCATCCCGGGCCTGCTGCGCAAGTTGGTCGAGAGCAAGGTGAAGCCGGTCTAGCCGCCTACCGCGATCTCCTCCCCGAGGAATCCGCCGGACTGGTGCTGCCAGAGCTTGGCGTAGGTGCCCTCGGCGCGCAGCAGATCGGCGTGCGTGCCCTGCTCCACCACCCGGCCCCGGTCCAGCACCACCAGCTGATCCATACTCGCGACCGTGCTCAGCCGGTGCGCGACGACAATGGCCGTGCGGTCGGCCATGAGCTCCCACAGCGCCTGCTGGACCAGTAGCTCACCCTCCGAGTCGAGGGCGCTGGTGGCCTCGTCGAGCACCAGGATGGGCGCGTCGCGCAGGATGGCGCGGGCCAGGGCGACGCGCTGGCGCTGCCCGCCGGAGAGCTTCACGCCGCGCTCGCCGACCAGCGTCTCCAGACCCTCGGGCAGGGAGTCGGCGAACTCGGTGACGTGCGCCGCCTTGGCCGCGCGCACGATCTCCTCATCGGTGGCCTCCGGCCGCGCGAAGCGGATGTTCTCCCGCAGGCTGCGGTGGAACATGGCCGGTTCCTGCGGAACGTAGGCGAGCAGACTGCGCAGCTCGGCCTGCTTCATTCGGGAAATATCCTGGCCGCCAATGCGAATCGCGCCGCCCTGGATATCCATCATGCGCAGCAGCAGCTGCGTGATGGTGGTCTTGCCGCCGCCGGAGCGACCGACCAGGCCCACCCGGGTGCCCGCGGGCACATCCAGCTCCAGGCCCCGGAACAGTGGCTGCGCGCCCGGGTGGGTGAAGTCCACCCGCTCGAAGCGCACACTGGAATCCTTGGGGCGCAAGGGTTCCGGTTCGACCGGATCCACGACCGTCGGCTTGGTCAGCAGCAGTTCGGTGAACTGCGCCGCCTCGGTGATCGAACTCTCCAGCCGCCGGTAGATCTGGTTGAACTGGAACATGATTCCGGTGGCGTTCCAGAAGTAGGTGAAGGCCACGATGATCACCTCGACGCCCGCCCCGCGCCCCACCAGCCGCAGCGCCAGCAGCAGGCCGAGCACATTGGTGAGCACGAACAGCGGCGCGACCAGGGTGTCGATCCGCAGATTCGCGTAATCCCAGGACCGCAACGACTTGCGGCGCTGTTCGGCGACACGGACCCGGTGTTCGGCGGCCTCCTGTGGCTCGGCCGCGAAGGCGCGCACCGACTGCATATTCGACAGACTGTCGGCCACATGCCCCGACACCTTGGCAATGGCGACCTCGCGCTCGTCCACCAGTACCTGGCGGCGGCGCACCAGCGGCGTGATGACCAGACCGGTCAGCACGATCAGCCCGATCATGACCAGCACCAGCCGCGGGTCGTAACGCCACAGGATGAACGAGGCGAAACCGATCGGCACCAGCGCGGCCGACACCTCGAAGACCAGGGCGTCCACGAACTGCTCGAAGCGCGCCGCGAAACTGTGCGCCCGCTTGGTGAGCGAACCGGCGAAATTGTCGTGGAAGAACGCGGCGTCCTGGGCGAGCAGCTCGTCCATGGCCGTCACGTACAGGCTCTCGATGCCGTAGGCGTCGGTGCGGTTCAGGCAGTGGATGCCGATGCGCCAGCACAGTTCCGAGCACAGCAGCAATCCGGCGAAGCCGAGCACGTACGGGGTGACGGCCTCGGCGCTCGCATCGCCGGTCGCGACCACGTGGCCGACCAGGCTCGCCACCACCAGGGGTGCGAGGTACAGCTGACAGATATTGCCCAGTGCCGGGGAGAGCATGGCGGGCACGGCGTAGCGGGGACGCCGGGCCAGCTCCCGGCCGTAGTAGCGGAGTGCGAGCCTGACAGCGGTTGCGCGGGTAGCCATCCGCCTCCTCTCGAATCGTGTTCGAGCACAAGCCCCCTCCGTCGAGCAGCACCGATCGTCGTCCCGGTGTGCTTGGTGGCCGGGACGTACACGTGAAAGGGGGAACCCCCATGCTGCCTCTTTTCCGGGCCGTCCGGCCACCGAATTTCTCCGGAAACGCCGAACGGCTCCCACCCCGGTGTGGGTGGGAGCCGTTCTGGTCGGGCGCGAAATCGACTGTGCGCCTGAAAGGTTCGAATTGCCTTACTTGCCTTGGAAGTTCGGCTTGCGCTTCTCGGCGAAGGCGCGCGGCCCCTCCTTGGCATCCTGGCTGCGGAAGACCGGCAGGCCCACCCTGGCGTCGATCTTGAAGGCCTCTTCCTCGTGCATGCCCTCGGTGTCGCGCATGACCTTCAGAATCGCCTGCACGGCCAGCGGGCCGTTGTTGTTGATGAGCTCGGCGATCTCGAGGGCCTTGTCCAGCGCGGTGCCGTCCGGCACCACATGCCCGACCAGTCCGAACTTCAGCGCCTCGGCGGCGGTGATGTGCCGACCGGTCAGCAGCAGCTCCGCCGCCACGGTGTAGGGAATCTGGCGCGGCAGCCGCACCGCCGAGCCGCCCATCGGGAACAGGCTCCACTTCGCCTCGGACACACCGAATTTCGCGCTCTCACCGGCGATTCGAATATCGGTGCCCTGCAAGATCTCGGTACCGCCCGCGATGGCCGGGCCCTCGACGGCCGCGATCAGCGGCTTGCTCAGCCGGTAGCCCTTGAGCAGGCCCGGCATGCGGGTCGGGTCGAAGGAGCTGCCCTCGGTCATATTGTCGCCCGGGCTGGACTTGGCCATGTTCTTCAGATCCGCGCCCGCGCAGAACGAGCCGCCCGCGCCGGTGAGCACACACGAGCGGATCTCCGGATCGCTGTCCACGCGCTCCCAGGCCGCGGCCATGATCGACAGCATCTCGCCGGTGAGGGCATTGCGGGACTTGGGGCGGTTCATGGTGACGATCAGCGTCGCGCCGCGCTGTTCGACGAGGGCGTGCGGCTCCTCGGTGCCCTCGGTGTTGCTACCTGTTTCAGCGGCTGCGGTGGTCATCGTTGGCCCTTCTTCGTTCTGCCGGTGCCATGGATTCTGCGGCAAAGTTACCCGGTGGCGTTGTCCTAAACAATAACGTGTTCTAGTTTGGAACATGGTGACCGCCGTCACGGGCGGAAAGTGCAATGGAGAGGTCCCCATGGACACAACGAGTACGCGCACCGCTTCGCGGGCGAAGCTGCCGCCGAGGATCAACGAAGCCTTGATCAACCGGCTGACCGCCATGGTGACGGCGGGCAAGGCGGGCGATCCCCGCGAACCCTACGAGATGATCGAGGTCTACACCGGCGATATCGTCGGCGAACTGCCGCAGTCCTCGCCCGAGGATGTGCGCGAGGCCGTCGCCATTTCGCGTGCGGCGCAACGGGAATGGGCCACGTGGCCGCTGAGCAGGCGGCTGGAGGTCTTCGAACGCGCCCACGAACTCATACTCTCCGAGATCGAGACGCTCGCGACGCTGATTCAGATCGGCTGCGGCAAATCGCGGCGCATGGCCATCGAGGAGGCCTGCGATACGCCGATGGTCATCGGGCACTACCTCAAGACCGCCAAGAAGGTGCTCAAGCCGCAGCGGCGCATGGGTCCCATGCCGATCATCACCTCCTCCACCGAGGAGCACCGGCCCAAGGGCGTGGTGGCGGTGATCGCGCCGTGGAACTTCCCGTTCGCCATCTCCATGTCGGATTCCACCCCGGCGCTCATCGCGGGCAACGGCGTGGTCATGAAGCCGGACAACAAGACCGCGCTGTGCACGCTCTACGGCATCGAACTGCTGCACAAGGCGGGCCTGCCGCGCGGGCTCGTGCAGGTCGTCTGCGGCGGCGGACCCGATGTGGGCCCGACGCTCATCGACAATGTGGACTTCGTGATGTTCACCGGCTCCACCGCCACCGGGCGGGTCATCGGTGAGCAGGCCGGACGCAATCTCATCGGATGCAGCCTCGAACTCGGCGGCAAGAATCCGATGATCGTGCTCGAGGACACCAATCTCGACGAGGCCATCCCCAGCGCCACCTTCGCGGTATTCGGCAATACCGGCCAGGCGTGTATGCACATCGAGCGCATCTACGTGCAGGAGAAGATCCACGACGAGTTCCTGCGTCGATTCGTCGCGGCCGCCGAGGATTTGGGCAGTAAGGCCGGAGCCACCTACGACTTCGGACCCGAGTACGGCTCGCTCGTGTCGGTGGAGCACATGAATCGGGTGGCCGCGCATGTGGACGAGGCCCGCGAGAAGGGCGCGACCGTCCACACCGGTGGCAAGGCGCGGCCCGATATCGGCCCGGCCTTCTACGAGCCGACCGTGCTCACCGGCGTCACGCCGGATATGGAGCACGCCACCAAGGAGACGTTCGGCCCCGTCGTCGCCATCTACAAATTCCGCGACGAGGCCGAGGCCATCCGCCTCGCCAACGACACCAGCTACGGCCTCAATGCCAGCGTGTGGAGCGGAAACCTGGACCGCGCCTACAAGATCGCCGAGCAGTTGGAGGCGGGCGCGGTCAACGTCAACGACGGCTTCGTCACCACCTACGCCGCCAAGGGCACCCCGTCGGGCGGTGTGAAGCAGTCCGGCGTGGGCACGCGTCACGGTGCCGCGGGTCTGCTCAAGTACACCGACACCATCAATATCGGTGTGCAGAAGAAGCAGATTCTGGCGGCGCGCTCGGGGATGCCGTACGAGAAGCAGCTCAAGAGCACGCTGGTCACGCTGCGGCTCATGAAAAAGCTTCGGATGGGCTGAGTTTCGATCCAGGCCGCGGCCCCCGGACCATCAGGTTCGGGGGCCGTTCGCCGTCGGGACGCGGCGGGCCATGGTCGGGTAAACCTCGACGAGGCCCTGGCCGTCGACCACGATGTCGCTCGTGAAATCACCTGAGGTGAACCGGATCTCGGCACCGGCGGCGACCGTGCGCAGGTGCTCGTAATGCTGCACCGACGCAACGACCTCCAAGGTCGGCACCTCGATGAAGGCCATGAGGAACCGCTCGGAACCGGGGTTTCGGTGCAGCCCCGTGCGGATGATGGGCATGGTGTTGGTCAGCGGCGAGAAGGACAGGTCGCAGTCGCGTGCCCCGGCCAGGTCCGGGCGTGGCTCGCCGTCCACGAACCAGCCGTCGCCGTCGCGGCGCAGGTTCAGGTGGTAGGTCTCGGACGCGGTGGCGGCACTCACGGCCAAACGCGTGGTGACGGCGTGCTCATCGGTGTCGAGGGTGTAGTCCAGCCAGTACGGCTCCGGGCGCTGGCCCACCGCTCGGCCCTCGGCGTGTAATGCCAAGCCGTTCAGCGTGATCCAGCTGGCTTCGAATCCGGCGCTCTCCTCGACCTGCCAGAGCAGGTGGCGCGGCTCGCTCATGGTCACCGCCACCCGCTGATCTCGACGCCCTTGGCGACATCGACCCGGTAGGAGAGCATGACGACGCCCTGCTCGCCGGGCGCGATGCGCAGCCGCCAGGTGTATTCGCCAAGGTCGGACGATTCGGCCGGATCGGGGGAGGTGCGGACGTCCTTGACCGTGATGGCCTCGTCGCGCGAGACCGGAGCTTGGTCCAGGACGGTGATGGCGATATCGGCGGGGCTGTGATTGGTGATGGTGGTGCGGTATTCGGCCTCGTGGCGGCGGCTGGTGGACAGTGCTGCCTTGGTCGCGGTGCGCCGAACGAGCTTGCGCTCCACTCGAACTCGATCGTCGATGCCGAGAGCGAGTTCGAGTTCCTCACCGGGAGCCCAGGTTTCGAGCGCGGTGGTGCCGACGAACTCCTCGGCGTGGAAGATCGAGGCTTTGCCCGCGCGCAGGGTGTGCTCGGAGGTGTTGGTGACGGTCGCGCGCAGATGTGCTTCCTCGGCCAGCACGGGGACGGTGACGTAGCCCAGATCGGCGGGAAAATCCAACTGCGCCAAGGTGGTTCGATGCCCCTTCGCCCCGGACGGGATGGCGACCGGACGTGTCGCCCGGTAGGTCATGGCCGTGGTGCCCTGTTCTACCTCGGCTACGCGTGAAGTCATGCCGCTTCGCATCGGGGACATCGCCGCGTCCTCGGCCGCGATACCGGGCGCGGCCCCGTATCCCCCGGCCACCGCGGCGTAGAGCGGTTGCACCCGCTCGAGGAACCACGGCTCCAGCTCGGGCATTACTACCGCGACGGCGGGTCGCGCGGTCGACAGCGACAGTGCGCACTCCGGCCAGTCCTCGCCGGTGCGCTGGGTGACCAGGCCGTAGGCGGTCACCGCGACCTCCTTGGCCCCGACCCGAATGTCGTAGCCTGCTTCCCAACTCGCGCCGCCGACCACGTAGGAGAGTTCGAGTTCGACCTCGCCGGTGCCGGTCGGCTCCAGTTCGACGATGACATTCGTGCTGTCCCGCGCGGGTTTCGGTCCGCTCGCGGCGATGCGCCGATCCAGGGTGGAGAGCTCCTCGGCGAGTTCGGCGAGTCGGGTGGTGAGCGCCCGGGTGTCCTTCAGGGCGGCCGTGAGCTGTGCGGCGAGCGCACCGCTGACCTCGGCCACCCGGTCGGGCGTCGCGTCGCCGGTGGCCAGTGCCTTGGCGAAACTGCCGCCGCTGCGTCGGCTCGAGCCGGTGAGCAGCTCCACGCGCGCCTCGGCCGCCGTGCGCTCGTCGGTCAAACCATCGACCTTGGCCTGCAAGGCCTTTCGCTGCTCGACGAGCTCCCGCAATCCCGCGTCGGCGGGTTCGGCGTGCCGCTCGACGCGCACATCCACGCCGACGATGCGGGCCGGACCCGAACCGGTCACCCGCACCGAATCCGCCGCCACTCCCACCGGCAGCCCGGCGAAGGTGGCACGCGCATCACCCGACGGGTCGAAGGTGGCCCGGCGGGTGATTCTGGCCTGCTGCGGATAGACGGTGACGGCGACGATCGGAGCGGAGACGGTCGGCATGGCCCCGACGGTAGTCGCCGAATCCGAATCAGGCGGCGCGCAAGGTGAATCCGGCCGTGCGCACCACACCGCCGTGCTTGAAGTCCAGGAAGAGGCGGTAGACGCCGCGTCCCGGCACCGCGGTGTGGAAGGTGATCTCCGGTCCGGGCGCGGTGATCCCGTCTCCCGGTTCACCATTCGGGTGCACGTGCACATAGGCGAGGTCGCCCGCGCGCAGCACCACCAGGTGGCCGAAGGCCGCCAGATACGGCTCCAGATCGGTGACCGGCGCACCGTCCTTGCGTACGGTCAGGGTGAGCAGCTGGCCCGCGCCCTGCACCAGATCGCCGTCCAGGGTCACCTCGTACCCGTCCACCACGGCCGTGCGACCGGCATCCGGCACGGGCCGCGGCTGGTAGTCACCGGCGACCGCGAAGTCGGCCCCCAGCGTGATCGTCTTGCCGAGCGCGACCGGCGCGATATCGGTGAACGCCCGGTAGGCCCCGGCATCCGGCAAGGTCAGTCGCACCTCCCAGGTGCCGTCCGCCGCGCGCACCGGATGTACGTGCCAGAACCCGTCGAGCTCGCGGCGCACCACGATCAGGTGCAGTTCCCGATCGTGGATCGGCGCGTACTCGGTGACGGCGGTGCCGTCCGGACCCACGATCCGGAAGCGGAAGTCGACTTCCCCTGCGCGAACGATGTTTTCGACCAGTTCAAGGGTGTAGCCGTCCTGCGTGACCTGCAATCCGCCAGGCGCGCCGTGAGCGGCGTGATCGCCGTGTCCGGCGTGGGCCGCGTGGTCGCCGTGCGCGGTATGGGCGGCGTGCGCACCGTGCGCGTGTTCGGCGTGGGCGGCGGGATGAGCGTGGCCCGCATGGGCGTTGTGGTCCGCGTGGGCGGTGTGCTGAGTAGTCATTGCCATTGCCTCCGAGCCGTTCTTCGTTCTTCCGTTGAGGAGAACGTTATACCCCCAGGGGGTATCTGGCAACGATGGCTTCACGTGAGCTGGGTCACCTGGTTTCGGATCAGTCTCGCGGGAACGAGAAGTACAGCCAATCGCTGTAGAAGGAGTCGAAGTGCTCCCGCCAATTCGCGCGCAGCGACTCCACCCACTCCGGCTCGCCCCCGGCGATCGCCGCCTCGGCCCGCTTCACGTCGTCGGCGATATCGCCCACCATTCCCTCGACCGCCGCCTCGACGTCTTCCTCTGTGAGCGAATGGATTTCACCGGTCTCCAGCAGGAAGTAGGCCGCCTTCTGCTTCGACAGATGCACCAGCGTCGCGCGCATGCATGCCAGAAACTCGTCCCGCTCGGGAAACTCCGCCTTCCCCACCTCGGTCATCAGGCTGATCAGCAACTTCCCGCCCCGCACATAGTCGCCCACCACCCCGATCCGAGGATTCCAGATCATCGACGGCACCACCTGCGTCTCGTACCCCACCAGCAGTCGATGCGCGAGCGGAATCGCCCAGTTGTGCTCGGACACGCACTTGATCGGCTTGGGCAGATTCTCCGCACTCGGCAGCGAGTCGACGGAGTACAGATACGAGCGGTTCGCCATGCCCTAAACGGTAAGCGACCTCGCGCCCACCCGCCCCCCGGCGAAAAGACCTGCGCGACTTACCGATTCGGCGTACCGGTGGGTGGACGAACAAAAACCGCCTCCGGCCAAGTGGAATGGCCGAAGGCGGTTTCATGTGTCTCAACCAACACGTCGGGGTGACAGGATTTGAACCTGCGACCTCTTCGTCCCGAACGAAGCGCGCTACCAAGCTGCGCCACACCCCGTGAAGCGAACCTGGAGTAGCTTAGCGCAGGGTGGGCGCTGATGCTAAATCGGCTGGTCAGACGGTTAAATCAGGCGGAATGTGGCCATGAGTTTCTTGGCGAAGGCGGCGTCCACGGAGCGGTCGACGCCGGTATCGGCCGCGATGGTGAGGACCAGGGAGCTGCTCGCGCCGCCGGAGACGGCGAAGGTGTAGACCGAGAAGGTTTTGGCGCAGCGGGGGTCGGAGGAGGTGAAGGTGCCCTTGGTCTCCATGAAGGTGCCGCTCAGGTTGCCGTCGGAGGTGGTGAAGGGTTCGGCGGGGCCGGGGGTGCCGCCGGAGCCGGTGGACCAGCCGATGCGGGCCACCCGTTCGCCGATTTCGCGGGCCGAGGCGGTGGAGTCGGCGTTCTGAGTCGCGCTGAGCCACATGTTCGTGCGGACGAAATCGGTGCAGTACCGCGCGCCCTCGGTGGTCAGGCCCGCCACCGGGACCACGTCGGCCCCGCTGCCGAACTCGGTGACGGAGATGTCGCGGATCCAGTCGCCGGGGACCTCCCAGGCCGCGCCGATATTGTCGGGCACCACGACCTGGTAGCCCGGGATCTGCGCGGTCGGCGTGCGCGGGGTGGTGGTCGTCTTGGTGGTGGTCGCGGTGGCCGAGGTGCTGGACGGGGTGGTGGTCGGGTCGGCGATAGGGGTGTCGGGGCCGCGATTCACCAGCACGACCGCGACGACCGCGACGAGCAGCACCACCGCGACCGCCGCGCCGCCGATCAGCAGGGCCTTGCGATTGTCCCCGCCGCCGGTCGGTGGGCCGTACTGGGGCGGCCCGCCATAGGGCGGTTGCGCGGCGGGGTGGGAGTGGCTGGATTGGTAGGCCATCGGTCCGCTCTGATACGGATTCTGGCCGCTCTGATAGGGATTCGCGCCGACCGGGTAGGGCTGGTGGCCGGACTGCAATGGCATGGGGCCGGATTGCTGTGGGGTCGGGCCGGACTGCTGCGGAGTGGATCCGGACTGCTGCGGGAGGGGACCGGGCTGCGAGATCGGTCCCGGCTGTTGCGGCGTCGGGCCGGGCTGGGGGATAGGCCCCGGCTGGTGCGGCATGGGGCCGGACTGTTGTGGCGTCGGACCCGACTGCTGCTGTTGCGGCATCGACCCCAGCTGCGGTGGGTAGCCGGGCTGCGGAGTCGGTCCGGGTTGGTACGGCCCGCCCGGGTAGGGCTGGACCGGATTCGGACCCGCCGGACCGTATCCCGGCGGGTACGCGCCGCGCACCACGGTCGGATCGGCGGGCGGTGGTGTCGCGGCGTCGGGGACGCCCTCCCACCACTCCGGATTGCGTTGTGTGCCTTCGTCCTTGTGATCGTCGGAGTTGGTCACGATCGACCCCCTGTTCTTACGGCCTGCCGTCGATCATCCGCCTAGAGGGGGCGGAGCGTGGCCATGAGCTGCTTGGCGAAATCCTTGGTCACGGACTTGTCCACGCCCGTGTCCGCGGTGATGGTCAGCACCAGGGCGCCCTCCTCGGCCGGGAACGCGAACGTGTAGATCGAATACGTCGACGCGCAACCGGCACTCGGCGCGGGTGCCGTGCCCGTCGTCTCCACGAATATGCCCGACAGATTGCCGTCGGAGGTCTGGAACGGTTCGGCCGCACCGGGATTCGACCCCGTGGAGGTCGTATACGCGAACTTGATCAGCCGCGTGGTGACATCGGTGATCGCACTGGCCGGATCCGTCTCGTCGGACTGCGTCAAGAACATATTCGACCGCACATAATCCGGGCAGTACCCCGCCCCCTCCGACGACATCCCCGTCACCGGCAGCGAATCCACCCCCGAACCAATTGCCGCGGTAGCCTTCTCGACCTTCCAATCCGCGGGCACGTCATAAGCCGCCCCCGCCTCCGGCAACACCACCACCTGATACCCCGGAATCACCGCCGCCGGAGTAGTCGGCTTGGCCGTAGTAGACCGAGGCCCCGACCGAGTCGTGGACGGAGCCGAATTCCCCGTGGTCAACGCACTAACCATCGAAGGCGTCCCACCCGCCGCCCCAGAACTCGAATCCCGGTTCACCAGAACAACCCCCGCAACGGCCGCGACCACAACAACGACCAACACCCCCACCCCCGCAACCAACAACCCCTTACCGCGCTTCCCCTTCGGCGCTACAGGTTGTTGCTGCCCATACCCACCGTGCGGCAGACCGGGCTGCATCCCGGAATGATAAGCCCCAGACCAGGTCTGCCCCTCCGAATACGGCGCACCCCCGCCCCCCGACACCCCATAACCGAACCCCCCAGCCTGCGACCCACCCACGTACGGTGCACCCCCACCGGGATACGCCGAATTGCCGCCCGGGTAAGCCGGATTTCCGCTCGCATTGCCGCCGGGATAAGCCGAGTTCCCTGGCGCATCACCGCCCGGGTAAGCCGGACTCCCGCCCCCATCGCCCCCTGAGTACGTCGAGGCCAGGGGCGTATTACCGCCCTGCTGCGCACCCCCACTCGGGTACGCCGCAGGCGACCCAGCCTGATAACTCCCAGTCGATCCCCCCGCCTGATAACCCGCGCCCGAATAGTCCACCTGCCCCGGCCCAATCGGCTGCCCGAACGGCCCCGGCCCAGCCTGGGTCGGCATGCCCTGCGGCCCACCGGGTTGCGCAGGCCCCGCGAATGGATAAGGGCTGGATGCGTTTTCCGGACCGGGCTGTCCCCACCCTTGCGGGTTCATTCCTTGAGCTCCGCTGGGCATCCACGCCGCGCCGCCTGCTTCTGCGGGTGCGCCCCACGCCTGCTGCTCGCTGGCTTGCGGATTGGTGTGGGAAGGCGCGCCCGGCGGGGCGTTGGGGGCTTCGGGGGGTGCGGAGTGGTCTGGGTCTTGGGGTGTGGCGGGGGTGGGGTTGCGGGGGCCGTAGGAGGCTTCGGCTGGGCTTGGGGGGCGTTGCCAAGTTTGGTCGGGGGTGGCTTGCCACCAGGAGGGGTCGGGGCCGCGCTGTGGCGGCTCGGTGTTCCGGTCTCCACTGCTCATGGTTGTCCCCTCCCGGCTGTCGACTGGGCCCGCGTTGTATATCGCGGTGCGCGGCTAATGCGCGACAGTGGCCGAGGCGGTGATTCCGTGTCCGGATTCGGTGACCGGTTTCTTGGGGGGTGCGCTGACCAAGGTGAGGAGGGTGGCCTCGGGGCGGCAGCAGAAGCGGTAGGGGGCCCACGGGGAGGTGCCCAGGCCCGCGGAGACGTGCAGTTGGGTGTGCGCGCCCCAGCGCGACGCGCCCTTGACGCGGGAGCGGTCGATACCGCAATTGGTCACCAGCGCACCGTAGAACGGCAGGCACAGCTGTCCACCGTGGGTGTGCCCGGCCATCACCAGGTCGTAGCCGTCGTCGGCGAAACGGTCCAGCACCCTCGGCTCCGGCGAATGCGTGAGCCCGATGCTCAAGTCCGCCAACGGGTTCGGCGCACCGGTCACCGTGTCGTAGCGATCCCGCTTCAGGTGCGGATCGTCCACGCCCGCGGTCGAGATCCGCACTCCGGCGACCTCGATGTCGCGGCGCACATGGGTCAGATCCAGCCAGCCGCGCTCGGTGAACGCCGCCCGCATGTCCTGCCACGGCAGCGGATCCCCGAAGACCCGCTTGTGATCGGACTTGAAGTACTTCATCGGATTCTTCGGCACCGGCGCGAAGTAGTCGTTGCTGCCGAACACGAAAATGCCGGGCCGCGCCAGCAATCCGCCGAGCGACTGCACCACCGACGGCACGGCCTTCGGATGCGCCAGATTGTCACCGGTATTGACCACCAGGTCGGGCTCGAGCCGATCGAGCTCGCGCACCCACGCCTGCTTCAACTGCTGTCCGGGCGTCATGTGCAGATCGCTCAGATGCAGCACCCGCAGCGAGGGTTTCCCCGGTTCGAGCACCGGTAGCGTCGCCTCGCGCAGCACGAACGCATTGCGCTCGATCAACGAGGCATAACCGATTCCGGCGACCGCGGCCCCGGCGGCTCCCAGAGCGGCGTTTCGCAGGGCGGAGGTCGAGATAACGGGCATTCGCCCAGAATAGGCGACCCCGGGGCCAAACATCGACCCGAATGCGGCGTGCGCCACTCGTGCCCCGACCCACCCGCGCCCCCGACACCGTCGAAAATCAGTGGCGGCGTCCAGGCCCGAGAGCGGTAGCGTTGCCCGCATGTCGGAACTCAAAGCGAAGCTGCGTGCGGATCTCACCACCGCCATGAAGGCCAAGGACTCGCTGCGCCTCAATACGGTGCGCATGCTGCTGGCCGCGATTCAGAACGCCGAGGTCGCGGGTTCGCAGGCGAAGGAACTCAGCGATGCCGAGGTGATCGCCGTCCTGTCCAAGGAGGCGAAGAAGCGCAACGAGGCCGCCGTCGTCTACGAGCAGAACGGTCGCGGGGAGCTCGCCGCCAACGAGCGCGCCGAGGAACAGATCATCGACGAGTACCTGCCCACCCCGTTGACCGATGCGGAGGTGGCCGATATCGCCGACACCGCCATCGCCGACGTCGCCGAGCAGAACGGCGAGCGGCCCGGCATGAAGCAGATGGGGCAGGTCATGAAGATCGCCACGGCTCTGGCCGCGGGCCGCGCGGACGGGTCGAGGGTGTCGGCGGCGGTGAAGGCGCGGCTCTGACTGCGCTGAGCGGTCACAAATCGCCGCAGGACAGCCGAATTCGCCGACTGCGGTCGATCTCTGACCGTTCAGGCCAAAACAAATCGCCCGGAGTGCTCGAGCACTCCGGGCGATTCATCTACCGAGGCACCGGTATAGGTATCGGTATAGGCGGTAACTGCGGCAGCCCAGGTATCTGAATCCCCGGCGGCGGCGTCTGAGCCGGAGCAGGCGCGGGCCGCTGCGTCCCATCGCTCACGTAGATCGTGATCACCGACCCCGGAATCGCCGACCCGTCCGGCGAAATCCCCATCACCGTCCCCTTGGTCGGCCCGGGTGCCGAGGCCACCGACACCTGGAACCCGGCCCCGATGAGCGTCGACGTCGCCTCCGCCTGGGTCATGTTGATGACGTCCGGAATCTGCGCGTTGTTCGACCCGCGCACGTACTTGTCGTCCAGCGGCGGCAGGGCGGCGGGCGGGAACTTGTCGAGCACGTTCCTGATCGCGCCCAGCCAGCTGCGCGCGGGCTCGTTACCGCCGTAGAGGTCGCCGCTGCCGCAATTGCGCAGCGGGAAGGAGCAGATCTCGCCCGGCGTCGGCGTGTCGCCGTAGATGTAGGCCGAGCCCGCCAGCGAATTGGTGAATGCCAGGAACGCCGAGGACCGGTGGCTCTCGGTGGTACCCGTCTTGGCCGACAGCGGCGCGTTCCAGCCCACCGCCTTGGCGGCCGCGGCCGCGGTACCGCTGATGTCGTCCTTGCTCATGGCATTGGCGAGGGTATTGGCCAGCCCCGGCTCCACCACCTGCTCGCACGCCTGCTGGGTGAGCGGCACCGTCTTCCCGCTGCGGTCCACGACCTCCTTGATCGGCGTGGGCGGGCACCACTTGCCGCCGGAGGCCAGCGTGGCCGCCACATTCGACAGCTCGAGCGGATTGATCGCGAGCGGCCCCAGCGTGAACGAGCCCAGATTCTGGTCCTTCACCATGTCGGCCAGGCTCTGGTTCCCGTGCCCCGAGGTACCCGGCATGGTGTAGGACCGCATGCCCAGGCGCACCGCCATGTCCACGGTCGGCGAGACGCCCACGGCCTGAATCAGTTTGACGAAGGCGGTGTTGGGCGAGGTGGCCAGCGCCTCGGTCACCGACATGGGCGATTTGTAGGCACCGGCGTTCTTCACGCAGTAGGTCTCGGGCGGACATCCGGGCGTGCCGGAGTTACCCATGCCCTTGGCCGCGAAGGTTCCGGGCACATCGAGCTGGGCGTTGATGCCCAACCCCTTCTCCATGGCCGCCGCGGTGGTGAACAGCTTGAAGATCGAGCCCGCGCCGTCGCCGACCATCGAATACGGCTGCGGCTGCACGGTCTGTTTGGCGTTGGCATCCAAGCCGTAGGTCCGGCTCGACGCCATGGCGAGCACCGGATGCGAATCCTGCCCGGGGGCCACGATATTCATGACCTGGGCGATATCGTCCAGGTTCGGATCGGCGTTCTGGGTGACAGACGCCTTGACGGAGTCCTGCACCGCCGGATCCAGGGTGGTCCGGATCAGGTACCCGCCCTTGTCGATCTGATCGCGACTGATACCCGAATTGGCCAGGTATTGCAGCGCGTAATCGCAGAAGAACCCGCGATCTTGGGCGGCGATGCACCCGCGCGGCAGGCCCTTGGGCTCGGGCAGCACGCCCAGCGGCTCGGATTTGGCCTTGCGGAATTCGTCGCTGCGGCTGGGGATGTTCTGAATCAGCGTGTCCAGCACGGTATTGCGCCGCTCCAGCACGCCCTGCGGATTGGTGTAGGGGTTGAGCTTGGAGCTGGACTGCACCATGCCCGCGAGCATGGCCGACTGCACGATGTTCAGATCCTTGGCATCGATGCCGAAGTAGGTCTGCGCGGCGTCCTGAATGCCGTAGGAGGAGTTTCCGAAGGGCACCAGGTTGAGGTATCGGGTGAGGATCTCGTCCTTGGTGAGCTGCTTGTCCAGCGTCAGCGCCATGCGGATTTCGCGGATCTTGCGCGCGGGCGTGGTCTCGATGGCGGCGCGGCGCTCGGCATCGGTCTTGGCGACGACGAGCAGCAGGTAGTTCTTCACGTACTGCTGGTCGAGCGTCGACGCGCCCTGCTGCACTTCACCACTGGAGGTGTTGGTGAGGAAGGCACGGAAGGTGCCCTGCCAGTCCACACCGTGGTGTTCGGCGAAGCGGCGGTCCTCGATGGACACGATCGCCAACTTCATATCGTTGGAGATCTTGTCGCTCGGCACCTCGAACCGGCGCTGCTCGTACAGCCACGCGAACGGGTTGCCGTTCGCGTCGACCATCGTGGACACCGCGGGGACACTGCCCTCCACCAGTTCGGCGGAGACATTGTCGACGGCGTCGGCGGCGCGGTTGGAGATGTATCCGAATCCACCGGCTAGAGGGAACAGCAGCCCGGCGAGCAGCACCGCCGCCAGCACGCAGCTGCCAGCAAGTCTCGCGAGCGTTCGTGTGATCGGCACGAGCCCTAGCCTAATTGCCCTTTCGGACACTCGGCGTGTGCGTGTCGTCGGCGTCGGTTTGTCCTGATAAAGCCCGACTGCCCGGTTTCATGTCGCGATTGCATGGACGGACGTACCAGAAAATCTCGGGACGGTCTTGCGCAGGGCGCGCACCACTATCTAGATTGAGAACCCAGTGTGATAGAGCTAACACTCAAAGTGGAATGTGGTGCAGGACGCAGTGGGGTTGGGTAGCTGCGCGCTGTACACGCGATTCTGGAGCGCCGTGACCCGGTGTTCGGACTGCAAAGGGGCACACCAAATGCACATGACTACCCCGATCGCTCGATTGGACGTGGAGCAGGCCGAAGCGAGAATCGCCTGGGTTTCCCAGGCCCGATGCAAGGAAGTGGATCCCGACCAGCTTTTCGTGCGCGGAGCGGCGCAGCGGAAAGCGGCCACCATCTGTCGGCATTGCCCGGTATTGATGGAGTGCGGGGCTGACGCCCTGGACAATCGTGTGGAGTTCGGCGTGTGGGGCGGCATGACCGAAAGGCAGCGCCGAGCACTGCTGAAGCAGCACCCCGAGGTGACATCCTGGGCGGACTTCTTCCGCGTCCAGCGTCAGCAGAAGGTAGCGATGTAATCCCGTATCCCCCATAAGCAGAACGGACCGAGCCCGCGCATAGCGGGCTCGGTCCGTTTCTGGGGCAAATTCGGTCTTTTCGACCAGACCGTACCAATCGGATGAGGGCGAGTTATGTGCGATCGCTATTGCGTCGCACGCTGATTCGCGATCTCCGATCGGCGGGTTCGTCGGCTCAGGCCGACCGAGCGGGGGAGGCGGCCGCCTCCAGTTGGTCCGCCACGGCCCGCAGCGCCTCGAGATCGGCCACCTCGAACGGCAGCGCCGTCACCGCGGCGATGGGCACGCGCGGATGCGCGCCCGTGAAGCGGTGCAGCAGATGCTGTTCCCGGCGGGCGGTCTCGGTGCGGCGCGCGTGAATGCGCAGCACCGCCGCCGCCAGCACGGCCGGAGTGGCCTCGGCGGCCTGCTCGGTGCTGTCGGCGGGAGCCAGCCGGTCCGCGGCGACGAGGGACTCCTCGACCGAGAGCGAACTCAGCACCGGATGCGTGCGATTGAGCACCAGCCCGGCCAGCGGCATCTTGTCGGTGGAGAGCCGGTCGACGAAGAACGACGCCTCGCGCAGCGCGTCCGGTTCGGCCGCCGCCACCACGACGAAATGCGTGCCCGGCCGCGACAGCATGGCGTAGGTGCGGTCCGCGCGATCCTGGAAGCCACCGAACATGGATTCCAGCGACTGCAGGAACAGCGAGGCGTCCTTGAGCAGCTGACCGCCCACGATGGTGGAGACGCCGCGCAGCGCCAGGCTCATCGCGCCCGTCACCAGTCGGCCCACGCCGCGACCCGGCATCATGATCACGCGAATCATTCGGCCGTTGAGGAAGTTTCCGAGCCGTTTGGGCGCGTCGAGGAAGTCCAGGGCATTGCGCGAGGGCGGCGTGTCGACCACGATGAGGTCCCATTCGCGCTTGCTGGCGAGCTGGCCCAGCTTCTCCATCGCCATGTACTCCTGCGTCCCGCCGAAGGACGAGGCCACCGTCTGGTAGATCGGATTGGCGAAGACCTGCTCGGCCTTCTCCGGACTGGTGTGCTCGAGCACCATCTCGTCGAAGGTGCGGCGCATGTTCAGCATCATGGCGTAGAGCTCGCCCTTGGCCTCGGGCCCGAGCTGTACCCGCTGCGGCACATTGCCGAGGTCGCTCACGCCCAGCGACTGCGCCAGCCGCCGTGCCGGGTCGATGGTCAGCACCACGACCTTGCGGCCCTCCTCGGCGGCGCGCAGGGCGATGGCCGCGGCCGTGGTGGTCTTGCCCACGCCGCCGGAGCCGCAGCACACGATGATGCGCGAGGACTTGTCCGCGATGATCTTCGAAATATCCAGCGGGACAGTGCTTGCCGGAAGAGTCATGGTCAGCGGACCCCCTGTGCGCTCAAGTATTCGGCCAGCTCGTAGAGCCCGCCCAGATCCATCCCGTCGGCCAGCGAGGGGAGGTACAGCCGCGAGATGTCCACCGCGGCCAGCTCCGCCGAGCTCTCGTCCTGCGCCTGCAAGCGGGTCGAATGCTCCACGGTCTCGGTGACCAAGCCCTGGAAATCGGCCTCCGACAAGGTGATTCCGGCCTCGGCCAGGCCCGCGCGCAGGGCGTCGGTATCGAGACCGCCCTGTGCGACCTTCTCCCGGACGGTCCGCGGCAGATAGCCCTCGCCCGCGCGGTTCACGATGACCGTGCCGATGTTCAGGTCGTTGGCGGTGAGTTCGGCGACCGCGTCGGCGGTCTCCTGCACCGGCAGCGCCTCCAGCAGCGTGACCAGGTGGATCATGGTCTGCTCGGAGTGCAGCAGCTTGGAGACGCCCTCGGCCTGCGCGGCGATCGGCCCGCCCTTGGCGATCTCGGCCATGGCCTGGGTGACATCGAGGAAGCTGGCGATGCGGCCCGTCGGGGGAGCGTCGATAACGATTTCGTCGTAGGCCGGTTTGCCCGCCTTGTCGACGCGCACCGCGCATTCCTTGATCTTGCCGGTGAGAATGACATCGCGCAGCCCCGGCGCGATGGTGGTGACGAATTCGATGGCGCCCACCCGGCGCATGGCGCGCCCGGCGAAGCCCAGGTTGTAGAACATGTCCAGGTACTCCAGGAACGCATGCTCCACATCGAGGGCCAGCGCCATCACCTCACCGCCGCCGTCGGCGGTGGCGATGCGAGTCTCGGTGGGCGGCAAGGGCGGCAGGTCGAAGAGCTGGGCGATGGATTGGCGTCCCTCCACCTCCACCAACAGCACCTTGCGACCACCGGCCGCCAGTGCGAGCGCCAATGCGGCCGCGACAGTCGACTTCCCGGTCCCCCCTTTCCCCGAGACGTAGTGCAGACGCGCCTTCTCGGCACGCTGCGGCCAACCTGATTGGACCCCTGGCTCCGCCGAAACGGGCACTGCGATCGGTACTCCCACGATCGCGAGCCTATAACTCGTTCCTTATTCCTGCCCAGAGGGAAGATCGAACTGTCTGGTACACCACTGTCGGGTGTCGCGAAACCGGGTCTGCGCAGCGCACAGGGAGGGTCGGGGGTGCTTCGGGGCGGGCCGGGCATCTACGCTCAGGCCATGAGTGATCTGAAGGTGTGGGAATACGCGACGGTGCCGCTGCTGACGCATGCGACCAAGGCGATCCTCGACCAGTGGGGTGCCGACGGTTGGGAACTCGTGACGGTGCTGCCCGGTCCGACCGGCGAACAGCACGTCGCCTACCTGAAGCGGCCCAAGAGCTGATGGCCGCCGACGGATCGGCCACCAACTGGGCCGAGAACCTGGAGAAGCTGGGGCTCACCCTGCCCCCGGTCGCGCCCCCGGTGGCGGCCTACATTCCGGCGATTCGCACCGGTGACCACGTGTACACCTCCGGCCAGCTGCCGTTCGTGAACGGCGAACTCAGCGCGGTCGGCAAGGTCGGTGCCGAGGTCAGCGTGGCCGATGCCAAGGAGGCCGCCAAGTACTGCGCGCTCAACGCGCTCGCCGCCGTGCACGATCTGGTGGGCCTGGACAATGTGGTGCGCATCGTGAAGGTCGTCGGATTCGTCGCCTCCGCACCGGGATTCGACGGTCAGCCGGTCGTCATCAACGGCGCGTCGGAATTCCTCGGCGAGGTCTTCGGCGACGCCGGTGTGCACGCCCGCTCCGCCGTCGGCGTCTCGGAACTGCCGAAGAACACCCCGGTAGAGGTAGAACTCATCGCGGAAGTCCGCTGACACAATGCCTTTCCGCGCCGCGAAGCGAGTCCCGTCCAGCGGGACTTCTTCGCGGCGACGCGAAAGCGGTTGGCGCACAGTCCAGTCGATGTGATCACAATCCTGGACTCCCCGCGCCCGGTGCGTTAGGACGAAAGTATGACCCTCACCCACCCCGCCTACGAGCAGCTGCGACCGGTGACGCCGTCGGCCTCGGTGCTGTTGGCGGACAACCCGAATCAGATGACGCTCGAGGGCACCAACACCTGGATCCTGCGCGCACCCGGCAGTTCCGACTGCGTGGTGGTGGACCCGGGTCCCAAGGACCGCAAGCACAGTGAGGCCATCGCCCGCGAAACCGGCGGGAACATCGCCCTCACCCTGATCACCCACCACCACCACGATCACACCGGCGGCATCGCCCGCCTGGTCGAGCTCACCGGCACCCCCGTGCGCGCGGTGGAATCCGAATTCCTGCGCGGCTCAGGCACTTCCCTCACCGACGGCGAGGTCATCGAGGCCGCCGGAGTCCGGCTCACCGTACTCGCCACCCCCGGCCACACCACCGACTCGGTGAGCTTCCTGCTGGACGGCCCCGACGCCGAAGCCGCCCTCCTGACCGGCGACACCGTACTCGGCAGCGGCACCACCGTCCTGGAATCCCGCGACGGCGCGCTGGCCGACTACCTGAACTCCCTGCGCCGCTTGGCCGATGCCGCCCCCGGCCGCACCCTGCTCCCCGCCCACGGCCCCGACCACCCCGACGCCGAACCGGTCATCGCCTACTACATCAAGCACCGCGAGGAACGTCTCCAACAGGTCCGTGACGCATTGGAGAAGCTGGGCCCCAAGGCCAAAGCCTTACAAATCGTCGCCCTCGTCTACGCCGACGTGGACAAGCGCCTCTGGCCCGCCGCCCACAGCTCCGTCAAAGCCCAACTGGCCTACATCCGTTCGCACGGATAGCGATTCGCGGTCGGACCCATGACCGGAGGGGCCGGAGGCAGTGCCTCCGGCCCCTCGCTTCGAGTGGGCGGTCCGTGTGGTCAAACGCCCACGGCCACCATGGCATTCGGGTGGTGTCGCGAGCGGCGAGTGCGCAGAAGTCCGCCGAGGTAAGCGGCGGGCAGGCCGACGGCCGCGACGGCGAGTGCGTAATAGTGCGGGCCGATGTTCATATTCCAGGTCGCGATGGCCGCACCGAAGCCGCCGAGACTACCGAGCGCGCCGAGGACGAGCGCGTGCTTCATCGGCTTCGACGGAGCGAGGGCCGCCGCGACGTAGGCCCCGACCACGTCGAAGACCGTGCGGTACAGCACGACGCTGAGCACGACCGGGACGGCGGCGTAGATATGGCCGGACGGCAGATATCCGGCGGACTCCAGCACCTTGTCGGTGGCGGAGGAGGCGACGGCGGTGACGGCGAATCCGGCGACGACGGCGCCGACGCTCTTGGTGACGGTGCTCGTGATGACGTTCATGACTGGCTCCTCGACTATGGGGGTTCCCCGGCTGGGGTTCTTGCCCATGGGTCGGAGCCCACGACGCCATCTCGACACAGTTCGCGAAAGTCCTCGAAAGTTTTTCCGCGAAGCCGAACCAGCAGGCCGGAAGTGCCGAAACACGCGAAAGGACCGGGGCGTCACCCGAAGGCGACGACCCGGTCCCGACGAGTTCGGAGTTTCGGCGACCTAGCGGGCTCGGCGCGCGAGGCGCTCCGAGTCGGAGATCAGGACGCTCTTGCCCTCGAGTCGCAGCCAGCCGCGGTGCGCGAAGTCGGCCAGGGCCTTGTTCACGGTTTCGCGGGAGGCGCCGACCAGCTGGGCGATCTCCTCCTGGGTCAGGTCGTGGGTCACGCGCAGCGCGCCCGCTTCCTGGGTGCCGAAACGCTGTGCGAGCTGCAGCAGCGCCTTGGCGACACGGCCCGGGACGTCGGTGAAGATCAGGTCCGCGAGGTTGTTGTTGGTGCGGCGCAGACGGCGCGCGAGCACGCGCAGCAGCTGCTCCGCGATCTCGGGCCGCTGGTCGATCCACGACTTGAGCGCGTCACGGTCCATCGTGACGGCGCGCACCTCGGTGACGGTGGTGGCCGTCGAGGTACGCGGACCCGGGTCGAAGATCGACAGCTCACCGAACATGTCCGACGGGCCCATGATGGTCAGCAGGTTCTCCCGGCCATCCGGGGACCGACGGCCGATCTTCACCTTGCCGGACGTGATGATGTACAGCCGGTCGCCGGGCTCGCCCTCGTTGAAGATGACATGGCCGCGCGGAAAGTCCACGGGCTGAAGTTGTTTGGCGAGAGCCGCCACCGCGGTGGGCTCTACGCCTTGGAAGATGCCTGCTCTGGCGAGGGCCTCGTCCACGAATGTGCTCCTTATGGGAAATGGCTCTGTCCTGGACCGAAACGACTCGGCCGACAGTGCAGTCTACTTTGCAATATGTCCGGGTAGTGATAGACACCACGCGCCACGCTCATTCTCCGGCACGCGGAGCCTATTCTCACGACACGCCCTGCCCATATTCGCGACACGCGGAACACTCACGTTGGCCGCTTCGACCGGCCCGGATTCTTGCGCCAGTGATCGACCGCCGATCAGCTGGCTTGGGCGACATCCATCGTGTCACCACTGGTACGGCGTCGGCGAGTCCGCGCCGCGGCGGCGGGCAGACCCAACTTGGTCAGATCGCTGACCTCTGCGTTCGTGGCTCGATCCAGGTACTGCTGCACCTCTTCATCGGGTTCGAGAAGCTTACGGAGCCGATTCTCGACCCTTTCCATCACCAGCGCGAACAGCATCAACGCCACTGGGAAGAGCACCACAGCGAGTCCTTGCATACGGAGGAGTAAACACGGCGAAGGTCTCAGATGGAACACGGGAGGTGCTCAGCCCGGTTGTCGAGTCGGTCCCGTTCCGTAAGGTGGACGAGTGCGTGTCTCCGAATCCAGCGCGGCCGCGAAGCGGTCGGCCGACGCCGCCGTGCCCTCGGCAGGCGATGCCGCGCAGGCCGAATCGGTCACCGTCGACGATGCCGCCGAGGCGCGTCGCGCCCGCCCGCTCAAGGCCAACCCGCGCCGCAATGAAACCCGCACCGGTTTGGTGCGCCGGGCGCGTCGCATGTACCGCGAACTCACCGTCGCTTTTCCCGACGCGCACTGCGAACTCGATTTCACGACGCCGCTCGAATTGGCAGTCGCCACAATTCTTTCCGCGCAGTGCACCGATGTGCGGGTGAATATGACCACCCCCGCGCTGTTCGCGAAGTACCGCGATGCGCGCGCCTATGCCGAGGCCGATCGGACCGAGCTCGAGGAGTACATCCGGCCGACCGGGTTCTACCGCAACAAAACCAATTCGCTGATCGGATTGGGGCAGGCGCTCATGGAGCGCTACGACGGCGAACTGCCCGACACCCTCGAGCAGTTGGTGCAGCTGCCCGGTATCGGCCGCAAGACCGCGAATGTCATTCTCGGCAATGCCTTCGGTGTGCCCGGGATCACGGTGGACACCCACTTCGGACGGCTCGTCCAACGCTGGAAGTGGACCGCCGAAGAGGATCCGGTGAAGATCGAGCACGCCGTCGGCGCGCTCATCGAGCGCCGGGACTGGACCATGCTCTCGCACCGGGTGATCTTCCACGGCCGTCGCGTCTGCCACGCCCGCAAACCCGCCTGCGGCGCCTGTGTGCTCGCCAAGGACTGCCCGTCCTACGGGACCGGGCCCACCGACCCCGCCACCGCCGCCGCCCTGGTGAAGGGCCCGGAGACCGAGCATCTGCTCGAGTTGGTGGGGCTGTGAGCCCGAAGCCGCCCACCGGCAACAAGGTGGTGCGCTGGCTGCTGACCGACCGGACCGTCCGCTGGGTGCTCGTGGTCGTGGTCGTCGTCGCCGCGCTGGCGGTCGCGCTGTGGCCGCGCGGCGAGGACGGCGAGGCGACCGGGGAGGGCGCGAAACCCCGCCCGGTTCCGGCCGTTTCGGAGCAGGAGCGCACGGCCGCCGCCCTGGCCCCGTGCCCGCGGCCCAGCGGTGCCGCCGTCGGTGACAGCCCGCTGCGCGGCATCACCCTCGACTGCCTGGCCGACGGGCAGCCGGTGGATCTCGCCGCCGCCCTGGCGGGCAAGCCCGCGCTGCTGAACCTGTGGTCCTACTGGTGCGGTCCGTGCGCGGAGGAACTGCCGCTGCTGCAAGAGTTTTCCGAGCGGGCCGGGGATGCGCTCACCGTGCTGACCGTGCACAGTGATCCGGAGACCGCGAAGGGATTGGCCCGGGCGGCCGGTCTGGGTGTACACCTACCCGGTGTCGAGGATCCGGATGCGCGGGTCCGCACCGCCGTCGGCGCACCCGCGGTACTGCCGATCTCGGTCCTGCTGCGCGCGGACGGCACCGTCGCGAAAGTGGTGGTCCGGGCGTTCACGAGCGTCGACGACATCGCGGCCACCGTGGACGCCGAACTCGGAGTGAAGGCATGAGATACGAGGTTTCCACCGACGGCGTCCCGGCCTGGCTGCGCAATGTGGCCGAGCACGAGCCCGCCGATCCGACCGGAGTGAATCCGGTGCTGCGCCGCACCGTCATGCGCGCGGCCGTGCGCAAGGTCGCCGGGGCCACCGGGCGCACCCGGGACGCGGCGGTGCTGGTGCTGTTCGGCGGTGCTCCGGAGGCGAATCCGAATGCCGAGGGCGGACTGCCCGAGGATGCGAACGTGCTGCTCACCCAGCGCGCCGCCACCCTGCGCCAGCACAGCGGGCAGGTCGCGTTTCCGGGCGGCGCGGTCGATCCCGGCGATCAGGGGCCCATCTTCACCGCGCTGCGCGAGGCCGAGGAGGAGACCGGTCTGGATCCGACGGGTGTGCAGCCGCTCGCGGTGCTGCCCAAGATCTTCGTGCCGCCCTCGGGCTTCGACGTGACCCCCGTGGTCGCCTACTGGCGCACGCCGGGCGAGGTCGGGGTGGTGAGCGAGAACGAGGCCACCCGGGTGGCGCGCGTACCGCTGGCCGATCTGATCGATCCGGCCAATCGATTCGTGGTGCGGCATCCGCTCGGATACATGGGTCCGGCATTCGTCGTGGACGGCATGTTGGTGTGGGGGTTCACCGCGGGCGTGCTCGCGGGACTGCTGGCGGTATCGGGGTGGGAGAAGGAATGGGACTATCACGATGTGCGTGATCTACAGGCCGCATTGGCCGCGGTAGGGATGACGTTATGAGCGCCTCGGCCTGGCTCGACCTCGGTGTCGTGATCATCGCGCTACTGGCCGCCTCCTCCGGGTGGCGGCAGGGCGCGGTCGCGTCGGCGCTCGCCTTCCTGGGCGTGGTGTTGGGCGCGGTGGCCGGAATCCTGATCGCGCCACACATACTCATCCACCTGAGCGAGGGGCGCAGCCGCGTCCTGGTCGGCGTACTGCTCATCGTGGCGCTGGTGATCATCGGCGAGGTGGCGGGCATGGTGCTCGGGCGGGCCGCCCGCAGCGGTATGCGCGACCCGTTCACCCGCAGTGTGGACAGCGTGGTCGGCGCGGGCCTGCAGATGGTGGCCGTGCTGGCCACCGCCTGGCTGCTCGCGCTGCCGCTGGCCAGCTCCTCGCAGCCGGGAATCGCGGCGGCCGTACAGAATTCGGGTGTGCTGGCCCAGGTCAACAAGGTCGCGCCGGATTGGCTGCGGCAGTTGCCGAACGAATTCTCCAATCTGCTCAACACCTCCGGGCTGCCGGATGTCATCGGCCCGTTCGGCCGGGTGCCGATCGCCGCCGTGGAGCCGCCGGACGCCAGCGTGCTGCAACTTCCGGCCGCGCAGCAGTTGCAGCACAGCGTGCTGCGCATTCGCGGTGTCGCGCCGAGTTGCCAACGCGCCCTGGAGGGTTCGGGCTTCGTGGTCGCGCCGGAGCGCATCATGACCAATGCCCACGTGGTGGCGGGCACCACCAGTGTCGCCGTCGATACGGCGCGCGGTGCGCTCAACGCGACGGTGGTGCTGTTCGACCCGTCCAAGGACATCGCCATCCTCGAGGTCCCCGGCCTGGTCGCCCCGGTCATCCCGCTGGCCCCCCAGCCCGCGGAGCCCGGCGAGAGCTCCATCGTCCTCGGCTACCCCGGTGGCGGCGCGTACTCCGCCAGCGCGGCCCGAGTCCGCGAAACCCTGGACCTCAAGGGCCCCAACATCTATCGCGACGGCAATGTCCAACGCGAGGTGTACACCGTCCGCGGCCTGGTGCGCGCGGGCAACTCCGGCGGCCCCCTCGTCGACACCGACGGCCAGGTCCTCGGCGTGGTCTTCGGCGCGGCCGTCACCGACGAGGACACCGGCTACGTCCTCACCCTCAACGAGGTCCGCCCCGAACTCGAGGCAGCGGCCTCAGCCAGCACCCCTGTCCCAACAGGAGACTGCGTCCTGAGCTAGACCGGAGGCGGGCGAGAACCTCGCCCGCCCCGAACGGACCCACGCACTCGACACGCGAAGCGGGCGACGAGTATCGCTGTGCGACGGCCGGACCCGGGAAGCGGGTGCGGCGTGAGGCGGTGGGCGTGGCGCATGAGATGGCCGTCTCGATGGGAGCCGCCGGGCCACCTTTCGTTCAGGGGTTTCAGGGGCGAAGCCCCTGAGAGCCTACGAGAGTTGTCCCTCCCTCAGGCGAGCAGTTTCGCCAGCTCGGCGGTGACCGCCTCCGGGTTCTCCTGATGCGCGAAGTGCCCCGCGTCCGGGATCGCCGCCATGCGGCGGTTGGGCGACAGTTCGTGGCCGCGCCGCACCGTCGACCCCAGGATGTAATGGTCGCGGTCGCCGTGCAGCGCCAGCACCGGCACGCGCACCGGCTCGCGCATGGTGGACATGAAGCGCGCGCCGTCGGGCCGCCACTGCGACCGGAAGGCCCAGCGCTGGTACTCCAGCGCGCAGTGCGCCGCACCGGGTATCCGGATCGCGGTTCGCATCCGTTCGGCCGTCTCCGCGAATTCCGGCGTGCGCGCCCACCGTTCGCTCACCCGCTGCCGCAGCAGCCGTTCGATCTCCGCGCCGCCGTCGGTGGTGAGGAGGTTCTCCGGATACCGGGGGAGCTGATAGCGCAGGAAGTTGGGCAGCCACGCCTTGCGCTGCTTCGCATCCCGCAGCACCGCGGCCTTGAGCGTCGCCGGATGCGGCGAGCTCACCAGTGCGATGGAGCGCACCAGCCGAGGATGCAGCACCGCCGTCGCCCAGCAGACCAATCCGCCTTCGGCGTGGCCGACCAGCGTGGCCTCGGTATGTCCGAGCGCGCGAATCAGCCCCGCCACATCACCGGCGAGCGTCCACCCGTCGTAGCCGCGCGGCGGCTTGTCGCTGTCGCCGTACCCGCGCAGATCCACGGCCACGGCCCGGAACCCGCGCTCGGTCAGCCCGGTCAGCTGATGCCGCCACGACCACCAGAAGTCGCCGAAGCCGTGCAGCAGCACCACCAACGGCGTGCCGGGATCCGCGGGCGGCGACCCGGCACCGGCCGCGGCCTCGACCACATGGAAGCGGATGCCGTTGGCATGCACATCCCGATGGGTCCAGGGGCCCTCATAGCGGACACTGGACGGATCCGGAAGCGTATTCGACGACACGCCGTCGAAGCGTAGTGGAAGAACTATGACCGGTACTTGTCGAGCTGCGGCGACGCGCCCGCCTCATGTGCCCCGTGCGCTCCGAAACCGCTGGGCAGCACCGTCTTCGCTTCCTTCAGCGATTCGATGGTCTTCTCCGGCGCGCGCAGTTTGCGCACCTTGAGATAGCCCAGCAGGCCGAACGCCGCCACCGCCACGATCATGAGCAGGAAGACGATCAGGAAGGCCAGCCAGCGGTAGACCCACACATCCAGCAGCTCGGCCAGGAAGAAGAAAAAGAAGAAGGAGCTGAACAGCAGGATGGTCAGCGCGACGATGAAGAAGACGCTGCCCTGCAGACCCTTCTTGATCTCGCCGGTGACCTCCGCCTTGGCGAGCTCCACCTCGGCCCGCACCAGTGTCGACATCTGCTCGGTGGCGTCGCGGACCAGCCCGCCGATGCTTTCCGACTGGCGGGTGTCGACCTCGGAGAGTGGAATCGAGGTGAGGGTGCGGGCATGCCGCCCGTCCTGCCCGCTACCGCCCTGTGTGAAGCTCAATTGCTCGACCCTTCCGCGTGTCCTCGAGTAGACCCGGCCCGGTTGCGGCCGGTCAGTCACTCTCTAGTTCTTGCAGTTCCCGCTCGTCACGTCGCGCCTGGTGGACGCGGCCACGACGCAACAGTAGCGCCGATCCGGCCAGCGAAGCCGCCATTGACGTCAGCAACACCGCTGCTTTCGCGAGTTCCACCGCGGAGCCGTCGCCGACATCCGTGAGTGCGAGTTCTGCCACCAAGAGGCTAACGGTGAAGCCGATCGCGCCGAGTACCGACAGGGCGAACATATCCCGGTAACCGAGATCGTTGGGTTTCACCGCGATGCCGAGCCGGATTGCGACCCAACTGAATCCGAAGATGCCGACGGTCTTGCCGACCAGGAGTCCGAGCACGATGGCCAGTGACATGCGGTCGGTGAACAGCTCCGAGAACACCTCGGTGTCCAGCGGAACGCCCGAGGCGAACAGCGCGAACAGCGGGACGCACAGACCGGCCGAGATGGGCTGGAAGAAGTGCTCCAGATTGGCGGCCGGAACGCAGTGCTCGTCCTCGCCCGGATCCGGCCGCACCCGGGTGAGCAGACCCAACCCCACGCCCGCGAGTGTCGGGTGGATACCGGCCTCGTGCAGCGCGTACCAGGTCACCAGGGCGATGGGTATGTAGAGGACGGGTGAGCTCACGCGGTACTTCTGGCCCAGGAACCACGCCGCGAAGCAGGCCGCGGCCACCAGCAGCCAGAGCATCTGCACGGTGGTGGTGAACAGCACCGCGATGAGAATGATGGCCATGAGGTCGTCCACCACGGCCAGGCTCAGCAGGAACACCCGCGCGCTCGGCGGGATGCGCGAGCCGGTGAGCGCCAGCACGGCCAGCGCGAAGGCGATGTCGGTGGCCACCGGGATCGCCCAGCCGCGGTCCATACCGGGCACACCCCAGCCGACGACGACGGCGATGAGCGCGGGCAGCACGACGCCGCCGCAGGCCGCCACGATGGGCAGGGTGGCGCTCTTGCGGTCGGCGAGTTCGCCGACGATGAGCTCGCGTTTGAGCTCGAGTCCGGCGACGAAGAAGAAGATGGCGAGCAGACCGTCCTTGGTCCAGTCGGCCAGGGTGAGATCGAGGTGCAGCGCCGGAATGGCGAGTTTGGTGTCGATCATGGTGGTGTAGCCCGCGCCCCACGGGGAGTTCACCCAGATCAACGCGGCGGCGGCGGCCACGAGAAGCAGTACGCCACCGACTGTTTCGGTCCGCAGATAGCGAGCGAGCTCGGTTCGGACCTGTGCGATCACGGGTGCACCTTTCAGCCGGGTCGACGGAGCTGCGGCGTGCGAACCACCTCCACAGGACGTCACAGCCGCATGCCGACCAGACTTCCCGGCACACCTTTTGCGCAATTCTAACGGTTTGCCGGGTTGCGCCCGACCACCGCATGCCGCGCGGCCGGGCCCGAGATACGCGAATCGCCCCCGTGATCAGGTCACGGGAGCGACGGGTCAGCGCGCACGCGCACGGGCGCGGCACCGCGGAGCCAGCGCTGATCATTCGGCGTGGCTCCGCGGAGGGCGCGCCCCGTTGTCCGCCCTCCGTGCCCGGTGCACCAGCACCGGGCACGAGAGATCACGGAGTGTGCCTACGCTTTGCTGGCGCGGATGGCCTCGAAGACGTTCGGGTCCACCAGCGTCGAGGTGTCACCGAGTTCGCGGCCCTCGGCCACATCACGGAGCAGGCGACGCATGATCTTGCCCGAGCGGGTCTTCGGCAGTTCGGGCACGACATGGATCTCGCGGGGCCGGGCGATGGGGGAGATCTCGCGGGAGACCTCGGCCTTGAGTTCGGCGATGAGATCGTCGCCGGTGTCCTTGGCCTCCGCCGTGAGGATCACGAACGCGACAATGCCCTGTCCGGTGGTGGCGTCGGACGCGCCGACCACCGCCGCCTCGGCGACGCCCGAATGCCCGACCAGGGCCGACTCCACCTCGGCGGTGGAGATGCGGTGCCCCGACACGTTCATCACGTCGTCGACGCGACCGAGCACCCACAGGTCGCCGTCGGTGTCGAGCTTCGCACCGTCACCGGCGAAGTACCAGCCCTTGTCGGCGTAGCGCGCCCAGTAGGTCTCCTTGTAGCGCTCGTTGTCGCCCCAGATGCCGCGCAGCATGGACGGCCACGGCTTGTCGAGCACGAGGTAGCCGTTGGCCTCGGTCTCGCCGAGCGCGACCGGATTGCCTTCCTCGTCAACGACTTTCGCTGAAATGCCGGGCAGCGGGCGCATGGCCGCACCGGGCTTGGCGGCGGTGACGCCGGGCAGCGGGGAGATCATGATCGCGCCGGTCTCGGTCTGCCACCAGGTGTCCACGATGGGAGTCCGGTTGCCGCCGATGACCTCTCGGTACCAGCGCCAGGCTTCGGGGTTGATCGGTTCGCCGACCGAGCCCAGCAGTCGTAGCGAGGACAGGTTGTGGGCTTCGGGAATCTCCTTGCCCCACTTCATGAATGTGCGCACCAGCGTCGGCGCGGTGTAGTAGATCGAGACGCCGTACTTCTCGACGATCTCCCAATGCCGGTGCTCGTTGGGGAAATTCGGCGTCCCCTCGTAGACCACCTGCGTGGCGCGGTTCGAGAGCGGCCCGTACACGATGTACGAATGTCCTGTCACCCAGCCGATATCGGCGGTGCACCAGTACACGTCCTGTCCGGCCTTGTGGTCGAACACGTAGTGGTGGGTGTAGGACGCCTGGGTCAGGTATCCGCCGGAGGTGTGCAGGATGCCCTTGGGCTTCCCCGTGGTTCCGGAGGTGTAGAGGATGAACAGCGGATGCTCGGCGTCGAAGGCCCGCGCCTCGTGCTCGGGCGAGGCGTTCGACACGGTCTCGTCCCACCACAGGTCGCGTCCGTCGGTCCACGGCACCTCGATGCCGGTGCGGCGCACCACGAGTACGTGTTCGACGCTCTTCGCGCCACCGTCGGCGGCGAGGGCCTCGTCCACGGCCGTCTTGAGCGGGGCCGCGGTGCCGCGCCGCCACTGTCCGTCGGTGGTGATGACCAGGCGCGCCTCGGCGTCGTCGACGCGCTGGCGCAGCGCGGTGGGGGAGAAACCGGCGAACACCACCGAGTGCGTCAAACCCAGTCGCGCGCAGGCCAGCATGGCCACGATCGCCTCGGGCACCATCGGCATGTAGATGGCCACCCGGTCCCCGGCCGTCAGCCCGAGTTCGGTGAGGTAATTGGCCGCCCGCGACACCTCGGCCAGCAGCTCGGCATAGGTGATGGCCCGCGAATCGCCCGGTTCACCCTCCCAGTGGATGGCGACCTGATCCCCGTGCCCGTCGAGCACATGCCGGTCCACGCAGTTGTAGGCGACATTGAGCTGGCCGTCGACGAACCACTTCGCGAACGGCGCGTCGTCCCAGTCGAGCACCCGGGTCCACGGCTGATGCCAGTGCAGCCGCTGCGCCTGCTCGGCCCAGAAGCCCTCGCGATCGGCCTCGGCCCGCTCGTAGATCGACGCGTCGGTATTGGCCGCCGCGGCGAATTCGGCGCTCGGTGGATACGCGTCCAGGTGGTCAGCGGTGGTTTCGGTCATCTCTCTTCTTCTCTCGCATCTGCCCGTCTCGTATCTGCCCCGGGGGTGACCGCGGCCACTTCGACAGTATCGGACCGCGGGTAGGCAATGTGCCATCGTCCACCGCCGCAATGAGTCCTCTGTGTTGCCACATTGCTAACAAGCCGAACAATCCCTGAGCGATCCGCTGACAACGGGTGGGCGGGTGGCTACTGTCCGTTTCACCCAAGACGACCTCCACGGTGCGCTCGGCGGATCCCGATGTGTACCGGTGCCGTCTTCCTGCGATCGGGAGAATGCGTTGAGAGCGAAGATGATTGCCGCGGTCGCGGCGGCGTTACTGGCCACGAGCGTGACCCTGACGGCCTGCTCATCCGGTGGCGGCGGCAGTTCCGACATCGTCACCGTCAACGGTGCCGAGCCACAGAACCCGCTGGTACCGACCAATACCAACGAGAACATGGGCGGCCGCGTGGTCGACCGGCTGTGGGCCGGACTGAAGTACTACGACGCCAACGGCGTGGCGCACAACGAGATGGCCGAGACCATCGAAACCACCGACCGCAAGAACTACAAGATCACCTTGAAGCCGGGCTGGACATTCACCGACGGCACCCCGGTGACCGCCGAATCCTTTGTCAAAGCCTGGAATTACGGCGCGCTCTCCACCAACGCGCAGTTGCAGAACTACACCTTCTCCTCCATCGTCGGCTTCGAAGAGGTCTCCAAGAAGGACCCGACGGTGCAGACCATGTCCGGTCTGAAAGTACTCGACGACCGCACCTTCACCGTCGAATTGGTGTCTCCCTCAATCGATTTCGAAGGCGCGCTCGGATACGCGCCGTTCTACCCGCTGCCCGAGGTCGCCTACAAGGACATGAAGGCCTTCGGCGAGAACCCGATCGGCAACGGGCCCTACATGTTCGCCCGCACCGGAGCCTGGCAGCACAACAGCAGTATCGAACTGAAGCCCAACCCGGATTACAAGGGCGGCCGACCGGCCAAGAACAACGGCCTGAAGTTCGTCATGTACCAGTCCTTCGACACCGCCTACGCCGACCTGCAGTCCGGAAATCTGGACGCGCTCGACACCATCCCGCCCAGCTCCCTCACGGTCTACAAGGACGATCTCGGGGATCGCGCGATCACCAAGCCGACCGCGCAGAACCAGCACATCGGCATCCAGTCCAATGTGCCGCACTTCGCCGGACAAGAGGGACTGCTGCGTCGACAGGCCATCTCCATGGCCATCGACCGGGAATCCATCTGCGACAAGATCTTCAACGGCACCCGTCTCCCGGCCCGCGACTTCACCGCCGCCACCCTGCCCGGCTTCAATGGCAATCTGCCCGGCTCGGAGGTGCTGAAGTTCAATCCGACCGAGGCCAAGAAGCTGTGGGCGCAGGCCGACGCCATCTCACCGTGGTCGGGTCGCTACGACATCGCCTACAACTCCGACGGCGGCCACCAGGCCTGGATCGAGGCCGTGGCCAACAGCATCAAGAACACCCTCGGTATCGAGACCAGCACCGTGCCGTACCCGACCTTCAAGAACGTTCGTGACGAGGTGAACGCCGAAACCATCGGCAAGGCTTTCCGTTACGGCTGGCAGGGTGATTACCCGAGCATGTTCCAGTTCCTCACCTCGCAGTACTACAGCCTCTCGGAGACGAACAACGTCAACTACAACAGCCCCGAGTTCGACAAGCTGCTGGGCGAGGCGCTCGCCGCGCCCACCGAGGAGGAGGCCTACCGCATCATCGCCCAGGCGCAGGCGCTGCTGATCAAGGATATGGCGGACATCCCGGTGCTCGATTACGTTGCGGCGGCTGGTATTTCGGAGCGCGTCCGCAAGGCCGAACTGGCCTGGAACGGGCTGTTCGACTTCGAGAACATCGAGAAATAGCAGCCGTTGCGCCGGGGCCGATATCGACATCGACCCCGGCGCAGCACTTTCCGGGAGAAAATATGGCTTGGTACGTCCTGCGGCGCATACTCCAGATGATTCCGGTGTTCCTCGGCGCGACCTTCTTGATCTACGCGATGGTCTTCCTCATTCCGGGGGACCCCATCGCGGCGCTGGCCGGTGAGAAGCCCCTCACCCCCGCCATCGAAGCGCAGCTGCGCGCCCAGTACCACCTCGACAAGCCGTTCATCACGCAGTACCTGCTCTACCTGAAAGGCATCTTCACCCTCGATTTCGGCGTCGCCTACTCCGGTCAGTCGGTGCGCTCCAAACTGGTGGACGCCTTCCCGATCACCATCAAGCTGGCGGCGCTGGCGGTGCTCATCGAGGGTGTGTTCGGCATCCTGTTCGGACTCGTCGCCGGATTGCGCAAGGGTCGGCTGTTCGACTCCACGCTGCTGGTGGCCAGCCTCGTCATCATCGCCGTGCCGGTGTTCGTGGTCGGCTATGTGGCGCAGTTCCTGCTCGGGGTGAAGTGGGGTATCGCCCCCACCACGGTCACCGGTGACGCGAGTTTCGCCGAATTGCTGGTTCCCGCAGTGGTACTCGGCTCCCTGTCGTTCGCCTATGTGCTGCGGCTGACGCGAAACTCGGTGGCGGAGAACATGTCCGCCGATTACGTGCGCACCGCCACCGCCAAGGGCCTGGGGCGACGGCGGGTGGTGACCGTGCACATCCTGCGCAACTCCATGATTCCGGTGGTGACCTTCCTGGGCGCGGATCTCGGCTCGCTGATCGGCGGCGCCATCGTCACCGAGGGCATCTTCAATATTCCGGGCGTTGGCGGGACGCTGTACGACGCCATCATGTTCGTGGAGCCGCCCACGGTGGTGTCGTTCGTGACGGTGCTCGTGGTCATCTTCCTGCTGTCGAACCTGATCATCGACCTGCTCTACGCCGCACTCGACCCGAGGATCCGCTATGCCTGACCTCGTCAAGGAACCCGGGGCCGACCCGCGGCCCGGACAGGAGCTCTACGTCGCGCCACCCGACGAGGTGGAGGTGCTCGCCACCGACCGGGTGGTGGAAACCCAGGAGCCGACCAGCATTTGGGCCGATGCCTGGCGGCGGCTGCGGCGCAATCCGATCTTCATCGCCGCCGTCGGGCTCATCGTGCTCGTCACCGTGGTGGCGCTGTGGCCCGGATTGTTCACCGATCAGGATCCGCACCTGTGCCAGATCAACGACAGTATGGGCGCGTCACGGCCCGGCCATCCCTTCGGTTTCGACAAGCAGGGCTGTGACGTGTACGCCCGCACCGTCTACGGCGCGCGGGCGTCGGTGCTGGTCGGGCTGGGCGCGGCGGCGCTGTTCGTGCTGGTCGGCGGCACCCTCGGGGCGCTCGCCGGGTTCTTCGGCGGACTGCTCGATTCGATCGTGTCGCGGATCGCCGAGATCTTCTTCGCCATTCCGCTGGTACTGGCCGCCATCGTGCTGTTGCAGATGTTGCGGCCCGCCACCATGTGGAATGTGATCCTGGTGCTGGTCTCCTTCACCTGGCCGCAGGCGGCGCGGATCGCCCGCAGCGCGGTCATCGAGGCGAAGAACAGTGAATATGTCACGGCGGCAAAGGCATTGGGCGTCTCGCGGCTGGGCATTCTGGTGCGTCACGTACTGCCGAACGCGGCCGGACCGCTCATCGTGGTGTCCACCCTGTGGCTCGGCGTCTTCATCGTCACCGAGGCCACGCTGTCGTTCCTCGGGGTGGGGTTGCCGCCCGAAATCGTCTCCTGGGGCAGCGATATCGCCCGGGCCAGGAACGAGCTGCGCAATTCGGCGATCCTGTTCTATCCCGCCGCGGCGCTGGCGATCACGGTGCTGAGCTTCATCCTGCTCGGTGACGCCGTCCGCGACGCACTCGACCCCAAAGCCAGGAAGCGGTGAGCGGAGATGACCGACACGAATACGCCGTTGCTCGAAATCCGCGATCTGAACGTCTGTTTCACCTCCGAAGGCAAGCGGGTACCAGCGGTGCGGGACGCGAACCTCACCGTCTACCCGGGGCAGACCGTGGCGATCGTCGGTGAATCGGGCTCCGGGAAATCGACTACGGCACACGCCATCATCGATCTGCTGCCAGGTACGGGTCAGGTCACCTCCGGGTCCATCGTCTTCGACGGCACCGACCTCACCAAGGCGACGTCGGAGCAGATTCTCGCGGTGCGCGGGCGTGGCATCGGGCTGGTGCCGCAGGACCCGATGTCCAATCTGAATCCGGTGTGGAAGATCGGGTTCCAGGTGCGGGAAACCTTGGAGGCCAACGGGATCGCCAAGGGCGCGGCGGCCCGGCAGCGGGCCGTCGAGCTGTTGGAAGAAGCCGGAATGTCCGACGCCGCGCGGCGGATGAACCAGTATCCGCACGAGTTCTCCGGCGGTATGCGCCAGCGCGCGCTCATCGCCATCGGGCTGTCCTGCCGACCGAAACTGCTCATCGCCGACGAGCCGACCTCGGCGCTGGACGTGACCGTGCAGCGGCAGATCCTCGACCATCTGGACGGGCTGACCAGCGAGCTCGGCACCGCCGTGCTGCTGATCACCCACGACCTCGGCCTGGCGGCCGAACGTGCCGAACATCTGGTGGTCATGTACCGGGGGCGAGTGGTGGAATCCGGTCCGGCACTGCGGATTCTGCGTGAACCGCAGCATGCCTACACCAAGAAGCTGGTGAACTCCGCGCCCTCGCTGGCCTCGCAGCGGCTCTCGGCGGTGCGCAGGCGCAGCGAGATTCGCGAACAGGCGGTGGAGGTCGCCGAGCAGGTCGCGGAGGCCGATACCGAGATCACCGAGGTGACCGACGACGTGGTGATCGCCGAGAAGCTCACCAAGACGTTCCGGATTCGCGGTGGAAGGCCTTGGAAGGCAACAGATTTCACCGCCGTCGACAATGTGTCGTTTCGTTTGCGGCGCGGGACCACCACGGCGCTGGTCGGCGAATCCGGCTCCGGGAAGTCCACCGTGGCGCAGATGGTGCTCGGCCTGCTGGAGCCGACCTCGGGGCGCGTGCTCTTCGACGGCTCCGAAGTGGCGACGTTGAAAGGCAAGTCCTCCTTGTCTTTTCGCCGACGCGTACAACCGGTGTTCCAGGACCCCTATGGCTCACTGGACCCCATGTACTCGATCTTCCGCACCATCGAGGAGCCGCTGCGCGTGCACCGCATCGGCACGTCGAAGGAGCGCGAAGCCACCGTCCGCGACCTGCTCGACAAGGTCGCGCTGCCCGCCTCGGTCATGCGCCGCTATCCCAACGAACTCTCCGGCGGCCAGCGCCAACGCGTCGCCATCGCCCGCGCTCTCGCCCTCCAACCCGAGGTGGTGGTCTGCGACGAGGCCGTCTCCGCCCTCGACGTCCTGGTCCAAGCCCAGATCCTCAACCTCCTCAACGACCTCCAAGCCGAACTGGGCCTGTCCTACCTGTTCATCACCCACGACTTGGCCGTGGTCCGCGAGATCGCCGACAACGTCCTCGTCATGGAGCAGGGCAAGGTGGTGGAAGCCGCCTCCACCACAACCGTTTTCGACAACCCGCGATCCGAATACACCCAACGTCTCCTCGCCGCCATCCCGGGCAGGGAACTCTTGGCCAGCTGACCCCCGCCGGGCACGACCGAACACAGGCCCGTCCGCCGCGGCGCGTTGGCGGCGCGACGGTTCGGTGAGTGGGGTGACCTCGCGTGTGTGCGGCGTTCCGGCCGGGAGCCAGGCCACAAGTCGCCTCCCAGTAGCCTCGTATCTCGTGACCGACCCGTTGCAGCCCCTAGTCGACCTGCCCGGCGTACGCGAGGCCGCCGACAAGGCCCGCGACGCGCTCGCCGAAGTGCACCGCCACAAGGCGAACCGGCGCGGGTGGCCGACCACCGCCGCCGAGGCCGCCGTGCGCGCGGCCCGCTCGTCGGCGGCCATCGACGGCGGCACCATCGACATTCCCGCCGACGGGCAGGTGGAGGACCCGATCCTGGCCGGATCGCTGCGGGTCGGCCAGGCCCTCGACGCCGAGGGGCTGCGGAACCTGGCCGGAATCTGGCAGCGCGCACCCCTCCAGGCTCTGGCCCGACTGCATCTACTGGCAGCCGCCGACATGGTCGACGACGAGCAGCTGCTCGGCCGCCCCCGCAATGTCCCCGGCGTGGCCGAACGCCTGGACCTGCTGGCCCAAACCATCCTCGCCACCGAGGCCCCCGCCCCCGTGGTCGCCGCCGTGGTGCACGGCGAACTCCTCACCCTGCGCCCCTTCGGCACCGCCGACGGCATAGTCGCCCGCGCCGCGACCCGCCTCGTCGCCGTCTCCAGCGGCCTGGACCCCCACAGCCTCGGCGTCCCCGAAGTCTTCCTCCTCCGCCGCCGCCAGGCCTACCTCGACGCCGCCGCCGCCTTCGGCACCGGCACCCCGAACGCCGTAGGCGGCTGGGTCATCTTCCACTCCGGTGCCCTGGAAGACGGTGCCCGCGAAGCCCGTTCGATCGCCGACTCCGCCTCCGGCTAGCCCGGCAGTAGAGGATTCCCAGCGCCGCCGACCCCCTTGCCGCCTTTGGGGTTTCAGGGGCGAAGCCCCTGAGAGTTCCGAGAGTTGGTCCCCGCGCATCAAAGCGGGCGGCGTTGTCGCTACTGCGACCTCACCGCCCGCTAGCACGGACTACCCGGTTACCAAGCGTGCTCTCTCGGGTTGTGTAATTTCGGCCTCGGCGAGCTCTCCGGACTCCGCCGATTCATCCCCACAGCGTGTGCGAGGCCGTCATCGTCGAAATCGCGGATAACGCAGGCCCACAACACTCGTGCCCTTGTCGCGGCGTGCTCCGCGTGGGTGCCTGGTGTCCGTGCTCGGAAGGGTGGGATGGGAGATTGGACCTTCTCTTCCGATCCGATCTTGGCCTTCCGTCCTTCCTTGGTTCCATTGTTACTCTGTGACCCCACTCACAGCAAGACCTGCGAAAACTTTCATTTCCTGCGCCGCATCAGCTTGTAACTGAGCGCTCCCGCCGCCACCGCGCCGATCCCCACCGCGACACTCGCCGCCACCGTCGTGCCGGACGGCGCGGGAATCCGCGACCACAGCGACACCGGGTTCTCGAAGGTCAGAATGGGCCAATTGCGCTGATGCGCCTCACGCCGCAGCGCCCGGTCCGGATTCACCGCGGTGGGATGCCCGACCACCGACAGCATGGGCAGATCGGTCACCGAATCGGAGTACGCGTAGCAGCGCGACAGGTCGTAACCCTCGCTGGCGGAAAGTCTTTCGATCGCCTCGACTTTGCCCTCGCCGTAACAGTAGAACTCGACTTCCCCTGTGTACTTACCGTTTTCGACCACCATGCGGGTGGCGGCCACGTGATCCGCGCCCAGCGCGGCGGCGATCGGCCCCACGATCTCCTCGCCGGAGGCCGAGACGATCACCACGTCGTGGCCCCGAATCCGGTGGTCGGCAATGAGATCGGCGGCCTCGGCGTAGATGAGCGGATCCACGATCTCGTGCAGCGTCTCGGCCACGATCCCCTTCACCTGCTCGACGTCCCATCCGGCACACATGCTGGTCAGATGGGCGCGCATCCGCTCCATCTGGTCGTGGTCCGCGCCGGAGAGCAGGAACAGGAAGTGCGCGTAACTGCTTTCGAGCACCGCGCGTCGGCTGAGCAGCCCCTGATCCAGGAACGGCTTGCTGAACACGAAGGCGCTCGACCGGGCGATCACCGTTTTGTCGAGATCGAAGAAGGCGGCGACTCGTCCGCGTTGGGCTGTCACAGGGACCAGCTTATGTTTCGCGGGCGGATCGGGCGGTATGTGACGGGAATGCCCGGGTTAGCCAGTCGGAAGCCGGGGTCCGTGCGTCGGAAAACGACTCGCCCGCCGGACTTGCATTCCCGGCGGGGCTTGGGTGTAGTATCGCAGATACCTGGACATGGTCCAGGCGCGTTCAGCCCGACCCCCCGGGGCTGAACCCGACGGCCCCAGCCTCCTCCCCCCCCGGCTGGGGCCGTCCTCTATTTCGGGACGGGTTCACCACTTTTCACGCTCGCGAGTTTGTCCACAGGCCGCGTGTTGTCCACACTCGCCGAGCGGGCCCTTTCGGCGTTCTTCGCGTTCGGCGACGCTGACCTGCATGAACTCCGAGGCCGCCGCTCCGCCCGCACTGCTGCTCGTATCCGAGCCGCGGCTGCGCGAGGAAATCCGCCGCATTGCCGCTGCCGCCGACCGTCGGGTCGAGGACCGCGCGCTGCCGCTCGGCCGCCATACCTGGCTCGGCGCCTCCCTGGTCCTGCTCGACAGCGCGGCGGCGCGGGCCTGCGCGGCCGCCCGCTGTATCCGGCGCCCCGGCGTGGTGCTGGTGACCGAAGGTGAAGCGGGTTTGCTCGACTGGCAGACGGCCACCGCCATCGGCGCCGAACAGGTGATCGCCCTACCCGAATCCGCCGAAGCCCTGATCGCCGCTTTCGCCGCCTATACCCAGCGTGGCAGCGGAAACGGCGTGGTCGTGGCGGTGGCCGGGGCCTGCGGCGGCGCGGGTGCGTCCACGCTGGCGGCGGCCATTGCCCGCACCGCCGCCGCGCATCGCTGCCGTGAACGCACTCTTCTGGTGGACGCCGCGCCCTTCGGCGGCGGGCTCGATCTGCTGCTCGGCCTCGAGCAGACGCCCGGACCGCGCTGGCCGGATCTCGCCATCGAGGCGGGGCGGGTCTCCGCCGCGGCCCTGCACGCCGCCCTGCCCGGTGTGCGCGGTGTCACCGTTCTCGCCTGTGCCAGAACGACATCCGAGCCGGTGCCGCCCGCACCCGCGATCCGAGCCGTCCTCGAGGCCGCGCACGGCTCCGGCGACTTTCTCGTGGCCGACCTCTCCACCGAGCGCGGCCCGCACACCGACCAGCTCCTCGACGCCGCCGACCTGGTGGTGCTGATTACCCCCGCGACCCTGCGCGCCACGGCCGCCGCGGAGCCCACGGTCGCCCATATTCGAGGTCGAAATCCCAACGTGGCCTTGATCGTTCGCGGGCCATCACCGGGCGGCCTCCGCGCGGACGATATCGCCGAGGCGCTCGGCATCCCGCTGTTGTTCGCGATGCGCCCGCAGCCGGGGTTGGCCCGTCGGCTGGAGAACGGAACCCTGCCGCTGCGGCGGCACGATCCCTTGCGCCGAGCGGCGGAGCGGGTGTTGACGGTGGCGGCGCGGTCGGAGGTTGTGCCTTCAACTCGACGACGAGAAGCGGCTCTCGCGTCCGCACCGAAACCGACTGCGGCCGAACACGAGCCACGCGATCGCCGCGCCGTAGTGGGAGCACGGCGATGATCCCGCGCACCGACGGCGAGGGAGGCCCTCGATGAGCGCCTTGGTGACGGCCGAACTCTTGGATCGGGTGCGAGATCGCCTGGCCGAGGGAGTGGGGGAGCCGGACCCGGCTCAGGTGGCCGCCGCGATCCGCGCCGAGGCGGGCGGCGTACTGGGCGATACCGACCTCCTGCGGGCGCTGCGCTTGTTGCAGACGGAGCTGACCGGCGCCGGGGTTCTGGAGCCGCTGCTGCACGACCCGCGCGTGGCGGATGTCCTGGTGACCGGCCCCGACGCGGTGTGGGTCGATCGCGGCGAGGGTCTGCGGCGGACTTCGGTGCGCTTCCCGGACGAGGCCGCGGTCCGCCGACTGGCGCAGCGCCTGGCCTTGGCGGCCGGACGGCGGCTGGACGACGCGCAACCGTGGGTGGACGGGCGGCTGACGGGCAGCGACGCCGCGATGGGCGCATCGTTCGGCGTCCGCTTGCACGCCGTCCTCGCCCCGATAGCGCACGGCGGAACCTGCCTGTCCCTGCGAGTGCTGCGCCCCGCCACACAGGGCCTGGACGCCTTGGCCGCCTCCGGTGCGGTACCGGCCGCCGCGAAAGCGCTGCTGGAGAACATCATTCGAGCCCGCCTGGCCTTCCTGGTGGTGGGCGGCACCGGCGCGGGCAAAACCACCCTCCTCTCCGGCCTGCTCGCGAAAGTCGATGCGGCCGAACGCATCGTCTGCGTGGAGGACGCCGCCGAACTCGCCCCGCCCCATCCTCATGTGGTTCGCCTGGTGGCCCGCACACCCAATGTCGAAGGCGTAGGCGAGGTGACCGTCCGCGACCTGGTCCGCCAATCACTGCGTATGCGCCCCGACCGCATAGTCGTCGGCGAGGTCCGCGGCCCCGAGGTGGTCGACCTGCTCACCGCCCTCAATACCGGCCACGACGGTGGCGCGGGCACCGTGCACGCCAACTCGCCCCGCGAGGTGCCCGCCCGCCTCGAGGCCCTGGCCGCCTTGGGCGGCATGGACCGCGCCGCCCTGCACTCCCAACTGGCCGCCGCCATCCAGGTGATCCTGCACGTCCACCGCCGCCCCGACGGCTCTCGAGCCCTGCGCGAAATCGGCCTGGTAACCCGGGCCCTCGACCACACGGTTCACATCACCCCCGCCTGGTCCGCCACCGCCCACCCCACCCCCGCCGCCCACACCCTCACCAACCTCATCGACGAACGGCTCGCCCAATGACCCCCACGGCTGATCCCCGTCGCGCCACCTCCCGCTCGTCCGCCGCCCGGTGGCTGGTGCGGATTTGCTTGTTCAGGCGACGCCGCGAGCTCGGGCGGCTGACATGACCACGCTCGTCGGCTATCCGAGTACCGTGCTGGTCTGTCTCGCGTTCGCCGCGCTGACCGCGCCCGCGCCACCCGCGTCCCGCCGCTTGGCCGCTCTCTTGCCGCATGCACGGAAGCGTCGAAAACTGCCTTTTCGCTGGGGGTTTCGGCTTGCCGGTGTGGTTCTCCCGCTGACGTTGCTGGGTATCGGCGTGGGGCCCACGATCGCGGCCGCCTTGGTCGTCGCCACCGTGAGCCTTCGGTCCCGCCGGGCGCGTCGCGGGCGTCGGCGCGCAGCCGAACTCGGGCGCTTGGTGGACGGCTTGGAAGTGGTGATCGGGGAGCTGCGGGTGGGGGCTCATCCCAGCGTCGCCGCTGAGACCGCGGCGCAGGAGATATCGGGGGAGTCGAGTCGGGCGTTCGCGGTGAGCGCCGCGCGCAGCCGACTCGGTGGCTCGGGTGCGGACGGGATGCGGGATCCGAAATCCGTTGTCGCCGAAGAGCTTTTTCGGATCGCCGACGCCTGGCGGGTCGCGGACCGGCACGGGCTCGCACTGGCCGAACTGCTCACCGCGGCACGCCTGGATCTGCTGGGCCGCAAGCGCTTCCACGCGCGAACACAAGCGGCGCTCGCCGGTGCCCGCGCCACCGCCACCGTGCTGTCGTGCCTCCCGCTGCTGGGCATAGCGCTCGGTCAACTGATGGGCGCGTCACCGTTGCGGGTCCTGCTCACCTCCTCGGCGGGCACGGTGCTGCTACCGCTCGGCACGGCTCTGGCCTGTCTCGGCCTGCTCTGGACCGACTCCATCACCCGAAAGGCCCTGCGATGACCGCACTGTCGATCCCGGTCCTGCTCGTGGCTCTCGCGGTCCTGCTGTCCCCGGGGCGGGTGGCGGGCACACGCCGGTTGCGACGGCTCACCGCCCGACCGGACCCGGAGAGTCCGACCGAGGTTCGCGGCACCGCTGATCCCATGGCCGTCGCGGCCGCACTGGATCTCTTCGCCGCCTGCCTGCGCTCCGGACTGCCGACCTCGGCGGCCGCGGACGCCGTCGCTCCCAGCGCGCCCGAACCCTTGGCCGCGGTGCTGCACCGCGCGGCGGACCTACTCGCACTGGGAGCCGATCCGGCCGATGCCTGGGAGCAAGCCGGTGCCGACGTCTCGGACGAGGCGGTCGTCGCGCTCACCCGCCTGGCCCGCCGCTCGGCCCGATCCGGCGCGTCGTTGGCGCTCGCTGTCGGCGAACTGGCCCAGCAGCGCCGCGGCGAGACCGAGGACGCGGCGGCCGCGCGGGCCGAACGGGCCGGGGTGCTCATCAGCGGACCGCTCGGGCTCTGTTTCCTACCGGCCTTCCTGTGCCTGGGAATCGTGCCGGTCGTCATCGGCCTGGCCGGTCACGTTCTGAACGGCGGCCTGCTGTGACAACCACGACCGTGCCGGTGCGGAACGGCCGCACCGCGGCGAAGAGAGGAATTCCCCATGCGATCCACGATTCGAACCCTCACTCTGAACCTGCGCACCAGACTGTGCCTCGCGGCGCTCGCGGACGACGGAATGAGCACCGCCGAATACGCAATTGGGACAATTGCGGCAGCAGCTTTCGGGGCGGTTCTGTATGCGGTGGTCACCGGCGACAGCATTGTCACCGCCCTGACCAAGATCATCGACAAGGCCCTGAAAACTTCCGTGGGCTGATGAATTCACCAGTGCCCTCCGGGGTTTCGCGCGCGAGACCCCGGAACCTCGGCGGCCGAAAACCGTCCTGTCGCGGCGGCGAGGACGGTATGGCGACGGTCGAGGCGGCGATCGCACTGGCCGCGATCATCGCGGGCACGGTGTTGTGCGTCGGCGCGCTCACCGCGGCCTCGGTCCAGGTCCGCTGTATCGACTCGGCCCGGGAAGCCGCGCGCCTCACCGCCCGCGGCGACCATGCGGGCGCGCTGACTGCCGCGCGACGGGTCGGCCCCCCGGGAGCCGCTATCGCGGTCCGTACCGAGGGCGACCTCATCGTCGCCACCGTGACCGCCCGACCGCCACTGCTACCGCTTCGCCTGCGAGCCGAGGCGGCGGCCACGCGCGAACCGGGGGTGTCGAGGTGATCAAGCACTCGGCCGCGAACCGCCCGGTCGATACGTGGCGAGATTCACAGGGCGGCGCGACGGTGGCCGCCGCGCTGGCCGTGGCGGCCCTCCTCGCCGTGACGCTGCTGATCGCCCAGATCGGCGTGGCCATCGCGGCACGCCATCACGTCCAGTCCGCGGCCGACCTGTCCGCCTTGGCGGCGGCCGGTGCCTTGGACCGAGGAACGGCAGCGGGCTGCGCCGAAGCCGAGCGGATCGCACGGCGCATGGTGGTCCGCGTCCGGGAATGCGCGGTCGCCGAGTGGGATGCGACCGTGACCGTCGAATCACCTATTCGGCTCGGCCCGCTGGGCACGCGCATGGTGTCCGCATCGGCACGCGCGGGACCCGCCGAAGAGCGGACGACACTCCCGGAGTAGCTCGCGGCGCGCCAGGAAGTTGCAATACCGGAAGGTCGGTCTACAAATACCGAACGGTTGGTGATGGAAACGGCAAGATCATCCATCGCGACCAATGATGTGTACGCCACACGAGAACATGATCAATACCGAAATTGGATGACTCGGACCGTTCATTAATGTCGGAAATGATCACAATGCATTCCACGCGTAAACCGCGATTCGAATAAATGCACTGGTAAATGCGCGTGGCGATTACCCCCTCGGAGCAACGCATCAGTTAACAGGATCGCATCCCTCTTTAATCTTGTGTGAGGTGCGTCGTGCACGACTCGCGGCGAGTCTTCCGGTTTGCCTGGTTCGCCCGGTATGTCCTACCCGCGACACGCCGTAGAACCAGGTGGAGCTTCGATCTCGCCGCGACGACGGCCGCGTCTCACCCCGACCACGACACCGTCACGATTCGGCGTGCGGTTCGTCATCATCGGGCAGCTCGCCCAAGACCGCCGCCAGCAGCCGCGCGGCCCCCGCCTTGTCCAGCGGATTATTGCCATTTCCGCACTTCGGGGACTGTACGCAGGACGGGCACCCCGTCGCGCACCCGCACGATTGGATGGCCGCCAGGGTCGCCGCCAGCCACCGCCGCAGCCGCGCGAAGCCGCGTTCGGCGAACCCCGCTCCGCCCGGATGCCCGTCGTAGACGAAGACCGTCGGCAATCCGGTATCCGGGTGCAAGGCCGTGGACACGCCGCCGATATCCCACCGGTCACAAGTCGCGACCAGCGGCAACATGCCGATCGCGGCGTGTTCGGCCGCGTGCAGCGCCCCCGGCACTCGCCGCTCGTCGAGCCCGGCGCGTTCGAGTAGTTCGGGCGTCACGCTGTAGAGCACGGCCCGGGTCGGCAGTGGCTGTGGCGGCAGGTCCAGGGGGATCATGTCCAGCACCTCGCCGCTGGGCAGCCGCCGCAGATATCCCACCACCTGCCGGGTGACCAGCACCCGCGCCAGCGCGGTCGTCACCGAACCGTATATCCGCTGTTCATCGACCTTTTCGACGGCGATCGTGGTGACCTCGCGCGCACTGGTGGTCCAGTTCGGCGTCTCGGCGCGCACCAGGGCCACGCCCTCGTCCAGATCCAGTTCATCCACCACGAAGCTCTCGCCCTGATGCAGGTGAACGGCCCCGGGATGCAGTGTCGCGGGCGCGCGACCGGCGTCGGTGCTGCCGAGCAGCCGCCCGCTCTCGCAGTCCACCACCGCCACGGTCGTGCCGATCCCGCCGCGCACGTCGACCGCGTCGTGCGGATGCGCGTCGGCGGTCACGAACCACCGCCCCGACCCGTCCGGCCCGATACCCGCCCGCCGCCGGATCACACCCTGTTTCGCCAGGTCGGACAGCAATTCCCAGGCCTCGAACCCGCGTACCTCGTCGTCGGTGAGCGGCTGTTCCATGGCCGCGCACAGCAGGTGCGGCCCCAAGACATAGGGATTGTGCGGATCGGTGATGGTGGCCTCGATCGGCTTGCCGAGCAGGGCCTCCGGATGGTGGACGAGGTAGGTGTCGAGCGGATCGTCACGGGCGATGAGCAGCACCAACGCCCCCTGCGTGCGCCGCCCGGCCCGCCCGGCCTGCTGCCAGAACGAGGCCACCGTCCCCGGATACCCGGTCACCACAACGGCATCCAACCCGGCGATATCGACGCCGAGTTCCAGCGCGTTGGTGGTCGCCACGCCGAGCAAAGAGCCTTCCGACAAGGCGTTTTCCAGGGCCCGCCGATCCTCGGCGAGGTATCCGGCGCGGTAGGCGGCCACCCGCTCGGGCAGTGTCGGATCCACCTGTGCGAGTAGATGCCGGGTGTCCATGGCGACCAGCTCCGCGGCCCGTCGCGACCGCACGAAGGTGAGCGTGCTGGCCCCCTCGGCCACCAGTTCCGACATCACCCGCGCCGCCTCGGCGCCCGCCGAACGTCGCACCGCGGCGCCGTTTTCCCCGGTCACGCCCTCGATCAGCGGTGGTTCCCAGAGTCCGACGGTGCGCGGCCCCTGCGGTGATCCATCCTCGGTGACGGCCACACAGGGCGCGCCGATCAGCCGTGCCGCGCTCGCGGCCGGGTCCCCGGTGGTCGCCGAGGAGAGGATGAAGGTGGGATTCGCCCCGTACCGGGCGGCGAGTCGCCGCAGCCGCCGCAGCACCAGTGCCACGTGCGATCCGAATACGCCCCGGTAGGAATGACATTCGTCGATCACCACGTACCGCAGATTCCGCAGCAGCCGCGCCCATCGCTGATGCGAGCGCAGTATGCCGAGGTGCAGCATGTCGGGATTGGTGAAGACCCACCGACCGTTGGTCCGCACCCACTGCCGGATCTCGCTCGGCGTGTCGCCGTCGTAGGGCGCGGGATGGATACCGCGCAGCCCCTCGGAGAGCACGGTCGCGGCCCGCAGTTGGTCGGCTCCGAGCGCCTTGGTCGGCGAAAGATAAAGGGCGGTCGCCCTGCTGTCCTCGTGTAATGCGGTCAGGATGGGCAGCTGGTAGCCGACCGATTTCCCGGAGGCGGTACCGGTGCTGACCACCACGTTCCGACCGGAAAAGGCCAGGTCGGCGGTGTGTACCTGATGGGTCCACGGCGTCTCGATCCCGCAGTCCCGCAGCGCGTCGACCACCGGCGCGGCCGCCCATAGCGGCCATTCCGTGACCTGGGCCGCACGGGCTGGTAGCTCGGTGATATGAGTGAGTCTGGCGTCACTATTTCCGAAGCCGAATAGGACACGATTCAGCAACGATCTACCGTAGGTGGGGCCTCCGCTTAGGGCCGCCTGGTCTGCCTGATTCATCGAACCTGTCGCGCGACACGCACGCACGGTGCGAACGGTGTGTATGTCCGGGGCTCTACCTGCCATTTCACTACAGAGTAGCGGCTTGGGTCACAGCCCGTTTGCCGGATGCTCGCTCGGTTATCTAGAGGCAAACCTACTTCAAGTACGGATTTGGGCATTATGCCCCTCACCTGCGCATTCGCAAGATCAACTTTTTTGCAAATTGTGGGTAACTCTGCTGTTGAATTGCCCGAAGACATGGTTCACTGGTTCCTGGTCGCAAGCTTCTGTGTTCGAGGGACGGATCCAAAGTCCAAACCATCAGCAGGATCGATGTTGCGAACGGTGTGCTTGGTGCTTTCCTGCAGGGGGAACAAGAGTACAGCGGTCGGAACGGACCCGGTGGATGAACCTACTTGTCCGCCGTTCCGGTATGGAAAGAGAAGGAACAGAATGGCACAGGGAACTGTGAAGTGGTTCAACGCGGAGAAGGGGTTCGGCTTCATCGCGCCCGAGGACGGCTCCGCTGACGTCTTCGTCCACTACTCCGAGATCCAGGGCAGCGGTTTCCGCACCCTCGAGGAGAACCAGAAGGTCGAATTCGAGGTCGGCCAGGGCACCAAGGGCCCGCAGGCCACTGGTGTTCGCGCGCTCTGACGAGCGGGCCTACCCCTACAGGTATCCGTCCCTCACCGCCACCCGGCGGTGGGGGACGACCCATATCTGGACCCATTACACTCGATCACAACCCGGGGCCACATAGGCGCTGTGCCCGAGACACAGCCCTTGAACACGGTATAAACGTTGCTGGCAGCGATATCAGTAGTCGCAGCCGCTTGCCCCAGCCGCGTATCAGCGCGCATACCAAGCGCCGCGCGGATCGACAGGAAAGGTGTGTTCGCCGGTGGCAACACGAGACCGCGGTGCAGCGCCGAACTCCCAGGCAGCGCCCGACCAGGGGCGTCCCCTGCGTCGTCTCGTGATCGTCGAGTCACCGACGAAGGCCCGGAAGATCGCTCCTTATCTAGGTCGCAACTACGTCGTCGAGGCGTCGGTCGGCCATATTCGCGACCTGCCGCGCGGTGCGGCGGATGTGCCCGCCAAATATAAGGGGCAGGACTGGGCCCGCCTCGGCGTCGACGTCAACAATGACTTCGAGCCCATCTACGTCATCAGCCCGGATAAGAAGGCCAAGGTCAGCGAGCTGAAGAGCCTGCTCGCCGATGTCGACGAGCTCTATCTCGCCACCGACCCCGACCGCGAGGGCGAGGCCATCGCGTGGCATCTGCTGGAGACCCTCAAGCCGAAGGTTCCGGTTCGGCGCATGGTGTTCCACGAGATCACCGAGCCCGCCATCCGCGCGGCGGCCGCCGACACGCGCGACCTGGATCAGGATTTGGTCGACGCGCAGGAGACGCGGCGCATCCTGGACCGGCTATACGGCTACGAGGTCAGCCCCGTGCTGTGGAAGAAGGTCATGCCGAAGCTCTCGGCGGGCCGCGTGCAGTCGGTGGCGACCCGCGTCATCGTGCGGCGCGAGCGCGAGCGCATGGCGTTCCGGTCCGCGGAGTATTGGGATATCGCGGCCAAGCTCGATGCGGGGGGCGAGAACGGGGATTCGAATCCGCGCGTTTTCGGCGCCCGCCTGGTGCAGGTGGACGGGGCGCGCGTGGCGACCGGTCGCGATTTCGGACCGGACGGGCAGCTCAAGACCCAGTCGGGTGTGACCGTGCTGGACAGTGCGTACGCGCACCGGCTGGCGGAGTCGCTGCACGGGGTGGACCTCGGTGTCACCTCCGTCGAGTCCAAGCCCTACACGCGTAAGCCCTACGCGCCGTTCATGACCTCGACCCTGCAGCAGGAGGCGGCGCGCAAGCTGCGCTTCACCTCCGAGCGCACCATGCGCATCGCGCAGCGGCTCTACGAAAACGGCTACATCACCTATATGCGTACCGACTCGACGACCTTGTCGGAGTCGGCGATTCGCGCGGCGCGGGCGCAGGCCACGCAGCTCTACGGCGCGGAGTACGTGAGTCCCACACCGCGCCAGTACAACCGGAAGGTCAAGAACGCGCAGGAGGCGCACGAGGCGATTCGTCCCTCGGGCGACACCTTCGCCACCCCCGGTGAGCTGCACGCGCGGCTCGACAACGACGAATTCCGTTTGTACGAACTGATTTGGCAGCGGACCGTGGCCTCGCAGATGGCCGACGCCCGCGGCACCACGCTGACCGTGCGCATCACCGGTGTCGCGAATACCGGTGAGGAGTGCGTCTTCTCGGCCTCGGGTCGCACCATCACCTTCGCGGGCTTCCTCAAGGCGTACGTGGAGAGTGTCGACGAGGAGGCGGGCGGTCAGTCCGACGACGCCGAATCGCGGCTGCCCGCACTGTCGGAGGGGCAGAACGTCACCGCGGTGGAGCTGAATCCTGATGGGCACACCACCAATCCGCCGCCCAGATTCACCGAAGCCTCGCTGGTGAAGGCCCTCGAAGAGCTCGGCATCGGCCGTCCTTCGACCTACGCCTCGATCATCAAGACCATTCTCGATCGCGGGTACGTCTACAAGCGCGGTAGCGCGCTGGTGCCGTCGTGGGTGGCGTTCGCGGTGGTCGGTCTGCTGGAGGCGTACTTCGGCCGCCTCGTGGACTTCGACTTCACCGCGGCCATGGAGGACGACCTCGACGCCATCGCCGGTGGACGCGAACAGCGCGGAAACTGGTTGTCCAGCTTCTACTTCGGCGGCGAGAACGGTGTCGAGGGTTCGGTCGCGCGCAGCGGCGGACTCAAGAAGATGGTGGGTGAGCAGCTCGACGACATCGATGCGCGAGTCATCAACTCCATCAAGCTTTTCAGCGATTCCGAGGGCCGCGACGTGGTGGTCCGGGTCGGCCGATTCGGGCCGTATCTGGAGCGCATGGTCGCCAATCCCGATGACCCGCAAGGGGATCCGGTCTCGCAGCGGGCGAATCTGCCCGACGAGCTGCCGCCGGACGAGCTGACCCCGGAGGTCGCGGAGAAGCTGTTCTCGACGCCGCAGGAGGGTCGTCGACTCGGCACCGATCCGGCGACCGGGCACGAAATCGTCGCCAAGGAAGGACGTTTCGGCCCCTACGTCACCGAGATCCTGCCCGAGCCCGCCGAGGACGCCGACACCGGCGCGAAGAAGACCAAGAAGGCGGCCGCGCCCAAGCCGCGCACCGGCTCACTGTTCAAATCCATGGATCTGTCGACCATTACGCTCGACGACGCGCTGAAGCTGCTGTCGCTGCCGAGGGTGGTGGGTGTCGATCCGGAGTCGGGCGACGAGATCACCGCGCAGAACGGGCGCTACGGGCCGTACCTGAAGAAGGGCACCGATTCGCGGTCGCTCGCCGGTGAGGAGCAGATCTTCTCGGTCACGCTGGAGGAGGCGTTGAAGATCTACGCCGAACCCAAGCGGCGCGGCGGACAGGCGGCAAGTGCGGCGCCGCTGCGCGAGCTGGGTATCGACGCGGCGACGCAGAAGCCGATGGTGATCAAGGACGGCCGGTTCGGTCCGTATGTCACCGATGGCGAGACCAATGCCAGCCTGCGCAAGGGCGACGAGGTCGAATCCATCACCGATGAGCGGGCCTCGGAGCTGTTGGCGGACCGCCGGGCGCGCGGCCCGGTGAAGAAGACCGCGAAGAAGGCGGCCAAGAAGGCACCGGCCAAGAAGGCCGCCTCCAAGACCGCCGCCAAGAAGGCGGCGATCAAGGCGACCGATCCCACCAATGTGGTGAAGAAGGGCACGACCAAGAAGGCGGCCGCCAAGAAGGCCGCGAAGAAGGCCAGCGCCTCGAAGTCCTGACCGGTCGCGGGGGTTATTTCTGTCGGTGCCTTCCCGTAGCGTGTGAGCACGGGAAACGCACCAGCGGAAGGATTTTCGATGACCGTGGATCGGGAGCGCGAGGATCTCATCGCCAGCCTCGCCGAGCAGCGCCGCCTGTTCGGTATCACGCTGCGCGGTATCGACGACGCGCAGGCGCGTGAGCGCACTACGGTCAGCGAACTCACCCTGGGTGGGCTGCTACACCACATCGTCAGCACCGAACGGCACTGGACGACCGTCATCATCGAACGCGACGAGAACTCGGAATTCGATGTGTCCGGGATGGATTCGGCGTATCGGCTGGGCCCGGACGAGACCGTCGCGGGGCTGCTCGTCGAATGGGACGAGGTGGCGGCGCGCACCGAGAAGCTGATTCGCGAGGTGGACAGCTTCGACACCCCCATTCCGATTCCCACCGCGCCGTGGGCGCCGGAGCGGGAGTGGTGGTCGGTGCGGGTGATTCTGTTCAATATCTTCCGCGAGATCGCGCACCACAGTGGGCACACCGACATCATCCGGGAGTCGCTGGACGGGGCGAATACGACACATCAGCGCGTCTGACTTCTCTGGTGGACGTCGGCGAGGCTGTCGGCGGGTGCCGCTAGGGTGTACGACGTGGCGGGTGTCTTCGATCGGCTGGTAGGGCAGGATGCGGTCGAGTCCGACTTGACTGCGGCCGCGGTGGCCGCGCGGGGTGGGGCGGTGTCGTCGTCGGCCATGACGCATTCGTGGTTGTTCACCGGGCCGCCCGGTTCGGGTCGGTCGGTGGCGGCGCTGTGTTTCGCGGCGGCTTTGCAGTGCACCGATCCCGAGCGGCCCGGGTGCGGGAAGTGTCATGCCTGCACCACCACCATGGCCGGAACACACGGCGACGTGCGGCGCGTGGTGCCCGAGGGTTTGAGCATCGGCACCAAGGAGATGCGCGAGATCGTGCAGATCGCCTCGCGCCGTCCCAGCACCGGGCGGTGGCAGGTGGTCGTGGTCGAGGATGCCGACCGCCTCACCGAGGCCGCCGGAAACGTCCTGCTCAAGGTGGTCGAGGAGCCGCCGGAGCGGACCGTGTTCCTGTTGTGCGCGCCGTCGGTGGATCCCGAGGACATCTCCGTGACGCTGCGGTCGCGGTGTCGGCACGTGCATCTGGTGACGCCGTCGGTCGATGCCATCGCGAAGGTGCTGGTCGAGCGCGACGGCCTCGATGCCAAGACCGCCGCGTGGGCGGCCTCCATCAGCGGCGGCCATGTCGGGCGCGCCCGACGCCTGGCCACCGACGACGAGGCGCGGACCCGACGCAAGCGAGCCCTGGCCCTGGTCGCCGCCACCGCGCGCCCCGGCGCGGCCTACGCCGCCGCCGACGCCCTGGTGAAATCCGCCGATGAAGAGGCCAAAGAGGTCAGCGCCACCCGCGACGAGAAGGAACGCGACGAACTCGCGACGGCCATGGGCGCGGGCGGCACCGGCAAAGGCACCGCGGGCGCGACCCGAGGCTCGGCCGGAGCCCTCAAAGATCTCGAGCGTCGCCAGAAGTCCCGCGCCACCCGCACCGGCCGCGACGCCCTGGACCGCGCCCTCATCGACGTCGCCGGTCTCTACCGCGACGCCCTCGCCGTCGGCCTGCGCGCCGCCACCCCCGACTCCACCTCCGGCGTAGCCCTCACCCACCCCGACATGTCCGACCAAATCCGCGAACTCGCCTCGGACGTCCGCCCCGAGGGCCTACTCCGCTCCATCCAGGCCGTCCTCGAATGCCGCGAAGCCCTCGACACCAACGTGAAGCCCCGCTTCGCGGTAGCGGCCATGGTCGCCACCCTCATGGCCGCCCGCTCCGCGTGACCACTACCACGGGTTTTCGCAATCCGCCCCCGAGACGATAGACTCGCACCGCCGAAAGGCACGCCGCCTTAGCTCAGTCGGTAGAGCGCTTCACTCGTAATGAAAAGGTCGGGGGTTCGATTCCCCCAGGCGGCTCCAAAAACCACAGGTGAGCACCGTTTTCGGTGCTCACCTGTTGTCGTTTTCCGGCCCGTGTTCGGTCCGGGCATTCACTCGGATCGATCTGTCACCCGAAGTCGGCCAAGTGGCGGGTTGCCCACTGGCGGAAGGTGTTTGGGGCGGTGCCGGTCAGTTCCCGCACGGTGGGGTGGATGGCGGAGGTGAAGGATTCCGTGGCGGTGGCGCGTAGGGCCATGATGGCGTCGGCCATGCGGGGAGGGACGCCGTGGGACAGGAGGGTTCGGTGGGCGGTGGCGGGGTCGACTTCGACGAATCGCAGTGGTTTGGCCAGGGTGTCCGCGAGGGTGGCGGTCATGTCGGCGGGGGTCAGGGGTTCGGGGCCGCTGAGTAGGTAGGTCTGGGAGTGGTGGCCGGGGGTGGTGAGGACTGTGGCGGCTACGGCGGCTATGTCGTTTTCGTCGATCGCGGCGATGCGGCCGGAGGCGTAGGGGGCGTAGACGGTGTTCTGGTCGCGGATCGTGTTGGCCCAGTGCAGGGCGTTGGCCATGAAGCCGAGGGGAGCGAGGATGGTCCAGTCGAGGCCGCTGGCGCGTAGGGACTCCTCGCCGTGGCGGTGCCAGGTGGGGATGGGGTCGGTGGCGGTGGCGTCGGCGGTGCGGGCCGAGGAGAGTTTGACGACGTGGGTGACCTCGGCGCGGGTGGCCTCGTGGAGGAGATTGGCGTCGTGGACCGGGATTTGGGGGCCGGTGGACAGGAGGAAGACGCGGTCCACGCCCGCGAGGGCGGCGGCGATACTGGCGCGGTCGTTCAGGTCGCCAGCGACCACATCGACGGCGTCGGGGAGTGCGGCGGTGGCGGGGCGACGGGTCAGGGCGCGAACCGGTGCCCCTGCGGTGACGAGTTGGTCGACCAGGGCGCGGCCGACGGTGCCGGTGGCACCGGTTACGAGAATCATGGCGGTCCTTCGGTGAGTCGGTGGGACGCGGCGTCCCGGGACTCGACCACCATCCGGCTGCGATGACGGATACCTCCACCCGCACGGTGGGATTGGTGGAAAGTTTCCATCGGCGGCGGAATACTGAGAGAAATGACCGTCCTCGACGAGTTGGACCGGCGTCTCGTACACGCGCTGCGCATCGACGGACGCGCGCCGTTCAGCCGCATCGGCGAGGTGCTCGGCGTCTCGACGCAGACGGTCGCCCGTCGCTATCGACGACTGCGGGCCGACGCGGGATTGCGGGTCGTCGGCTTGGTGCACCACGAGCGCGACGAGCACACGCGCTGGCTGGTCCGGCTCGGCGCGACCACCGCGGCGGCGCGGACGCTCGCGGATTCGCTGGCCCGCCGACCGGATACCTCGTGGGTGAAGCTGCTGTCGGGCGGCACCGAAATTCTGCTCATCGTCCGCATGCCGGGCGACGCGGATGCGGCACAGTCGTTTCTGCTCCGCGAAATCCCCAGGGCCGCAAGCATTACGACGGTCTCGGCGCACTATGTGCTGCACACCTACCTGGGCGGTCCGACCGCGTGGCACGGGCAGGTCGCGGCGCTGGACGAGCGGCAGTGCCGTCGACTCACGCCACGACTCGACGGTCCGGTGTCCGGACGAGCCGTCTCCGATGCGGACGACGCCCTGCTGGCGGCATTGCAGGCCGATGGACGGGCGGGATTGGCCGACCTGGCCACCGCCACCGGGTGGTCACCGGCGACGGTGGCGCGTCGGCTGGCCGATCTGCGTGGGCGCGACGAAATCTTCTTCGACGTGCAGCTCGACGACGCGCTGCTGGGCGCGAATACCCAAGCGCTGCTGTGGATGTCGGTGGCACCGGCTCGGCTCGATGAGGTCGCCAGCGAATTGGCCGGGCACCCCGAGCTCGCCTTCGTCTTCGCCACTACCGGGCCGAACAACCTTGTGGCACAGGTGATGTGCTCGGATACCGGTGCGCTGCACCACTACCTGACCCGCCGCCTCGGCACCTTCGAGGCCATCCGAACACTCGAAGTCGCACCGGTATTGGCCACGATCAAGGCCGCGGGCCGCCTCAACCCGTCGTGCACCGGCCAGCGCAGCGCCCGCGCGATGAAGAAGGCGCTCGCGCCTACAGGTCCGGCAGGCCCAGGTCGAGGTTCGGGGCGGTGAGGCCGCCGTCCACCTCGAGGATCTTGCCGGTGACGTAGCCGCCCGCGGGGGAGCAGAGGTAGACGGCGGCGGCGGCGATTTCCCAGGGTTCGCCGATGCGCTGGAGTGGGGTGGCGTCCTCGATGCGCTTCTTGATATCCGGTTGCTGCGCAACGACATCCAGGGCGGAGGTGAGGACCGAGCCGACGGCGATGGCATTGACGCGAATGCGGGGGGAGAGGTCGGTGGCGGCCATGCGGGTCCAGTGGGCCAGGGCGGCCTTGGCGGTGCCGTAGGCGAGGTAGCCGCGGCCGGGGACGCGGCCCAGGGCGGAGGAGATGTTCACGACGGAGCCGCCGTCGTTCTCGAGCATGTGCGGGGTCGCGGCGACCGTGAGGGCGTGTGCGGTGGTGACGTTGAAATGGAACGCCTGGTCGAGGAATTTCGGGGTGGTGGTGAGGAAGGTGTTCGGCATGGTGCCGCCCACATTGTTGATCACGATGTCGAGGCGGCCCAGCTCGGCCGCCGCGGTGTCGGCGAACGCGGTCAGCGTATCGGTGTCGGAGAGATCGCCCGGGAAGACGACCGCGCGGCGGCCCAGGGCGCGGACCTTGCCCGCCACTTCTTCGAGCTGATCGGCGGTACGGGCGGCGATGGCGACATCCGCGCCCGCCTCGGCCAATGCCAGGGCGGTGGCGGCGCCGATGCCGCGGCCCGCTCCGGTCACCACGGCGACGCGGCCGTCCAGTCGGAAGCTGTCCAGGATCATGGGGCGTATCTCCTCGGTGCGGGCGGAGGCCTGGCGAACCCGCTGTCCCGCCGCGCCTGACGCGACCGGACCAGCCGAGCGGTCGACGGTCCGCTGTGTGATGGCGATCACGAAGCAGTTTTTAGAACACGTTCTCGTCTGTCAAGGGGAAGCCGTGCACCGGACACCGATCTGGCGGGCGTGGAAAGGCGCGACTACCGTTGATCCTCGTGGACGCCACGCTCGCGAATACGCCGAATCCCCCCGTTCGCCCCAGGTGGCGGGCCGTGGCGATGCCAGTGCTCACGGGGGCGGCGGTCGCCGGAGTGGTTGCGGCGCTGCACTTTCGCGATCCCCACCAGGAAGGCTCCTGGGGCCTGTGCCCCTTTCACGAGTTCACCGGCTGGTGGTGTCCCGGATGCGGCGGCCTGCGCGGCATCAACAATCTGACCGATGGGCGGGTGCTCGACGCCGTCCAGAGCAATCTGCTCCTGGTCCCGCTCATGGCGATCTTCGCGCTCTGGTGGGGCGATTGGCTGGTGCGCAGTTGGCGCGGTCAGCGCTCCCGACCCCTGCCGACCGGATTGTCGCGCATGTGGCTGTGGGGAGCGCTCGCCTTCCTGGTGGCGTACACGGTGCTGCGCAATTCACCGTGGGGGACCTGGCTCGCCCCGGTGTGATCATCGGCGTGCCGGGGGATGGGATCGGCGGATCGGGGCATGCTGTCGATATGGGTGATTCGCTGAAAGAACGAGTACGGGAGAAGTTACTGCGGCAGCTCAACGAGGACGGTGCGCAGGATCCGGATCAGGACGACATTCGACAGTTGTCGGTCTCCACCGATCTCGATCTGCTCAACACCGTCGCCGACGACGACCCGGTGGTCGAGGAGTTGGCCGAGCGCTATCTCGTGTTCTGAAACCCGCAAATGTCCGCCCCCGGTGACTCACCGGGGGCGGACGCGCGACCTCAGAGCACGCAGGGAGCCGCTCCGGCGGCATCCCCGCCGAACGGGCGGGTCTCCGGCACCGGATTCCAATGTCCTTCGGTGCGACCGTAATTCCACTTCGCGCCGTGCTCGACCAGGCTGGACACCGCATCGATGAGCCGGTCCACATCGGCGGCCGTGGTGCCCAGACCGATACTGGCGCGCAGCGCGCCGTCCACCCCGAGCTTGGCCAGCAGCGGATGCGCGCAGAAACGCCCGTCACGCACCCCGATGCCGTGTTCGGCGGAGAGATACGCCGCCACCTGCCCGGGTTCGAAGCCGTCGACGGTGAAGGCGACAATGCCGACGGCATCGGTGCTGTCGCGCCAGATGCGCAGGAACTTCACTCCCGGAACGGTTTTCAGGCCGTAGCGCAGGCGGTGGGCGAGGTAGAGCTCGTGCTCGGTGACGGTGGTCTCGTCGAGGGCGGCCAGGGCGTCGCAGGCGGCGGCCAGCGCGGCCGCGCCGAGCACATTCGGCGACCCGGCCTCGTGGCGCTGCGGCGCGGGAGCCCAGTCGGCCTCGGTCGCGGTGACCTGGCGGACCGCGCCGCCACCGGCGAGGTACGGTTCGGCCGCATCCAGCCAATCCCGGCGTCCCACAAGCACTCCCGCGCCGAACGGTGCGTAGAGCTTGTGCCCGGAGCAGGCGAGATAGTCGATTCCGGTGCCCTGCAGGTCGATTCGGCGATGCGGCGCCAGCTGCGCGGCATCGACCAGAATGCGGGTGCCGCACTGGTGCGCGATCCACGCCAGTCGCTCGATCGGCAGCAGCTCCCCGGTCACATTCGACGCGCCCGTAATGGCCAGCAGCGCAGCGGGTTTGGCGCACAGCTCGGCGACGATGCGCTGAATGGTCTCCTCGATGGTGTCGGCGGCGCGCACCACGCGGCGGCCGTTGCGGGTCCACGGCAGGAAGTTGGCGTGGTGCTCGGTGTCGAGTACCACGGTGTCGCCCGGTACGCAGGAGGCCAGCAGGTTCAGCGAATCGGTGGTGTTGCGGGTGAAGACCACGCACTGGTCGTCGGCGGCATTGAGGAAGCGCGCCACCGTCTTTCGCGAATTCTCGTAGCAGTCGGTGGAGACGCGCGAGGCGTAGCCCGCGCCGCGGTGCACGCTGGCGTAGTACGGCAGCAGCTCGGCCACCCGGTCGGTGACCTGGCGCAGGGCCGGGGCGCTGGCGGCGTAGTCGAAGTTGGCGTAGGTGGCGGTCCCGCCCTGCACCAGCGGCACCGCGAGATCACATCCGGAGACGGTGGCGAGGGCGGCGCAGCTCTGGTCGGCGAAAGCAGTCATGACGAAATCCCGTCGGTTCAGGGACTCGTGATCGGTGATCGAAGAGTCCGCGCTTGCCGCGTTCTTGTGAACGACGGCCCGGTCGTCACCCGGAGCACCCCACCGCGGAGGAGGGTTGCCGACCAGCTAGCCGGGGCTTGACGCTGGTACTCATGACCTGGTTGGAGAGGTTGGCAGACGCGGCCGGAACTTGTCAACCCTCTCCCGAGAATCATCCGAAAGTTGGATCGGGAGGACCGCAAAGTAGGAAGTAGCGGTTTGTAGGCGTCGGTAGCCTCGATGGTGAAGTTAGGGTAGCCATAGTGCGGTCTGCCCCTGGATCGACAACGAGGAGCACGACCATGCTGGACACCGCGACGCCGTTCTCGACCCTTGTTCGCACCGCCACCGAGCAGCAGCACAACGAGGCCGAGCACAGCTCGTTCATGCGCGACATGCTCGGCGGCACCCTCGGTATCCAGGCGTTCTACCGCTACACCGCCCAGTTGTGGTTCGTGTACGAGGCGCTCGAGCGGCACTCGGCCGAACTCGCCGCCGATCCGGTCGCCGGACCCTTCGTTCGCCCGGAACTTGCTCGCCTGGCCGCACTGGAAATCGACCTCGCCCATCTCGGCGGCGCGGGCTGGCGTGACGAGCTGCGTCCGCTGCCCTCCACACTCGCCTACGCCGCCCGCATCGCCGAATGCGCGCGCACCTGGCCCGCCGGATATGTCGTTCATCACTACACCCGCTACCTCGGCGACCTCTCGGGCGGGCAGGTCATTCGCGGTACCGCCGAGAAGCTGTGGGAGCTGCCCAAGAAGGGCGACGGCGTGCGGTTCTACGTCTTCGACCAGATCTCCAACCCGGCGGCCTTCAAGCGCGAGTACCGCGAGGCCCTCGATGCCCTGCCGATCTCCGGTGAGGAGACCGAGCGGGTACTCGACGAGGCGCGCCTGGCCTTCGCTATGAACACCGATATGTTCGGCGAGCTGGCCGCGGAGTTCCGCGCCTGAACCCAACAGCCGCTTGCTGAAAGTTCGCCATTGGTAAGTGGGTTGCCTCGGCGGACATTGTGCGCTGCCATTGACGGGTGAGCCTTCCGCTGCTGCTGAGCTTTATCGGGCTGTGTGTCCTGCTGTCGGTGACGCCCGGCCCGGATTCGTTTCTGGTGCTGCGGTTTTCGATGGCGGGGCGACGACCCGCGATCGCCGCGGCGGTCGGGTCGGCGCTGGGCGGAATCGTCTGGGCCGTGGTGGTGGCGGCGGGCGTCGCCGCGCTGCTGGAGCAGTCGGCCACCGCCTATCGCGCACTGAAGGTCGTCGGCGGAATCTACTTGGTGTACTTGGGAATTCGCACGCTCATCGCGCTGCGCCGGGAGCGCCGGGAACGGTCCGAGCACGAGGGTCTCGAACACGCGGGCGCGCGGGAGCGGGCGGCGTCGGCGCGGTCGGCCTTCGTCGCCGGATTGCTGTCGTGCGTGTTCAACCCGAAGGTCGGCCTGTTCTATCTCGCGGTGCTGCCGCAGTTCCTGACCGAGGTCACCTTCGCGAACACCCTCGCCCTCGGCGCGATCGAAAGTGCCATCGCCGCAATCGAAATGGTGCTGCTCGCGCTCGCCGCCGCGCGGGCGGCGGATCTGTTGCGCAGCCGCAAGGTACGCGACCGTCTGGAACAGGCCAGCGCCGGAATTCTCGCGGCGCTCGGCATCGGCACCGCGACCTCGGCGACCTGACCGGTCAGAGCGCTTCCGGGCGGTGGTAGCCGCCGTTGTAGTAGAGCAGCGGCGCGGCGGCGGGCAGCTCCTCGGCATCGTCGTGCACGCGGGTCACCAGGCCCACCACGAGGGTGTGATCGCCGAGTTCGATGAGTTTGTGGATGGTGGCGCGCACCCAGATCGGGGTGCCGTGCAGCACCGGCTCGCCGGTATCGAGGGTGGTCCACAGCGAGTGGTCGGCGAAGCGCTGGTCGGCGGCGCGGCTGAAGCGTTTGGCGATGTGCTGCTGGTGTTCGCCGAGGAAGTGCACCACCACCGACTCCGCGCGCAGCAGGGCCGCGATGCTGGAGGAGGTGTGCGCGATATTGAACGAGATGAGCGGCGGCTCGGCGGACAGCGAGGCGAACGAGGTGGCTGTGAAACCGACCGGACCGTTCTCGGAGGCCAGGGTCACCACGGTCACGCCCGCCGGATAGTGCCGCATGGCGGAGCGGAACTGATGCGCGGTGATGCCGCTCAGATCATCGGGGACCCGTAGCTCGGAGGGGAAATCGCTCACACCCCGAACCTACGTCCGAGGCGGCGCGGCTATTCCTGGTTGTGCTCAATCTGACTTGAATTCAGTCGACATCAATGGCCAGACCTGCGGTGATGCGGACCAACTCGCGGAAATTCGTTCGGAAGAGCGTGTTCGGATGCCCGCCCGCCGCCCACAGCTCGGGGTAGCTGGCGAGCGCGTTGTCGATGTAGGTGGGCAGATTGGTGGGGTGCCCGAGCGGGGCCACGCCACCGATCGGCTGCCCGGTCACCTCCCGCACCAGCGCGGCGGGCGCGCGGGTCAGGGTGCCCTCCAGACGCTGCCCGGTGCGATCGACATTCACTTGGTGCGCACCGGAGACGAGCAGCAGCACCGGATCGTCATCGAGCAGGAACACAAGGGATTTGGTGATCGCACCGATTGCCACGCCGAGGGCCTCGGCGGCCGCGGCGGCGGTGTGCGTGGGTTGTTCCTGGGTGAGGATCACGCCGTGATGGCCACGCGCGATCAGGGTGTCGGAGACCTTCGAGGCGATCGGCGGCAGGGACCTGCGCATGGCACCAGGGTAGAGCGATTGCGGACGATGTGCGGGGTATCGGTGATGCATCATCCACATGGGGGCGCGGAAACGCCCGTGCCGCAGCGGTTGTGCCGCACCGCGCGGAAAACCGCTGCGGCACATCGTGTTCAGCGCCGCGCCAGCACTGCGCACGCGCGCCGCCCGCGCCACCGATACGCTGGGCGAATGACTGCATGGAAGGCTTTCACAGTCGAGAGCAAGGACCACGTCGCCCAGGTGACCCTGACCGGACCCGGTAAGGGCAATGCCATGGGACCCGACTTCTGGCACGAATTGCCGCTGATCTTCGGCGAACTCGACGCCGACCCGGAGGTGCGCGCCATCGTGCTCACCGGTTCCGGCAAGCACTTCTCCTACGGCTTGGATCTGCCCGCCATGAGCCCGCTGTTCGGTCCGCTGCTCGGCGAGGGCAAGGCGCTGGCCAAGCCGCGCACCAACTTCCTGCGCCACATTCGCGAGATGCAGGCCGCGGTCACCGCGGTCGCCGATTGCGGCAAGCCCGTCATCGCCGCGGTCTCCGGCTGGTGCATCGGCGGCGGCCTGGACCTCATCGCGGCCGTGGATGTGCGACTGGCCAGCGCCGACGCCAAGTTCAGCCTGCGCGAGGCCAAGGTCGCCATCGTGGCGGATATCGGTTCGCTGCACCGGCTTCCGGGCATCATCGGCGAAGGTCACGTGCGCGAGCTCGCCTACACCGGCAAGGACATCGACGCCGCGCGCGCCGAGAAGATCGGCCTCGTCAACGACGTGTACCCCGATCAGGAGGCGGCGCTGGACGCGGCGCACGCCATGGCCCGCGAGATCGCGGCCAATCCGCCGCTGGTGGTGCAGGGCATCAAGGATGTGTTGGAACAGCCCAAGGCGGGCCGGGTGGCCGAGGGGCTGCGCTACGTCTCCGCGTGGAATGCCGCCTTCCTGCCCTCGGAGGATCTGACCGAGGCCATCCAGGCCGTGTTCGAGAAGCGCGAACCGCAGTTCAAGGGCAAGTAGACACGGTTCCGACACAAACAACGGGTGGTGCGAAAACCGCACCACCCGTTCGTATGTCGGCCCAATGGCCTCAGTGGCCGCCCTGCTCCTTCAGCCGGGCGTAGGCCTCGGTGACCAGGCTCTCGGCCTTGGCGCGGCCCTCCCAGCCCTCGACCTTGACCCACTTGCCGGGCTCCAGATCCTTGTAGCGCTCGAAGAAGTGCGCGATCTCCTTGCGCTGGAACTCCGGAATGTCCTCGACGTCCTGGATGTGATCCCAGCGCTTGTCACCGGCGGGCACCGCCACGACCTTCTCGTCGCCACCGGCCTCGTCGCTCATCAGCAGCACGCCGACCGGGCGGGCCTCCACCAGCACACCGGGGAACACGGGCTCGGGCAGCAGCACCATGCAGTCCAGGGGATCGCCGTCGGAGCCGAGGGTGTTCTCGATGAAGCCGTAGTCGGCCGGGTACATCATCGGGGTGTACAGGTACCGGTCCAGCTTGACGCGGCCCGTCTCGTGGTCCACCTCGTACTTGTTCCGCTGACCCCGGGGGATCTCGATGGTGACGTCGAACTCCACGTCATCTCCTCTTTTCTGGTGCCTATGGCTGCCGACTCGCCAGCTCGTTCGGGGGAACGACTGCGCAACGAGGATAGTGTGGTGCGCGAGCGCGTGGGTGCGGCAGGGACGCCGGACAATCCCCACCACTGGTATCAGGGAGACAGCGGCACGTGGTTGGTCCGGACGAGAAGAAGATCGGTGGGTTGGCGGCCAAGCGTCGCCGCAGGACCTGGGTCCTGGTGTCATCGCTCCTGGTCATGGTGCTTATCGCGGCGGGTTCGGTGGCACTGATCGTGAAACCGTGGACGGAGGAATTCCGGCACGGGGGATTGACGATCGCCGCGCAGCCGACGCCCGTCACGGCCACGCCGCAGGTCACGCCCGCGCCCACCGATGGCCCCGCGCCGAGCAAGAGCGGTCTGGCCGCGGCGCTCGCGCCCGTGGTCGGCAATCCGGATCTGGGCATCTTCGCGGGCATGGTCTCCGATGGCGACACCGGTGAGGTGCTGTTCAGCACCGATCCCGACAAGCCGATGATTCCGGCCTCCAACGCCAAGATCCTGCTGACCGCGGCGGCCCTGCTCGCGCTGCCGCCCGACAAGCGGGTGACCACCAAGGTGGTGGCCGGGTCCGCGCCCAATGAGCTGGTGCTGGTCGGCGGCGGCGATCCCACGCTGACCGCGCAGCCGGACGGCAAGGGCTACTACCCGAACGGACCCAAGCTGTCGGATCTGGTGTCGCGGATCAAGGCGTCCGGCCGCAAGGTCGACACGATCGTGGTGGACACCTCGCTCTACACCGGCCCGAGTATGGCGCAGGGCTGGGATCCGGTGGATATCGCGGGCGGTTCCATCGCGCCCATCGACCCGGTCATGATCGACGGCGGGCGGCTGGAACCGCTGAAGGACTACTCGCCGCGCACCGACAAGCCCGCACTGGCCGCCGGTCAGCGGCTGGCCACCGAGCTCGGTCTCGACCCCGCGCGGGTGCGACTGGGTACCGCACCGGCCGGGGCGGTCGAGGTGGCCTCGGTTCAGTCCGCGCCGCTGCGCGACCGGCTGCACGACATGATGGTGCACTCCGACGACGTGCTGGCCGAGACCATCGGCCGGGAGATCGCGGCCGCCACCGGCAACGAGCAGTCCTTCGCGGGTGCGGCCACCGGGATCAATACCACTTTGCGGGCGGCCGGATTCGACACCACGGGGGTGACCCTGCTCGACGGGGGCAGCGGACTGTCCGTGGACGACCGCATGCCGCCGAGCGTGCTGGACCGCGTCATCACCGTCGCGGCGCTGCCGAACGACACCGGGAACCAAGGGAATTCGACCCCGAACGGCGCTCCCGCCCCGCTCGCGGCCCTGCTCGACTACCTGCCCGTGGCCGGGGCGACCGGCACGCTGACCGACCGTTACGTCGACGGTGACCGCGCCGCGGCGGGCTGGGTTCGCGCCAAGACCGGAACTCTGGATGTGGCAAGCTCGTTGGTGGGGTATGTGCTGGATCGCGATGGGCGCGTACTCACTTTCGCTTTGATGTCGAACGACCGACTGCCGGGGCTGAGCCGCCCGGCATTGGACGCCATCGCCACCACGCTGCGTAACTGTGGCTGCTCCTGACGGGTGGATGAATATGACCGGACCCGAACACAATTCGGCGGATGCCGCGCGACCGGACTCCGGTGAATCCCACGCCCAACTGGTGATCGACCCGAAAACCGGTGAGCTGAGCCGCAAATCCAAGTCCGGGCTGACCGGGGCCGTCGACTGGCAGCTCGCCGCCCGCACCGGATCGCTGCTGGTGCCGTCGGGGCCGCGCACGACGCGGTACTCGGCCGAGCAGGCCGTGGCCGAGCTGGCCGAGGCCTCCATTCGGGCCGAGGCCCCGGTGCGCGAGGTCAGCCATCTGGTGGACGGTTCGGTGGTGCCCGCCGCGCGCATCGTGGACCGGCCCGGCTGGATTCGGGCGGCCGCGGCGTCCATGTCGGCGCTCACCGGCACCGACTCGCGTGATCGCGGATTCGTGGGCAAACCCGCCGGGGTGCAGGCCGGGGCGATGCTGGCCTTCCTGTCCACCGCCATCCTCGGCCAGTACGACCCCTTCAGCGGGCCCGACGGCACCCTGCTGCTGGTCGCGCCGAACATCATGGGCGTGGAACGCGCACTCGGCGTGCCGCCCAGCGACTTCCGGTTGTGGGTGTGCCTGCACGAGGTCACCCACCGGGTGCAGTTCTCCTCCGCGCCGTGGTTGGCGGGGTACATGAAGCGCAATGTCGAGGTGCTCGGTGAGGTCGGCGACGAGCCCATGGCCGATATTCTCGCCCGGCTCATGGAGGCTGTTAAGGATCGTCGGCGCGGTATCGAGGATCCGGCCGCCAGCGGGGTGATCGGACTGCTGCGGGCCAGTCAGCCCGAACCGCAGCGCGAGGCCCTGGATCGGTTGCTCATGCTCGGCACGCTGCTGGAGGGCCATGCCGATCATGTGATGGACGCCGTCGGCCCGGCCGTGGTGCCCTCGGTGACCCGCATTCGCTCCGCCTTCGACCAGCGCCGCCGCCGTCCGGGCAATCCGATTCAGCGGCTGCTGCGGGCGCTGCTGGGTATGGACGCCAAGGTCGCGCAGTACGTGCGCGGCAAGAAGTTCGTCGACGAGGTCGTGGCGACCGTGGGCATGGAGCGCTTCAACGCCATCTGGACCGATGGGGACACGCTGCCGCGCACCGATGAGATCGGCGAGCCGCGGCGCTGGGTGAATCGCGTCCTGGGCTGAGTGCCCTGCGCTGTCGGACGGCGGCGTGAAACCATCGGTGGTGTGAATCGCCCACGGCTACCCGAGACCCCGGCCGCGCTGGAAATGCGGCACGCCGTGCGGGATTGGCTGGGCGTGTACGCCCCCAACGGGGTCGTGGCCGTCGGATTGTCGGGCGGGGCGGATTCGTCGGCGCTGACGGCGGCCGCCGTCGCCGAGGCCGATGCCGTGGACGCGCTCGTCGTCGATCATGGCTTGCAGGAGGGCTCGGCCGCCGTGGCCGCCGAGGCGGCCGCCGCCGCTCTGCGACTCGGCTGTCGGTCGGCTCGGGTGCTGGCGGTTCGGGTGTCGGGTGGCGGCGGGTTGGAGGCCGCGGCGCGGCGGGCCAGATACGCGGCGCTGGACGGCGCGCGCGAGGGGCTGCCGGTCCTGCTCGGCCACACCCTCGACGATCAGGCCGAGACCGTGCTGCTGGGTTTGGCGCGGGGTTCGGGCGCGCGGTCCATTCAAGGGATGGCGGCCTTCGCCGATCCGTGGGGGCGGCCGCTGCTGGGGGTGCGGCGCGCGGTCACCCGACAGCTCTGCGCGGATATCGGGCTCGTCCCGCACGAGGATCCGCACAACAGCAGGGCCGAGTTCACCCGGGTTCGGCTCCGCACCGAGGTGCTGCCGCTTCTGGAGGAGGTGCTCGGTGGCGGCGTCGCGGCGGCGCTGGCGAGAACGGCGGCTCAGCTGCGCGAGGACGGGGCGCTCCTGGACGCGCTCGCCGAGAATTTGCTGGAGCGGGCGCGCGATGGCGAAGGGCTCGCCGTCGAGATACTCGCCACTGCCGTGCCCGCCCTGCGGAAGCGGGCCATTCGGGCATGGTTGCTCGACGGTGGCGCTAAGGCGTTGACCGACAAGCATTTACGCGCGGTCGACGCGCTGGTCACCGATTGGCGCGGACAGGGCGGCGTGGCCGTTGGCGGCGGGTCGGACGGGACCAGGTTGGTTGCCGGGCGCGAACATGGCACTCTCATACTGAGCTTGGCCGAGTACGAGCCCAGGTGATTCGGGATCCACATCACTGAAGGGAAACCAGCGGACGTGTACGGGGACGACATCGCGTCGGTGCTGATCAGCGAGGACGAGATCGCGGCGAAGGTCGAGGAATTGGCCGACCTTGTTGCCAAGCGTTATCCGGCTGACGCCCCGGAAGGCGATCTGCTGTTGGTGGGCGTGCTCAAGGGCGCGATCTTCTTCATGACAGACCTGGCCAAGAAACTCTCCATCCCCACGCAGATGGAGTTCATGGCGGTCTCCTCCTATGGTTCGTCCACCTCGTCCTCGGGCGTCGTGCGCATCATGAAGGATCTCGACAAGGACATCGCCGGGCGCAATGTGCTGATCGTCGAGGACATCATCGACTCCGGTCTCACGCTGTCGTGGCTGCTGCGCAACCTCTCCAGCCGCAATCCGGCCTCGCTCGAGGTCGTGACGCTGCTGCGCAAGCCCGACGCGCTGCGCACCCAGGTGGATGTCATGCATGTCGGCTTCGACATCCCCAACGAATTCGTGGTCGGCTACGGCCTCGACTACGCCGAGCGCTACCGCGATCTGCCCTACATCGGCACCCTGCACCCCAAGGTCTACGGCGGAGCCTGAGCCGTCTCGCCTCACGAAATCGGTTGCCCGGAGGGCGTTTCCGCCGGGAATGTGAGGAATTTCACTCACCCTGTTCAGTGGTTGTCGCGACCTGGCGACCCTGGTTGTTGCTGTGTCCTCCACGCGCCCGCTCGATCTTGTCCGGGTTGATGGCCGTGGCGCGGGTAACTGCTGGTCACTTGACCGTATAGATCTTGTTCAGCTGTCCATTTTGTTGGTCGCTGGCGGTTCGCGGAGCCGGTTCGCACAGTGCCCAGGCCACGTCATATGCTGTCTGTAACAAACCTGATGGCTGTTTTCGTTTCGGATTCCAAACTCCGAGGTCGGATCTGGCTGGAAATTCAAGACCGATTCTGATAGCAAGGGGCTATGGACCCGCATCTGCGCGACCTGCGGTATTTCGTCGCCGTCGCTGAGGAACTGCACTTCACCAATGCCGCACAGCGGCTGCACATCGCACAACCCACTCTGTCACGGCAGATCCGGCAGCTCGAACGTCAGCTCGACGTGGTCCTGTTCGATCGCAATCAGCGCAGCGTCGCCCTGACCGTGGCGGGCAAGGAACTGCTCGAAGGTGCCCGGAAGATCCTGGAACTCTGGGAGGTGACCAATGTCGCCCTCCAGGAGGCGGGCGAGGTGCTGCGCGTCGGCATCCAGTCCTCCATCGGGCGCGGCCTGATCACCGATCTGGAGAGCGCCAGCGGACACCGCCTGGCACTGCACTCCGCGTCCTGGACCGACCCGTCCAGCGGCCTGGCCGGACGCCAGGCGGATCTGGCGCTCATGTGGCTGCCCGTACCCGACACCAGCCGCTACCGCTGGCAGGTGCTGCGCACCGAGCCGCGCTGGGTGCTGCTGCCGGAGAACCACGCGCTGGCCGGACACGAGAGCATCGAATTCACCGACCTGCTGGACGAGCCCTTCATCGCCATGCCCGCCGAAGCCGGTGCGGCACGCGACTTCTGGCTCGGGGCCGATGCCCGCGGCGGCCGTCAGGCTCGCATCGGGGCGGAGGCGGCCACCGCCGAGGAGCGTCTCGAGGCGGTCTCGCTCGGCCTCGGCATCTGCCTGCTCGCCGAGAACAATGTGCCCATGTACCGCTGGCCCGGGCTGACCGCCCGTCCGGTCACCGGGCTGGCGCCGTGCGAACTGGCCGTAGCCTGGCGCGCGGACGACGATCGGCCGACCATTCTCGAATTCGCGACCCGCGTGCTCGAGGGCGGTTTCGCCGACCGCGAGCCGGTGGCCGCGGCGCAGTAGCCTGCGCTGACAGACGGCGGCAGTGGGTCGGAGGCACTGCCGCACCGCGCTGCGCGGGAACGTATTCGGGCCGCTCGCGGGTTATGCCGCGAGCGGCCCGCCGTTTCGCAGGGGCTTTTCGACGGCCCCGCTTGGCGATCCGGTTGTCGTTCAGGAAGTTTCGGTAGCCGCCGTCGTGGTTTCAGCGCGCGGTGCGCCGCCACGGGTGGGCGGATTCGAGCTGCGCCGCCACGCGAAGCAGAGTGGATTCACTGCCGGGCGGGCCGATGAGTTGGGCGGCGACCGGGGTGCCGGTGCGCGGATGGATCCCCATGGGCACGGTCAGGGCGGGCCAGCCGACCAGGTTCCACAGCGGCGTGTAGGGCGAATAGCGCACATTGGCAACGACATTGGCGAGCCACGGCAGGGCGTGCCAGCGGCGGGCGCGCGGCGGCGGGGTCGCGAGCGTGGGGGTGATGATCACGTCGTAGCGGTCGAAGTGGTCGAGCAGTCGGGCCTCGATGCGGTCCACCTGGGAGGCGCGGATCAGGCCGGAGCGCAGGGCCAGCTTGCCGAGCGCGATATGGGTGCGGGTGCGCTTCTGGAGTCGGTCCGGGTGCGCGACGGCGGCGGCCTCGCGGGCGGCATTGGCCACCCAGCGCAGCATGAGCGCGAAAGTCGCGCCCTGATACGGCAATTCGGCCGATTCGACGGCGTGCCCGGCATTGGCGGCCGCGGCGGCGGCCTTGCGGGCGGCGGCGTCCCAGTGCCGGTCCACGCGGGTCAGCGGCAGCGGGGCCGCGGCGGCGAGGCCGATGCGCAGGGATTGCGGCGACTCCAGATCGGCCAGGTCCGGGCGGTCCGCGAGCACCGAGAGCATGAGCGCCGCATCGGCGACAGTCGTTGCGAGCACACCGTTTTCGGTCATGCCGCCCCAAGAGTCGAGTCCCACCTCGGCCGGAATCAGCCCGCGCCCCGGCTTCACGCCGACGACACCGCAGCAGGCGGCGGGAATGCGCACCGAACCGAGTCCGTCGTTGCCGTGCGCGATGGGCACCATGCCGGAGCCGACCGCCGCGCCGGACCCGCCCGAGGAGCCACCGGCGCTGAACTTCGGGTTCCAGGGATTGCTCGTGACCGCCGTGGGGGAATCGGTGACACCCCACAGGCCGAACTCCGGAACAGCGGTAAGGCCGACGATCACCGCGCCAGCCGACCGTAGTCGCCGCACCACGGGATGATCGGCCGCCGCGGGCCGATCCGACCCGGCAGTGGATCCGGCGCGGGTCACCTCGCCCGCCACGTCGATATTGTTCTTCACCGCGATGGGCACCCCGGCCAGCGGCAGGACATCCAGATCGGCCCGCTCCGCCACGGCCGCCGCCTCCGCCCGCGCCGCCTCGGCGCGAACATGACTGAACGCGTTGACTTTTCGGTCTCGGGCCTGAATTCGCTCCAGCGCCTCGTCCACCAGGTGGACGGGTGAGAGCACCCCGTCCCGCACCGCGGCCGCGATGGCCGTGGCCGATCCGGTATCGATGCGCGGAGCCCGATCGCCGCCCGTCGAAGCAGCGGTGGGCGATTCGGAGTGGCCGCTCGATTCCTCGGCGAGGCCGCCAGGGGTGGCGGGCGGTGCGTCGGGCTCGGGCCGGGTGGGATGTGTCGCGCCGGATGCGGTGCCCGCTGCGGTGGGGGTGGCGTCGGGGGTGTCGTCAGCGGTCATCGCTATCTCCTGGCCGGGTTCGGCGGTGGACAGCGGAGGCGTATGCGAGGAATTCGCGGGGGGAGCCGTCGACGGGGTTTCGGGGCCGGTGGGATGGGCTGGCCGGTCGGATGTGGCCGCGTCGCGCCGGTCGGCGTCGGTATCCACTGGTGAGATGCCGTCCGCTAGGGCGGCGCCCTCGTCGTACATGCTGGTATTCCCCCGTCGCCTGGTCGTCGAAATCGGGTGATCCGCTGTGCAGCCGCAAGTTATCATTCCCGCAGTTGCTCGGGGGATGATGGTGTCGGGTGTGGCGGATTCTATCCGGCGCATCCACGGACCGAACAGTGCGGATTCGATGGGTATCCGTGCCGAGCCAGGCAGGTGCGGACATGAGTTCAGGTGCCGATCACCGTTCCGGTCGGGCTACGGCCGGTACGGAATTCAGCGCGGTCGCCGCCTTCGCCGCGGCCTGGGACGCGGCCGCCGCGCCACCGGAGATCGCCGATTTCCTGCCCGATGCCTCCACCCTGCGGCGTGGGGCGTTAATCGAGCTGATCCGGGTGGATATGCGGCATCGCTGGCTGCGCCGGTCGGGCGCGGCGGCCGAGCGCGCGCAGCGGCTGCGCAAGAGACTGACCGAATACTGTTCCGAATTCCCCGAACTGACCGCCCACGACCTCCCCGCCGGTCTGGTCTACGAGGAGTTCGTCATTCGCCGCCACAGCGGTGAACGCGTCGATCCCCGCGGCTACCTGCGTGAGTATCCGCATCAGGCGGCCGAGCTGCGGGAAATGCTCAATGCCGACGACGAGGACCAGAGCACCCGCCGCTCGGCCTTCGAGGATTCGCGGCGCGGCGGAGTCGCCACCGAGGCGGCGCCCGCGCCGCCCGGCGTCGTTGGGGAGGCGACCGGTCGCGAGGTGGGGGAGCGCGGAGGTGAGGCCGAACCCACGCGCGCGGCCACCGGGATCGACGAATCCACTCGAGCGGGAACTGATCTCGACTCGACTCGTGCCGCCGATGTACTCGGTGAGTCCACGCACGCCGACGCGGGGGAGCGGACGCGGGCCGACGCCGGTGAGTCGACGCGGGCCGACGCCGGGGAATCGACGCGGGCCGACGCCGGGGAGTCCACCCGGGCCGCCGAGGTTTCCGACGCCACGTTCGCCGATCTGCTCGACGATGCGACGCGTACGACCGCGCAGGGGACCACGCAGTTCGATCCGGCGGCCGCGCCCGATACCGGGGAGTTGCTCGACCGCATCGAAATCGGCCAGCGCATAGACGATTTCGATCTGTTGACGAGTCTGGGGTCGGGCGCGTTCGCGCGGGTGTTCCTGGCGCGACAGCGGTCGTTGCAGCGGCTGGTGGCGGTGAAGATCTCGGCCGACCACGGCACCGAGCCGCAAACGCTGGCGCAGCTGGACCACGACTACATCGTGCGGGTCTTCGATCAGCGGCTCATATCGGGTATCCGCACCGAATCCGGTCGACGGCTACGGCTGCTGTACATGCAGTTCCTGCCGGGCGGGACGCTGTTGGGCGTGCTGCGGTGGGTGCGCGCCACCCCGGCCGAGCAACGCTCCGGGCAGCTGCTGCTCGACGCCGTGGATGCCGCCATGGAGGAGAAGGGCGAGATCCGGCCCACCGACTCCAGCGTGCGGGCCGAGATCGCCGAGCTGAGTTGGCCGGAAACCGTTGCGTGGCTGGGCCGTCGGCTCGCGGAGGCGCTCGAGTACGCCGACGGCCACGGCACCCTGCACCGCGATGTGAAACCCGCGAATGTACTGCTCACCGCCGAGGCCGTCCCGAAACTCGCCGATTTCAATATCAGCTTCAGTCGCAATCTCGAGGATGCCAGCCCGGTCTCCTACTTCGGCGGCTCGCTGTCCTACATGTCCCCGGAGCAGCTCGCGGCCTGCCATCCGGGCCGCCCCGGCACCGCCGCCGACCTCGACACCCGCGCCGACATCTTCTCCCTGGGTGTGGTGCTGTGGGAATTGCTCACCGGTGCAAAGCCTTTCGACGACAGCACGGCGGGCCCCGGCGACCACGGCGACCGCACCACCCTGGAGGCCATGCTCGACCGCCGCAACTCCGGCGTCGACTCCGTGGCCCTGGAGCGAGTGCCCGTCGACTGCCCCGCCGCCCTGCGCCGCGTCCTGCTCACCTGCCTGGCCCCCGATCGCGACGAACGCTGGAGCAGCGGCGGCGTACTGGCCAAACAGCTGGAGATGTGCCTCGACGAACGCGCCCGCGACCTGGTGGATCCGCCGCCGGACAGCTGGCGGCTGCGGCTGCGCGGCTGGCGGATCCTGATCATCACGCTGGCCATCGGCATCCCGAACATCCTCGCGTCCCTGTACAACATCGGCCACAACGACATGCTGATCGTCAGCCGCCTCACCGAGGACGCGCAACGGACCTTCACCCTCGTCACCGCGACGGTGAACGGATTGTTCTATCCGATCGGCATAGCGGTCATCATCTATCTGGGCCGCTCGGTCATCACCGTGCCGCACGGTTTGAAACGCGGCAGAGCCTTCGATCCGGAGACGCTCAGAGCGGCCCGCGCGGACGTGCTGCTGCTGGGCGAGCGCGCCTCCTTCGTGGTCTTCACGCTGTGGGTGCTGGCGGGTTTCACCTTCCCGCTCTCGCTACGCCTGGCGACCGGTGAGATACCCGCGCGCGGCATGCTGCACTTCCTGGTGTCGCTGGTGGTGTGCGGCGCCATCGCGGTCGCGTACCCGTTCTTTCTGGTCACCTTCTACCTGGTGCGCTGTATCTACCCGATGTTCCTGCGGCACGGCGATATCAGCTCCGACGACGCCGTCTGGTTGCACCGCCTCGGCGACCGCTGCACCGGCTATCTGGCCGTCGCCGCCTCGGTGCCGCTGCTCGCCGTGGCGGGTGTGACCTTCCTACCGGCCACCGACATTCCGGAGGTGATCGTCGCGGTCCGCGTGCTGTGCGTGGGCGGTATCGCGGCCTTCGTGGCGGTCTACTGGATGTTCCGGGCCCTCGAGGCCGATCTGAGCGCCCTGGAACGCGTCGTGGACCCCGGCCGGACGGCTCGCGGCGCGCCCCCGCCCGCCGACGCGGAGATATGAGCGTGCCCGAAACCCCCGCGGAGGCGGTGGCCCGTTTCGCCGCCGACTGGGAATCCGCACTGCGCGGTGACCGCCCCGAACCGCCCGCCCTGGGCCATTACGTGCCCGACGGCAGTGAGGCGCGCCTGGCCGTGCTCACCGACCTGGTGCGCGTGGACCTGCGCCAGCGCTGGCACCGCACCGGTGCGGGCAAGCGAATCCTGGAGTACGGCAAGGAGTTTCCCGAGGTCGCCGCCAGCCCGCAGTTCGTGGAGCTGGTCTGCGAGGAATTCCTGGTGAGCCGCCGCTACCGGCCCGTGGATCTGGACGCCTTCACCGCCGACTACCCGGAGGAGTTGGCCGCGGCCATTCGCGAGCGGCTCACCGGCGCGGAGCCCATGGCCGCGGCGCGGTTGCCCGACCACATCGAAACCGGCCGTCGCCTCGACGATTTCGATCTGCTCACCGACCTCGGCGGCGATGCGGCCAGCCGGGTCTTCCTGGCGCGGCAGCGCTCCATGCAGCGTCTGGTGGCGGTGCGCGTGCAGGCCGACGCCGACGGTGACGCGCCTCGCGTCGCCCAGCTGGACCACCAGTACATCGTGCGGGTCTTCGACCAGCGCCGGATCGAGGACGGCGGAAAACCGCTGCGGCTGTTGTACATGCAGTACCTGCCGGGCGGTGCGGCCTCCGGTGTGTTGGAACGGCTGCGCGAGCAGGGCACCCGGGAGGGTGGCGAACTGCTGCTGAAGTCCGTGGATGCCGCGATGGAATCCCGAGGTGAGATCCGCCCGACGGATTCGCGCGTACGCGCCGAGATCGCCGAACTCAGCTGGCCGGAAACCATTGCGTGGGTGGGGCGTCGTCTCGCCCTGGCACTCGATTACGCGGAGCGCCACGGCGTACAGCACCACGATATTCGGCCCGACAATGTGCTCTTCACCGTCGAGGGTGTGCCGAAGCTGGCGGATTTCGCCCTCGGGCCGCTGCATCCGGGGTACGGCGATATCCGTTGTGCGGCAGCCAAAGATATCGAGGCGTTGGCGTATTACTCGCCGGAACGTCTCGCGGCCCTGCTCGATCCCGCCGCGCGCGTGCCCGATACGCGCAGCGACATCTACTCGCTCGGCGTGCTGCTGTGGGAAATGCTCACCGGCGCAACGCCGTTCGATGACACTCACGCCGTGGCCGCCGCCGATGTCGGGCCGGATGACCTCACCGACCTCATGCTGCGTCGCCGCGCGGGCGTCCCGGAATCGGCTCTGGCCGCGCTGCCCGCCGACACCCCGCCCGCACTGCGCCGGGTGCTGCTGGAGTGTCTGGACCCGGATCCGGCTCGGCGCTGGCAGACCGGCGCCGAACTGGCCGGGCAGCTCGATGTCTGCCTCGATGCCCGCGCCCGCGATCTGGTCGACCCGCCGCCGACCAGCCTGCGCCACCGAGCGCGCGGCTGGCTGCTGCCCATCGCCGTCCTGTGCGTCCTGGTGCCGAACGCCCTCGCCAGCCTCTACAACGTCCGACTCAATCAGCGGCTCATCATCGACCGGCTGTCCGACGCCGATCAACACCGATTCGATCTGGTCGTGCTGGTGAACAATGCCGTCGCCTTCCCGCTGGCCGCGCTGTTGCTCGTCTGGCTGTGTCGCCGTCCCTTGGCCGTACCGCTCCGATTGGCCCGCGGGCACGTCTACACCCCCGCCGAACTCGCCCGCGCCCGCGCCGACACGCTCACCATGGGCGACCGCGGCGTCTGGGTGCCGTTCGGGATGTGGGTGTTGGCGGGCATCGGCTGGCCGCTGGCGCTGGCCGGATCGGGAGTCAGCCTGCCGCCCAGTACTTTCGCGCACTTCTTCGCCGCGCAGATCGTCTGCGCGCTGATCGCGCTGGCCTATCCGTTCTTCCTGATCACGGTGTACGCGGTGCGGTCGCTGTATCCGCAATTGCTGGTGCGCGGCGGTATCGGACCCGCCGACGGGCGGCAGCTGTGGGCCTTGGCGCGGCGCAGCAATTTCTATCTCGCCGTGGCCGCCTCGGTGCCGCTGGTCGGCGCCGCCAGCGCCACCTTCGTCTCCGCGTCCGACCTCGAATCGGTGCTCGTCCCGGTCCGCTGGCTCAGTGTGGGTGGCATTCTGGCCTTCGTGATCACCTACTGGCTGTTCCGACTGCTGGAAGCCGATCTCCAGGCGCTGGTGCGCGTCATCCCGCGAGGCGCGCGGTGAGGCCGTTCGGTCGGCTCGTGAACCTCTCGCACATCCACGATCCGAGCACGACGCCGCTGTTCCCGGGCGATCCCGCCTTCACCGTGGAGACGGTCGCGACCATCGCGGCGGACGGGTATTTCCTGCGCCATATCCATCAGGCCGAGCACACCGGAACCCATTGGGGCGCACCGATTCACTTCGATCCGGAGGGTGCGGCGGCGGACGAACTCGATCTCGAGGATCTGTTCCTGCCCGCGGTGAAGATCGATGTGCGGGATCGGTGTGCGAACGACCGCGACTACGCCATCACCGTCGGCGATCTGGTGGTGTGGGAGGCGAGATTCGGTCGCATCCCGGACGAATCGGCCATCGTCGCCTGGACCGGATGGGATGCGAAATGGGGCACCGAGGATTTCCTCGGTGTGGGCGAATCCTCGGGACGCCAACCCGGTTTCGCGGTCGACACCGTCGAATGGCTACTGGAAACCGGACGTCTGGGGCGACGCGGGGCGCTCGGTATCGACACCTTCGGTCCCGATATCGGCATCGACGACGAATACGCGGTGTCGAAACTGCTGTACCGCGACCACCGCATCAGCCTGGAATGCCTGGCCAACCTGGCCGAATTGCCGGAGACCGGCGCGTGGATACTGGTCGGCTCGCCCATTCATCGCGGCGGGTCGGGCGCACCCGCAACGATTTTCGGCGTGCTCGGGCAGTAAAGTGCTCGGATGGCCCGCACCGGCGTCGAAACGTCCCTGACGGAGCTGGCGGCGCGTATCGCGGCGGCCGCCGATCGGGCGCGGGGGAGCGGCCGTTTCGTCCTCGGCATCGCGGGACCGCCGGGCGCGGGGAAATCGACCCTCGCGCGGGGCGTGCGCGACGAATTGAATATTCACGCCGGGGCGCGGATCGCCGAGGTCGCGCCCATGGACGGCTTCCATCTCACCAACGACCGATTGCGCGAGGCCGGGAAACTGGCGCGCAAGGGCGAGCCCGACACCTTCGATATCGCGGGCTATCTGGCAACGCTGCGCCGAGTGCGGGAAACCGCGCCGGGGCAACAGGTTCCATGGCCGACGTACTCGCGTGAACTCCACGAGCCGGTGCCCGGCGGCGTGGTCTTCGACCAGCACACGATCGTCGTCACCGAGGGCAACTATCTGCTGCTGGATACGGGGGAGTGGGCGGCGGTGCGGCCGCTGCTGGATCAGAGCTGGTATCTGGACGTGCCCCGGCCGATTATCGAGAAGCGGCTGGTGCGCCGTCATATTCGCGGTGGGCGCACGGCGGCGGACGCGAAAACCAAAGTGGAGCACAGCGATCTGAGCAATGCCCGCTTGGTGGAGCGCACGCGGTTCACCGCCGATCTGGTCCTGCGCAAATCCGGCCGCGGCTACCGTATCGACTGAAACGACCAGTGCCGCATCCATTCCCGGGTACCGAGGAAACGGCAGGACAGCGAGGCCACTTCGGCGGCTTGCCGCAGCGCGGTGGGGAAATCCGCGCCCAGCGCGTGGAAGTGGCAGAACGCGCCGTGCAGGATATCGCCCGCGCCGAGGGTGTCGATGGCCGCGACGGTCGACACCGGAACCTCGCCTCGGTCGGCGGGGGTGGCATAGCGGATCGACTCGCCGCCACGGGATATCGCGGCCCCGCGCAGCCCGAGGGAGAGCAGACTGTCGAGGACCGCGTCGGTGCCCGGCTCCAGACCCGGCGGTGCGAAGGCCGCGGAGCAGATGGCGATATCCACAAGTGGCAGGAGTTCGCTGTGGATATCGCGCCAGCGGCCCGCGTCCAGCACCACGGCGATGCCGCGTTCGCGCGCCGCCGCGGCGACCGTGCACGCCAGCTCCGGATAGTGGCCGTCCACGAGAACCGTCGCCGCGCCGTCCAATAGCACGCCGTCGGGTGCGGCGAGCGGCTCGCGGAATTCCGAACCGTCCATGGAGACGACCGTGCGGGTGGCCGCGCCCGTGGCCACGACGATCGACGACACCGGTGGGCGCTGTGTTCGCACGGGCGTGGAATCGACCACGGCCACACCATGTTCGCGCAGGTCGGCGCGGATGGGTTCGGCCAAGGCGTGCTGCCCGAGCGCGGTGATCAGCCTCGGTTCGCGACCGGACAGGAAGGCGTACGCCACCGCGGCGTTGGTCGCCGGGCCGCCCGCGCCCAGTAAGACGTCCTCGGCCTGGATCTTGGTGTCCTCCACCGGATATCGCTCGACGGCATAGGCGATGTCGAGGGTGGACAGACCGACGAAAACCGCAGCGCTACCCATGGATCGACCCTACCCAGGGCGGTCGTGCCGGGCGGCCCGCGACACCGGTCGACGCCCTTTCCGGCCTGTCCCCATGGCACCGCGGCTACTGTTGATGGTCGGGTGGGAAGGAACATCATGGAACTGGCCAAGGGTGCGAACGCACCGATCTCCGCGAGTGAAGTACTGGTCGAGGTGGCATCCTCGGCGCCGGTCGATGTGGCGGCGCTGCTGCTCACCACCGCCGGGAAGGTCCGGTCCGACAGCGACTTCGTGTTCTACAACCAGCCGATGGGGCCGGGTGTCACCGCGCAACCGCCCAATCGGGTGCGCATCGCCACGCGGGATGTGCCGCCGGATATCGACAAGGTGGTGGTCACCGCCAGCCTCGACGGCACCGGACCGCGCACCTGGGGCCAGGCCGGGCCGCTGCGGGTGATCCTGCTCGACGCCGCGACGGGCGCGATGCTGGTCAGCTTCACCCCGACCGATCTGAATACCGAGACCGCCGTCATCGCCTGCGAGATCTACCGTCGCCAGGGCGCGTGGAAGATCCGCGCGGTCGGGCAGGGCTACGCCAACGGGTTGGCAGGTATAGCAACGGATTTCGGCATCACCGTCGACGACAAACCCACCCCGAGTCCGGCGCAGAACTATCCCCCGCCGAGCCCCGGACAGACCTACCCCGCGCCGAGTGCGGGCCAGACTTACCCCGCGCCGAGTGCGGGCCAGACGTACCCAGCGCCGAGTTCGGGGCAGACTTACCCCGCGCCGAGTGCGGGCCAGACGTACCCAGCGCCGAGTTCGGGGCAGACTTACCCCGCGCCGAGTGCGGGGCAGGGGTACCCCGCGCCGAGCTATCCCGCGCCGACGCACTACCCATCGCCTCCCCAATACCCCGCGCCTACGCCGCACCCTTCGCACGGCTCGCAGCCCCATCCCACAACGCCCGCCCCGGGGCAGCCGCCGAGCCCCTATCCCGCGCCGCAGTCCTATCCGCCACCGCAGCCCTATCCCGCACCCGCACAGGACCCGTACGCCGCGCCGTCCTACCCGGCACCGCAGCAGCCCGCGTATGGGCAACAGCCGCACCAGCATTCACCCCAGCCGGGGCATGGGCAGCAGTCGCCGTACGGGCAGCCGCAGCCCTATGGTCAGCCGGGGCAGAGTGGCTATCCGCAGCCCCATGCCCCCTCGACACCCGCCACGGCGCGATTCGGTGAACCCACCGTGAGCCTGGACAAGGGCCGAGTGTCGTTGAACAAGAACGAAACCGTCTCGTTGACCAAGCACGGTGCACCGCCGCTCACCCGGGTACGGATGGCGCTGGGCTGGGATCCGGCCGTCGGCGGGCGCAATATCGACCTCGACGCCTCGGTCATCGCCTACGACCGGCGGCCCAAGAAGATGGCCAATGTCTGGTTCCTCAAACTCTCCGCCTTCAATGGCGCGATCGCGCACTCCGGCGACAATCTCACCGGCGCGGGCGAAGGCGACGACGAGGTCATCACGGTCGATCTGACCCGGCTGCCACCGGATGTGTACGCCCTGGTCTTCACGGTGAATTCGTTCTCCGGGCACAAATTCGACCATGTGCGCCACGCCTTCTGCCGCCTGGTCGACGATCTCACCAATACCGAACTGGTGCGCTTCGAACTCTCCCAGGGCCCGCCCCGCACCGGTGTGTTCATGTGCATGCTCACCCGCGGCCCGCAGTTCTGGAACATGACCGCCCTCGGCGAATACGCCGACGGCGCGACCGTCCGCAAAATGGTCGATCCCGGCAAGCGCTTCGTCCAGCAGACGCTGCACTGAAACGGGCCGCCCCGGAAACTACCGGAGCGGCCCGCGAAACAGCCTGTGCTAGGCGGATTCTCCGCGCACCCGCGACTCGTACGCCTTGCGCGCCTGGGTGTCCACCTCGTCCAGGAAGGCGTGCTGCGCACCCAGCGACCGCGCGATGAAATCGCCCACCGCCTCCGGCAGCAGGCCCACGATCTGCGAGATCGCGCCCGCGACGGCCGTCACCCGCACCTTCGATTTGGGCTCGACGATCAGCTTGGCGATGGCGTCGGCGATCTCCTCCGGCTCGGCCGGGCGCAGCAGCTTGGGAGCCGTGACACCCGATCCCAGTTCGGTTTTCGTCAGCGTGGGCAGCACCGACGAGAAGCGCAACCCGGCCTCGCGGTACTCCTCGCGCAGCGTATCGGTGAACCCGAGCACCGCGTGCTTGCTGGCGTTGTAGGTGGCCAGACCCGGAATATGGGTCTCACCCGCCAGCGAGGCGATATTGATGACGTGCCCGCGCCCACGCGGCAGCATCCGCGCGATGGCCAGTTTCGAGCCGAGGATCACGCCATACACATTGATGTCGAGAATGCGACGGGTGAGCTGGTCGGGCTCGTCCACCAGCTTGCCGGTGGGCATGATCCCGGCATTGTTGATCAGTACGTCGATCGGCCCGAGGCGGCGCTCCACCTCGTCGAGGAACGATTCGAAGGACTGCTGATCGGTCACGTCGAGGCGGTCGTAGAGGTCGAAACCCCGTGCGGCGCCGGACTCCTTGACCGTCGCCTCGTCGATATCGCCGATGGCGATCTTCGCGCCGAGCGCCTGCAACGCGGTGGCGGTCGCCAGACCGATACCGCGGGCGCCACCGGTGATGACGACGACTTTGCCCGCGACGGAACCGAAGTCGGTCACTTCTTACCTCCAGAGATGGTGTTGAACACGGCCTGCACGCCCAGTCGCCGCATACCGCGGGTTCCGGCCGCCCGCATGGCCGACAGCGCGATGGCCAGCTTGGTGGGCGAGTAGGGGAACCAGAGCAGCTCCTTGGTCTGCGTCGGCAGCAGCGGCTTCGTAATCGCCTGCTGGCGGCAGTATTTGCGCACACCGTTGGGGCCGCCCCAGCGCGCGCCCACACCCGACTGGCCCCAGCCGCCCATGGGCAGCGCGAAGCTGAACATATTGGAGAACACGTCGTTGATGTTCACCGCGCCCGCATTGAGCTGGCGCGCAACGCGTTCCGCGCGGCCCTTGTCACCGCTCCACACGGAGGCCGACAGGCCGTAGATCGAATCATTGGCCAGCCGAACGGCTTCCGCCTCGTCGGCCACCTTCATGACCGGCAGGGTGGGACCGAAGGTCTCCTCGGTCATACAGGTCATGCTGTGGTCCACGTCGGCCAGCACGGTCGGCTCGAAGAGCGTGCCGACACCGGTGCGCTTACCGCCGGTGAGCAGCCGCGCGCCCGCGTCGATGGCCTGCTCCACATGCTTCTGCACGATCTGGGCCTGGTTCTCGTTGGCCAGCGCACCCATGTCGAACTGGGGTTCGCGGCCGTCCACCCCCTGGCGCACCTCTTTGACGGCGGCGGTCAGCTTGGTCAGGAACTCGTCGTAGACCGGCGCTTCCACGTACACGCGCTCCACGGAGATACACACCTGACCGGCATTGAAGAGCCCGCCGAAGGCGATACCGTGCGCGGCGCGATCCAGATCGGCGTCGGCCAGCACGATGGCCGGATCCTTGCCGCCCAGCTCCAGGCTGAACGGGATCATCCGCTCGGTACAGGCGGCGGCGATCTTGCGGCCGGTGGCGGTGGAGCCGGTGAACTGCACATAGTCCACGTTGTCCACGACGGCGGCGCCGGTCTCCCCGGCCCCGGTCACCACCGCGAAGACCGGCGGCGCGCCGATGGCCTCCCAGCCGCGCGCCAGCTCCAGCGCCGAAAGCGGGGTCACTTCAGAGGGTTTCAGCAGCACGGCCGCACCGGCGGCGAGCGCCGGAATCACATCGATGGCGGGCATGGCGAGCGGGAAATTCCACGGCGTGATGACGCCGACCACCGGGTAGGGGCGGAAGACCGTGGTCAGCGTCTTCACCCGGGCGAGCGGGCTGTGCGGCGAAGGGTGTTCGTCGGCAAGGAATTTCGCGGCGCGGCGCGCGTAGTAGCCGGTGAGGTCGATGGCGAAGGCCGGGTCGATGAGCGTGTCGATACGCGCCTTGCCGGTCTCGGACTGGACGACGTCGGCGAGGTGATCGGTGTTGTCCACCAACCAGTCCTGGAGTTTGAGCAGCCATTCCTTGCGGCCGTCCGGGCCGATGGCCTCCCACTCGGGCTGGAACAGGCGCAGCTCGCGGACCTTGGCTGCCACCGCGTCGGCGGAGTCGATCGGCACCGTGCCCGCGAGTTCACCGGTGGCGGGGTTGCGCACCTCGAACGAAGTCGGTTTGGCCGCAGCGGTTTTCGTCGCGCCCGCGGTATTCGTGGTGCCCGCGGTCTTGGCCGAGGCCGCGGCCTTGGCCGGGGCTGCCGCCTTGGCGGGGGTCTTCGACTCGGCCGCGACCTTGGCCTCGGCGGGCTTGGCGGCCTTGGACTCCGCCGGTTTCGCGGTCTGCGACGCAGCCGGTTTCGCGGTCTGCGACTCGGCAGGTTTCGCGGTCTTCGACTCGGCGGACTCCGAGGACGCCGCGGCCTTGGTGGTGCGCCGGGTGCCGGTGGATTTACGGGGCGTGGCCTTGCGGGCACCCCCGGGTTCGTTGTTGGTCACGATTGCTCTCCCACGTGCGCTACGTTGCGACGTGAGCTGTGTGACAGCTCACGAACTATGATCGTGACACAATTTCCGGTGACATTCTTGGCCCCATCGGTCAACTGTTCTGGCCGATTTTGTACTCCTTGCACAAATTCGGAGGTGGGTATGGCGACGGGGGCGACCAGTCCGGTCATTCGGCAGTGGATTGCCGACTTCGTGGCCGAGACCCTGCGCACCGACACCCTCGAACAGGTGGTGGCCCGGCTCGACAACGCGATCGTCGCCCGGGTCCCGGAGCTGGCCGACCGGGATATGCGCCGCGATCTCGCCGCCTCCACCCGCGCCCACGCATTCGAGGTGCTCAGCACGCTCACCCAGGACAATGCCGACTACCCGATTCCGGCCGAAGCGCACGCCTTCGCGCGCACCATCGCGCGGCGCGGCCACGATCTGCGGGTGCTGCTGCGCGTCTATCACGTCGGACAGGAGGCGGTGATCGACTACATGAGCGAGGTGGTCGATCAGCGGCGATTGCCCCAGGAGATCGAAAGATCGGTTCTGATAAGGCTTTTCGACCGCTCCACTCGCTGGGTCAGCACCTGCGTCGAAACTCTCACCGACACCTACATGGCCGAGCGCGAGCGCGGCCTGCGCGCCGCGCTCAATCAGCGCGGCGAGATCGTGCGCGCGGTGCTCGACGGCGGCGAACTCGATGTCGAAGCCGCCTCGGCCAAACTCGGCTACCGGCTCGGCGGGCATCATCTGGCGCTGGTGCTGTGGACCGACGAGGATCCGGTGGCGCTGGCCGGACTCGACAATTCCGGCGAGGCCGCCGACATGCTCGACCGCGTGGTCGCCCGCTGCGCCGCGGCCCTCGGCAGCGGCAGTGTGCTCACCCTCCCCTCCGGGGCCAGCTCGCTGTGGGCCTGGCTCGCGGTCGGCGAGGACACCATCGCGCTGCCCGACGCGGAGTGGCCGGTGGAGGCCCCGGTGCGCATGGCCGTCGGAATGCCGGGACCGCATCTGTCCGGTTTCGGCCGCAGTCATCGGGAGGCGGTGGCCGCCCGGCAGGTGGCCGAACGCGCCCGCACCGACCTGCCGCGCGTGGTCGGCTACCGCGAGGTGGAGGTGGCGTATCTGGCGGGCGCGGACGAGGACGCCATGCGCGCGCTCATCGCGCGCGAACTCGGCGTGCTCGCCGCCCCCGGTACCCATTCCGCACGCCTGCGGGAAACGCTGCACGCCTATCTGCGCGCCCGCCGCTCTCCGGACGCGGCCGCCAAAGCGCTCGGCGTACACAAGAACACGGTGCGCTACCGCATGCAGCGCATCGAGGAACTACTCGGACACTCCATGGACCAGCCGGGGCCCCGGCTGGAGATCGCACTCGACTGCGTCGCCGTGTACGGCGTGTGAGCGCGCTGCCGGGTACGGCGTGTGAACCCCGGCTACTCGCCCGCGGCTCGGCGCACCGGCTCCGGCTCGGTCTCCGGAATCGCGCCGCGCGCGGGCAATTCGGCCAGCAATTGCGTGGTGGCCGCCGCGATGGCCGCGACCGCCTTGTCCACCGCCGGTTTGGTCGCAGTGGTCAAACCCGACACTCCGCCCACTTTTCGCACGTATTCCTGTGCGGCGGCGAAGATTTCCTGGTCCGTGGCCGGGGGCTCCAGGCCGCGTAACAGGGTGATGTTCCTACTCATGGCCCAGAGGGTAGCGTTCGATTTCCTTGTGTGACAGGGCGAGAATCGGACATCGACGCGCCGGAGGCCGATCTGCGCCGCGCCGGAATACCGCGTGAACACCGCCCTGCGCTCTCGGCGAACACGGACCTGCGCTCTGGGTGAACACTGCCACGCACTATCGGCGAATAGCGGACTCATCATGATCCATGCGGAACAATCGGGGGTATGCCAGCCCGCGACGTGCCCACGCTGACGACCTTTCCCTACCCCGAGCTCGACGAGCGCGAGGAGGACCACTGGTCCGGTGCGCAGGTCGACGACAACGAATTGCGCGCGCTGGCGCTCGGCGGCTTCTATTCGGCGCGCTGGGACGCCTTCCACGACGCGCTGCTGCTCGGCCCCGAGCGTGAGCATCCGCTCGGCGACCGTCGCGAACTGGCCATCGACACGCTGACCGGGGCCTGGGGCATCACCGACGGCACCGAGGCCATGGCGTCGATGGAACAGCTGCTCGAGGGGATGCACTCGCCGCTCTACGCGCTGGTGCACCCGCTGGTCATGGCGGCCATCAACTCCCCGGAGCGGGACCGCTTCGGGGAACGCGCCGACCGGCACCGCGCGTTCCTGCGGCAGGTCGGGGCCTTCCGCGGCATGGACAATCCGGAAGCGCTGGTCCGCGATTACGACATCTGGTCCCAGGCCATCAAACTCGGCTTGACCGACCACTTGGTCCGCCCGCTGCCCACCGATATTCAGGCCTGGGACCTGGCCCGGGTGGTCGCCGTCGCCCGCATGGCCTACACCGCGGGCTACCTCGACGCCGACGTGGCCTGGGACTACCTGCTGCGCGCCCTGCCGCTGGCCCAGCGCAAATACCGCAACTGGCGGCAGTTCGGCGACGCCTACCTCACCGGCTGGACCTACTGGCAGGCCTGCGAGGACCTCGCCGAACTGAAGTCCGGCGGCGTGGACCGTCGCATGGAGCTGCTGCGGCTGTGGAACCGCCCGAGCAGCCCGTGGCGTCGGGTCGCCCTCCAGCCCGAGGACTGACGCCCGCGCTTCGCCGCCGCGAGAGACGCCCGCACCTCGCCGCCGCGAGAGACGCAGCCGCCCAAGACGATTCACGACCCGGACAAGATTTGTAGCCCAGACAATTCGTGCCCGCCGCGATAACGCGACGGGCACGAGCGTTTCGGTGCGTTCGGATCAATCCGGCACTGAGTTCAATCGGGCACTGAGCTCAATCCGGCAGGGAGCGCAGAATCCCGCGCCCGTACCGCTGGAACTGGGCGTCGTCGACCATGCCCAGCGAATGCCGCTCCACCAGCAGCTCCCATTCGGCGTACAGCTTGGCCACGCCCGGATCGGCGGGCCCGGCCGCACCATCGGCGGATTCGCGCTGAATCGCGAAATTCAGCCCGCCCGTGATGCGTTCGGTGTCGGCGCGGTCGCTGCCGGTGAAATGCAGCGTCAGATTGCCGTCGTTGATATCCACGCCGTATTCGCCCGGCGCGGCCCCCGTGGCCGACGAATCATCGGTGGTGCGCGCCCACAGCAACGCCGCGATGGGCATCTCGTGCGCGTAGCGGCGGCCCGATCCGACGGAGATGAAGATCATTCGAGTGGTGGTGACGGCCAGCAGTCCCGCGCCCCGCCCGGCGGGCGGCTGCGCGGTCACCACGGCCGACTCGAGGACGAACTCGTCGGGGGTGACATAGCGATTCAGCGCCGCCACCGCCGCTTTCGCCTCGCGTCGCGGCGCCATGCGGCGCACGGCACGGTCGACGTCGGCGCGGCTGGGACCGCTGCGACCCCAGGAGGGCGCGGGCGGGGTCAGGTCGGGGGAGGCCACCTCGAGGCGCTGGGTGGCCAGAATCTGATTGTTGATGCGCTCCACGATCACGGTCGCGGCGGGCACATCGTGTTCGGCGATCAGGACAGGCAGCGGTGTGCGGTCCGCCGGGACACCCGTCAGCACCGGCGTCGGATACCGCAGATAGATCTCTATGACGACGGCGTCGTCGGCGCGCCGGTTCAACCTGACCTTCAACAGGTCGCCGACCGGCACATCGAGAACGCGCTCGCCGTCCGTCCCGGGTCGCAGCACCGTCAACCGCCCGTTGCCGTGACGAACTATCGCTGTGGGTGTCCGTAGCTCGACGATGTCCATACCCCCTACGCTCGTGTTGTGTTGTCGGTCACGATAGGACGAACGTGCCATGATTGTGGCCAGTTGGGCCGACGCTCACGATGCTCGCCCGAAGGGTGTTGCGGCAGATGGTCGGGGAACCACCCGCGTTCTTCGGCCGTTTACCTGTTGAACTGCACAAGCTGCCGAACTGCGCGATGTAACGATGTAGACCGTACGCGGTAACGTGGCATGTCCGCATCCATTTCCCTGTGGAATCGGACGCGCTCGTGACGCACCACCGAAACAGCATCGCAGGCAAAACCGGAATCACCGGAAAGGACTGGCCGCCGGCCGACGCTCTATGAACCGCAAGACTGTGTTCCGCAACCTGGCCATAGTCGCGGGCTTCCTGCTCGTGATCTACCTGGTCAGCTACTTCAGCAACGACACGCGCGGCTGGAAGACTGTCGATACGTCGGTGGCGATCTCCCAGCTTCAGGACAAAGCCAACGTCGATTCCGTTCAGATCGACGACAAAGAACAGCAACTGCGCATCAAGCTGAAGAACGGCAATGATGCCACCGACGGCCAGAAGCAGATCATCGCGAAGTACCCGGGCGGCAGTGAGGTCTCGGCGCAGATCCTCAAAGACGTCCAGGATTCCGGCGCGCCCTACAACACCACGGTCAAACAGGACAGCTGGCTGAGCCAGATTCTGCTGTTCATGCTGCCCATGGTGCTGCTGCTGGGTCTGTTCATCTTCGTCATGGCCCGTATGCAGGGCGGTGGCCGCGGCGGCATGATGGGCTTCGGCAAGTCGAAGGCCAAGCAGCTGTCCAAGGACATGCCCAAGACCACCTTCGCCGATGTCGCGGGTGCGGACGAGGCCGTCGAAGAGCTCTACGAGATCAAGGACTTCCTGCAGAGCCCGGCCCGCTACCAGGCGCTCGGCGCGAAGATCCCCAAGGGCGTGCTGCTCTACGGTCCGCCCGGCACCGGTAAGACCCTGCTGGCGCGCGCGGTCGCGGGCGAGGCGGGCGTGCCGTTCTTCACCATCTCCGGTTCGGACTTCGTCGAGATGTTCGTGGGTGTCGGTGCTTCCCGCGTGCGCGATCTGTTCGATCAGGCCAAGCAGAACAGTCCCTGCATCATCTTCGTCGACGAGATCGACGCGGTCGGCCGTCAGCGCGGCGCGGGCCTCGGCGGCGGCCACGACGAGCGCGAGCAGACCCTGAACCAGCTGCTCGTCGAGATGGACGGCTTCGGTGAGCGCACCGGCGTCATCATCATCGCGGCCACCAACCGGCCCGACATCCTGGACCCGGCGCTGCTGCGCCCGGGCCGCTTCGATCGCCAGATCCCGGTCAGCAACCCGGATCTCGCGGGTCGCCGCTCGATTCTGCGGGTGCACTCGCAGGGCAAGCCGATCGCGCCCGACGCCGATCTCGACGGTCTGGCCAAGCGCACCGTCGGCATGTCCGGCGCGGATCTCGCGAACGTCATCAACGAGGCGGCGCTGCTCACCGCGCGCGAGCACGGCTCCGTGATCACCGGCGCCTCGCTGGAGGAGTCGGTCGACCGCGTCATCGGCGGTCCCCGGCGCAAGTCGCGCATCATCAGCGAGCACGAGAAGAAGATCACCGCCTACCACGAGGCCGGGCACACCCTGGCGGCGTGGGCGATGCCCGATATCGAGCCCGTCTACAAGGTCACCATTCTGGCGCGCGGTCGCACCGGCGGCCACGCCATGACCGTGCCCGAGGACGACAAGGGCCTGATGACCCGGTCGGAGATGATCGCCCGACTGGTCATGGCCATGGGCGGCCGCGCGGCCGAGGAACTGGTGTTCCACGAGCCGACCACCGGCGCGTCCTCGGATATCGACCAGGCCACCAAGATCGCTCGCGCCATGGTCACCGAATACGGCATGAGCGCGCGCCTGGGCGCGGTGCGCTACGGGCAGGAACAGGGCGACCCGTTCCTGGGCCGATCCATGGGCACCAATTCGGACTACTCGCACGAGGTGGCCCGGGAGATCGACGAGGAGGTGCGCAATCTCATCGAGGCCGCGCACACCGAGGCGTGGTCGGTGCTCAACGAGTACCGCGACGAACTCGACTCGCTGGCGACCGCCCTGCTCGAGCGCGAGACGCTGCACCGCAAGGAACTGGAAGAAGTGCTGACGACCGTCGAAAAGCGGCCGCGCATCACGGCTTTCAACGATTTCGGTGATCGCATTCCGTCGGACCGTCCGCCGGTGAAGACGCCGCGCGAACTGGCCGCCGAACGCGGTGAGCCGTGGCCGGACGAGGCGGAGGATCTGCCGCCCGTCGCACAGCCCGCCAATGGTTACCCGCAGCCCGCCGGGCAGCCCGCCTACGGGTACCCGCAGCCCGCCCCCGCCGGTTATCCGGCGGCCCCGCCCGCTCCGGCCTACGGCGGTCGGCCCGGCGGTACGCATGGTTCGCGGCCCGATTACGGCGCTCCGGCCGGATGGTCGGCCCCCGGATGGCCGCCGCAGGAGGAAGAGCAGCAGCAGGGTCAGCCGCCGACGCAGTCCTTCGGCGGGTGGGCCCCGGCGGGTGGACGGCAGCCGCAGCACGGCTACCAGCGGCCCGCGCAGCCGGAGTACGGCCAGCCGGGTTATCAGCCCGGTCAGCCGCCCGGCGGGAATGCCGATGACGACAACGACGGTTGGGACGGACCGAACGGTCGTCGCTGACGGCCGGTTCGTTACGCTCGATTGGTTCGCGGACCTCGGACCGACCGGCCGTAGGGTGCGACAACCACGCGCCCGAGGGACCGGAGTCCGAGGGGCCGCGCACCGGCCGCGCTGTCAGCGCGGACCTTGAACACAGGAGGTGTCGATTGTCGGCCAACAACCGTGTCGTCTCCGGCCCGATCGCGCTCGACACCGGTCGGCCGTTCGACCAGGAGCGAGCCGAGAACGCCGTGCGCGAGCTGCTGCTCGCGGTCGGCGAGGATCCGGATCGCCCGGGCCTCATCGACACACCCGGCCGCGTGGCGCGGGCCTACCGGGAGATGTTCGCCGGGCTCTACACCGAGCCGGACGCGGTCCTCAACACCACGTTCGACGAGGGGCACCAGGAATTGGTCCTGGTCCGCGACATCCCGATGTACTCGACCTGTGAACACCACCTGGTGTCCTTCCACGGCGTCGCGCACGTCGGCTACATTCCCGGCCCGCACGGCCGCGTGACCGGCCTGTCGAAGCTGGCCCGCCTGGTGGACCTCTACGCCAAGCGCCCGCAGGTGCAGGAGCGGCTCACCAGCCAGATCGCCGACGCCGTCATGCGCAAGCTGGACCCGCGCGGCGCGATCGTGGTAGTCGAGGCCGAACACCTGTGCATGGCCATGCGCGGCATCCGCAAGCCCGGCGCGAGCACCACGACCTCGGCCGTACGCGGCCTGCTGCAAACCAGCCCCTCCTCCCGCGCGGAGGCCCTCGACCTGATCCTCCGGAAGTGAGCGCTGTGTGCAATTTGCCTCCGCTTCGCTCCGGCGGGTTCGCGGCGCTGGAGGTCTCGGTTCTTCGCTCCTCCGCTCCTCCGCTTCGCTCCCCCGCTCCGTCAGTCCAGAACCGAGACGCGCCGCGAACCGAAGCGTCGCGAGGTTCGCGCTACGTTGCCCGGGTGTCTTGGAGCCGGGAGGCACGGTGACGTCGCCGCTGCTCGAACCGCGCGGGGGGCGCTCCTGCGTGGTGATGGGGGTCGTGAACGTCACCAGCGATTCGTTCTCCGATGGTGGGCGCTATCTGGATCCGAGTGTCGCTGTGGCGCATGGGATCTCGCTCTACGAGCAGGGTGCCGACATTGTCGATGTGGGTGGGGAGTCCACGCGGCCGGGGGCGGTGCGGATCGACCCGGTGACCGAGGCGGGGCGGGTGGTGCCGGTGATTCGCGGACTCGCGGCGGCGGGGGTGCCGACCAGCGTGGACACCATGCGGGCGAGTGTGGCCGAGGCCGCCATCGAGGCGGGCGTGACCATGGTCAACGACGTGTCCGGCGGGCGGGCCGACGCCGATATGGTGAAAGTCGTTGCCGCGGCCGGAGTTCCGTGGATTCTCATGCACTGGCGCGCCGAGGCGGACTACCGGCACACCGGGGCCGCCGAACAGTACGACGATGTGATCACCCAGGTGTGGGCGGAATTGCGCACCCAGATCGATCTGGCCGTGGCCGGGGGCGTCGACTACGACAATCTGGTGCTCGATCCCGGGCTGGGCTTCGCCAAGAACGCCGAACACAATTGGGAGCTGCTCGGCGGGCTGGCCGCCCTGGTCGGCGCCGGACCGCCGATTCTGATCGGGGCTTCGCGCAAACGCTTCCTCGGCTCGCTGCTGGCCGATGCCGAGGGCCCGCGCCCACCCGACGGACGCGAGGTCGCCACCGCGACCATCTCCGCGCTGGCGGCCGAACACGGGGCCTGGGGAGTGCGGGTGCACGATGTGCGCGCCTCGCTCGATGCCATTGCCGTCACCGATGCCTGGCGACGCGCGGAAACGCGGCTGCGCGAACGGCTTACGGGTAGGGACCGGCTCGGTCCGAGGGGGTTCCAGTGAGCACCGACCGCATCGAACTGCGCGGGCTGCGGGTATTCGGCCATCACGGCGTCTTCGATTTCGAGAAGCGCGACGGCCAGGAATTCGTGGTGGACGTGACGCTGTGGACCGATTTCACGGCCGCGGCGAAATCCGACGATATCGCCGACACCATTCACTACAGCGAATTGGCCGACCGGGTGGTGGAGATCGTCTCCGGGGAACCGCGCGATCTCATCGAGACGGTGGTCTCGCAGGTCGCCGACGAGATCATGGCCGATTCCCGGGTACAGGCCGTGGAAGTGGTGCTGCACAAGCCCTCCGCGCCGATCCCGCACTCCTTCGAAGATGTCCGGGTGGTCACCAGCCGTCGCCGGGAGGCGTCGTGACCCGGGTGGTGCTGTCCATCGGCTCGAATCTGGGCGACCGCATGGCGCACCTGCGCGGGGTCGTGGACGCGCTGCGCCCCCGGCTGCTCGCGGTGTCGGCGGTGTACTCGACGCCGCCGTGGGGCGGGGTGCCGCAACAGGACTACCTGAATGCCGTTCTGCTGGCGGAGGATCCGGAGTTGGAGCCCTCCGACTGGCTGCGCCTGGGCCAGGAATTGGAGCAGGCCGCCGAACGGGTCCGTGAAGTGCGTTGGGGGCCGCGCACTCTCGATGTGGACATCGTGTGGGCGGGGCACTCGCGCGAGGGCGAGCAGGTCGAATACCGCAGTGCCGACCCGACTTTGACGCTGCCGCATCCGCGGGCGCACCAGCGTGCGTTCGTGCTGGTGCCGTGGCTCGACGTGCAGCCCGACGCGGTGCTGGAGGCGGCGGGACGGCGGCTGAAGGTCCGAGAGTGGTTGTCCGCCTTGGACGCCGCCGAGGTCGAGGGTGTGCGGCGCACCGAATTGTCGTTGGGGCCGCTGTGATGTCGTCGTTCGTGGGGTGGCTGGCGTGAGACCGACGCGCGTACTGGATCTGTTCGCGAACCTGCTGCTGGCGGCGGTGGTGGCGTGGATCGCGACCAAGGCGGCGTACTCCAGCTTTCCGCCCATCTCGGTCTTCGCCGGGGCGTCCTTGCTGCCGGTGGCGGTGCTGGAAGTGGTGCTGGCGTTCGTGATTCGGGCGCGGGTGGGGGATCGGCGCATCGGGGAGGGGCCGGGGCGGCTGCATCCCATCACCGCCGCGCGGGCGGTGGCGCTGGCCAAGGCGTCGGCGCAGGTGGGGTCGTTGGTGGCGGGTGTGTGGCTGGGATTCCTGGTGTGGATTCTGCCGGAGCGCTCCGATCTCCGTGCGGCGGCGGGGGATACGCCGGGTGCGGTGGTGGGGCTGCTCGCGAGTGTGGCCTTGGTGGCGGCGGCGTTGTGGCTGGAGTATTGCTGTCAGGCCCCGAGTGAACCGCCCGATGAAGCGGCAACATCATAGCTAACGTTTTGATGGGAATCGCAGGCAACCTGGGCATCTGACCGTCTCCGACAAGCTACGCTGGCGGACATGGTTTCACCCTCCCGGAGCAGTGCTTCCCGTCGACGGCGGGAGGACGCGGGAAAGTTCTTCACCGGCATTCTGATCCTTCTGGGTCTGGTTGCCAGTGTGTTCCTGGTCTTCTCCGACAACGTACAAATGGTCCGTGTCGGACTGGTCGCCGCCCTGTGGGCGGCAGCGCTCGGAGCGCTCGCCGCGACGCGTTATCGCAGGGAAGCGGCTGTGGACAAGGCGAAAGTCGGTGACCTTCAGAAGGTCTACCAACTTCAGCTGGAACGCGAGGTTGCCGCCCGCCGCGAGTACGAGCTCGGCGTCGAGTCCCGTGTCCGTAGAGAGGTCGGCGCGGACAGTGCCGAACTGGCCGCCCTGCGCGCCGAACTCACCGTCCTGCGCGAGTCGTTGCAGCGTCTGTTCGACGGCGACCTCGGCTACGAGCGTCCCGCGCTGCGCGCCGATGCCGTCCGGGTGCAGGAACTGCCGCGTTCGAACGGTGAGGTCGCGGCCGAGGCGGCGAACGATAACTGGTCGGACGCCACTCCCTGGGACCCGTGGGAATCGCGCTCGGTGACCCCCGTCTTCGACGAGGACCACCCCGAGCCTCCCGCCTTCGCCAGCCCCTTCGACGAACCGGTCACCGCCGAGACCGCCGCCGTCTCCTCGGCCGACTACGACAAGGCCCGCGCCGAATACGCTTCCACCCGAGAGCAATTCGAGTCCCCCGAGGATTTCTCGGCCTTCGCCGAAGTCGAAGACGAGTCCCCTGAGGAATTCTCCGCCTTCGCCGAAGTCGAGGATTTCGACGCCGACTTCACCGACCTCGACGACAAATTCAGCCCCCGCGCCCAATTCGCCGACGACAACATTCCCCCCGCCGAGTCCCCTCGCCCCAAGCCAGCCGAGACCCGCCACACCGAACCCATCACGAGCCTGCGCGAACAACTCCAACAGGTCCCCTGGTTCGAAACCGACCTGGCCCCCGCGGGCAACGCCCCCGAACCGACCGCCACACCGTCGGTCTCGAAACAACCCAACCCCACCAATTCGACGGACACCTCGAAGACGGCCGAACAATCGGCAGCAGGAGACAAGAAGGCAACCCCCGACCCCAAGTCGCCAACCGACCCGAAGTCGCCAGCCGATGCCCCCGCATACGGCCCCCGTCTCCCCGCACCCCCCACCCGCCAAACCCCCTCCACCCCCATAGGCACCGCCAGCTCCCGCCGCCGCAGACGAGCCGACGAAGACGAACCCGACACCGGCCAACGCCTCTCGGTAGCCGAAATCCTCGCCAACCTCCGCTCCGAAAGCGACCGCTGACCCACCCCCACGGCCCCGCCCAACAACTACGGGGCGGGGCAGTTGCTTGCCCGGACGTGCCAGAGGTCTCGCTCCCTTTGGAGGTCTGAGGGCGGCCCCTGTAGTGGGGTTCGGCGGCTTGCGCCGCTTTCGGGGTTTCAGGGGCGAAGCCCCTGAGAAGGTTCCAGGAAGAGTCCTGTAAGACATCCCACAGTTGATGGCTCCGCCGAATCGGGGCCGATATTCTCGACGCGTAACGTCCGGTACCCGCGTGTCGCGGGACTGGAACGAAACTTTCGAGAGGACAAGGGTGACCTCGGACAAGGATGTCTGCGGGACCGACCCTGCGCCTGCACGGTTGACGGTGGGAATCGTCTCGGCGGGACGTGTCGGATCCGCGTTGGGTGCGGCACTCGAGCGTGTCGGTCATGTGGTGTTCGGGGTGTCGGCTATTTCGGATGCCTCGGTGCGGCGTGCCGAATCGCGGTTGCCGGATTCGCGCATTCTGCCCGCGGAAGACGTCGCGGCCAGCAGCGAATTGCTGATTCTGGCGGTGCCGGACAGCGAACTGGCCGGGCTGGTTTCGGGTCTCGCGGCGGCAAAGGCCGTGCGGCCGGGCACCATCGTGGCGCACACCTCCGGTGCCAACGGCATCGGCATTCTCGCGCCGTTGACCGCACTCGGCGCACTGCCGCTGGCGATTCATCCGGCCATGACCTTCACCGGTCACGACGAGGACATCGCCCGGCTGGCGAACGCCTGCTTCGGCGTCACCGCCGCCGACGACATCGGCTACGCCATCGCGCAATCGCTGGTGATCGAGATGGGCGGCGAGCCGGTGCGCGTCGCCGAGGAGAACCGCACCCTCTACCACGCGGCCCTCGCCCATGGGAGCAACCACCTGGTTACGTTGATTGTCGATGCCGTCGAGGCCCTGCGCGCCGCCCTGGCCGGGCCGGGCCTGCTGGGCCAGCAGGTCATCGACGATCAGCCCAACGGCTTGGCCGAACGCATGCTGGCCCCGCTGGCCTCGGCCGCACTGGACAATGCCCTGCGCCGCGGCCCCTCGGCCCTGACCGGCCCGGTCGCCCGCGGCGATGTCGACGCCGTCGCCGCCCACTTGACGGCCCTACAAGCTCTGAACCCCGATCTGGCCGCCGGTTACCGCGCCCAATCCCTGCGTGCCGCGCAGCGCGCCAAGACCAATCCCGCCCTGCTGGACCTGCTGGAAGGACGCTGATGGATCCGAAACTGCGGGGCACCTACCGCCCCGGTGAACTCACCGTGCTGCACGATCCGGCCGTGGTGGGCAAGGTCGTCTCCGCCCTGCGCGGCGTCGGCCGCAAGGTCGCGCTGGTCCCCACCATGGGCGCACTGCACGAGGGCCACCTCGAGCTGGTGCGCCGCGCCAAGCTCACCAACCAGGTCGTCATCGTCTCGATCTTCGTGAACCCCTTGCAGTTCGGCGCGAACGAGGACCTCGACAAGTACCCCCGCACCCTGGACGCGGATGTCGAACTCCTGAAGGCCGAGGGCGTCGAACTGGTCTTCGCCCCCAGCGCCAACGACATGTACCCCGACGGTCCCCGCACCACCATCCACCCCGGCCCGCTCGGCGACGAACTCGAAGGCGCTGTCCGCCCGGGCCATTTCGCGGGCGTCCTCACCGTGGTCGCGAAGCTGTTCAATATCTGCCGCCCGCACGAGGCGTTCTTCGGCGAGAAGGACTATCAGCAGCTGACCCTCATCCGCCAGATGGTCCGCGACCTGAACATGGACCTGAAGCTGGTCCCGGTCGCCACCGTCCGCGAACCCGACGGTCTGGCACTCTCCTCGCGCAACCGTTTCCTCGATCCCGAGCAGCGCGAACTGGCCACCGTCCTCTCGGCCGCCCTGGCCGCTGGCCGCCATGCCGCCGGTCTCGGCCCGGACAAGGTCCTGGAAGCCGCGAACTACGTTCTCGCCCAAGCCCCGTCGATCGAGCTCGACTACCTGGAGCTGCGCGGCTCCGATCTCGGCGAGGTCCAGCCCGCGGGCAATGCCCGGCTGCTGATCGCCGCCCGCATCGGCAGTACCCGGCTCATCGACAATATGGCCGTCACCATCGGCGTCTCGCAGGACGGCCATCCGACCACCCCCGACCAGCCCGCCCGGGCATCTCTCTAGGAAGGGCGACGACGATGTTGCGCACCATGATGAAGTCGAAGATCCACCGCGCCACGGTGACCCACGCCGACCTGCACTACGTCGGCTCGGTCACCGTCGACCAGGATCTCCTGGACGCCGCCGATCTGCTCGAGGGCGAGCAGGTCTGCATTGTCGATATCAACAACGGCGCCCGCCTCGAGACCTATGTCATCGCGGGGGAGCGCGGCTCCGGCGTCATCGGAATCAACGGGGCCGCAGCGCATCTCGTGCATCCCGGCGATCTCGTCATCCTCATCGCCTACGGCATGATGGACGAGGCCGAGCTGAAGCAGTACCAGCCCCGCGTGGTCTTCGTCGACGACCGCAATCGCCAGGTGGAGCTGGGCTCGGATCCGGCGCACGCGCCGGAGGGCTCCGGCCTGACCTCGCCGCGCTCGCTGTCGTTCGCCTGAGCGCGCGGGGCCAGCCATGCTGCTGACCATCGACGTCCGCAATACCTCCATCGAACTCGGCCTGTTCTCCGGCAGCGGTGAGCACGCCAAGCTCGTACGGCATTGGCGGATGCACACCAACCCGCTGTTCACCGCCGACGAGTTCGCATTGCAGGTGCGCGGTCTCATCGGCGCGGACGCCGAGCAGGTGACGGGCGTTTCGGCGCTGTCCACGGTGCCGCCGGTGCTGCGCGAACTCCGCGAAATGCTCACCCGCTACTGGGGCCACGTCCCGCACGTGCTGGTGGAACCCGGTGTGCGCACCGGCATTCCGCTGCTCGTCGACAATCCCAAAGAGGTCGGCGCGGACCGCATCGTGAACTGTCTGGCCGCCTATCACCGCTACGCCAATCCGGCCATCGTGGTGGATTTCGGCACCGCCATCTGCGTGGATCTGGTGTCGGCCAAGGGCGAGTTCATCGGCGGCATCATCGCGCCCGGGGTGGAGATCTCCACCGAGGCGCTGGTGGAGCGCAGCGCCCTGCGCCGTGCGGAGCTGGCCCGCCCCCGTTCGGTGGTGGGCAAGAACAGCATGGAGTGCATGCAGTCCGGCGCGATCTTCGGTTTCGCCGGTCTGGTGGACGGGCTCATCGACCGTATTCGCGATGAATTCGACGCCTTCGCGGGTGACGATGTGGCCGTGGTGGCCACGGGGGCCTCCGCCCCACTGATCGTCCCGGAATCGGAGACCATCGAACATCACGAACCGCATTTGACCCTGGACGGCCTGCGCTTGGTCTACGAGCGCAATCAGCAGCGCCGCCGATAAGACCGACCGCCCGGAAAGTGACGCAGTCGTCTCCAGACGCCTCTGTTGCTTTCCGGGATCGCGCTGTTAGACTCGCGCTCGTGTATTTCCGCGTGAGCACCCAGGAGTGTTGTCGAGGCTGATTCGCCTCGGCTGTCGTCGAGGCTTCCTCTAGCCCCTCGACCAACCACACATTCCTTGGAGTTTCGCTCATGCGTTCCTCTGTTCTTTCTCTGTCCTCCGCTACGCGCACCGAGTCCTCCGCTACGCGCACCGGCTCGGCGCTCCCGCCCGAGATCACCGAACGCGCGACCGCCTCGGCCTTGCCGACCCGTCTACGCCCTGCCGACCTGCTGCGTCTGACCGATGAGGGCGCGGAGGACGTGCTCGCGGGCCGCTACGACCACCTGCTGCCCGGCAATGGCCTGTGGCCCACCGAAAATCGTTGGGCGGTAAGGCTGCTCGCCGACGACGAGGTGGACGTCTGGCTCATCAGCTGGGTGGCCGACAAGTCCACCGAACTCCACGATCACGCCGGTTCGCTCGGCGCGCTCACCGTTCTTTCCGGCACCCTCTCCGAATTCCGTTGGAATGGCACCGAATTGCGCCGTCGCACATTGTCGGCCGGTGATCAGGCCGCGTTTCCGCTCGGCTGGGTGCACGACGTCGTTCGTGCCGACGATGTCGAAGCGGGCGATGTCGGCCCCTTGAATCCCACGCTCAGCGTGCACGCCTATTCCCCGCCGCTGTCGGCCATGTCCTATTACGAGGTCACCGGCCACGGCACGCTGCGCCGCACCCGAACCGTTCTCACCGACCAGCCCGAAGGTGAACTGGAATGAGCCACTTGACCATCGACGGCATGCTCGCGCAGGCGCGCCAGCGATTGCAGCGCGTCTACGCCTATGAACTGCCGCAGCGGTTGGCCCGCGGCGCGATTCTGGTGGATATCCGTCCGCAGGCGCAGCGCATCAAGGAGGGCACCATCCCGGGTGCGCTGGTGATCGAACGGAATGTGCTGGAGTGGCGGCTCGACCCCGCCAGCTCCGCGCGTTTGGCGCTGGCGACCGACCACGATGTGGAATGGATCATCACCTGCTCGGAGGGTTACACCTCGAGTCTCGCGGCGGCGACGCTGCAGCAGTTGGGATTGCGCCGCGCCACCGATCTGGTGGGCGGATATCAAGCGTTGAAAGCGGCCGGTTTGCTGACCGTGGCGGCCACCGCCCCGCACTTCCAGCGCGAGGTGGCCACGCTCGCGTGGCTGTGAATCCAATTTCGTTTCGTACCCGAATCGTGGCCGTGTCGTTATGTCTTACGTAGGGTCGCCCGGCCCGTAAAACGATTTCCCGCGCACGATAAGGTGGTGCTTCGTGAGCACCCCCAATCCCTCTTCCCCCGGTTCCGCCGCGGATTCGGTTGCCGCTCGGCAAACGAAGTCCGCCGCTGCCTCCGATTCGCGAACGGCTGTCGAGCACGACGTTCCCGAGCAGATGCGGATCCGCCAGGAGAAGCGGGAGCGCCTGTTGGCGCAGGGAGGTGAAGCCTATCCGGTGGTCGTGGCGCGCACGCACACCTTGGCCGAAATTCGCGCCGCCTACCCGGATCTGGCCGCCGATACCCAAACCGGCCAGCAGGTCGGTGTTGTCGGGCGCGTCATATTCATGCGCAATACCGGCAAACTGTGCTTCGCGACGCTGCAGGAGGGCGACGGCACCAAGCTGCAGGCCATGATCAGCCTCAATGGCGTCGGCGCGGATGCGCTGGCGGCCTGGAAGGCCGATGTCGACCTGGGTGACTTCGTATCCGTGCACGGCGAGGTAATCGCTTCGCGCAGTGGCGAATTGAGCGTCATGGCCGATTCCTGGGCGATGGCGGCCAAGTCGCTGCGCCCACTTCCGGTGGCGCACAAGGAGATGAACGAGGAGTCCCGCGTCCGGCAGCGCTATGTGGACCTGATCGTGCGCCCCGAGGCCCGGGAGAACGCCCGCACCCGCGTGGCGGCGGTGCGCGCCCTGCGCAACGCGCTGGAGCGCCGCGGCTTCCTCGAGGTCGAGACCCCCATGCTGCAGACCCTGCACGGCGGTGCCGCCGCGCGCCCGTTCGTCACCCACTCCAATGCGCTCGATATGGATCTTTTCCTGCGCATCGCGCCGGAGCTGTTCCTGAAGCGCTGTGTGGTGGGCGGTCTGGAGAAGGTTTTCGAGATCAACCGGAACTTCCGAAACGAGGGTGCGGACTCCACGCATTCCCCGGAGTTCGCAATGCTGGAAACCTACGAGGCGTACGGCACCTACGACGATTCCGCGAAGATGATGCGGGAATTGATCCAGGAAGTCGCGCAGGAGGTCTACGGCACCCAGGTGGTGACTCTCGCCGACGGCACGGAATACGACCTCTCGGGCGAGTGGACAACCGTGGAGATGTACCCCTCGCTGTCGGAGTCGATCGGTGTCGAAGTGACTCCGGAAACGACCGTCGAGGAATTGCTGGCGCTGGCCGATCGAGTCGGTCTGGAAATTCCGGAGGGCAAGGGCTACGGCCACGGCAAACTGGTCGAGGAACTCTGGGAGCACGTCTACAGCGACAAGCTCTATGCGCCGACTTTCGTTCGTGACTTCCCCGTCGAGACCTCCCCGTTGACGCGACAGCATCGCAGCAAACAAGGAGTTACCGAAAAGTGGGATCTGTACGTTCGCGGATTCGAGCTGGCAACCGGCTATTCGGAGCTTGTTGATCCCGTGATCCAGCGCGAACGTTTCGTCGACCAGGCGCGTTTGGCCGCTGCCGGTGACGATGAGGCGATGCGTCTGGACGAAGACTTCCTTGCCGCGATGGAGTACGGTATGCCACCGACGACTGGAACCGGTATGGGAATCGATCGGTTGCTGATGGCGCTGACTGGCTTGGGAATCCGGGAAACGATACTCTTTCCAATTGTGCGTCCGTCGGCTCGTTGAGTTCGTCGGATTGCATTGCCGATACCCACTTCAGGAGTATCGGAATTCAGCGGTATTCTGACTTCGGGTAATCGGCCTAGTTGCGGGTCGCACGATTTCGAGAGGACGTTCATCTCATGGCAAAGAAGGTCACCGTTAGCCTGATTGACGATGTCGACGGTGAGTCCATCGCGGACGAGACCATCGAGTTCGCTATCGACGGAGTTTCGTACGAGATCGACCTGTCGACTACCAATGCGGCCAAGTTGCGCGATGGTTTGGAGACCTGGGTTGCCGCCGCTCGCCGAGTGAGCGGGCGTCGTCGGACCAAGGCCGCCACGGCCGCGACCGCGGGCCCGAAGAGCCGGGTCTCGATCGATCGCGAACAAAGCGCGGCGATTCGGGAATGGGCGCGCCGGAATGGGCACAAGGTCTCGGCCCGCGGACGTATCTCCGCGGACATCACCGAGGCGTACAACAAGGCCGCCGCCAAGTAGTCGGTATTCGCGACCGCCGCTCGGGTGTTCGTGCGAGCCCGGGCGGCGGTTGGTTTTTTCATACCTTTTGCGCATAACCAGACATAGGTAGTGCGTACCCATCTCGAATGTGCGATCTTGCTCGTGCCGACCCGGCACGGCACCATTGAGGTGTGCGAGCGACGTCACTGGCTGGGTTGAGAGACGAGGTATCGGCGCAGTGACCGCATTCCATGGATCATTCCTGCGGGTCAAGGACCACCAGGGGAACCAGCACGAGCTGATGCTGACCCCGGAGCAGCCCCGCGTCACCATCGGGCGCTCGCCCCAGGCGGACCTCTCCCTGTTCTGGGATGTCGAGGTGTCCCGGCTGCACGCGACGGTCGAGTTCCTGGTCGCGCACTGGACCATCGTGGACGACGGTCTCTCGCGCAACGGCACCTTCGTCAACGGCGAGCGACTGGACCGCCGCCACCGCCTGGCCCCCGGCGATGTCATTCGCATGGGCACCACGCGGGTCACCTTCCACGACTTCTCCGGCGCGTCCGGGGATATCACCCAGACCTCCACGGGCGCGACCATGCCCACCCTGCGCCAGCTCACCGAAACCCAACGAGCGGTGCTCATCGCGCTGTGCCGCCCGTACAAGAACAATGCCGGTTTCGCGACGCCCGCCTCGAATCAGCAGATCGCCGCCGAACTCTTCCTCAGCGTGGACGCCATCAAGACCCACCTGCGCGCGCTGTTCGCCAAATTCGGCGTGGAGGATCTGCCGCAGAACCAGAAGCGAGTTCGCCTGGCGGGCTTGGCCATGCAGAGCGGCGTCATCTCCGATCGAGACCTCTAGACCCCACGCGACAAGATCGAAATTGGCACTGGTGGACGATGGCTCATGTCTGCGAGTGTTTGAGCGATGGAGCCTCGGCCCCGCGGCCGGTTGACTGAGAGTCGTAATCGCCCCGGTTCACAAGGGGTCGAAATCCAGTCAGGAGAGTTCTCATGTTCGCGCTTCGGATGGCCGCTCTGGTGGCGGCGGCTCTGTCCACCGGCCTGATCGCGGGCTTGTTCTACGGTTACGCCAATTCGGTGATGCCCGCGCTCAACCGCGCCGACGACCGAACCATGATCGACGTGATGCAGAAGATCAACGTGGTCATCATCAATCCGGTCTTCATGATCGGGTTCATGGGCACGGTCGGATTCAGCATTCTGGCCGCGGCGCTGCATCTGGGCAAGGACGTCCGCGCCACGCTCGTCTGGATCGTGATCGGCCTGGTACTCAACGTGATCGCGTTCGGGGTGACCTCGGGTCTGAACGTTCCACTCAACGATCAGCTGATGGCGGCCGGTGATCCGGCGAGCATCGGCGATCTGGCGGCGGTGCGCGCGCAGTTCGAATCCTCGTGGGTGGCTTGGAATATCGTTCGCGCGGTGCTGCACACCCTGGCCTTCCTGGCGCTGCTGGGCGCGCTGTTCGTGGCCGGTCTCCAGCACGGCAAGGCGGAGGCGTCGGGTACCTACTCCATTGGCATATCCCGCCAAATGTCGTACTAGTAACAGGTTGTAATAGTTACCCATCGGTACGCCCCCGAACTGGAACGCGCTCCGGCTACATTGCCGGAACGCGTTCTAGTTTTTGGAGGGGAAATGCGAGGTGCCCTGCGGCGGCGCTCACCGGGATCACTGTTGATCCTGACCATCCTGGCGGCACTGTGGACCTCGGTGAGCGCACCGGCGCAGGCCCAGTACCCGGTGACCTACAACTTCTTCGCCGGAATCCCCTACGAGCTCACGAATCCGGGCGGCTCCCTGCCCGGCGCGAACGACTGGTCGTGCGAACCCACTGCGGCACACCCGAATCCGGTGATCCTGCTGCACGGCACCGCGGGCGGCGCGCAGACCAACTGGGGCGCCTACGCGCCGCTGCTCGCCAACGAGGGCTACTGCGTCTTCGCGCTCACCTACGGCAGTCTCGAAGTGCCGTGGCCCCTTTCGGCCATGGGCGGGATGAAGCCACTGCCCACCAGCGCCGCGCAGGTCGGCGCCTTCGTGGACCGGGTACTGGCCGCGACCGGCGCGGGCCGGGTGGACTTCATCGCGCACTCGCAGGGCAATGCCGTCGGCAATTACTACGTCAAGCGGCTCGGCGGCGCGGGCAAGGTCGACAAGTTCGTCGGTATCGCACCGCCGTGGCTGGGCATCTTCGGCGATCAGATGAACGTCATCCGCTCCTTCGGCCGCCAGCTCGGCGTGGACGCCGACAGCGTCGACAATCTGGCCGCCGGTGGCGTGATCTGCCAGGCGTGCCCGCAGATGCTCGGCGGCTCGGAGTTCGTGAACGACCTCAATGCCGACGGCGTCTACGCGCCCTCGGTGACCTACACCAATATCGCGACGACCTATGACGAAGGCGTCTTCCCGTCGGTGGCGTTGGTCCCGGCCCCCAATGCCACCAATATCCTGGTGCAGGACGGCTGTCCGACCGACTTCTCCGATCACATGGCGATCGCCGGAAGTTCCCGGACCGCCGCTTTCGCGCTGAACGCGCTCGATCCGACGCATCCTCGTAACGTCCCATGCGGTTTGATCCCGCCTCTCACGGGCAGTTAGTTCGTATGTTCGCTGTGGGCGTAGCCGGGGCGGAAACGTTCCCGGCTACAGCTCCGTTATGAGGGAATGAGTCGTACTGTCGCCGGTTCGCAATAGGGTGGACGGACGACGGGCGGAACCCCTGCCAACTAGAGTGGAGGCGGGGGATGCAACCCCAGGGCTTCATGGCAGGCTGGCCTTCAGTCGAACACTGAAGCGCCGGACGCCGTAGATAGCGGAGCAGGAGAGTGAGGGAGCGATGTTCGAGAGGTTCACCGACCGCGCGAGGCGTGTCGTTGTCCTGGCCCAAGAAGAGGCCCGGATGCTCAACCACAACTACATCGGCACCGAGCACATCCTGCTGGGTCTGATCCACGAGGGCGAGGGTGTCGCGGCGAAGTCGCTGGAGTCCCTTGGCATTTCGTTGGAGGGTGTGCGTTCGCAGGTCGAGGAGATCATCGGTCAGGGTCAGCAGGCCCCGTCCGGTCACATCCCCTTCACCCCGCGGGCGAAGAAGGTGCTGGAGCTGAGCCTGCGCGAGGCGCTGCAGCTCGGCCACAACTACATCGGCACCGAGCACATTCTGCTCGGCCTGATCCGTGAGGGTGAGGGTGTCGCGGCGCAGGTGCTGGTCAAGCTGGGCGCGGATCTGAACCGCGTGCGCCAGCAGGTGATCCAGCTGCTGTCCGGATACCAGGGCAAGGAGCCGGTCGAATCCGGCACCCGCGGTGAGGCGGGCACCCCGTCCACCTCGCTGGTGCTCGACCAGTTCGGTCGCAACCTGACCCAGGCCGCCCTCGAGGGCAAGCTGGACCCGGTCATCGGCCGCTCGAAGGAGATCGAGCGGGTCATGCAGGTGCTCAGCCGCCGTACCAAGAACAACCCGGTGCTGATCGGTGAGCCCGGCGTCGGCAAGACCGCCGTCGTGGAGGGCTTGGCGCAGGCCATCGTCAACGGCGAGGTGCCGGAGACGCTCAAGGACAAGCAGCTGTACACGCTCGACCTGGGTTCCCTGGTCGCGGGCAGCCGCTACCGCGGTGATTTCGAGGAGCGCCTGAAGAAGGTGCTCAAGGAGATCAACACCCGCGGCGACATCATCCTGTTCATCGACGAGCTGCACACCCTGGTGGGTGCGGGCGCGGCCGAGGGCGCCATCGACGCGGCCTCCATCCTCAAGCCCAAGCTGGCCCGCGGTGAACTCCAGACCATCGGCGCGACCACGCTCGACGAGTACCGCAAGTACATCGAGAAGGACGCCGCGCTGGAGCGCCGCTTCCAGCCGGTGCAGGTCGGTGAGCCGACCGTCGAGCACACCATCAACATCCTCAAGGGTCTGCGCGACCGCTACGAGGCGCACCACCGGGTCTCCATCACCGATGGCGCGCTGGTGGCCGCCGCCACCCTGGCCGATCGCTACATCAACGACCGGTTCCTGCCGGACAAGGCGATCGACCTCATCGACGAGGCCGGTGCGCGCATGCGCATCCGTCGCATGACCGCTCCGCCGGACCTGCGCGAATTCGACGACAAGATCGCCGATGCGCGCCGGGAGAAGGAAAGCGCCATCGACGCGCAGGACTTCGAGAAGGCCGCGCGGCTGCGCGACAAGGAGAAGCAGCTCGTCGCCAAGCGGGCCGAGCGCGAGAAGCAGTGGCGCTCCGGTGATCTGGATGTCGTGGCCGAGGTCGACGACGAGCAGATCGCCGAGGTGCTGGCCAACTGGACCGGTATCCCCGTCTTCAAGCTCACCGAGGAGGAGACCACCCGTCTGCTCCGCATGGAGGACGAGCTGCACAAGCGGATCATCGGCCAGGAGGATGCGGTCAAGGCCGTCTCCAAGGCCATCCGCCGCACCCGCGCCGGTCTGAAGGATCCGAAGCGTCCCTCGGGCTCGTTCATCTTCGCCGGTCCGTCCGGTGTCGGTAAGACCGAGCTGTCCAAGGCGCTGGCGAACTTCCTGTTCGGCGACGACGACGCGCTCATCCAGATCGATATGGGCGAGTTCCACGACCGCTTCACCGCGTCGCGGCTCTTCGGCGCCCCTCCGGGCTACGTCGGCTACGAAGAGGGCGGCCAGCTCACCGAGAAGGTGCGCCGCAAGCCGTTCTCGGTCGTGCTCTTCGACGAGATCGAGAAGGCCCACCAGGAGATCTACAACACCCTGTTGCAGGTCCTCGAGGACGGCCGCCTCACCGACGGTCAGGGTCGCACGGTCGACTTCAAGAACACCGTGCTGATCTTCACCTCGAACCTGGGCACCTCGGATATCTCGAAGGCGGTCGGCCTCGGCTTCTCGCAGTCGAATGCCGAGGGCTCGAACTACGAGCGGATGAAGCTCAAGGTCAACGACGAGCTGAAGAAGCACTTCCGCCCCGAGTTCCTCAACCGCATCGACGACGTGATCGTGTTCCACCAGCTCACCCAGGATCAGATCATCCAGATGGTGGACCTGATGATCGGCCGCGTCGCGGTGCAGCTGAAGAACAAGGATATGGCGATCGAGCTGACCGATCAGGCCAAGAGCCTGCTCGCCAAGCGCGGTTTCGACCCGGTGCTCGGCGCCCGCCCGCTGCGCCGCACCATCCAGCGCGAGATCGAGGACCAGCTGTCGGAGAAGATCCTCTTCGGCGAGCTGGGAGCCGGTCAGACCGTCATGGTGGACGTCGAGGGCTGGGACGGCGAAGGCCAGGGCGAGAACGCCAAGTTCACCTTCACCGGCAAGGCGAAGCTGACCAAGAAGGACGCCGAAGCGGATAAGCCGGTCGCCGCCCTCGCGGGCGACGCGGCCGCCGCCTCCGGCGAGTAAGGCTCGCTGCCTCGCGGCTGCGGTAAGGCTCGAAAGCCCCGCTCACCTATGGTGAGCGGGGCTTTCGCTGTGTCGAGGAGACCGCGTGGCGTGCGTGGCCCGGTGCCGGTGGGTACGACGCGCCGGAAAATCGCTGGCCTCGAACGGTGTGCGTGTTCGATCCTGGAACGGTTCGCCGACGAAAGGACCGTATGCTCACCGACGCTCAGATCGACTCGTTCATCGCCGAGGGATTCGTGAAGGTCGACGGTGCGTTCTCACCCGAGGTGGCCGCGGCCGCCCGGGAGATCCTGTGGCGCGAAACCGGTTGTGACCCGGATGATCCCAGTACCTGGACCGCGCCCGTGATCCGGCTCGGGGAACACGGCGAGGAACCGTTCCGGGAGGCCGTGACGGCCCCGGTCCTGCGGGAGGCCGCCGACCAGCTGGTGGGTCCGGGGCGCTGGCTGCCGCGAATCAGCCTGGGCACCTTCCCGATCCGCTTCCCCAGCCCGGAGAGCCCCGGCGACGACGGCTGGCATGTCGATGTCAGCTTCGCCGGTCCGGATGACGATCCCGCCGACTTCATGACCTGGCGGGTGAACCTGCGCTCCAAGGGCCGTGCGCTGCTGATGCTGTTCCTCTTCTCCGATATCGACGCCGAGGATGCCCCGACGCGCATCAGCGTGGGCTCGCACCTGCGGCTGGCCAAGCAGCTCGAACCCTACGGCGACGAGGGCATCTCGCTCGGCAAGCTCGATTTCGCCTCCGCCATCGACGGTCTGCCCCTGGCGCTGGCCACCGGGCGCGCCGGGGATGTGTACCTGTGCCATCCCTTCCTGGTGCACGCGGCGCAGCCTCATCACGGCCGCCACCCCCGCTTCCTGGCGCAGCCGCCGCTGCTGTCGCGTGAGCCCTACGACCTCGACCGCGAGGACGCGGCGTACTCGCCCGTGGAAGTCGCTATTCGGAAAGCGTTGGCGGACTGAGCGTTACCAGCGGTCGCGGGATCGTCAGGAGCGAATATCGGAGAGCGATCGCATCGGTTTGGTGACGAAACCCAGCGCGCCCAGCACCGCCAATGCGTGCCCGAGCATGACCGCGTAGTACCCGTCCAGCAGCACCGAATCCACCAGCCACCCGATGGCGGTCCCCGCCGCGAACCCGGCCCACGCGCCGACGAGCCCACCGGCGATCGACCGCGCCGCGGGCCCGTGCTGTAGCACCACTCCGGCGGTGATTCCGACGACCAGTCCGATCAGCGTGATCGTGAACCCGGGCACCAGCATCTGCGTCCTCCGTTTCGTGGCCTTTCTTCGCACCCTCGACCCTGCCGCATCGGCGCAGGTAGCGGTATCGGGATTCCCCCCGAATTCACACCCTGAGACCTCCGCCTGGAGGACTAGTGCGTCGTCAGCCGAAGTAACGAATGGCGGCCATACCGGAGTCGACGGCATGGTCCAGGAACCGTCGCCAGCTGTCGTAGTTTCGACGCAGGTAGTCCAGCTCGGCGGCGCTCCAGCCCCCGCCCGGATAGATCTGCTCCGCGTTCATACGGTCGGGGTCGAAGTGGCGGGCCAGCTCGTCGAAGGGGACGGCGCGCAGCTGTTCGGCGGCCTTCTGCAGGTAGTAGGGGCTCCAGGCCATCAGATGGGAGTCCACCGTCAGCCCGTCACCGTCGAGGCGCAGGTCGATTTCGATGCCCTCGTGTGCGTCGAAGAGGAATTGCAGTCCCGCCCAGGACTTTCCGAGCGATCCATCCGGCTCGGCCTCGTGGTCGGCCGCATAGTAGATCTCGTACACCGGTTCGTCGAGCTCATCGGTATCGTCCACGTCGCCGGACTCGTAGGCCTCCCACGCCTGCTCCGAAAGTTCGGTGGCGCGCGTCAACTCCTCGTCCGTCACCAGCACGAACGAAATGGTGACACCCATTGCTATTACTCCTGTTTCGGCTCGATAGTGCCGCGATGGTAACAACGGGCTCCGACAGCCGCCGCTATTGCCAGCCGGGACGGACCATGCCGGATTCGTAGGCCATGACGACCAGTTGGGTACGGTCACGGGCGTTGAGCTTCAACAGGATTCGGCTCACGTGCGTGCGGGCGGTCGCCGGGCTCAGGAAGAGGCGCTCGGCTATTTCGGCATTGGTCAGGCCCTCTGCGACGAGGGACATGACCTCGCGCTCGCGGTCGGTGAGCTCCGAAAGCGCCGCTGTGGGAGCGGGTTTGGTGTGTGCGGCGAATTCCTCGACGAGACGGCGGGTCACGCTGGGGGAGAGCAGGGCGTCGCCGCCCGCCACGACCTCGACGGCTTTCACCAGATCGGCCGGTTCGGTGTGCTTCACCAGAAATCCGGTGGCACCGGCGCGCATGGCCTCGAAAACGTATTCGTCGAGTTCGAAGGTGGTCAGCACCACCACTTTCACGCCCGCGAGCTTCGGGTCCGCCGCGATCTCCCGGGTGGCCGCCAGCCCGTCGAGCACCGGCATGCGGATATCCATCAGCACCACGTCGGGCAGCAGTTCGCGGGCCAGCAGCACCGCCTGTTCGCCGTTCTCGGCCTGTCCGACCACGTCGATATCGTCCTGCGCGTCGAGCAGCGCCACGAATCCGGCCCGGACCAACGCCTGATCGTCGGCGATCACGACTCGAATGCTCACGAGACCTCCTGTGCGCGGTGCGATTGCGACTGTACGGCGGGCACGGGCATGCGGGCATCCACGTGGAAGCCGCCGTCTGAGTCGGGTCCGGCGAAGAGCTCACCGCCGAGCGCGTGGGCGCGTTCGGTCATTCCGGCCAGGCCGTGACCGCCGGTGGATGTCACCGCCGGTGTCCCGGTCGGGCGGGTGTTGTCGATGGTCACGTGCAGCTGTTCGCGCGCATAGTGCACGGTGACGAGCACTTCCGCGCCGGGGGCGTGTCGCACCACATTGGTGAGTGACTCCTGGATGATCCGCGCCGCCGCCACGTCGACCACGGCGGGCAGCCGCCTCGGTTTCCCGATCACATTGGTGCGCACCGCGATTCCGGCCGCCCGAGCCGGTTCGGTGAGTCCCCCGAGGTCGGCTATCCCCACCGTCGGCGCGGTCGGCACGGCCACCTCGCCCGCACCGGCGCGAATGGAGCGCAGCAGCGCGTGCACCTCGCCGAGCGCGTCCTTGCTCGCGGACTTGATGGCCGACAGGGCCAGCGCCGCCTGCTCCGGCTGGCGGTCCAGCAGCTCCAGGGCCACCGAGGACTGCACATTGATGAGCGAAAGGCTGTGTGCGAGAACATCGTGCAGCTCCCGGGCGATGGCGAGCCGCTCCGCACCGGCGCGCTGTTCGCGTTCGGCCGCCTCGCGCGCCCGCTGTTCCTGTTCCTGGCGCAGCGCGGCCTCGGCCCGCTGCTGGCGCGCCACCAGCACCGACCGGCGTTGCCGCAGCGCCTCGGCCAGGCACACCAGCACCGTGAGCCAGGCCAGCAGGCCGACCTGCTGCCACACATTGCCGGTGTAGCCGCGCCATTCGGGCACCGGCCACACCATGAGCAGATAGCCGACGGCCACGAAAGGGTAGGAGTACCAGCGTGATCCGGTGACGCCCGCCGACAGGAAGGCGAAGATCAGGGCCAGGAACACCGGCCCGTATCCGTATCCGATCATCAGGTACGCGACGCACAGGCTCAGCACCGCGTAGTACACCGGCAGCGGATAGCGGCGTCGCAGCGGCAGCAACAGCGGCCCGGCCAGCAGCAGCGCGTAGCCGAGTGGATCGAGGGCCCGCATCGCCTCACCGTGCGCGTTCGCCGCATGCCCGCCGCCCACCTGCACGACGGCCAGCACCAGCGCGAGCAGCACATTCCACCGGCTGGCGAGTTCCGGTCGCGTCCAGCGCGCCCACGCGGCGGCCAGCGGCGACACCTCGGCCGCCACGTCCGGTGTCGGCGATCCGTTGCCCACCACTGTCGAACCCACTCTTGAACGGTAGCCCGATACGCACTGCCCACGCCGGTGCTCGGCCCGAAATACGTCTGGATACGTACGCCGTCTCACGCGCCGCGGCCGATGTGTCACCCCAGGTCGCACGCGGATTCTTGGAGCCATGAACGATTCGGTACTCGACAGCGGCACCGGCGACCCCGTCGTCACCGAGCGGCTGACCAAACGCTACGGTCCGCACACCGCCGTGGACGCCGTCAGCATGACCGTGCGCCGCGGCGAGATCTACGGCTTCCTCGGCCCGAACGGCGCGGGCAAGACCACCACCCTGCGCATGCTGGTGGGCCTCATCCGCCCCACCGACGGCACCGCGACCGTCCTCGGCCGCCGCCCCGGTGCGCCGGAAACCCTGCGCCGCATGGGTGTTCTCATCGAGGGCCCGGGCTTCTACCCGTACCTGTCCGGCCGCGACAATCTGCGGGTCCTGGCCCGCTACCGGGGAGTCGGTCGCGACGGTGTGGCGGAGGCGCTCGACCGCGTCGGCCTGGCCGCTCGGGGCGGCGACAGGTTCCGCACCTACTCCCTCGGCATGAAGCAGCGGCTCGGCGTCGCCGCCGCCCTGCTCGGCCGACCCGACATGTTGATTCTCGACGAGCCCACCAATGGACTCGATCCGGCCGGAATGGCCGAGATGCGCGAGCTCATCACCGGACTCGCCGCCGACGGGCACACCGTGGTGCTGTCGTCTCACCTGCTCAGCGAGGTGCAGGAGATGTGCGACCGCGTCGGCGTCATATCGCGGGGGAAACTCCTCACCGAGTCCACGGTGCGTGAATTGCGCGGCGCGGCAAGTCTTTTCGTACGAGCCGAGCCCTTGGAGACGGCCTTCCCGGCGGTGCGCCGGGTGGTGGGTGACCGGTCCGCGTTGCTGACCGCCACCGGCATCAGAGTCGATGCCGGTGTGGCGAAGGCGCCCGCGGTAGCGCGCGCGGTCATCGAATCCGGAGCGGATCTGCTCGAGCTGCGCACCGATGAGAAGTCCCTGGAAGAAGTCTTTTTCGAGATGACGGAGCAAACGTCGTGAATGCCCTGATGGCAAGTACCCGTGCCGAATTCCTGCGGCTGCGCAAGTGGCCCGCCTACTGGATAGTGCTCGGCGTGTGGATTCTGTTGAACCTCACCTTCGCCTACCTGTTCAACTATCTGGCGTACACCACCGGCGAGGCCAGCGGTCCGTCGCGCGAACGGCCGCGCGAAGCGCTCCTGCAACAGATGCTTCCGGCCGCCGTGCCCGAAGTCTTCACGCAGGGCATGGCCATGTTCGGCGGCGCGCTCATGCTGGTGCTGGGCGCGCTGGCGGTCGGCAGCGGTTACGGCTGGGGCAGCTGGAAAACCGTGATGACACAGGGGCCTTCGCGCACCGCGGCCCTCGGCGGCCTGATCCTGAGTCTGGCGGTGACGGTGGTGGCGCTGGTCTGCGCGGCCTTCGTGGTGGATACCGGGGTGGCCGTGCTCATCGCCGCCTCGCAATCGCAGTCGCTGGCGCTGCCCTCGCTCGGCAAGATCGCGATCGGCATTCTGGCCGGTTCGGCGATTCTGGGCATGTGGACGCTGGCGGGCGCGCTGATCGGCGCGATCGCGCGCGGTCCGGCGCTGGCGGTCGGCCTCGGCCTGGTCTGGGTGCTGGTGGTGGAGAACCTGCTGCGCGGTGTCGCCGCCGTCTTCGATCCGATCGAGCCGGTGACCGACTATCTGCCCGGCACCGCGGCCGGATCGCTCGCAGGCTCCATGCGCACCGACGACGGCCCGGCGACGCCCGGGGTCCTGGATATCCTCGGCCGCAACGAATCCCTGATCGTCCTGGCGGCCTACACGCTGGCCTTCGCGATCGGCACGATCTGGCTCATCCGCCGCCGCGACCTGGTCTAGGTCGATCTCTCACCCGCGTGGCGCACCCAGTACGGCGTGCGCCACGCGGGTGAGTCCGTCGATGATCTGGGCGTTGGTCAGCCCGCGTGACCGCTGGTTCAGGTAGACCTCCGCCGCCACGGGGGCGAGCAGCGGCTCGATGAGCGAATCCGGTTCCGGGACAGCGGCTTCCACGAGCAACGTTCGAATGTGGGTGCGCCAGAAGCCGTATGCGCCGGTCTCGAAACGGGCGCTGCCGGTCTCCGCGCCGAGGACGAGATTCGCGTGCCGCTCCAGCAGGCCGACGAAGGCGGCGTAGAAGGCGGCGAGCCGGGCGGCGGGCGGTGCGCCCGGACCGAGGGGTGGCGCACCGCGCAGCAGCTGTTCCTGGAGTGCGCGCTCGTGTTCGTCGAGCAGCGCCACGGCGATGGAGACGACATCGGGGTAGCGGCGGTAGAGCGTGCCCCGGCCGACCCCGGCGGCCTTGGCGATGTCGTCCATGGTCACCGTGCGCGGGTCGCGCTCGGCGAACAGCTCGGCGGCCGCCGCCAGGATCTTGGCCCGATTACGGGCCGCGTCGGCGCGTTCGACCGGTGCCGGGCCGTCCGCACCGAGCAGATCGCGGGCCAGTGGATTCATAGCGCTCACCGTAGCCTTTCGGAATAAGTGGACACAATGTCCGGTTCGTGGTTATCGTAAGGAAGAACCGGACACAATGTCCACTTGCGAAGGTAGGAATCATGCCCGCTCTGCTGCACCTCGACGCCAGCGCCCGCCGCGCCTCCCTCAGCCGTGAACTCGCCGCCGCCTTCGCGGACGCGTGGCGCGCCGAACATCCGGACGGCGACTACCGGTACCGCGACCTCGCCGAGCAGCCGGTGCCCTTCATCGACGAAGCCTGGACCGAGCTCTGCGACCGCGTACTCGCCCAGGGCGCAACCGATCTCGATCGGCTCGCGGAGCTGGCGCGCACCCCCGCCCAGCGCGCGGCATGGGCGATCGTCGAACCGCTGCTCGCCGAGGTGCGCGCCGCCGAGGTGGTTCTCATCGGCGCTCCGATGTACAACTACTCGATCCCGGCCAGCCTCAAAGCCTGGCTGGACCAGATCACCTTCCCGCGAATGTCGTTGGTCCCCAAGCGCTTCGTGGTCGCCACCGCTCGCGGCGGGTCCTATTCGCCCGGCGCCCCCAAGGCGAAGTTCGACTACCAGGAGCGGTTCCTGCGCGACTTCTTCGCGGGCCACTTCGCCGTCGAGGACACCGTTTTCATCACCGCCGAACTGGCCAACGCGCGCCAGGATCCGGCGCTCGCGCACCGGCGCGATCAGCACGACGCCTCCTACGCCGCCGCGCTCGAGACCGCCCGCCGACTCGGCAAGGAGTACTGAAATGGCTTGGCTCGTCCTGGGTTTGGCCGGACTCGTGGAGATCGCCTGGTCCCAGAGCATCAAACCCACCCAGAACTTCACCCGTCCGCTGGCCACCGTGATCTGCCTGGTGCTCATGGCCGTGGCGGTGTGGCTGCTCTCCTACGCCATGCAGACGCTGCCGGTGGGCACCGCCTACGCCGTCTTCACCGGTATCGGCGCGGTCGGGGCCATCGCGCTCGGTGTGGTGGTGCAGAAGGATCCGCTGAGCGCGGGCCGCATCATGGCATTGTCGCTGATAGTCGGCGGCATCGTGCTTGCCAAGGTGACCACGCCGGAGTGAGCCGCCGCGTGCGGCTCTGACCGGACCGCACTATTCGCTCACTCGAACGGAGTAGGTTCGATCCTCGTAAGACTTCGAATCCTGAAAGGACAGTGATGCCAACACGTACCGCGCGTACCGCCTGGACCGGCGGTCTGCAGGACGGCTCGGGCCAGGTCGAGCTGAGCAGCTCCGGCGTCGGCAAGTACGACGTCTCGTTCCCGAAGCGCTCGGCCGACAATGCCGACGGCACCACCAGCCCGGAAGAGCTGATCGCCGCCGCGCACTCCTCCTGCTACGCCATGGCGCTCTCCAACGAGGTCGCCCAGGCGGGCGGCACCCCGCAGTCCCTGGATGTCACCGCCGACGTGACGCTGGGCCCGGACCCGGCGGGCGGCTTCCGCATCTCGAACATCAAGCTCACGGTGATCGGCCGGGCCACCGGTCTGGACGCCGACGGCTTCCTGGCCGCCGCGAACGCCGCCAAGGCGGGCTGCCCGGTGAGCAAGGCCCTCGCCGGGGTCGACAATATCGAGCTGGACGCCTCGTTCGAATCCTGAGCGCGGCGGGTGCCGAATACGACGGAGGGGCAGTGCCGGTGGTGGCACTGCCCCTCTTCCCGTCTCCGCGCGTATTACGCGGCGGCCGTTTCGATCCGCGGCGACCTGCGTCCCGCGAATTCGGTGAGCGCCGCGAAGGCCAGGCCCAGCCCCAGCCACAGCGTGGTGGTGACGGTCAGCGAACTGACCCGGAACTGCCACAGCAGGCTCGCCGGGAAATCGGACTTCACCTCGTCGATTCCGGGCAGCGCGACGTAGCCCACGGCCACCACCGCCGCGAAGGTCGCGATACCGGCGATCAGGCGTACCGTTTCGAGCTGACCCCGCGACAGCTTGTACACGTACACCGCGAGGCCGACGGCCGCGAATCCGAGCAGCACCACCGCGACCCACAACCAGGTGCGGTCGGCAATGGTCTCCGGGTCGCCCACCGCGGGCGGATTGGCCGGATATTTGAAGAACGGCACCGCGGTGATGGCGAGCCAGCCGCCCGCGGCCAGGCCGAGCGCCAGCTTCGGCCCCGACAGATTCGTATGCCGCCGCGCCACATTCGCGGCCGCGGCGTACAGCGCGCCCAGCGCCAGCCCGGTCAGGCCGAGCGCGAGGAATTCACCGAACTTCTGGCCGGATCGGCTGACGAGAGGTTCTTCCTCCTCGCCGTGCGAATGGCCGCCCTGGGCCGCCTCCTCGATGGCGATGGCCGCTTCGATCTTCGGTTCGCCGATGACGAATCCGACGGTGCCCGCCAGCAGGCCCGCGAGGAGACCGGCCAGCAGGCCGCGCAGGAGCAGCGTCTTGAGCGAACCGCTCAGCTTCTCGGGGGAACCGCTCAGTGGCACGGCACGCCCAGCAGGTGTCGACCGTCGTGCATCAGCTCGTGCATGTACATCCCGCTGCGCGAGATGGCGCCCTGATCGAAGCCGACCAGGTACAGGGTGAGCAGTGCCAGCAGTACGACTCCTGCCGTGACGAGCCACGCGTTGAGCGCGTCGCCGGAACGGCTGGGGGAGTGGACGATTGCCATCGAGTCCTCCTTGGGGAATTCGCGTCCCCGTGAGTTGGGTGCGACGGTGCCGGTGTCTGGCTCTCCGGCACCTTCCCGACTCGGGCTCGGTGCGAGGAATACAGTGGCGCGACCGCCCCGGACTCACACCGGGTTACCGCGTCACCATCGCTTGTTCATTCAAAACTGTCGCATCCCCGCTGGCCAACCGTCAACATGGGGTGTGATCAGGCGTTCTTGGCCGCGACGTCGAGCACGACCTCGAACTCCAGCAGCGATGCGCCGGTGGCGACCGGCTTGCGCGCCTCGCCCGCGTGCGCGGCCCGCGCCGGACCGTCCCGCCAGGCTTCGAAAGAGGCTTCCGAATCCCACTGCGTCACAACGAAGTACCGGTTCTCACCGGCGGTCGGACGGAGCAGCTGGAAACCCAGGAAGCCCGGGGAGTTCTCCACGGCGTGCGCCCGCGCGGCGAAGCGCTTCTCCAGCTCGGGGCCCGCACCCTCGGGAATTTCGATTGCGTTGATCTTCACGACTGCCATGGCCCGAAGGCTACCTGCCGACTGGGCGGTATCGGCTGTGTGACTTCGCACTAGGGTCGGGATGGTGTTGTACGACGAAGGTGGCGGTGGCGCACCGATTCTGCTGCTGCACGGGTTGATGGGCAGCGCTCGGACGTGGCGGCGGCAGCTGGAGTGGCTGCGCGGGTACGGGCATGTGTACACCTTCGACGCGGCGGGGCATGGGCGGCCCGCGCCCGACGAGTTGACGACCGAGGCGTTCATCGCCGATCTGGCCGTGGCGACCGCGCCGATCGTCGAACCCATGGTGGTGATCGGACATTCGATGGGCGGGCTGCACGGGTGGGTGTTCGCGGCGACATATCCGGAACGGGTGCGGGCGCTGGTGGTGGAGGACATCGCCCCCGACTTTCGCGGCCGCACCGCCGCGGACTGGGCGGCCATGATTTCGGCTTGGCCGCAGCCTTTTTCGGACGACACCGCCATGCTGGAGTTCTTCGGCCCGGTCGCCGGTCGCTATTTCATGGACTCGTTCGTCCACGGCCCCGACGGCTATCGCCTGCACGGCTCGGTGGAGACCTTCCGCGATATCTCCGAGGAGTGGGGCGGTCGCGACTTCTGGTCCGAATGGCGCTCGATCCGGGTCCCCGCCCTGCTCCTCGAGGGCGAGCACACCATCACCCCGCCGGGCCAGATGCGGGAGATGGCCGAGGTGCACCCCGACGCCCGGCACGTCGTCGTCCCCGATGCCGGTCATCTCGTGCACGACGATCAGCCCGCCGCCTACCGCGATGAGGTCGAGCGCTTCCTGACCCGCGTCCTTCGGCACTGAACCATTGCGTCCGCCCTTCTGCGGGCGGGTGCCTTCAGTCTCCTCGGCGGCTCGTCGTATGCTCGCCACACAGGCATCCCAGACTGAATGGTGACCAACGATGATCGACTTCGCGATTCCCGCCGAACTCGCCGCCGAACGTGACCGGGTACGGCAGTTCGTCATCGACAAGATCGTGCCGTTCGAGCGCGATCCGCGGCTGACCGCGCACGGCCCGACCGATGAACTGCGGCAGGAGCTGGTCGAGCTGGCCCGGGCCGAGAAGCTGCTGACCGTGCAGGCCCCGGTGGAACTCGGTGGGCGCGGGCTGACGCACATCGAGCAGGCGGTGATCTTCGAGGCGGCCGGTTGGTCCACCCTCGGTCCGGTGGCCATGAACTGCGCCGCCCCCGACGAGGGCAATATGCTCCTGCTCTCCAAGGTCGCCAATCAGGAACAGACCGAGCGCTACCTCCAGCCGGTCGTCGACGGCCACCAGCGCTCGGTCTTCGCCATGACCGAACCCAATGGCGCGGGCTCGGACCCGAACCAGCTGGCCACCGAGGCCACTTTCGACGGCGAGAACTTCACCATCAACGGCGTCAAGTGGCTGATCACCGGCGCCGACGGCGCGAAGACCTGGATCATCATGGCGCGCTTGGCCGCCAACCCGCACCTGCCCGACGGGCCGACGCTGTTCCTCACCGACGGCGACAATCCGGGCATCGTCATCGAGCGGGTCATGAACACCATGGACCGCAATTACGTCGGCGGCCACGCGGTGGTGCGCTTCGACAATCTGGTGCTGCCCAAGGACGCCGTGCTCGGCGAGACCGGACAGGCGCTGCGCTACGCCCAGCTGCGCCTGGCCCCCGCCCGTCTCACGCACTGCATGCGCTGGCTGGGCGCGGCCGAGCGCGCGCAGTCCATCGCCATCGACTACGCCAAGACCCGCACCGCCTTCGGCAAGCCCATCGGCGAACACCAGGGCGTGTCGTTCATGTTGGCGGACAACGAGATCGCGCTGCACCAGTGCCGCCTCACCATCTGGCACGCCTGCTGGCTCATGGACCAAGGCGAGAAGGCGCGCCACGAATCCTCGATCGCCAAGTCCTATGTCTCCGAGGAACTGTTCAAGGTCGCCGACCGCTGCGTGCAGGTGCTCGGCGGCATCGGCATCAGCGACGAGACCGTCGTCGAAATGATCTTCCGCGATATGCGCGCCTTCCGCCTCTACGACGGCCCCACCGAGGTGCACAAGTACGCCATCGGCCGCAAGATCCTGCGCCCCTGATCGCCGCACCGGCACGTTGCCGCGCCGCGCGAAGCCCCAGCCGAAGCGCCGCAACCTCACCCCGCCCGGAGCGCAGCGGAGGGCAAATCCAACACAGTAGGATCGCGCCATGAGTTCGGACTTGCACGTCGATGTCTCCGGTGGGGTCGCCGTTCTCACGCTGAATCGTCCGGCGCAGCAGAACGCGTTGACTCCGGCGATGGCGGCGGAACTCGGTGCGGCGCTACGTCGCTGCGATACCGAGGATGCCATCGGGGCCGTGGTCATCACGGGTACGCCGCCCGCGTTCTGCGCCGGAGCCGATCTCGCCGCCAAGGGGGAGGTCAATGGTTTCATCGATCCCGCGCCGTTCCGGATTCGCAAACCCGTTGTCGCGGCGGTCAATGGGCATGCCGTCGGCATCGGGCTCGAGCTCGCCCTGCAATGCGATCTGCGGTACTTCGCCCGCGACGCCGTCTACGGCCTGAATCAGGTGCGCCGCGGCGCGATCGCCGACGGCTACGCGCACTGGACCCTGCCGCGCCTCATCGGCCTGGCCAACGCCGCCGACCTGCTGCTCACCGGCCGCACCTTCGACGGCGAGGAGGCGGCGGCCATCGGTCTGGCCAACAACAGCCTGCCCGGCGGCGAGGTGCTGCCGACCGCGCTCGCGGTGGCCCACGACATCGCCAACGGCTCGGCCCCGCTGCCGGTCGCGCTCTCCAAGCGCCTGCTCTGGGAGGGCCTCGGCATGACCCCCGAGACGGTGGGTCGCCTGGAGTCCGATCTCAACGGCTATGTCGGCAAGAGCGCCGACGGCGGTGAGGGTATGCAGGCGCTGCGCGATCGCCGTCAGCCCGTCTGGTCCGGCAGCGTCAGCACCGAATGGCCCGCCTGGGACACCGGCGACCAGCTCGCCGACCGGGATCAGGCGCGACTGGACTGACGCGCCCTCAGGCGCGGCCGCCGATCAGCATCATGAGGAACAGGAACGCCACGAAGATCATCAGGATCGTCCCGATGACGCCGAGGATGTAGCCCACGACCACCTGGATGCGGCCACCGTACGCGCCCCCGGACGCCTCGATATCCGACAGCGCCCGCCGCCCCAGCGCCCAGGCCACCGGACCCAGTGCGCCACAGCAGAACACACTCAGCGTCCCCAGCAACAGCACTGTCGTCGCATGCGGATGCTCGACCGGCGAACCGATGGGCTGATGCTCTATGGCCACCGGCTGATTTTACGGTCGCGAGGGCCCGAACCGCTGCCTTACGCGTGCCTTCGGGCGTGCCGCGCCCCCGCGGCACTTCCGATCGACTGCGAAATGCCTTGTCGCGCAGCGAATTCGCGTCAGCGACGGCGCTGGCGGGCGATATCGGCGAGCACGACGCCCGCGGCCACGGAGGCATTGAGTGATTCGACCGGTCCCGCCATCGGAATGGAGAGCACCGCGTCGCAGTTCTCCCGCACCAGTCGAGACAGCCCCTTGCCCTCGGAGCCGACCACGATCACCGTCGGTGCGGTGCCGTCGAATTCGTCGAGGGTGGTGTCGCCGCCCGCGTCCAGGCCCACGATCTGATAACCCTGGGTGGCCCAATCCTTCAGTGTGCGAGTGAGATTGGTGGCGCGCGCGACCGGCAGCCGGGCGGCCGCACCGGCACTGGTGCGCCAGGCGACCGCGGTGACGCTGGCGCTGCGCCGCTGCGGAATGACCACGCCCTGGCCGCCGAAGGCCGCCACCGAGCGAATGACCGCACCCAGATTGCGCGGGTCGGTGATGTTGTCCAGGGCCACCAGCAGCGCCGGTTCCCCGGAGCCGTTCACGCGGTCGACGAGGTCGTCCGGATGCGCGTAGCGGTAGGGCGGCACCTGCAGGGCCATGCCCTGGTGCAGGCCATTGCTGCTCATGCGGTCCAGATCGGTGCGCGGCAGCTCCAGAATGGAGATTCCGGCGTCGGCGGCCAGCTGCACCGATTCGGTGAGCCGGTCGTCGGCCTCGGTGCCGACCGCTACGTACAGCGCGGTGGCGGGCACCCCGGCCCGCAGGCACTCGACCACGGGATTGCGGCCCAGCACCAGTTCCGGCCCGTCGTCGCTCTTGCCGCGCGGGGCGCGACCGCGGCCCTGCGCCTCCTTCGCCTTGGCCTTCGCCGCCGCGGCGGCGGCGCGCTTGGCCGCGGGGTGCTTGGTGCGCAGCTCGGCGGGCGGGGTCGCGCCGCGCCCCTCCAGCCCGCGCCGCCGCTTGCCGCCGGACCCGACCACCGCGCCCTTCTTGGAGCCCGACTTGCGGACCGCGCCGCGCCGCTGCGAATTGCCTGCCATCACATAGCCTTCCGTGTCATGCGGAAACTCCGCGCCCGATCGTCGTTGTCGACCGCATCGGCGCGGTCCGCCTGTCCCCGGCTGTCGTATGCGAACCCGCACCGGGTCATCGTCGTCGGGTACGTCCGTACCCGATTGTCGTGGGCGGTTCGCGACCGCCCCTCGTCGGTTCGGTGAGCGGTTGCTAGCTCACCGGTCACCGCGTTTCCTTGGCGAGCGACCACTCCGGGCCCTCGGGCGTATCGGTGACCTCCACGCCCGCGGCCTTGAGTCGATCGCGCACCGCATCCGCGGTGGCCCAGTCCTTGGTGGTCCGCGCTTCCTGGCGCCGCTGGAGTTCCGCGCCGATGAGCACGTCGAGGGCGTCGATGGCGGCCGAGGAGTCGGCCGGGGCGGCCCAGTGCGGGTCGAGCGGGTCCACGCCGAGAATGCCGAGCATGGCCCGTACCGCCGCGGCATGGGTGCGCGCGGCGTCGAGGTCTCCGGCGTCGAGCGCCTTGTTGCCGTCGTGCACCGCGCCGTGCACCGCGGCCAGCGCCTTGGGCACGCCCAGGTCGTCGTCCAGCGCTTCGGCGAAAGCCGGTGTCCAGGAACCGATCTCGACCGCACCGGCGCGCTCGACCACGCGCCGCACGAACGCCTCGACGCGCTGGTAGGAGGCGGCCGCGTCGGCGAGTGCCTGATCGGAGTACTCCAGCATGGATCGGTAGTGCGCGCTGCCGAGGTAGTAGCGCAGCTCCACCGCCCGCACCCGGGTGAGCACATTCGGCACCGACAGCACATTGCCCAGGGATTTGGACATCTTCTCGCCGCCGAGGGTCACCCAGCCGTTGTGCAGCCAGTAGCGCGCGAAACCGTCCCCGGCCGCCCGCGACTGCGCGATCTCGTTCTCGTGGTGCGGGAAGACCAGATCCATTCCGCCGCAATGGATATCGAATTCCGGACCGAGATAGAACTCGGCCATGGCGGAGCATTCCAGATGCCAGCCCGGTCGCCCCGGACCCCACGGCGAGGGCCAGCTCGGCTCGCCCGGCTTGGCGGCCTTCCACAGCGTGAAGTCGCGCTGATCCTTCTTGCCCTCGCCGACGCCCGCGTTCTCGCCCTGGTGCACATCGTCGAGCCGGTGGCCCGACAGCTTCCCGTAGTCCGGGAAGCTCAGCACGTCGAAGTACACATTGCCCTGCGACGGGTAGGCGTGGCCGCGCTCGATGAGCCGCTCCATCATCGCCACCATCTGGGTGATGTGCCCGGTGGCGCGCGGCTCGGCCGAGGGCGGCAGCACACCGAGCGATTCGTAGGCGCGGTCGAAGGCCCGCTCGTGCGTGGCGGCCCACTCCCACCACGGTCGCCCGTGGTCGGCGGCCTTGTTCAGGATCTTGTCGTCGATATCGGTGACATTGCGAATGAACAGCACATCGGAACCGTTGGCGGCCAACCACCTTCGCAACACGTCGAAGGCGACGCCGCTGCGCACATGGCCGATATGGGGTTCACCCTGCACGGTCGCGCCACACAGGTACACCGAGGCCTGGCCGGGGACCAACGGCGTGAAGTCACGCAGGGTCCGCGTCTCGGTGTCGAAAAGGCGCAGAGTCACGACAAGGCATCCTAGCTTGTGGTTTGTTGCGTATTACGGGCGGAGGAGGTATCGCGTTCGATATCAGCCGCGACAACAGAGCAGGGCATTGGCGACCGCCGCCACGCCCTCGCCACGCCCGGTGAGCCCGAGGCCGTCGGTGGTGGTGCCGGAGACCGACACCGGCGCGCCGAGCAGCTCGCCCAGCACCTGCTGCGCCTCGGCGCGGCGCGGCCCGATCTTGGGTCGATTGCCGATCACCTGCACGGCGGCGTTCACGATCGTGTAGCCCGCCTCGTCCAGCAGCCGCCGGACCTCTTTCAGCATGGCCGCCCCGGTGACGCCCTGCCACTCCGGGCGACCGACGCCGAAGACCGCGCCCACATCGCCGAGTCCGGCGGCCGAGAGCAGTGCGTCGCAGAGGGCGTGCGCGGCCACATCGCCGTCGGAGTGTCCGGCGCAGCCGCTGTCACCGTCGAACAGCAGTCCGGCCATCCAGCAGGGTCGGCCGGGTTCGATCGGGTGCACATCGGAGCCGATGCCCACCCGCAGCGCGGTCGGATCGATCATGGTGTGCGCACCGCCCGGGTCGCGGAATCGCGTCGCTCGCCCGGCGCGTCGCTCACGGCACGCGGGGTGTCAAGACCGCTTGCCGCGTCAAGGGGGCTGACGGATGCGTCAAGGGGACTGGTGTGGCCAAGGCCATCATTCCGGGCGAAAAGGCCAGCGCCGCCCTGGGCGACAAGGGTATTGGCGAGGACCAGATCCAGCGGCGTAGTGATCTTGAAGGCCAGGGCGTCGCCCGGCACGGTATGCACGGTCGCGCCCAGCAGCTCCACCAGACCGGCGTCATCGGTGGCTTGCGTATCGCCCGCGTAGGCCTCGCGCAGGAGCGTGGCCTCGAAGCCCTGCGGGGTCTGAATGGCGCGCAGCCCCGCGCGGTCGGGCGTGCCGGTGACCTCGCCCTCGGCATCCACGGCCTTGATGGTGTCGGTGACCGGCAGCGCGGGCACCACGGCGGCGCGTCCGGCGCGCAGCTCGGCGACCACCCGGGCGATCAACGACGGCGGCGTGAGGGCACGGGCCGCATCGTGTACGAGCACATGGGTGGCGTCCGGCGCGGCCGCGAGACCGGCTCGAACGGAATCGGTGCGTTCGGCTCCGCCGACGACCACGCTCACCGGCGCCGGGGAATCGGCGGCCGGGGAGCGCAGCAGTGCGCGGGCGTCGTCGACCAGATCGGCGGGGACCATCACCACGACATGGTCGACCGCCGCGGAGGCGATCAGGCCATCTACAGCGAGTCGGAGCATGGGTCTGCCGCCGACTGGAACGAAAGCCTTGGGGAGAGCTTCCCCAAGGCGAACGCCCATGCCAGCGGCAGGAACCAACGCTACGACACGAATGTCGTCGCGTGCGGTATTCACGGTCAGGAGGCCGCCGCGAGAACCTCGTCGAGCAGGGTCTCGGCCTTGACATCATCGGTGCCCTCGGCAAGGGCGAGTTCACCGACGAGGATCTGGCGGGCCTTGGCCAACATCCGCTTCTCGCCAGCGGAGAGGCCGCGGTCCTGTTCCCGACGCCACAGGTCGCGAACGACCTCGGCCACCTTGTTCACATCGCCGGAGGCGAGCTTCTCGAGGTTGGCCTTGTAGCGGCGAGACCAGTTGGTCGGCTCTTCGGTGTGCGGCGCGCGCAGAACCTGGAAGACTTTATCGAGGCCTTCCTGGCCGACGACGTCGCGAACACCGACATATTCAGCGTTCTCGGCGGGAACCCGAACGGTGAGGTCGCCTTGCGCGACCTTCAGGACCAGATACTCCTTCTGCACACCCTTGATGGTGCGAGTTTCGATTGCTTCGATCAGCGCCGCTCCGTGGTGGGGGTAAACGACGGTGTCTCCGACCTTAAAAATCATGTGTCCCGTGCCCCTTTCGATGTTCACAGTTTAACATGCGACTCGGTAACGGCGCGATCAACGGCGCAGGTCAGGGCCACAACGAGGCGGCGGCGGGGGTTGACAGAAGCGATTGAGTATGCATCTCCCTTGTGCCATAAGGGGATAGCGCCGCGGGCGTTCGCGCGTTCATCGCTTGGGGCATCACACAATTGCGCCATCGGGCTCGCGCGCATTGCGACACCGCGCCACTCGGGTCATCGACACCGCCCCCGCGCGAGACTCGAGAAGTCACGCATTACTCTCTTTGACTACTACTCTCCATAGTGGAGTGAGCCCGGTCGACATGGAGGACAACCCGTGACTGCCCTGAAAGCCACCACCGCGTCGAAGCGGCGTGCCGTTGCAGTAGTCGCACTCGCCGCTGGCGCGGCGCTCGCGTTGACAGGCTGCAGCGCTGGACAGATCTCGCAGACGGCGTCGCAGGTCGCGGCCGTCAATGGCAACAGCGCCGATGTCGGCAAGATCGCGCTCCGGGACGTGCGCATCCTGCTGCCGCAGTCGGAGGAGTACAACAACGCCAAGGGCGGTAAGGCGCTGCTCGCGTTCAGCGCCATCAACAGCGGCGAGTACCAGGGCGACACCCTCGTCAGCATCGAGGCCCCCGAGCTGGGCACCGTGAAGATCGACGGCAAGGCCGAGATCAAGCCGCAGGCCATTCTGGTGGCCGACCAGCCGAAGTCCGAGGCCGCCGGGCACGACGAGCACGGCGCGCAGCCCGCCGACGAGCACGGCACCACGACCACCACCACCACGACGGCGGCCCCGGCCCCGGCGTCGAACCCCGAGGACCAGGTCGCCGATCCGGCCGCCAATCCGCTGAAGATCGAGATCACCGGCCTGCAGAAGGATGTCACCGCCGGTCTGACCTACCCGGTGCGGTTCAACTTCAAGGAGAGCGGCACCGTGCTGGTCAACGTGCCGGTCGACGCCGGGATCGAGAAGGAGCGCGCCGTCACCGACAAGTCCGGTGCGGAGGAGAAGGGCGGCGAGTCCAAGGGCGGTCACTGAGCCCCGCTCACGGAGATCGCCGAGCCCCCTCGCGCAGATCACTGCGCCCGGCTCGCGCGGAACAGCTTGTCCCGCACCCGTTTCAGTTCGCTGGAACGGGTGCGGTGCTGTGTGGGGGGTGGCCGAACGCGCGGCGGAACCCGGGGGTGTCGGAGCGCGTCATTAGGCTGCCCGGGTGGCCAAGGTGAAAACGCTGTATCGCTGCTCCTCGTGCCAGCACGAGGTCGCCAAGTGGGTGGGGCGCTGCCCGGACTGCAACAGCTGGGGGACGATCGACGAGGTGGCGGCGGCCTCGGCGGCGGTGGCCGTGGGGCGGCGGGCCATGTTGCCGAGCACCGCGGCCGCGCCGATCTCGAGTATCGACTCCAAGACCACGCAGGCGCGTTCCACGGGCGTGTCGGAGCTGGACCGGGTGTTGGGCGGGGGCATCGTGCCCGGCTCGGTGGTGCTGCTCTCCGGTGAGCCGGGGGTCGGGAAATCGACCCTGCTGCTCGAGGTGGCGCATCGGTGGGCGCGCCAGCGCGAGGAGAAATCGCTCTACGTGACGGCCGAGGAGTCGGCCGGACAGGTGCGGCTGCGCGCCGACCGGACCGGCGCGGTGCACGAAAGGGTCTATCTCGCGGCGGAATCCGATCTGGCCACCATCTTCGGCCATGTCGACCAGGTGAAACCCACACTGCTGGTGGTGGATTCGGTGCAGACCATGCTGGCGGCCGACGCCGACGGCGTGATGGGCGGCGTCACCCAGGTGAAGGCGGTGACCTCGGCGCTCACCGCCATGGCCAAGGCCAGCGGGATCGCGGTGCTGCTGGTCGGGCACGTCACCAAGGACGGCGCGGTGGCCGGTCCGCGCACCCTCGAGCATCTGGTGGACGTGGTGCTGCACTTCGAGGGCGACAAGCACTCCACGCTGCGCATGGTGCGCGGTCTGAAGAACCGCTTCGGCAGCACCGACGAGGTGGGCTGCTTCGAGATGCGCGAGGACGGAATCGCCTGTGTGGACGACCCTTCCGGGCTCTTCCTGCACCATCGGGGCGTGGCGGTGCCGGGTACCGCGGTGACCGTGGCCATGGACGGCAAGCGGCCCATGCTCGGCGAGGTGCAGGGGCTGACGGTGCACACCCAGGTGCCCGCCCCGCGGCGCGCGGTGAGCGGGCTCGACTACAACCGCGTGTCGATGGTGCTCGCGGTGCTGCAGAGTCGCTGTGGGCTCAATCTGAGCAAGGAGGACGTCTACGCGGCCACGGTCGGCGGGATGCGGCTCTCGGAGCCCTCCGCGGATCTGGCCATCGCCTTGGCCATCGCCAGCGCGAATCGGGATGTGTCGCTGAATCCGGGCATGGTGATCCTGGGCGAGGTCGGACTGGCGGGGGAGGTGCGGCGGGTGGCCGGACTGACCAGGCGGCTCGCCGAGGCGGAGCGATTGGGCTTCACCGAGGCGCTGGTCCCGGTGGGTGTGGAGCGCGCCGGACGCACCATGAAACTGCGCGAGGTGGCCGATCTCGGCGCGGCCCTGGCGGCCAGCGGTCTGCGGCGGCGGCGCGCCCCCAAGGTCGAGGCCGCGGCCGAGGCGGACTTCTAGTGGCCGGGCGGTGGATGACCGGACTGCTGGGGCTGACCGGTTCGGTTCGGGGCGAGGTCGATTCGGCGCAGCGGGCCGAGAATTCCGCGGTGGCCGACAATTTCGACGATGCCCGCCGCGATGTGATCGCGCGGCTGGTTCCGGGTACGCAATTGCGGGACGGGATCGATCGAATTCTGCGGGGCCGCACCGGCGGATTGCTCGTGCTCGGTTACGACGATCGGGTGGAGAGTATCTGCGACGGGGGATTCGAATTGGATGTCGAATTCGCGCCGACGCGATTGCGGGAATTGTCGAAAATGGATGGCGCGGTGGTGCTTTCCACCGACGGCTCGCGAATTGTCCGGGCCAATGTGCATTTGGTGCCCGATCCGGTACTTCCGACGGTCGAGTCGGGCACCCGGCACAAGGCGGCCGAGCGCACCGCCGCCCATACCGGATATCCGGTGGTCTCGGTGAGCGCCTCCACCGGCCTGGTCACCGTGTACGCGCACGGGGCGCGGTATCTGGTGCGGGATTCGGCGACCATCCTGACGCGGGCGAACCAGGCCATGGCCACGTTGCAGCGCTACCGCGCACGCCTGGACGAGGTGACGCGGCGGCTGTCGGGCCTGGAGATCGAGGATGTCGCCACGCTGCGCGATGTGCTCGCGGTGGTGCACTGCCTGGAGCTCATGCGCCGCACCGCGGACGAGATCGACCAGGCCGTCCTGGAACTCGGCGTGGACGGCCGCCAACTGGCCCTGCAACTCACCGAACTCGTCGCCGACACCGACGGTCTGCGTCGACTCCTGGTCCGGGACTACCTGGTCGGCGAGCGGGCCGGTGCGGCCCAGACCGAGCGCGCCCTGGCCCGACTGGACGCGCTCGCCGAACCCGGACTGCTCGATGTGTCGGAACTGGCCCCGCCCCTGGGCTATCCGGCCACCCTCGAGGCCCTGGACACCCCCGTGAGCCCGCGCGGCTACCGGTTGGTGGCCGAGATCCCGCGCGTCCCCTTCCGTCGCGTAGCGCCGCTCGTGGACGTATTCGGCACCCTCCGAGCGCTATTGGAGGCGAGCCAGGCCGAATTGGAGGCCGTGGAAGGTATGACTCCGGCGACCGCCCGGCGCATTCGCGAGGGTCTGGCCCGCCTCGCCGCCGACAACGATTTCTGACCGCACGGCGCTTCACATGCCGGAAGGCCAGGCCGCCGGGGCTGGTATCCGGTGGCTCTGGCCTTCCGCGGTAACGGTTTTCGGTGGTGGTCGGACGGTGATGTCAGGAGATGTTGAACGGCTCCGGCGAGCTGCGCACCGAACCCAACTGCGCCACAACGGTGTACGGACCCGGCGGCACCGGCACCCGCTCGCCCGCGCAGTTCGGCTGTGAGCTGCTGCCCGACCAGGTGACCGTGAAGGCCGCCTGCTGACCGGGATTGAGCGTGCGCACATCCGGGGTGCCGTCGGGGTAGCAGTCGGTGCTCGCCCACATGCGGCGCTGGCCGTCCAGCGACGACACCGAGATCTGTTGCAGCCCCGAGCCCATATCGCGCTCACACGCGGTGCTCGAGATATTGGTGATGACAATGCCGAAGACCGGCTGCTCACCCGTCTTGTAGGTGGGCTGGCCGACCGTGACCTTCACCGCGAGGGATTGGTCGGGGCACTGCTTGCCCTGTGCCGCGGGCCTGGCACTGGCACTGGCGTTCGCGGAGGCCGACGGGCTGCCCGACTTGGACTCCGGTGCGCCCGAAGAACTTCCGGCGGCCTTGTTGGTCTCCGCCGTGGAGGTGGCCGCCGCGGCATCGGCCTTGTCGTCGCCGCCTCCGCGCAGTAGCGCGAAGGCCAGCCACAGCACCAGCGCCAGAGCGACGGCGATCGCTCCGATGGCGAGCAGGCGGCGGCGCCAATAGATTTCCGGCGGCAGTGGTCCATTCGGTTCCAGCACGCCACTACGGTAAGGGCAGGCTCGCGCCCATCCGGCTCAGGGTGTCGGCGTGTCGGTGTGCGGCCTGAACTAGACGACCTCGCCGATATTGCCGATGACACGCTGCAGTTTGATCTCGCCCTCGCCCAGCTTGTAGGTCACACACGCGATGGCGAGCTCCCCGGTGGCCACCCGCTGCGAAATGACCATGGAGCGTTCCATGAGCAGTCGCGCGGTCTCCTCCACGTGGCGGGCCTCGAGGTCGTCCACGGAGGTGAGGCCCTCGCGGCGGCCCAGCAGGATGGACGGCGTCACCCGCTCGACCACGCTGCGAATGAATCCGCCGGGCACATTGCCGTTGTCCAGGGCGTCGATGGTGGCGCCCACCGCACCGCAGCTGTCGTGGCCCAGCACCACGATGAGCGGCACCTTCAGCACGTGCACGCCGTATTCGATGGAGCCGAGCACCGAGCTGTCGACGACATGGCCCGCGGTGCGCACCACGAACATCTCGCCCAGGCCCTGGTCGAAGATGATCTCGGCGGCGACTCGCGAGTCGCCGCAGCCGAACAGGATCGCCTGGGGCTGCTGGCCGGTGACCAGCTTGGCCCGGTCCGCCACGCCCTGGTTGGGGTGCAGCAGTTCGCCGTTGACGAAGCGTTCATTGCCCTCGCGCAGGGCCTTCCAGGAGCTGATCGGATTGGAGTTCGGCATGCGGTCCATTTTGCATACTCTTTACGTTGCTGGCGAGTCTCCGACGTTACGGTCGGGGAAACACGACCTGTCCCGAGTGCGCGGAACCCGGTGAGCGCCCGCGTCGACCGGCGCGAACAATGGGCAGCGCGCGGAATTCGGTCGGTGGCGCTGATTACCATCGCGCGTGGCATCGAGGCGGTCCCGGCCGCGACGGCCGGGAGGAGGGTTGGGATGGATACCGACGTACTGATCGACTGGTATCAGGAGACGGCGCGCGATCTGCCGTGGCGGCGGCCCGAGGTGACGGCCTGGCAGATTCTCATGAGCGAGATCATGTTGCAGCAGACGCCCGTGGTCCGGGTGGAGCCGATCTGGCGGGAGTGGGTGGCGCGCTGGCCGGTGCCGTCGAAGATGGCCGCCGAATCCCAGGGCGAGGTGCTGCGGGCGTGGGGCAAGCTCGGCTATCCGCGCCGGGCGCTGCGGCTGCACGAGTGCGCCGGGGTGCTGGCCCGCGAGCACGGCGACGAGGTGCCCGCGGATGTCGATGTGCTGCTGAGCCTTCCGGGTATCGGCGCGTACACCGCCCGCGCCGTCGCCTGTTTCGCCTACGGGCAGCGGGTTCCCGTGGTGGACACCAATGTTCGGCGCGTGGTGGCCCGCGCCGTGCACGGCCGCGCCGAGGCGGGCAATCCGGCCGCCCGCGATCTCGCCGAGACCGAGGTGCTGTTGCCGAAGCGCGTCGACCGCGCCGCCATCGCCTCGGCGGCGCTGATGGAACTGGGCGCGGTGATCTGCACCGCCCGCAATCCCGACTGCGCCCGCTGTCCGCTGCCGTCGTGTGCCTGGGTCACCGCCGGTCGCCCCGCCTCGGACGTGGTGCGCCGGGTCCAGAAGTACGAGGGCACCGACCGTCAGGCCCGCGGTCGGCTCATGGATGTGCTGCGCGCGGCGCACGGTCCGGTGGAGCGCGTCCGCCTGGATCTGGCGTGGACCCGCGACCCCGGTCAGCGTGACCGCGCGCTGGACTCGCTGCTCGTCGACGGCCTCGTGGAGCAGACCGCCGATGGCCTGTTCGCGCTGGCGGGTGAGGGCGGCGCGTAGGCCCTGGAGACCGTGAACGCACCCCTCCCACGGCTGGACGAGGGGGCGTCGCCGTGGGAGGGGTGCGCGGTGGGCGCGATCCGCCGCCCCTCATGCGGCAGATCACGAGACTCGTCGCACCCCGAATCCGTTGGCGCGGAAGGGAGTGCGCGTCAGGCGGCCACGAGAGCGCGGGCGCGGGTTCTGGTGCGGCTGCCGATCAGGCGGCAGACCACGTAGATGGCGAACGAGATCGCCGTGACGAAGGTCGAGATCGGCACGCCCGGCGCCAGCGAGAGCAGAATGCCGCCGACGGCCGCCACTTCGGCGAAGACGATCGACAGGATCGACGCGTGCACCGGATTGGCGGTCACCTGGGTGGCCGCCGCCGCGGGCGTGATGAGCAGCGCCAAAACCAGTAGCGCGCCGACGATCTGGACGCCGAAGGCGGCGGTGATGCCGACCAGGATGGCGAAGACCACGGCCAGCGCGCGGACCGGAACCCCGCGGGCCACCGCCACTTCCGGATCGGTGCTCGCGAAAAGCAGTGGGCGGTAGACGAATCCGAGCACCACCAGCACCCCTGCGGTGCAGGCGGCGAGCAGTCCGAGCCCGGTGCCGCCCACGCTGACCACCTGGCCGGTGAGCAGCGAGAACTTCGACCCGGCCCGTTCCGGGCCGAGCCAGAGGAACAGCACCGACAGGCCGAGGCCGAAGGAGAGCACCACGGCGATGACCGAATCCCGTTCGCGCGCACGGGCTCCCAGCACGCCGAAGAGCACCGCCGCCACCACCGATCCGGCAATGGCCCCGAAGCCCACCCCGACTCCGGCGAGCAGGGCCGCCGCCGCGCCGGTGAGCGAGAGCTCGCTGGTGCCGTGCACGGCGAACGACATCTGACGGCTGACGATCAGCGGTCCGATGGCGCCCGCGAGCAGGCCGAGCAGCGCCGCCGCCAGCACCGCCTGCTGGACGAAGTCGTAGGAGAGCAGATTCGCGGTGGTGGAGAAGTCGAACATCTTCGACAGCACGTCGAGGAGTTTGTCGTTCATGCCCGCACCTCGCCGGGGTTCTCGCCGTGGCAGTGCTGGGCCCCGGCCGCGCCGAGCGCGTCCATGGTGTCGCCGGTGCCGACCACCACCAGGCGGCCGCGCACGCGCAGCACGTCGACCTCGGTGCGGTAGAGCTCCGAGAGCACCTCGGAGGTCATCACCTCGTCGGGTGGGCCGATCCGGAACTTGCCGTCCACCAGGTACAGCACCCGATCCACCAGCGGCAGAATGGGATTGATCTCGTGGGTCACGAACAGCACGGCGGTGTCGTGGGTGCGGCGGCGCTTGTCGATGAGGTCGGAGACCAGTCGCTGATTGGCCAGGTCGAGGCTGAGCAGCGGTTCGTCGCAGAGCAGTACCCTCGGATCGCCGACCAGGGCCTGAGCCACCCGCAACCGCTGCTGTTCACCGCCGGAGAGCACGTCCAGGGGCGCGCCCGCGAACTTCTCCGCGCCGACATCGGCGATGGCGGCGGCCACCTTGCGCTTGCGCTCCTTGCGCCCGCGCAGCCCGAGACCCCAGCGGTGCCCGTCCACGCCGAGCCCGACCAGATCCACGCCGCGCAATTGCGCGCCGCCGTCGATGGTCTTCTGCTGCGGCACGTAGCCGATATCCGGATTGCCCGCGCGGGCGGGCGATCCCGCGATCTCGGCGGCACCGGCGGACAGGCCCAGCTGTCCCAGCAGCACCTTCATGAGCGAGGTCTTGCCGGAGCCGTTGGGGCCCAGCACCGCGATGAATTCCCCGGGCGCGATCTCGAGATCGAGCCCCTGCCACAGCGTGCGCTCGCCGAAGGACAGGCGCGCGTCGCGCAGGCGCACGGCGGGAGTCGGCCCGCCTGCCGAGGCCGGGGCCGTATCGATGCCGTCCGTGCGTTCGGGCGACGAAACCACGCTGTTCACAGGGGTATTCATGTCGTCGATCCGTCCATTGATTCCCGGCGGGGACGCGGCCGGGGGTGCCGGGAGGGAAGTTTCCATTATGGAGGACATTCGACGGCTACCGGCCTCAGCCCAGCGCTTGTGCCAGCGCTTGGGCATTGCGGGTCTGCCACTGAACGTAATCCAGCCCTTCGGGCAGTGTTTCGGTCACCTCGACCACCGGAATTCCGGCGGCTTCGGCGGTGGCCTTCAGGTCCTTGGTGGCCTTGTCCTCGGTCTGGATGTTGTAGACGAGGGCGCGAACCTGCTTGGCGGTCAACAGATCTCGCACGGCGGCCACCGAGGCCGGGGACGGGTCGGTGCCCTGTTCGACGGCTTCCTGGAATTCGTGCGGGGTGCGGTCGTCGGCCTTGGCGTCGAGCAGCAGGTAATAGGCCAGCGGCTCGGTCTGGATCACCGGGGAGTTCGGGCGCTCGGCGGCGATCTTCTCGGTGATGGCGTCGATATCGGCGAGCTTGTCGTTGAAGGCGGCGGCGCGATCGGCGTAGGCCTGCTTGTGCTCGGGGTCGATCTCGCCCAGCAGCTCCGCGATGTGCTCGGCGACGTGGCCCACGACGTGCACGTCGTAGAAGACGTGCTCATTGGTCTCGTGGCTGTGGCCGTGCGCGTCCTCGGCCGGGGCGGAGGTGGTCGCGCCACCCTCGGGGTGGCTGTCCTCGGCGGCGATGTCGACGGCGTTCACGGACTTCTTGTCCTTGCCCGCGATGGCCTTGTCGATGAATTCGTCGTAGTCGCCGCCGTTGTAGACGACCAGATCGGCATCGCTGATCTTGGCGGCCTCGACGGGGGTGACCTCGTAGGAGTGCGGGTCGGCGCTCGGATCGGAGATCAGCGCCTCGACCTTCGCGTCCGGTCCGGCGACCTGCTCGGCGATATCGCCCCAGACATTGGTCGAGGCGACGATGGTGAGTTCTTCGGAATCGTTGTTTCCGGTACCGCAGGCCGTGAGGGCGGCAATGGTCGCAACGCCGACGGCTATCCCGGTGATTCGGGTAAATCTACTGGTCACGCTGGGTTACTCCACATGCACTACTTCAAACGGAAACGATTTCCATTTAAATGTAGCGCAGAGTGCGAGACACGCCAGCATCGCCGTGGCCGTCTGTGTCCAGCAACACGAGAGCGAGCCCGCGTGACGCACGCGGGCTCGCTTCGCGAATCGGCCTAGGTGAGGGCCGCGACCGGCTGGCTCAGCAGCTGGGCGCAGCGCAGCAGGCCGAGGTGGCTGTAGGCCTGCGGATGGTTGCCCAGCGAGCGTTCGGCAACCGGGTCGTACTCCTCGGAGAGCAGACCGGTCGGTCCCGCCACATCCACCAGCTGCGCGAACAGCGCCTCGGCGTCCTCGCGCTTGCCGATGAGCAGATACGCCTCGACCAGCCAGGCCGCGCACAGGTGGAAGCCGCCCTCGCCGCCGGGCAGCCCGTCGTCGTGGTGGTACCGGTACACGGTCGAACCGCTGCGCAGCTCGGCCTCGGTCGCCACCACGGTGGCGTGGAAGCGCGGATCGGACGGATCGATCAGACCGCTCAACCCGATGTGCAGGGTCGCCGCGTCCAGGTCGGTGCCGTCGTAAGCCGCTGTGTAGGACTGCACTTCGTCGTTCCAGCCCTCCACCTTCACCTCGTCGGCGATGGTGTCGCGCAGCTTCTCCCACTCCGGATCCACCGGCCGCCCGAACTGGCGGGCCAGGGTGAGCGCCCGGTCGACGGTCAGCCAGCCCATGACCTTGGAGTAGACGTGGTGGCGCGGATTGCCGCGGATCTCCCAGATGCCGTGGTCGGGTTCGCGCCAGCGCCGCTGCACGGCCGAGACCATGGCGTGCACCAGCTCCCAATCCGCGTCCGGCAGAGCCTGTTTCGGTTCGGTCATACCCTTCTTCTCGCGGGCGTGCGCCAGCTGCGAGATGAGGTCCACGATCGGTCCGAAGACGTCCAGCTGCACCTGCATGTTCGCGGCGTTGCCGACCCGCACCGGCCGCGATCCGGCGTAGCCGGGCAGCTGGTCGATCACGGCCTCGGGGGGCAGGGTCTCGCCGTAGAGGGTGTAGAGCGGATGCAGGCGCTCCGGACCGGGCAGGGTCTCCAGCACCCGGTGCGTCCAGGCCAGCAGCTCCTCCGCCTCGCCGAGGGAGCCGAGCGATACGAGCGCCGACGCGGTCAGCGAGGCATCGCGCAGCCAGCAGTAGCGGTAGTCCCAGTTGCGCACGCCGCCAATGTCTTCCGGCAGCGAGGTGGTGGCCGCCGCCAGGATCGACCCGGACGGCGCGTGCACCAGCCCGCGCAGGGTCAGCGCGGACCGCTTCATGAGATCGGGCTTGAGCGGCGGCAGCTCCAGCTTGCTCGCCCACTCCGACCAGTACCGCTCGGCCTCCCGCCTGCGGTCCGCCTCGGGTGTCATGGCGGGCGCGAGATCGGAAGTGCCGCAGCGCATCTCGAGCGTGATGGGACCCTGGCGGGGATCCACCACGGCGCGGGCGGTGTGGTGGTTGCCGTCATCGATGATGTCCCATTCGACGCCGGGGGAGCGCAGCACGATCGGATCGTTGGTGCCCTGAACCCGCAGCCCGCCGGTCTGGCGAATGATGCGCACCGGCACCTGCCCGAACTCGGGGCGCGGGGCGAAGGTGACCACGGCCTTGGCGTCACCGGTGATGACCCGGGTCAGATCGGTGCGCTCGGGCACCACGTCGTGCGGCAGGTAGTCCACCACCTGCAAACTGGCCCAACGGGTTTCGACGGTCATGGTGGCGTCCTTGTACCGCTGCGAGAGCGGCAGACCGGCGCGTTCGGGCGCGATGGTGAAGTGTCCCGCGCCCGGTCCGCCCAGCAGGTGCGCGAACACCGCGGCGGAGTCCGGTTCCGGATGGCACAGCCAGGTGATGGTGCCGTCGGGGGTGACCAGCGCCTTGGACCGCGGGCTGGCCAGCATGCTGAGCCGTTCGATGCGCGGGGCGCTGGCACCGGCCAACCAGGTGCGGCGCTCCTCGAGCAGGAAGGCCAGCGCCTTGGAGACGTCTTCGGTATCGGCCACATGGTATTTGGCGAGGCTCTCGCCCTCGCCGACCTTGATGCCGACATCGGGGCCGGAGAGGCGGACGAAGGCCTTCTCGTCGGTCACGTCGTCGCCGATGAACACCGCCGCCGACGCGCCCTGCTGATGCCGGACGATATCGAGGGCCGCGCCCTTGTCGGTCTCGACGACCGCGAGTTCGATGACCTCTTTGCCCTCGGTGACCTGAATGCCGACCCAGCTGGCCGGACCCTGGCGCACCTGCACCAGGGCGCGCCGCCCGATCTCGGGGCTGGCATTGCGCACGTGCAGGGCGACGCTGGCGGGTTTGATCTCGACCGAGACGCCCGGATTGTCCTGGGCGATCTGGGTCAGCGTCGACTGCACCTCTCGCAGTAGCTGTTTGGCGTCGTTGTCGATGGCGTGCACGAAGCCCACATCGAATTCCGAACCGTGGCTTCCGATGAGTTGTACCTCGACGGGCAGCCGGGACAGCGCCGCGAGGTCTCGGAGCGCACGGCCCGAGATCACGGCGGCGGTGGTGCCGGTGAGCCCCGCGAGCGCGCGCAAGGCACTCACGGACTCCCGGTGGGGATAAGCCTTCGCCGGGTCGGAGACGATCGGCGCGATCGTTCCGTCGTAGTCCGAGGCGACCAGCAGTCGCGGCACTCGGGCGACGGCCGACAACGCCCGGCGAAGTTCCAGTGGCAAATCCTGTGCGCTCACGCATCCAACCTAGTGATCGGAGGAGAATTTTCAGGGGCGCGAGAAACTCTACTGGGTGTGGATTGCCCACATGTTGGGGGCGTGATACATGGCGTTTACATTCGGGCGAACTGCAGTGGGTTCGCGCTGTGAACACTGGCGGGTAACTTCCGGTTCGCCCCGGAGGAGCCGTTGTCACCTGCGAAAACGCTCCGTGAGCGGCCGTCGTGCGAGCGCCCGCCGCGCTCCGATGATCTTGGAGCGCAACGGCTCCGGCGGTTGCCGGGACCGCGCCGCGGCGATGCGGGAGTCGCCGAAAAAAATTCTTGTGATGCTCGAGACTCTCGGGCCCTCGAGCGTCCCGATGCCCGCAACGACCGAGTCCGCGGTGCCTCGTCGGCAACCGCGGACCCGGGGTCGTATCGCGCGTGTGGCTCAGCCCTTGTTGCCGATGAGCAGATCCACGGTGAGCTCGAGGCGTTCGGTGACATCGGTCGCCGAGGCGCGCCGCGTCAGCCAGGCCACCAGATTCGACATCCACACATCGGAGATGACGCGGGCGATCGCCAGTTCCCGATCGGTGGGGGTGTCCTCGGCCAGCGCCCGGGCGAAGAAGCGGTCCATCACCTTGCCGACGCGATCGACCTCGGCGGCCGCCGAGGCGTCGGCGAACATGAAGGCGCGCGTCATGGCCTCGGTGAGCAGCGGATCGCGCTGCATGGCCCGGGTCACCTGCTGGAGCATCAAATGCATGCGCTCCTGCGGGGTCTCGCCGGGCAGCGGCTTGCGGCGGCTCTCGAACTGCTCGAACTCCCGAGCCAGCGCGGAGACCAGCAGATGCACCTTGGAGGGGAAGTAGCGGTACAGCGTGCCGACGGCGACATCGGCTCGTTCGGCGACCGCGCGCATCTGGACCGCGTCGTACCCGCCCTTGGAGGCCAGCGCCATGGTCGCGTCGAGGATGCGTTTGCGCCGGTCGCGCTGGGCGGCCGAGCTCAGGTCGTCCTCGCTGAGCGTGGTCACCGGCGCGGTCCGAGTGGCAGCCGCATCGGCGGCCTGCGATCGGGAGGGACTGGCCATCGGTTGAAAGTCCTTTCCTGCACGAATCGTTCGGTTCGTCTTATCAGCGTCGGCTGAGGCTACGAGTTCGTACCGCGCCCGGGCGACATCTTGACTTACGCCCGAGAGTGATATTAGAACATGTTCTAGGTGTGGGAGTCACGCCGGAAAGGCGGTACGGAGTGTGACCATCGCCACCACTGACGAGCATAAAGCCGTCCAGGAGTCGATGCGCGGATGGGCGTCCGCGGTGCGCCCAATTGCAACAATGCGGACCGGTGCGCCGGATTATTGGCGCGAATACTGGTCGCGCCTCGCCGATCTCGGCATATTCCGAGTCGCGGTGCCCGAGGAAGCGGGCGGTGCGGGCGGAACAGTCGGAGATCTCGCCGTTCTGGTGGAGCAGGCGGCACATGATCTCGTCGGCGGGCCGGTTTCCTCCACGGCATTGGCTGGACTCGTTGCCGGGGAGATGCTCGACGAGAATACGCCGTGCGGTGTTGCTCTTGGGGCCGAAATCGCAATATCCATGGGTGAATCGGATCTCAGGCTGTCCGGTGAGTGGACTTCTGTGATCGGTGCCGCACCGGGTACCGCGGTGCTGGTCCCGGTACGTGACGGTGACCGAAAGCTGTGGTGTCTCATCGACGCCGACGCGACGGGACTGCGGGTGGAGCCGCTGAATCCGTTGGACCACACCACACCACTCGCGAATGTCTTCTGTGTCGATGTCACGGTGTCGCGCGAAAAGATCTTCGAACCGCGCGAATCCGTCCACGATCTGGCCGCCGTACTGGTCGCCGCCGAGGCCGCCGGTATCGCCGGATGGTGTCTGGAGACCGCCACCGAATACGCCAAGGTGCGTGAGCAATTCGGTAAGAAGATCGGCGAATTCCAAGCGGTCAAACACATGTGCGCGTGGATGCTGTGTCGGGCCGAACAGATTCGCGCGGTGGCCGCCGATGCCGCGACCGCCGTCGACACTGGTAGTGCGGAACTGCAGTTGGCCGCGGCGATCGCGTTGGCGGTCGCGCTGGACGCGGCGGTAGAGACCGCGAAGGACTGCATTCAGGTGCTGGGTGGAATTGGTTTCACCTGGGAACACGACGCACATCTGTATTTGCGCCGGGCGGTCGCGCTGCGGCAACTGATGGGTGGCTCGGCGCGCTGGCGGGCGCGCGTCACCGAATTGACCCTGGCCGGGCAGCGCCGCACGGTCGGTCTCGATCTGGGGACCGATCCGGCGCTGGCGGGCGAGCCCGACTGGGAGGCCGTCGGACTGGATTCGGCACAGGCCGCGGTACTGGCCGCGGATCTCGCCCGGATCGCGGCGCTGCCCGTGGCCGAGCAGCGAAATGCCTTGGCGGAGACCGGACTGCTGGCCTCGCACTGGCCCGCACCCTACGGCCGCGGCGCGGGACCGATTCTGCGCTCGCTCATCGAGGAGCAGATTCGCAAGGCCGGAATCGAGCTGCCCGATATCGCCATCGCCAACTGGGCGGTGCCGACGCTGCTGCAGTACGGCACACCCGAGCAGATCGAGCGGTTCGCCGGGCCGACCCTGCGCGGGGATGTGGTGTGGTGTCAGCTGTTCAGCGAGCCGGGCGCCGGTTCGGATCTGGCCGCGCTGCGCACGGTGGCCGAAAGGGTCGAGGGCGGTTGGCGATTGCGCGGGCAGAAGGTGTGGACCTCGCTGGCCAAGGAGGCCACCTGGGGTATCTGCCTGGCCCGCACCGACGCCACCGCGCCCAAGCACAAGGGCATCAGCTATTTCCTCGTCGATATGTCGAGTCCGGGGCTGGAAATTCGGCCGCTGGTGCAGATCACCGGCGAGGCGAAATTCAGTGAGGTCTTCCTCGACGATGTCTTCGTTCCGGACGAATGCTTGGTCGGTCAATTGGGCAATGGGTGGAAGATCGCCCGTTCCACATTGTCGGCCGAACGGGTCGCCATGGGCGGTAAGGGAATCGGGGATGAACTCGAGGCCGTGATCGCCGCCGTACCGACCTCCGGGCCGGGTGCGGAATTGGTGGCGGATCGTCTGGGAAGTCTTATTTCAGAATCTGTCGCTGGAACTTTGCTGGAAGCTCGTGCGGCGCAGAAGCTGCTCAGTGGAGGCGATCCGAGCGCGCAGTCGAGCGTGCGCAAATTGGTCGGTGTTCGACACCGGCAGGCGGTGGCCGAATTTGCCGTCGAATTGGCTGGCGTGCCGGGCGCTCTTGACACCGACGTGGTGAAAGAATTCCTGCTCACGCGCTGTTTGTCCATCGCGGGCGGTACCGAGCAGATCTTGTTGACCGTCGCCGGTGAACGGATTCTCGGGCTGCCACGCGAATCGCACTAGCCAGCCCACACTAACCGGGAGCATTGCATTGGACTTCACCAGGGACGAGAGCCAGGACGCTGTCGCCGAGGTTGTCGTAAGTTTGCTGGAGCGTGAAAGCGCACGCGATATCGCGTTATGGCCCACACTCGCCGACAGTGGCCTTTTATCGGTGGCGCTACCGGAGAAATTCGGTGGCGACGGTATGGGGCTGCTCGAGGTGTCGGCGCTGCTCACCGAATTGGCCACCGATGCCGTTCAGGTACCGGCACTGGCCACGCTGGGTTTCGGTGTACTGCCGCTGGTCGCGGCGGGCATTCCGGATGCCTTGGCGGAGCAGGTGTTTCCGGCGGTGGCCGTGGGCGCGGTCATCACGGCGGCACTGCACGAGATCGGCGCGCCGTTCACGGTGCAGCCGGAGACGAGCGCGGTCTCCGACGGCACCGTCGTGCGCGTCACCGGACGCAAGGTCGCGGTGCCCTACGCCGAGACGGCGCGGTGGATTCTGGTGCCGACCGACAACGGCATCGCCGTGGTGCCGGGTGACGCGGCGGGGCTGACCCGTACCGCCAACCCGACTTCCGATGGGGTGCCGGAGTTTTCGCTCGCGCTCGACAATGTGGAGATCCCGGCCGAGCACCTGCTGCCGGGCGGCCTCGCCGATCTGCACCGTTTCGCGCTGGCCGGTATCGGCTCGGTGGCCGACGGTCTGCTCAAGGGCGTCATCGCGCTGACCGCCGAGCACCTGCGTACGCGGCAGCAGTTCGGCCGACCGTTGGCCGAATTCCAGGCCGTGGCACAGCAGATCGCCGATGTCTACGTCGTCTCGCGCACCCTGCACGCGGCCGCGGCCTCGGCCAATTGGGCGCTCGCGCAATCGATCGACGGCGCGGCGACGAATAACCCCGAGCACGCCGAACGCACCGACGACGATCTCGATGTGCTGGCCTACACGGTGGCCGCGGAGCTGCCCGCGGCCATGCAGAAGTGCCATCACCTGCACGGCGGTCTCGGCGTCGACATCACCCATCCGCTGCACCGCTACTACTCACAGGCCAAGGACATCGCGCGCTGGCTCGGCGGCGAATCGTTCCGGCTGGATCGTCTAGGAGCCAGATGTTCATCGAACTGACCGCCGATCAGCGGCGGTTGCGCGACGACCTACGTTCGTACTTCACCGGTCTCGTCACTCCCGAAGAGGAGGCCGAGATGCTGGAGAACCGGCACGGCGACGCCTACCGCGCGGTGGTGCGTCGCATGGGCTCCGACGGCTGGCTCGGTGTGGGCTGGCCGAAGGAGTACGGCGGCCAGGGCTTCGGGCCGCTGGAACAGCAGATCTTCTACAACGAAGCCGTCCGCGCGGATGTGCCGGTGCCGCTGGTCACGCTGTTGACCGTCGGCCCGGCCCTGCAGACCTTCGGTACCGAGGAGCAGAAGCGCAAGTTCCTGCCCGGAATCCTCACCGGCGACATCCATTTCGCCATCGGCTACTCCGAGCCGGAGGCGGGCACCGACCTCGCCGCGCTGCGCACCAGCGCGGTGCGCGATGCCGATGGCGACTGGATCGTCAACGGGCAGAAGATCTTCACCACCGGTGCGCACGAGGCCGACTACATCTGGCTGGCCGTGCGCACCGGGACGGTGGAGTCGCGCCATCGCGGCATCACGATTCTGATCGTGGACACCAAGGATCCCGGCTATTCGTGGACGCCGATCATCACCTGCGACGGCGCGCACCACACCAATGCCACCTACTTCGACAATGTGCGCGTACCCGCGAACATGACGGTCGGGGAGGAGAACGGCGGCTGGCGGCTCATCACCACCCAGCTCAATCACGAGCGGGTGAGCCTGGGGCCGTCGGGCAAGATCGAGCAGCTCTACGATCGCGTGCGCGAATGGGCGAGCAAGCAGGGCGTGCTCGGCGAGACCGATGTGCTGCGCTCGCTCGGCCGCCTGCACGCCATGGTGCGGTTGAACGAACTGCTGAACTGGCAGGTGGCCTCCAATATGGAACGGCCCGACGCCGATCAGCGCGATGTCATCGCCGACGCCTCCGCGACCAAGGTCTTCTCGACCGAGGCGGTGCAGGAGGCCGGGCGGCTGGCCGAGGAGATCGTGGGCCGCTTCGGTGACCCCGCCGATGCCGCCACCGCCGAGCTGCTGACCTGGCTGGACCGGCGCACCAAGCAGAACCTGGTGGTGACCTTCGGCGGCGGCGTGAACGAAGTCATGCGCGAGCTGATCGCCCAAATGGGTCTGCGTTTGCCGCGCGTGCCCCGATAGGAGTTTCCCTGTGACGCAGAGCTTCACGGCCGACGACATCGTCGCGGCTGGCGAGAAGATCAAGGCGGCGGGAGCGTCCGCGCCGCGCCTGGCCCGTGATCCGGTCAACCAGCCGATGATCAACAACTGGGTGGAGGCCATCGGCGACACCAATCCGATCTATGTGGACGTCGAGGCGGCCCGCGCCGCCGGGCACGCCGACGTGGTGGCCCCGCCCGCCATGGCCCAGGTGTGGACCATGTTGGGGCTCAACGGTGTTCGGCCCGCCGACGATCCCATGACGGTCACCAACGAACTGCTCGACGCCGCCGGGTACACCTCGGTGGTCGGCACCAATTGCGAGCAGATCTACCACCGGTACCTGCGGGTGGGTGAGCAGGTGAATGTGCGCAGCTCACTGGATTCGCTGGTGGGGCCCAAGCGCACCGGGCTCGGTGAGGGCTGGTTCGCCACGTACCGCACCAGCTGGTACGTCGGGGACGAGCTGGTCACCGAAATGCTGTTTCGGATACTGAAATTCGCGCCGGGCGCGCCGAAACCGGCTCCGGCGGACGACCTGAGCAAGCGGGTCAAGCCGACGGTGTCGCACGACACCGAATTCTTCTGGGCCGGGACCAAACTCGGTGAGCTGCGGATTCAGCGGCGGCCCGACGGGACGCTTCAGCATCCGCCGGTTCCCGCGCTGTGGAAGGACAAGTCGGAGCAGACCGATTACGTCGTGGCCTCCGGGCGCGGCACCGTGTTCAGTTTCGTTGTGCACCATGCCCCGAAGGTGCCGGGGCGGGCGCTGCCCTATGTGGTCGCGCTGGTGGAGCTCGAGGAAGGTGTGCGCATGCTCGGCGAGCTGCGCGGCATCGAGCCTGCCGAGGTCACGGTCGGGCTGCCGGTCGAGGTGGGCTTCGAGGCCCTCGATGACGACAACACCGTTCCCTTCTGGAAGGCGGCAAAATGACAGCATCGCTCAGCGATTCCGTGGGGGGCGGCGGTCGGGCGACGGGTGGGCCAGCCACCGTGGAACCTGCGGCCGTGCAGGTCGGAACCACCTTGCCCGAGTTGGTGATTCATGCCGATCCCACATTCGTGATCAGCTCGGCGCTGGCCACCCGGGATTTCCAGGACGTGCACCACGACCGCGACAAGGCGGTGCAGCGCGGGTCGAAGGACATCTTCGTCAATATCCTCACCGACACCGGTCTGGTGCAGCGCTTCGTCACCGACTGGGCCGGACCGCGCGCGCTGGTGAAGTCGATCTCGCTGCGCCTGGGTGTGCCGCTGTACGCCAACGACACCTTGACGCTCACCGGCACGGTGACCGCGGTCGAGGGTGACGAGATCACCATCGAGGTCGTCGGCAAGGACAGTCTCGGTGACCACATCACGGCGAAAGCCGTTATCTCGCTGCAGGAGGCACGTTCGTGAGTGGGTTGAGCGGACGCGCAGCCATTGTGGGTATCGGCGCGACGGATTTCTCCAAGGAGTCCGGGCGCAGTGAGCTGCGGCTGGCCGCCGAGGCGGTGACGGCGGCCATTGCCGACGCGGGCCTCACACCCGCCGATGTGGACGGTCTGACGACCTTCACCATGGACACCAACACCCAGGCCGCCGTGGCGCGGGCCTCGGGCATTCCGAGCCTGAAGTTCTTCAGCAATATCCCGTTCGGCGGGGGTGCGGCGGCGGCCACGGTGCAGCAGGCCGCCATGGCGGTGGCCACCGGTGTCGCGGATGTCGTTGTGGCGTACCGGGCTTTCAACGAGCGCTCCGGAAATCGCTTCGGCCAGTTCGCGACTCATCTCGCGACCGGCAACCCGTCGTCCTCGGGTGTGGACAACGCCTTCTCCTACACCCACGGCCTGGGCACCCCCGCCGCCCAGGTGGCCATGGTCGCCCGCCGCTACATGCACGTATACGGCGCTACCAGTGCCGATTTCGGCCGCGTCGCCGTCGCCGACCGCAAACACGCCGCCGTGAACCCCGCCGCGCACTTCTACGGCAAGCCCATCACCCTGGAGGAGCACCAGGCCTCCCGCTGGATCGCCGAACCCCTGCACCTGCTGGACTGCTGCCAGGAGACCGACGGCGGCGTCGCCCTCGTCGTCACCAGCGCCGAACGCGCCAAGGACCTCCCCAACAAGCCCGCCGTAATCCTCGGCGCGGCACAGGGTTCCGGCGCCGACCAGTACGTCATGACCAGCTACTACCGCGACGCCATGACGGGCCTACCCGAAATGGGCCTGGTCGGCGACCAACTGTGGTCCCAGAGCGGCCTGCGCCCCGAAGACATGCAAGCCGCCATCCTCTACGACCACTTCACCCCCTTCGTCCTCATGCAACTCGAGGAACTCGGCTTCTGCCCCCGAGGCGAAGCCAAGGACTTCATAGCCGACGGCGCGATAGAACTGGGCGGCCGCCTCCCCCTCAACACCCACGGCGGCCAACTCGGCGAGGCCTACATCCACGGCATGAACGGCATAGCCGAAGGCGTCCGCCAAATCCGCGGCACCTCCGTCAACCAGGTCGAAAACCTCCAGAACATCGTGGTCACCGCCGGAACCGGCGTCCCCACCTCAGGCCTGGTCCTCAGCGCGAACTAGCCCCACCTCGACCACGAAACCCCGAGCGCCACTATGGCACTCGGGGTTTCGTGTTGCTTACCGTCGCCGTCTGTCCGTTTGCCGAGGATGGCCAGTCCCGGCCTGGGTGATCCATACCGTTCGGCGCGCATCATCGACCGCGTACCAGATCCGACCTCCACCGGTGACCTCGAACTGCCACTGCTCCAGCGTGACACCGTCCACATCGACGCGGCCCAGATCGAGCCGGAGCGGATGCTGGCGTGCCGGGTTCTCGCGGCAACGGGGATCCGCGGTGATAGCCACCCATGCCCGGTCGAGATTGTCCGGGACCTGGGACAGCAGCTCCGCCCAGCCCTTCGCGGCCTGCCGATCGACTACACGCACCGTCCACCCGGTTGGTCGGCGTACCTCGTCACCTCGCCCGAGTCGCTCACCCATCCGACCTACCCGGCCGCTCGACTTCCTCAGCCTCGGCTGTGTCGAACGGACCGCGTAGGCGGCGAGTCAGATCAGGGTCGGAATAGATTTCGGCGGTCGACTGCCACTCTCGGAGGGCCCGTGAAAACGGCAGCAGCAGACCGGTTTCCGCACCCGCCAAGAGGTGGTCGAGGAGTTCCGCGACGCATTGCGGCCGGGCGTCGGCGGGAAGCCACACGAGCCACGGGAGTTCCTCGGCGAAGACTTCCTCGGCCAAGCGCCGGTTCCCCTTGGCGACGATCGCCAGCGACCTGGCGGCCAAGCCCAGGCCCTTGACCATGGCGTCGAATCGTTCCGACCGCATGAGCACCAGGTTCTCGGCGTCGCGACGCTCGAGGATGACATCGGCGTCATCGAGCGCGGGAAAGACGCTGGTCTGCTTGTTGATCAGCGTCGAGAAGGGGAATGTGCGGGTGGCCATGGCCTCATAGTACGCCGTACTTCGAAACTAGTTCGAAAGTCTGTCCTCGACATGGTTCGGCGGCGATGTCACACCTGTGGGGTGGGTGTCGTCATCTAGGCGGAACCACATTCGAACCTGGTGAAAGGACACGGATTCCAATGAACACCGCCTACTACATCGTCGGTACCGTCGCTGCGCTCTGGATCGGCTTCTCCTCGTTCTCGTTGCTGAGTCGGAAGGCGTTCGTGGTGGAGCCGCTGGTCGAGTACGGGGTGCCGCGGGCATGGTGGAATCCGTTGGGGATCGCCAAGGGGGTTGGGGCGCTCGGGCTGGTTGTCGGGTTCTTTGTTCCCGCCATCGGGATCGCGGCGGCTATCGGGCTGATTCTGTACTTCGTAGGGGCGGTCGTGACGACGGTGCGGGCGCGGTCGTACAAGACGACGGTGTTTCCGGTGCTCTACCTGGCTCCGGCTATCGCGACGCTGGTGTTGCAGCTCGCGGCGTGAGATGGGGGAGCAGTGCGTTCGCGAGTTGGGTGATGCTCTCGGGGGTGCCGGGGGCGAGGTGGGTGCGGGCACCTGCGAAGCGGTCGAAGACCAGTCCTTCCAGGACGGCCAGGAAGTCGGCGGCGGCGGTATCGGGATCGTCGCCGCCGAGTTCTGTGAAGAGTTGACGGGCCTGCTCCGCGGAGAAGAGGGATTTCATGAGCCGCGCGTGGAGTTCCGGATCGCCGAGCAGATCGATGATCAAGGCATGACGGGTGATCAGGTGAGTGCGGCGCTCGGCCAATAGGCTGTCCAGCCAGCGGGCGATGTTCTCGGCGATCGCCTCGGCGACGAGCGGGTGGGACGCGCCTTGTCGGGATGCCGCGAAATCGTCGCGGGAGCGCTGGTGAATTCGGTCCACGATGGCCTCGATCAGCGCGCGCTTGGTGCGGAAGTAGTACGACGTGGAGCCCGCGGGGAGCGCCAGCGCGGTATCGAGGGCGCGGTGAGTGAGGGTTCGAAGCCCTTGAGCGGCAATCACATCGATGGCGCTGTCCACGATCAGTGTGCGACGGTCGGATGCTGTGGACATGGTCACCTTTTCTCGCGGTCACGCTCGGAAGCCTCTACAACTATAGAGGTGCCTCTACGGATGTAGAGGAAAGGAGGGCGTGATGACCACCAGCGTGCTGACCCTGGATGCCGATCAGCTGGCCGCGGCGGCGCGGCTCGGCGATATCGCGGGAGCGCTCGGACGACGGTGGCGACGGCCTCCGCGCGGGGTCTACCTGCACGGGCGACCGGGGCGGGGCAAGACCATGCTGATGGATCGGTTCTTCGCCGACGTCGCGTCGAATCGCAAGCGGCGCTTCCATTTCCACGGCTTCTTCGCACGACTGCACAGGGCCGTGCACAGCACCGGCTCCATCGGCGGGGCCGTGGACGAACTGCTCGGCGACGCCGAACTGGTCTGCTTCGACGAATTCCATGTGCACGACGCCGGGGACGCCACCCTCATCGCCCGGCTGCTCGACACCCTGTTCGCCCGCCGCATCGTATTGGTGGTGACCTCGAACTACCCGCCGCGGAACCTGCTGCCGAACCCGCTGTTCCACGCCGTGTTCGTGCCCACCATCGAGCGCATACTCGACCGCCTCGACGTCGTGAGTGTGGATGGGGCACAGGACTATCGGCTGCTCGGCGGCCACCAGGGCGGTTTCGCGAGCGGCCGCTATATCGTCGGCGACTGCGCCACAACGGGTCACGCTCGGGTCCCCGTAGCGCACCGGCTGACCGCGGCGAGGGCGATCCAATCCGACTGCCTGACCGTCGATTTCGCGGAACTGTGCGGAATCCCGGTCTCGGCCGCGGACTTCCTGGAACTCACGGGTACCTTCCACCGTTGGACCCTGTGCGAGGTGCCCGCCCTGCGCACCGTGCCCCTCGACTGGGCCATGCGCTTCGTGAACCTGGTCGACGTCCTCTACGACGCCGACCTGGAGCTGTCCCTCTACGCCCGAGTCCCCTTGGCGGATCTGGGCTCCGGCCTGCGCGGCATCGCCGATATCGACCGCACCCTGAGCCGCCTGAGCACCCTCGGATTACCACCCCGTGACCAGCGCTGATCGACCGCGCGACGGGGTATCGACGCCTCGGTGAACTCGTCGACCGGACCGACGTTCGGGGTTCATGTGCCGTCCATACCTACGGGGTCTGGCGTTGCGAGCCGCTTCCTACCGTGCAAGCAGGAGGCAGCACCGAACCGGAGGGGACCCGATGCGAATCCTGAGACAGGCCCCGGAGGCTGTTCCCGAGCCCCCGATCGTGCTCGCCGATCGGCGGGGTGATCGACTGCGAGTGCTGGTGGTGGCGGAATCCTTTCTGCCACAGGTCAATGGCGTGACCAATTCGGTGCGGCGCGTCCTCGACCATCTGGCCGCCGAAGGCCATCAGGCGGAACTGCTCGCGCCGACCGGCCCCAAGACCTACGCGGGATTCCCGGTACATGTCGCCCGCGGCGCGCGGCTGCCGTTCTACCGCGACTTCCGGATCGGACTCGAGACCCGCCGTCGCCTGCGCCGCATCATGGACTCCTTCCGCCCCGATATCGTGCACATCGCCTCCCCGGCCACGCTGGGCTATCAGGCCGCCGTGGTGGCCGCCGAACGCGACATCCCCACGGTGGCCGTCTACCAAACCGATCTGGTGGGTTTCGCGCAGCGCTACGACCTGCCCGGCGGCGTGCGCGCCATGAACGCCCTCACCCGCCGCATCCATCTGCGCGTGGACCGCACCCTCGCCCCCTCCACCGCCAGCCTGCGGCAATTGGAGCTGATGGGCATACCCGGACTGTCGCGCTGGCCGCGCGGCGTGGACCTGGAGCAGTTCGACCCCGCCCACCGCTCACCGGAGCTGCGAGATCGCCTCGCCCCCAATGGCGAAGCGCTGGTCGGCTATATCGGCCGCCTCGCCCCGGAGAAGGAATTGGAGCTGCTCGCGCATCTGCGCCGGTTGCCCCGCGTGCGCCTGGTGGTGGTCGGCGGCGGCCCGGAGGAGGCGCGGCTGCGCAAACTGCTGCCGAACGCGGCCTTCCTCGGCGTCCTGCACGGCGCGGAACTGGCCGCCGCCTACGCCTCGCTCGATGTCTTCGTGCACACCGGACGACACGAAACCTATTGCCAGGCAGCGCAGGAGGCCCTCGCCTCCGGCGTCCCGGTGGTCGCCCCGGCGGCGGGCGGCCCGCTCGATGTGGTCGAGCCCGGCACCGGCTACCTCTACCCGCCCGGCGACGCCGACGCCATGGTCGGCTTCGTCGCGGAGCTGGTCGACGATCCGATGCTGCGCCGCGACCTCGCCCTCGCCGCGCACCGCAGCGTGCGCGATCGGTCCTGGACCGCGGTGAACGACCTGCTCATCCGCTACTACCGCGAGGTCATCGCGGAGCGTCGAGGCGACGCGCGGCTCACCAAGGAGGCCTGCTGATGTTGCGCATATCCGTGATCGGCACCGGTTATCTCGGCGCGACCCATGCCGCGGGCATGGCGGAGCTCGGATTCGAGGTGCTCGGCGTGGACAACAATCCGGCCAAGGTCGCCGCCCTCGCGGCGGGCCGGGTGCCGTTCCACGAACCCGACCTACCCGAGCTGCTCAGCAAGCATGTCGATGATGGACGGCTGCGCTTCGGGACCTCGCTGGCCGAGGCCGCCCGTTTCGCGGACGTCCATTTCCTTTGTGTGGGAACGCCACAGGGCCCGACCGGAGCCGCGGATCTCTCCCAGCTGTACTCGGCGCTGGCGGGCCTGGTGCCGCATCTCACCCGCAACTGCCTGATCGTCGGCAAGTCCACCGTGCCGGTCGGCACTGCCGAGGCGCTCGCCGAGTACGTCGACGCGCTTGCCCCCCAGGGTATTTCGGTGGACCTGGCCTGGAACCCGGAGTTCCTGCGCGAGGGCCATGCCGTCCACGACACCCTGCACCCGAACCGGCTCGTCTTCGGCGTCACCACCCCGGGCGCGGAATGGGCGCTGCGCCAGGTGTATTCGGAGGCCATTGCCGCCGACACCCCCGTGGTGATCACCAATCTGCCCACCGCCGAACTGGTCAAGGTCTCCGCGAACGCCTTTCTGGCCACCAAGATCTCGTTCATCAACGCCATGGCCGAACTGTGCGAGATCACCGGCGCGGATGTGACCCTGCTGGCCGACGCCCTGGGCCACGACGACCGCATCGGCCGCAAATTCCTCGGCGCGGGACTGGGTTACGGCGGCGGCTGTCTGCCCAAGGACGTGCGCGCGCTCATCGCCCGGGCCGGTGAACTCGGTGTCGGCGAATCGGTGCGCTTCCTCGACAGTGTGGACGCCATCAACCTGCGCCGCCGCGAGCGCGTGATCCGGGAGACCCTGGACCTGCTGGGCGGGCGCACCCGGCCCCGGGTCGCGGTGCTCGGCGCGGCGTTCAAACCGCTCTCCGACGACGTGCGCGATTCCCCCGCACTGGAGGTGGCGGTCCGGCTGCACGCCGCGGGCGTCGAGGTGACGGTCTTCGATCCCGAGGCGAACCGTTCGGCGAGCCGGATCGCACCGCAATTGCGCTACGCGCCGACGGCCACCGCCGCGCTGCTCGGCGCGGATGTGGTGCTGCACCTGACCGAATGGCGGGAGTTCCGGGAGCTCGATCCGACCGTGCTGCGCTCGGTGGCGCGCGGTCGGGTGATCGTCGACGCCCGCAACACCCTCGATCCGGAGCCGTGGCAGGCGGCCGGATGGGACTTCCGGGCACTGGGCCGACTGGTCGCGCCGCGGGAGGAGGTCGGTCGGGTCGATCCACTGCTCGAATCCGCCTGAAGCGCCCTGCCGCACAGCCGGTGTCGGCGCGTCCGCGCCGATGGGCAACTATTCGAATTTCGCGATAACCGGCCGTAGCGGCGGCGTCCGGCTGCCAAACTCATTGTGCGAGTTCACAAGCGAATCCGCAGCGAGCTGTCGTCGGTGGGAAAACCGGCCACCTATGCGCGATGCGCATGTAACCCGGGATCGTGAATTCCGTCCCGAGGGACTGCTTGGCATGTAACTATGACCCTGTTTTGTGCAGGACTCTGGTTGGCTGGGGGTGCTCGTGACTGGGGCGGGCGCGGTGGCATCGCGCGCGATCGGACTGATCGCGCTGGTGATGCTCGCCGTCATCGCCCTGCGCGGCTACATTCCCGGCACGGGTGGACCGTCGGTGCCACGACCGCCGTCGGTGGTCGCGGTCGCCCTCATGCCGGTGTTGCTGCTGGTCTCGGTGGTCATTCTGTGGGCGGGGGTGCTCAACAGCCAGCATCGACTGCCGCTGTCCATGCCGGAGCGCGACCGCGATTCGGCGCCGCGCGGGCTGCGGCTGAGCCGGATCGGGCTGATGATCATCATCGGCTTGGCGGCAGTCGCGCTACTGCTCACCACGGTGGTGTCGGTGTACCTGGTCGGGCCCGCGCGCGAGGAGCAGGCTCCCACCGTGCGGGGCACCGCCACACCGGGACCCACGCCCACCGAAGTCACCGCGCCACCGCAGGACACGGTCTCCCTGCCACCCTTGAGCGGCCCCGCGTTGTTCCTCGTGGTCGCCGGTTCCATCATGTTGATCGCGGTGGCGCTGGCGGGGCTGGTGGTGGTCGCGGTGGGTTCGCGTCGGCGACCCATGGCGCACAACACCGCGCCCGCGCCCGCCGCGAAACCGGAGACGGTATCGCTGGCCAAGGTCGCGGAGATGGGTCTGGCGGCCATGATCGCGCCCGGCCAGGACCCGCGCACCGCCATCATCGCCTGCTACGTGGCCATGGAGAGCGGGTTGGCGCAGGCCCGCGAGGTCGCACCGCTGGCCTCCGACACCCCGTCGGAGGTGCTGGCCCGGGCCTTCGAACGCGGTGTGCTGCACGATGCTTCGGCCCGCGAGCTGGTGGCGCTGTTCGAGGAGGCGCGCTTCAGCCCGCACGCCATGTTGGAGTGGCAGCGGATGCGGGCCGAACAGCTGCTGCGTATCGTATTGCAGGACCTACAGGGGCAGACGGTATGAGAACTCGTGCCCCGCAGTGGTTTCGGATGGGGGTCCGGTGATGAACCGTATGGTCGTCGTCATCGTGGCGCTGGCGCTGGTCGGCCTGTTCGAGTTGATCGCCATCGCGAACCAGCGCGACGCGCTGCTGATCGTCGCCGCGATACCGGTGGCGGGCGCGCTCGGTCTGCTCATCTGGTCGCTGGTGGAGCGATCGCGCCGCGAGGCCCCGGACGGGTTGGCGGACAACGAGGTCGACAACGGCCCCGCCGAAATGCTGCAACGGTGGCAGGCGCGGGCCCAGATGCTCTCCGACCGCGCGGAGGGCACCCGCGCCGACTGGGACCGCCACCTGCGGCCCCTGCTGGCCAAGGAGTTCGAACTGTCCAGCGGTCACCGGCACGCCAAGAACCGCCGGGCGGCCGAGGCGGCGGGGATATTGCAGTTCGGCCCGGAATTGTGGCGCTGGGTGGATCCGGCCAATTCCGCACTGCGCGATCAGACCACGCGCGCGCCGGGCCGCGCGGCCCTGGACGAGATCCTGCGCCGCCTTCAGAACATGTGACACGAGATGCGAGACACGACATGACATCACCGATGGACATCACCATCAAGCGCACCGAGGCGGTGCTGCGGGAACTGTCCCGGGTAGTGGTCGGCAAGCGCGACGAGCTACAGCTGATCATGATCGCGGTGCTGTCCGGCGGGCATGTGCTGATCGAGGACCTGCCCGGGCTGGGCAAGACGCTGATCGCCCGGTCCTTCGCGTCCGCGCTGGGCCTGTCGTTCACCCGCGTGCAGTTCACCCCGGACCTGCTGCCCGCGGATCTGATCGGCTCCACCATCTACGACATGCACTCGGGGCGCTTCAGTTTCCGGCGCGGGCCGGTGTTCACCAATATGCTGCTCGCCGACGAGATCAACCGCACCCCGCCCAAGACCCAGGCCGCGCTGCTGGAGGCCATGGCCGAGGGACAGGTCTCCATCGACGGCGAAACCTTCCCGCTGCCACAGCCTTTCGTGGTGATGGCCACCGACAATCCGATCGAGTACGAAGGCACCTATCCGCTGCCGGAGGCGCAGCTGGACCGGTTCGCCATGCAGCTGCGGCTGGGCTACCTCTCCGAATCCGATGAGACGCAGATGATTCGGCGGCGACTCGAGCGCGGGTCGGCTCCGGCGCAGATCGGGCAGGTCGTCGACGCCGAGGGCCTGATGGAGATGCGGCAGTCGATCGAATATGTGAGCGTGCACCCCGACGTGGTGAGCTACGTGGTGTCGCTGGCGGCGGCGACGCGCGGGCATCCGCAGGTGGAGGTGGGTGCGAGCCCGCGCGCCGAACTCGATCTGGTGCAGATGTCGCGGGCGCGGGCGCTGCTGCACGGACGCGACTTCGTGGTGCCCGAAGATGTGAAGGCCCTGGCCATTCCGGCCATCGCGCACCGCATCACGCTGCGCCCGGAGATGTGGGTGCGGCGCATTCGCGGCGAGGACGTCATCGCCGAACTGTTGCGGCGGCTGCCGGTGCCGCGCGCCACCACGGCATGAGGCACCGAGATACCAGCACCGCCACCGAGGCCGAATTGCGGTGGCGGCCAGCGCCGTTGGTGTACATGCTGGCGGCGGTCTCGGCACCGGCGCTGGTGTTGGCGATCGTGCTCGGGAAGTGGCAGCTGGTGGTGTTCGCCGCGCCCATGCTCGGAGTGCTGGCCACCGCGCCGTTACAGCAGACCAGGACTCGCATCCAGGTCGACGGCGCCGGGGTGCTGCGGTGCTTCGAGACCGAGGAGGTGACGCTGTCGGTCGGGACCTTCGTGGAGTCGGGGCACGCGTTGCTGCGGCTGCATCCGGTGCCGGTCGCGGGCATGGAGTTGCGGGTCGAGGAGTCGGTGGATTCGGGCGCGGTGCCCGCCGGATTGCGCCTGGCACTGTCGTCGCCGCGCTGGGGGCGGTACCCGGTGCCCATGCGCGTCTCCGCCTTGAGCCCGGCGGGTCTGGCGGTGGCATCGGTATTCCTGCCCGCCGGTGAGGTTTTCGTATACCCCATCGCGGATCCGCAGCGAATGCGATTGCCGCGCACCGAACTTCCGGAGCGCATGGGCACCCATCTCACCCGGCGTCACGGTCCCGGCGTCGAATTCGCCGATGTGCGCCTGTACGCCCCCGGTGACCAGTTGCGCACGGTGAACTGGCCGGTGAGCGCGCGGCGCGGGCGATTGTTCGTGACCGAGCGCTTCACCAACCGCGCGGCGGATGTGGTTGTGCTGGTGGATACTTCGCTACAAGCACCCGGCCCCGCCTCGGATTCCCTCGAACTGTCGGTGCGCGGCGCCGCCCAGGTCGCGCAATCCGCGCTACAGGCCGGAGACCGCACGGCGGTCGTCTGTCTCGGCCGCTCGCCGCGGTGGCTGCGACCCGATATCGGCCGCCGCCAGTTCTATCGGATCGTCGACGCCGTCCTCGATGTCGGCGACGAGCACTATCCCACGCAGGGCACGCTCGCCCCGCACACGGCCGTGCCGATCGGGGCCATCGTGGTGGCCTTCTCCACCCTGCTCGACACCCAATTCGCCTTGGCCCTCATCGATCTGCGAAAACGCGGTCACGTGGTGGTCGTGGTGGATGTGCTGCGTGGCGCGCCGTTCGCCCAGGGGCTCGACCCCACCTTGGCGCGCATGTGGCAGCTGGAACGCGCGTCGATGTACCGCGATATGGGCACGGTGGGCGTCGATATCGTCTCCTGGCCCGAGGGCACCCGCCTGGACCAGGTCATGCGCCTGATCCCCGACCACCACCGCCGAGCAGTCCGGGTACGCCGATGACCAGATTCCTAGCCGTTCTCTCCGGGCTCCTGTTGGCGGTCGCTGTGGCCCTGATCGAGCCGTGGACCGCGATTCCGGTACTGGTGTTCGTGGTGGCGGGCTGGCAGTGGCGCGTCTGCGCGGTGCTCGCGGTCTTGGCGGCGCTGTCGGTGCTGACCTGGTTGGACACCACCGCATTGATCGCTGGCGCAACGGGTTTGGTGGCCACCACCTACCTGTTGAACACGGCCACCGTCTCGGCGCCCCTGGGCGTGGTCCCCACCACGGTCCCTTCGGTGGCGGGCGCTCTGGTCTTCACCGTCGCGGCGGGTGCGGCCTCGGTCCTCCCGCTCGACCTGGCCTGGGCGCCCATAGCGGCCCCGATCATCGTCATCGTGCTCTACGCCTGGTTGATCCACGGCCTGGCCGATCGCCGAGCCGCGGCATCCCCCGCGCCATAACCCGAGGTCACGGCGCTGTCAGTCGTTTGTCAGCGGCCCGCGCAATTCTTCGATCATCCGGAACCGCCGGACCAGACCGAAGGAGTCCCGACATGTCGCACAACCCGCAGGCCGCCATCGCCCAGATCCGCAGGGCCACTACCCGCATCGCCGCGGCCCGCGCCGAGACGGAGCAGGCCATGGCAGATGCCGAGAAGACACTGCGCCAGGCGGCCTCGAAGATCGCGGCCGCCGAGCGCTACGCCTCGTACGCCAAGGTGATACACGCCCAGAACGCGCGCGATCAGGCGTAGGTGAGCACCACGTCGTTGAGAACCGGCGCGTCCTCGCGCTCCACCACCGTCGCGGCGATGGTGAGTTCGTTGTCGGAGCGCCAGATTCGGGTACGGATGGTCTCGCCCGGGTACAGCACTCCGGCGAAGCGCGCGCGGAAACCCTGGACGCGGGCGGCATCCGACTCGAGAACGGTATCGGTGGCGGTCTTGAGGACCAGGCCGTACGTGCACAGTCCGTGCAGGATGGGGTTGGGGAAGCCAGCGTTGCGGGCGAATTCGGGGTCCGAGTGCAGCGGGTTGCGGTCACCGCACATGCGGTAGAGCAGCGCCTGCTGCGGCAGGGTCGGGGTCAGCACCTCGAAATCCGGTGCGCGGTCGGGCAGTTCGCTCTTGGTCGACGGGCCGCGCTCGCCGCCGAAGCCGCCCTCGCCCTTGGCGAAGATGGAGGAGCGCGCCGTCCACAGCGCTTCGCCGTCGGAGTCGGTGACAGTGTCCTCGCGCCACACCACGGCGGCCGAGCCCTTGTCCCAGATATCGGTGACGCGCCCGACCGTGGTGGCCTTGCCGGAGGCCGGAATCGGCTTGTGCACCACGATTTCCTGGCTGCCGTGCACCACCTTGGCGAGGTCGATGTCGATACCGGTGAACTTCACCTTCGGCGGTTCGGTCTCGTGGAACGAGGGGGCGACCGTGGCGAAGGAGGGCAGCACCTGCGGCGCGCGATCGTCGAGGTAGCGCAGTTCGGCCGGTTCGGTCCAGCGCCCGCCCGCGCCCAATGCCAGGTTGTAGATCTGCACATCGCTCGGCGACCAGGCGAACTCCCGCCCGGGGATCTCCGCGCCGAGTGCGCTGTTCAGGTCGATGGGCATGACGTCTCCTCGTGAAAGTCCATGGCGCGCGCCAGGGGTATCCGTGCGGGATCGGGTCGGGGCCACCGGCGGGCGCACCGCTTCCGATCCTGTTGGCCGCCGGTGTGTCGGCGCAAGCCCACGCCCGTTCGGTGGGACCCGCGCGCCCGGTTCGACGGGCGGGGCCCGGCGTCCTGCCATGAGCGGAAGAACACCGGGCCGCGAGCCCGCACGCCGGGCCGGTATGCCCCCGACGGCCGTGCTGGGTATTCAGATGTGTTTCGGATGGTGCGTATTCGGTTGTCCTGCCCGCGGTGTGCAGGCACCGACGGGCAAGGGTGGGTTGGGCGCGCTCGCTGTGACCCGGACGCGCCCAACCCGATCCTGAACCGGGTTGGGACGGTTCAGGACGCTTTCTCGGCGGGCCGCTGCTTCGCCTTGGCGGCGATATCCAGCACGGCCAGGTAGCCGAAGGTGATGGCCGGTCCGATGGTCGCGCCGGGACCGGCGTAGGTGTGGCCCATGACCGGCGTGGCGCAGTTGCCCGAGGCGTACAGGCCCTCGATGACGGTGCCGTCCTCGCGCAGGACGCGCCCGGAGGTGTCGGCCACCAGGCCGCCCTTGGTGCCGAGGTCGCCCGGCACGATCTTGGCGGCGTAGAACGGGCCTTGCACCAGAGCGGCGAGGCACGGATTCGGCTTCACGGTCGGGTCGCCGTAGTACCGGTCGTAGTGGCTGTCGCCGCGGCCGAAGTCCTCGTCCTTGCCGGTCTCGGCGAATGTGTTGAACCGCGCCACGGTGGCCCCGAGATTCTCGGCGGGCACCCCGATCTTGGCCGCCAACTCTTCCAGCGAATCGGCCTTGACAATGAGGTCGTTTTCCATCCAGCGGGACGGAATCCGCAGACCAGGCTGCAATCCGGCGAAGATGTAGCGGTTCCGGTAGCGCTGGTCGAACACCAACCACGCGGGGATGTTCTCGCCCGGACCCTCACCCTGACCATATTCGCCGCCGTACATGGTGTGCACAGCCTCGACGTAAGGAGCGGACTCATTTCCGAATCGCTTGCCGTCGGCGTTGACCATGATGGTGCCGGGCAGATTCCGCTCGGCCAGCGCGAACCAGGGCTTGCCGCCCTTGAAGATGGTCGGCCCCCACCAGGCGTCCTCCATGAAGCCGACGTCGCCGCCCGCCTCCATACCCGCGATGATGCCGTCGCCGGTATTGGCCTGCGCGCCCGTCGTCCACTCGGTGGTGATGGGCTGGCGCTGGTACTTGGTGCGCATCTCCGCGTTCTGTTCGAACCCGCCGCTGCCCAGGACGACGCCGTGTTTGGCGGTGAACACCACGGGCTCGCCGTCAACCAGCGCTTCGACCCCGGTGACCACGCCGTTCTCCACGACCAGCTTGGTCATCGGAGTATTCAGCAGCACAGGCACATTCGCGTCCATGAGCCCCTTGCGCATGGCGGCGATGATCGCCTGGCCCATACCCAGGATGTGCTTGCCGGTCCACTTGGCCAGGTAGGTGCGCGCGCCGACGCGCATGGCCCGCATGATGCCCTTGGGGTGGCGCTTGATGAGGTTCAGGCGCACGAAGTCGGCCTGCATGACCACGACATTGAGCGGGGCCTTGGCGTAGGGGGGTTCCAGGTTGAACCGCTCCGCGCCGAGGATCTTGGCATTGAACGGCTTCGGCTCGCAGGAGCGTCCCTCGGGCCTGCCGCCCGGCGCTTCCGGGTAGTAGTCGGAGTAGCCCGGCACCCACTTCATCTTCAGCGGGGTGTGGTCGAGGACGAAGTCGAAGGCCTCCGCGCCGCGGTCGATATAGGTGTCGATCCGGTCCTTGGGCACCACGTCGCCGATGATGCTGTGCAGGTAGCGACGTGCTTCCTCGCGGTCGTCGGGCCGTCCGGCCGCCTTCAGCGCCTTGTTGCCGGGAATCCACACGCCACCGCCGGAGCGCGCCGTGGATCCGCCGTAATGGGCGGCCTTTTCGATGATCACCGCGCGCAGCCCGTTGTGGGCAGCGGTGAGGGCGGCGGTCATCCCCGCGGCACCACTGCCGACCACCACCACGTCATATACCCGATCGTTCATGTAGAACACGTTATAGAATCAAACCTGGTTTGGTCTATCTTGGTCTGGCAGCTGGGACTCTTGGGACGAATCTCGCTTCGAAAACTCGTTCCAATTCCTAAGCTCGGTACTGCCCGGGCCACGAGCCTGGCCCCCTATGGAAGGAAACAAGCGTGCTGTCCGACGCGGTACGGAAGGAACTGGCAGAAGAGCTCGCCGTCGCCGAGCGCGATCGGGTGCCGCTCGATCCGCTGGTGGCGCGGCATCCCGACATCGATGTCGTCGATGCCTACGAGATCCAGCTCCTCAACATTCGCCAGCGGGTCGACAATGGCGCACGTGTGATCGGTCACAAGGTCGGTCTCTCGTCGAAGGCCATGCAGCAGATGATGGGCGTGGACGAGCCGGACTACGGCCATCTGCTCGGCGAGATGGAAGTCTTCGAGGACGTTGCGGTGGACACCTCGAAGTACCTCTACCCGCGCGTCGAGGTCGAGGTGGGATTCGTGCTGGGCGAAGACCTTCCGGGCGAGGAGTGCACCGAGGAGGACGTGCTGCGCGCCACCGTCGCCTACGCGCCCGCCATCGAGCTGATCGACACTCGCATCAAGGAGTGGAAGATCGGCCTGTGCGACACCATCGCCGACAATGCCTCCTCCGCGGGCTGGGTGCTCGGCCCCGAGCGCATCGCCCCGGATCAGTTGGATATCAAGAAGATCGACGCCGTACTCACCCGCAACGGTGAAGTGGTGGCCGAGGGTCGCAGCGACGCGGTACTCGGCGATCCGACCATCGCGGTCGCCTGGCTGGCCCGCAAGGTCGCCTCGTTCGGTGTGCGGTTGAAGAAGGGCGACATCGTGCTGCCCGGCTCCTGCACCCGCGCCATCGACGCCCGTCCGGGCGACGACTTCCTCGCCGAGTTCGCTGGACTCGGTTCCGTCCGTCTGCGTTTCAGCTGACGGCCGTTCACTGGACAAGACACCGAGTAGGAGAACTGCCGTGACTGCAAACAAGGTCACCGCCGCGATCGTCGGCTCCGGCAATATCAGCACCGATCTGCTGTACAAGCTGCTGCGTTCGGAGAAGATCGAGCCGCGTTGGATGATCGGCATCGACCCGGATTCCGAGGGGCTGAAGCGGGCGCGCGGACTGGGGCTGGAGACCTCGGCCGAGGGCGCGGACTGGCTGCTGGCGCTGCCGGAGAAGCCGGATCTGCTCTTCGAGGCGACCTCGGCGTACGTGCATCGCGCCTATGCGCCCAAGTACGCCGAGGCCGGAATCCGCGCGGTGGACCTGACGCCCGCGGCCGTCGGCCCGGCCGTGATTCCGCCGGTCAATCTCGATTCGCTGGTGGACGCGCCGAACGTCAATATGATCACCTGCGGCGGCCAGGCCACGATTCCCATGGTGGCGGCCGTCTCTCGGGTCGTGCCGGTGGAGTACGCGGAGATCGTGGCCTCGGTGTCGTCGGTGTCGGCCGGACCGGGTACCCGCGCCAATATCGACGAGTTCACCAAGACCACCTCCAAGGGTGTGGAGACCATCGGCGGGGCCAAGCGCGGCAAGGCCATCATCATTCTGAATCCGGCCGAGCCGCCGATGATCATGCGCGACACCATCTTCTGCGCCATTCCCGAGGATGCCGACCGCGATGCCATCGCCGAGTCCATCCACCGGATGGAGAAGTCGATTCAGGAGTACGTGCCCGGCTACCGGCTGCTCAACGATCCGCAGTTCGACGATCCGTCGATGGTTTCCGGTGGGATGGCGAAGGTTTCGATCTTCGTCGAGGTCGAGGGGGCGGGGGATTTCCTGCCGCCGTACGCGGGCAACCTCGACATCATGACCGCCGCCGCCACCCGCGTGGGCGATGTGCTCGCTGATCAGATCCGGAGCCGAGCGCAGCGAGGCGACCAAACAGACACAGCGGCACGGGTGTAAGGAGATTCGACATGAACAACGTGCTCAAGCCCTTCTCGGGCGAACTCGATGTGCGCGTCACCGACACCTCGCTGCGCGACGGCTCGCACCACAAGCGCCACCAGTTCACCGTCACCGAAGTGCGCGATATCGTTGCCGCCCTGGACAACTCGGGTGTGCCGGTGATCGAGGTGACGCACGGCGACGGACTGGGCGGATCCTCGTTCAACTACGGGTTCTCGAAAACCCCTGAGCAGGAACTGATCAAGGCCGCCGCGGAGACCGCCAAGCAGGCCAAGATCGCCTTCCTCATGCTCCCGGGTGTCGGCGTCAAGGAAGACATCAAGATCTCTCAGGACAATGGCGCGAGCATCTGCCGCATCGCCACCCACTGCACCGAGGCCGATGTCTCCATCCAACACTTCGGTCTCGCACGGGAACTCGGCCTGGAGACGGTCGGCTTCCTCATGATGGCGCACAGCACCACGCCGGAGAATCTGGCCAAGCAGGCGCGCATCATGGCCGACGCGGGCTGCCAGTGCGTCTACGTCGTCGACTCCGCCGGGGCCCTGGTGCTCGAGCAGGTGACCGACCGCGTCGCCGCACTGGTCGCCGAGCTCGGTGACGACGCGCAGGTCGGCTTCCACGGCCACGAGAACCTGGGCCTGGCCGTCGCCAACTCGGTCTACGCGGTGCGCGCCGGTGCCACCCAGATCGACGGCAGCGCACGGCGATTCGGCGCGGGTGCGGGCAATCTGCCGGTGGAGGCCTTCATCGGCGTCTGCGACAAGCTCGGCATCAAGACCGGCGTCGACTTCTTCGCGGTCACCGATGCCGCCGAGGATGTGGTCCGCCCGGCCATGCCCGCCGAATGTCTGCTCGACCGGCAGGCCCTGATGATGGGCTACGCTGGCGTCTACTCGTCGTTCCTGCGTCACGCGGAGCGTCAGGCCGAGCGCTACGGCGTCTCCGCCGCCGAAATGCTCGTTCGCGCGGGCAAGCGCAAGCTGGTCGGCGGCCAGGAGGACCAACTGATCGATATCGCCCTGGAACTCCAGCGGGAACAGCAGACCGTCACCGCCTGAGCTCGGAGGGACAACCGGTTCCGGGGGTGACACCGGGAGGGCCGCGATCGACTTCGATCGCGGCCCTTTCCCGTTTCCGAACTCTCTCGAAGACGGATGGATAAAAAGCCCAGACTTATGGCTATTCAAAGTCTTGTCCGGACTTCATAGCGTGGAACACGTCAGATCGACGGACCACGAAGTCAAGGAGTAGGACAATGCGTGCGGTAATCCAGAAGTCGCTCGGCGGACCCGAGGTGCTCGAGGTCGCGGAGCTCGAGAAGCCGCGATTGCTCTCCGGTGAGGTGCTGGTGCGCGTGTACGCCAGTGGCGTCAATCCGGTGGATGTCGCGGTGCGGGCGGGCTACTTCCCACTGCTGGGCGAGCCGCCCTTCGGCGTCGGCTGGGATATCTCCGGTGTGGTCGAGGAGGTCGGGCCGGGTGCGCGGTACGAGGTCGGTGACGAGGTGTACGGCATGCCGTTCTTCCCGCGCGCCGCCACCGGATACGCCGAGTACGTCGCCACCCCCTCGCGTCAGGTGGCGCGAAAGCCCAAGTCGCTCAGCCACATCGAGGCCGCCGGGCTGCCGCTGGCCGGACTCACCGCCTGGCAGGGCCTGGTGGACAGGGCTCACGTCGGCCCCGGCGACCGCGTACTCGTGCACCGTGCCGCGGGCGGTGTCGGGCACCTGGCGGTGCAGATCGCCAAGGCGCGCGGCGCGTACGTCATCGCACTGGCCAGCGCCGCCAAGCACGATTTCGTGCGCGGCCTCGGCGCGGACGAGGTGATCGACTACCGCACAACGGATTACACCGAGGTGCTGAGCGACCTCGACGTGGTGTTCGACTCCAATGCCGACGGTGAACGCTCGCTGCGGGTTCTGAAGCCCGGCGGCGTGCTGGTCAGCATCATGGAGCACATGAACCCGGAGCGCGAGGCCCAGGTCAAGGCCGCGGGCCGCCGCTTCGCTGGGGTCTCGGTCGAACCGGATTACGCCGCCCTGGAAGCCATCGCCGAACTGGTCGACAGCGGTAAGCTGCGCCCTCACATCGCCGAAGCCCTCCCGCTGGAGAGCGTGGGCAAGGCACACGAGATCGTGGGCTCCGGGGAGACTGTGGGCAAGGTCGTGCTCACGGTCCACAACTGAGGCGCGCCCGCTGTCGGTCGGGATCCACGACGTCGGCGTCGCACCCGGCAGTGGTGGATTCCGGCCGAGAGCACGCGGTGATGCTGGCAGACGCGTTCGGAGTGAGCGCGACGGAAGGGTCGGGGCCGAACCGGAATCGGCCGAGGAGAACGAGATGGATGTCCTCACGGAAGCATTGGCGTCGATGCGGACGGGTGCGCCCGCCTCGGTGCGGACCGAGGGGCGCGCGCCGTGGGGGCTGCGGATGCCCCCGGTGGCGGGTGCTGGGTTCCACGTCGTCCTGCACGGCAGTTGCTGGATCTATCCCTCCGAGAACACCTTCGAGCCGGTCGCGCTCGGTGCCGGGGATGTCATCTTCGTGCGCGATGGTGCCGGGCATATCCTCGCCGACCATCCGGATACCCCGGCTCACGTGCCCCGGCCTGATCAGTACACCGAGATGCGGCCGCCGATCGGGGCGGTGACACTGGGCGAAAACGGGCCGCTGACCAGCCTGCTGTGCGGGAACTACCACCTCGACGGCACGCGTCCGCACCCGTTGCTGAAGCAGCTCCCGGAGTTCATTCACCTCCCGGCCCGCCCCGGCCGCCATCCGGAGTTGGCCGCCGCCGTCACCCTGCTCCGTGCTGAACTGGACAATCCCCGCATCGGATCGCACGGCATAGTGCCCGCGCTCATCGACTCGCTGCTGCTCTACATCCTGCGCGCCTGGATCGAGGACCAGCCCGCCTCGACCGCCGTGGGTTGGGCCGCCGCACTGCGGGATCCGGCCGTGGCCCCGGCGCTCTCCGCCATCCACGACAATCCCGCCGCACCCTGGACCGTGCAATCCCTCGCCGACCGCGCGGGCCTGTCTCGCGCGGCCTTCGCCAAGAAGTTCGCCACCATGGTCGGCGAACCCCCACTGGCCTACCTCACCCGCTGGCGACTCACCACCGCCGCCCGGCTACTCCGCGAGGAAGACCTCCCCATCGGCACGGTCGCCGCCCGCGCCGGATACGCCAACGAATTCGCCTTCGGCAAGGCCTTCAAACGCGAATACCAGGTAGCCCCAGGCCAATACCGCCGCCAAGCCCGCACAGCGGCTTGAAGCCCCCTGCGCAAGCGCAGGGGGCTGACTCCCGATATCCCTGGAGTGCCAGAGGCGAGTCCCCGCATACGCGCAGGGGCCCGACCACCTGATGCCCCAGGGGTTTCAGGGGCGAAGCCCCTGAGAGCTACGAGAGTTGTCTACAACCAGGTATCCAGCGTCGTGGTCGTGAGGAAGTGCTCGAGGTCCGCGCGCCAGGGCGCGGGCGTGCTCTTCTTCGGTTCGATGGCGGTGTACTGCCCTCGGTAGAACAACAGCGGCCTGTCGGAATCCGTGGATTCCGACAGGGCCAGGACACGTCCGATCACGATGAAGTGATCGCCGCCGTCGCGCACATCGGCCACGGTGCACTGGAGTGTGGCCAAGGTGCCGTCCAGCACCGGGAGGTCCAGATCCGAGGTGTGCCAGGAGGTTCCGGCGAACTTGTCGGGTTCACGGGAACCGAAGCGAGCGCACACCTCCTGCTGTTCCTCGGCGAGGATGTTCACGCAGAACTTGCCGGAGCGTTCGATCGCCGCCCAGGAGCGCGAGGTCTTGGTGGGGCAGAACAGCACCAGCGGCGGTTCCAGCGACAGCGCGGCGAAGGACTGGCAGGCGAAGCCGATCGGGCTGCGCTCCCCGTCCACCCCATCGAAGGTGGTGATGATGGTGATGCCGGTGCAGAACTGCCCCAGCACATTCCGGAACCGCCGCCCGTCGATCTCGGGAAGTTCGTCGGTGGTCATATCCGCCCCGCCGCTCACTTGTATCCGATGGTGAAGTCGTGACCCCACAGGCTGACCGCGGTCGACTCCCGCGCGATCCACGACTCGTCTTCGACTTCCAAACCCTCGCAGCCGAATTCGATATCGAAGCCGCCCGGCGTCTTCATGTAGAACGACAGCATCTTGTCGTTGATGTGCCGCCCCAGCGTCGCCGACATCTTCACCTTCTTGCGCAGCGCGCGATCCAGGCAGAGCCCGACATCGTCGGAGTTCTCCACCTCGACCATGAGGTGCACGATCCCGGTGGGATTGGGCAGCGGCAGGAAGGCCAGCGCGTGATGGCGCGGATTGCAGCCGTAGAACCGCAGCCACGCCGGTTCGCCGTCGGCGGGCCGCCCCACCAGCTGCGGGGGCAGCCGCATGGAGTCGCGCAGCCGGAAGCCGAGCACGTCCTGGTAGAACGCCTGTGCCGCGGCGTCATCCGTGCAAGTCAGCACCACATGGCCCAGACCCTGCTCGGCGGTGACGAACTTGTGCCCGTAGGGGCTGACGAACCGGCGGCCCAGGTATTGCGCTCCGAAGAACGCCTCGAGCGTATTGCCGGAGGGATCCTGGAATCGGATCATGCCCTCGACCCGGCGCTCGTCGAGCTCCTCCTTGGTGCCCTCGACGAAGGAGACCCCGGCCTTGGACAGCGTCTCCCGAAGAGCTTGCAGCCCAGCGCGATCGGTGACCTCCCAGCCGGAGACCAGCAGCCGGTCCTGTTCGCCGGGGACAATGACCAGACGCGCCGCGAAATCGTCCATGCGCAGGTAGAGAGCGTCCGGATTGGCTCCGCTGCCCTCCATCATGCCCAGCACCTTGAGGCCGTATTCGCGCCAGGCCGCCATATCGGTTGCCTCGATGCGCATGTATCCGAGCGCCTTGATGCTCATGGTCACTTCTCCTTGACGCCCAGCAGGAAATCGGTTGCCAGACGGTTGAATTCGTCGAACTTCTCCAGCTGCGCCCAGTGACCGCAGCCGCCGAAGACGTGCAACTGCACGCGCGGCACCATCTTAAGTGCCACCAGCGCGCCGTCGACGGGGTTCACCCGATCCTCGCGACCCCAGATCATGAGCACGGGCTGACGCAGTTTGTAGGCGTCGCGCCAGATCATGCCCTTCTGAAAGTCCGGTCCCGCGAAGGACTTTCCCATGGCGCGGGTGGCGGCCAGCGCCTCGGGGGTGGAGGCCGAGGCGAAGCGCTCCTCCACCAGTTCGGGGGTGATGAGCTTCTGGTCGAAGACCATGATCCGCAGGAACGCCTCGAGGTTCTCGCGGGTCGGCTCGTAGTTGAACTTGCTGAGCAGCTTCACGCCCTCGGTGGGGTCCGGCGCGAACATGTTCACGCTCAGCCCGCCCGGGCCCATGAGCACCAGCTTCCCCGCGCGATCCGGGAAGTCCAGCGCGAAGCGGGTGGCGGTGCCGCCGCCGAGCGAATTGCCCAGCAGGTGCACGCGTTCGGTGATGCCGAGGGTGTCGAGCAGATCCTTCAGCGCCGTGGCGGCGTGCACGAAGTACTGCGGGTGGTCGACCGGCTTGTCGGACAGTCCGAACCCGGGCTGGTCCAGGGCGATGACGTGAAAGTCGTTGGCCAGTACCGGAATGTTCTTCGCGAAGTTGGACCACGAGGAAGCGCCCGGCCCGCCGCCGTGCAGCAGCACGATGGTGGGCCCGTTGCCGACGCCCGCCTCGTGGTAGTGCAGCTTCAGGTCCTCGCGTACCTGCGCGTAACGCGAGGTGGATTCGAAGGTGATCTCAATCAGTGCGGTCATCGGCTACACCATCGTGTCGCCGACGGGCAGCCCGAAGGCGTGCGTGCCGTACATGACATAGGCGCGTTCGGCGTCGTTGGCCGCGTGCACCCGACCGGCGTGCGCGTCGCGCCAGAACCGTTGCAGCGGAGTGCCGTTGGCCAGCGCCGTCGCCCCGGAGGCCTCGAAGAGCTTGTCGATGGAGGCGATGGCCCGGCCGGTGGCGCGCACCTGGTCGCGGCGGGCGCGGGCGCGCAGCTCGAAGGGCACCTCCTCACCCTTGACGAGGTAGGCGTATTCGTCGGCCACATTGCCCGACAGTTGCCGCCACGCGGCGTCGATATCGCTGGCCGCCTCGGCGATGCGCACCTTGCCGAACGGATCGTCCTTGGCGTTCTCGCCCGCGTAGGCCGCGCGCACCCGCTTGCCCTGATGCTCCACGTGCGCGTCGTACGCGCCGTAGGCCATGCCCACGATGGGGGTGGAGATGGTGGTGGGATGGATGGTGCCCCAAGGCATCTTGTACACCGGGTCGGTATTCTGCTCCAGGCCAGGCGATTTCAGTTCGCCCATGGCTCGGAAGCTGAGGAAGCGGTGCTTGGGTACGAATACGTTCTCTACGACGATCGTATTGGAGCCGGTACCGCGCAGGCCGACCACGTTCCAGACGTCGTCGATGCGGTAATCGGTGCGGGGGATGAGGAACGAGCCGAAGTCGACCGGCTTGCCGTTCTTGATCACCGGCCCGCCGACGACCACCCAGGTGGCGTGATCGGAGCCCGACGACCAGGCCCACTTGCCGTTGACGGTGTAGCCGTCGCCGTCCTCGGTCACCACGCCCGCGCCCATCGGAGCGTAGGACGAGGAGATGCGCACGTCGGTGTCCTCGCCCCAGACCTCTTCCTGCGCGCGCTGGTCGAACAGTGCCAGGTGCCAGTTGTGCACGCCGATGATGCCGGAGACCCAGCCGGTGGACCCGCAGGCGCTGGCGATCTTGCGCACGGTGTCGTAGAAGACCACGGGATCGGCGGCGTAGCCACCCCACTGGCGCGGCTGCAGCAACTTGAAGAAGCCGGTTTCCTGCAGGTCCTTGACGGATTCCTCGGGCAGGCGGCGCAGGTCTTCCGCCTCTTGCGCGCGGTCGCGCAATGTGGGCAACAGCGCCTCGACCCGCTCCACTACTTCTTGCGTCATCTCGCCAGTTGCTCCTGCCTGGTAGATCGGGAACGTATTCATCTGGGTTCGAGACTAGAACATGTTCTTATTCTCTGTCGAGAACAGAGTTCATACCCAGGTCGAACCGGGCTCTGTCCTGGTTATCCAACTTCTAGCTAGCGCATAGCCCACTCTATTTTGTAACGTGTTCTAGTACTTCCAGAGGAGGATGGACGATGGCAACAACCCCCCAGGGGCCCCGCGGAAAGGTTCGCGAGATCGACGTGGGCAGCATGCCCACCCGGTATGCCCGGGGCTGGCATTGCCTTGGCCTGGTCGAGACGTTCCGCGACGGTAAACCGCACTCGGTCAACGCGTTCGGCACGAAGCTGGTGGTCTGGGCCGACAGCAAGGGCGAGCTGCAGGTGCTGGACGGTTACTGCCGTCACCTCGGCGGCGACCTGTCGATGGGCGAGGTCAAGGGCGACGACATCGCCTGCCCGTTCCACGACTGGCGCTGGGGCGGCAATGGCAAGTGCACGGGCATCCCGTACGCGCGGCGCGTGCCCCCGCTGGCCCGCACTCGGGCCTGGACCACGCTGGTGCGCAACGGCCAGCTGTTCGTCTGGCACGACCACGAGGGCAATCCGCCGCCGGACGAGGTGACCATCCCGTACATCGACGGCGCGTTCCGCGATGCCGAGGGCAACGGTCTCGAGACGCGCAGCGATCGGTGGACGCCGTGGACCTGGCACACCCTGCACATCGAGGGCTCCAACTGCCGCGAGATCATCGACAACGTCGTGGATATGGCGCACTTCTTCTATATCCACTACGCCTTCCCGACCTTCTTCAAGAATGTCTTCGAGGGGCATGTCGCGACGCAGTACCTGAAGACCAAGGGCCGCCCGGATGTCGGTATGGCGGCCGCCGCCGGGATGGAGGTGCTGCTCGAATCCGAGGCGTCGTACTTCGGGCCGTCCTACATGATCAACCCGCTCAAGAACATCTACGGCGGGTACGAGGTGAACACGGTCCTCATCAACTGCCATTACCCGGTGACGCAGGACAGCTTCGTGCTGCAGTGGGGTGTCACGCTGGAGAAGCCCGAGGGCCTGCCCGACGATCAGGCCGCCTCGTTCGCCGAGAAGATGACCGAGGGCGTGAGCGAGGGCTTCCTGCAGGATGTCGAGATCTGGAAGCACAAGTCCAAGATCGACAACCCGCTGCTGACCGAGGAGGACGGCCCCGTCTACCAGCTGCGTCGCTGGTACGACCAGTTCTACGTGGACGTCGCCGACATCGACCCGAAGTCCACGCAGCGCTTCGAATTCGAGGTGGACACCTCCAAGGCCAATGAGGCCTGGGAGCTGGAGGTCGCCGAGAACATGCGCAAGAAGGCGGAAGCCGAAGCGGCGCAGGCCGAATCGGACGCACGCTCGCAGGAGGCCGGAGTCTGATGACCACCTGGGCGAAGGCACCCGATTTCGCGGACCGTCCCGAGCGGCAGGCCATGGTGCGCGCCCAGACGGTCGAAGACAAGAAGCGCTACCTGGAGTCGGGCCTCACCCCCCTCTCCTGCCAGTCCTGCGGCACCGAAGTCCTGGTGCTCAAACACAGCACCCAGCAGAAAACGGTTCAATGGACGACCAACCCGGCCGACACCTGCCCGGTCTTCCGCCAATTGGCCGCCAACGGACCAGCATTCGGCAAACCCGACTCCTGCCCGAACCTGGAGAAAACCATCGACCACGCCGTCGCCGAAGGCATTCTCCAAATAGAGGACTAACCCCCTCTCCGGCCTCTCGCGCCCCGCTGCTGACGCAGCGGGGCGCAGCCATGAGAAGAGGGAGTGCGCACCGCCCCGCGCCTTGTGCAGCGGGCGCAGTCGTGAGAAGCGGGAGTGCACACGGCCCCGCGCCTTGTGCAGCGGGCGCAGTCGTGAGAAGCGGGAGTGCACACGGCCCCGCGCCTTGTGCAGCGGGCGCAGTCGTGAGAAGCGGGAGTGCACACGGCCCCGCGTCTTGTGCAGCGGAGCGCAGCTGTGAGTGGAGGAGTGGGCCTCTATGGCTAGGCCGGGAGCCGTTCCTTCGGGTGCGCGGTAGGGGGCTCCTTCGCGGGTGCGTCGATCGGCCGCTCCGTGGCGGTCGCCTCGCAGGGGGTGCGGTGTAGGCGGTCCTCGGGCTCGCCCTGATGGCTGCGCGGGCAGGGCGCTCATCTTCACAGCGGGTGGGGAGTGTGCCTTTCGTGCGAGAGGTGCTGTCCCGCTATCCCGTTCATCGTGCCCCGCTGCTTCAGCAGCGGGGCACGAGAGTTTCGAGAGACGGGGATTCCTGCTCTCTAGATGCGGGCGGCTATTTCCTTCAGGTTGGGCATTACGCCGATTCGGTCGGTGGCGGGGTTGTTGGTGGGGGTGTTGAAGGTTGGGTTGGAGAGGTGGGTGCGTAGTTGGGTGGGGGTGAGGGTGGTGCCTCGGGCTCGGGCTATGCCTTGGGTTATGGCGGCGGTGCCCGCGATGATGGCGCTCGCGCCCGAGGTGCCGCCGAAGCCGGTGCCGGGGAGGATGCCCATGTATTGGGCGGGGGCTACCGAGGTGGTGACGATGTTCTCGCCTGCGGCGTGGCAGTCGACGCGGCTGCCGAAGGACGTGAAGGACATGGGGTCCTGTACGAGTGCTTGGCGTGCGCCGACCATGATCGCGCCCGAGTCGACGAAATTGAACGCGCCGCGTTGCAGGCTCGTACCGTCGGCGCGCAGTAGCGCGTCCAGATCCTGGCGGCCGTTTCCGGCGGGCTCCACCACCACGATGCCGAGCAGGGTCAGCGCGTGGATGAGCATGGTCACGTGCGGGTCGATCTCCACCGGCCCGCCGCCCGCGGACTGCACCTCGATGAGCAGCACATCCCCGGCCTGCAGGAATCCGACGGCGAGCACGAAGGCGTCCGGCAGCGACGGCTGCAGCGCACTGACCACCGCCGCCTTCGCCTGCGGCGCGAGACCGACGATGCCCCGGTCGTTGTCCTGACCGACGAGAATCCCGAGGCACGCCGTCGAATGCAACGCATGGCCGGGCACACTGGCATTCAACTGCGCGATATTTCCGCCCACCAGATCCTCGTGCGTGAGATCCCACCCGTACTCGATATCGGCGATGCGCACATTCGCCCCATCGGCCCCGGGCAGACTCCAGGCGAAGAACGCCTCCACCCCGAACGGCGCTGGCAGCAAATGGAATTGCGCGGCCGCCAGCAGATCGTTCGACGGATCGACCGCCGCCAGCTCCGTCGGCGTCTCGACATAGGCGAATTCGACGAAGGGCAGCGCCCGCACGAACCCGAGCAGCCCCTCGGGGTCGATGCCGCGGGGAAAGTCGACGGCCATCACATTCAGCAGATCCGGCGGGGTGAGCCCGCTATTGGTCGCCGCAGCGTCGAGCAGCGCGCGAACCTGCCCCTCGGACTGCGTGCTGAACAGCCGGTTCAGCGCCAGGTCTACCCCCGGGAACGAGGCGGTCAGCGTATTCCACGCGAGCTGCGCGAACCCGCCGAGCGCGAGGTGGGCATTGTCCTGATAGGGAACGCTCACCTGCCCGGGATCCAGTTTCACGATGATTCGCGGTGCTACATCAGGCATTTCATACTCCTAGCTGTCAGAGCCGCAGGTGATCCGCATACACCAGTCGGCTCACCGTTCCGGCGTTCTGCGTGCCGGGCGGTGGATCGGCGGGGAGCAGTTCGTACTCCTCGATGAGCACCCGGGTCTCGGTGCTGGTTCCGGGCGTGGCCAGGGTGAGCGCGGGGTCGAGCGGCAGCAGCCCGCTCCAGGTGGCCCCGAACCGCTCGGCGTCGACGCCCTCGACAGCGCATTCGACCTGACCGACGGCGGTCCATTCGAGATCGCCGCTATTCCCGGACGGCTTGGTCTGTAGCGTCGCGACGACCTTGCGGGTGGCGGCGAGCCAGGCCCGATGCGCCGTCGGATCCTGCTCGAGCTGGCCCTCGGCCGTGATCGCCAGGCGATTGAATCCGTATGTGCCGCTGGTGGTGACGCGTACCGCGCCCGCCTCCGGACGGCTCACCGTGCTGACCCGGTCCGGCATCAATTGCACGAAATCGGTGGTGATGGTGGGCGAGAACTCGTGTCCGGGGATGGATTTCGGCTGATACCGCGCCACCGCCAGCCGCAGGAACGGCCAGGCCACATCGGCGGCATCGAAGACGACATCGACGAACCACAGCCCGCGCCCCGCATGGAATTCGGGCCGATAGGTGTAGGCGCGCAGGCTCTTTCGACCGACGGTGGACACCGCCACATGTCCCCGAGGCTGCCCCGCGCGCTCCGGCGGCGTGACATCGAGCTGGAGTGCGCGCTGCTCCCAATACGGCGCGATCGCGAGATCGGTCGCGAGCTCCGGCGTCGTGCCCACGAACGCCGGATCCCGCCCCCACACACTGACTTTCGCCGGATTGTCACTCGCCGCCGACAGGCTGTCGGCGGTGAACACCGCCAGCAGTTCGTCGTCCCCGCTGGCATCCCAGCCCCGCTCCAACCAGATCCGCACACCCCCGCGTCGAGTGCGCCGGATCGCGAAGGGATGCTCCGGCTCGGACTCCTCGCTCCACAGGAACATCGGGATGACATCACGCACGCCCGGGATCGGCGGCTTCGCGCAATTGAGGTGCTCGACCTCGCGCACGGCCCCGAACGAGGCCGGATCCTCGGGCGTCGGAAGCTGTTCGGGCGTGAAGAATTCGCGGTAGCGCGAGGTCCCCCGGAATCGGTAGGAGACCCGCCGGTAGCGGGTGTCCGGCAGGACATGCACCGCGGGCCGCTGCGGCACCTCGACCGTCTCCGCGGCGAACGCCCCGGCATCCGGGTGCGCGGTGAGCAGCGAATCGGTTTCGTCCTCGGTGACCGCGAACCGCGTGACGATCTCGCGCCGGGTCACGCGCCCCGGTGCCGAGGCGGCGGGATCGTCCACGGGATCGGACCATTCGGCGTGCAACTCCACGCGTTCGGTACTGGCCCCGTGCACCCGCGCGACACCCACGAGTTCGGCCGCGACCGCGCCCGACACCCGCGGCTGTGCCCGCAGACTGGTCAGCGAGGGCGGAACAACCGGGCGCACAACGGCATTCACCAGCCGCAGATCGTGCCCCGGCGTCAGCCACCACAGCCACCCGTCGCGTGCTGCCCGGCGCAGGACCGCGCGATCCTCGGCGGACACCTTCGGATCGTGCACCGCGAAGAACCGCCACAGCCCGAGCTGATCCAGCCGCGCGTCCACCAGACTCGAGGAGACCGCCACGGCCACCTGCTCCCCGGCGGGCAATCCGACGCGGATCACCGCGCCGTCCTGACGCGCCTGCAAGGCGGGCGCGTCGTGCAGGACCAGCCGCAGCCCGTGGACCAGCGGCCAGTCACCGGTGTACGGAATCGTCACGGCCTGCAGGATTTTCGCGTTGGCCAGGTGATGGTCGCGACCGGCCTGATAGAAGACGAGCGTCACCCCCGCCGCCATCGGGTCGGGCAGATACGGCAGCATCAGGTCGTCCACCTCGTGCACGACGTACTGTCCCTCGCCCTGCTGCTCCTCCGAGGCCGCCCCGTCGGTCTCCTGCAACTGCTCCAACGTCACCGCGGTGGCCGGATTGCCCGCCGGATTGCTCACCAGCCGTACCCCGGGCTGCGGTAGCGACCCGTTCGGATCGTCGAGATCCTGAATGCTGGTGTGGTACAGGTTGCCTCGCTCCTTGAGCGCGATGGCGTAGGCCCGGCGACGGTCGGCCGGATCGCCCGAGCGCATGAGCCGATCGAACATCCCCGCGTGCTCGGCCTCGTGCTGACTGGTCTGCGGTGGCAGCAGATGCCGCTCGATGGTGGTGTCGGGATTCTCGACGCCGGTGTGCAGCACCAGGTGCAGCAACGACTCGCCGATGCCGTAGGCGCGGCGCGGCACCACCGTCGGCGGTGTCACCGGACCCCAGCGCAGATACGGCCGCGGCGTGCTGACGGTATTCGGATCCCCGGTATCGGCGAAGAGCTTGGCCAGTGTCGCGGCGTCGACCTCCCACTGCGGGCGGGTTTTCAACGCGTCGGCCGCGCGCAGGACCGCCGCGGTCGAATCGAGTACGCGCCCGGCGAATCCGCCGACCTGGCCGGGAGCCGCTCCCGCCGCCCGCTGTGTCCGGACCTGCTCCAGCAGCCCCCGCTCGTCGCGCGCCGCGGCCTCGGCGCGCAGCTCCCGTACGTGCGCCTCGGCGGCGTCGAGACCCGGCTGCTCCACGGCGGCAGCGGGATTCATGCCGTGCGGCACGCTGTTGCCAGCCAGATCGACGCCGACCACCCGGAACGAGTAGCGCCGCCCGTACCGCAGGGCGGGCAGCGAGCCGGGCACCGCCTCGGTACGCACGGTCAGGCCGCCGGGATCGGCGTCCGCGCCGTCCACCACCTCCGCGTGGCCGGTCTCGTAGTTGTGGTCGATGATCCGCCCGGGCCGCGGCGCGGACAGGCTCCAACCGTCCCAGCCCGCGATGACCTCGTGCAGGTAGTAGGGGTTGTTCTCGTTGCCGGGCACGCGGCTGAGCGGAGCATTCTGGAGATATCCCGGATCGGCCGTGGCGGCGAGCACCTCGGAGCCGTCGACGTGCGCCGAGACCGTGCGCTCGTGCACGCTGTGCCACACGGCGGTGACGTCGTCCCACACCTCCAGCCGCAGTCCGCGCACCAGCGATTCGTAACCCAGCTCGAGCCGATTCTGGCCCGGCGCACCGGTATCGGCGACCGGCTCCCGCTGCTGTGCTTGGGCCACCCGCGCCCGGACGGCGTCGCGGCGGTCGATCTCCGCGATGGTGAATCCGGTGGCGCGCAGCGCGGCGGGCGCGAATGTCGTGGCGTCGCCGTTCAATTCGGTGGCATAGGCGCGAATCGCCCCGCGCAGATGCTGTTCCAGTTTGAGCCCGGCGGCATCCGGATCCAGATCCATGACCCGGTAGCGCTGCGGCAGTCCGAGCGCGAGCCGCCCGTCGACCCAGCGATCGGTCTCCGGGGTCGCGAGGAACAGATCGCCGGACGTATGGCACCGGGTCTGCGGGGACAGCAGCCGCCGCACCCCGACCACGGTGATATCGCACCAGATCTTGGTGGCCGCCTTCAGCGCCTCCAGATCCTCGACGACGAGATCGACGATGAAGCCGAGGCGGCGCGCCAACGCCGGTGTGCTGCCGCAGGATCCGGCGAGCTGATGGAAATCCGGATGCTGGCGCGGCGGTCGCGGCTCCTGCTTGCCGTCCTCGGGCTGCTCGGGGTGGGGCGCGGGCTGCTGGGCCTCGGGCCGGTTGTAGTACTTGGCCGTCGCGTGGGCGTCGCGCAGCATGAGCGCCGTCGGGTCCTCGGGCAGGGTGGATGCGGCGACCGCCTCGTCGAGGGTGCTGGTCATCGCGGCGTCCACGCCGCGGAACCGGGCGAGGGTTTCGACGGGTGACGCGGGCCGCCCGGTCTCGGCGGCGAAGGCCACCGCCGGGCCGCCGGGCTCGGGTGTCGACGGTTCGGCTACCGTCGCGGGTTCGAGGCTGGCCTGCGCGTCGGTGAAGACCTGTGCGCGCTCGGCGGCCCGATGCCGGTCGCGCAGTGCCCGGTAGCGGTCGAAACCGCCGATCAGCGTGTCGAACGGCCGTCGATTGCCGTCCTCGTCGAACACCGGATTCGGAATACCCTTGGCGAAATCGAGCACCGCGCGAGCCAGCGCGTTGTCGGTGACGCCCGGAGCGACCAGCGGCGAGGAGAATACGGACGCGTAATGCGCGTCCAGGGCGTGCTCGGGGGTGCGGGCGGCGGGCAGCGTATTCCAATCCTTCTCGGCGACAGTCGGTTTGGGGAATTCCCGCACGGTCGTCTCGCCCGGAAACGCGAGCTGCCAGGTGGATGTGTCCGCGAGCCCGTTCAACAGCGCCCGACACGGAATGGGATCGGGTCGCGAGTCGACCCGCAGGGCGAACGACGCGGAGCGCAGCGAGGAGACCCAGTCGGCCATGGCCGGGTAGTCCGACAGACTGCCGCCGCCGTCGAGCCGGTGCGTGATGAGGACCGATACGTGAAACGGTGCCGTGGCGGCGACCGAGAACGGCAGTACCGTTTCGGTCAATTGTGTTGTGGCCATGGCTTTGTCACCCTCCGATAGCGAAAGCCGCGAAATACTTGTTCCACATGTCCTCGCCGCCAGCGGTCGGGGGCATGATCATCTTCAGCGTGGGGTCGCCCTTGGACCCCGCCAGCTGACGCTCGCAGGAGACCTCGACCGAGGCGGAGAAGAACAGCACCTCGATCTCGACCTGAATGCTGGCGCGGCCCACCAGCTTTCCGGTGTCGAAGTGGTAGGTCAGCGCCAGTTCGAGGGTGATGGAGGCCGAAACCAGGCCCAGCACATCCATTTCGCCGCGAATACGGAAGTAGCCGGTGAGCTGGCCCTTGTCGTCCTCGAGGCGCATGTACACCCCGACCATGACCGAGACCGATCCGGACGCGACGCCGAGATTGACCGACAGGCAGGCCCCGGCCTCCAACCCGACCTCGAGCATGACCAGTTTCGCCGGGGACAGTCGCAGCGCCACCCAGCCGCCACCGCCGATGGCCATGACCGTCAGTCGGAACGGCGCTTCCTTGGCGCAGAACCCGAATCCGACGGTCACCACCTCGCCGAGGAACGGCACGCGGCAGTCGGCGGAGAGCGCGATGTTCTCCAGGCTGAAGACGCCCACGGCCACACTGGGCAGCGCGAGGGTGAATCCCGCCGTCGCCCCCTGGGGCGAGATGTCGACGTAGGGCGGATCGGCGAAACCGTCGAACGGGATCAGCTCCCGCAGCTTGTCGACGAATCCGAGGATGCCGAGGAATTCGAGCTTGTCGAACACCACCTCGACCTCGGCCTTGCGGCCGGTGCCCACCCGGAATCCCATGCGGGAGAACTGGAGTCGCATGAGCGGCTCACCCGGCATGAGTTGTAGCGCGAAGGAGCGCAATTGCGCGGTCACATCGCTGTGCGGTGCGCCGTTGTCGGCCATCCGAATCTCGACCGCGATGCTGAGACCGTCACGCGCCGGGAGGAAGACGTCCTTCCAGGGCTTGAGCGGCGGCCGCCATTCGTAGCGGATCGTGGACGAGGCGAAGGCCGCGGCGAGCGTCTTGCGCAGCGCCTGGAGGTCGCCGCCCGCGATGGCGAGCGCCACGTCGATGGCGGTGAGCCGTTTGTCGATCGCGGACCGAATCGAGGTCGGCAGTGCGTTGTTGGCGCGGACGGCGGCGAGGCCGCCGAGCGCGTTGCGCAACTCGGCCAGCTTCGGCCCGAAGTCGACGTCCTGTCCCGCGGCGACCTGCGTGAGCAGTGCGATCACATCCCCGGGCCCGGCCGCCAATCCGGCCAGGGCGGTGGCGATATCACCGCGCAGCGCCGTGCTGACCGTCGCCGAACCAGCGTGCGCCGCATGCGCGATATCGTGGTCCAGGGTTGTGATCGCTTGCGCCAGAGCTTCTTTCAAACGCGCGAAATCGCGGTCGAGTCCGGCGAGGAAGCCGAGCTGTTCGCCGATCAGCTTGGGGGCCTCGCCGAGCGTGGCCGTCTCCAGGATCTCCAGCAGCGAGAACATGCCGAACAATTTCGGCGTCACGCCCTGAAGGAACTGGGCCGGATCGAAATTACCTTGTGCCAGTGCTGGACTCGGTGTCGCGCCGATCGCGCCGAGCGTGCGCGAGACCGAGCGGATGCCGACGCTCGGTTCGACGAAGCCGCCGCCGCGATCCGATCCGTCGGCGAAGCCGAGGGTGGTCGGGGATTCGAGTTCGAGGAAGACCTGCGCCTTGTCACCGGCCTGGAATCCGTTGTCCACGAACCCTTGTACGTACTTCACACCCTTGGTCGCGGTACCCCGATTCACCGCCTCGAGGGCGGGCAGGACGACAACGGCGCGGCGCGTCTTCGGTGTACTGGTGAAGCCCGCGAGATCGACGATGCCGTCGAGCGTCAGGTCCTGAACGCGGATCGTGGTGTCGCCTCGAATATCCGAGGGGGCCATGGCCACGTCCTGACCACCCAGGTCGAGGGGGCCGATGCTGTCCCACAGCGAATCGATGAGGCCGATATTCGCCTGGTTCGCCGCCTCGACCGAGACGAAGACCAAGGGCGTGGTGGCCACGAACGGCGCACCGACATGGTCGATTCCGGTGATCTTCCACCGGAACGACTCGGTGCCCTTGGCGGGGATGAAGGGCGCCGCCGGATTCGCGACCGGATTCAGGTCCGGCGTCACCTGCGGCTCCAGCAGCACATCGGTGAACGGCAGATCGCGCCCGACGTAGTGGCGGTGCGGTTCGCGCAGCACGATGAAGGTGCGCTGGAACAGCCGGGCCACCGGCTTGGCCTCGGGCCCGACCCGGCGCTCGGTGACCTTCACCAATTTCGCGAGATGGCCGAAGGGGAACAGGAATCCGAGCTTCTCCGTGCGCACGTAGGCGTCGCGACCCATCGGGGCGAGATGGCGGTAGGCCAGCAGGCTCGGCGGGTGGTTCCGGTAGTCGAGTTCATTCCATTCGGCCCGCCAGTCGATCCACGCCCCCGCGGCGCTGAGGTAGAAGCGGTCGACATCGAGCGGCCTCGGCACGATCCTGGTGGCCGGATCGACCGGCGACATGATGGTCTGGTCGGCGCTCTGACGGACGATCGCGCGCCGCTCCCCGGGTTCGAGCGAGCCCAGGAACCCCGGCCCGGGCGGGGCCGGACTGTCGTCGTCGCGGGTCCACAGTGCGCGCACGATGCGCTGGTCGGCATTGGATTCGTCGACGACATCCACCCCGTCGACCTGCGTGCGGACCGCCAGCCGGGTGTGCCAGAGCTCCACGCGGGCGGCGTCGTCCGGCGCGGCCGAGACCACGGTCTCGTGGGTGAACGCGCCCCGGCTGCTGGGGGAGACGATCAATCGGAACGGAGCCTCGATGGCGGTCACGTCGTCGGCGGGCCGCGTCGGCGCCACCGCGAGTTCCGGTGGGAGAACCTCGCCCTCGCCCAGCCGGGGGAGTGCGAGTGGCGCGACTCGCAGGCGCAGCGTCCGCAGCGCCGCGAGCACACCGGTGGCGGTGAATTCGATCTCGGCGCCGGGCGCGATCGCGAACACCACCCGGGATTCGCCCGCGGCCAGTGTCGGCACAGGCACGTCCGCCGGTGGTGGCTGCGGTGGCGGGTTGCCCTCGGTGGGGGTCGCGAATTCGAACAGGTGCTGGCTGCCGAACCGGACCACCAGATGTGAATTCTCGTCGACCGCAACCAGTTTCGGCGGTCCGGCGGGTCCGCCGAGGCCCGGTATCAGCAGCACTTCGCCGGGCAGGATCAGATCGGGGTTGGGCAGGTGGTTTGCGGCGGCGATCTCGGGCCACCGGTTGCCGTCGCCGAAGAAGTGGGCGGCGAGGTCGAACAGGGTGTCGCCTTCGACCACGGTGTGGAACACCTCGTTGGGCGCGTGCTCGAGTCGGCAGCCCTTGGAGGTGCAGTGCAGGTCCACCAGATCCGGCGGGCGCAGGATCCGGAACGAGATCGGCCCCGGTGGCGGCGGCGGGGGCTGCTCGCCGGGCAGTGCCGGAATGGTGAGAATCTGGCCGGGGTGGATGAGATCCGGGTTCGCGATGCCATTGGCGGCGGCGATGATCGGGAATTTGTTGCCGTCACCGTAGAACCGCGCCGCGATATCGAACAGCGTGTCGCCTTCGACCACCACGTACACCGCGGGCAATCGCGGACCGGTGGAGATATCCGGGATACGCAGGACCTGCCCCGGGAAGATCAGATCCGGATTCTGAATGCCGTTGGCCGCCGCGAGGATCGGGAACAACGAGCCGTCGCCATAGAAGCGAAGTGCGATTTCCGACAAAGTGTCGCCGGATACGACGGTGTACACGCTGGACATATACGGAAAACTAATAGCGATTCGCTACCGGCAAACGAGTAGCGCACTACCCGAGTTTTTCAGATTCCGTGCAACACCGCTGGTCAGAGGTGTTGCTACTACTCGCGTCCGAGGGTGCGGGGCTAGTCCATGCGGAAGTCGGCGAAATCGAAGCCGGGGGCCACGACGCAACTCACGAGGACATGGTCGTTCCCCGCCGGACGCGCGGCCTGGCTCACCCCGCCGGGCACTATCGCCTGGGGGCGTTGTCCGCGCGCGATATCGGGGCCGAGCACGATCTCCTCGCCGCCGATATTCAGTAGGAGCGGGCCGCCGCCATGCCACAGCCACAGTTCGTCGGAGGCGACGGTATGGGGTGCGGATTTCTCGCCGGGCAGCAGCAGGAAGTAGATCGCGGTCGCCGCGGCGCGCGGGCCGGGGTAGCCCTCGGGGGTGAATTCCACGGCGCTGCGCCAGGTTTCTCGGAACCAGCCGCCCTCGGGATGGGGAAGCAGGTCCAATTCGGCGGCCAGTGGCGGGCGGTCCTCGCTCATTGGACCCAATCTAGCCATGTCCGTGCCGCACCGCCGTCCGAACGTTATTGGCGTGGACTTGTGCCTGGCCTGCAAAAAGGGTAGGCAAACCTAATCGAAGTTGTACCACCGAAACGAGGACGACGTGGATTGGTCGAGACGCCAGCTGTTCCAGGCCGGTGGCGGGATTGGGCTTGCCCTACTGTTGGCCGCGTGCGGGGGTAACGACACCGGGACCGGGCCGGGGGAGGATGCGGGGCCGCCGCGCAAGGGCGGAACGCTGCGCGTGGGCGCGCTGGGGCGGCCGGGGGCGATCACCCGCGATCCGCACGGGACGCAGGCCAACGAGAGCGACTACCTGATTCTGAGCCTGCGCTACGACACGCTCACGGTGCCGGGTGAGAAGACCATCACCGCACCGCGTTTGGCGAGCGCGTGGCAGGGCTCGGAGGATCTGCGGACCTGGCGCTTCACCATCGCGCCGGGTGCGAAATTCCATGACGGGCGGCCGGTCACCTCGGCCGATGTGGTGTATTCGCTACGGCGACTGCGCAATACGCCCTCGGGCGCGTCGCGGCTGCCGGGTATCCGACCGGAGGGCATCACCGCCGACGGGCCGAACACCGTCGTCCTGGTCTCCGACTATCCGAATGCCGAACTGCCGCAACTGACTCGGCTCACCACCTTCGTGGTGCCCGACGGCACCACCGATATCGAGAACGCGCCCGGCACCGGCCCGTTCAAGCTGGACTGGTTCCGCGGCGGCAATGCCCGCCTGGTGCGCAACGATGACTGGTACGGCGGCGAGGTGTATCTCGACGCCATCGAGGTGAGCATCTTCGAGAGCCCGCAGGCCATGGCCACGGCGCTGCTCTCCGGACAGATCGATCTGGCCTCGAACGTGGGTGCGGTGGCGGCGCGGACCGCGCAGGGCCGCAAGGATATTCGCATTGTGCGGCGGTCCGACGATATGGCCATGCCCATCGTCATGCGCACCGCCGAGGGCAGCCCCTTCGCCGATGCGCGGGTGCGTGAGGCGCTGCGGCTGGCGGTGGACCGCGAGGCCATGGTCACGCAGGTGCTGTCCGGCTACGGCACCGTAGGCAATGACATTCTCGGCACGGGCGATCCGGAGTACGCGCGCGATATCCCGCAGCGGACAAGGGATCTCGCCAAGGCCAAGGATCTGCTCGCGCAGGCCAAGTTCGACACCGGCAAGACCTACAGGCTGCACACCACCGAGGACATCGCCGGACTGGCCGAATCGGCGACGCTGTTCGCCACCCAGGTGCGCGACGCCGGGGTGAAGATCGAGGTGGTCAAACAGGAGTCGGGGGCCTTCTGGGACGACACCTGGTTGAAGGGCGAGCTCTACACGACGTACTGGGGCACCAACGATTCGGTGCTCTTCTTCGCCAGTAAGACCATGGTCTCCGACAGCGGCCAGAACGAAGCCGGTTGGCGCGACCCCGAATTCGACGCCACCTACAAGACCGCCGTCGCGACCGCCGACCCCGCCGCCCGCACCGAACTGCTGCGCAAACTCCAGCGCATCGAGTACGACCGCTCCGGCTACCTGCTGTGGGGTATGGCCGACGGTATCGATCTGGCGGGCACCGCCGTCCAAGGTCTGCCCAAGCTGCCCGGATACGGAAGGGTGCAACTCGAAGGCGCATGGCTGAGCCGCTGACCCCCGACCTCGCCACCGAACCGGAAGTGCCGGTCCGGCAGGCGAGTTCGGCCGAGGCCGGGCACGTCGGTGCGGACTCGAAAGAGCCCGCGCCGCCGCCCGTGTCGAAGTATCGGCCACTGCGGACAGCGGGACGCATTGCCGCGCTGCTGGTGAAACGCGCTCTGCTGCTTGTCCTGCTGCTGGTACTGGTCTTCGTCACCGTCGACCTGCTGCCCGGTGATGCCGCCAGCGCCACCTCCGAACGCGGTGAGAGCGCCGCCGATCTGGCTCAACGGCGGGCGCTGCTCGGGCTGGATCGTCCGGTCCTGCAACGGTGTTGGGACTGGCTCACCGGATTGCCGACCGGCGATCTCGGTATGTCGGCTCGCGGTGTGCCGGTGCGCGAACTGGTGGCCGGACCGTTCCCCAACACCCTGCTGCTGGGCGGTCTCGCCCTCCTGCTGACCGCGACCATCGCACTCGCACTGGGCTGTTGGGCGGCGCTGCGGCCGGACAGCACACTGGACCGGGCCATCTCCGGCAGTGCGACGGCCGTCCTCGCCCTGCCGGAATTCGTGGTGGCCGTCGCCTTGGTGGCGGTGCTCTCGCTCTGGGCCGGATGGCTGCCCGCGGTCACCCTCGCCGGTGCCGACGGCGGCCCGGCCAGCTGGGACATGCTCATCCTGCCGGTGCTGGCGCTCACCATCCCGCAGGCGGGGTGGAATGTGCGCATCGTGCGCGCGGCCCTCGCCGACGAGGCCCGGGAACCGCATGTCGAGGCCGCCGTACTGGATGGTCTCCCGCCGCACCGCATTCTGCTGCGCCATGTGCTGCCCGGCGCGCTGCCCGCCATCGTCACGGGTCTGGCCACCTCCACCGGCATACTGCTCGGCGGTGCGGTCGTGGTCGAGACGGTCTTCAACTATCCGGGTGTCGGCTCGGTGCTCGCCTCCGCCGTGGCCGACCGCGATACCCCGCTCATCGCCGGGGTGACGGCGCTCGCCGGAGTGGTCATCACCGTCATGCTGCTGATCGCCGATCTGGTCCGCGACGCCATGTCCGGAGGACGGCGATGAACAGAATCCGGCCCGTACTGCGCGTGCTGCCCGCCGTGGCGCTCATCGTCGCGGCCCTCATCGGCCCGTGGCTGGCACCGCATCCCATCGACGTCCCGGTGACGGGACCGTATGCCGAGCCCGGCGGCGCGGCTCCGCTCGGCGGCGATCAGCTCGGCCGCGACGTGCTCAGCCGACTGCTCGCGGGCGGGCGCGAACTGGTCGTCTCGGCGCTGCTCACGGCCGCGATCGTCACCGCCGCCGCGGCGGTGCTCGGCGCGGTCGGTGCTCTGCGCCCGGCCGTCGGCCGCCTGGTCGACCGCACCGCCGACCTGCTGATCCTGCTGCCCGCCGTACTCGGCCTGCTGCTCATCGCCCTGTCCTGGCCGGGAGGCGGACGGCTCGCCATCATCGTGGCGGCCGTGGTGCTGGGTGTCCCGTACGCGGTGCGCCTGGTGGCCAGCGCCGCCGCACCGGTGGCGACCTCAGGCTATGTGGAGGCCGCGGCCGCCGGTGGGGAACACCTGTGGCATCTGGTCTTTCGCGAGGTGCTGCCCAATCTGCGGGCGGTGCTGCTGGCGCTGTTCGGCCTGCGCTTCGTCGCCGCGGTCTATCTCGTGGCGACGGCGGGCTTCCTTCAGATCGGTCCGCAACCCCCGGCCGCTGACTGGGCGCTCATGATTCGCGAGAATGGCCCCGGGATACTCCTGAATCCCTGGGCGGTGGTCGCCCCGAGCTTGCTCATCGGCCTCCTCGCCATGACCGTGAACCTAGCCGCCGCGGCCCTCGCACCGCAGGTCGGACGAAAGGCGGTGAGCCTGCGATGAATTCCGCACGACTACCCAAGCGACGTGCCTACTCCGCGGAAGAGGCGATGACCGAACCCATCCATCGGGTCGCCGCGCTGCCCGCCACCGAGGAGACCGAGGGCGGCACCGAACGGCCCGGTCTGGCCGATGTGGTGCAGGCCATCCAGGACGGCAGAGACGCGGTGCGCCGATGGTGATGCCCGCCCCCGCCGGTGCGCCGGTGGTGCGGGTGGTGGATCTCGCGGTCTCGACCGAGGACGGTCGGGCCATTCTCGGCGGGGCCGGTTTCGCGGCGGACCCGGGGCGGCTCGTCGCCTTGACCGGACCGTCCGGCGTGGGCAAGACGACCCTGCTGCGGGCGCTGACCGGTCTGCTGCCCGCGGGCACCTCGCGCACCGGCGGCCGCGTGGAGGTGCTCGGCCACGACGTCTTCGCCCTGGACGAGCGCGCACTGCGTGAATTGCGCCGCACGCGCATCGCTTTCGTGGGCCAGGATCCAGGTTCGGCGCTGAATCCGCGCATGCGGGTGCGCTCGCTGGTCCGGGAACTCGCCGTCGACGGGCATTCTGTCGCCGCATCGCTCACCGAAGTACGACTTCCCGCCGACACGCGCTTCACCGCCCGGCGTCCCGGTGCGCTGTCCGGTGGGCAGCAGCGCCGCCTGGCCCTCGCCCGCGCTCTCGCCCGCCAACCGGACCTGCTGCTCCTGGACGAGCCCACCGCCGGACTCCATCCCCAGCTGCGCGACGAGATCGGGGACCTGCTGCGCGAATTGGCGCGCCAGCGCGGCTTGGCCGTCGTATTCGCCTGCCACGACGCCGAACTCGTCGACCGCATCGCCGACGAGGTGGTCCGCCTCGACAACGCCGTGCGGACGGCGGCGGGGTCGCGGGTCGGGATGGCCTCGGTCCGCTCGATTCCCACGCGGACCGCGCCTGCCGGTGAAGCTCCTGCGGGACAAGCGGATCCGCTGCTGGTGGTGCGTGGTTTGCAGGTCTCGTTCGTGAAGGGCGGCCAGCAGGTGCTGCGCGATGTGGACCTCGCGGTGGCCGCCGGTTCGGCCGCGGGCATTGTCGGCCCGTCCGGTTCGGGCAAGACGAGTCTGGCCCGCGCCGTGGTCGGCCTGCATCCGCCCGGCGGCGGCACCGTCACCCTCGGCGGTCTGCCGTTGCGCGCGGATCTGCGGCGTCGCAGCCGCGACGAGCGCCGCCGCATCCAACTCGTCCCGCAATGCCCGCTCGGCGCGCTGAATCCGAGCCGCAGCGTGGGCGCGACGCTGGGCCGTCCGCTGCGGCTGCACCGGCGCTGCGACAGCGGGGAGATGTCGGACCGTGTGGCCGAACTGCTCCGCCAGGTCGAACTCGCCCCCGAGTTCGCGCGGCGCTATCCGCACGAACTGTCCGGTGGGCAGCGCCAGCGCGTCGCCATCGCCCGCGCCCTGGCCGCCGAGCCGGATGTGCTGATCTGCGACGAGGTCACCTCGGCGCTGGACGCCCGCACCGCCGCGGCCATCATGGAGCTGCTGGCCGGATTGCGTGAGAGCCACCGGCTGGCGCTGGTGCTGATCGCGCACGACCTGCCGCTCATCGCCGACCGCACCGATACCGTGGCCGTGCTGGACGCGGGCCGGGTGGTGGAATCGGGCAGTACCGCAAGCGTTTTCGCCGCACCGGCGCACGAGACCACGCGCGCGCTGCTGCGGGTCAGCTGAACGGGCTCTTCGGGCGGGGGAGCAGCTGCCCGTCCACCCAGATATCGACCTTCTCGTTGTAGAAGCACACCAGTCCGGCGACCTTCTGGCTCTCCGGCAGCGGCGTCGGGTAGCCCCACACGATGTCGGGGTATTCGTTCTCGCCGATCTGGACATGCCAATAGGAGGCGGTGCCCTTGTACGGGCACTGCGACTCGGTCTCGGATCGGCGCAGCAGCTCCATGCGCACATCGGTCATGGGCAGGTAATACCGTGGCGGCAAACCGGTTTCGAAGAGGATGCGGGAGTTGCGGGAGTCCGCGACGGTGGTCCCGCCGATATCCACGCGAATGTGGCGGGAGCTGGCGAGGATATCCACGCGGCTGTAGGGATCGCGCGGGTGGACGTAGATGGGTTCGTCCTCCTCGAACCAGGCGTCCATGGAATCGAAATCCAATCGCACCAGGTCGCGCAGCTCCTCGACCGGCGAGTCCAGATAGCGCAGCGCCGCGCCGAAGGCCGTCGCATTGTCGACCAGCACATCGAACTGGGTGCCGTCGCCGAGCTGGGTGGAGCCGCGGGCATCGCCGGAGGGTTCGAGTTTGGCCACCAGATCGTCGGCGGGCAGGTAGTAGGTGGGGTAGTACGGGTGCTCCCAGACCAGCACGGGGCGGATGGTGTCGGCGACCAGATAGCCGCCGAGATAGGTCCGCACGCGCTTGGCACACGGTTCGACCCGGACCTTGCCCGGATTCGTCTCGCTCATCCTCTCGACGGTACGCCCGGAGCAAGATCGCAGTGGCGGAACGCAATTCGCTACCGGCCCGGTGCGGCGGCGATCCGCATCACACCTCGGGTTTTGGTCGCATGACCAGGGCCGTTAAGGTGTAGCCGCAACATTCAAGCAACAACCAGTGAGGCGGGCCGATGTCGGAGACGACGGTCACTACCGAGCAGGAGGGTCTGCGGCCCGGACTGCGACGGCGTCACATGACGATGATCGCCATCGGCGGCGCGATCGGCGCGGGCCTGTTCGTCGGCAGCGGGTCGGTCATCCAGACCGCCGGACCCGCCGCGGTGCTCTCCTACGCGGCCGCCGGACTGCTGGTGCTGTGCGTGCTGCGCGCACTCGGCGAAATGGTGGTGGCCCGCCCGGTGGCGGGGTCGCTGGCCGAGTACGCGCGCCTGTCGATGGGTCCGTTCGCCGGATTCACCGTCGGCTGGCTGTACTGGTACCTCTACGTCATCCTGGTCGGCGCGGAGGCCGTGGCCGGTGCCGCGATTCTCGGCGAATGGGTGGACCTGCCGCAGTGGGTGCTCTCGGCCGTGCTGCTGGTGATCATGACCGCCGTCAATCTGGTGTCGGTGAAATCCTTCGGCGAATTCGAATTCTGGTTCGCCTCCATCAAAGTCGTGGCCATCGTGCTGTTCCTGGTGCTCGGCGCGGTCTACCTGTTCGGCCTGTGGCCGGATGCCGACGGCGGTATGCACAACCTCACCGGGCACGGCGGCTTCTTCCCCAATGGCATCACCGGCGTCTTCTCGGCGATCGTCGTGGTGATCTTCGCCTTCGGCGGTACCGAGATCGTCACCGTCGCCGCCGCCGAATCCAAGGAGCCCGGCCGGGCCGTCGCCCGCGCCACCAACAATGTGCTGTGGCGCGTGGGCCTGTTCTACGTGGCCTCGATCTTCCTGGTCGTGTGCATCCTGCCGTGGAACGACGCCGAGGTGCTGAAGAGCCCCTTCGTCTCCGCGCTCGACCACATGGGCGTCCCCGCCGCGGGCACCATCATGCAGGTGGTCATTCTGACCGCGGTGCTGTCGGTGCTGAACTCGGCCATCTACGTCTCCTCCCGCATGCTCTACGTCCTCACCCGCGACGGCGACGCCCCGGCCGCCCTGGTGAAGGTCAACAAGCGCGGCGTCCCCGCCCGCGCCGTCCTGCTCGGCACCATTGCCGCCTGGGGCGCGGTCATCGCCTCCTATGTCTCCCCGGACAAGGTCTTCACCTTCCTGGTGAACTCCATCGGCGTGGTGCTGGCCTTCGTCTACATCGCGATCATGCTGTCGCAGTTGAAACTTCGGGCTCGGCTGCGCCGCGAAGACCCGTCGGCCCTCACTTACCGCATGTGGGGCTACCCGTACCTGAGCTGGCTGGTCATCATCGCCATCGTGGCGGTCTTCATCGCCATGGCCCGGGTGCCCGAGCAGCGCAACCAATTGCTCGCCTCCACCGTGAGCCTGCTCGTCGTGGCGGCGATCTATCCGCTGCGCGCCCGGTTCGGCAAGCAGGCCCCGGTGCGTGAGGTCGAGGTGCTGCGGCACTGATTCAGTCGTCGCCGAGCGTAATCGCCTGCGCCTCTTCGACACTGTGCGCGGCGGGGTCGTGCTCGTCGACTCCGGCGAGCAGCTTGCGGCCGGAGAGCAGCACCACCACGGCCGCGGCGGTGCAGGCCGCGCCCACCCAGAAGGGCAGGGCCATATGCTGCTCGCCCAATTTTCCCGCGAGGTAGGGGGCCGCCGCGCCGCCCGCGAAGCGGACGAAGCTGTAAGCCGCTGAGGCCGTGGACCGTTCGACGGGCGCGGAGACCATGACGGCCTCGGTGATGAGGGTGTTGTTGACGCCCAGGAACAGTCCCGCGAGCACGGTGCCGACCACCAGAACGGGCTTGTGCTCGGCGAACAGCGCCATGACCGCGAGATCGGCGGCGAACAGCGCCAGGGCGAGCCCCATCATGGGCACGGTGCCGAAGGCGCGCTGGAGTTTCGGCGCGATCCACACCGAGGAGAGCGCGAGCAGCAGGCCCCAGCCGAAGAAGATGAAGCCGATCGAGTAGGTGCCCATGTCCAGGGGGAAGGGCGTGTAGGCCAGCAGGGTGAAGAAGCCGTAGTTGTAGAGCAGGGCGGTAATACTCACCAGCAGCAGGCCGGGGTAGGTCAGGGCCTTGAACGGCGCGGCCAGCGAGGTGCGCTGGGCCGGTTTCGGGGTCGCGGGCAGCAGGATCACCAGGCCGATGAACGCGACGGCCATGAGGACGGCCACGCCGAAGAACGGTGTGCGCCAGCTGAAGTGGCCGAGGAATCCGCCGACCAGCGGGCCCGCCGCGATGCCGATGCCGAGTGCGGCCTCGTACATGATGATGGCGCGCGCGACGCCGCCGGTGGCCGAGCCGACAATGGTGGCCAGCGCGGTGGCGATGAACAGCGCGTTGCCGAGGCCCCAGCCCGCGCGGAAGCCGACGATCTGGCCGACGGTATCGGAACTGCCCGCGAGAGCGGCGAATACGACAATGATGGCCAGACCCGCCAGCAGCGTCTTCTTGGCTCCGAAGCGGCTGGAGATGACGCCGGTGATGAGCATGGCCACGCCGGTGACCAGCATGTAGCTGGTGAACAGCAGCGTCACCTGCGACGGCGTCGCGTGCAGCTGCTCGCCGATCGGTTTGAGGATCGGGTCCACCAGGCCGATGCCCATGAAGGCGATCACGCTGGCGAAGGCCACCGCCCACACGGCTTTGGGCTGTTTGGTGCTGGAAGTCTGGGAAGCCGACGGCCCACTGGTGGGTCGGGCAACCGACATGGTGCTCACGGTCACTCCTCATCGTCGAATGATGTGTGCGGGTTCAGCGCACCGAAACATTGTTGCATAAGCTAACTAAATACTTAGCCCTGCTAACTATATTTCCGGAGTGAAATATGGCACAGGCCGGTGACCAGGGGATATCCCTCGATCACCGGCCCGCGCCGACGTGAAATGGATTACGCCGGACGCGCCAGCGGCCGTGCGGGCGCACCGAACAGCTGGGCATCGCCGTGCGCGCGCTTGAAGAACAACTGCGCGTCGTGCTCCCAGGTGATGGCGATACCGCCGTGCATCTGCACCGTCTCGGAGACCACCGCGCCGAGCGCCTCGGAGCAGTAGATCCGCGCCGCGGCCACATCCACGGCCTCGGCCTTGCCCTCGGCCAGCGCGGCGATCACATGGTGAGCGATCGAGCGCGCCGACTCCACCAGGACGTACATATCGGCCATGCGGTGCTTCAGCGCCTGGAAGCTGCCGATGGGTCGGCCGAACTGCACGCGCGATTTGGAGTACTCGACGGTGAGGTCGAGGCACTGTTCGGCCGCGCCGACCTGTTCGGCGGCGACTGTCGCCCAGGCGATTTCGCGCAGGCGATGGATGTCCACGGCGCCGAGCCTCGGTGCCGCGACACCATCGAAGCTGATCTCGGCGAGCCGCCGGGTGGGGTCCTGGGTCGGCAGGGCCGTACGCACCACGCCCTCGGCGGAGCCGTCCACCTCGAACAAGCCCTCGGCGGTCAGCACGAGCAGGGTCTCGGCGTAGGTGCCGTCGAGTACGTAATGCGCGGTGCCCGAGAGCTTTCCATCCGCCACCCGCACGCCGAACTCGTCCCAGCCCCGCCGTCCGGCCCAGCACAGCGACAGTGTGCGCGCCCCTTCGGCGACCTCCGGCAGCAGCCGCTCATTGGCCTCGGCATTCCCGGCCAGCAGCAGCGCCTGCACACCCAGCACCGCCGAGCCGAGCATGGGCGGCGCGGCCAGGGTGCGGCCCAATTCCTCGACCACGAGCAGGGATTCGACCAGTCCGGCCCCGATACCGCCGAACTTTTCCGGAATCGCCAGCGCGGCGACGCCCACCTGCTCGCAGAGCAGCTTCCACAGCTGCTCGTCGTAGCCGCGCTCACCCGCGAGTCCGCGCCGCACGGCCGCGCTGTCACCGTGTTTGGCCAGCACCGCGCGCACGGTGGTGGCGAGTTCGCGCTGCTCCGCGGAGATGCTCATGCGACGACTCCCGCGCGCAGCGCCGCGGCGATCCGGGCGCGATGGAATTCCGGTGTGCCCCAGGCGGAGCGCAAGGCGGTGACCTTCGTGATCCACAGCGACAGATCGCATTCGGCGGTGTAGCCGATGGCGCCGTGCACCTGCAGGGCGATCCGCGCGGCCTGATAGGCGGCCTCGCCGCAGGCCAGTTTGGCGGCGGAGATATCCCGGGACGCGGTCTCGGAGCCCTCCTGAAGCGACAGCGCCGCGCGGTAGAGCAGCGGCTGCGCCATATCCAATCCGATCAGCACATTCGCGAGATGGTGTTTGATCGCCTGGTACTGCCCGATCGGCTTGCCGAACTGATGGCGCTGTTTGACGTAGTCGACGCTGATATCCAGCAGTGCCCGCCCCGCACCGGCCAGCTGTGCCGCGGCCGCCACAGCGCCCGCGTCGAAACCGGTTTCGATGGCGGCGCGCACACCCTCACCCTCGGCGACCACACCGGCCGCCGCGACCGGGAAGAGTCGCCGCGCGGCGTCCACCGAGCGAATGTGCTCCTGCGAGGTGGCCAGTGCCAACCGATCACCGACGGCCACCAACACCACCTCGGCGTTGTCGGCGTCCAGTGCGATGGGTTCGGCGTCCGTCCCCGGCGCGGGCAGCGCGATGGTGCCCAGGGTGGTGCCCTCGGCGAAGCCCGGCAGCCACTCGGCGGCCTTGGCGGAATCCGGAAGCGCTTGCAGCAGCGCCGGAATCGCGGCGGCGGTCTCGACCAGCGGGCCCGGTACGGCGGCCCGGCCGATCTCGGTGAACGCCACGATGGACTCCACCGGCCCGGCCCCGAAGCCGCCGTTCTCCTCGGTAATGGTCAGCCCCAGCGCACCGGCCTCGGCGAGCTGTCGGATCAGGGCCTTACCGGCACCGGAATCCCCTGCACCCCAGGCGCGTACGACACCCGGCGTCTTGGCGGCCTCGCACATCTTGCGCAGGCTGGCGGCGAAATCAATCTGTTCCGCGGTCAAAGCGAATCGCATATCGTCCTCCGATGTCTATCGCGGCAGGCCGAGCAGGCGTTCGGCGATGATATTGCGCTGAATCTCATTGGTGCCCGCGTAGATCGGGCCCGCCAGCGCGAACAGGAAGCCGTCGGTCCAGGCCGATTCCTGTTCGGCGGCGGCGCCGTGCAGCTCCAGCGCGGTCTCGTGCATGGCGATATCCAGCTCGGACCAGAAGACCTTGTTCACCGAGGATTCCGCGCCCAGCTGGCCGCCCTCGGCCAGGCGGGTGACGGTGGCCCACGTGTTCAGCCGGTAGGCCTCCGCGCCCAGCCAGGCGTCGACCACCCGGTCGCGCGCGGCGGTGTCGGAGTCCGCGGCGACGGTGCGCCACAGATCGATGAGCTTGGCGGCGGTCGCGTTGAAGCGGCCCGGGCTGCGCAGCGAGAGGCCGCGCTCGTTGCTCGAGGTCGCCATGGCGACCTTCCAGCCATTGTTCGGTTCGCCGATCACGTCCTGATCGGGGACGAACACATTGTCCAGGAAGATCTCCGCGAAGCCGGGCTCGCCGTCGAGCTGCGGAATCGGCCGGACGGTGACGCCCTCGGCGGTGAGGGGGAACATCAGATAGGTCAGCCCGCGATGCCGCTGCGCCTCCGGGTCGCTGCGGAACAGGCCGAAACCCCAATCCGCGTAGGAGGCCCGGGAACTCCAGGTCTTCTGGCCGTTGAGCAGCCAGCCGCCCTCGGTGCGCCGCGCGGTCGACCGAATGCCCGCGAGATCGCTACCGGCCTCCGGCTCCGACCAGGCCTGCGCCCAGATGTCCTCGGCGCGAGCCATTCTCGGCAGAATGCGGGCCAGCTGCTCCGGCGTGCCGTGTTCGAACAGGGTCGGGGCCAGCAGGAAGATGCCGTTCTGGCTCACCCGGCCGGGCGCGCCCGCCGCGTAGTACTCCTCCTCGAAGATGACCCATTCGGTCAGCGAGGCGTCGCGGCCGCCGTACTCGGCGGGCCAGGCCACACACGACAGCCGGGCCTCGGCGAGGGTGGCCTCCCACTGACGGTGCAGTTCGAAGCCCTCCTCGGTGTCCATGGACGGCAGGGGAGTGGCGGGCGCGTTGGCGGCCAGGAACTCGCGCACTTCGCGGCGGAATTCCTCTGTCTTGGCGTCGAATTCGAGATCCACTTACTTCGTTCCACCCTTCGCGGTCACGCTGTTCGGGGCCTCGGCGCTGGCCTTCATGGACTTGGCGTTCATACCGCCGAGGGAATCGGCGCCGACCTCGGCATTGTGCGCGTGCGCGAAATGGTGCAGTCCGAAGACCGAATCCATTCCGGCGCGCATACCCATGAGGTCCTCGCACTGGTTGACGGCCTTCTTGGTCAGCGCCAAGCCGAATTGCGGCATCTGCGAGATCTTCTCGGCGAGCGCGAAGGTGTGCTCTTCCAGCTCCTCGCGCGGGACAACCCGATTGACCATGCCCCACTCGTAAGCCTGTGCGGCGGTGAAGCGTTCACCGGTGAACAGGATCTCCTTGGCCCGGCGCGGGCCCAGCACCCACGGATGCGCGAAGTACTCGACGCCCGGAATGCCCATGCGCACCACCGGATCCGAGAAGAACGCATCCTCGGAGGCCACGATCATGTCGCAGGACCACGCCAGCATGAGCGCACCGGCGATGCACGCGCCCTGCACCATGGCGATGGTCGGCTTGGGCAGCTCCCGCCAGCGGCGGCACATGCCCAGGTACACCTCGGACTCGCGGGCGAAGCGCTGATCGCCGCCCTGCCGGTCCACGTGGTCCCACCAGGTGACGGCCTTGTTCTCATACGAGATGTGATGGTCGCGCCCCGGCGTGCCGATATCGTGTCCGGCGCTGAAATGCTTTCCGGCACCGGCCAACACGATGACCTTCACCTCGGCGTCCTCGACCGCGCGGGTGAACGCGGCATCGAGGGCGTAGGTCATGACCGAGTTCTGCGCATTGCGGTAATCCGGCCGATTCAGCGTGACGACCGCGATCGGCCCGCGCTTCTCGTAGCGGACGACGTCGCCCTCGTCGGGAATGGACCCGGTTTCCTGGCTCACGCCTTCTCCTCACGTAGTAGCCGCTTGAGAACTTTCCCCGCGGCGCTGTAGGGCAGCTGGTCGCGGAACTCCACGTACCGCGGCACTTTGAAGTTGGCCAGCAGCGTCTTGGCATGTGCCAGCACGTCTTCGGTGGTCAATTCCGCACCGGGCTTGCGGACCACGTACACCTTGCCGACCTCGCCCATGCGCTCGTCGGGCACGCCGATGACCGCGGTCTCGGCGACGCCGTCCAGCCGCGCCATGGCCTGCTCCACCTCGGCGGGGTACACATTGAAGCCGCCGGAGATGTACATGTCCTTGAGTCGGTCGGTGACCTTCATGTACCCGCGCTCGTCGATGACCGCGACATCGCCGGTGTGCAGCCAGCCGTCGGCGTCGATCGTCTCGGCGGTGGCCTTCGGATCGTTGAGGTAGCCGCGCATCACCTGGTAGCTGCGAATGAGCAGTTCGCCATTGTCGGCGAGCTTGATCTCCACATCGGCGATGGCGCGTCCGCAGGTATTGGCGATGGTCTCGGCGGAGTCCTCCGGGCGGCACATGGTGCCGAAGCCGCCGGATTCGGTCTGGCCGTAGGCAGTCAGCACCACGTCGAAGCGCAGCTCCTCGCGCATGCGCTCGATGAGCACCACCGGCACGGTCGCCGCGCCGGTCACCGCCACCCGCAGCGAGGACAGGTCGGCGTCGTGGCGGGCCGGATGTTCGAGAATGGTCTGGTAGATGGTCGGCGGACCGGTGAGCACGGTGATGCGCTCGTCCTGGACCAGCCGCATGGTCTCGGGCACGTCGAAGGTGGCCTGCGGGATCATGCTGGCCCCGGTGACCAGGCACGCGATGATGCCCGCCTTGTAGCCGAAGCTGTGGAAGAACGGCGGCACGATGAGGTAGCGGTCGGAGCTGTTCAGCGTCGCGCAGTCGGCCCACGCCCGCGCGCTGCCCAGCAGCTGGCGGTGCGCGATGAGCACGCCCTTGCTGCGGCCGGTGGTGCCAGAGGTGAACAGAATGTCGGAAAGATCATCGGGCGCTACGGATTCCGCGCGGGCGATCACCTCGGCGAGGCTCACGGCCTCGGCGACCTTGCCCAATTCCGACCAGGCAATGGCGTTCTCGACCGGTGCTTCGCCCTCGACCGGAATCACGATGACGGTGCCGATGGCCAGTTCCGGTGCGGCGGCGCGCAATTCGGCCAGCCGGTCGCGGCCCAGGAATTCACCCGCGACGAACAGCGCCTTGGCGTGCACCCGCTCGAGCACATCGGCCGCCTCGTCGGCCACGTACCGCGTATTGAGCGGCACGATGGTCGCGCCCACATAGTGGGTGGCCAGCAGCGCCGTCACCCAGTGATGGGTATTGGGGGCCCAGATGCCGACGCGGTCGCCCCGCTCGATGCCGCGGGCCATGAGCGCCCGCGCGGTCTCACGGACCGAGTCCAGCAGTTGCGACCAGCTCAGTCGGACATCACCATCGCCCACGGCGGGCGCGTCGCCATAGGTGGCGGCGGCCGCGTGCAGGGCGAGCGGTGTGGTCTGCGGAGGAGATGTCACGGGGTTTCCTGCCGTCCGGGAATGGGTCTAACAAAGCAAGTGCTTGGTAGGTTACTCTACCGACGTGAGCATGATCCAGACCCCCGAACCGGCCAGCGGGACGACCACGGCGGGCCGTGATGTGGATGTCACAGCGGGCCGTGACACGGACGCGACTCCCGAGGATGCCGCGTTCCGGACCGAGGTGCGCGACTGGCTGGCCGAGGCCCTGCACGGCCAGTTCCGTGAACTGCGCGGACTGGGTGGGCCGGGCCGCGAACACGAGGCGTTCGACGAGCGCCTCGAATGGGATCGCGCACTCGCTGCCGCCGGGCTGACCTGCCTGGGCTGGCCACGGGAGTGGGGCGGGCGCGACGCGACGCTGCGGCAGCAGATCATCTTCCACGAGGAGTACGCCAAAGCCGATGCGCCGGGCCGGGTTTCGCACCTGGGCGAGGAGCTGCTCGGTCCCACGCTGATCGCCTTCGGCAGCGAGGAGCAGAAGCGGCGCTTCCTGCCCGGTATTCGCAATGTCACCGAGCTGTGGTGCCAGGGCTATTCGGAGCCCGGCGCGGGTTCGGACCTGGCGGCCGTGGCCACCTCCGCCCATCTCGACGGCGACGAGTGGTCGATCTCCGGGCAGAAGATCTGGACCTCGCTCGCGCACCTGTCGGACTGGTGTTTCGTCGTCGCGCGCACCGAGAAGGGGTCGCAGCGTCACAAGGGACTGTCCTACCTGCTGGTGCCCATGAAGCAGCCCGGGGTCGAGGTGCGGCCCATCGTGCAGCTCACCGGAACCGCGGAGTTCAACGAGGTCTTCTTCGACAATGCCCGCACCGCCGCCGATCTCGTGGTCGGCGCACCCGGGGACGGGTGGAAGGTCGCGATGGGCACGCTCACCTTCGAGCGCGGCATTTCGACGGTGGGACAGTCGATTCGGTACGCCCGCGAACTCGCGGATCTGGAGGCGGTGGCCCGGGACAACGGCGCCATCGAGAATCCGGTGATCGCCGATCGGCTCGACAAGGCGTGGGTGGGGCTGCGGGTGCTGCGCGCGCATGTGATGCGCACGCTCGAGGACGGCCACGGCGGCGCGACCGTCGACGCCCGCACCGCGGCCGGGCACGCCTCGGTGACCAAACTGCTGTGGGCGAATTGGCATCGCGGGCTGGGGGAGCTCGCCATGGATGTGCTCGGCGCGCCCGGCCTCATCGCCGACGCCCCGGGTGCGGATCTCAATGCCTGGCAGCGGCTGTTCCTCTTCAGCCGCGCCGACACCATTTACGGGGGATCCAACGAAGTGCAGCGCAATATCATCTCCGAGCGGGTGCTCGGACTTCCGCGAGAGGCTCGGCCGTGACCGATTTGTCCATTGCTCCCGCCATTGTCGAGGGCCACAACCTGCTGGCCGGGAAGGTCGCGGTCGTCACCGCCGCCGCGGGCACCGGTATCGGCTCGGCCACCGCGCGCCGTCTGCTCGCCGAGGGCGCGGATGTGGTGATCTCGGATTGGCACGAGCGCCGGTTGAAGGAGACCGAGGAGGCGCTGAAGGCCGAATTCCCGGACCGCCGAATCGCTTCCGTGCCCTGCGATGTGAGCAGCACCGAACAGGTCGACGCCTTGATCGCCGGTGCGGCGGCGGCGCTGGGGCGGATCGACATCATGGTCAACAATGCCGGTCTGGGCGGTGAGACCCCGGTCGTGGACATGACCGACGAGCAGTGGGACAAGGTCCTCGACATCACCCTCAACGGCACCTTCCGGGCCACCCGCGCGGTGCTCAAGTACTTCCGCGACGCCGACCACGGCGGCGTGATCGTGAACAATGCCAGCGTGCTCGGCTGGCGCGCCCAGCACGGCCAGGCGCACTACGCCGCGGCCAAGGCGGGCGTCATGGCGCTGACCCGCTGCTCGGCCGTGGAGGCCGCCGAGTACGGGGTCCGGATCAATGCCGTGGCCCCGAGCATCGCCCGGCACGCCTTCCTGGACAAGGTCACCTCCGCGGATCTGCTCGACCGGCTCGCCGCGGGCGAGGCGTTCGGGCGGGCCGCCGAACCCTGGGAGGTGGCGGCCACCATCGCCATGCTCGCCAGTGACTACACCACCTATCTCACCGGCGAAGTGGTGTCGATCAGCAGCCAGCGCGCCTGATTGCGTTCTCCCACAAGGAGAATTGCCCGCGAATTCGCGTTTTATGGCCGCCGCGTCCCGTTCCGGGGCGCGGCGGTTCCGCCGTTTCTCCACGGGTTGGAAAATCAATGGCGCGTCCCATGGTCCTTTGTGCAATCCTGGTCTAACCGGTACCACGTCGAAGGGCACGACCCATGGGTCCGGATCATCGACAACAAGCCCAAGAAGAACTGGAACTCGAGCTGGTGCGCGAGGTCGTATTATCGCGCCGCCGGATCGACAATGCGGTGCTGGCCGCACTGACGCTGGGCGCGGAATTACTCGATCATGATTCCGAGCGCGCCACCGCCATGCGAGCAGCGCAGATACTCGAACAGCATGCCGTGCCGGAGGACGAGGTGGCCCGCGATCCGCGCGGTGCGCTACGCCACGACATGGCGCGCGACCGCGAACGCGCGCGCCGCATCGGCCTGTCCCGGGAATCGTTCGGCGACAGCGAAGAAGCGCGCCGCCGCCGCAAACAGACCGCCCTCCTGTGTGAAGTCCGCGCGGATCTCCTCGAAGTAGTCCGCCGCTGCCGCCAATTCCATTACGACCGTGTAGCTTTCGCCGACGGCATAGCCGAGGGATTATGCGCCGCCACCGACAAATTGGTCATCGGCGCGGATATGGAGACATATCGGGCATGGCAACGCGGCATGGTCCTCAAGATCAGCGAAGTACAAACCGACACCGGCCTCCGCCGCGCCATGGCCACCGTCGACGCGGGCCCCGGCCGCGGCCCCCTCACTGTCGAATGGGACAGCCCCGAACGACGCCTGGCCCTCGTAGCCCGCATGGCCCGAGCCGGAATCTCCCCGGTAGTAATCTGCGACCGCCTACTAGCCGACCTCTCCGTCTCCTCCCCCCTCCGCTACTCCGTCCGCTGACCGAGCCCGCCCGCACGCCGTGGGCGGCACGAAGGTCCCATTTCCGAGCGGGATGACGATCCACCCACCCGCCGGGCGTACCTGAGCGCCGATGTCCATCGAATCGTACGAAGGCACCGCAAAGTGCGGTGACCGCGAGCGCAGTCGCGGGTGCCCATAGCACCCCCTGCGCAACTCCAGCAGTCACGGTGACCTGACGTAGCGACTGCAACGGCTGGTCCGCCGCGAATCGCGGCAACCATGCGTTGCGGCTGCGGAGTTACAGGGTCCCGCGAGCCGCAGCGACCTCGTGTTGGGTGCGGGTTCGGTGCGCGAGTTCCGCGAGCCGCGGTGGCCTCGTGTTGGGTGGGGGTTCGGTGCGCGAGTTCCGCAAGTCGCGGTGGCCTCGTGTTAGGTGCGGGTTCGGGGCGAGTTTCGAGAGTTGCGGCGACCCCGGTTGGTTGCGGGGGTTCGGGGGGCGCAGCCCCCTGAGAGTTTCGAGAGTTGAACATCCCTGCTCGACCAAGCAAATGCTTGGTTGTATATTGGCGGGGTGACCCCACCAACGGATCCCTCCAAGTCAGCACGTCGCAGCGAGCTGCTCGGGCTCGCCGCCGACCTCTTCGCCGAACGGGGGCTGCGCGCCACCACGGTCCGCGATATCGCCGACGCCGCTGGGATCCTATCCGGGAGTCTGTACCACCACTTCGATTCCAAGGAAGCGATGGTGGACGAAATCCTGCGCGGCTTCCTCGACGACCTCTTCGGACGGTATCGCGAGATCGTGGAGGCGGGTCTGCCCGCCCGCGACACCCTGGAAGCCCTGGTGGTCACCTCCTACGAGTCCTTCGACCGGTCGCACGCCGCCGTGGCCATCTACCAGGCCGAGGCCAAACGACTCAGCGGCACACCGCGTTTCGGCTATATCGAGGAGTACAACAAGGAGTTCCGGGAGCTGTGGCACCGGGTGCTCGCCACCGGCGTCGCCGACGGCAGCTTCCGCCCCGAACTCGATATCGAATTGGCCTACCGGTTCCTGCGCGACACCGTCTGGGTGTCGGTGCGCTGGTACCGGCCCGGCGGCCGCATCACCGTGGACAGCCTCGCCAAGCAGTACCTGACCATCGTGCTCGACGGGCTCACCACCCCCGACGCGCGCAGCTAGATCCCTTGCTCAGTCAGCAGTAGGAGTTATCGATGTCAGCACCGTCTCGCCGTCAGTACGCGCCCATGCGTGAGGCGTATGTGATCGACGCCGTGCGCACCCCGGTCGGCAAGCGCGGTGGCTCGCTCTCCGGCGTGCACCCGGCCGACCTGGGCGCGGCGGCGCTGCGAGGTCTCATGGGCCGCAACGACATCGACCCGGTCGCGGTGGACGATGTGGTGTTCGGCTGCTGCGACACCATCGGTCCGCAGGCGGGCAATATCGCCCGCACCGCGTGGCTGGCCGCCGGGTACCCGGAATCGGTGCCCGGCGTCACCGTCGACCGCCAGTGCGGATCCTCGCAGCAGGCCATCACCTTCGCCGCGCAGGCCATCATGTCCGGCACCTCCGAGGTGATCGTGGCGGGCGGCGTGCAGAACATGAGCGCCATTCCCATCTCGGCCGCCATGCTCGCGGGCCAGCAGTACGGCTTCGAGGCCCCGTTCGTCGGCGCGCACGGCTGGGACCACCGTTACGGCACCGGTGAAGTGTCGCAGTTCAATTCGGCCAATATGATCGCCGAGAAGTGGGATATCTCCCGCGAGGAGATGGAGGCGTGGGCGCTGCGCAGCCACGACCGCGCCCGCAAGGCCATCGTGGAGGGCAAGTTCGATCGCGAGATCGTGCCCGTCGAGGATTTCTGGATCGACGAGGGCCCGCGCGAGACCAGCATGGAGAAGATGGCGGGCCTCAAGCCGCTCGCCGAGGGCAGCCGCATCACCGCCGCGGTCGCCAGCCAGATCTCCGACGGCTCCAGCGCCACCCTGCTGGCCTCGGACTGGGCGGTCCAGGAGTACGGCCTCACCCCGCGCGCCCGCATCCACCATGTCAGCGCCCGCGGCGCGGACCCGATCTACATGCTCACCGCGCCCATCCCGGCCACCAAGTGGGCGCTGGAGAAGACCGGCCTGACCATCGACGACATGGACGTCATCGAGATCAACGAGGCCTTCGCCTCGGTGGTGCTGGCCTGGATCAAGGAGACCGGGGCCGATCCGGAGAAGGTCAATGTCAATGGCGGCGCGATCGCCCTGGGCCACCCCCTCGGGGCCACCGGCGCGAAGCTGTTCGCCTCGCTGCTCAACGAGTTGGAGCGGGTGAACGGGCGCTACGGCCTGCTCACCATCTGTGAGGGCGGCGGCACCGCCAATGTGACGATTATCGAGCGGCTCGGCTGATTCGACCCCCCGAACGGCCCCGACGGTCCTGGTGACCGTCGGGGCCGTCGCGTATAACGGCCAGCTCCGGACCGGCCGCCCATAATGCCTGGTCGGTTCGCTTCGATGAACCCGTTGGATAACGAAAAGAGCCGAGCCCGGGCGACTCTCGCCGATCGGGCGCAGAATCGGACAGATCATGAGCGAGAACCTGCCCAGAAGGGGGTTCCTCCTAGGGGCTCTCGGCGTAGTCGGATCGGTCTTCGCCGCATCGGCGGGGGCCGCACCCGTCCCGCTGCCGCCGCCACCGGTCCCCATTCCGCCGATTCCGCCGCCGCCGATCACACCGCTCAACTATCACTCGCCGCCGTTGCGGCCTTTCGTGGACCCGCTGCCGATGATCGAGACCCGGCCCGCCGCAGGGGAATTGGCCGTCCGATCCGGAACACACCAGTACCACCGCGACCTGCCTCCGACGCGCAGCTGGGGGTACGACCGCGAAGTGCTCGGGCCGAATCTGGAGGCGTGGTCCTACCAACCGGGGCGGGTGAGCTTTCGCAACGAACTGGGCACCCATGTGCTGCCCACGCATGTGGATCTCACCATGCACGGCGTCACCGAGCTGGACAAGACCGATCCGCGCATGACCGTCCACCTGCACGGCGGCGCGAACGCCCCCGACGCGGACGGGCATCCGCTCATCGCCTGGCGCAATGGCGGGCGCGCCACGTACTCCTACAGCAACCGGCAGGAGGCCGCGACGCTGTGGTACCACGATCACGCCATGGGCATCACACGGCTGAACATTCAGGCAGGCCTGGCCGGAATGTATTACGTGCGCGACGAATTCGATACCGGCAGGCCGGACAACCCGCTCGGGCTGCCCGCCGGTGAGTTCGAGATCCCATTGATCGTGCAGGACCGGACCTTCAATCCGGACGGCAGTATCCAGCCCATGGTCGCGCTCTACATTCCGGAGGGCTACAACCAGTCCGGCCAGCTCGGCGACGTGGCCTGCGTGAACGGAAAGGTATGGCCGTTCCTGGAGGTGCGCCGCACCCTCTACCGCTTCCGGCTGCTGAACGGATCCAATTCGCGCCCATACATTTTCGAGCTCTCCAATGGAATGCCGTTCCACGCCATCGGCACCGAGCTGGGACTGCTCGATGCCCCCGTCGGGACCGCGTCCATTCGCGTGAGCCCGGGTGAACGGGTCGATCTGCTCATCGATTTCAGCGGGTTGCGCGACGGCGACAGCGTCGAGCTGATCAATACCGCCTTCAACGACCTGGGCAATACCGTGTTCATGGTGCCGGAGCTGCGCCCCATCATGCGGTTCACGGTGGCCGGTGACGGGCCACCCGCCGCCATTCCGCCCCGGCTGCGCGGGGGACCGGGGCTGCCCGCCCCGCTCCCGCCCCTGGACGCTCCGGAGACGGTCCGCACCATGACCTTGCTCGGGCTGAACGACGACGCCCGGGTCGAGGCGGTGTTCCCAACCATGATGGCGCTCAACAATCTCGGCTTCCTCTCCGAGGATGTCGATATCGCGCGGGCGGGGACCGTCGAGCAGTGGGATTTCGTGAACACCACACCCTTCGACCACCCCATCCACATTCACCTGGCGCGCATGCGGGTGATCGCCCGACAGCCGATCCTCACCTTCCCCTACTTCTTCGCGAACTACCCGCCCGCCTTCGGTATTCGATGGCAGCCCTCGGCGGATGGCTATGCCCTGGGGCCGCAACAGCTTCCGCCGCCATGGGAGCTCGGCTGGAAGGACACCGTGGAGTGTCCGACCGACACCATCACCCGGGTGCTGGTGTACTGGCCGTCGATCGAGGAGTTGGGCTTCGATACCGATGTGGCGCTACGGGTTCCGCCGGGCGCGGAGGCGATCGCACCCAGCGGTCCACACGGCGGCCACCACGACGCGTCGGCGGAGATCCGCGGCTATGTCTGGCACTGCCACAATCTCGACCACGCCGACCACGACATGATGCAGCAGATTCGGATCACGCCGTAGGCGGGGTGCTCCGGGCGGATCGAGGGGCCCGGAGCACCCTGTCGACTACGCGGTGCGCACCCAATCCCGCAGCGCGGCACCGGGATCGACCATCGTGTGCCGGTCGCCGACCCAGGCGATGTATCCGTCCGGTCGCACGAGCATCGGCGGCTGCTCCGGATCGGCCGCCACGGCGACCAGGACCCGCTCGGCCTGCCCGTTCACCGCGACGGGGGCATTCGCCACCAGCACGAACTTCCCCTCGCGCAGCGCCTCGTACAAGCGGTCGACCTCGCCGGTGAGCGCGATATCGGTGGCGCGGGTACCCACCAGGTGATGCGCACCGTGCGGGCGCGGGTAGGTGAATCCGATACCCGAGACGGATCCGGCGATCCGATGGGCGATCGGCGGCAGGGCGAGCGCACCGCGCGCGACGGTATTGCGAGCGAACTGGCCGATCTTCGATTCCAGCATGGCCGCGCGGATGATGGCCCCGCTGCTGCGCAGCACCTCCCGGCCCACCGGATGCCGTTCGGCGTGGTAGCTGTCGAGCAGGCCGTCGGGAGCCCAACCCCGCACGGCCGCAGCGAGTTTCCAACCCAGATTGGCCGCATCCTGGAGCCCGGTGTTCATGCCCTGGCCGCCCGCGGGCGAATGCACATGCGCCGCGTCGCCCGCCAGGAACACCCGGCCCACGCGATAGGACTCCACCTGCCGCTCATCGCTGTGGAAGCGGGACATCCAACGCGGGTCGTGCATGCCGAAATCGGTGCCGAGGGCGCGGCGGGTGTTCTCGCGCAGCTCGTCGAGGTCCAGCGGCGCGGAATCGGGTGCCTGATCGTGACGGTTCCAGGCGAAGATCCGGTACCACCCGTCGCCGAAGGGCGCGATGAAGGCGAAGGCGTCGCCGACTCCATTGACGGTCAGGACATCTCGCGGTTCCTCACGCAGCAGGACATCGGCCAGCATGATGGACTTCAACACCGCCTTGCCCGGGAAGGGCAGGCCGAGCACCTCGCGGACGCGGCTGCGGTAACCATCGGCGCCGACCAGATAGGCGGCCCGCACGTGGCGGATCGAATCCTCGTACCGGATCTGCGCGGCCACGCCGTCGCCGGTGTCGGTGAAGGTGACCAGTTCGGCCGCCGCCACCAGATTCGCGCCGTGTTCGACGGCGCGCTTGCGCAGCACCTCTTCGACCCGGGACTGCGGGGTGATGAGCAGGTAGGGGAAGCGGCTGTCCAGCAGTGCGCCGAGTCGGATGTGGATGTCGCCGAATATGCGCAGTTCAGCGATGGTGTTGCCGCCGCCGAGCACCTCCTCGGCGACACCCCGGGCGTCGAACTGCTCCAGTGTGCGCGCGTGCACGGCGAAGGCGCGGGTGAGATCCGAGCCGTGGGCGTGCTTCTCCACCAGCGTCACCGCGACGCCAGCGCGGGCGAGGTCACCCGCGAGCAGCAGGCCGGTCGGTCCGCCGCCGACAACCAGGACATCGGTCTGTTCCGGAATCATCTTGCCCTCCAAAGGCTTCTGAGCCTGACCACGTGGTCAACAATTGTTGGCCAACGCTTGTTGACAACAGTAGAAGCCGCCCGCGCTCAAGTCAACGCCTGTTGGCCTACAATCGTTGACATGACGGAGCGAACCAGACGGTCCGATGCCACCCGGGCGGCCATCCTCGCCGCGGCGCGCGAGCGCTTCGCCCGCGACGGTTACGACCGCGCCACCATTCGCGCCATCGCCGCCGACGCGGGAATCGATCCGGCCATGGTCATGCGCTACTACGGATCCAAGGACAAACTCTTCGCCCTGGCCGCCGAATTCGACCTTCGGTTACCGGATTTCGCCGAGGTGCCCGACACCGAGTTGGGTGCGGCGGTGGTCGATTTCTTCATTCACCGCTGGGAATCCGACGAGACCCTGGTCGTCCTGCTCCGCGCCGCGGTCACCAACGAGTCCGCCGCCGACCGCATGCGCACGATCTTCGGCGCGCAGGTGGTCCCCGTACTCATGAAACGCGGTATCGACCCGTCCGAGGTCACCGCCCGCGCGGCGTTGGCGGGCACGCAAATGCTCGGCGTGGCCCTGTGCCGCTACGTCCTGCAGATGCCGCCGGTGGTCGCCATGACGGCCGAGGAGCTCATCGCCTGGCTCGCGCCGACGATCCAGCGCTACCTCACCCACCCCGCGCCCTAGCCCGCGAACTCCACCACGATCGCCGTGGCATTGTCGCGGCCTCCGGCGTTGTCGGCCTGCGCGAGTAGCTCTTTCACCTTGCGCCTCGGAGAACCGCCCTGCCCCAGGATCTCCAGCATCCGCTGGTACGAAACCTGCTCCGCCACACCATCGGTGCACAGCAGATAGATATCCCCGGCCTGTGGATGAATGTGCACAACATCAGGCTCCGGCTGTTCGGGATGCCCCACATAACGCGTCAGCCGATACCGGGCGGCCGCGGCCTCCGGCGAATCGAACGGATACCAGCCGTGCACCGCGCCGAGCCACGCCATGGTGTGATCCACCGTCAACAGTTCCAGCAGCCCACCGCGCAGCCGGTAGAGCCGGGAATCGCCGATCTGCCCCAGCCACAACCCATCCGGGGCCTGCGCGAGCACGGTGAGCGTACACCCCGCGAGCTCGCCGATTCGCCTGCCGAATTCGCCGACACGCCGCTGGGCGACGGCGACGGCCTCGCGGATCGCGGATTTGTCGGCGTTTCGCGCGAGCCGCTCGACCACAATGTCCACGGTGGTCCGCCCGGCCATGGCACTGCCCTCGCCATCGCCCATTCCGTCGGCGACCACCGCGAGCAGCGGATGCTCGCTCAGGTGCACCACATCGAAGTTAGCCCGGTAGCGACGGCCGATCTCGCTTCCGGCCGCGGCGGTGATCTCGAGATCGGTCACCGCCTGGATCTTGCCAGGCACAGCGAGGGGAGACGGGATGACGGGGGCGGGGTCTTTGGCGGAGATCGCCCGCAAGGCGCGACGGGCGCAGGATGCCATCGAGCGGGTGCGCGGGACCGCGGCGGTCCCGGGGGTGCGGATCGAGGTGGCGGCGGATGGGCGGATAACCGGCCTGGAGTTGGCCGATTCCGGCCTGGCGCAGGCGATTTCGTCGGCGCACGCGCGGGCTTTGCGGGAGGTGCGCGAGCAGGTGGCGCGGCTGCGGCAGGAGGTCCGCGACGATCCCGGCGTGGTGGAAGCCATGCGAAAGTTCATGGAAACCGAAGGAGTGGAGCAGGATTCGGCGCAGCGCGGTCAACCCGCGGATCCTTCGCGCGGCGTCGCACGACCCGTGAACGCCGTGCGGAATGCGGTGCCACCCATGCCTGTCTCGCGGACCGCCCCACCACACGCGGACCTCGCCCGAAATGCCTCGTCACACCCAGCGGCTCACCGCGCGGCCCGCGACGAGGACGAGTTCGAGAACCCGCACGCACTGCCGCCCGAGGTGCGGCGGCGCTACGGGCTCTAGCTCTCCGTCGCGCCTTACGGCCCGTGCCCGGCTCGCATGCCCGCCGCCACGCTGCGGGCGTCGGCCGAATCGCTCCGGCGCGAAGCCAAGTGTTTGCTCGCCTACGATGCTCGGAGATTCATCCGGACAGCTAGAAGGCGGATTGCATATGGACCTCGGCGTGCGTTGGACGCTGCACGGCGATGGGCGGACTCCCGCCCCGGGCGCGGTGGTGCGTCCCGATGAGCGGCTGTCGTGGCCGCGCACCTTCGGGCTCGGGGCCCAACACGTGGTCGCCATGTTCGGGGCCAGCTTCGTCGCGCCGGTGCTGATGGGCCTGGATCCGAATCTGGCCATCATGATGTCGGGCGTCGCGACCGCCATCTTCCTGCTTGCCACCAAGGGCCGGGTGCCCAGCTATCTGGGCTGTTCGCTGTCGTTCGTCGGTGTGGCGGCGGTGATTCGGGCCCAAGGCGGTTCGAGCGCCACGGTCACCGGTGCCTGCCTCGCGGTCGGCGCGGTGCTCTTCCTCGTCGGCCTGCTGGTGCGCAAATTCGGCGCGCGCATCATTCACGCCGCCATGCCGCCGGTGGTCACCGGGGCGGTGGTCATGTTGATCGGCTTCAACCTCGCCCCGGTGACGGCGTCCACCTACTGGCCGCAGGATCAGTGGACGGCCCTGCTGACCATGCTCTTCACCGGTCTCGCGGTGGTGGCGCTGCGCGGCTTCTTCGCCCGCATCGCGATCTTCCTCGGCCTCGTGTTCGGCTACGGCTTCTCCTGGGTGCTGGACCGGCTGTTCGGCCAGATCCACTCCGCCGACGGCACCGGCGCGGTGACCGATCACTGGCGGCTGGACCTGTCCGCCGTGGGCAAGGCGGACTGGATCGGCCTGCCCGATTTCCACGCCCCGGCCTTCGAATGGTCGGCCATTCTCGTCGCGCTGCCCGTGGTGATCGCGCTGGTCGCCGAGAACGCGGGCCACGTCAAGGCCGTCGGCGAGATGACCGGCGACAATCTGGACGGCAAACTCGGCACCGCCATCGCCGCCGATGGCGCGGCCTCCATGCTCTCCACCGGTTTCGGCGGCCCGCCCAACACCACCTACTCCGAGAACATCGGGGTCATGGCGGCCACTCGCGTGTACTCGACCGCCGCCTACTGGGCCGCGGCCTTCTTCGCCCTGCTATTCGGCCTGTGCCCCAAATTCGGCGCGGTGGTGGCGGCCATTCCGGGCGGCGTACTCGGCGGCATCACCGTCATCCTCTACGGCATGATCGGCCTGCTGGGCGCGCAGATCTGGACGAATGCCAATGTGGACCTGCGCAATCCGCTCAATCTGGTGCCGTGCGCGGCGGGCCTGATCATCGGCATCGGCAATGTGAGCATGGAGTTCACCGACAACTTCACCCTCAGCGGCATCGCGCTGGGCACCATTGTGGTGATCACCGGCTATCACGTGCTGCGGCTGTTCGCGCCCGCGCATTTCAAGGTGGAGGAACCGCTGCTCGACGAGGGCACCTCCTCCTATGACGAGCCGACCGACCGGTAGCGGAACTAGGCTCACCCCCATGAAATCTGTGTTGGTGACCGGCGCGGGCCGCGGTATCGGCAAGGCCATCACGCTGCGACTCGCCGAGGCCGGATGGCAGGTCTACGCCGGTGTCCGCAAACCCTCCGATGGCGAGGCGCTGGTCGCGGCGAATGCCGCGATCGTGCCGGTGGTCCTCGATGTCACCGATGCCGAGCAGATCGCCGCGCTGGACACGATCCTGCCCGCCGACCTGTCCGCCATCGTCAACAACGCGGGCACCGTCGTGGACGGTCCGGTGGAGACGCTCAGCCCCGAACGGCTCCGAGAACAGTTCGAGGTCAATGTCTTCGGCGCCGTCGCGGCGACCCAGGCGGTGCTGCCGCGCCTGCGCGCCAACCAGGGCCGGATAGTCTTCATCTCCTCGCTCAGCGGCCGGATCTCCACCCCCGGCACGGGCGCGTACAACTCCTCCAAGTTCGCCCTCGAGGGTCTGGTCGACGCCCTGCGAATCGAGTTGCGCCCCTGGCGGATTCCGGTCTCGCTCATCGAACCCGGCCCCATCGCCACGGATATGTGGAGCGAGGCCGTGCACATGGTCGACAACACCACCGCCCGACTGACCCCCGAGCAGACCGAGCTGTACGGTACGCAGGTCGCGGCCATGCGCACGATCGCCGAGCGGGTCAACAAGATCGCCGCCCCGGTCTCCACCGTGGTCGACGAGGTGGAGCGCGCGCTCACCACCCGCCGCCCCAAGGCCCGCTACATCGTCGGCATCGCGGGCAAGCTCCAGGTCCTCAGCGCCGCGATCACCCCGACCCCGGTCCTGGACGCCATCATCGCGCTCGCCAGCGGGATCAAGCGCAAGTAGCCCCGAACGCGCGAAGGCCGCCCCCGGGCGAGAGGAACCGGGGACGGCCGCACGCGACCGGCAGGTGGTGGTCGCGCGGCGGATCGGATCAGGTGGTCCGAATCCGTTGGGGGCGCGGCGAATCGTGTCTGCCGCGCGGATCGGGGCCGCGCCGCGGATGAGAGGCCCGCGGCGCGGTGGGGGTCAGGCGTTCGCGTCGGCGACCCGGTAGTCGTTCAGGCTGTCGATGCGGGCGATGGCGTCGGTGATGATGCGGTCGATGAGCTCCTGGCAGGTGGGGAGGTCTTCGATGATGCCGGTGACCTGCCCCGCCGCCAGCACACCCGCCTGCGTATTGCCTTCCACCAGACCGGCTTTCAGCAGCATGGGGGTATTGGCCGCCATGATGACCTGGGACCAGCTGAGGTCCTTGTGCTTGCGCATGGCCAGACCGTCCTTGACGATGGTCGACCACTTCATACCGGTCATGCCCTTGAACTTGAGCGCATTGCCCGCCGCGGCGACGAAGCCTCGGGTGCGGCCCGAATGTTCCAGCTTCTGGACGAGTTCGGTATTGAGCACCCGGTGCGGCATGCCGTCGACCTTGGTGGAGACGACGGTGTCCTGGAGGCCACGCGCCAGATACTCCTGCTTGACCGCGTCGGGAACACTGCTCTCCTGGGTCAACAGGAAGCGGGTGCCCATGGCGACACCGGCCGCGCCGTAGGAGAGCGCCGCCGCCAGGCCGCGACCGTCGAAGAAGCCGCCACCGGCCACGACCGGGATATCCACGGCGTCGAGCACCGACGGCAGCAGCAGGGTGGTGGCGACCGGGCCGGTGTGGCCGCCGCCCTCACCGCCCTGCACGATCACCGCGTCCGCGCCCCACGACGCCACCTTGACCGCGTGCTTGGCCGCGCCGATGGACGGAACCACCACGACGCCAGCGTCTTTCAGCCGGGCGATGAGCTCCTTCTTGGGCGCGAGCGCGAAGGACGCGACCTTCACCTTCTCCCGAATGAGCAGTTCGATGCGCTCGGGAGCGTCGGTGGCGTCGGCGCGGATGTTCACGCCGAAGGGCTTGTCGGTCTGCGATTTGGTCTTCGCGATGGCGGCTTCCAACTCGGCGAAAGTCATTGTCGCCGAGGCGAGAATGCCCAGCCCGCCCGCGTTCGCGGTGGCCGAGACCAGGCTCGGACCGGCCACCCAGCCCATACCCGTCTGCACGATGGGATGCTCGATGCCGACCAGCTCGGTCAGCGCGGTCCGCAGCCGCTGCGCGGTCATGCCGCCACTTCCTTCTCGCGGAAGCCCTTGGGATCCAGCACGGTTCGAATGATCCGCAGCTCCTCCTCGGTGGGCAGCCGGGTCTCGCCCGCCTCGGCGAGACCGGCGACCTCGAAGGAGGTGTTCTCGGCGACCTCGTCGGCGCTCACGCCCGGATGCAGCGACAGCGCGCGCAGCGTGTGGTCCGGGCCGTTGAAGTCGAAGACGCCCAGATTCGACACCACCCGGTGCAGGTGGTGGAAGCGGTAGGCCGGATTCTCGGGATCGATTTTGTCGTAACCGATTCCGGAGACGATATCGACGCTCTCGCAGAACACCCGCTTGTTGTGCTTGGGCACGAAGTAGCTGGTGGCGTGGTTGATGGTATTGCCGGGCGCTCCGCGCACGCCGAACATCTGACGCGAAGGCTGTTGCAGCGCACCGAAAGCCGAGAGGTTCTGGTTGCCGTACCGGTCGATCTGGTTCGCGCCCATCACCACGTGGCGGCGGCCGGAGGCGACAACGTCGAAGACCTTGGAGAACGGAATCCAGCCCTCGATGGGGGCCTTGCCGCCGATGGGCGGAATCTCCGCGAAGAACAGCGCCTCACCGTCGGAGAGCAGCAGATCCGGTTCGAAGGTCAACCGCGCCAGCCGCGCACCGATGGTGGTGATGGTGGACATGGGGCTGGCCATGATCTCGCCCGCGCCGCGGAAGATCTCGGCCGCCGCGACGACACAGACCTCGGCGCGGGTGATCGTGGTGGTGTCTGTCATTTCTGCTGCTCCTCGGCGAAAGCGCGGACGGCGGACTGGTATTCGTCCTCGGACACGTCCAGGTAGCGCGCCGTGAACTCGGCCCACGACTCGGGGGTCTTGGCGGCCTCCACGTAGTGGCGCTGGAACTTCTCGTCGCGGCCGTAGCTGCCGGAGAAGGTGAAGTGCGCGCCGCCTGGGGCCTCGACCACGCCGTCGACCATCATGCGATTGAGGATGATGGACTGCTGCGGAACGGCTTTCACCAGCTCCTCGGTCTCGACCAGGCGATCCACCGACAGGTAGCGGCGCTCGGCGGCCAGGCAGTACAGATCGTCGAAGTAGGGATCGACGCCGGTGTAGGCGGCATTGCCGTGCTTGTCACCCAGGTCCAGATGCACGAAGGCGGCATCCAGATTCAGCGCGGGCATGGCGACCAGGGTCTCGGTGCGGCCGTCGGCGGCCGGGTACGGGGAGGCGACGGTCTTCAGCTCGCCCTCCCAGAAATCCAGGACGGCAGAACCCAATCCGGCGCGAATCGGCAGGAAGGGCAGGCGGGCGGCGGCGGCCTGCAGGCCGCACTTCACCATGCCCTCGTCCATCTCCCGCACGGTGATCTCGCCATTGGTGCGGGCCTTGGCGAACCACGGGTCGTAGAACGGCGCGGAGTCCAGGGAGACGAAGCCGTAGTAGGCCTTTCGCACCTTGCCCGCCGAACACAGCAGGCCCAGATCCGGCCCACCGTAGGTGACGACCGTCAAATCCTCGATGTCGGAGCGCAAGAGCGCCCGGACGAAGGCCAGCGGCTTGCGGCGCGAACCCCAGCCGCCGATGCCGATGGTCATTCCACTGCGCAGTTCGCCGACGACCTCGTCGAGCGACATTCGCTTGTCGCGCATATTCTTTCGGCCCTTCTACTGTGCTTTTTTCTGGGCGGCCAGATCATCGTCGAAGCGCGCCCGGATCTCATCGGCCACGCCCGCCAGATTGAGCTCCATGGTGAAGCCCTGCTCGAAGCGGTAGGACCGGTGCACGTCCTGCACGTCGATACCGTTGAGCGCCTTCTTGGCGGCGCGAATCACGCGGCCGTCCTTGTTGGCGATGTTCTTGGCGACCTCCATCGCGGCGGCGTCGAGCTCGGCGCGCGGCACCACCTTGAAGACCGAGCCGTAGTGGTGCAGCTGCTGCGCGGTGAGGGTGCCCGCGGTGTAGAACATGGTCCGCATGAGGTGCTGGGGGACCAGGCGCGCCAGATGGGTGGCCGCGCCGAGCGCCCCGCGATCCACCTCGGGCAGCCCGAAGGTGGCGTCGTCGGAGGCCACGATGACATCGGAATTGCCGACCAGACCGATGCCGCCGCCGAGGCAGAAGCCGTTCACGGCGGTGACGACGGGGACCTGGCAGTCGTACACGGCGGCGAACGCCTCGAAGCAGCCGTGGTTGGCGGCGATCAGCTTGGTATGCCCGACGTCGGCGTTCATCTCCTTGATGTCGACACCGGCATTGAACCCGCGACCCTCCGCGCGCAGCACCACGACCCGGGTCCCCGGATCGCGCCCGGCCTCGCGAACCGCGTCGGCGAGCGCGAACCAGCCGTCCGACGGCAGGGCGTTGACCGGCGGGTAGTCGACAGTGACGACTTCCACGCCATCGGATTCGGTGTGACGGTTGATCCCCATCGCATGTCCCATCGTTGGCAAAACAAGCAAGTGCTTGGTAGGTTAGCACGGTGGCAATCGAAGTGAATCTCTCCGGCTCGGTCGTCTTGGTCACCGGCGGCGTGCGGGGGGTCGGGGCCGGTATCAGCCGGGTTTTCCTGGAAGCCGGTGCGACCGTGGTGGCGTGTGCGCGCCGCCCCGGCGAGGCGTCGGTGGAGGTGGACGGTCGCGGCATCGACTTCCTGCCCTGCGATGTGCGCGACCCGGATTCGGTGCGCGAGCTCATCGCGGCCGTCGTGGCGAAGTACGGGCGGCTCGACACCGTGGTGAACAATGCCGGTGGCGCGCCGTTCGCCCTGGCCGCCGAGGCGAGCGCGAACTTCCACGCCAAGATCGTGCAGTTGAACCTGCTCGCGCCGCTGTTGGTCTCGCAGATCGCCAACGAGGTGATGCAGCGCCAGGAGACGGGCGGTTCGATCGTGATGATCTCCAGCGTCTCCGGGCACCGGCCCTCGCCCGGGACCGCCGCCTACGGTGCGGCGAAAGCCGGTGTGGACAGCCTGGTTTCGTCGCTCGCGGTGGAGTGGGCGCCGAAGGTTCGAATGAACTCGGTGATCTGCGGCATGGTCGAGACCGAGAGCTCGCATCTGCACTACGGCGACGAGGAGGGGCTCGCGGCGGTCAGCCGCACCGTCCCGCTCGGCCGCATGGCCGCGCCCGAGGACATCGGTCGCACCGCCGCCTTCCTCGCCTCCCCGCTGGCCTCCTATATCAGCGGCAGTGCCCTGCTGGTCCACGGCGGCGGCGAGAAACCCGCCTTCCTCGAAGCCTCCACCGCCGAGGTCCCCGCGGTCTCCGGCTCCTAGCCCAGAGGCGGCTTCGGGGCCAATGCCCCAGAGCGGTGACACCTTTCCCCACCATCGAGCAAGAGGTATCGACATGACGGACAACAAGATCTGCGACGGCCGCGTGGTCATCGTCACCGGTGCCGGTCGCGGCATCGGCCGCGCCCACGCGCTCGCCTTCGCCACCGCCGGTGCCAAGGTCGTGGTCAACGACCTGGGTGCGGAGCTCGACGGCGCGCCCAGCCCGGACTCCCCGGCCGCCCAGGTGGTCGAGGAGATCAAGGCGCTCGGTGGCGAGGCCGTGGTCAACGGCGACGACATCTCCGACTGGGAGGGCGCCCGCCGCCTGATCACCACCGCCGTGGAGACCTTCGGCCGTCTCGATGCGCTGGTCAACAATGCCGGAATCGTGCGCGACCGCATGCTGGTGAACCTCGGCGAGGACGAGTGGGACGCCGTCATCAAGGTGCACCTCAAGGGCCACTTCGCCCCCATGCGCCACGCCGCCGAGTACTGGCGCAACGAGGCGAAGGCGGGCCGTATGCCCGAGGCGCGCATCATCAACACCAGCTCCGGCGCGGGCCTGCTCGGCAGTGTCGGACAGGGCAACTACGCCGCCGCCAAGGCCGGTATCGCGGGTCTGACCCTCACCGCCGCAGCCGAATTCGCCCGCTACGGCATCACGGTCAATGCCATCGCACCCGCCGCGCGCACCCGCATGACCGAAACCGTCTTCGCCGATATGATGGCCGCCCCCGAGGACGGCTTCGACGCCATGGCCCCGGAAAACGTCTCCCCCCTGGTGGTCTGGCTCGGCAGCGCCGATTCGAAGGGCGTCACCGGCCGCATGTTCGAGGTCGAGGGCGGCAAGGTCACCGTCGCCGACGGCTGGCGGCACGGCGTCTCGGTGGACCGCGGCGCGCGCTGGGAGCCCGCCGAACTCGGCCCGGTCGTCCGCGACCTCCTCACCAAGGCCACCCAACCCGAACCGGTCTACGGAGCCTGAGGCTCACAGACCCCGTCGCCGGTGCCCTCGCGGGGCACCGGCGATTTTCGTTTTCGGGGTCGTATCGATCTCCTGCAATCTCGTTCGTTTCGGGCACAGCAAACCAGTCGGTCGCGTCTGTGCCTCGTAATCTCACAGCGGTGATGTGGAGACTGTGAGGTACGGGAGGGTACGGGTGTTACGCCCGAATTGTCCTGGGGTGGTTTGTGATAATCGGCGTGTCGGGGGATGGGCAGTCGTACGGTTTGTTGGTGCCCCTAATGGTGGGAAGAGTTGTGCGGGGTGGCCGGGTTGTCGGTAGCATGACCCGCGTTCCGCAAAGGTCCGGCAATCGGGGTTTTTCGGCGATTGGATTTGGTCGATTGGACTGCGCGCACTAACCGATGAGGGGAAGGCACCGCGTGAGTGTTCGTCGCTCGTTGCGCATGGTGGCGGTGGCCGGTGTGGTCGCCGGTTCCACACTGCTCGGGCCGTTGGCCGCGCAGGCGCAGCCCGGCGGGATCGAGCTGGAACCCGCCCCGGAACCACAACCCGTCGAAGCGCCGGTCGCGCCGAATCCCGTTGCCGGACCACTGGGCCCGTGGGATCTGCTCGGCGCCATCCTCGGCACCGGCTCGGCCGGAATCGGCTCTGCCGCCACGGGTTCGGCGGGCGTGGGCTCCGCCGGAGTCGGCTCCGCCGTCGGCGGCACCGGATCAGCGCTCGGCACAACGGGTTCCGCCGCCGTCGGTTCGGCGGGCGCGGGTGCGGGCGCACTGCTGCTCGGCACCGGCTCGGCCGGAGTGGCCACCGGCTCCGCCGCCCTCGGAACCGGCTCCGCCGCAGTGGGTTCCGCCGGGGTAGGCAGCGGCGTGCTGCTCGGCACCGGCTCCGCCACCTTGGCCACCCTGCTCGGCCTGACCGGTTCGGCCGGACTCGGAACCGGTTCCGCGGCAGTCGGTTCCGCCGCCGTCGGCACCGGCTCGGCGCTCGGCACCGGCTCCGCCACCCTGGCGGCGCTGCTCGGCCTGACCGGTTCGGCCGGACTCGGCACCGGCTCGGCCGCAGTGGGTTCGGCCGCCGTCGGCTCCGCGGCCGTGGGCTCGGCCGGTCTCGCCACGCTCTGCACTGGTTCGGCCGCCGTCGGCTCGGCCGGAATCGGCTCCGCCGGAGCGGGTTCGGCCCTCGGCTCGGCCGCGACCGGCTCCACCGGAGGTTCGAGCGCGCTCGGCTCCGCCGCCACCGGCTCGACCGGAGTGGGTTCGGCCGCCGTCGGCTCGGCGGGCGCGGGCTCGGCCGGTGTCGGCTCCGCCGGAGCCGGTTCGGCCGCAACGGGTTCCGCCGCGCTGGGCTCGGCGGGCGTCGGATCGGCCGCGGTCTGCGCCTCGCCGCTGCTGCTCCTGCTCATTCCGCTGCCGACCCCCGAGGCGACGCCCCCGCCGGTGCCGCTCGAGATTCCGCAGGCCCCGACTGTGCCGAACCCGCCGAATGTGCCGCTGCCCGTGGTGGCCCCGGTGGTCGTGCCGCCCGCGGTGGAGGCCGCCCCGGCTCCGCCGCCACCACCGCCCGCGCCGAATCCCGTACTGGCGCAACCCAGTCCCCAGGTGAAGCCGACCTCCGACACGGGCCTGCTGCCGCCGATCGAACTGCTGTCGGTCATCGGCGGACTCCTCGCGCTCACCCTGGCGGGTGCGGGTTCGGGTGCGGTCAGCGCGCAGAGCGCGTCGGCGGCCCAGGCGCGCATCGATGCCGCGCGCGCCGAGTTCTTCGGACCGAGGGCGTGAGGGGCCAGCGATGACCGAGAGTCGGGCGCATAGCAGCGCGAGCAGGTCCTACCGTCGAGTGGCGGCCGCCGTGGACGCGGTCTGCGCGGTCGCCGCCGACTACGACGCCACCACGCTCGACCAGGTGGTGGATGCCATCTCGCTGGAGCGGCGGCGGCCCATCGAAATCGCCAGTGCGCAACTGGGTCCGGGCGTCTGTGGCCAGCGCCGCAGCTATCCGGACCGGGATGTGATCGTGCTGGCCGCGACGCTGCCCACCCGCGAGCACACCCTGGCCCACGAGTTGGGTCATATCGTGTTCGACCATCCGGGCGAGGCCGCGACCGAGGTCACCCTCGAGGCGAGCGACGACCTCATCGCCTACATGCTCAGCCAGCGCGCGCATCAACAGATCGTCGACCTCGGCGAGGACGAACTGTGCGAATGGGAGGCGGAGACCTTCGCCAACATGTTGATGACCCGATTGCGCGTATTCAACAACCGAGGCGCGGGCGTCTCGGTCCTCCGATTCGACGAGGCACTCGGATGACTTTTTGGCTGACAGCTCTGTTGGTGTGGATGGCGGCCGGTGCGCGCGTCGGCCGGGTGCTGGTGAAGCCAGCCACCACCGCCCGCGTGGCCATCGTGATCGCCGTGGCCTCGGTCGCGGCGGCCTCGACCATCGCGATTCCGGAGGTCGCGGTCGCGCTCGACCACATCGCCCCGGCCGGTGTGCGCGGAATGTGGTTGTCCGACAGGGTGACTCCCGCGCTGTGGGTGCTGTTCGCCACCGCCACCTCGGTGGTCGCCGCGGCGGCCTGGCCCGTGGTCTCGCGCCGGAATCTGCGCCAGATCTCCTGGATGATCTACGCGGGCGGCGTCGTGGCCATGGTCTTGACTCTGTTCTGGTCCACCGCCTTCGGCTGGGTGGTCACCCTGCTCGAATGCGTCTTCATCGCCATTACCGGTGTGCGCAATCTGGACTGGACCGCACTGGGCCGCGGCATCGCGCTCTACACCACCGGCACCGTGGTGGTCGGCGTGCTGTCGGCGCTGTCGCTGCGCCGCGCGCTGAACCATGCCGAAATGCCGAAACCGGAACAACCGGACTGGTTCTGGCCCGCCTGGCAGGTCGCGGCGCTGCTCATCGCGGTGGGCGCGGTGTGGATCGTGATCGAGCTCTGGCTGCGCGCCCGTTTCCTGCTTCGCGAAATTCGCACGCTGCACCGGGTTTTGGTGGGCCGCTTCCCCGAGGTGGAGACCAAGGACCAGACCGGTTCGACCACCCAGCTCAAATCCTCCGACCAGGTCGCCCAGATCATGGACGCCCTGTTCCTGCAATCCGGCGGCGGCGTGGAGCTGGTGGAGGCGGGCACCCCGCCCGACTCCATTACCGAACGTGCCGAACGGGTGGCGCGTTGGGCGCGAAATCCCTTCGGGGACACCGTGGTCGACGGCCGCTGGATCGCGCCGCCCCCGGGCGTGAGCCCGCGCGGCTGGGCTCAGGCCATTGCCCGCGCATTCGACGCGGAATTGGAGCGCGGGGCGGCGATCACATCCAGTTCCGCCAAGGGCTGAAGTTCCCGCGAGGACGGTGTTCCCGCGAGGGCGGCGTGCCCGGCATATCCATTTGTGTGGAAAGTGCACATTGCACAGTTCGAGTGTGCGTATTGCACAACTCGATTCGCAATATCGCAAAACGAAACGACCTCCCACTGGCCGTATCCGGTGCCGCACCGAGAATCGGTGTGACACACCAGTGGGAGGTCGTCTCTACTTACTGTCTACCCTGAACGTCGGTGGCGTATGCCAGCTTTACACATAATCGCCCCGGCGCAGGGGTGTACGCCACATGGTCTCTGTGCCCTGAGACCGGTCTAACACTCCGCATCTCCATCGCACCACGGGGAGCAGACGATCCGGCACCGCCCTGCAAGCAGTGCCGTCCGCCGTAGCGCTCCTAGTGCCGAGATGGAGGAGTCCTGTGACAAACCAACACAGTGCGGTTCCGAGTCACCCGCACTGTGTTGCCTTGAGGCAGGGCCTATTCCGTCCCGTCCGGAGGAATTTCGGGCAGCCCCTCGGAGGCCCGCAACTTCTCCGCCATGGAGGTGAGGAGGTTCTGAGATTCCTCGGAGAGATCGAACGCTCTCGACGACAGTCGACGAAGTCCATAGCCCTGCAGCTGGGACAACAGCTCGAGATCATGATCGATCTTGGCAGCGTAGATGTCGTTGAAGAAGTAGTCCGGTTTGACCTTGAAGAACTTCGCCAGTGCCGCCACCGTCTCGTCCGACGGATTCGTGCGCTGTCCCGACCGCAGCTGTGACAGATACGGTTTCGAGATCGGATGGCCGGAGGCCGTCAAGGCCGCCGCCACCTCTGCGTTGGTGTGCGGCTTACGCCCCGGGGGATGCACGGTTTCGAACAGCTTGTTCAGCCGCGCCGCGAAATCAGCCATTGTGAGCCGCCCAATTCCCTTCGCTGTACTAACAGTCGTTATCTCGGATACGTATCATTGATATTAGCGGCTCAGTAACTGAAAACCTACGCCTGATTCGCGATTTCCTTGAACCTTCTAGCCGGTGATCCGGGGAAGCCGCCGTGGCTTGGGCGTTTGCGGGCCACCCCCATGGTTCTTGCGGATGGCTTAAGAGGCCCGGTTCTGGCCCGTCGCGAAGGTCTTCCCCGACGGGCCCCCAGTAGCCTTAAGATAGCTGACAAGTCATCTTCTTGTCTGTACCGGAGTTTGTGTGGCGTACGCCACGTTTCGGCCTTCGTAGGATGAATGTTCAACCTCGTGGCCGAAAATGGTTGGTGACTACAGCCTCTCGATGATCGTGCCTGTCGCAAGTGCGCCACCGCAGCACATGAGGATCATGGCGGTGTTCTTGTCGGAACGCTCGAGTTCGTGCAAAGCCGTTGTGATCAACCGAGATCCGGTGCTGCCGACGGGATGCCCGAGTGCGATCGCGCCGCCATTCACATTCACCCGATCGAAGTCGGGCTTGTGCACCGAGGCCCAGGAGAGCACCACCGACGCGAAAGCCTCGTTGATCTCGAACAGGTCGATATCGCTCATGCTCATGCCCGAGCGCTCCAGCAGGCGCTGGCAGGCTTGAACCGGACCGTCGAGTTGGTATTCCGGTTCGCCACCCACCAGGCACTGCGAGATGATGCGGGCCCGCGGACGCAAACCATTGCGCTCGGCGGCCTTTTCGTCCATCACCAGCACCGCGGCGGCGCCGTCGGAGATCTGCGAGGAGGTGCCCGCGGTGTGAATTCCACCCTCCGCCACCGGCTTCAGCTTGGCCAGCCCCTCGCGGGTGGTCTCGCGCAGACCCTGATCGCGGGAGACGTCCATGGTCTCGCCGGTGAGGTTGCCCTCCTTGTCGACCTGCGGGGCGTTCTTGATGGTGAGCACCTCGCGGTCGAACCGGCCCTCGGCCCAGGCCCGCGCGGCCAGGCGCTGCGAACGCTCGCCGAGTTCATCGGTGTCGTCGCGAGTTATGCCGCGCCGCTTGGCGATTCGCTCCGCGCCGGTGAACTGGTCGGGCATGTCGATATTCCAGGACGCGGGGCGGCGCGGCCCGGCGTGGGTTCCGACGTTGGCCCCCAACGGAACATGGCTCATGGACTCGATACCGCAGGCCAGGCCGACCTCGATCGCGCCGGTGGCGATGAGGCCCGCGACCATGCCCACCGCCTGCTGCGCCGAACCGCACTGGTTGTCGATGGTCACCGCGCCGGTCTGCCAGGGCAGGCCCGCGTGCAGCCACGCGGTGCGGGTGACATTGTTCGACTGCTCGCCGACCTGCATGACGCAGCCGCCGACCACCTGCTCGACGAGCAGCGGATCCAGCTCGGCGCGTTCGAGCACGCCCTGCTGGGCCGCGCCGAGCAGTTCCGCGGCGTGCAGACCGGCGAGCCAGCCATTGCGCTTACCGACCGGCGTGCGCGCCGCCTCGACGATGACGGGTGTACCCATGTCGTTCCTTTCGGATGCAAACTGAAACAGGTTCACGCCTGTTACAGCCGTTAACTAAAGCGTCTTCCTCTGTCGTACCACCTGTGCTTCAATGATGGTAGAACGTGTTTCAGTTGGTCGAAGGAGACTACTGGTGGTGGATACGTCAGCGCGGCCGAATGTGCCCGAGGACTTCGATGTCACGGACCCCGATATGTGGGCGAGCGGGGTCCCCGAGGCGGAGTTCGCCGAACTGCGCCGCACCGCTCCTATCTGGTGGAATCCCAAATCCCCGAAGGTCGGCGGCTTCCAGGACGACGGCTTCTGGGTCGTCACCAAACATGCCGACGTGAAAGAGGTCTCACGTCGCGGCGATGTGTTCTCCACCTACGAGAACACCGCCATTCCGCGTTTCAACGACGACATCACCCGCGAGCAGATCGAGATGCAGCGTTTCGTGCTGCTGAACAAGGACGCTCCGGAACACACCAAACTGCGCAAGATCATTTCCAAGGGCTTCACGCCCCGGGTGATCAATGGCCTGCGCGCCGAGCTGACCGCGCGCGCCGAGCGCATCGTGCGCGCCGCCGCCGAATCCGGCACCGGCGACTTCGTCGAGCAGGTGGCCGCCGAGCTGCCGCTGCAGGCGATCGCCGAACTCATCGGTGTGCCGCAGGAGGATCGGATGAAGATCTTCCGCTGGACCAACGAGATGACCAGCTACGACGATCCCGACAGCGATGCCGATCCCATGGTCGCCTCCACCGAGATCCTGGGCTACGCCTACATGATGGCCGAGGCGCGCAAGCAGTCCCCGGCCAGTGACATCGTGACCGAGCTGGTGCAGGCCGAGATCGACGGTGAGGCACTGTCTTCGGAGGAGTTCGGCTTCTTCGTCATGATGCTGGCGGTGGCGGGCAACGAGACCACGCGCAATGCCACCACGCACGGCATGCTCGCCTTCATGGAACATCCCGAGCAGTGGGAGCTGTTCAAGGCGCAGCGGCCGAAAACCGCCGCCGACGAGATCATTCGGTGGGCGACGCCGGTGAGTTCGTTCCAGCGCACCGCCCTCGAGGACACCGAACTCGCGGGGGTGCGGATCAAGAAGGGGCAGCGGGTGCTGCTGTCCTATCGGGCGGCGAACTTCGACGAATCCGAATTCGAGGATCCGTACACCTTCAATATTCTGCGAGATCCCAACCCGCACTTGTCCTTCGGCGGCACCGGCGCGCATTTCTGCATCGGGGCGAATCTGGCGCGGCTGGAGGTGGAGATCATCTTCAACGCCATTGCCGATCACCTGCCGGATATCACCGCCCTCGGCGATCCTCGGCGACTGCGCTCGGGCTGGCTCAACGGTGTGAAGGAACTCCAGGTCGACTACAAGACCCAGAGCGGTTGCCCCGTACGGCACTGAGGCACGGAACCACTCAGACACGAACAGAGCGGGCGTCCGAAATCCGGACGCCCGCTCTGCTTTTCGGAACGCTATTCGGGTTTCATGGTGCCCATCGCGCGCTCGGTCTCCCAGAACGCGCGCAGGGCGAGGATCTTGCCGTCCTCGTCCACCTTGTAGGTGAACACGCCCTCGGCATCGATGACCTGCCCGCCCATGCGCGTCCGAATGCGACCGGTGAAGGCCACTTCACGTCCGCAGGCGAAGGAGTCGTCGAAGAGGAATTCGATGGAGTCGGTCTGCGCGATCGCCTTGTCCCAGAAGGCCGCGATGGCCTCGGCGCCTCGATGACCCTTGCCCTCGGGGTCGAAGAACGACGGACCGATCGGATCCTCCACAATGCCGTCGGCGGCGAACAGCGCTACCCAGGCCGCCTTGTCGCGGGCGCGCACCGCCGCCTGCGAGGCGGCACCGGCGACGCGGGCGGGGTGTTCGGTCGTGGTGGTCACGGCTGCTCACTCCCTACTACCCACATCGAGAAGTACTGCGAGCCACCACCATACGCATGGCCGAAGGCCTTGCGGGCGTTTTCGACCTGGTAGTCCCCGGCCCGGCCCATGACCTGCTTGGCGGATTCGGCGAAGCGAATGAGTCCGGACGCGCCGATCGGATTGGAGGAGAGCACGCCGCCGGAGGGATTGACCGGCAGCTTCCCGCCGAGCGCGGTGTCACCGGAATCGGTGAGCTTCCAGCCCTCGCCCTCGGGCATGAAGCCGAGGTTCTCCAGCCACATCGGCTCGAACCACGAGAAGGGGACATAGATTTCGGCCGCGTCGATCTCCTCGAGCGGATTGGTGATTCCGGCCTGCGCCCACAGCGCCTTGGCGGCCTCCTGTCCCGCGAGGGGATTCACCTGATCGCGGCCCGCGTAGGCGAGCGGTTCGGTGCGCATGGCGGTGCCGTGCACCCACGCCACCGTGCGCCCGCGCGCCTCCATGGCCTTGGCCGAGGACTCGTCGCCGATCACCATGGCGCACGCGCCGTCCGAGGAGGGGCAGGTCTCGTCGAAACGGATGGGGTCCCAGAGCATTTGGGAGGCCAGCACCGATTCCATCGAGATATCGGCCTGCTTGAGGTGCGCGTGCGGATTGCGCGCGCCATTGCGGCGGTCCTTCACCGCGACCATGGCCCCGATGTGCAGCGGGGCATTGGCGCGTCGGATGTAGGCGCGCACGTGCGGCGCGAAGTAGCCGCCCGCGCCCGCGCCCACCGGCTTGGTGAAGGGGACCGGATTCGACAGTGCCCACATGGCATTGGATTCCGACTGCTTCTCCCAGGCGACGGCGAGCACCTTGCCGTACACGCCCGCCTGGACGTGGTTGGCGGCCACGATGCCGGTGGAGCCGCCCACCGAACCCGCGGTGTGCACGCGCAGCAGCGGTTTTCCGGTGGCGCCCAGGGCATCCGCCATGAACAGCTCCGGCATCATGGAGCCCTCGAAGAAGTCGGGGGCCTTGCCGACCACGACCGCGTCGATATCGGCCATGGTGAGTTCGGCATCGGCGAGCGCCCGGTCGATGGCCTCGCGGCACATACCGGACATGGACACATCCGACCGTTTGGTCACATGGTTGGTCTGGCCGGTACCGAGTACGGCGGCGGGGTTGGTCATCGTGCCTCCATCGTGGCGACCAGGTTCTGCTGCAGCGCCGGACCGCTACTGGCATGGGCCAGTGCGCGATCGGCGTTGCCGTTGATGATTTCGGTGGCGGCGAAGCCGATCCGCTCGAGACCCGCCGCGAAGAGGGGGTTGCCCGAGAGCGGGCCGCCCGAGGGGTTGATGCGCGTCGAGCCGTTCAGGCCGATGGCCTGTTTGAGGATCATCTCCTCGTGGCTGAACTGCGTATTCAGTTCCGCCACATCGAATTCGGCACCCTCGGCTCCGGCGGCGCGGGCCGCCCGGGCGGTCGATTCGGAGACGGTGAGGTCGCGCGCACCCAGCATCGGGGTGTCGATGTAGTGCGCCATACCGGTCAGCCAGGCCGGGCGCTCGCACAACTCGCGCGCCCGGTCGCCCACCGCGAGCACGATGGCGGCCGCGCCGTCGGTGATGGGCGCGATGTCGTGGGCGCGGAACGGATTGGCCACATACGGTGCGGCCAAGAGCTTGTCGATATCGGTCTCGGTGCGCGCGGTGGCGTCACCGGAGCCCGCGGCGGCGCTGCGGGCGGCGACGGCGGCCATATCCGCCTCGGTCCAGCGGCCCGCGTCCAGACCGGCACGCGCCTGCAGACCGGCCATGGAGACCGCGTCCGGCCACAGCGGCGCGACCAGGTACGGATCGGTCTGCAGCGTGAGCACCTGGCGCAGCGTGCCCGCCGACGGCTTGCCGAAGCCGTACACCAGCGCGGTCTGCGCCTGTCCGGAGCGCAGTTTCACCCACGCCTCGTACAGCGCCCAGGCCGCGTCCATCTCCACGTGGGATTCGTTGATGGGCGGCACCGCGCCGATGGAGTCGATGGCGGAGATGAACGAGAAGGCGCGTCCGGCAAGGTAATCCGAGGAGCCGGAGCACCAGAAGCCGATATCGGCGGTCTTGATGTCCAGGGCCTTGTACAGCTGCTCGAAGCAGGGCTGGAGCATCTCCACGCCATTGGTGGTGCCGAAGGTCTCCGGCACGTGCGGCGCGTGGGCGAACCCCACCACCGCGATTTCGTTTGTGTTGTTCAAGGTTTCAGCGCCTCTCTACAGGTGGTGCGCGAAGGACTCGTACTCGGCGTCGGGCTCGCCGGTGGGCTCGAAGTGGGAGATGTTGTCGAGGCCGTAATCCCACTCCTCGCGCGGCTTCCACACCGCCTTCACCTTCATGCCCATGCGCACATCGCTGGCCTCGATACCGAGCACCAGATGCAGGAACGGGATGTCCGCGCCGTCCAGCAGGATGTAGGCGGCCACGTACGGGGGCTTGATGCGCTGGCCCTGGAACGGCACGTTGACCACGCAGTAGGTGGTGACGATGCCGGTATCGGGCAGGTCGACGGTCTCCTCGGTGGGTGCGCCGGTGCGCGGATCGGCGCCGCGCGGCGGGAAGTACACCTTGCCGTCGTTGCCCGCCTTCGCACCCAGCAGCCTGCCCTCCACGAGCGCCTTCAGGAAGGCGGTCTCCTGCGGCGCGGCGGTGTGCTTGAAGCTCAGGTCGATCGGCGTGATGATGCCGGTAATGGGCTCGGCTTCATCGGAAGGCGTTGCGGCGACCGAGAATTCGCCGGGCTCGAAGCAGGCGATGTCGTGAATGAAGCCCTTGCGCTCACCGGCCCAGCGCGCCCGCACCCGCATACCGGTGCTGATGTCGTCGGGCGTGGCGACGTCCACGGCGTGCAGCAGGGCGGTGTCGGCGCCGTCGAGCTTGATGAGCGCCCACGCGAAGGGGCGGTCGAAGGGCTGGCCGGGCAGCGGTTCGGCCACCCAGGTCCAGGACTGCACGGTGCCCACATCGGCCACGTCCACGAATTCCGTGAGCGGCTCGGCGGTGATCGGATCGAATTCCGCTGGCGGCACGATCACCCGGCCATCGGATCCGCGCACGCCGACGATCTGCCCGGCGCGCAGGCCGGTGAGGAATCGTCCAATGGTCGGACCGGTGGAGCGGGTGTAGTCGAACTGCATCCGCAGCGGGGCGGCGAGTACTTCGGTGTTCCCCAGAGTCACGGAATCGAGTAGAACAGGTTCTTATTCTGGTCGCAAGAGTCCAGTTGGGAAGGGAGTCGATCATGCGGTTCGGGTTGCAACTCGGTTATTGGGGTGCACAGCCGCCCACGAATGCCCGGGAATTGGTCGTCGCGGCCGAGGAGGTCGGGTTCGACGCGGTGTTCACGGCGGAGTCGTGGGGATCGGACGCCTTCACGCCGCTGGCGTGGTGGGGTTCGGACACGAGCCGGGTGCGGCTGGGCACCTCGGTCGTGCAGCTGTCGGCGCGCACGCCCACGGCCACCGCCATGGCGGCCTTGACGCTGGACCATCTCAGCGGCGGTCGGCACATTCTCGGCCTCGGCGTCTCCGGGCCGCAGGTGGTGGAGGGGTGGTACGGCCAGCCGTTTGCCAAACCGTTGCAGCGCACCCGTGAATATGTGTCGATCGTGCGGCAGGTGCTCGCTCGCGAGGGCAAGGTGAGCAATGACGGGCCGAATTATCCGCTGCCCTACAACGGGCCGGGCGCGACCGGTCTGGGTAAACCGCTCAAGCCGATCACCCACCCGCTGCGCGCGGATGTGCCGATTTGGCTTGGTGCCGAGGGCCCGAAGAATGTGGCGCTGACCGCCGAGATCGCCGATGGCTGGCTGGCCATCTACTACACGCCGCGGCTGGCCGATATGTACAACGAATGGCTCGACGAGGGCTTCGCGCGCGCGGGTGCTCGGCGTTCGCGAGCGGATTTCGAAATCGCCGCGACGGCGCAGGTCATTCTCACCGACGACCCCAAGGCCGAACTCGATCGCATGCGTCCGGTCATGGCGCTCTATATCGGCGGCATGGGCGCGGAGGAACTGAATTTCCACGCCCAGGTGTACCGGCGAATGGGGTACGGCGACGCGGTGGACGACATCACCCGACTGTTCCGTTCCGGCCGCAAGGACGAGGCCGCCGCCGCGGTGCCGGACGAGCTCATGCTCGACACGATGATCATCGGCAACGAGGCGCATGTGCGCGAGCAGTTGAAGGTGTGGGAGAACGCGGGCGTCACCATGCTGCTCGTCGGTGTCCGCGACACCGCGCAACTACAGCGTCTCGCCCCCCTGGTGCAGTCGTAGAACGAGTTCTAGATTCGGTCAGGGTGTCAGCGGGCCCTCCAGTACCCGCTCACCCGAGACCCGGTCGCCCTGCCAGCTGAACTCCGGATCCGTACTCGCCTTGCGCTGCCAGAGCAGCAGGAGCAGATCCGATACAGGAGCGGCGATTTCGGCGATCGGCTCGCCGGGGCCGTAGACCCAGATTCGGCCGATGTCGTTGGCGCGCACCTGAATCGCGGTCTCCGGGGCGGGTGCGAGCTTGCGGTCGATCATGCGCGGGGCGAACATGTCGAACACCTCGGCGATACCGTCGGCCGCCAATTCCGATTCGAACGGCTCGCCCTTGCCGAGCGCGTCCTGCGCATCCCACAGGTGCATGGCCGTCTCGTGGGCGCGCCGCCGTCGCCAGAAGCCGACAGTGCGCGGCGCCGACCGCGTGAAAGTCCATGCCTCCGTTGCCGGATCGACCGACAGCGCGGTCACCAGAGCCGTGGCGGTGGCGTCGAACCAAGGGCGCAGTTCGACCGGATCGCGCGGCGCGGGCGTGCCCTGCTCGTCACCGCGCTGCTCGGCGACCGCGGTCACCACCCACTCGTTGCCGCGGCAGACGTGGTCGACCAGGTCGTAGAAGGTCCAATCGCCGCAGTGCGGAACCGGAGTCGACAGATCGACATCCGCGGTGAGGAGTTCACCGAAAGCCGTCAGCTTCGCGCGCAGGATCGCCAAGAAGTCCATGCCGTCACGGTAATGGGGTTCCCACGCGGGTGTGACGCACGTAATGTGGCACGGGCCACAAAATTTTGTGGCGCGGGAGGAATTCGGTGGGTTGCCTCACACAAGAACACGTTCTATTTTCATCTTGTGAGCCACAACATAGCGGACCTTGTCGAACACGCCATCGACCTCATGCCCGATAACGTCGCTCTGGTCGACGACACTCGCTCGGTCACCTATGCCGAGCTCGAGGCGCGAGCCAATCAACTCGCCCACTACCTGCGGGAACAGGGTGTGCAGCCCGGTGACAAGGTGGGCATCTACTCGCGTAACACCATCGAGGCCGTGGAGGCCATGGTGGCGGTGTTCAAGGCTCGTGCGGTCATGATCAACGTGAACTACCGGTACGTCGAGAACGAGTTGCAATACATCTTCGAGAACTCGGATATGGCCGCACTCGTCGTCGAACGCCGCTACACCGACAAGGTCGCCAATGTGTGGCCGAATCTGCCGCAGCTGAAGTCGGTCGTCGTGGTGGAGGACGGCACCGATCTGCCGACGCCCGAGGGTGCGGTCGAATACGAGACGGTGCTCGCGCAGTCCTCGCCCGAACGCGATTTCGAGGAGCGCTCGCCCGACGATCTCTACATCCTCTACACCGGCGGCACCACGGGCATGCCCAAGGGCGTCATGTGGCGACAGGAGGATGTCTGGCGCGTACTCGGCGGCGGAATCAACTTCCTCACCGGCGAATACGTCACCGACGAGTGGGAGCAGGCCCGCATGGGGGCCGCCAATCCGCAGATGGCGCGCTACCCCGTCGCCCCGATGATCCACGGCGGCTCGCAGTGGGCCACCTTCCAGAGCCTGTTCGGCGGCGGCAAGACCCTGATGGTGCCCGAGTTCAGCGGACACGGGCTGTGGCAGGCCGTGGAGAAGCATCAGATCAACATGCTCTTCATCACCGGCGACGCGATGGCCCGGCCGATGGTGGACGCCCTTATCGAAGGCAACCCGGAAACCGGTGCGCCCTACGAACTTTCGACCATGTACATCATCGCCAGCAGTGCGGCGCTGTTCTCGCCGACGCTCAAGGACAAGATGCTGGAGCTGCTGCCGAACCGCATGATCACCGATTCCATCGGTTCGTCGGAGACCGGCTTCGGCGGTTTGTCGATGGTCGCCAAGGGCCAGACCCACACCGGCGGCCCGCGCGTGAAGATCGACGCCTCCACCCAGGTGCTCGACGACGACGGCAATCCATGCGAGCCGGGCTCGGGCAAGATCGGCTTCCTGGCCCGCAGCGGGCATATTCCGCTGGGCTACTACAAGGACGAGGTCAAGACCAAGGCCACGTTCAAGGAGATCAACGGCAAGCGCTACTCCATTCCGGGCGACTATGCCCGCGTGGAGGAGGACGGCACCGTGACCATGCTGGGACGCGGTTCGGTGAGCATCAACTCCGGTGGCGAGAAGATCTACCCCGAAGAGGTCGAGGGCGCGCTCAAGTGCCATCCGGAGATCTTCGACGCGCTGGTCGTCGGTGTGCCGGACGAGCGGTGGGGCCAGAAGGTGGTCGCGGTCGTGCAGTGTCGCGGCGGGAACCGGCCCTCGCTGGAGGATCTGCGGCCCGTGCTGACGCAGGAGATCTCGTCGTACAAGATGCCGCGGGCGCTGTGGTACGTCGAGCAGATCAAGCGCAATCCCGCGGGTAAGCCGGACTACAAGTGGGCCAAGGCGCAGACCGAGGAGCGCCCGGCCGACGAGGCCGCCCCCGCACCCGTCACCAAGTAACCGAGCCTACTTCGGGATCGGTCGCACCGCGGGTCGCGACCGATCCCGAAGTCGTTTCCATCTGCAACGATGTAGCGCATCCTGCTGTTTCGTCGATAGCGAAAACGTATGGAAATGCAGCCGTTTAGGACGGCCCCACTTGTCGGTGGGTTGTGCGAGAGTGGCCACATGAGCGAGCGATCCGGCAGAACCACCGCCTCCTTGGATGAGGTGTTGAAATCATTCGAGGGGCATCGCCGCGAGCTGTGCGCCTACGCCTACCGCATGCTCGGTTCCTCGTTCGAGGCCGAGGACGCCGTGCAGGAGGCCTTCACCCGCGCCTGGAAGTCCTACGACTCGTTCGAGGGCCGGTCGAGTGTGCGGTCCTGGCTCTACAAGATCACGACCAATGTCTGTCTGGACATGTTGGACGGGCCGCAGCGCCGCGCCCGGCCCATGGACCTGAACGGTCCGTCCACGCCCGATGCTCCGATGACCATGCCGGAGCCGGATTACGTGTGGGTGGAACCGATTCCGAACGCACTGGCCTTCGGGGCGGATCCGGCCGAGGCCGCGTCGGCCAAGGACAGCCTGCGGCTGGCCTTCGTCGCGGCGGTCCAGCACCTGCCCGCCACCCAGCGCGCGATCCTCATCATGCGCGAGGTGCTGCGGTTCTCCGCCAGTGAGACCGCCGACATGCTGGTCATGTCCCCGGCCTCGGTGAACAGCGCCCTGCAGCGCGCCCGCGCCACCATGTCGAAGGTGCAGCCGGACGAGTCCGCCAAGAAGTTCGACGAGACCGACGAGGCGCAGCGCAAACTCATCGACGATTTCGTGAAGGCCTTCGAGTCCTACAATATGGACGCGCTCACCGCGCTGCTGAAAGAGGATGTGGCGCTGTCGATGCCGCCGCTGTCCTTCTGGGTCTCGGGCGCGGAGAATGTCGCCCCCTTCATGCTCGGCCACGGCCAGGCCTGCCGCGATTCGCGCATGGTGCCGCTCGCGGGCGCGAACGGCCTGCCCGCCTTCGGTCACTACAAGCCCAGCGATCGGCCGGGCGTGTGGGTGCCGTGGTCCATCACCGTGCTGGAACTGGACGGCGACCGGATCTCCGGACTCAATTTCTTCCTCGACACCGACAAGCTGTTCCCGCTGTTCGGGCTGGCTCCGGAGTACGTCGAGAACTAGACCTCGTCGACGCGCACGGTGGATGCGCCGGGGTGGTCCGGCGCGGCGCGACGACATGCGTGAACGGCCCGTTGGGAGATATTCCCGGCGGGCCGTTTGCATTTCGCTGTCTTCATACCCCACGGGGGTATGAGATTGATCACGTGTCGGAGGTCTATCTTCTGCATACCCCCCATGGGTATATCTATCCCGTCGGAACATTCCGGGCCCCCAACGGGAGTCCCGCTAGTCCTCAGGGAGTGAATTCCAATGTCCACACAGCTATCGGCCCCGCCGTCGTCGCGGCGCTGGGTCGCGTTGGGGCTCATCGCCCTCGCGCAGTTCATGGTCATCATGGACACCTCGATCATCGGCGTCGCGCTGCCGAAAATGCAGGAGTCCCTTGGTTTCTCACAGGAGAATCTGTCCTGGGTCTTCAATGCCTACGTCGTGGTGTTCGGCGGGCTGTTGCTGCTGGGCGGCAAGCTCTCCGACATCCTCGGGGCGCGCCGGGTCTTCCAGGCCGGATGGGTGATCCTCGGAATCGGTTCGCTGGCAGCCGGACTCGCCTCCAATGCCGCCGTGGAGCTCATCGGCCGCGGGGTGCAGGGCGCGGGCGCCGCGCTGATCGCGCCCTCGGCGCTGACGCTGCTCATGATGATCTTCGGCAGTAATCCGAAGGAGCTCACCAAGGCGTTCGCCGTCTACGGCGCGGCGGCTCCGGCGGGCGGCACCGCGGGTGTGTTCCTGGGCGGGCTGATCACCGAATACGCTTCGTGGCCTTGGGTTTTCTATATCAATATCCCGCTCGCGCTGATCGCGCTCGTCGCCGCGCCCGCCCTGCTGCCGGACGGCGCGATGGCTCCGCACGGCTCGGTCGACATCCTCGGTGCCCTGACCGCCACGCTCGGACTGGGAGCCGCCGTCTTCGCGGTGGTGCGGGCCGAGTGGGCCGCCGTATCGACCTGGGTGATCCTGGCCGTCGCCGCCGCACTGCTGGCCGCCTTCGTCGCCATCCAGGCGCGGCGTAGGGAACCGCTCATGCCGCTGGCCATCTTCCGGGCTCCGGATCTGGGGGCCGCCAATCTCGCACAGGTGCTGCTGGGTGCGGCGTGGGTGCCCATGTGGTTCTTCCTCAACCTGTACCTGCAACAGGTGCTCGGCTACTCCGCCTTCCCGTCGGGTGCGGCGCTGCTGCCCATGACCGCGCTCATCATGGTCGGCATGGTCGCGCTGTCGCCGAAGTTGTTCGCCCGCTTCGGGGCTCGGACCATGACCGTCACCGGTCTGGTCGTGCTGGCCGCCGGACTCGGCTGGCTGTCGTTCGTCCGCGCCGACGGGAACTTCTGGGTCGACGTCCTGCCCGGCTCGCTGGTGGCGGCCCTGGGTATGTCGCTGGCCTTCATTCCCACGCTGCAGACCGCCATCTCCGCGGCGGCTCCCGAGGAGGGCGGCCTCGCCTCGGGCATCGTGAACACCGGCTACCAGATCGGCTCCGCCCTCGGGTTGGCCGTGGTCACCGCCATCGCCTCGGCCGCCGGTGCGGAGGAGCTGGGTGACAAAACCGAGCTGGCGCAAGGCTTCTCGGCCTCCTTCGTGGCGGCCGCGGTCATCGCGCTCGCGGCGGCCGGGATCGCCCTGGCGACCTTCCGCAAGCCCGCCCGTACGGAGGTGACCGCTGGAATCTGACCCGTTCTGTCCCCCTCGAATGCGCGAATGCGAACGGCCCGCCGAGATTCGGCGGGCCGTTTCACGTGTCGTGGCTCAGGAAGCGCCCGGGTAATCCATGTAGAAGGGCTCCCACTGGTGCCCGTCCGGATCCAGGAAGGTGCGCCCGTACATTCCGGCCTCGGCCTCCTCGGCGCGGCGGCTGTCATCCGCCTCCTCGGTGCCCCCGGCGCGAATGGCGGTCTGTACCAAGGTATCCACCTCGTCGGCGCTGCCCAGCGAGAGCGCGTACGCGGCCGAGACGGTGCCGACGGTGTCGGCGATGGTGCGCTTGCTGAAGGTCGTGAAGAAGTCCTTGGTCAGCAGCATCAGGCAGATATTGTCGTCCACCACGATGCAGGCGGCGTTGTTGTCGGTGAAGTCCGGGTTCACCTTCCATCCCAAGGCCTCGTAGAACTTCATGGACCGTCCCAGGTCGGCGACGGGAAGGTTGATGAAGATCATTTTGCTGGGCATGGCCGGTTCCTTTCAGCGCACGTTGCTTGTCACAGGTAAGGACGAACCGGGCGTCGGAAACTCATCGGTGCCCCGGAAAACGACAATGGGGCGGCGGCACGAAGACCGTGCCGCCGCCCCATTGTCGTGCGAGCTCAGCTATGCGTATCGGCGAGGATTCCGCCGAGCGCGCGCAGGTGGTCGGTCGCGCCGCCGAGCGCGAACTCGTTGTGCTTGGCCGCGGTGAAGTACTGGTTCACGATGTGGTCGCGGTCGATGCCGACGCCGCCGTGTACGTGGACGACGGTGTGGGCGATGCGGTGGCCCGCCTCGGCCGCCCAGAACTTGGCGGTGTGGATCTCGGCCTCGGCGTCCAGGTCCTCGGCGAGCCGCCAGGCGGCCTGCTGCACGGCCAGGCGCACACCCTGCAGATCGATGTAGGCATCGGCGAGGCGCTGGGCTACGGCCTGGAAGCTGCCGATCTTGCGGTTGAACTGTTCGCGTTCGCGCGCGTAGTCGGCGACCAGTTCGAGGCCGCGCTCGAGGGTGCCCAGCTGTTGGGCGGCCAGGCCGAGCCAGGCGCGCCGCAACAGCCAGGTGAGAATCTCCGAGCCCTGCTCGAGGGTGCCGACCAATTCCGCCGGGGCCCCGGCCAATTCGACCTCGGCCTCGGGGGAGCGGTCGGTGACCAGCTGGTCCTTGATGCGCACGGCGGCATCCGACGGGTCCACCAGGAAGACGGCGGCGACGCCGGAGACGCTGGCGGGCACCAGGATTCGGGTGGCCTGGCGAGCGTAGGGCACGGCGATCTTGACCCCGGACAGCCGCCAGACGCCGTCCTCGTCGGCCGTGGTGACCGGCTTGGCCGGTTCCCAATTGCGTTCCTCGGACAGTGCCACGGTGAGGATGGCCTCGCCGGTGGCGGCCTCGGCGGCCAGCTCGCGCTGGGCCTCGGAGCCGAAGCGGGCCAGCGCGCCCGCGCCGAGCACGATCGAGGGCAGGTAGGGCACGGCCGCCACGGACTTGCCGAGTTCACGCAGGATGGCGGTCTGCTCCAGCACGCCGAAATCGCTGCCGCCCACCGCATCCGGGAGCGCGGCGGCCAGGACGCCGGTCTCGGCGAGCGAGTTCCACAGCGCCGCGTCGAAACGCACCGTGGCATTTCCCTCGGCATCGGTATTGCGGTCGAGTTCGCGCAGTTTGTCGGCGGTGACGAGCTTGCCGGTCACCTCGGCGGTGAGGCGGGCCAGATCCTGCTGCGCTTCGGTCAGGGTGAAATCCATGGGAGGTACCTTGCTTTCGATACTCAGCGCGTAGCGGGGGGCTGCTTCAGGGCGGTCATGGCGATGATGTCGCGCTGCACCTCGTTGGTGCCGCCGCCGAAGGTCAGGATCAGGCAGGCGCGGTGCATGCGCTCGAGTCGGCCGCGCAGCTGCGCGCCGGGGGAGTCCTGGCGCAGGTAGGCCTGCGGGCCGAGGACCTCCATGAGCAGGCGGTAGGCCTCGGTGGCCAGTTCGGTGCCGTACACCTTGCAGGTGGAGGCGTCCCACGGCCTCGGCGCGGCATCCCCACCCGCGTCGGCCCGGGAGGCGATCTCCCAATTCAGCAGCTTCAGGTACTCCACCTTGGCGTGCACGCGCGCCAGGTTGATCTGCACCCACTCGTCGTCGATGATCCGGGAACCGTTGGAGTTCTTGGTTTCCCGCGCCCACTCGGTGGTCTGGCGCACCGCCAGGGCCAGCGGGGCCGCCGAGGTCAGCGCCACGCGCTCGTGATTGAGCTGGTTGGTGACCAGCGACCAGCCGCCGTTCTCCGGGCCGACCATGTTCTCGTGCGGAATCCGCACGTCCTGGTAGTAGGTGGCGCTGGTGTCCGGGCCCGCCATGGTGTGCACGGGCGTCCACGAGAAGCCCTCGGCCGTGGTCGGCATGATGAACATCGAAATGCCCTTGTGCTTCTTGGCATTCGGGTCGGTGCGCGCGGCCAGCCAGACGTAGTCGGCGTAGGCGATGAGGCTGGTCCACATCTTCTGGCCGTTGACGATCCATTCGTCGCCGTCGCGCACGGCGGAGGTGCGCAGCGAGGCGAGGTCGGTACCCGCGCCGGGCTCGGAGTAGCCGATGGCGAAGTGCAGTTCCCCCGCGGCGATCTTGGGCAGGAAGAACTTCTTCTGCGCCTCGGTGCCGTAGTGCATGATCGTCGGCGCGACCGAGTTGATGGTCAGGAACGGCACCGGCGCACCCGCGATGGCGGCCTCGTCGGTGAAGATCAGCTGATCCATGGTCGAGCGGTCCTGCCCGCCGTACTCCTTGGGCCAGCCCAGCGCGAGCCAGCCGTCGCGACCCATCTCGGCGACGACCTCGCGATAGACATTGCCCTGGCCGTACTCCCCGGTCTGCGCCGAGAGGGCCTCGCGGCGTTCCGGGGTGATCAGCCGAGCGAAGTATTCGCGCAGCTCGGCGCGCAGCTGTTCCTGCTCCGGCGTATACGCAATGCGCATAGTGCTACCTCATGCCTTCTTTCCAGCGTTCAGCCGATCATTACACAAGTACTGAAACATGTTCCAGTATCGGCCCTCGAAACCGGCCTATCGGCTATCCCTGCGGGTGCCGTCTTGTTAGGCTCGCCCCGTAGCTGTGGCAAAGGAGTTGGCTATGAAGGTGACTGTCGATCTCGACCAGTGCGAAGCGAACGGCATCTGTGTCGGAATCGCCCCCGACGTGTTCGATCTCGATGACGAAGACGTTCTGCACATCACCGCCGCCGAGGTGGCGGCCGCGGACGAGGACGATGTCCGCACGGCTGTCGCGCAGTGCCCGAAGGCGGCCTTGAAGCTCATCTGAGGCGGGCCTTGCTAGCAAGGTGTAACACGTTCTAAAGTCGGCCCGGTGAGCGATTCTGATGTGAGTCTTGCGGGCCGGGTTGCGATCGTGACCGGCGGCGGCGCGGGGTTGGGGCGGGCGGAAGCCCTGGCTCTGGCCCGCGCCGGTGCTTCGGTGGTGATCAACGATCTTGCCGAAAACGATGCCGTCGCCGCTACCCTCGCCGATATCCGGGCACTGGGCGCGAAGGCGGAGTTCGTCGCGGGCAGTATCGCCGAGCGGTCCACCGCCGACGCGCTGATCGCCACGGCCGAGGAGGCCTTCGGCGGCGTGGACATCGTGGTCAACAATGCCGGGATCACCCGAGACCGCATGCTGTTCAACATGTCCGACGAGGACTTCGACGCGGTCGTCGCGGTGCACCTGCGCGGCCACTTCCTCTTGACCCGCAACGCGGGCGCGTACTGGCGGGCGAAATCCAAGGAGACCGGTGCGCCGGTCTACGGCCGCATCGTCAACACCTCGTCCGAGGCCGGACTGCTCGGACCCGAGGGGCAGGCCAACTACGGCGCCGCCAAGGCGGGTATCACCGCGCTGACCCTCTCGGCCTCGCGCGCGCTGGGCCGTTTCGGCGTGCGCGCCAATGCCATCGCACCGCGCGCGCGGACCTCCATGACCGAGAAGGTCTTCTCGGCCGCGCCCGAGGACGGCCCCGATCCGCTCTCGCCCGACCACGTCGCCCGTCTGGTGGCCTATCTGGCCGCCCCGGCGGCCGACGCGATCACCGGGCAGCTCTTCGTCGTCTACGGCCCGATGGTGGCCCTGATGGCCGCTCCGGTGGTCGAGCGGCGCTTCGACGCCGAGGGTGAATGGACCGTCGACGGCCTGGCCGCGACACTGGGCGAATATTTCGCCGAACGCCCTTCCGGCGCTACGTTTTCGGCTTCCTCACTGATGGATCTCGGCTGATAACGCCGTAGCCGAGGTTATGTCCCAGGCCCCCGGTTGATCACGCGATCAACTATTGGTAGGAATGGGGTTCAACGGTGTGGGGCGGCTCACAAGGCGCTTCCTCGCACGCCGGTAATCTCATAGTGAACCAGTTCTCGAGCGCTTGAGACCCGAGCGGAAAAAGAGCAGTTCAAAACCCGCAAAGGGCTTACGCTGACGCGCTGAACATGTTCTAATCATCCAACGGGGCGTAGATCACATTCTGATCTCGTGCGCTATAAAGCAAGGCAGGGGCAGGAGGAAACGCGGGAATGAACGACGTTCTTGCCGTGCCGTTGCGGGCGGTCGGGGGGTTCTTCGAACTCGCCGGAAGCGTCGCCCGCGCGACGGTACGGCCGCCATTCCAACGGCGCGAATTCATCGACCAGGCCTGGTTCATCGCCCGGGTCTCCATCATGCCGACGCTGTTGGTGGCGATTCCGTTCACCGTGCTGGTGCAGTTCACCCTCAACATCCTGCTCCGGGAAATCGGCGCGGCCGACCTCTCCGGCGCGGCCGCGGCCTTCGGTTCCATCACCCAGGTCGGGCCCATGGTCACCGTGCTCATCGTGGCCGGTGCGGGAGCCACCGCCATCTGCGCGGATCTGGGCGCCCGCACCATTCGCGAGGAGATCGACGCCATGCGGGTGCTCGGCATCGATCCCATCCAGCGGCTCGTGGTGCCCCGCGTACTCGCCTCCATGTTCGTGGCGGCGCTGCTCAACGGCCTCGTCAGCACGGTGGGCATCCTCGGCGGCTTCCTGTTCTCGGTCTTCCTCCAGGACGTCAATCCGGGCGCGTTCGTCAATGGCATCACCCTGCTGACGCAGTTCCCGCAGCTCATCATCTCCGAGGTCAAGGCCACGCTGTTCGGGCTCTGCGCCGGGCTGGTCGCCTGTTACCTCGGCCTGAATGTCAAAGGCGGACCCAAGAGCGTGGGCGACGCGGTGAATCAGACGGTCGTCTTCGCCTTCATGGCGTTGTTCGTGATCAACGTGGTCGTCACCGCGGTCGGCATCAAGTTCACGGCGCGGTGATTCGATGGCATTCGTGATCGAATCCCGGTTTCCCCGAGTCACCAAGCGCGTCAAGCGAGTTGGTGACAGTCTCGACTCCGTCGGCAAGCACGCCGTGTTCTACGCGCAGTCGATTGCCTCGGTGCCGAGGGCATTGACCCATTACCGCACCGAGACCATTCGGCTGATCGCCGAAATCTCCATGGGCACAGGCGCACTCGCTGTTATTGGTGGAACCGTCGTCATTGTCGGATTCCTTACGCTGGCCGCGGGCGGAACCATCGCCGTGCAAGGTTACAGTTCGCTCGGCAATATCGGCGTCGAGGCGCTCACCGGATTTTTCGCCGCATTCATCAACGTTCGTATTGCGGCGCCGGTGATTTCGGGAATCGGACTGGCGGCGACACTGGGCGCGGGTACCACCGCACAACTCGGGGCCATGCGCGTCTCCGAGGAAATCGACGCCCTCGAGGTCATGGCCATTCGGCCGGTGCCCTTCCTCGTCGGCACCCGGATCCTGGCGGGCATGCTCGCCATCATTCCGCTGTACTCGCTGGCCGTCATCGCCTCCTTCATCGCGAGTCGCTTCGCGACAGTGGTGATCTACGGCCAATCGGCGGGCGTCTACGACCACTACTTCGAAACCTTCCTGATTCCCAGCGACATTCTGTGGTCGTTCGCCCAGGCGATTTTCATGGCCCTGGCGGTCATGGCGATCCACACCTACTACGGCTTCCACGCCGCGGGCGGTCCGGTCGGTGTGGGAGTCGCGGTGGGTAACGCGGTGCGGGCCTCCCTGGTCGCGGTAGTCACTGTGACACTGCTGATCTCGCTGGCCATCTACGGCACCTCCGGCAATTTCCATCTCTCCGGGTAGGCGGGACATGGTTGGCACGCAAGAACGCGGCTCGGCCCCGATAGGGTACGGCGGCATCCAGAAACCAAGAGCCAAGCGGACTCTCGAACAACCGTGGGTGATCCGACTGGCCGGACTCGGCATGGTGCTGGGCATAGTGGCGGTCTTCGCCTTCAGCCTGGTCATGTTCGCCGGTGGCTTCGAGAACACCGTGAAGGTGACCGTCGACGCGCCGCGCAGCGGCCTGGTGCTCGACCCCGACGCCAAGGTGAAGCTGCGCGGGGTGGAGATCGGCAAGGTCTCCGCGATCGAGAACACCGCCACCGGCGCGCAGTTGGTGCTCGCCCTCGATCCCGACCAGTTGAAGATGGTGCCCGCCAATGCCGAGGTGGATATTCGCTCCACCACGGTCTTCGGCGCGAAGTACATCAATTTCATTGCCCCGCAGAACGCTTCGAGCGAATCGATGAAGCCGGGCGCGGTGGTGCGGGCCAGCGCGGTGACGGTCGAATTCAACACCCTCTTCCAGCATCTCAACGATGTGCTGAACAAGGTGGAGCCCGAGAAGCTCAATGCCACACTGCAGGCGCTGGGTTCGGCGCTCGAGGGCCGCGGCGCGAAGATCAACCAACTGCTGGTCGACAGCGACGCCTTCCTGCGCGAGATCAACCCCTCGCTGCCGACCTTGCAAGAAGATCTCCAGAAGACCACGCAGGTGACCGGGCTCTACTCCGACACCGTGCCGGATCTGTTGCGCACCACCGACAATCTCCAGGTCACCGGGGCCACGCTGGTCGATCAGGCGGGCGATCTCGACGCGGTGCTGAGCAATCTCATCGGGTTGGCCGATACCGCCACTCCGATCCTGAACGAGACCGAATCGCCTCTGGTGGAAGCACTTCGGCTGCTGCGTCCGACCACGGACACCCTCTACGAGTACCGTTCCGCCGTCGGCTGCGTCATCAACGGTCTCGGCCCGCTCATGCCGCTCTACGGCCAGATCTTCGGCGGCCGCTACCCCGCGGTCTCCATGAACGCGAGCATCATGCCCGCCGGTGAGCCCTACAAGTACCCGGAGGACCTGCCGAAGGTGAACGCCACCGGCGGCCCGCACTGTGAGGGCATCGGCGACTACCAGCCCGGCGACAAGGCCAACTACCTGGTCACCGATACCTCGGAGGGCCATGTCTGGCAGCCGCAGACCACGCCGAAGCCCAGTGAGGGCACCGTCTTCCAGCTGCTGTTCGCCGGACTGCCGGGGGTGAAGTAGTGAAGTTCAAGCCACGCGCGGTCACCGTCAAGCTCGGGCTGTTCACCCTCGTCATGGTGCTCATCCTGGGCATGCTCGGGGTGGTCTTCAGCCAGGCGCGGTTCTCCCGCGAGAACTCCTACAACGCGGTGTTCACCAGCTCGTCGGGCATTCTGCCCGGCGCGAAGGTGCGCATCGCGGGCGTGCCGGTCGGATCGGTGACCTCGGTGGAGGTGGGCGAGGACCATCTCGCCCACGTCGAATTCGACGTGGACCGCAAATACCGGCTCTACAGCAGCACCATCGCCGCCATCCGCTACGAGAACCTCGTGGGTGACCGATACATGGAGCTGCTCGAGGGGCCGGGCACCGCGCAGGTGCTCTCCGAGGGCGCGACCATGGGCACCGACCGCACCAAACCCGCCCTGGATCTGGACATGCTGCTCGGCGGTATGAAACCGCTGCTGCGCGGCCTGGATCCGGCGCAGGTCAACGACCTCACCGAGGCGCTGCTGCAGATCTTCCAGGGGCAGGGCGGCACGCTGGTGTCGCTGCTGAACAGCTCCGGCTCCTTCGGCAAGACCCTCGCGGAGCGAGATGCCTTGATCGGCAGCGTGATCGACAATCTGAAGTCGGTGCTGACCACCATCGACGACCGCGATCAGCAGTTCGCCACCACCTTGGACGAATTGCAGCGCCTGGTCAGCGGTTTGGCCGCCGACAAGGATCCCATCGGCGACGCCATCCCGCGTATCTCCGGTGCCACGGGCGATCTCACCAATCTGCTCGCGCAGGCCCGTCCGGATCTGAAGAACACCGTCGAGCAGCTCGGGCGCACCGCCCAGAGTCTCGACGACCAGTCCGGCGAGGTCGAGTGGATCATTCAGAACCTGCCGGAGGCCTACAAGAAACTGGTCCGCATCGGCTCCTACGGTTCGTTCCTGAACATCTACGTGTGCGGCACCGACTTCCTGGTCGACGGCCCGGACGGGAAGCCGCTGCTGATCAAGCTGCCCGGCTCGCAGACCACCGGAAGGTGTGCGAAGTGAACGACGAACGCTCACCCCTGATCAACTACGGCATTGTCGGCATCGTGCTGGCCGTGACCATCTCGCTGGCCTCGCTCCAGTTCGACCGGCTGCCGTTCCTGGCCTCGGGTCTGCAGTACACCGCGTACTTCGGCGATGCCGGTGGACTGGTGCCCGGCGACCAGGTACAGGTGGCGGGAGTGCGGACCGGCCGTGTCGAGGAGGTCTCGCTCGACGGCGGGAAGGTGCTGGTGCGCTTCTCCATCGACAGCTCGATCTCGTTGGGGGACAAGACCCGCGCCGCCATCAAGACCAATACGGTGCTGGGGCGCAAATCCCTGGAGGTGACCCCCGAGGGCGGCGGCCATCTGCGCAAGGACGAGCCGATTCCCCTGGAGCGCACCGCATCCCCGTACTCGCTCAACGACGCGCTGGGCGATCTCGCCACCACCGTGCACGGCCTGGACATGGAGCAGGTGAACACCACCCTGGACGCGCTGTCCACCACGTTCGCCGACACCCCCGCGCCGCTGCGCAACGCCCTGGACGGCATCACCGCCCTGTCGCGCAGTATCAATACCCGCGACCAGGCGCTGACCGATCTGCTCAGCAAGGCCCAGGGCGTCACCAAGGTGCTCTCCGACCGCGCCGCCAAGATCAGCTCCCTGCTCGTCGACGGCAACGCGCTACTCGGTGAACTGGATGCCCGCCGCACCGCGCTCGGCCAGATGATCCAGTACGTCAACGGACTCGCCCAGCAGCTCACCGGATTCGTCAACGACAACGAGGCACAGCTGAAACCCACGCTGGACAAACTGAATTCGGTGCTGGACCTGCTGCAGCGCAACAAGCAGGATCTCTCCGACGCGCTCGACGCCCTCGGCCCCTACGCGGGCGCGCTGGGTGAGCAGGTCGGCAGCGGCCCGTACTTCCAGGCCTACATCTCCAACGCGACGAGCAAGGGGCTGCAGCCTCTGGTCGACGCGCTGGTCTGGCCCGAGCATCTGCCCGCCGACCTGAGGTCCTACCTCGACAACGGCACAACCGGTGGGCCCGGCATCTTCCCCGGACTGACGGAGCCCGGCAAATGAACGCACTGAAGAACAACATCGGAAAGCTGCCGCGCTGGGCGTTCGTCGTCGCCCTGGTGGCGGTGCTCGCCATCGTCGGCTACTTCGCGTACCCGTCGCTGAGCCGCATCGGCACCACCCAGATCACCGCGCACTTCCCGGCCACCAGCGGTCTCTACGCCGGTGACCAGGTGCGCGTGCTCGGGGTGCGGGTGGGCACCATCGACGCCGTCGACCCGGGCAAGGACCAGGTCACGGTGAAGATGACCATCGACCGCGGGGTGGACCTGCCCGCCGACGCCAAGGCCGTGATCGTCTCGCCGTCGCTGGTGTCGGCGCGCTTCGTCCAGCTGGCCCCCGCCTACACCGGCGGGGAGAAGCTCTCCGATGGCGGGACCATTCCCATCGAGCGCACCGCCATTCCGGTGGAGTGGGACGACATCAAGGCCGAACTGTCCAAGCTGGCAACGACTCTCGGCCCCGTCGGCAATGACGAGCAGGGCTCCTTCGGGCGCTTCGTCGACACCGCCGCCGCCAACCTGGACGGCAATGGCGAGGCCTTCCGCAACACCCTGCGGGAACTGTCCGGCGCGCTGAACACCCTGTCGGACGGGCGCACCGACCTGTTCGCCACCATTCGCAATCTGCAGCAGTTCGTGGACGTGCTCTCCAAGAGCAACGACCAGATCGTGCAGTTCGGCGGGCGGCTCGCCTCGGTCTCCTCGGTGCTGGCCGGTGTCTCCACCGATCTCGGTGCGGGACTGGAGAATCTGGACAGCGCGGTCGCGGATGTGCAGCGCTTCATCGAATCTCGCGGCGGCGCGCTGACCGAGGGCGTGGACCGCATGGCCGACGTCACCCAGCTGCTGGTGGACAAGCGGCCGGAACTGGAGCGGGTCCTGCACTCCGGTCCCACCGCGCTGGTCAACTTCTATCAGCTCTACAAGCCCGCGCAGGGCTCGTTGACCGGTTACCCGGTGCTCACCAACTTCGCCGACCCGATCAGCTTCCTGTGCGGCTCGGTCGAGGCGTTGGAGACCAACGACTCCGACAAGAGCGCGGACCTGTGCGCCCAGGTGCTCGGCCCGGCGATGAACAACCTGGCCATGAACTACCCGCCGTTCATGCTCAGCACGCCGACCAATGCGACCGCCCACCCGGAGCAGCTGGTGTACAGCACGCCCGAGGTGGCCGCCCAGGCCGGATCGGGGCCGCAGGGCGCGGAGGTCACCGTGCCCGGCAGTCTCGCCGAATTGGCTCTTCCGGGAGGCAACTGATGGGAACTCTCGTTGGCCGTAAACGGATGGCGGGCCTGGCGATCGGTATCGCGATCGCCTTGGGAGCCACCGGATGTCAGTGGGACGGGTTGAACTCGCTGCCGATGCCGGGTGCCGAGGGCACCGGTGAGGGCGCCTGGGAGATCAAGATCCAGATGCCGAATGTCACGACGCTGACCCGCAATTCGCCGGTGCGCGTCAACGACGTCGCGGTCGGCTCGGTCACCGGAATCGAGGTGGAGGGCTGGCACGCGCTGGTCACCGTGAGCCTCGAGCCGGGTGTGCAGCTGCCCGCCAACGCCACCGCCAAGATCGGGCAGACCAGCCTCCTCGGCAGCAATCACCTGGAGCTGGCCGCGCCGACAGACGTTGCGGCACAAGGGCAATTAAAGGCCGGAGATGTCATTCCGCTGGAGCGGGCGGGTGCCTACCCGACCACCGAGCAGACGCTGTCCTCGCTGTCTGTGGTCCTCAATGGCGGCGGCATCAGCCAGCTCGAGACCATCACCAAGGAGCTGAACACCGCGCTGAGCGGCAATACCGACGCCATTCGGGATCTGTTGCCGCAGTTGAATTCGCTCATCGGCACCCTGGACGCGCAGACCACCGACATCATCGCGGCCATGGGCGGGCTCGACCGGTTCTCCGGAATCCTGGTGCAGCAGCAGGATCAGGTGGCCTCGGCCATCGAGAACATCCACCCCGCGCTGACCGTGCTCGCCGACCGCCGCGAGCACATCACCGGCGCGCTCAGCGCGCTCGGCGGACTCAGCGATGTGGTGTCGCGCATCGTCGACAACGGCGGCGACAACCTCACCGCCGACCTCGCGAATCTCTGGCCTCTGCTGGAGGAGATCGCCAATACCGGCACCAATCTCAGTGCGGCACTGGGTATGTTGCTCACCTTCCCGTTCTCCATGCACGATATGGACGGCGCGGTGCGCGGCGACTACCTGAATGTGAAGATCACCTACGACATCACCGCCGCGCGACTGTCCAAGAACTTCCTCACCGGTACCCCGTTCGGTCCGCGCCTGGCCGGTATCGAGGGTGCGCTGGGGCAGCTCGGCGGCACCCCCGGCGCTCCCGTCGATCCCAAGACGGCTCCGCTGAACCAGCCGCAGACGCCCGCCCCCGAGCCGAGTATTCCTGGGCTGCCGTCGATTCCGGGGCTCCCGGCCATTCCGGGTCTCACCGTGCCGCAAGGGAGTGGACAGTGAAGCTCACCCGCTTCGTCAAGATTCAGCTGGCCATCTTCACGGTGCTGACCGTTATCGGCATCGCGGTCATGGGCGGCCAGTACGTGCAGCTGCCCGCCATGTTCGGCATCGGGCGCTACGACGTGACGGTGCAGTTGGCCGCCACCGGCGGGCTCTACGAGAGCGCCAATGTGTCCTATCGCGGCACCAATGTCGGCAAGGTGAAGGAGGTTCGGCTCACGCCCAAGGGGGTGGACGCCGAACTGTCCATCGACAGCGACTTCAAGATCCCCTCGGATGTCGATGCCTGGGTGCGCAGCGTCTCCGCGGTCGGCGAGCAGTACGTGGACCTGGTTCCGGCCGAGAATCCCAAGGGCGGCAACCTGTCCGACGGTTCGGTGGTCCCGGTCGAGCGCACCAAGCTCCCGCAGGATGTCGGCACGCTGCTCGACCAGACCGACCGGCTGCTCAACAGCGTGGCCGACACCAAACTGCGCCAGGTCATCGACGACGCGTTCAAGGCCTTCGACGGCTCCGGCCCCGAACTGCAGCGGTTCCTGGACTCCGCGTCGCTACTCATCCAGGAGGCCAAGAACAACACCGGTGCGACCAAGGATCTGATCGAGAAGATCGGCCCGCTGCTCGACACCCAGATCGAATCCGACGCCGCCATCCGGTCGTGGACCCAGGATCTGGCCACCCTCACCGACCAACTGCGCGAACACGATCCGGCGCTGCGCAATGTGCTGGCCAAGACGCCCGGCGCCGCCACCAGCGCCACCCAGCTCTTCCAGGACATGAAGCCGACCTTGCCGCTGCTGGCCCGCAATCTCGCCAGCGTCGGCCAGGTCAGCTACGTCTACAACGCCGGTATCGAGCAATTGCTGGTGGTCTTCCCGCCGCTGGTCGCCGCGCTGCTGACGGTCGCCTTCGGCGGTCCGCTGGAGTACGGCGCGATGGTCGACTTCATGGTCAGCGTGAATGATCCGCAGGGCTGCACCACCGGCTTCCTGGCGCCCGAACAGCGGCGCTCGGCCGCCGAGCGCGACGCCCCCGACACCCCGGACGGGCTGTACTGCCAGGTTCCGCAGGACGCGCCGTTCGCGGTCCGCGGTATCCGCAACACCCCGTGTATGGAGTATCCGGGTCGGCGCGCGCCCACCCCGGAGATGTGTCGCGATCCCAACGGCTACCAGCCGCTGGGCGACAACCCGCCCTTCGGCGACCCCAACCCGGTCGCGCCGTCGGGCGAGCCCGCCGCCGGTGCACCCACCGAGACCCAACCGGCCTCCGTGCAGACGCGGACGTACGATCCGCTTACCGGTACTTTTCTCGGACCCGACGGTCGCACGTATCGTCAGGCCAATATCGGGGAGGACGGCTCCGGGGTGGTCCCGGCGAGTTTGACAGCGATGGTTCAGGAGCAGATTCGATGAGTGACACCGGTGAGGTGAACAAGCGAACCCGGCGGCGCGCTGTGCGCTCGGAAGGCCCGCCGCCGGAGGAGCAGAACGCCTCAGCGGGGTATGAGACCACCGTTGCGGCCGAGGCCAAGACGGCAAAGCTCGAGAAGGGCAAGCTCGAGAAACCGTCGCTCGAGAAACCGTCGGCCGCGCCGAGCGGGAAGGCCGTCGAGGTCGACAAGACGGCCGCCCGGGACGAGACGGCCGAGGAGACCGCCACCGAGCGCATTCCGCAGCCGCCCGTCACCGAGCCCGAGCCGACCGAGGTCGTCGAGGTCGTTCACACCACCGAGGGCATCACGCCCGAACAGTCCGCCACCGAGTCGAACGCCGAATCCGAAGCGCCCGCAGCCGCTTCGGCGGGCAGGCGCTTCAGCTGGGAGCGCGTTCTCTCCGCGGTGGCCGTGGTGCTCGCCGTCGCCGTCGTGGCCGCCAGCGCCTGGGTCATGCACCTGCGCAGTGAGGCGTCCGCCCAGGACGCCCTGCGCGCGGACTACGTCCAGACCGCCAAGCAGGCCATGCTGAACATCACCAATATCAGCGCCGATACCGCCTCCGAGGACATCAAGCGGGTGCTGGAGGTGACCTCCGGCGACCTCGCCGCCGAGTACGAGCAGCGCAAGGACGATTACGCCGGAATCGTGCAGAAGGCCGAGGTGAAGGCCCAGGGCGAGGTCGTCGAGGCCGCCATCGAGAGCTCCGACGACAACACCGCCATCGTGCTCGTCGCCGTCAAGCAGACCCTCACCAATGCCGGGGCCGAAGGTCCGCAGCAGCGCCAGTTCCGCTTCCGCGTGACCATCGCCCACACCGAGAAGGGTTTGGCCGCAACGCAGATGGAGATGGTGATATGAGCAAGGCCGCCGCGAAAACCCGTGACCTGCTGATTCTGGCGGGCACCGGCGTACTGCTCGTCGCCACCCTCGTCGTCGGCACCTGGGTGGGCTACGGCTACTGGCAGGACCGCCAGGTCGATGCCGCCCGCGAGGACGCGCTCGCCGTGGCCCGCAGCGCCACCGAGGCCATGTTCGGCTACAACTTCAAGACCATCGACGACCAGATGGCCAAGGTCTCGGAGAATATGACCCCGGACTTCAAGGAAGACTGGAAGAAGGTCACCGACACCGTCCTCGCGCCCGGCGCGAAGGAGAAGGAGCTGGTCGTCCAGGCCACGGTGGTGGGCAGCGGCGTGATCAAGGCCGACGCCGACCACGTCGAGGTGATGGTCTTCCTGAATCAGAAGAGCACCGGCAAGGATCCGGCCAAGGGCACCGTCGATGCCAGCCGCCTGCGGGTGAAGTTGGACCACGAGGACGGTCGCTGGCTGGTGGCCGACGTAGACCCGATCTAGAGTTCTGGGGTTATCGAAAGACCCTAGGACTCAGGACAACTCAATGGGCAAGACACAGACGCCGTGGACCGCGGCCGATATTCCGGATCTGCGCGGGCGGGTTGCCGTGGTCACCGGTGCCAGCGCCGGGATCGGGGTGGCGACGGCGTTCCTGCTCGCCGACAGCGGCGCGCACGTGGTACTGGCGTGCCGGAATCTCGACAAGGCGGCCGGAGTCGCGGAGTCGATTCGCGTGGGTGCTCCCGAGGCCGAATTGTCGCTGGTGCGACTGGATCTCGCGTCGCAGGAATCGGTGCGCAAGGCCGCGGCGGAGCTGCGCGCGGAGTTCGAGCGGATCGATCTGCTGATCAACAACGCGGGCACCGTCACCATGGAGCCGACGCGCACCGAGGACGGTTTCGAAACCACCTTCGCCACCAACCATCTCGGCCATTTCGCGCTCACCGGGCTGCTGCTGGACCGGCTGCTCGCCGCCCCCGCCGGACGGGTCGTCTCGGTCACCAGCCGGGCGTTCGGCAAGGCAATGACCGCCGAGGACATCGACGACCTGGTGCACGGCGCACAGCGTTATCGAGGTCTGCGAGCGTACGCGCAGTCCAAACTGGCCAACCAACTCTTCATCCTGGAATTGCAGCGTCGACTCAACGGCACCGCCGCCGACCTCATCGCGACCGCCGCGAATCCCGGTGTCGCCCAATCGGATTTCCAGAACAACTTGGGCCCGGTCATCCGCTTCCTGTCGCGCCCCACCTTCAAGTGGATGTCCGACGCGTTCAAGCAAACCCCCGAGATGGGCGCACTGCCAACGATCCGAGCGGCCGTCGACCCGACTGCGCGCGGCGGCGAATTCTTCGGCCCCAGCGGCCGAATCAAGGGCTACCCGGTGCTCGACGAGCCTGCGGCGGGTGCCACGGACCCTGAGCTTGCCGCGCGGTTGTGGGAGAAGTCGGAGGAGCTCACCGGGGTTGTCTACCGCTTCGGCGAACAGGCTGAATGAGCGGTGGGCCGTTGGCCTAGCCGGTCGAAAATCGCTCCAAGAAACCGAAATTCGGCACCTCGGAGCGATTTTCGACCGCTCAGGACAAACTCACCGGCGCGGCGCCGGATCCACATCGTCATCGGTCAACAACGCACTCCCCGCGACCCGGTCCTGAGCCAGGGCATCCAAGAAGGCGCGCGCCCACCGGTCGACGTCGTGGGTCAGGACCTGGCGCCGCATGGCGCGCATGCGACGGCGGCGGGCATCGCGGTCGTCGTCGATGGCGGAGGAGATGGCCTCCTTCACACTCTCCAGGTCGTGCGGGTTGCACAGGTACGCCTGGCGCAGTTCGCCTGCCGCGCCGGTGAATTCGCTCAGTACCAGGGCGCCGTTGAGGCCGCCCTGGCAGGCCACGTACTCCTTGGCGACCAGGTTCATGCCGTCGCGCAGGGGGGTGACCACCATGACGTCGGCGGCCACGAAGAAGGCCACCAGCTCCTCGCGCGGGATGGGTCGGTGCAGGTAGTGCACGACGGGGTAGCCGACGCGGGCGTATTCGCCGTTGATGCGGCCCACCTGGCGTTCGATATCGCCGCGCATCTGGATGTAGGACTCCACGCGCTCGCGGCTCGGGGTCGCCAGCTGCACCATGACCGTCTCGGCGGGGTCGATCTCGCCGTCGGCGAGCAACTCTTCCAGCGCGGCCAGGCGGATGTCGATGCCCTTGGTGTAGTCCAACCGGTCCACGCCCAACAGGATGGTCTTCGGATTGCCCAGCTCCGCACGGATCTTCGCGGCGCGCTCACGGACCGAGCGGCGGCGCGAGTACTCGTCGAGTTCGGTGGAGGCGATGGAGATCGGGAACGCGCCCACCCGGACGGTGCGGAAACCCACCTGCACCACACCGAGTTTGGAGCGCACGCCCACATTGCCGCGCGAGGTCGGCTGGCCCGCGAGGCGGCGCGCCAGGTACAGGAAGTTCTGCGCGCCACCCGGCAGGTGGAAGCCGATCAGGTCCGCGCCCAACAGACCCTCGATGATCTCCGTGCGCCAAGGCATCTGCATGAACAGCTCGACCGGCGGGAACGGAATGTGCAGGAAGAAGCCGATGGTCAGATCCGGGCGCAGCATGCGCAGCATCTTGGGCACCAGCTGCAACTGGTAGTCCTGCACCCAGACCGTCGCGCCCTCGGCCGCCACCTTCGCGGTGTGCTCGGCGAAACGGCGGTTCACCGCCACGTACGCCTGCCACCAGTCGCGGTCGTAGACCGGCCGCACGATCACATCGTGGTACAGCGGCCACAGCGTGGCATTGGAGAACCCCTCGTAGTAGTCGGCGACCTCCTGGGCCGACAGGGGTACCGGGAACAGGTCCAGACCGTCCTCGGTGATGGGATCGAGGTCGACGTCCGGCACACCCGCCCAGCCGACCCACGCGCCCTTGTTGTTGCGCAGCACGGGCTCCAGCGCGGTCACCAAACCACCCGGACTGCGCTTCCAGCGGGTGGAGCCGTCGGGTAGTCGTTCCAGGTCGACGGGTAGTCGATTCGCGACGACCACGAAACCGGAGCCGGAGCCGTCCTCGGGAATCAACGCACCCGGACCGCGATAGGCGGCCACGGGCACTCCGTCGAATTCGTCGGGCTCGTTGTCCGGTCGGGGTTGGGAGTCGTCGGTCTGTGTCATCTGTCCACTCGATCCTTTTGCCGTATCGGGAGCCCGTTGGAGTTGTCTGTTGTCCGTTCGCCTCAGTCGGCCCGGGCGCTCGGCCCGATGCCCAGCATGGACAGCAGCATCCGGCACTCGTCGGCATCCGTGGCGTAGGCGGCCACGACGCGCTGCGCCTGGCGTGCGGTTTCGTCGGCGAGCGGTTCCAGATCGTCGTCCGCGATGTCCTTGGCGCTGCTGTTCGCGGCCATCATCGTGTCCTCTCGGGGTGTCTGTGCACAGGTTGCGAGGAGTCCATGTTATCCGGCCTCGGGTTGGGGACCGTCCGCTCGGTGTAGGCGATGCCCCAAAAGCAGTGGTGAGAAACGTTCGGACGCCCGGTGGGGATACGGTGGAGGTGCGGACGACAAGGCACCGCACGAGTCAATCTGATGAAGGGGTCGCTGCAATGCCGTTGGCCACGGTGAACGGAATCTCGCTGAACTACCAGGTCAAGGGGGACCGTGCCAAGGGCACCGACGTCAAGGGCGGCGGTCCGCTGGTGGTCATGATCATGGGCACGGGCAGCCCGGGCCGGGTGTGGGAGCTGCATCAGGTGCCCGCGCTGGTCGCCGCGGGATACCGGGTGTGCACCTTCGACAATCGCGGTATCGCGCCCTCGTTCGAGGCCGCGGGCGGTATGACCATCGACGATCTGGTGCGCGACACCGCCGGGCTCATCGAATTCCTCGACGAGGGACCGGCGCTGGTGGCTGGCACCTCCATGGGTGCGCGGGTGGCCCAGGAACTCGCGCTCGCCCGCCCCGACCTGGTGCGCAAGGCCGTGTTCATGGCCGGGCACGGGCGGCTCGACCAGTTCCAGAAGACGCTGTCGCTGGGCGAGCACGAACTCGATGCCAGCGGGGTGAAGCTGCCCGCCAAATACGATGCCGCGCTCACCGCCGTCATGAATCTGTCCCCGGCGACCATGGCCGATCCGAATTCGGCCCGCGACTGGCTGGACCTGTTCGAATTCACCGGCGGCCCGGTCTCGCCCGGCGTCCGCGCGCAGCGGCGCATGGACCACGATTTCGAGCGGCTGGCGGCCTACCGCGCCATTACGGTGCCGTGTTTGTCCGTCGGATTCGCCGATGACCGAATGATCCCGCCCTATCTCTCCCGCGAGGTGGCCGAGGTCATTCCGGGCGCGCGCTACCAGGAAGTTCCCGATGCCGGGCACTTCGGCTACCTGGAACGGCCCGAAGCCGTGAACAAGATCCTGCTCGATTTCTTCGCTGCGTGAAGGTAACCACCAACTCGTAACGCTTGCCTTGCTAGGGTCGAATCAACGTCGGGGGTTCGTTGGAGGCTCGTGGGTGACAACCGAGTGTTCCAGCGTTCCGTCAGCGTTCCCGTACACAGCGCCAGTATCCAGTGAGGTGAAATGAGCACCAATCCCTTCGATGACGAAGACGGCCGGTTCTTCGTTCTGGTCAACGACGAGGAGCAGCATTCCCTGTGGCCCGCTTTCGCCGAGGTTCCGGCGGGTTGGCGGGTCGTATTCGGCGAGGACAGCCGTGCTGCCTGCGTCGAGTACGTCGAGAAGAACTGGACGGATATGCGTCCCAAGAGTCTGCGTGACGCCATGGCGGCCGATGACGCGGCCCGCCAGGCCGCCCAGTCCTGACCTAGCGAGATATCGCTGCGGCCCCTCGTCGGGCCGCACAGTGGGGTTCTGGGATCAGCTGCGTAGGAACGGTGACCGACCGCGATCGCCCGACATTCACCTGTCGCGCGATCGCGCCGGTTCTCTGACCTTCGCCAATGTCCAGGCTGGATCCGGCTTTCCGCGCAGCCGGTCCACTTGGTTATGATGACTCCGCTTCCGCCTCCTTAGCTCAGTGGTAGAGCACCGCTCTTGTAAAGCGAAGGTCGTCAGTTCAATCCTGACAGGGGGCTCTGCGAACAGGGGCGGTGCACGTGAAGTGCACCGCCCCTGAAACATCCGTGCCCCCAACGCGACAGCGCTGGGGGCACGGGTCTTCGGTCAGGTCTCAGGATCGCACGCCGGTCGCCTTCGCCACATCGGCGAGCATGCGGTCGGCGGCCTGGACGCCGATACCGGACATCCAGGTCTCATCGGGTACCTCGAAGACCTTGCCGCCCTTGACGGCTGGCAGGTCGAGCCAGACCGGATTGGTGGTGACGGCGGTCTTCTGGGTTTTGCTCGGATCGTCGATGGTGGCCACGAAGACGAGGTTCGCGTCGGCCTTGTCGATCTGTTCCGGGCTGATCTCGAGCATGATCTTCTTCGGATCGGTGGAGATCTGCGAGGCCGGTCGGGGCAGTCCGATATCGCCGAGCACCACGCCGCTGAAGGAGTTGCTCAGGTACAGGCGGGTCGGTCCGGCCAGGAAGCGGATGACCGAGGCGGTCGGCAGCGTGCCGTTGTTGGCGGCCTTGATCTGCTCGCCGAGGGCGCGGGCACGGTCCTCGTAGGCGCGCAGGGCGTCCGCGGCCTGCTGGTCCAGGCCCAGCGCCTTGCCGTGCACCGCCAGATTGGCCTTCCACGGGCCGCCCGTGGTCTCGGTGAAGACGGTCGGGGCGATACCGGAGAGCTTGTCGTAGATCTTCTCGTGGCGGACCTTCGACGACAGGATCAGATCCGGCCGCAGCGAGGCGATGCGCTCGAGGTTGGGCTCCAGCAGCGGGCCGACATCGGTGACGCCCTCGGTCTTGTCCTTCAGGTAGTCGGGGAAGCCGCCGAGGGTCTTGGTGTGCGGTACGACCGCGCCGACCGGCGTGATGCCCAGCAGCGTCACCGTATCCAGCTCCGCGGTGTCGAGCACCACGATGCGTTGGGGCACCTTGGGGATGGTCACCTGCCCCATCACGGTGTCGAGGGTGCGGGGGAATGCCGCCGCGTCGGCGGGATTGCTGCCCGAATCCGTTGTGGCGGTGCCCTTTCCGCAGGCCGTCAGGCCGGTGATGCCGATGGTGGCCGCGACCAGTGCGGCCACGACGCGTCCGGATCCGCGCAGGCGGAACCCTCGTATGGACATGGTTCGTCCTCGTTTCGATGGTGGGGAATCAAGCCGGAACGACGCTGGTCGCCGCCGGGATGTGTCGCGCTCCGCGACGGGTGGGGATGACCAGCGGGGTACCGGTTTCCGGGTCTGGCACGACCCGGCAGTCGACGCCGAAGACGGTGCGCACCAGTTCGGCGTCGAGTATTTCGGCGGGCGGGCCCGCGGCGGCCAACCGTCCGTCGTGCAGGACGACGAGGTGATCGGCGTAGCGGGCGGCCTGGCCGAGATCGTGCAGCACCATGATCACGGTGCGGCCCGCCTCGGCGTGCAGTTCGGCGACCAGATCCAGAATGTCGAGCTGATGGCGCAGATCCAGGAAGGTGGTGGGTTCGTCGAGCAGCAACAGATCGGTGTCCTGAGCCAAAGCCAGTGCGATCCAGACCCTTTGGCGTTGGCCGCCGGAGAGCTGGTCGACCTGCTGATCGCGCAGATCGTCGGTTCCGGTGCGGCGCAGGGCATTCTCGACAGCGGACTGATCCGCGGCCGACCAGGGGCGCAGCATGCGCTGGTGGGGGTAACGGCCCAGCCGGACCAGCGCCTCCACGGTGATGGCCTCGGGTGTGATCGGTTGCTGTGGCAGCAATCCGAGCCGCAATGCCAGCGCGCGGGCCGACATGCGGTGGATATCGGCCCCGTCCAGGGTGACGGCCCCGCCCGTCGGGCGCAGCAGGCGCGAAAGTCCGCGCAGCAGGGTGGATTTGCCGCACGCGTTCGGCCCGACGATGGCGGTGACCGCGCCGCCGGGCAACTCCAGGTCCAGTCCGTCGATGATGCGTCGGTCCCCGTAGTGCAGTGCGAGGTCTTGGGTGGCGAGCACATTGGCGTCGCTCATGCGGTCCTCCGCGAAGTCGGGCTGCTCTCGCGCAGCATGAGTACGAGTAGCCAGGGCGCGCCGACCGTCGCGGTGACGACGCCGACCGGCACCGCGCCGGGCAGCACGTGTTGCGACAGCAGATCGCAGCCCACCAGCAGGGTCGATCCCACCAGGGCGGTGACTGCCAGCGTGGCGGCGGTGGGCGGGCCGACGAGCATGCGCACCAGGTGCGGAATGGCAAGGGCGACAAAGGCGATCGGTCCGGCGAGGGCGGCGGCCAGGGAGGCCAGCGCGACCGCGGTCAGCAGTAGACGGATGCGCGTCGAGGAGACCCGGACGCCGAGGGTGCCCGCGGATTCGTCGCCGAGGTCGAGCACGGCCAGGGTCCGGTACGCCACGAAGATCGCGAGCAGCACCACCGCGCTGGCGAGGGCCGCGCCCTGGACCTCCGGCCAGGTGCGCCCGTAGAGCGATCCGGTGCGCCATTGCAGCGCCGATCCCGCGAGCTCCTTGGGGAAGCGCACCAGGAAGAGGTTCACCGCCGCCGCCAGACCCGCCTGAATCGCCAGGCCCATGAGGACCAGTCGGCTCACCGGCAGCCCCCGGCTGCCGAGGACGGCGAGCAGGATGCCCGCGACGAGCCCACCGGCCAACGCGCCGAACGGAATCAGCGCCTGGCTCGCGCCGAAGGCCAGAATCACCACCGCGCCGAAGGACGCGCCGCCGGTGACGCCCATGACATCGGGGGAGGCCAGCGGGTTGCGGAAGATCCGTTGCAGCACAGCGCCGGACACCGCCAACCCGGCTCCGGCGATCAGACCGGCGACCAGGCGCGGCAGCCGAAACTGTTGCACCACATAGACATCACCGGCGTCCCCGAATCCGAGCGCGGCGCCCAGCGCGGCGCCGGGCGCCATCGGGAATTCGCCGAGCACCAGCGCCAGGGTGATCAGTCCGGCGAGCAGGGCCGCGGAGGTGACGGCCAGCACGGTGAGGCGCTGTCGGGCACGGGAATTCGCGGTCGCCCGCGGCGGGGCCGGGAGGGTGGCGATCATCGGGTGGCCCGCCTGCGCGCGAGGATCACCAGCAGCGGCGCACCCAGGAAGGAGGTGATGATCCCGACCTCGACTTCCGAGGGCGGTGCGATGAGCCGTCCGAGGATATCCGCGCCGAGCAGCAGCAGCGGTCCGGCGATGAGCACGCCGGGCAGCAGCAGCCGATGGTCGCCGCCGAGCACCAGCCGCACCAGATGCGGTGCGGCCAAACCGATGAAGAAGATCGGGCCCGCCACCGCGACCGCCGAACCGGCCAGCAGCACCACCGCCACCATGCCGACGAATCGAATGCGCGCCACCGGAAGTCCGAGCGCCGTGGCGGCTTCGTCGCCGAGCGCCAGCGCGTTGAGTGCCGGGGCGAGCATCAGGGCGAGCAGGGTGCCGACGACGATCGTCGGCAGCATGGGTACGAGGATGTCGAAGCCGCGTTCGGAGATCGAACCCGCCAGCCAGAACCGGGCCTCGTCGAGGGTGCGCTCGCTGAACAGCAGGATCGACGAGGTCCAGGAGATGAGCACCAATTGCAGGACGGTGCCGCCGAGCACCAGCCGGACCGGGTCCAGATCACCGGACCGGCGGCCCAGCGCGAGCGCGAAGGCCGCGGCGGCGGCCGCGCCCGCGAAAGCGAACCCGAGGTACTGCACCGGCTGGGTGAGCCCGAGCGTGAAGATCGCGATAACCACCGCGAATCCGGCTCCGGCATTGATGCCGAGCGTGGTCGGCGCGGCCAGCGGATTGCGCGTGACGCCCTGCACCACCGCACCCGCCAGGCCCAGTACCGCGCCGACCACCAGCCCGACCACCGTGCGCGGCCACCGCATTCCGGTCACCACCATGGCGTCGCGGCCCTGCCCCTGCCCGAGCAGCGCCTCGACCACGGCGGGCACCGGCACCGACCGCGCACCCAGGGCGAGGCTCAGTACGACGCACAGCAGCAGGGCGGCCAACCCGATGCCGAGCACCGGTATTCGCCAGCTCAGCGCGGCCGGGCGCGCGGCGTCCACAGAGGTCATGGGCGATGAGCTTAGGTTAGGCAGTCCTAATGTTGTCAATACGGTCGTTTCCCGTGCGTGGGAAGCGGGTCGGCTCCCAGGAAACTCCCAGCCAACGTCCAGGATCCTCACCTCTGGACCGCGCAGGATGAAGTCATGGCAGTTCCCGCGCAGCGCGAGACCGAGGCTCGGATTCTGGTCGTCGACGACGAGCCGATGATCGTCGAGCTCTTGGCGGTAAGTCTGCGGTTCCAGGGTTTCGAGGTCGCGACGGCGGGCAGCGGCGCCGAGGGTCTCGACCGGGCGAAGGGCTTTCGGCCCGACGCGCTGATCGTGGACGTGATGATGCCGGGGATGGACGGGTTCGGGCTGTTGCGGCGATTGCGCGCGGACGGCATCGACGCACCGGTGCTGTTCCTCACCGCCCGAGACGATGTCGAGGACAAGATCACCGGATTGACGCTGGGCGCGGACGACTACGTGACCAAGCCGTTCAGTCTGGAGGAGGTGGTGGCTCGGCTGCGGGTGATCCTGCGGCGCGCGGGACACGGTGTGGCCGAACGGAAGTCGCCGCGACTGCGGTTCGCCGATATCGAACTCGACGACGACACCCACGAGGTCTGGAAGGCAGGGGAGCCGGTTGCCTTGTCGCCCACCGAATTCACGTTGCTGCGGTACTTCGTGGTGAACGCGGGCACCGTGCTCAGCAAGCCGCGCATTCTGGATCACGTGTGGCGCTACGACTTCGGGGGTGAGGTCGGGGTGGTGGAGACCTATGTGTCCTATCTGCGGAAGAAGGTCGATACCGGACCGGACCGGCTGATCCACACCTTGCGCGGCGTCGGCTACGTGCTGCGGGAATCGCGCGGCGGGTCGGGCGCGCGATGACCGCCGCGCCGAAAGGCGTTGTGGTGCGGCGGATCGGCGCGAGCCGCCGCTGGCTCTCGGATCGGCTCGCCGCGGTGCCGCTGCGCACCACGCTCGTGGCGGCGCTGGTCTGTCTGGCGGGGCTGGGGCTGTTGGCCTCGGGGATCGCGGTGACCTCCGCCATGCGCGGCGCGCTCATCGACCGCGTCGACAAACAGCTCGACGAGGCCATCCACACCTGGGCGCGGCCGGGTGCGCCGCGGCCGCCGCAGGCACCGCTAACCGGCATGGATGGGCCGCCGCAGCTGTTCTATGTGAGAGTCGTGGACCCGCAAGGCAATACGGTGCTGCACCTGAACGCGGGCACCTCGGTGCCGGATATCCCGGCGGATCTCGGACGCGATCCCGTCACCGTCGGATCGGAGGGGGACGAGGCGGTGAAATGGCGTGCGGTGCGCCTGCAGAACCCCGCGGGGACCAGCACCGTCGCGGTGCCGCTGGAACAGACGAAAGCCATTCTCGACCGCCTGCTCCTGCTGCAGGGCGCGGTCGGCGCGGTCGTGCTGGCCGCGCTCGCGCTGGTGGCGCGCTGGGTGATTCGGCGCAGTCTGCGGCCGTTGCGGCAGGTGGAGGAGACCGCCGCCGCCATCGCCGGAGGTGACCTGCATCGGCGAGTTCCCGTGCGCGGCACCGAAACCGAGGTGGATCACCTGTCCCGATCGCTCAACGGCATGCTCGCCCAGATTCAGTCCGCCTTCGCCGCCACCGAGGCCTCGGAGGAGGCGGCGCGGCATTCGGAGGCCAAGATGCGCCGCTTCGTGGCCGACGCCAGCCACGAACTGCGTACGCCGCTCACCACCATCAAGGGCTTCGCCGAGCTGTATCGGCAAGGGGCCATTACAGATTCGGACATGCTGATGGATCGCATCGAACACGAATCCACGCGCATGGGCTTGCTGGTCGAGGATCTGCTCATGCTGGCGCGCCTGGATGCCCAACGGCCGCTGCAGCACACCTCGGTGGACCTGTTGGCGCTGGCCAGCGACGCCGTGCACAGTGCGCGCGCCGTCGCCGCCGCGCAGCGGCCGGACGGGCCGCTACGGCGCATCGAATTGGAAATCGGTTCCGGCGAGGGGACTTTGGAGGTGAACGGCGATGCGGCGCGGCTGCGCCAGGTGCTGGGCAATCTGGTGAACAATGCGCTCGTGCACACCCCGCCCACCGCCGAGGTGACCGTGCGACTCGTCCCGGCCGCCGACCAGGTGTCGCTGCAAATCGTCGATACCGGCCCCGGCCTGGAACCCGATCAGGCCGAGCGGGTGTTCGAACGGTTCTACCGCGCCGACGCCTCCCGCAGCCGCGAGAGCGGCGGCAGCGGATTGGGCCTGTCCATCGTGCAGGCTCTCGTGCACGCACACGGCGGCGCTGTCTCGGTGGACAGCGCGCCGGGTGCGGGCACTACTTTCACGGTGCGGTTACCGCGCTGAGCGGCGGTTACTCCGGGACGTTCTTGCCGTAGCCGAGGTCGCGCAGCGCCTGCTTGATCTTGGCCTGGGCCTCGTCCAGGGACTCCTTGCTCGGCTCCGGATCCGCGTCGGTGATATCGAAATCACCCAACTCGAAGGCCGGGAACACATGCAGGTGCAGGTGCGGCACCTCGAGACCGGCGATGAGCAGGCCCGCGCGCGGCGCGCTCCAGGCCGCCCGCACGGCCTGCCCGATCTTCTGGGCCACGGCGGTCAGCCGCGCGAAGGTATCCGGATCGAGGTCCTGCCACTGGTCGATCTCCTGGCGCGGCACCACCAACGTATGCCCCTGCGTCACCGGGGCAATGGTCAGGAATGCGACGAATTCGTCGTCCTCCCACACGAACCGGCCCGGCAGCTGACCGGAGATGATTGCGGAGAAAACAGAAGCCATGCTCCGGAGATTACGCGTGCTCGGTGCGTGCGCGCCGCTCTGCTCCCACGTCTTCGTCGCTCACACCGCGACGAAATGCGACAGGATCGACTGCACCTCGTAGATGTCGACCTGCCGGTTGAAGCGCTTCTGCACCGGCTCGGCGCTGCCCGCGATCCAGATGCACAGTTCCGCATCCAGATCGAAGGTGCCCGCCGTCTCCACCGAGAAGTGCGTGATGGCCCGGTACGGCACGCTGTGATAGCTCACCTTCCGGCCCGTCACGCCCTGCTTGTCGACAATGATCAATCGTCTGTTCGTGAACAGCAACGCGTCTCGTACCAGCAGGTACGCCGCGTACACCTGTTCCCCTTGCCCGAACAGCTTCCCGTACTCCTGCTGCGCCGAGTTCGGATCGATCCGTCCGGCATTGCCCATGATTCCGTCGATCAAGCCCATTGGCCTGCACATCCTTCGCGCGATCGCGGTGGTGGCTGTCTCCTCAATCATCCCTGCCGGAGGCCCGGACCGCAGTAAACCGACGTCACCTAAGCTGTTGCCCGTGCGCGTACTCGTCATCGGTTCCGGAGCCCGTGAGCATGCCCTCGTCCTCGCCCTGCGGCGAGATCCCGCGGTGACCGCGCTGTACGCGGCCCCGGGCAATGCGGGCATCGCCCAGCACGCCGAGGTTCGGCCCGTGGATCCCTGCTCCGGCGAGGAGGTCGTGGCGTTGGCGCGCGAGCTCGAGGCGGATCTGGTGGTGATCGGACCCGAGGTGCCGCTGGTGCTCGGCGTCGCCGACGCCGTGCGCGCCGCCGGAATCGCGGCGTTCGGGCCGTCTGCGGAGGCCGCCAAGATCGAGGGCTCCAAGGCTTTCGCCAAGGACGTCATGAACGCCGCGGGCGTCGAGACCGCGCACAGCGAGGTGGTGGACAGCCCGGGCGAACTCGATGCCGCGCTGGACCGCTTCGGGCCGACCTGGGTGGTCAAGGACGACGGGCTCGCCGCGGGCAAGGGCGTCGTGGTGACCCCCGATCGGTCGGCCGCGCGCGAGCACGCCGCCGAATGTCTGGAGATGGGGCATCCGGTGCTGCTGGAGTCCTTCCTCGACGGCCCCGAGGTGTCGTTGTTCTGCCTGGTCGACGGCGAGACCGTGGTGCCGCTGCTGCCCGCGCAGGACCACAAGCGCGTCGGCGACGGCGACACCGGACCGAACACCGGCGGTATGGGCGCGTACACGCCGCTGCCGTGGCTCTCCGACGAGACCGCCGCCGCCATTGTCGACGATGTGGTGAAACCCGTTGCGGCGGAGATGGTTCGCCGGGGCACCCCGTTCTCCGGGCTGCTCTACGCCGGTCTGGCCATCGGGTCCAACGGTCCGGCCGTGGTCGAATTCAACTGCCGCTTCGGCGATCCCGAGACCCAGGCCGTGCTGGCCATGCTCGACAGCCCGCTCGGTGAACTGCTCCACGCCACGGCCACCGGCGCCCTGAGTCAGGTCGCGCCGCCGCGCTGGAAGGACGGCGCGGCCGTCACCGTGGTGCTCGCCGCCGAGAATTACCCCGGCCGCCCGCGCACCGGCGACCTCATCACCGGGGCCGAATCCTCGGGCACCGGAACCGAATCCGAGGTGCTGCACGCCGGTACGGCGCAGCGGGCCGACGGCGCGCTGGTCTCGGCCGGTGGGCGCGTGCTCTCCATCGTGGGCTACGGAGCCGACCTCGCCGAGGCGCGCGAGAACGCCTACGCCCGCCTGGCGGGCATCAAGCTGCCGGGCAGCCACTTCCGCACCGATATCGCCTTGGCGGCGACGGAGAACCGGATCACCGTCCCGGCAGCGGTCTGATCCTCGGCGAATACGTTGCGGCCCCGCACCTTTGGAAGGTGCGGGGCTTTCTCGTTCAGCCCAGCGAGAGTCCGTGCAGGGCCAGCCAGCGCTGCGGATCCACGTGCTGGCCGTCGATGACGACCTCGAAGTGCAGATGCGGGCCCGTGGAGTCGCCGCGGTTGCCGATGCGGGCGATCTGCAATCCGGCGGGTACGCGTTCACCCACCGAGACGAAGAAGTCGTACATGTGGCCGTAGATGGAGATCGAACCGTCGTCGTGGCGGATGCGGACCCACAGGCCGAAGCCCTGGGCCGGGCCCGCGTCGATGACCGTGCCCGCCGCCACCGCGTAGATGGGCGAACCCAGCGGGGCCGCGATATCGATTCCGGCGTGGAAGGTGCCCCAGCGCTGACCGAAACCGGAGGTGAACGCGCCGATGGCGGGCAGGACGTAGCCGCCCGCGCCGGGCAGCACGAAGCCCGGCGGCAGCGCCCCACCGGAGTCAGCGCCGGAATTCAGCCAGGGGGAGTTCTCCCCGGCGACCGCGGCGGCGGCCTCCGCCTTGGCGCGCTCCAGGGTGGAGCGCGCGGCGGCGGCCACCACGGCCGCCTCACGCAGTTTCTCACCGCTGTTGATGGCGTCCAGATAGCGCTTGGCCGTCGCCGCCGGAGCCTGCACCTGCAACGGGTAGGCCACCGGAACGCGCTGTGCCACACCGGGTTCCACCGCCGCGTCGGTCGGAATGCGGGCCAGGGTGCTGTCCGCCCCGGCGAAGACCACCACCGCCATCAGCCCGGCCAGCAGCACCCGATGCTGCCGCGCCCACGCCTTGGTGACCGGCGCCTGCCGCCGCACCTCGTCGCGCACCTTCGGCCCGACCTCACGCAATTGCTCCCGTGACTTCGGCAGCGCCTGCCACACCCGCGTCGCGTCGTCCCGCACCCGCACGCCCGCGGGCCGAAGCGTCCGCGCGACCCCACTCCAGGATTCGCGGAGGGATTCTCGCCACGAGACGGTGGCCGCGGGCTTACCGAGCTGCGTCCGAACGCCGGGTGTAAAGGTGGTGGGCACCGACTTCCGATTGCCGCCCCTGCGTGGTCGCGCGGCACGGGCCTCCGACTCGTTGCTGCTCTCGAGCCGTGCGTCGCTGACGCTGTCGCCGCTGTCGTCCTCGGGTAGTGCGTCGCGGATGTTGTCGACGCCGTCGCTGCTGCCTCCGAGTCGTGCGGTGCGGGCCTTCTTGCCGCCACCGTCCGTGGGCCGTGCGTCGCGGGCTCGCGGCTCGCCGCCCTCCGACTGTGCGGCTGACTGTGCGGCGCGGGCTCCCGACTCGCGTGTCGCCTGTTTCCGGCCCGCGCGTTTCCCCGCGCGCCCCGGGGCGGCGGTTTTCCGTGCTGACGTCGGGTCGGGCTGGTATTCCGTGGTTTCGTCCTCGTCGGTGTCGGTTGGTCCCCCCGGCGCGTGGTGGCCCTCAGGCATTCCGGCGGGTGTTTCCGGACGGGCGGCGGAGCGGGTGCTCTACCGTCTGTCGAGTGCGTATCGAATCTCGCCGGTCGGCCATTCCACCTTTTTACGTGATGGATGTCTGGAAAGCAGCAGCGGAGCGCGCCCGAACCCACGGGGATGTGCTGGTATTGGCGGCCGGGCAGCCCTCGACTCCGGCGCCCGCGCCGGTCCTGCGGGCGACCAAGGCGGCCATGGACGCGGAATTGCTCGGCTACACCGAGACATTCGGGATTCTGCCGCTGCGCGAGGCGATCGCGGGGCATCACCGCGACACCTACGGGGTGTCGGTGACCGCCGAGGACGTGGTCGTGACGACCGGATCGTCGGGGGCGTTCACGCTGATCTTCCTGGCGGCCTTCGACGCTGGGGACACCGTGGTGGTGGCGCGGCCGGGGTATCCCGCCTACCGCAACACGCTCGCGGCGCTGGGCTGCGAGGTCGTCGAGCTGGACTGCGGTCCGGAGACTCGGTTCCAGCCGACGGTGGCCATGTTGGAGGCGCTGCCGCAGGCCCCGGCCGGGCTCATCGTGGCGAGTCCGGCCAATCCGACCGGCACCATGATCGACCCGGCGGAGCTGGCCGCGCTGGCCCGCTGGTGCGACGACCACGGCACGCTGCTGATCTCCGACGAGATCTACCACGGCATCGTCTACGCGGGCACCGAACCGACCTCCTCGGCCTGGGAGACCTCGCACAATGCCATCGTCATCGGCTCGGTGTCGAAGTACTTCTCCATGACCGGATGGCGGCTGGGCTGGATGCTGGTGCCCGAGCACCTGCGCCCGGCCTTGCAGCGGCTCGCGTCGAATATGACAGTGTGCCCGCCCGCCATCTCCCAGTACGCCGCCGTGCACGCCTTCGGCCCCGAGGCCAAAACCGAACTGGACGGACATGTTCAGAGGTATGCGGCCAACCGCCAGCTACTGCTGCGCGGACTGCCGAAATTGGGGATCACCGATTTGGCTCCGGCCGACGGCGCGTTCTACGCCTATGCCGATATCGCGCATCTGACCGACGATTCCATGGCGTGGTGCACCGACGTCCTGAACCACACCGGCGTCGCCCTCGCCCCGGGCATCGACTTCGACACCCGCAATGGACTGCACACCGTGCGATTCTCCTTCGCGGGCGCGACCGCCGATATCGAAGAGGCATTGACGAGATTGGAAAAGTATCTCGAATGAGGCCGCCGCCGCGATGCCCTCCGTTTGCCGGAGCGGTTCCGGTCGGTTCGTCGCACCGGAGCCCAGCGGCGATGTCCCGCAAAGACTTTCCCGTCTCGCCCCCTGGTCTCGACCGATGGGGTACAACAGCTGTAATGCGTATTTCGCACGGCTCGTCGACAGCCCGTTCACACTGGAACAGACACAGATCGCACCCATTTGGCACAGATGAACCGATGATGACTGGCACGATTACGTGGTGATCACCGCGACGACCCCGAAAGGCGAACGGCGTCGCCAAGCGCTGGTTGCAGCTGCCGCCGAGTTGCTACTCGAAGGCGGATTCGATGCGGTCCGGCACCGCTCGGTGGCCACGCGCGCGGAACTTCCGCTGGCGTCGACGACCTACTACTTCGAATCCCTCGAGGATTTGATCGCGCGCGCGGTCGAATTCTCCGGCAACGCCGAACTCGACAGCATGCGCCGCCGCGTGGGCGAGGTGACCCATCGCCGTCGCGGCGCGGAGGCCACCGTGGACCTCATTCTGGACCTGCTCGTCTGCCCCGACGGCCAGGATCACGACGAGGATTCCCGCGGCCAGTTGATCGCCCGCTACGAACGCTCGGTCGCCTCCGCGCGGCATCCGGAGCTACGCGAGGTGCAGCTTCGACTACGCGCGCAACTCGACGAGCTGCTCGCCGATGTGCTGCGCCGCTCCGACCGGGTGGTGCGGGCCGAACAGGTGCGCAGACTGGTGGCGGTGGTCGACGGCGCCGTGGTGACCGCGCTGGGCGAACGCGATCCGCAACCCCGCCGCATGGCGCGCGGGGCGCTGCTCGAGCTCATCGATATCGTCGCTCCGCCCGCCTGAACCCACCCGCGCCGCGGCGGTGCTCGGCCGGGGTGCGGAGGCCATCGGCGAGCTAACTAGACTCGGCAGACGTGAGTCTTGTGCCGAACGTCCTCGCCACCCGCTACGCCAGCCCCGAGTTGGTGCACCTGTGGTCGCCCGAGAACAAGATCGTGCTCGAGCGGCGGCTCTGGTTGGAGGTGCTGCGCGCGCAGTCCGAACTCGGCGTGGATGTTCCGGCCGGGGTGATCGAGGATTACGAGCGCGTCGTCGACCAGGTGAACCTGGCCTCCATCGCCGAGCGCGAGCGCGTCACCCGCCACGATGTGAAGGCCCGTATCGAGGAGTTCAACGCCCTCGCCGGGCACGAGCACGTGCACAAGGGCATGACCTCGCGCGATCTCACCGAGAATGTGGAGCAGCTGCAGATCCGGCAGTCGCTCGAGCACGTGTACGCGCACGGCGTGGCCGTCGCGGCGCGGCTGGCCGAGCGGGCGGCGCAGTACCAGACCCTCGTCATGGCGGGGCGCTCGCACAATGTGGCCGCGCAGGCCACCACGCTGGGCAAGCGGTTCGCCTCGGCGGCCGACGAACTGCTCATCGCGCTCACCCGGCTGCGCGAGCTCATCGACCGCTATCCGCTGCGCGGCATCAAGGGCCCGATGGGGACCGCGCAGGACATGCTGGATCTGCTCGGCGGGGATGCCGGGAAGCTGGCGCAGCTGGAGCAGAAGGTCGCCCGCCACCTCGGTTTCGCGAACGTCTTCACCAGTGTCGGCCAGATCTACCCGCGCTCGCTGGATCACGACGTGCTCTCCGCGCTGGTCCAGATCGGCGCTGGCCCTTCGTCTTTCGCGCACACCATTCGCTTGATGGCCGGGCACGAACTGGTCACCGAGGGTTTCCAGCCCGGGCAGGTGGGGTCCTCGGCCATGCCGCACAAGATGAACACCCGCTCGTGTGAGCGCGTCAACGGCTTGCAGGTGGTGCTGCGCGGTTACGGGTCCATGGCGGCGGAAATGGCTGGCGCGCAATGGAACGAGGGCGATGTCTTCTGCTCGGTCATTCGCCGCGTGGCGCTGCCCGACGCCTTCTTCGCCATCGACGGCATGATGGAGACCTTCCTGACCGTGCTCGCCGAATTCGGCGCGTACCCCGCCGTCGTCGACCGCGAGCTCAACCGCTACCTGCCCTTCCTCGCGACCACCCGCATCCTCATGGCGGCGGTGCGCGCGGGCGTCGGCCGCGAGACCGCCCACGAGGTCATCAAGGAGCACGCCGTCGCCGTCGCCCTGGCCATGCGCGAACAGGGCCGCGAACCCGACCTGCTCGACCGCCTCGCCGCCGACGACCGCATGCCCCTCGACCGCGCCGCCCTCGATACCGCCCTGGCCGACCGCTCCGCCTTCATCGGCGCGGCCGAAGCCCAGACCGCCGAGGTCATCGCCCAGGTCCAGAAACTGGTCGACGCCAACCCCGAAGCCGCCCGCTACACCCCCTCCCCGATCCTCTGAACTCGGACGACCCTCGTACTCTCGTCCCCCGGCTCCGCGGAGCCGGGGGACGAATTGGTTTGGGGGAGTGGGGCCGCCATTCTCTCGCGGCGGTCTTAGGCTCGGCGCATGAATCCGTACACGATTTTCTCCGATATCGTCGCCGGGCGGGCGCCTTCCTCGAAGGTCTACGAGGACGATGATGTGTTGGCGTTCATGGATATTCGGCCGTTCACGCCAGGGCATCTGTTGGTGATTCCGAAGGTTCCGGCGACGAGTTTGGCGGAGTTGGATCCGGAGGTCGGGGGGAAGCTTTTTCAGGTGGGGCAGCGGCTGGCGGCGGCATTGCGGGAGTCGGAGGTGGGGTGCGACGGGGTGAATTTCTTTCTCGCGGACGGGGTGACGGCGGGGCAGGAGGTTTTTCATGTGCACCTGCACGTGATTCCGCGGACGCCGGGGGACGGATTCGGGCTGCGGGGGCGGCCGACCTCGCCGCCGCGCGCGGATCTGGATTATCTCGCGGGATCGATTCGGGGCGCGTTCGACAGGGCGTCCGGTAATAGCTGAACGGCATTACCATATGCGTACCAGGCGGTTTGCCAGCGACACGCCGTATGGCCGTTTCCATCCTTCAAGGTCACTCCGTCGGATACTTTGATGAACGAGTGTGGCGGGCTGATTGAGGTGGGGACATGTATCGAAGAAGTGTTGCGGCGGCGATCCTTTCGATCGCTGTAGGTTTGCTGACTCCGGTCCTCGCGACCGATGCGACCGCGAACGCGGCGACCGTACTCCGAATCGACGACCTCAGCGCCACCCGCGCGGCCGTCTTCATCGACTCGCCCGCCATGGGCCGCACCATCCAGGTCCAGGTGCTACACCCCGCCGACGGCGGCGCCCGCCCCACCTACTACCTGCTCGACGGCCTCGACCCCGGCGCGGGCCAGAGCACCTGGACCAACGCCACCGACGCCGAACCCTTCTTCCGCGACAAGAACGTCAATGTCGTGCTGCCCATGGGCGGCCAGGCCAGTTACTACACCGACTGGATCAACGACGACCCCAAATTCGGCCGCTACAAGTGGGAAACCTTCCTGACCAGGGAACTCCCACCGATTATCGACGGCCACTTCGCCGGAAACGGCGTGAACGCCATCGGTGGCCTGTCCATGGGCGGCAATGCCGCCTTCACCCTGGCCGTCCGCCGCCCGGACCTCTATCAGGCCGTCGCCGGATACAGCGCCTGCCCGGACACCACCATCGCCCAGGGCGCGACGATGTTCTCCATCGCCAACCGGGGCGGCAACCCCCTCAATATGTGGGGCGCGCCCACCGATCCCGAGTGGGCGGCGCACAATCCGGCGCTGCTCGCGGAGCGGTTGCGCGGCAAGACCATCTACCTCTCCACCGGCAGCGGCCTGCCCGGCCCGCACGAGCTGGAGATCAAACCGCAGCTGCCCGAGAACCTCTTCTTCGGCGGTCCCATCGAATCCGGCGTCAATGCCTGTGTCGTCAGTTTCGAGGGACGGCTGCGCCAGTTGGGCATCCCCGCGCGCATCGACCACAGCCCGGTGGGCACGCACTCCTGGTCGTACTGGCAGGACACGCTGCACACCTCGTGGCCGACCATCGCGGGCGGCATCGGGGCCTGACTCGCGGCCCGGCCCCGTAGCGAATCATCTTCCAGGGCGGTTGAATTCGCCGTCCTTGGCCCCGGCGACGAAGGCCTCCCATTCGCCGGGGGTGAAGATCAGCACCGGCCCGTCCGGATTCCTGGAATCGCGCAGCCCGATATTCCCGCTGGTCAGAAATGCGATTTCGACGCCATCGGAGTTCTCGTCACTGCGCCGCCAGACGGCATCGGGATCGATTTCGCGGTTCTTGGCTTCCACTGCGGACTCCTGTGCGCCATGCGTGCTCCGACGGTGATTTGGATCGCACTCATAGTGCCAGTGTTTGCGGATCCGCAGGAACGGATATTCCAGACTGTGTCAGCAGGAAGGAGGTCCGGTGCGCACGCCATGGTCCCCTCAGCGAGCAGCCCCCATCTCCGATAGTTGTGAGGTAGTGCCCGGTCGCTTCACCGTCGAATTGGCCCACAGCATTCTCCGTATCCACCGAAGTTGTCCGACCGACTCCTGCGCGCGGCGCAAGGCGGCGGTCTTCTACCTGTACGAACAGAACCGCCATCTGGCGGGCAATGGACGGCGTCGGCTGCGCTGATCGCGTTCGTCGAACGGCGCGCCCGCGCGGCGCGCCGCCCTTCCTGGTCGGGTGCGCGCCCTCCACACACCACCGCGCACTACGGTGGTTCGCATGGCTTTGGACAGTGGTAGCGCGGCGACCCCCGATTCCGGTGTGACGGTGACCGCGCCGATCGCGAAGAAGGTACCGGCCGAGCGCGTGCATCACGCCGACGTGTTCGTCGACGAGTACGAGTGGCTGCGGGAGAAGGAAAGCCCGGAGGTCATCGCGTACCTGGAGGCGGAGAACGCCTATACCGAGGCGCAAACCGAGCATCTGGGCCCGCTGCGGGAGAAGATCTTCGACGAGATCAAGTCCCGTACCCAGGAGACCGATCTGTCGGTGCCCACCCGCATGGGCGACTGGTGGTACTACTCGCGCAGCTTCGAGGGCAAGCAGTACGGCGTGCACTGCCGCTGCCCGATCGGCGACAAGGACGACTGGACCCCGCCTCAGCTCGAGCTCGACGCCGAGGTCCCCGGCGAGCAGGTGCTGCTGGACAGCAACGAGTTGGCCGAGGGCCACGACTTCTTCGCCTTGGGCGCGTTCTCGCTGAGCCATGCGGGCGATCTGCTGGCCTTCTCCGTCGACACCAACGGCGACGAGCGCTACGTCCTGAAGTTCAAGAACCTGGAGACCGGTGAGCTGCTCGCCGACGAGATTCCGGAGACCGCGCCGGGCGCGACCTGGTCCCTCGACGGCACCCACGTCTTCTATCAGACCGTCGACGAGTCCTGGCGGCCCGACACCGTCTGGCGGCACCGGCTCGGCACCGACCGCGAGGCTGATGTGCGGGTCTTCCACGAGTCCGACGAGCGCTACTGGGTGAGCATCGGCGCGACCCGCTCGGAGAAGTACCTGGTGATCTGGGTCGGCTCCAAGATCACCAGCGAGGGCTGGATCCTGGAGTCCGACAATCCCGAGGGCGAGTTCCGGGTGCTCATCCCGCGCCGCGAGGGCGTGGAGTACTCGGCCGAACACGCCGTCATCGGCGGCGAGGACCGGCTGCTGATTCTGCACAACGATGTGATCGACGGCGTCAAGGCGGAGAACTTCGTGCTCGCCGAGGCCCCGGTGGACGATCCGACCCGGCAGACCATCCTCATCGGCCACCGCGAGGATGTGCGCCTCGAGGACATCGACGCCTTCTCCGACAAGCTGGTGCTCTCCTACCGCCGCGAGGCGCTGCCGCGAGTCGCGGTGTGGCCGTTGACCTCCGAGGGCTACGGCGATCTCCAGGAGATCCAGTTCGGCCTGGAGCTCTTCGCCGCCGGTATCGGCTCCAACCCGGAGTGGGAGCAGCCGACCCTGCGCATGGGCGTCACCTCGTTCATCACCCCCATGCGGGTGTTCGACTACGTGCCCGCGACCGGCGAGATGCTGCTGCGCAAGGAGCAGCCGGTACTGGGCGGCTTCAATGCCGACGAGTACGAGCAGCACCGGGATTGGGCGGTGGCCGCCGACGGCACCCGGATTCCGATCTCCATCGTCAAGCGCCGCGATCTCGGCGACGGCCCGAAGCCGTTGCTGCTCTACGGATACGGCTCCTACGAGGCCAGTATCGACCCCGGCTTCTCGGTGGCGCGGCTGTCGCTGCTGGACCGCGGCATGGTCTTCGCGGTGGCGCACGTGCGCGGCGGCGGTGAGATGGGTCGCCTCTGGTACGAGCACGGCAAGACCCTCACCAAGAAGAACACCTTCACCGACTTCGTGTCCTGCGCGCGGCATCTCGTCGATACCGGCGTCACCGCCGCCGATCGCATGATCGCCGACGGCGGCAGCGCGGGCGGCCTGCTGGTCGGCGCGGTGGCCAATCTCGCGCCGGAGCTGTTCGCGGGCGTGCTCGCCAACGTGCCGTTCGTGGACCCGCTGACCTCCATCCTCGACCCGTCCTTGCCGCTCACCGTCATCGAATGGGACGAGTGGGGAAACCCCTTGGCGGACAAGGAAGTCTACGAGTACATGAAGTCGTACTCGCCCTACGAGAACGTCGCGCCGGTGAACTACCCGGCCATTCTGGCCATCACCAGCCTCAACGACACCCGCGTGCTCTACGTGGAACCGGCCAAGTGGGTGGCCAAGCTGCGCGCCACCAAGACCGGTGACTCGCAGCTGCTGCTCAAGACCGAGATGAGCGCCGGGCACGGCGGCGTCTCCGGCCGCTACGAGAAGTGGAAGGAAGTCGCCTTCGAGTTCGCCTGGGTGCTCGGCACCGTCGGACTGGCCGACGACTGACCGGAAACCGGTGCGCCCACACCGGGTTTCGGCCGCGCGACGGCGGCCCTCGCGGAATGGGTGAACCCGCCCGCATCCTCCTTGGTGAGCGGTGTGGACCTCGGGTTCATCCGCAGGGCCGCGATCGCGCGCTCGATATCGGCCAGCAGCAGATCGATCATGTCGACGGTGAATCCGTGTCGCAGCACCGCGCGCATGATGGTCTCGTTCTCGCGGTCGGCGGGCAGCGGATAGGCGGCGATGAGCCAGCCCCGGGTGCGCAGGCGATCGGACAGGTCGTAGAGGTTGAACCCCGCGTCGGCGTCGGTCAGCCGCCACGACACGGCCGTGATGCCGCGCTCCGGATCACCGTCGTGGATCATCTCGAAGGGACCCATGGCCCGCAGGCCCGCCGCCAAATGCCGTGCGACGTGGTAGATCTGCTCCTGTACCCGGGTGTAGCCGGTGCGGCCCAGTCGAATGAAGTCGTAGTACTGGGTGATGGCCTGCCCGCCGGGCCGGGAGAAGTTCAGATTGAAGGTGGCCATACTGCCGCCGAGGTAGTCGACATCGAAGACGAGTTCCTCGGGTAGATCGCTGGCCTCCCGCCAGATGGCCCAGCCCGCGCCGAGCGGGGCGAGCCCGGTCTTGTGGCCGGAGGCGTTGATGGACTTCACCCTCGGCAATCGGAAGTCCCACACCAGGTCCGGCGCGCAGAACGGGGCGAGAAAGCCACCGCTGGCGGCATCGACGTGGATCGGGATGTCGAGGCCGGTCTCGGTCTGAACACCGTCGAGCGCCTCGCTGATCGCCCGCACGTCCTCGAAGAGCCCGGTGAAGGTCTGCCCGAAGGTGGGGACCACCATCATGGTGTTCTCGTCCACGTGGGCGGCGAGGTCGTCGGGGTGCATGGTGAGCCGGTCCCCGCGCAGCGGGACCTGGCGGATCTCGACGTCGAAGTAGCGCGCGAACTTCTCCCAGCAGACCTGCACCGGCCCGCAGACGAAATTCGGAATCCCGGTGCCGCCCCGCTTGCGCCAGCGGAATTTGGCGGCCAGACCGCCCAACATGGCGGCCTCGCTGGAGCCGGTCGTGGAGGTGCCCAGGGTGGCCGTCGGGTCGGGGCTGTGCCACAGGTCGGCGACCATGCGCACGCACCGCTCCTCGATCGCGGCGGTCTGCGGGTATTCGTCCTTGTCGACGATGTTCTTGTCCAGCGACTCGTTCATGAGGCGGCGCGCCTGGTCGTCCACCCAGGTGGTGCAGAAGGTGGCCAGGTTCATGCGGGAGACGCCGTCGAGCAGGAGTTCGTCGTGCACGAGCTCGTAGGCGACCTGGGGGTACATCTCGTGGGCCGGGAACCTGTCCTTGGGCGCGGTCCGGCGGATACCGGGCATCGCGAAGAGGTCGTCGGGCTTGTTTGTCTCAGCCATTGTGCCTCCGAATTGGCAACCACATGTTGCCAGCAATCGAGGACCAGTTTCGAGGATCGTGAAACTGGTTGAATCACACGCCGTTTCGTAATCTCAGGACGATTGCTGGCCGATTACTATTCGTCCATGGACTATCAGCATGGCATAGCGAGAGTGAAGTCCGCCGCACATCGGCCCGTGGTCTCGCGATGACCACGACGAGCAGGGCCGCGACGGCCACCAATTACATATCGTGGATCACGCTGGCGCTCATGACGACGAGTTCGGTGGCGAGCCTGCGGGCCGCGCCCACCATGGCCGTCTACGGTCTGGCCTGCGTCTTCCTGTATCTGCTGCCCGCCGTGCTGTTCCTGTTGCCCACCGCCTTCGTGGCCGCGGAGCTGGCCTCCGGATGGGCCGGTGGCGTGTACAAGTGGGTCGGCGAGGGGATTTCGCGGCCCGCCGGATTCCTGGCGGTGTGGTGCCAGTTCGCCATGACCATCTTCTACTACCCGAGTCTGCTCGCCTATGTGGCGAGCACCTTCGCCTACATCATCGACCCGTCGCTGGCGGCCAATGGCGTGTACGTGGCCATCGTCATCATCACCATCTACTGGGCGGCGGTGTTCATCTCCTCGCAGGGCACCAAAACCGTTGCGGGACTGTCGAGTATGGGGCTGGTCATCGGGACCCTGGTGCCGGGCGTGCTGCTGGTGGTCCTCGGCCTGGTCTTCCTGGCGCAGGGCAACTCCTCGGCCGCGCCCATGGACGCCGAACACCTGCTCCCGGCCTGGACCGGTCTGGCCTCGCTGGTGCTCATCGTCAACAACTTCCTGTCCTACGCGGGCATGGAGATGAACGCGGTGCACGTGTCCTCGCTGAAGAACCCCGGCAAGGAGTACCCGAAGGCCATGGCCCTGGCGGTGGTGCTGGTGCTGGCCATCTTCATCGTTCCGGCGGTGGTGATCAGCTGGGTGGTGCCGTCCAAGAACCTGAGCCTCACCGCCGGTGTGATGCAGGCGTTCGACGGCTTCTTCAACCACTTCGACATCGGCTTCCTGACCCCGATCCTGGGCGTCATGCTGGTGGCGGCGGCGCTGGGCGGCATGCTCACCTGGCTGGCCGGTCCGTCCAAGGGGCTGTTGCTCATCGGGCGCACCGAGGGCTACCTGCCGCCCGTGCTCACGCGGCTGAACAAGCATGGGGTGCAACAGAACATGCTGGTCGCGCAGGGTGTGGTGACGACGCTGCTGGCCCTGCTCTACGCCTTCATTCCGGACGTCTCCAGCGCGTACTGGATTCTGTCGGTGATCACCACGCAGGTGTACCTGATCATGTACGTGCTCATGTTCGTGGCGGCGGTGCGCCTGCGCCGCGACCAACCCGATCATCCGCGCGGCTATCGAGCGCCGATGTTGGTGGCGCTGTGTGGTATCGGCATCGCCTCCTCCATCGCGGCCTTCCTCATCGGCTTCGTACCGCCCTCCCAGTACGGCAGTGGCAACGCCTTCGGCTACGTGCTGCTCATCGCGGCGGGCGCGGGCATTGTCGGCCTGGTGATCCCGTACCTGTTCTTCCGATTCCGCAAGGAGAGCTGGAAGACCGAGGTTCCACAGGAGGCGATGGCATGACCGTCGAACTGCCCGAGATCGAACACGCGTCCGCGCGGATGCGGCGCATCGTCTACCTGTCCGTCGCGGCGGTGCTGGTGGCGGTCGCGGTGGCCGGGGTGATCGTGTTCAACCAGGTCCGCGACGATCAGGAGGCGACGCACAAGGCCGAGCAGTTGCGCTCGCGCCTGGTGGCCGCCGGACTGGCGGCGCCCGATGCCGGGGTGATCGCCGATTCGCTGGGCACCGACGGCGGCCTGGTCTGCCAGGACCCGTCGTCGCCGCTCATCAAGGCCAGGTATCAGGCGGCCATCAGCAATGGCGCGTCCGGTCCGGGCAATCGGCCCGTGATCGCCGACAGCGCGATTCTGGAGGCCACCGCGCTGGCCATCGAAACCTACTGCCCGGACGAACTCCCGGCCTATCTCGAGCAGACCCGAACGCTGCGGACCGGCGATACGGTGAAGTCCGAAGGCACCCCGTGACCCAGGAGGAGCAGATGACCGAAACCATTGGGGTGAAGGATGATTCCCGCACCGCCGCCCTGCGCGCCGCGGTGCGCGAGCTCATGCCGCGCGCGAAAGCCGATCTCACCGAACTGGTTTCGTACAAATCGGTGGCCGACCCCCGGCAGTTCCCGCCCGAGGAGTGCCGCAGGACCGCGCAGTGGGTCGCTGACGCCTTCGTCGCCGAGGGGCTCACCGATGCCGGACTGCACGAGACGCCCGACGGCAGCGATGTGGTCGTCGCGCGCTACCCCGCGCCCTCCGGCAAGCCGACCGTCATGCTGTACTGCCACTACGACGTGCAGCCGCCACTCGACGACGCGGCCTGGCATACGCCGGTCTGGCAGCTGACCGAGAAGGACGGTCGCTGGTACGGGCGCGGTGCGGCGGACTGCAAGGGCAATATCGTCATGCACCTCACGGCGCTGCGGGCGCTGCGGAAAGTGCTGGGGGACAAGGCGTTCCCGGTCGGGCTCACACTGGTCTCCGAAGGTTCCGAGGAGCAGGGCACCGGCGGCCTGGAGCAATTCGTGCCGCGGAATGTCGAATTGCTGCGCACCGACACCATTCTCATGTGCGATACCGGCAATTTCGCCGTCGGCGTGCCCACCTTCACCGAAACCCTGCGCGGCAATGTGAATGTGGTCGTCACCATCGAAACCCTCAGCAGCCCCATGCATTCCGGCATGTTCGGCGGCGCGGCCCCGGACGCCCTGGCCGCGCTCATCCAGCTGCTGGCAACGCTGCGCGATGCCGAGGGCAACACCACCATCGACGGGCTCGCCAACGACCAGGTCTGGGACGGCGTGCAGTATCCGGCCGAACAGTTCCGCGCCGACGCCAATGTGCTGTCGGGTGTTGACCTCACCGGCAGCGGCACCGTCGCCGATATGCTCTGGGCGCGACCGGCGGTCACCGTGCTCGGTATCGACGCGCCCAAGGTGATCGGATCGTCGGCGGCCATTCAGCCCAAGGCGGCGGCACGGTTGAATCTGCGCATCCCGCCGGGCACCGACCCGCAGGAAGCGCTGAAACTGCTGACGGCGCATCTGGAAACGCGTACGCCGTGGCGGGCCCAGGTGACGGTCGAGACGGAAGCAGTTGGCGCACCGTTCAAATCGGCCGCTGGTGGTCCCGCCCGCACCGCCATGGAGGCGGCGCTGCAAATCTCCTACGGTCGCGCCACCACCACCGAGGGGCAGGGCGGCGCGATCCCGCTGTGCAATGTCTTCGCCGACACCTACCCGGACGCGGAGATCATGCTGCTCGGCGTGGAGGAGCCGAAATGCCTGATCCACGCCCCCAACGAGAGCGTGGATCCGACGGAGATCGAACATATGGCGCTCGGTCTCGCGCTGTTCCTGGCGTCCTTCGCGGACTGAGCGCCGCCGCGGCGGGACCGCGCCGATCTAGAACTCGGCGTGGTCCTCCGGCTCGAGCACGCGGAATTCCGTTCCGGCGGGCCCCATTTCATTGAATCGGCCGAAGTAGATGCCCTGCGCCGCCTCCGCGATGATTCCGTAGTGGATCGGGAAGGCGGTGCGGGGATTCACCGCGCGCAGGTAGTCCACCGCTTCGCTGAGCTTCATCCACGGCGCGACCGCGGGCAGCGCCAGCACACCGACCGGTGTGGACGGCACCCAGAGCGAATCGCCCGGATGTACGAGTTCGGCGGGATCGTCCGGGGTACCGAGTTGGAAGACGGTGTTGTCGATGACCGGGATATCGGGATGAATGACGGCATGCCGACCGCCGCCACCGGTGATCTGCACATTTCCGACTTTCAATACATTTCCGGCGTGAACGGCCTCCCACTGCTCCTCCCGCTGCTGCGCGGTCTGCGGATCCGACAGCAGTCGCGCCCGCGGATTCGCCTCGATGAGCGCGCCGATGCGATTCGGGTCGATGTGGTCGGGATGCTGATGCGTCACCGCGATGGCATCGAGTCCGGTAATGCCTTCGAATCCGTGCGAGAAGGTGCCCGGATCGAAAAGGACCTTCGTGCCGTGCAGTTCCACGAGAATGCAGGAGTGTCCGAAATGGGCTATGCGCATATGGCCAACGGTAGTCCCGGACCTCGGGTCCACGCAGTCGTCGGCGCAGTGTGGCAGGCGGCACGTCGGCCGGACCCGACTACGCGTCGATGAGCGGCGGCAATTACGCTGACCAGGTAAACCCCCACCAGCTTTAGGAGCACAGCGTGGCACGTGTCGTGGTCGAGGTGATGCCGAAGGCCGAAATCCTGGATCCGCAGGGTCAGGCCATTGTCGGCGCGCTCGGACGCCTGGGGCACCCCGGGATTTCGGATGTGCGCCAGGGCAAGCGATTCGAACTCGATGTCGACGACAGCATCAGCGACGCCGAGCTGGAGCAGATCGCCGAATCGCTGCTCGCCAACACCGTCATCGAGGACTGGAAGGTCGTCCGGCTGTGAGCGCGCGCATCGGTGTCATCACCTTCCCGGGCACCCTCGACGACGTCGACGCGTCCCGCGCGGTGAAGCTTGCCGGTGCCGAGCCGGTCAGCCTGTGGCACGCCGACGCCGATCTGAAGAGCGTCGACGCGGTCATCGTGCCCGGCGGCTTCTCCTACGGCGACTATCTGCGCGCCGGTGCCATCGCCCGCTTCGCGCCCGTCATGGGTGAAGTGGTCAAGGCCGCCGAGGGCGGTATGCCGGTCCTGGGTATCTGCAACGGTTTCCAGATCCTGTGCGAGGCGGGACTGCTGCCCGGTGCGCTCACCCGCAATGCCGGACTGCACTTCGTCTGCCGCGATCAGTGGCTGACCGTCGAGAACACCGATACCGCGTGGACCTCCCGCTACGAGCCGGGCGCGCAGATCCTCATCCCGGTCAAGAACGCCGAGGGCCGCTACCAGGCCTCCGAGGCCGTGCTCGACGAACTCGAGGGTGAGGGCCGCGTGGTCTTCCGCTACTCGGGCGACAACCCGAACGGCTCCCAGCGCGATATCGCCGGTGTGGCCTCGGCCAACGGACGCGTCGTGGGCCTCATGCCGCATCCGGAGCACGCCACCGAGGCGCTCACCGGACCCAGTGACGACGGTCTGGGCATGTTCTTCTCGGTCCTGGATTCGCTCGTCTCCGCCTGAGCGCTCAGCAGATTCGATCCAGAATCTGGAAGTCGACCCCGTCGACGGCCGCGATATAGCTGGGCAGTATCACCTGCTGCCCGGCGAATCGCCTTTCCCCGGCGGGGGTTTCGAGCATGCGGCCGTCGTGTACGGCCGCGTGCATGCGCGCCGGGTCCAGTGACCCCGCCGCCTCCGCCATGGCCCGCAGCGTGTGCACGGCCTCGTATTCGGTATTGCTGAAATTCGTCAGCGCGGGCGCGAATTCGCCGTGCAGCCGTCGATACCGGCGCAGCCGATCCGCCGCCTCCGGCGCGTTCACGAAGAAGCTCGACGGCACATACAGATTCCGATTCGCCGGTGCCCCGGCGGTGAGCAGCACGTTCTCGTCGACCGCCGGACTCACCCGCAATTGCCGGTCGGCCCGCCCGGCGCGGGTGAACTGCCGATTGAAACGCGCCACATCCGCGCCCACCAGCAGCACGATCACGCCGTCGACCGCGTCGAGTGCGGGCTGGGCCAGGAATTCGGTGAAGTCGTGAGTTTCCAACGGCACGAACATCTCCAGCGGCACCGACAGTTCGCCGGAGCGCTCGGCCAACTCCCGGCGCACCACCGCGGCGGTGCGCCGCGGCCAGACGTAGTCGTTGCCGAGCACCGCCCAGCGCCACGCCCCGAACTCCCGGCGCAGCCAGCGCAGGGCGGGCAGGATCTGGCGGGCCGGATCCGAGCCCATCAGGAACAGGCCGGGCGGGGTGGTGTCGAAACCCTCGTGATCGGTGGCGAACAGGTACGGCACCCGGCCCGCCGTCACCCCCGCGACCGCCCGCCGCACCGCCGAGGTGTGCCAGCCGGTGACCGCGTGCACCATGCCGGTGGCCAGCAGCGCCTCGACCTCGAGGGCCACCTCCTCGGGTGCGCGGCCGCCGTCGATGTGGGTGGTTCGCAATTCCCGTCCGAGAATTCCCGTGCCGCTGTTGATTTCTTCGACCGCCAAAGAAATTGCGGCTTCACATGATGGCGCGAAGATACCGCCTGCCCCCTGAAGTGGGACTATGTTGAGGATCTCGATACTGTGATCGGGATTCTCGTGCGGCGGTACCATCGGTTACTCTGCTTCTCGTTGGAGCGGAAATTGATGGGCGGGAATATGGCGACAATTGTAAGCGGCATTTACACGCTGCATGGTGCCCTGCGAGCCGCGGAACGCAGTTGGCTACGTCACCTGGAAGCCCCGCTGTGCGCCCGCCGCCTCACCGCCGATCAGTGGTCGATGCTGTCCAATCTCTCCGCCGAGGTCGGCATCACCATGAGCGAACTCGCCGCCCGCGCGCAACTCGCACCCTCCTCCGCCACCCGCCACGCCGACTACCTGGCCGAGCGCGGCCTCATCTTCCGCATCGCCGCCGCCGACGACCGCCGCCGCATCCTCATCGGCCTGAGCCGTCGCGGCGTGGAGTTGGTCGAGGAGGTGCGCGCCGAGGAGACCCGCGCCGAGGCCGACCTGCGCCGCCGCCTGGGCGGCGCGGACTACCTGGAGCTCATGCGCCTGCTGGAGAAGGTGGCGGACACCCCGCAGCCCGAATAGCGGCTCGCCTCGGACGGGACGGTCGGCAGAACAGAAGCGTTGCTGCTTAGGATCGTTGCCATGCCTGTTTCCGTCACCGCTGCCACCGCCGCCGGACTGTGCGAATTCATCGACGCCTCCCCGTCTCCGTTCCATGTGTGCCGGACCGTCGCGGCCGAACTCGACGATCACGGGTTCACGCGCCTGTCGGAATCCGCGCCGTGGCCGTCCACCAGCGCCGGGCGTTATTACGTGGTGCGGGGCGGGTCGCTGGTGGCGTGGGCGGATGGGGGACCGGGCGCGCCCAGCGGGTTCCGCGGTGGGCAGGCCAGCCCCTTCCGGGTGGTCGGCGCGCATACCGACAGCCCGAACCTGCGGGTGAAGCAGCACCCCGATCTGGCGTCGGCGGGCTGGCAGCTGGTCGGGCTGGAGCCCTATGGCGGGGCCTGGCTCAACTCCTGGCTCGACCGCGATCTCGGGATTTCCGGGCGGCTGTCGGTGCGGGACGGAAATGTGGTGCGGGAGCGGCTGATTCGCATCGACGAGCCGATTCTGCGGGTGCCGCAGCTGGCCATTCACCTGTCCGAGGACCGGGGCGGGGTGAAGCTCGATCCGCAGCGGCACGTGAACGCGGTGTGGGGGATCGGCGGGGAACCGCGCTCGTTCCTGGCCTTCGTCGCCGAACGCTCCGGCATCGAGCCGAGCGCGGTGCTGGGCTGGGAGCTCATGACCCATGATCTGGTGCCGTCCAAGCTCATCGGCCGCGACCTCGATCTGGTCAGCGCGCCCCGCCTGGACAATCAGGGCACCTGCTACGCGGGGTTGCGCGCCTTCCTCGCCGCGGTGGCCGAACCCGGTGCGGCGGTACCGGTGCTGGCCATGTTCGACCACGAGGAGGTCGGCAGCCAATCCGATCGCGGCGCGCAGTCCGGCATGCTGCCCACGGTGCTCGAACGCATCGTTCTCACCCGAGGCGGCGGCCGCGCCGAATATCTGGCCGCCCTGGCCGGATCAGTCTGCGCCTCAGGCGATATGGCGCACGCGACCCACCCCAACTACCCCGACCGCCACGAACCCGCGCACCGCATCGAGGTGAACGGCGGCCCCGTCCTCAAGGTCAACCAGAATCTGCGCTACGCCACCGACGCCACCGGCGCGGGCGCCTTCGCCCTGGCCTGCTCCCAGGCCGACGTCCCCCTCCAGCGCTACGTCCACCGCGCCGACCTCCCCTGCGGCTCCACCATCGGCCCCATGACCGCGGCCCGCACCGGCATGCCGACGGTCGACGTTGGCGCGGCCCAACTAGCCATGCACTCCGCCCGCGAAATGATGGGCGCCGCCGACGTCCCCGCCTACGCCTCGGCCTTGGCGGCCTTCCTCACGCCCGAAATCACCAGGTAATCCCCAACTCTCAGGAACTCTCGGGGGCTATCGCCCCTGAAACCCCATTCCCGAGATCTCGCGATGGGGGTTCGGGGGCGAAGCCGCTGAGAGTTCCGAGAGTTGCTTACACCTCGCTCGGGCGTTCGGTCCGTGTCGGGTGGTAGGTGAGTACCGCGATGACGAAGATCGCGAAGGTGAACAGGACGTAGCTGCTGCCGAGGATCTGCTGCCACCAGGACCAGTCGAGTTCTCGGTCGCGGTCGTGGGGGAGCACCCATTGCGGGCCGACGGCGAACAGGATGGTGGCGAAGGCGACCGCGCCGACGAAGAGGCGGCTGCGGCGGCCTTGGAGGATGGCGTCGATGGCGACCACCAGCGCGGGGGCGATCCAGACCCAGTGGTGGGACCAGGAGACCGGTGAAACCAGCAGGACCGCACCGGCGTTCACCATCAGGGCGGTGACGGGGTGCCCGGCGTCGAGGAGGCGCTTCATCCAGATCGCCGCCAGGGCGATGGTGATGACCGAGAGGGTCAGCCAGATGGCGGTGGCGGCGGAGTCCGAGACGCCCAGGCGGAAGGCGAAACCCTTCCACGACTGGTTGCCCGCGAAATGCGGTGGGCCGATGCGCCCGGTGTCCGACAGTGTGTGGAACCAGTACTGCACCGATTCGTGCCAGAAGAACACGAAGACCAAGCCCACCGCGAGCATGGTCGAAACCACCAGGGTGACAGGCGATTTCCAATCCCCGCGCGGCAGGTAGCGCCGCCAGCCGGAGACCCGCGGCCACCCGCCGCGCGGCGGGTAGTCCAAGCGCAGCAGGAAGAACAGCAGATACGCGGCGGGGGTGAGCTTCACCGACACCGCGATGCCGATGAGCATGCCGCGCGGCCAGAAAGGCTTGCGCACCAGGCAATCCAGGGTGATCGCCGCCATCAGCACCAGATTGATCTGCCCGAACCCGTAGGTCTGGCGGATCGGCTCCAGCCACTGCAGGATCGCCACCGCGCCGATGACGATGGCCAGCCGGGTCGGCCGATCAACGCTGGGCCGCAACCGTTCCAGCACCACCCACAGCGTCACGCCGAGCGCGGTGATGGAGGTCGCCAGCACCAGCACCTCGGCCACGCCCAGCGGCATGAGCGCCAAGGGCGCGAAGAACAGCGCCGCCAACGGCGGATAGGTGAACGGCAGACCGATTCCGTACACGGGCGGCATCGGGCCGTACAGCTCCCCGCCGTCCATCCACACGCGAGGGCCGTTGCGGTACACCTGCAAATCGATGTACCCGTGCCAGATCTTTCCGTAATGACTGATGAGCGCCGATACCACGAACAAAGCGAGCGCGATCACCAGCAGCCGGACCTGACGTCCAGTCAATCCCGCCGCCTCTCCAGACGTGGGCACAGGTTTCTCGGTCGGATCCGCGACCCCGGATCGATCGTTCACCGGGCAAGAGTAGCTGGGCGAGGCGACGATTCCGGAAAGCGGAACCCCCGCGCCGCCCCGCGCCGAACCGGCCGCGGTCACGGACCGCGCCACCGCGAGTACCGATTGGTCGGTTGTGCCTGGATACGTCAGGTCGACGGTGCCGCGAGGGGGCGCGGAAGAGAGGTGCGCCACAACCCGCCGGGCAGCGTTTCGGCGCAGGTAACCCGGCAGGTTGGGCCAGCTTTGCGGGGCATTAGACTCGGGCACGAATCCCGCCGTATCCAGCTTGCCGGTCTGTGTCCCTTTCCGGCCGAAAGGACTCTGGTATTCCCGTGACCACCCACGTCGATACCGTCAGCGCCGCCGCGGCCAGCCCGGATCAGCCGCAGCCCTACAAGGAACTCGGCCTCAAGGACGACGAGTACGCCCGCATCAAGGAGATCCTCGGCCGCCGCCCGACGGATGCCGAGCTGGCCATGTACTCGGTGATGTGGAGCGAGCACTGCTCCTACAAATCCTCGAAGGTGCACCTGCGCTACTTCGGCGAGACCACCACCGACGAGATGCGCTCGGCCATGCTGGCCGGTATCGGCGAGAACGCGGGCGTGGTGGATATCGGCGAGGGCTGGGCGGTCACCTTCAAGGTGGAATCGCACAACCACCCCTCCTACGTCGAGCCCTACCAGGGCGCGGCCACCGGCGTCGGCGGCATCGTCCGCGACATCATGGCCATGGGCGCGCGTCCCATCGCCGTCATGGACCAGCTGCGCTTCGGCGCGGCCGACCACCCGGACACCCGGCGCGTGGTCGACGGTGTGGTGCGCGGTGTCGGCGGCTACGGAAACTCGCTGGGCCTGCCCAATATCGGCGGCGAGACCGTCTTCGACGCCTCGTATCAGGGCAATCCGCTGGTGAACGCGCTGTGCGCGGGCGTCATGCGGGTCGAGGACCTGCACCTGGCCTTCGCCTCCGGCACCGGCAACAAGATCATTCTCTTCGGCGCGCGCACCGGCCTCGACGGCATCGGCGGCGTCTCCGTCCTCGCCTCGGACACCTTCTCCGGCGACGAATCCGGTTCCGGCCGTAAGAAGCTCCCGAGCGTCCAGGTCGGTGACCCCTTCACCGAGAAGGTGCTCATCGAGTGCTGTCTCGACCTGTACCGCGCCGATCTCGTCGTCGGCATCCAGGACCTCGGCGGCGCCGGACTGTCCTGCGCCACTTCCGAACTCGCGGCCGCCGGTGACGGCGGTATGCACATCGAACTCGACAAGGTGCCGCTGCGCGCCGCCAATATGACTCCGGCGGAGATCCTTTCGAGCGAGTCGCAGGAGCGCATGTGCGCGGTCGTCACCCCCGAGAACGTGGACGCCTTCATGGCCGTCTGCCAGAAGTGGGATGTCATCGCCACCGTCATCGGTGAGGTCACCGACGGCGACCGCCTCGTCATCACCTTCGATGGTGAGACCGTGGTGGATGTCCCGCCGCGCACCGTCGCTCACGAGGGCCCGGTCTACGAGCGCCCCGTGCGGCGCCCGGACTGGCAGGACGCGCTCATCGCCGACACCCCGGACAAGCTGAACCGGCCCAAGACCGGCGACGAACTGCGCGCCACCCTGCTGAAGATGATCTCCAGCCCGCAGCTGTGCTCGCGCAAGTGGATTACCGAGCAGTACGACCGCTACGTGCGCGGCAATACCGTCCTGGCCGAGAACGCCGACGGCGGCGTGGTGCGCATCGACGAGCAGACCGGCCGCGGTATCGCCCTGGCCACCGATGCCTCGGGCCGCTACACCAAGCTGGACCCCTACACCGGTGCGCAGCTGGCGCTGGCCGAGGCCTACCGCAATGTCTCCACCACCGGCGCGACCCCCAAGGCCGTCAGCAACTGCCTCAACTTCGGCTCCCCCGAGGATCCGGGCGTCATGTGGCAGTTCCAGCAGGCCGTGCGCGGTCTGGCGGACGGCTGTGTGGCCCTTGGCATTCCGGTCACCGGCGGCAATGTGTCCTTCTACAACCAGACCGGGCAGACCGCCATCCTCCCCACCCCGGTGGTGGCCGTGCTCGGCGTCATCGACGATGTGCACCGCCGCATCCCGACCGGCCTGGGCCTGGAGCCCGGCGAGACCCTGATCCTGTTGGGCGACACCGCCGACGAGTTCGGCGGCTCCATCTGGGCGCAGGTCGAACACGATCACCTCGGCGGCCAGCCCCCGAAGGTCGATTTCGCCCGCGAACAGCTGCTCGGCGAAATCCTCACCGCCGGTTCGCGCGACGGCATGATCAGCGCCGCGCACGACCTGTCCGAGGGTGGTCTGGCCCAAGCCGTGGTGGAGGCCGCGCTGGCGGGTGAAACCGGTTGCCGCATCCTGCTTCCCGAGGACGCCGACCCGTTCGTCATGCTCTTCTCGGAATCCGCGGGCCGCGTGCTCGTCGCGGTGCCGCGCACCGAGGAGACCCGCTTCACCAAGATGTGCGATGCCCGGAATCTGCCGTGGGTCCGCATCGGCGTGGTCGATCAGGGTTCGGATTCGGTGGAGGTGCAGGGCCAGTTCACCATCACCATGGAGGAACTGCGCACCGCGCACGAGGGCACGCTGCCCGCGCTGTTCGGCGAAGCCGACCACTGACGCACGAGAAACACAACGCATCCCGCCCAATCCTGGACCCCTCGAACCAGGTTGGGCGGGGTGTTCGTTGTTGGGGGCCGCCCACCCTCCCACCGGTGCGGGCGCGGCTCGCGCCCCTTCAGCCGACCTTGAACGGATCGTGTTCGGCGATCAGCTTTTCCAGTCGGGCCTCGTCGATACGGCTGTGGACCTTCGACGCCTCGTGCTGATCACGCACGACCTTCGCGAGAGTGAAGGCGCTGCTGACCAGAAACAAGGTCGCCATCAGCAAGAACCCCCGCTGCCAGATGTCCAGCGGGAGGTAGAGGATGCCGATGATGGTGGCGGCGAAGGCGATTCCGAACGCGATGGCGGCCTGGGCGAGGAATGCCGGGGTGCTCTTGGTCTGTGCGTTGGAAGAATTGCTCATGCTCAGGAAGTCTCGCCGTCCCGGCGACGGCGAACCCGAGTACTACTACTCGAGTCCCCTGGGTAGATGCCGCGCCCGGCCGCCGATGTCCGATGTCACGGTGGCCGGATCCCCGTAATCGAGCGGGCTACCGCCATACTTGACGGGTGCTCGACACCGCCGACGCTCTGACGCGGCTGCGCAGCAGTAGCGCGGTCGCGGTTGCGCCCGTGTCGAAATGGATGCGCGGCCTCGCTCCGGTGTGGCGGCGCGTCGAGCGGATCATCGACCTCAATCATGTCGGACTCGTCGTGGCGACGCTGTTCTTCGCCTGGTCGGTGACGCCCTCGCTGGTACCGCGCGACTGGTTGTTCCAGGGTCTCATCTCCGGGGTGAACGCGGCGCTCGGATACGGGGTCGGCTGTGTGCTGCTGTGGTTGTTCCGCAAGTGGATTCGGCCGCGGCTGACCATCGAGACGCCGCCGCTGTGGGTGCGCGATACCGTGAAAACGGCCGTCGTGCTGACCTGTGTGCTGGTCGCCGCGTACATGCTGGTGCTCTCGGCGGGCTGGCAGCGGGAGATCTTCGCGCTCATGGGCATGGAGGGCACCACCAATGCCGCCTACCTGCGCACCGGCGGACTGAGCCTGTTGGTCGGCGCGCTCGTGGTGGCGGCGTACCGGACGCTGCGGGAGATCGTGCGGTTCTTCGCGCGGCTGTTGAGCCGGTGGGTGAAGGTGCCGCCGAAGCTCGCGCCGACGGTCGGGGCGCTGCTGCTGGCGGTGTTGGTCGTGCTGCTGTTCAACGGTGTGGCGACGCGGGCGTTCTTCGCGGTGGCCAACTCGGCCTTCAGTGTGCGCAACGACAAGATGGCTCCGTTCGCGACCCAGCCGGTGCTGCCGGAGCGGTCCGGGAGCCCGGAGTCGTTGGCCAAGTGGGAGACCCTCGGATCGGAGGGGCGGTGGTTCGTCTCGCACGGACCCGATCCCATGCTCATCAGCGCCACCACCGGGCGGCCCGCGAAGGAACCGATTCGGGTGTACGTGGGGCTGGAATCCGCGCCGAAGGAGACCACGCAGGAGGAGCTCGCGGTCGCCGAACTCGAGCGCACCGGAGCCTTCGACCGGGAGGTGCTGGTGATCGTCACCACCACCGGCACCGGGTGGGTGAACTCCATGAGCGCGGCGGCCATCGAGTACATGTACGGCGGCGATACCGCCATTCTGGCCTCGCAGTACTCGTATCTGCCCAGCGTGCTGTCGTTTCTGGCGGACCGGCAGAAGGTCGCGGCGGCGGGGAAGAAGATGTTCGACGCGGTGTACGCCGAATGGTCGAAGCGGCCGGTGGGGGAGCGGCCGAAACTGCTTGTGTACGGGGAGAGTCTGGGCTCGCAGGGCTCCGAGGCGGCCTTCGACGGGTTGGCGGAGCTGCGCTCCAAGGTGGATGGCGCGCTGTGGGTGGGGCCGCCGAATTCGAATCGCCTGTGGGAGCAGTTCGTGTCCCGGCGCGATCCGGGGACCCGGGAGGTCGAGCCCATCTACGCCGACGGTCTGGTGGTGCGGTTCGCGGGTGATGCCGCGCGACTGGCCGAACCCTCGCCGGATTGGCGACGCCCGCGCATCGCCTATCTGATGCACCCCTCCGACCCGATCGTCTGGTGGTCGACCGATCTCATACTCTCCCAACCCGATTGGCTCTCCGAGCGGCGCGGCTCGGATGTGTCCACGCAGATGCGGTGGTGGCCGTTCGTGACCTTCTGGCAGGTGGCGGCCGATCTCACCAATGCCCAAGGGGTGAGCGACGGACACGGCCATCGCTACGGCTCGCTCGTCCTCGACGGCTGGGAAGCCATCGCGGCGCCGCAGGGGTGGAATCCGGAGCTGCGGGAGAAGATTCGCACACAGATCGAGCTGGCCGAGGATTACGAGCGAGCGGTCAAGTAGGACACGGTGATTCGCGGGACAGGTCATCGGAAGCGGAGCTCTGGCGTCGCGGGGCGTGTTCGTGCGTGGTCGAAAACCGGTGTCGCCGCGGTGCTGCCGCTGGTGTGGAGCAACCGGGTGCTGCCCGGGCTTCAGCTCGATATGCGGGGGCGTACCGCCGCGAATGTGGTCTTCGCCAGTGGCTATGCCGCCGCGCTGGGCGGTCGGCCGCATTGGTTGTCGCCTCGGGGTTGGCGAGTCGGACTCGCGGCGGCGGGGATCACCCTGGCCGGATACGGTGCCGCCCTTGCGATTCCGGGCCTGCGTGAGCGGTTGGCCGAGATCGCCGACCGCGCGCCGGAGGTTTCGGACGCCGAATGGGTGCTGGTGCACATTCCGCTCGGCACCGTCTACAGCGAAGAGATGATCTTTCGCGCCACCCTGAGCCCGCTGGCGGACGAAACCGCCGGATGGTTCGGAAAATGGCTCAGCGCAGCGGTTTTCGGGCTCTGGCACATCCATCCCGCCCGCGCCTCGGGCGATCCGGTGCCGGGCGCGGTGGCGGCCACCGCGGCCGCGGGCTTCGTCTTCGACGAACTGGGCCGCCGCACCGGCAGCACCACCGCACCGGCGCTGCTGCACCTGGCCGTCAATGCCGGTGGGGCGCTCACGCCGCCGCTGGCGCGACTGCTGACGCCCGCCGTGGAGCCGGACGCGGCTCCGCACATTCCTGTCCCGCCACCCCGGTAACCTCGCGGTCGTGGCACGACAAGCGGCGATGAATCCGGAGCAAGTGCGTGCGGCCCTGGCCGCCGTCGAAGGCTGGCTGCGCGACGACACCGCGGCAGCACCCGCGCGAGCCGAACTCGGTGCGGCGGTGAAGGCGACCGCGCGCGCCCTGGCGGCGGACGCGCCCGGCGGCTCGGTGGAGGTGCGGGTGCCGCCCTTCGTCGCGGTGCAGTGCATCGAAGGGCCGCGGCACACCCGGGGCACACCGCCCAATGTGGTCGAGACCGACCCGCGCACCTGGCTGCTGCTCGCCACCGGGCTGCTGGCCTTCGACGACGCGCTGGCCTCCGGCGCGCTCACGGCCTCGGGCACCCGGGCCGCCGAAATCGCCCGTTGGCTGCCGGTCGTGCGGTCGCGCTAGCGCTCAGGCCGAGGCGGCCGGTGCGGTGCGATCGGTCGCGGGCTTGCGCTCCAGCCCCTTGCGGTCGTAGTAGCGGGTGATCAGCAGGCCGAAGACGACGCCGATGGCCAGGCCCAGCGCCGCCATCCAGAAGCCCCGGGTCATTCCGGCGACGCCGCTGCCGTCGAAGTAGAGGATGGAGCGGGTGCCCAGGAACACCTGATGCATCGGCTCGAATTTCGCCAGCCACTCGAAGTACTTGGGCGTCGCCTCGATCGGCACCGTGCCGCCCGAGGACGGCAGGCCGAGAATGATGAAGATGATCAGGTTGATGATCAGGCCCGCCGTACCCACCGCGGCCAGTACCGAGGTGCAGGTGAAGCCGACGGCGATGATCACGAACGCGCCGTAGAGGAACAGCCCCAGCGGTTTGTCGATCGGCATGCCCAGCGCCGTGCCTATACCGAGCAGCGCCGCCGAGACCGCGACCGCCATCACCGCCACCGCCGACCATTTGATGAGCAGTGTGCTCACCCGCGAAATGGGCGCGCGCGGGAAATGCACGTACCACGGACCCCATTCGGTGGGCAGGAAGCCGAGCGCGGAATCGATGAGCTGGTGAATGATCATCGCGCCGACCATGCCGACCAGCAGGAGCAGCAGGCTGTAGAAGAACGCGGTCAGTCCCTCACCGGAACCGCCCGGCAGCGGCCGGTACTCCTCGACCACGATCTGCAACGGATGCGCCAGCGCCACACGGGTCGCGGCGGACAATTCCGGCGCGGGCGGGCCGTCCGGGGGCGGCGTCAGCTGCGCGTTCACCTGCTCGGTGAGCTGTTGTCCCACTTGGGCATCGACCTGAGTGAGAGCTTCCTCACCGAACTTCTGCACGATCGCCGTGGCGAAGGCCCCGGTGCGCGGATTCGTCTGCAACGTCAGCACCGGCTGCGAGATATCCCCGGGCACAACGCTTCCCACGCCGAGAATGCCGAGCCGCTTGGAGAAATCGCTGGGAATGATGATGGTGCCGTACACCCGCGCCTGCTGCATCTGCAGCTGCGCCTCGGCAATGCCCAGTTCACGCAGGTCGATCTTGTCCGACGGCACCGCCTGGCGCAGCCCCTCGGCGACCTGGTTACCGAAATTGACCGCCTTCTCCTGGCCGGGCGCGCCGATGGTGTCGCCGACATCCTGATTCACCAGCGCGATCGGGAAATCGTGCAGGTTCTTCTCCGGATCCACGACGTAGTCGAGGTACATCACGCCCAGCAACGAGGCCAGCAGCGTGACGACAATGATCGGAAAACCCCACTTGAGCGGGGTCAAGTGCCGACGGGGAGCGGTATCCGGGGTGTCGGTGGTCGTCACACTGGAAAGCTAACAGCAAACGCCCGGCCAACTGGGCTATCCCAACGGTGGGTTGCGTCGGGATTACCCGTAGACTGGGCCGTGCCCCCCGCCCGCCGAACAGGGAGCAAACGGTGAATCTGCCCCCCTCCACCGCCGCCGCCGATCAGGACGAGAACGAACCGCGCGAAGAGTGCGGCGTTTTCGGTGTCTGGGCTCCGGGCGAGGATGTTGCCAAACTCACGTACTACGGGCTCTACGCCCTCCAGCATCGCGGTCAGGAAGCGGCGGGCATCGCCGTCTCCGACGGCTCGCAGGTGCTGGTGTTCAAGGATCTCGGCCTGGTGAGCCAGGTCTTCGACGAGCAGACGCTGGCCGCCATGCCCGGCCATGTCGCCGTCGGCCACTGCCGCTACTCCACCACGGGATCCACCACCTGGGAGAACGCGCAACCCATCTTCCGCACCACCGCGGTCGGAACCGGACTCGCGTTGGGCCACAATGGAAATCTCGTCAATACCGCCGAATTGTCCACCCGGGCACGGGAACTCGGACTCATCAGCGGTCGGCTCGCCGGATCCATGGCGGCCACCTCGGACTCCGATGTGATGACCGCGCTGCTCGCGCACGCCGCGGCCGACAAGAGCATCGAACAGGCCGCGATGGAGTTGCTGCCGACACTGCGCGGAGCCTTCTGCCTCACCTTCATGGATGAGCACACCCTCTACGCGGCGCGTGACCCCTGGGGCGTGCGCCCGTTGTGTCTGGGTCGCCTGGACCGTGGCTGGGTGGTTGCCAGTGAAACCGCCGCTCTCGACATCGTCGGCGCGTCCTTCGTGCGGGAGATCGAGCCCGGCGAACTGTTGGCGATCGACGCCGACGGGGTGCGGTCCATGCGGTTCTCCAATCCGGAGCCCAAGGGCTGTGTCTTCGAGTTCGTGTACCTGGCGCGGCCGGACTCCACCATTTCCGGGCGGTCGGTACACGCCACCCGAGTGGATATCGGACGGCGGCTGGCCAAGGAGCATCCGGTCGACGCGGATCTGGTGATTCCGGTGCCGGAATCCGGGACTCCCGCCGCGGTCGGTTACGCGCAGGGGTCGGGTCTGCCGTATGGGCAGGGCCTGATGAAGAACGCCTATGTGGGCCGCACCTTCATTCAGCCCAGCCAGACCATCCGCCAGCTCGGCATCCGGTTGAAGCTCAACCCGTTGCGCGAGGTGATTCGCGGTAAGCGGCTCATCGTGGTGGACGACTCCATCGTGCGCGGCAACACCCAGCGCGCGCTGATCCGAATGCTGCGTGAGGCAGGCGCTTTGGAGATCCACGTGCGCATCGCCTCGCCGCCGGTCAAGTGGCCCTGCTTCTACGGCATCGACTTCGCCTCCCGGGCGGAGCTGATCGCCAACGGGGCCGGGCCTGACGGCATCGACGCGGGCAGCTTCGAGGACATGGTCGAGGGCGTGCGCCGCTCCATCGGCGCCGACACCCTCGGCTACATCTCCACCGAGGGCATGATCGCCGCCACCGAACAGCCCCGCACCCGCCTGTGCTGCGCCTGCTTCGACGGCGAGTACCCGATCAAACTCCCCACCGAGGCGGCCATCGGCAAGAACGTGCTCGAGGGAATGCTCACGGGCACATCGGAAGCCGAACTCCTCGCCGACAACGCCAACGCGAGCGCCCTCAGCAGGCCCTGATCGGACTCTTGGTCTCGTGCCCCACCCGCCTGACGGCGGGTGGGGCACAGTTGTGAAGGGGGAGAGAGGGTCCAGCCCACTCGCCCGGCGGCTGGGGATTGGCTTTGCCTACTTTCGGCTGTCGGCGAGGTGAGACGCGGCGCGCCCGCTCAGCTGTAGGTGGGTGAGTCGCTGCGCGCTCGCTTGGTCGTCGGTGAGGGTGCGGCGGGGCGCTCGCTGCTCGTCGGATAGGGAGTCGCGGGGCTCGTAGGGGCGGAATCGTCGGGTGCTCACCAGGATTCGATGATCGGGGTGTCGTGGGCGCGCTGTTGCCATGCCGTGGTGAGGCGGGCCATGCGGGTGGGGGCGGCGGTGGCGTGGATTGCGGCGATCTTGTTGTCTCGGAGGTCGAGGATGGCCACGCCGATGACTCGGTCGTCGAGGGTGAAGAGCATGGCGGGGGAGGCGTTGACCACGGCGGCGTAGATGGTGGGGGAGCCGCCTGCGAGAGAGCGCTTGGCCGCGGAGGGTTTGAGGCCCGCGCGGACTATGGCGGCGATTCGTTCGGGGCCCGAGTGGCGGATCAGCTTGTCGGCGAGGCCGCCGAAGCCGTCGGAGACGGCGGTCGCGTCATCGGTGAGCAGCGCGACGAGGTGTTCGGTGCGGCCGGAGGAGGCCGCGGCGATGAATGCCTCGACAATGCGGCGCGCGGCGGCCTGGTCCGTCTCGGCGACGGTACGCGCGGCGGCGATGCGACGCCGGGCGCGATGCGCGTGCTGCTGGCTCGCGGCCTCCGTGATGCCGAGAATGTCGGCTATCTCGGCGTGGCTGTAGGAAAAGGCTTCGCGCAGAACGTAAACCGCGCGTTCGACCGGTGACAGCCGCTCCATGAGCGTCAATACCGCCAGCGTCACCGACTCGCGCTGCTCGACGGTGTCGGCGGGGCCGAGCATCGGGTCACCGTCGAGGAGCGGTTCGGGCATCCACGCGCCGACGGTCCGTTCGTGGCGCGCCTTGGCCGAGCGCAGCCGGTCGATCGCCAGATTCGTGACGATCTTGGTGAGCCAGGCCTCGGGCACCTCGACGTACTCCCGGTCGGCGGCCTGCCACCGCAGGAACGCGTCCTGCACCGTGTCCTCGGCATCGGCGGCCGAGCCGAGGAGGCGGTAGGCGAGCGAGGCCAGTCGATTCCGGCTGGCCTCGAATCGCGCCACGGTGGCAGTGTCCATAGGACGACCTTATGCGGCGACCATGCCGCGTGAGCGCTGCCGGTCGGCGGCCAAACGGTAACTGTGCCCCGGCATTCCGTACGTCGGATGGCTCAGCGCCCGCACCGATACCGCGAGTATCAGCGCCTTGAGTCGTGCGGCGGTCCGGCCGCGCAGCGCACCCGGCTTGGCCTGCCCGTCCCCGTCGACCAACTGGAACAGCCCGTCCTCGCGCCCGAGGCTGACATGGTTACCGACATACGCCAGCGCGGTCGCCTTGACCTTGCGTCCGGTCAGGTCGCCGATGATGGCGGCCGTCGCCTGCTGGCCGGTGAAGCCCGCGGACGCGCAGGACATCGGCAATGGCTGACCGTTGTCACCGATGACGAAGGCACTGTCCCCGGCCGCGTAGACATCCGGATGCGAGATCGACCGCATCTCCCGGTCGACGGTGATCTGGCCGTTGGGTTCCACCGCCAATCCGCTCGCGGCGGCGATCGGATGCACGGCGAACCCGGCCGCCCACACGGTCGCATCGGAGTCGAATACGGTCCCGTCGGCGGCGACGGCGGCCGTCTCCTCGACCCGCTCGATGGTGGTGCGCTCGTGCACCGTGATGCCGAAGCGCTCGAAGGCGCGCAGCAGATGCCGACGGGCCTTCGGACCCAACCAGCCACCCAATTCACCGGTGGTGACGAGATCGACCCGCAGCCCCGGGCGAGCCTCCGCGATCTCGGTGGCCGCCTCGATGGCGGTCAGATTGCCGCCGACCACCACAACCCTTGCCCCCGCGGCGAGTTCGTCCAGCCGCGCCCGCAGCCGCAGCGCGGACGGACGCCCGGCCACATGGAAGGCATGCTCGGCCACGCCCGGCACGTCGTGATCGGCGACGGTGCTGCCGAGCGCGTACAGCAGGGTGTCGTATTCGATGCGGTCCGGGCCCTCGCCGTCGGCGACGGTCACGGCTCGCTGCTCGGCGTCGACCCCGACCACCCGTGCCACTCGCAATCGAACCTCGGTGCCCGCGAACACCTTCGACAGCGGCACCGGCGGCAGATCGTGCCCCGCCGCGAGTTGATGCAGCCGCAACCGCTCCACGAAATCGGGTTCGGCGTTCACGATGGTGATCTCGAAGTCGTCGGAATGCAGCTGACGGGCCAGGTATCCGGCGGAGAAGGCTCCGGCGTATCCGGCCCCGAGAACGACGATGCGGTGCTTCATGATTCGCTCCTGTCTGGTTCGCGTGCCCCTTGAACGAGACAGCCCGCGAATCCCTGACAGGATCGCCGAGTGAAGTGGGTCACACTGCCGGGGCGGTGCTCAGGCGGATTCGGGCTGCCGCAGAATGCCGCTGACCATCAGCAGCAGGGACTGCTGGGCCTCGGCCGCGGCGCGCTGCGGATCCTCCGCGTGGGCGACGAGCATGCCCGCTTCGGTGATCGCGGAGAGCAGCAGATGCGCCATGGTGCGCACCGGCAGCGGAACGACCAGGCCCGCGTCCACGGCGCGCTGGAGTTGGTCGGTGATCATGCCCAGCCCGTGCCGGGTCTCCATCTCGCGCCAGGCCTGCCAGCCGATGACCGAGAGCGCGTCGATCATGGCGATACGGACCTCGGGTCGCTGGTTGATCTCCAGAAACAGACCCAGACCGACGGCCATCGCGGCCTGGAGATCGTCGGGATCGGGCAGGGCGGCGATGGCCGCGTCGATCTCGGCCGTATTGTCGGCCTCCATCTGCTCCAGAACCGCGGTGAACAGTCCGCGCTTGTCGCCGTAGTGGTGGTGCAGCGCGCCGCGGGTGACTCCGGCCTCGGCGACGATCTCCTCGGCGGAGACGCCGGAGTACCCACGAGCGGCGAACAGCCGCAGCCCGGCCGCCTCCAGGGCGGCGCGGGTGCTGCGGGAACGATCCTCCTGACTACGGCGTGGCATGCAGCCGAGTGAACTCCACGATCATCTTGGTGAGCAACTCGGGCTTGTCCTCGGGGACGAAGGTGTAGGAATCGTCGATCCGCCACAGCGTCGCGTCCGGGAACGCGCGCTCGAGCCGCTCGGCGCTGGCGAACGGGAAGACCTTGTCCTCGGTCGCCCAGGCCAGCAGGATCGGGATGTCGATCTCGGCGAAGTGCTCGGCGGCCGCGAGGGTGTAGCGCTTGTCCACGCCGGTGAGGAAGCGCCGCAGGTCTTTTCGAATCGCCGCGGACGTGCGGCTGGGCAACAGATACGAATCCGCGATCTCATCGGGCAGACCGTGCTTGGTCACGAATCCGAAGGCGATCGGCAGCCGCTGGAGCGGACGGATGCGCAGCAGCGCGGTCAACGGCCGCAACGAGCCGGGGACCCGCGCGAGCAGTTTGAACGGGGCGAACAGTGGCGGAAAGAAGTCCTCGTAACTGTCCGACGGCGTGAACACCACCCGGCCGATACGAGACCTGTTGCGCGTCAGCAGAATCTGCGTGATCGCCCCGCCGGTGTCATTGGCCACCAGCGTCACGTCGTCGAGGTCGAGCCGCTCCAGGAACGCCGCGATCAGATCCGCCACCCCGGTCGGCGACAGATCGGCCTCCGGTACCGGAATCGAATGCGCTCCGAGCGGCAGATCCGGTGCGAGGCAACGGTATCCGGCGGCGGCGACGCCGGGCACCACCTTGCGCCACAGGTCCGCGTTGACGAGCAGGCCGTGCACGAAGACGACCGGCGCGCCGGATCCGGTGTCGTGGTAGCGGATGCGGCCGCCGGGCAGATCGATGTCGCGGGCCGGGCCGAGTGCTGTGGTGATTCCCATGATTGGTGCCTTCCGAAGGGCTTGGGGTGCCCCTCCACGGTCACATACATACGGAATGTATGTCAATGCATCCGGCTTGTATGTTTCTCGAATCGAGGCGGGTCGGCCTCGCGGTAATTGCGGACCAAAAGGTTTGTCAACCCCTGTACCCGATACGGGTGCTGTGCCGTTATCGGGCTCCGGTAGCGTGAGCAGGCATCTATCCACCGATTCGGCTTGGAGCTCTCCCCGACAATGACTGAACAGACCCCCAGCGGTGCCGGTGCGTCGTACGCGGCGGCCGGAGTCGATATCGAAGCCGGAGACCGGGCAGTAGAACTGTTCGCACCACTGGCCAAGAAGGCCAGCCGCCCCGAGGTTCAGGGCGGCCTCGGCGGCTTCGCCGGACTGTTCGCGCTCAAGGGTGGATACCGCGAGCCGCTGCTGGCCGCCTCCACCGACGGCGTCGGCACCAAGATCGCGGTCGCGCAGGCGCTCGACAAGCACGACACCCTCGGCCTCGATCTGGTCGCCATGGTCGTCGACGACCTGGTGGTGTGTGGCGCGGAACCGCTGTTCCTGCAGGACTACATCGCCGTCGGCCGCGTCGTGCCCGAGCGGGTCGCGCAGCTGGTGGCCGGTATCGCCGAGGGCTGTGTGCTGGCCGGTTGCGCCCTGCTCGGCGGCGAGACCGCCGAACACCCCGGCCTGATGGGGGTCGACGACTACGACCTGTCCGCCACCGGCGTCGGCGTGGTGGAGGCCGACGCCGTGCTCGGCCCCGATCGCGTGCGGCCCGGCGATGTGGTGATCGCCATGGGCGCGTCGGGTCTGCACTCCAATGGCTACAGCCTCGCGCGCAAGGTGCTGCTCGATATCGACCGCATGTCCCTCACCGGACATGTCGAGGAGTTCGGCCGCACCCTCGGCGAGGAGCTGCTCGAGCCGACCCGCATCTACGCCAAGGACTGCCTGGCGCTGATCGCCGAAACCGATGTGCGCACCTTCGCCCACGTCACCGGCGGCGGCCTGGCCAACAACCTGGCGCGCGTCCTGCCCGCGGGCATGGTCGCCGAGCTCGACCGCGGCACCTGGAACCCGGCCCCGGTCTTCAAGATGATCGCCCAGCGCGGCCGCGTCGAGCGCGCCGAGATGGAGAAGACCTTCAATATGGGCGTCGGCATGGTCGCCGTCGTGGCCCCCGAGGACGCCGACCGCGCCCTCGCGGTTCTCACCGCCCGCCACATCGACTGCTGGACCCTCGGCACCGTCAAGAAGGCCAAGGACGCCGACGCCGCCCGGGTCAACCTGGTGGGCGATCACCCGCGCTTCTGAGCCACCCGAGTCTCGTCCCCGACCCCTCATGGGGTCGGGGACGTTGCTTTGTTCGACCCGCTGTGCCTGGATCCGCTAGTGCGACAAGCGCATTGCGGTCCGCACGAGTTCGGGGTCGATGGGCCCGCCCGGCAGCGGGTGCGCGGCGTCGGCGCGCAGCCCGTCCAGCAGCACCGCGACGTGCCGCCGCCATGCCTCCGGCGCGGCCTCCCGGATCTCCTCGGTACCGCGCACGACCGACCAGAGCAGTAGCCCGATATCGGTGACATCCACGTCGGCGCGCAGTGCGCCGCTCTCCTGTGCCCGGCCCACCAGCTGTCGGAACAGTTGCTGGCCACGGGCTTTCGTCTGTTCGATGGGGCTGTCCGCCGCGAGTGAGCGCACACAGAGGTCGGTGAACCCGCGGTCGCGCGCCTGCGTTTCGGCCAACAGGAGCAGATGCTCCACGGCACCCCGGACGTGGTCGTCTACGGGCCCGGCGATGTCAGCCGCCTGCCGGTGGCGGCGCGATCGCTCGATGTCGACACCCTCGGCGCCTGGCTGCCGCTGCACCTGTTCACGCCGATTCGACTGCTGAACGCGCTACTGCCGGAGATGACCGAACGGGGTTCGGGCGCGGTCGTCTTCGCGCACGGCATCTCGGTGCGGCAGCCGATGCCCGCCCTGGCGAGCGTGAGCATTCCGCAGTCCGGATTGGTGAATTACCTACGCGCCCTGGACACCGAGGTGCGCGCTCGCGGCGTGCGGGTCGGCAGCCTGCAGATCGGTCGGCTGATCGAGGGCAGCGCCGCGGCGCGGCTGTTCGACAGCAGTCATTTCGACGGCGTCGACGTCGGCGAGGTGCAGCGGGTGCACCCTGATGTGCTGGCGCGGAACATTTCGAGATGGCGACGACCGATGTGGAGGTGGAGCGCGTCGCCTGAGATTCGCTGTCCGCGAGGTAGCCGGATAGCGAGAAGGCACCAGCGTCCGTCGCGGGGGCGAGGGACGCCGGTGTCTCGAGTTCGAGCCTTCTAGCGCCGAAGTGGTACGGCGGAACTACGTACTTAGGGGGAGGCCGGTACGGGCCTCCCCCTCACTACATAGATTCAGTCCGAGTCAGCGGCGCCAGTCGTCGTAGCTGTCTTCTTCTTCCCAGCTCGACAACTTGTCGTCCGCGTCGTGCTCGTCGGAAAGCACACCGCTCCGCTGCTGTGACGATCCGGGGTAGCTGCTGCTCCCGCCCGTCGACAGCTCGCGCTGAAGGCTCGCGAAGTCGGTTGGCGCGGAGCTGTACTTCAGCTCGCGTGCAACCTTGGTCTGCTTTGCCTTAGCCCGGCCACGGCCCATGGCTGACCCCCTCGCGTCACTGCGGGGCGGCCTGGGGTGGTTGGCGGCCCCGTTCGAATTAATATCTTCCTGACAGACACTTTAGCGTGTGTCAGGCGGTCGCGCTTCCAGGAGTGGGGGAAGAGCTTCGCGAGTGCCGCTCCGGCTGGGGGAACGAGCCGCTAGAGCAGGCCGGGGATTGCCCGAACGACGCCGACCCGGGCGCCGCCGCCCAAAACCGCGGGGGCCGCCAGCTCGGTGTGCGCGTCGGTCCAGTCGATGCCCATACGCTGCAGAATGGCCAGCGTCAGCGGTATCCGGGCGCGGTCGTGACCGTCGGTGATCTTGTAGGCGAAGGCGGAGCCGTCCGGTAGCGCACCCGCGTGCACGCCGTCCGCGCCGATCTTGCAGACCAGTCCGGGCGTTGCCGTCATCACGTGCAAATCTGGTCCGTCCGTGCCGGAAATCACTCGCGGATGGGCGCGAATCGCCTCCGCGACACGCCGTTCGGGCGAGCCGTCCGGGGCGGTGGCCATGGTCGCGTAGGCGCGGGCGAGATTCACCAGGGAGACCGGGACGATGGGCAGGCCGCACCCGTCGATGCCGAGATCGGTCTCCGGCTCACCGGTGATATCGGCGATGGTTTCGGTGACCGCCTGCTGCAACGGGTGCCCGACCTCCAGATAGCCGCGGGTGGGCCAGCCGTTGAGCTGACAGGTGGCGAGCATGGCGGCATGTTTGCCGGAGCAGTTCATGTAGATGCGGCGGGCGGCCTTGGCGCGATCGTGCCCGGCCAGGACATTGGCGCGGGCGTGCTCCTCCCACGGCAGATCCGGCGGGCATTCGAGATCGTCCTCGGTGAACCCGAAGCGGTCCAGCAGGCGCTGCACCAGATCGACATGGTCGGGCTCGCCGTAGTGCGAGGCGGTGGCGATGGCCAGTTCGGCGTCGTCGAGGGGTTCGAAGCCATTGCGCAGCAGGGTGATCGCCTGCATGGGCTTGTTGGTGGAGCGCGGGAAGATCGGGACGTGCACCTCGCCGAGCTCCACGACGGGGTCGCGGTCCGGGCCGATGATGACCAGCGATCCTCGGTGCACGCACTCTTGGAAACCGGATCGCACGACCTCGACGAGATCCACGCTCATGAGTTGGCTCCGTTCCGGCGGCGGTGGCGCTCGATCTGCATGCGGACATCATCGGAGATGCTGGGCTCGGCGGTGAGTAGCAGGTCCAGGCGGGACTGATCGCGGCCGACGAACAGATCGCGCACCGTGATGCCGTGCTCGGGAATGTGCACCACGCGGATCTCGTCACCCGCGCCGATGCTGCCTTCGGTGAGCACCCGCAGGTACGCGCCCGTATCCGCTCGCAGGGTGAAGCGTTTCACCCAGCGCTCCTCGCCGGACCAGTGCCCGAAGGTGGCGCACGGGACGCGCGGCGCGCTCACCTCGAGCAGGGTGTCGCCGATGGCCCAGCGCTCACCGAACACCGCATCGCTCACCGGCAGACCGGCGACGCGCAGGTTCTCGCCGAACCAGCCGTGCGGGAGTTCGCGGCCGAGCTCCTCGGCCCAGCGGGCGGCGTCGGCATCGGAGTAGGCGTAGACGGCCTGGTGTTCGCCGCCATGGTGTTTGGTATCGCAGACGTGGTCGCCGTCGAGGCTCAGCCGGTTCACCCGAACCCGGTGCGGCATGGGTCTTTTGTCGATGGCGGAGCGGCCCACCCGCCCGGGCACCTCGATATCGGCGTGCACGACGCAGACGGCCAGCAGTTGGCCGACCACACTGCGCCCGGCCGATTCGGTCTCGACGGAGCACAGGGCATCGGTCATCGGCCGCGCAACTTCTCGACGGCGAGCCGCCCGGCCTGCGGCTCGTCATGGGACGGAACGGAATCCGCGTCGATGGAGGCGGCGCAGGGACCGGCCTCCAGGGCGGTGTCGACGGGGATATTGCGTTTGATCAAGGCCAGCGCGATCGGGCCGTATTCGTAGTGGTCGACCACGGTGCCCAGGACGCCGACGGCGCGGCCCGCGGCGGTCACCGCGTCGCCCGGGACGGGACGGCCGTCCGCGGAGCCGTCGAGATGCAGCAGCACGAGGTGGCGCGGCGGCTTGCCGAGATTGTGGACGCGGGCCACCGTCTCCTGGCCTCGATAGCAGCCCTTGTTCAGGTGCACCGCACCGTATTCGGCGGGGCCGCCGATCCAGTTCACCTCGTGCGGGATGGTGCGCTCGTCGGTGTCGAGGCCGATGCGGGGGCGCAGGGCGGCGGCGCGCAGGGCCTCGAAGGCCCACATCCCGGCCGGTTCCGCGCCCGCGTCGCGCAGTGTGGTCCATCGGTCGGCGAGCTGGGCGCGGGGGATGACCAGGTCGAAGGAGTCGCTGGTGGGCCACGGCATCCGGCGTAGGAAACCGCCGCCGGGCAGCGGGACCGCCGCGTACACCTCGGGCAGGGCGGGGATGCCGAGGGTGTCGGTGAGGTCGGCCGCGCGCGGGCCGAGCAGGCTCAGCACCGCGTGGTCGGGGGCTGCCTCGGGCTTGGCGTCGGCCCAGAACACCATCTTCTGGAGGAAGGCCAGCAGGTCCGGGCCGCGCTGCGCCTCGGTGTCGATGAACAGCGTGCCGTCCAGATCGGTGAGCACGAAGTGATTGAGCACCCGGCCGTTCAGATCCAGGTCGAGATTCTCCGCCGACTGCCCGTCGCCCAATTGCGCGATGTGCTGGCTGGAGATGGTGTGCAGCCAGGTCAGCCGCTCTTTTCCGGTGATGGTGATGACGAATCGATGCGACCGATCCACCACCGCGACTCGCTGCGCCGCCGCCTTCTGCTCCCCGAATGGATCGCCGTAATGCCAGGCGACAGCGCTGTCGGGAGATTCGGGCAGCCCCGCGACCGCCCCTGGAAATTGGAGAATCGGACTTGGTGCAACCTCGGAGGACACATTCCCACGATAGGCGGTGTCGATCAAGTGGGTCCGTCCGCCTCCCCGCGGCCCGCGTCCTCGGATTCGCCAGCGAGGGCGGGAAAGGCCGCTTGGCACGGTTGCCGATTCGGTACCGGCTCGTCCGGAGCCGATCTGTCCTAGGCTCCCCTTTCATGGTGGAACGGGTTTTGGTAACTCTCGACGGCGCTATTCGGGATCCGGATGCGCCGTTGCTGTACGCGGACGATATCGGTGTGCTGCGCGGTGACGGCGTTTTCGAGACCGTGCTGGTGCGAGACGGGCAGCCGTGTGCGATCGAATCGCATCTGGCGCGACTACGGCGGTCCGCGGAGGCCCTGGAACTACCCGCACCGGATCTCGACGCGTGGCGCAGCGCGGTGCAGACGGCGGCCAAGGAATGGGGCGAGGGGCGCGAGGGTCTGTTGCGGATGGTGCTGACGCGCGGTCGCGACAGTGAGCTCGCGGGGCTCAGCGAACGCGCGGCAACCAAGGGGGATCTGTCCGGCGCGGAGGGTCCGTGGACCGGATACGTGCTGGTCATGCCGGTCGCCGAGCGGGTGAAAACCGCTCGCGCCGAAGGTGTTTCGGTGATCACGCTGTCGCGGGGCATTTCGGTGGATCTGGCGCAGGCCGCGCCGTGGCAGCTGCTCGGCGCGAAGACCCTGTCGTATGCGACGAATATGGCGGCGCTGCGCTTCGCCCACCGAATGGGCGCTGACGACGTGATTTTCACCAGTACCGAGCATCGGGTGCTGGAGGGTCCGCGCTCGAGCGTGGTGATCGTGCGCGACAAGCAGCTCATCACCCCGCCCGCCAAGATCGGCGTACTGCCCGGCACCACGCAGCGGGCGCTGTTCGCCGAGGCGGAGAAGGAGGGGTGGGAGTGCCTCTACAAACCGCTGTTCATCGCCGATCTCATTACGGCGGACAGTATTTGGATGCTCTCCAGCGCCACCCTTGCCGCGCGGGTGAACTCCCTCGACGGACTGCGGATGTCGGCCCCGGACCATGCTTCGGAGATCGTCGAATTGGTGGACCGAGGGGTGGCTCGACCGGGCAATATCGCCGATTGGTGAGTCGCCGTCACGGGTCAGCGAATATCTGGCATATTAACGCGCGTCACATGTCGATCTGATGCCCTTTGGGCGTAGTCTCGAAACGGGTACTACGTCATGTCGTAGATCGGCAGGGAGGTCGGATGAGCGTCGTCGACGTCGCACGCTGGCAGTTCGGAATCACCACCGTCTATCACTTCATCTTCGTGCCGCTCACGATCGGCCTCGCCCCGTTCGTCGCGGGCATGCAGACCGCATGGGTGATCACGGGGAAGGAGCATTGGAAGCGGCTCACCAAGTTCTTCGGAAAGCTCTTCCTGATCAACTTCGCCCTCGGCGTCGCCACCGGCATCGTCCAGGAATTCCAGTTCGGCATGGGCTGGAGCGAATACTCCCGATTCGTCGGGGACGTATTCGGCGCACCGCTGGCCATGGAGGCGCTGGTCGCCTTCTTCATGGAATCGACCTTCCTCGGCCTGTGGATATTCGGCTGGGACCGACTGCCGAAAAAGCTGCACCTGGCGTGCATCTGGCTGGTCGCGATAGGCACCAGCGCCTCGGCGTACTTCATCATCGCCGCCAACTCCTTCATGCAGCATCCGGTCGGCGCGCGGTACAACCCCGAGACCGGACGCGCGGAGCTGACCAGCATCTGGGAGGTCATCACCAATGTGACCACCCTGGCGGCCTTCCCGCACGTGATCGCCGGAGCGCTGCTCACCTCGGCCACCTTCGTCGCGGGCATCGCCGGATGGTGGATGGTCCGGAACATGCGCAAGGGCGACCCCGCCGGAATCGAGGACGCCAAGACCATGTGGCGGCCCGCCGCGCGCGTGGGGCTGTGGCTCATTCCGGTCGCCTGCATCGCGCTCATCTACACCGGTGACGTGCAGGGCAAGCTCATGTTCGAACAGCAGCCCATGAAGATGGCCTCGGCGGAATCGTTGTGCCACACCGAGACCGACCCCGACTTCTCCGTCCTCACCGTCGGCACGCACAACAACTGCGACAGCGTCGACCACCTCATCGAGGTGCCGTACGTGCTGCCGTGGCTGGCCAAGGGCGAGTTCTCCGGTGTGACGCTCGACGGCGTCAAGGACCTGCAGGTGTCCTACAACGAGCGGTTCGGGCCCGGCGACTACCGACCCAACCTGTTCGTGACCTACTGGACCTTCCGCGCCATGATCACGTGGATGGCGGGCTCGATCCTGTTGGCGCTCATCGGCTTCTGGGTGACTCGCCGCGGGCGGGTGCCGGACCAGAAGTGGTTCTCCTGGCTCGCGCTGCTCTCCATCGCCACCCCGTTCCTGGGCAACAGCGCCGGATGGGTGTTCACCGAGATGGGCCGCCAGCCGTGGGTGGTCGCGCCCAATCCGACCGGTGACCCGAGTATTCGAATGACGGTGCAGCAGGGCGTATCCGGGGTCTCGGCGGGCACCATCCTGACCTCGCTCATCGTCTTCACGCTGCTCTACGGTCTGCTCGCGGTCGCGTGGTTCTACCTGCAGCGGCGGTACGTGATCGCCGGACCGGAACCGGCCAGCACGGAATCCGACACCCCGAAGATGACCGGGGAACCCGTCGAGAAGCTTTCCTTCGCCTACTAGGAGACCCGGATGACTCTGCAAGTGTTCTGGTTTCTGCTGGTCGCCGTGCTCTTCATCGGCTACTTCGTGCTGGAGGGCTTCGACTACGGCGTCGGCATGCTCATGCCCATCATCGGGCGCAAGTCCGAGGTGAAACGGCGCGTGGTGCTCAACACCATCGGGCCGGTCTGGGACGGCAACGAGGTGTGGCTGCTCACGGCGGGCGGCGCCATGTTCGCGGCGTTCCCCGAGTGGTACGCGAGCCTGTTCTCCGGGTTCTACCTCGCGCTGCTGCTCATTCTGGTCGGGCTCATCACGCGGGCCTGCGCCATCGAATGGCGCAGCAAGATCAATGACGAGCGGTGGCGGGTCTGGTGCGATATCGGCATCGGGCTCGGGTCCTGGATTCCCGCTCTCGCATGGGGTTTGGCCTTCGCCAATATCGTGCGCGGCGTGAAGCTCAACGCGGACCGGCAGGTCGAGGGCAACCTGTTCGATCTGCTCAGCCCGTACGCGCTGCTCGGCGGGCTCACCACGCTGCTGCTGTTCCTGCTGCACGGGGCGATCTTCCTGTGCCTCAAGACCGGTGGTGAGGTGCGCGAGGATGCCCAGGCCGTGGTGCGCAAGATCTTCGTGCCGACCGCGGTGGTGGTGGCGGTGTTCGGATTCTGGACGCAGCTGTCCTACGGGCAGGGGTGGACCTGGATTCCGTTGGCGCTGGCCGTCATCGGCCTGGTGATCGCCGCGGTGGCCTACAACCAGGGCCGGGACGGCTGGGCGTTCACCGGTACCGCGCTGACCATTCTGTCGGCGACGACGCTGCTGTTCGGGGCGTTGTTCCCGGATGTGCTGCCCTCGACCATCGATCCGGCCTTCAGCCTCACCGTCGACGGTCGCGGCGGGACGGTCAGCGCCTCGTCGACGCATTACACGCTGGTGGTGATGAGTTGGGTCGCCGTGGTCATGGTGCCGATGGTGCTCATCTACCAGGCGTGGACGTACTGGGTATTCCGCAAGCGGCTCACCATGGAACAGATTCCCGATCCCATCGGGCTGCTCCCGGAGAAGGTGCGGAACTGACCCATGGCTCGACCGGTCGACCCGCGCCTGTGGCGACACGCCCGCTCGGCACGCAGGTATTTGGTGGCGAGCGTGGCGCTGTCGCTGGCGATCACCGGCTGCATCGTGATCGCGGCTCTGGCCCTGGCGCGGGTGTTGGCCGGTGTAATCACCGATCCGGACCGTCGCGATATCGGTTCGTGGACGGCCGAACTGGTGGTCTTCGCGCTCGCGGTGGGTGTGCGGGCCGCCGCCACCTGGTGGCAGGCGCGGCTCGCGCATCGTGCCGGGGCGCAGGTGGTGGCGGAGTTGGAGAGCGCGGTGGTGGCGGCCGGGGCGCAGCTGCCGCCGCGTGAACTGGAGTCTCGGCGTACCGAATTGGCGGTGGTGGCGGGTACCGGGCTGAGCGGGCTGCGGGCCTACCTCGCCGGATACCTGCCCGCACTGCTGCTTTCGGCGCTCGCACCGCCGATCGTGTTGGCGGTCATCGCCTTCCACGATCTGGTCTCCGGCGGCATCGTCTTCGTCACCCTGCCGCTCATCCCGATCTTCATGATCCTCATCGGCTTGCTCACCCAGGGCAAGTCCAAGGACACCCTGGCCGCGACGACCCGGCTGTCGGATCAGCTGCTGGACCTGTTCGCCGGAATGCCCACCCTGCGCGCCCTCGGCCGCGAATCCGGGCGGGCGGCGGAAACTACCGCCGCCCAGGACGATTCACCACGTACCACCATGTCGGGCCGTGTCCGCGACCTCGGCGACGCCCTGCACAAGCGCACCATGTCGGCCCTGCGCATAGCCTTCCTCTCCTCGATGGTCCTGGAGATGCTCGCCACCCTCTGCGTGGCCTTGGTCGCCGTCTCCATCGGCATGCGGCTGGTCTTCGGCAACATGGGCCTCTACGCGGGCTTGGTGGCCCTGATCCTGGCCCCGGAGGTCTACCTGCCGCTGCGCATGGTGGGGGAGCGCTTCCACGCCGCCCAGGACGGAATGGCCGCGGCCGACAAGGCATTCGCGATCCTCGAACCCGAGGAACCCGGCAAGGAAACCGGTGCGCGGCCGCAGCTGCTGGCCGAACGCCGCCCCAGCCCAGCTGTGGTGGACCACACCGGAGCCGCCCGCCCCGCGGCGGCGGCCTCAACCGGAGCTGGCCACCTCGATACGGCGGCCTCAACCGGAGCTGGCCACCTCGATACGGCGGACTCACCCGGAGATGGCAGCCTCGTCTCGGCGTCCGCGCCCGATCCGTCCGTTGCCGCACCGGCGCGAGAGTGCCCTGGACGTATAGAGATTCGTGGACTCTCTATTGCCGCCCGGCACGGGTTCGCGCCGGACGCACTGTCGGCGGTGCTGCGACCGGGTGCGGTGACGGTGCTCGCCGGTCCGAACGGCTGCGGGAAATCCACGGCGCTGCAAGCAATCCTGGGCTTGATCACTCCTGATCAGGGTTTGGTGACCGTGGATGGACGCGCGATCGCCGACCTCGACGCCGACCGCTGGTGGTCCCACGTCGCCTGGCTGCCACAGCGCCCCGTCCTCATCCCCGGCACGCTCCGCGAGAACCTCGAACTCCTCGGTGCCCCCGCCGGACCCGAAGAGGTCACGGCAGCCTGTGCCGCAACAGGTTTCGACGCGGTACTCGCCGAACTCCCCGACGGCTGGGACACCACGGTCGGCACCGGCGGCATCGGCCTATCTCTCGGCCAGCGCCAGCGCCTCGCCCTGACCAGGACCCTCGCCGCCCAACGCCAGGTGCTACTCCTCGACGAACCCACAGCCCATCTCGACGACGCCAGCGAGGCAACGGTTCTCGCCGCCTTGGTGGCGCGTGCGCGAGCCGGTGCCACCGTGGTGATCGTCGGCCACCGCGCGAGCGTGCTGGCAATCGCCGACCACGTGGTCGAGGTCAAGGCCACGACAACCGGTGGGGGTAACCCGGTCCCAGGTGGCGACCTAGGCGACGGAGGGTCGACGTCCGGCGGTCCGCGTAGTGACGCCGCGACGGGTGCGTATGCGGCCCACGTCGACGAGAACCCTGTGCACGGGAAGTCGGCGACCGCGGATGCGAGTCGGCTCGCTGTGGAACCGGGAACCTCCGCCACCGCCGATGGTCACTCTGCCCCGGGTGACAGCGGAGAGCGTCCCGCCGATACGGGCGACGACGGGACCGGCGGTCCGCCCAGCGCCGTCGCGGCGGGTGCGGCCCGTCTCGACGCGAGGCCCGTGCACAAGGAGTCGGACAGCGCGGAGGCGGGACGGCGCGCTGCCGAGGCGGATAGCTCGGTCGCGGACGGCGGGAGTGCGGTTGTCCCTGAAAGTGCCGCCGCTCCGGGCGTCACAGGAGCGAACAACCATGGAACACAGCGGCCTTCGCGTGTGGCGAGTCATGGCGGCTCGGCGTCCGACCGGCCTGTCGGCGGTACCGGGACGGAGGATGGTTCGACCCGTCGCGACGAGGGTCCCGCTCGTAGGGAGTCGCGTAGTGCGGAGTCGGGTGGGCGCGGTGGCGAACCGGGAACCTCCGCCGCGACTGGCCGCATCACAGATGTTCCTGAGAGCGACGCTCGTTCGCACGGCGTTGCGGCGAACGAGCCTGGAGCACAGCGGCCTTCGAATGTGGCGAGTCGTGGCGGTGCGGTGTCCGGGGGATCGGGCTGCGATACCGCCGAGGTGGGAGTGCGATGAAGGCTGTGCTGGCCGAGTTTCGGCGGATTCGCGAATTGCTCGAATTGTCGCGGTGGCGAATGACGGTTTCCGTCGGCTGGGGAGTGCTCGCACTCGGCAGTGGGCTGGGGCTCGCCGCCCTGGCGGCGTGGCTGATCGCTCGCGCTTGGCAGATGCCGCCGGTGCTGGATCTGAGCATTGCCGTGGTAACCGTTCGGGCGCTGGGTATTTCGCGCGGATTGTGCCGTTATCTGGAGCGACTGGCTACCCACGATGTGGCGCTGCGGGCCATGAGTACCGCGCGCACGACGACTTACCGGACCTTGGCGGCGGCTGATATCTGGCGGCCGCGTCGCAGTGCGGCCGCGGTTCTCGCGGCAGGCGGGTTCGGTGGGACCGGTACCAAGGGCGCGGCGACAGGGGTCGGCTCCGATGTTTCTGCGCGGCAGGGGGATCCGACGCAGTTGCGGCGGGGAGATCTGCTCGGGCGGGTAATGGGGGATATCGATGATCTCGGGGCCGTGGTGGTGCGGGCCTTCGTGCCCCTTGCCGTGGCGGTGATTCTGGCGATCTTCGCGGTGGGGCTGCTCCTGCCGATTTCGGTGCCCGCCGCCATGATTCTCGCGGCGGCGCTGGCGGTGGCGGGGATTGTCGCGCCGTGGCTTTCGGCGCGGGCCGCGCGGGAGGCCGAGGTGGCGGTGCGGATGGATCGGACCGAGTTCACCGCCGCCGCCTTGACCGTGCTCGACCACGCGCCCGAACTGCGGGTGGCCGGACGGCTCGATACGGCGCTGGCGGTTGCGGAAGATGCGGGGCGGAGGGGTGTCGCGGCCGAGGACAAGGCGGCCTCCCGCAGTGCCTGGGCCGCCGCCGCGACGCCGCTGTCGATCGGCGTGAGCGTGCTCGGCGCGCTGCTCATCGGAATCGTGTTGTACGGCACGGGAACCGGTGTGCCCACGAAGGGCTTCCAGACCATCGAGCCGGGCGGCATCTCGCCCATGGCGCTGGCGGTGATGGTGCTCCTGCCGCTCTCGGCCTTCGAGGCGGTAGGGGTGCTGCCCGCCGCGGCGCAGGCGCTCACCAACGGTCGTGCCGCCCTGCGCCGCATCACCGCTCTAGAACAGGGCGAAACCGACAGTCCCCGAATGGATCTGCCCGCCCTGCCGGACGGCCAGCGCATCGCGGTGATCGGCCCGAGCGGTACCGGTAAGACCACCCTGCTCATGTCCTGGGCGGGCCTGTTCGACACCCCGCGCCCCGACACCACCTTCTTCGCCGAGGACGCCCACATCTTCGGCACCAGCGTCCTGGAGAACCTGCGCGTGGCGCGCGGCGACATCACCGAGGCCGAGGCCGAAGCCGCCTTGCACGCGGTCGGAGCCGGACCCTGGCTGGACACGCTGCCCGAGGGCGTGCACACAGAACTGGTGGGCGGCGCGGCGGCGGTCTCCGGTGGTCAGCGCCGCCGCATCCTGCTCGCCCGCGCCCTGCTCTCCCCGGCCCGCATCGTGCTCCTGGACGAACCCACCGAACACCTGGAGGCCGAGGCCGGAGCGGAGCTGCTGCGCCGCCTGCTCGATCGCTCCAGCGGCCTGGTCGAGCCCGACCGCACCGTCGTCGTGGTCACCCACCAGCTCCCGACGAATCACCACGCGGACATCATCGTTCGCGTCGGGCCGAATTCCAAGGTCGAGATCGAGCGCTTTATTCCCGCCTGACCTGCGTGTTCGCGGTCCGAGAAAATACGTTGCCGCCTGCGCGAACCCCCACTAAGTTCGTCTGTACACGGGAAAGGAGGTGGTTCGAGAAATGGTTATTTCTAGGACGCGTGAGGTGGCTGCCAGCTAGGCGCTACCGCTGCAGCGGATTCCGTTTCGCGCGAAGCGCCCAGCGAATCCCAGGCAGTCACCCGGCCCCCGAGTCTCCGATCCGTCCTGATCGGAATCCGCGTAGAAGTTGCATCCGCGGAAATGACTCGGGGGCCGTACCTATTTCAGTAGGTACGGCCCCCGGGCCCGGAAAAGAATCAGATCAGCCGATGTAGCGCTGCAACCTCGCCGACAGACGCGGCTCCAGTGCGCCGTCCGCGGCAATGCGCTCCTCGACATAGCCGAGGTCGCCGCCCTCGACGATCCCGTACAGCCGCTTCGCGCCGCCGACCACGATGCCGGACTGGCTGCGAATGACCACATCGGTCGCGAGTTCCCAGGACGACTGGGTCAGGGCCTGGCCGTAGAAGAGCTCCACGATGCCCGAGGAGTGGGTGAGCAGCAGCTCCAGCACCTCGTCGTCACCGTCGATGCCGACCCGCCAGAAGCCGCTCTCGCGCAGGTCCGGCCCACCGTAGGAGCCGTCCTCGGAGATCACCCAGGAGCGCGACTCCCAGGTGAGATAGTCACCGCCGTCGTGCGAGACGATGATCTGCTGCCCGAACCGGTAGTCCGTGCCGTGCTCCGGATCGTGGCCCTCGCCCTCACCGCGCCACACGCCGACCAGCGGCAGCAGCGCGAGCATGGAGGAGCTCAGATCGGGACCCTGGCGCAGATTGGCGGTGTCCTCGGGCAGCGGGAGACCGGGCAGCGAGGGAACGTTCAGCCCGCCGGTCGATTTCGCCTTCTCGGCGGCCTCGGCCACGGCTTGATCACCGCTGCGGCGCGCAGCGGTGGAATCCGGCGACGATCCATTGAGAACGCCGTTGTCGGAGTTCTCGCTCGCCGACTCGCTCACGACTCGGTGAACAGCCGGTAGAGGACGTACAGACCGAACCACGCGATCAGTACGGAGACGAGAACCAGCAAAATCTCGAAGGCAAGAACCACGATCCGGAGTCTAGTAGCAGAAGATTCCGGGCGCGAAAACGGCCCCGGGAAAACGATTCCCGGGGCCGTATCCATGTCCACACCCTCGAGGTGAGGTGTCGAGGACCGCGTCCCCGACGGATTTCCGCCTTACTTGGCGACCTGGACGTCCACGCTGTGGATGCCCGCGCCTTCCGGCTTCACCTCGGCGGAACCATTGCCGGACGACGAGAGCGCCCGCACGGTCCACGCGCCCGGAGCGGCGAAGAAACGGAAGTCACCGGTGCCCGACGCCACGACCTCGGCGGTGAAATCGCCATTGCCGTCGAGCAGGCGCACGAACGCGCCACCGACGGTCTGGCCGTCAGCGGTCAGCACGCGACCGGTGATGACCGTCTCCTTCTCCACGTCGACTCCGGCGGGGATTGCCTGACCCTGGGTAGGTGCTGCACACATGTTCTCTTACGCTCCCAACTCGATCGGTGCACCGACGAGGGAGCCGTACTCGGTCCAGCTCCCGTCGTAGTTCTTGACGTTCTTGTGGCCCAGCAGCTCCTGCAGCACGAACCAGGTGTGCGAGGAGCGCTCGCCGATACGGCAGTAGGCGATGGTCTCCTTCTCACCGTCGAGACCGGCCTCCTTGTACAGGGTGGCCAGTTCCTCGTCGGACTTGAAGGTGCCGTCCTCGTTCGCGGCCTTGGACCACGGCACGTTGATGGCCGAGGGCACGTGGCCCGGACGCTGCGACTGCTCCTGCGGCAGGTGCGCGGGGGCCAGGATCTTGCCCGAGAACTCATCGGGGGAACGCACGTCGACCAGGTTCTTGGTGCCGATGGCGGCGATGACCTCGTCACGGAACGCGCGGATGCTCAGGTCCTGCTCACCGGCCTTGTAGCTGGTGGCCGGGCGGCTCACGGCATCGCGCGAGAGCGGACGGCCGTCGAGCTCCCACTTCTTGCGGCCGCCGTCGAGCAGCTTCACGTCCTGGTGGCCGTAGAGCTTGAAGTACCAGTAGGCGTAGGCGGCGAACCAGTTGTTGTTGCCGCCGTAGAGCACCACGGTGTCGTCGTTGGAGATACCGCGGGCGGACAGCAGGTCGGAGAACTGCTCCCGGTTCACGAAATCACGACGGACGTGATCCTGGAGGTCTTCCTTCCAGTCGATCTTGACGGCACCTTCGATGTGGCCCGTGTCGTAGGCGGAGGTGTCCTCGTCGACCTCGACGATGACCACGCCCGGGGCGTTGAGGTTCTCTTCGACCCAGTCAGCGGAGACCAGGACATCGGAGCGAGCCATGTTGTTCCTTTCGATGATTTGCCGGGGTCAGGCGGTGGGATTGGTGTTGCTCGGCACGGCTTTCGGAAGAATCCGCGTGACGATGGGGTAGAGCTTGCAGCCCAGGCAGATGCCGAACGCGGCGTTCAGGAACGCCGCGAACAGCGCAAAGCCGGTGAATACCGCACCGGCGACGGAGTTGGCGGAGGCGAACCCGAGTACGCCGAGCACGGCGAAGATCAGGCCCACCAGTTGGGCGAACCGCAGTGGCGCAACGGGTTCCAGCTCGGGGGCCGGACCGATGCGGGGCAGCACCAGGTTCTTGTAGACCAGCCCGTAGGGGCTGCGGGACGGACCCTGCCACGCGCCGAGCGCGAAGACCACGGCCTGCGCGGCCAGTACAACGGCGGCCGCGGTGGCGGAGAAGGCGGCGAGAATCAGTACCAGGACCAGCACGCCGGTGGTGAGCCAGGCGGCGAACCGGGGTCCGCGGACGTCTACCTGACCGGAAGGTATTCGCGTACCGACCGGTTGGACGTTGGGGGGATTACTGTGCGACATGTTCGAGCTCCTGCGCTGAGGGATTTCAGTTGGCCAGATCGCCGGAAATCACAGGGGATCTCACGTACGGCGGACAAATCCGGTCGGCGACAGAAAGATTCGAAAGGCCGACCGGCTAGCGGCACAGGCAGCAACAACCACCGAGGCGGCACAGGTCTACCGTGCGGCGTCGGGTGAGCATCAGCTCGCGGTTGGATTGCACGGGTTGGAGTTTACCCGGTTTTTCGGGGAAATTGGACGCGGGGTCCGTAATGCTGGTCACTCCGCGGCATTCGGCCTGGTTAGCGGGGTCAAGGCGGTGCGAAGACCGGCGGCCTTGGGAACCCCGGAGATACGGAAGCGCTCGACACCCGCCGCGTCGAAGACGAACGTGGTCGGCAGGGACAGCACCGAGAGCTCCTTGGCCAAGGCCGGGTCGGCGTCGATGTCGACCTCGATATCGAGCGGAACCGCTGGGGCGTCGGCGAATTCGGCGACCACGGCCGCCACCACCCGCCGGACCGCGGCGCAGGGGCCACACCAGTCGGCCGAGAAGTGCAGTACGGCAGGCCGATTCGGAACGAGCCCGGCGGCGGCCAGGAGTTCGGCGCGGCTCGCGGAGCCGTCCGTCGCATCGTCGGTTCGGGCGGGAGTCACGGTGCGGACCCGACCCTCGTTGCGGCGCACCAGGATTCCGATGACCACCGCGGCGGCCACGGCCAGCACGAGGACGGCCGCCTCGATCATGGCTGCTGCAACCGGTCCAGGTCGATGGTGACGTTCTTGCCGCGGCCCTCCACCATGATCTGCCCGCCGACGGCCTCGACCTTGGCCGGGCGCACGCCGAAGGGCAGGTCGCGGGTGTCGATGGTGCGGGTGAACCAGGCCAGCACCTGCTCGCGCGGCAGCTCCGGCAGGACGGCGGCCGGGATGGCCGTGTTCTCCTGGCCGCGGTACAGGTCGATGGCCACGATCTGGATCTGCCCCTCGGCGTCCAGGCGCAGGTCGGCGAGGACGCTCACCAGTTGGCCCTTGGTGGCGTTGGCCCCGGTGACGCTGTCGGTGGTGCGCGGCGGGACGGTGCCGGTCAGGACGATCGGCCCGGTGGTGGTCAGACCCGTGCCGCCCGAGCCGCCGGAGCCGTCCGACTTGTCCGCGGGCGGGCCGAAGACCTGGAGATCCGGAATCTTGAACAGCCGTCCCAGCTCGGTCGGCTCGATGCGCATACGCGCCTCGACGGTGTCCACCGGCACCGTGCTCACATTGCCGTCGACCAGATCCGACATCGACAGCCGCATACCGTCCAGGCTCGCCTCGACCATGATCTCGCCCGGAATATCGGGCCGCATGGCCCGCGCCCGAATGTCGACATCCTCGAACGTGCCGTTCAGCGCCTGCGCCACGAAGGGGAACCCGTGAAAGGTGACCTCGGGATCCGCACTCAGATCCGAGCCTTCGCGCAACATGCGCGACACCCGGTACTCGGAGTAGGCGGCCGCTCCGAAGTCCAGCACCACCGCCAGCCCTGCCAGGCAGAGCAGCCCGATGATCACCCTGCGGAACCTCATGCCCTGCACCCTAACGGGTGCCGCGAGCGAGAGCCGCCTCGCGGCCAGCCGCCGCCGGTGCGGGCGCGCCCACATATAGAAAGGAGCGCGCGGCGATGCGGCGGCGTCGATCGATGTGATCTTGGGTGTAGCCGGAGTGATATGCGCTGCCCGGTATACGTGGTCCCCGAGACTTACGCGCTAATGTATGACGCGACTTACCTGTGATGACGCGCATGAGGTCGTGGCCGACGACGAGGTTGCCGCGCACATGCCAGATGGGAGGAGAGCCCCCATGGAGCTGCTCCTGCTGACCTCCGATCCCAATCCGGAGGCGGTGTTGCCGTCGCTGGCGCTGCTGCCACACCATGTGCGACCCGCGCCGACCGAGGTGGCGTCGCTGTTGGAGGCCGGTTCGGCCGATGTCGCACTGGTGGATGCCCGCACCGACCTGGCCGCGGCGCGTGGACTGTGCAGGTTGCTGGGCAGCACCGGTTCGTCGGTGCCGGTCGTGGCGGTATTGACCGAGGGCGGCCTGGTCGCGGTGAACGCCGATTGGGGGCTGGACGACATCCTGCTGCCCGGCACCGGACCCGCCGAACTCGATGCGCGCCTGCGGCTGCTGGTCGCCCGCAATGGCGGGGCCGCCAGTCCGGAGAACACCGGCAAGATCACCCTCGGTGAGTTGGTGATCGACGAGGGCACCTACACCGCGCGCCTGCGGGGCCGCCCGCTCGACCTCACCTACAAGGAATTCGAACTGCTCAAGTACCTCGCACAGCACGCCGGACGGGTCTTCACCCGCGCGCAGCTGCTGCAGGAGGTCTGGGGCTACGACTTCTTCGGCGGCACCCGCACCGTCGACGTGCACGTGCGACGACTACGCGCCAAGCTCGGCAGCGAATACGAATCGCTCATCGGCACCGTGCGCAACGTCGGCTACAAGGCGGTGCGCCCGGCACGCAGCGCAGGCAAGGGCGATGCGGTGAGCTTCCCGGACGCCGAGAGCGCCGATGAGGAATACGCCCCCGTCAACGGCACGTTGCAGTGACCGCCGCGCACCGATAGCGCCGCACCGAGGACGAACAGTCGCACCGCCGCGCACCGCGCGCCGGGTGATTCGGAGGGATACGTGAACCAGGTGGGCGAAGGATTCCGCACCGAGGACGACCGGGCGACCTGGCTCGACCGGGTACCCGAGGACACGGCCCGGCAGGTGCGCGAGGTGCTGGAACGGGCCGCCGCCGTGGACGGTGTCGCACCCGTCTCCGAACAGGCGGTGCTGTCGCTGAGCGCCGAATCTCCGGCGCGGCATCTGATCGCCGCCGCCGACGGTGTGGTGGTCGGATACGCGAATCTCGTTCCCGCGCACGGGGAACATCCGGCCATGGCCGAGGTCGCCGTCGACCCCGAACGGCGCGGGCAGGGCATCGGCGCGGGCTTGGTGCACGCCGCGCTCGCGGCCGGTGGGCCGGGCGCGCGGGTCTGGGCGCACGGTGATCTGCCCGCCGCGAAGGCCGTCGCCCAGCGCCTGAAGCTAACCGTCGCGCGCGAGCTGTGGCAGATGCGTCGATCTCTCGTTAATTCGGAGCTACCGGAACTTTCGGTGCCGGAGGGCATTGCGCTGCGCACCTACGCCGGACCGGCCGACGACGCCGAGATCCTGCGCGTCAACAACGCGGCCTTCGCCTGGCACCCCGAACAGGGCGGCTGGACCGAGCGCGATATCGCCGTGCGCCGCGACGAATCCTGGTTCGACCCCGCGGGCCTGTTCATCGCCACCGACGCGGCCGACCCGGATCGCGTTCTCGGATTCCATTGGACCAAGGTGCATCTCGACGAGAACCCGCCGGTCGGTGAGGTCTACGTGGTCGGTATCGACCCGCAGGCGCAGGGCCGCGGCCTCGGCCGCCTGCTCACCCTGGCCGGGCTGCGCTACCTGCGCGACCGCGGTCTCGGCGAGGTGCTGCTCTACACCGAGGCCGACAACACCGCCGCGGTGCACACCTACACCCGCCTCGGCTTCGCGCCCGCTCATGTGGACGCGGCCTACTCGGAGGCTCGACCCGCGTCATAGCCGACGGTCTCCGGAAGTAGAATCGGTCACGCGACGCGCGCACGAGTCACCCCGTGGCAAACGGCTCAGCGGCAACGCTGCGGCTAATGTCACACCCGTCAGCGGCAATCGCTGAGGGTTGTTCACCTTCCGTTCACCTGCCCAGGTCCAACTGTCTACGTGCCGCCCTTACCTTGCTTCTGGGCGGCAACAGTTCGCCCGGTGCGCGGGTTCGCAGCGAACAGCCACCAATTCGCGCCCGTCCGGCCGTTGAGGGGTCGGTCGTGCAAGACGTCGATTCCCGGAGGAACAGGTGAATCTCAAGCGCACTAGCGCTCTGATCGGTGTGCTGGCCGCGGTGGCCATGCCCCTCGCCGCCTGTGGCAGCGATGACAACACCGGCGGCAACGGCGATGTGGCCAAGGTCGATGTGAACTGCGGCGGCAAGCCGAATCTGAAGGCCAGCGGTTCGTCCGCGCAGAAGAACGCCATGGACCGCTTCGTCACGGCCTACCAGACCAACTGCGACGGTCAGAGCCTCGACTACACCTCGAGCGGCTCCGGCGCGGGCGTCAAGGAGTTCATCGGCGGCCAGACCGATATCGGCGGCACCGACTCCCCGCTGAAGAAGGACGAGCCCACCAAGGCCGCCGAGCGCTGCGGCGCTCCGGCGTGGAACCTGCCGACCGTCTTCGGCCCCATCGCCATCACCTACAACATCCCCGGCGTGACCGATCTGGTCCTCGACGGCGCTACCGCCGCCAAGGTCTTCAACGGCACCATCACCCAGTGGGACGACCCGGCCATCAAGGCGCTGAACTCCAACGCCGCGCTCCCGGCCGAGAAGATCAATGTGGTCTTCCGCTCGGACGAGTCGGGCACCACCGACAACTTCCAGCTGTACCTGGACGCCGCCTCCAACGGCGCGTGGGGCAAGGGCGCTGGCAAGACCTTCAACGGTGGCGTCGGCGAGGGTGCCAAGGGCAACGAGGGCTCCTCGGCCGCGGTCAAGAACACCAAGTTCTCGATCACCTACAACGAGTGGGCGTTCGCCAAGGCGCAGAACCTGTCCGTGGCGCGGATCCTGACCGCCGACAGCTCCAACGACCCCAAGCCGGTCGAGCTGACCACCGAATCCGCCGGTAAGGCCATCGCGAGCGTGAAGATCGTGGGTGAGGGCAACGACCTGATCCTCGACACCTCCTCGTTCTACAAGCCGACCGCCGCGGGCGCGTACCCGATCATCCTGCCGACCTACGAGGTGGTGTGCTCGAAGTACAGCGATGCCGACACGGCCAAGGCGGTCAAGGCATTCATGCTCTCGGCGATCAACAATGGTCAGACGGGCCTGGACGAAGCCGGATACATCCCGATCCCGGACGCGTTCAAGACCAAGCTGACCACCGCGATCAACGCGATCTCCTGAACGACGACCTGATCGCACAACCATGACCGTGCACGATGAAGTGACCACCGCGGGCCAGTCGGATTCGACCGGCCCGCGGGCGGGCGGAGATACTGCGCACATGTCCACCAAGACGACCGGACCGGAATCTCGGTCCCGAGGCCACAATCAGCGGGCGGAGATGATCTTCCGATCGCTGGCGACGGCGGCCGGGGCGACCATTGTCGGCGCTATCGCGCTGATCGCGTTGTTCCTGCTCATCCGCGCCGTGCCCTCGGTCATGGCGAATGACGCGAACTTCTTCACCAGCACCCAGTTCGACGTCCGCGACGCCGATCACCTCCAGTTCGGCATTCGCGACCTGTTCATGGTCACGGTGCTGAGCTCGGTGTTCGCGCTGATCATCGCGGTGCCGATCGGTGTGGGTATCGCGCTGTGCCTGACCCAGTACGCGCCGAAGGCTCTGGCCCGGCCGTTCTCGAGTCTGGTGGATCTGCTGGCGGCGGTGCCCTCCATCGTGTTCGGCCTGTGGGGCTTCCTGGTGCTCGCCCCGCACCTGGAGCCCTTCCAGCAAGCCCTCAACGACAACCTCGGCTGGTTCTTCCTGTTCGCCGACGGCAATGTGACCATCGGCGGTGGCGGCACCATCTTCACCGCGGGCATCGTGCTCGCGGTCATGATCCTGCCGATCATCACCTCGGTGAGCCGTGAGGTCTTCAGCCTGACCCCGCGCGCCCACGTCGAGGCGGCGCAGGCGCTGGGCGCGACCAAATGGGAAGTCGTGCGCATGACCGTGCTGCCCTACGGCCGCTCCGGCATGATCGCGGGTTCCATGCTCGGCCTCGGTCGCGCACTCGGTGAGACCATCGCGGTCCTCATCGTGCTGCGCACCTCCGCGCAGGCGGGCAGCTGGTCGCTGTTCGACGGCGGCTACACCTTCGCCTCCAAGATCGCTTCGGCGGCGGCCGAATTCAGCGAGGCGCTGCCGACCGGCGCGTACATCGCGGCCGGTTTCGTGCTGTTCGCCCTGACCTTCGTCGTGAACGCGCTGGCCCGTCTGGCCGCCGGTGGGAAGGTGAACGCATGACCGCCACGATCGAATTCGACAAGCCGGTCAAGGCGCCGACCTTCCATCGGCTCAGCACCGGGCGCAAAGTGCGCAACAATCTCGCCACCGGACTGGTGTGGCTGTGCTTCGCCATCGCGCTGATTCCGCTGGTGTGGGTGCTGTTCACCGTCGTGAAGAACGGCGCCGAGGCCATCGTCTCGGCGGACTGGTGGCTCAAGTCGCAGAAGGGCGTGCTGCCGGAGTCGAAGAACGGCGGTGCGTACCACGCCATCTACGGCACCATCGTGCAGACGCTCATCGCCGCGGTGCTCGCGGTGCCGCTGGGCATCATGGCCGCCATCTACCTGGTCGAGTACGGCCGCGGCTGGCTGGCCAAGACCACCACCTTCATGGTCGACATTCTCGCGGGCGTGCCCTCCATCGTCGCGGCGCTGTTCATCTTCGCGCTGTGGATCGCCACGCTGGGCTTCCCGCAGAGCGCGCTGGCGGTCTCGCTGGCCCTGGTGCTGTTGATGCTGCCCGTGGTGGTGCGCAGTACCGAGGAGATGCTCAAGCTGGTACCCGACGAATTGCGGGAAGCCTCTTACGCATTGGGCGTGCCGAAGTGGAAAACCATCGCGCGCATCGTGGTTCCGACCGCGCTGCCGGGCATGATCTCCGGCATCCTGCTGTCGCTGGCCCGAGTGATGGGCGAGACCGCGCCGGTGCTGGTGCTGGTCGGCTACAGCAAGTCCATCAACTTCAATATCACCGACGGCAATATGGCCTCGCTGCCGCTGATGATCTACCAGGAGCTGGCCAACCCGGAACCCGCTGGCCGCCTGCGGGTCTGGGGTGCGGCGCTGACCCTGATCCTGATCATCGCGCTGCTCTACATCGCGGCCGGTGCGGTGAACAAGCTGCTCATGCGGAACCGATAGAAGCGAACGGAATCGACTGATGGCCAAGCGGATCGACATCAAAGACCTGAACATCTACTACGGCAAGTTCCACGCCGTGGCCGATGTGCAGCTGACCGTCCTGCCGCGCAGCGTGACCGCGTTCATCGGACCGTCGGGCTGCGGCAAGTCCACCGTGCTGCGCTCGCTCAACCGCATGCACGAGGAGACCCCGGACGCGCGCGTCGAGGGCGCGGTGCTGCTGGACGGCGAGGACATCTACGGCGCGACCGTGGACCCGGTGGGCGTGCGCCGCACCATCGGCATGGTGTTCCAGCGCCCGAACCCGTTCCCCACCATGTCCATTCGCGACAATGTGGTGGCGGGGCTGAAGCTGCAGGGCGTGCGCAACAAGAAGGAGCTCGACGAGGTCGCCGAGCGCTCGCTGCGCGGCGCGAACCTCTGGAACGAGGTCAAGGACCGGCTCGACAAGCCCGGCGGCGGGCTCTCGGGCGGTCAGCAGCAGCGCCTCTGCATCGCCCGCGCCATCGCGGTCTCGCCCGACGTGCTGCTCATGGACGAGCCGTGTTCGGCCCTGGACCCCATCTCCACGCTCGCGATCGAGGATCTCATCGCCGAGCTGAAGAAGGAGTTCACCATCGTCATCGTCACCCACAACATGCAGCAGGCCGCGCGTGTGAGTGACCAGACGGCGTTCTTCAACCTCGAAGCGCAGGGCAAGCCCGGCAAGCTGGTCGAGATCGACGAGACCGAGAAGATCTTCTCGAACCCGTCGCAGAAGGCCACGGAGGACTACATCTCGGGTCGCTTCGGATAGACCCACCCTGGGATCTCGCGCCCCCGGTCCATTGGGCCGGGGGCGCAGTTGTCTCCACACCAAGTGGACGTGATATGCGTCACGTCGCACCGAAGTTCGTTAGTCACGTCATATGCCTGCTCCGCGCATTGTGTGCAACTGTCGGTAACAGTTAGTGTCCTGGGTAACTAAACCGATCGTTATACCTAGGAGGCGGAGGATGGCGGTATCAACGCGGATTCGGCAGTCCGAAGCGCGCACCACCGTGTCGGGACGGGGGAAGGTAGCGGCGCTCATCGCCATCTGCCTCGCCGAACTGCTGGTGGTGCTCGACAACACGCTCGTGAATGTGGCCCTGCCCTCGATGGCGGTGCAGTTGCAGGCCGATATGGCCGGACTCCAGTGGATCGTGGATGCCTTCACCCTCGCCTTCTCCGGCCTGCTGCTGGCCATGGGGCACCTGGGTGACCGCTACGGGCGGCGGCGCTTCCTGCTCTGGGGCCTGGCCGGTGTGGCCGCCATGTCGGCCGCCGGTGCGCTCTCCAGCGGCCTGGGCCAGGTGATCGCGGCACGCGCCGGTATGGGCATCTTCGCGGCCATGGTCTTCCCGGCCACGCTCGCGCTGCTGACCAATATCTTCACCACCGCGCGCGAGCGCGCCGCCGCCATCGCGGTGTGGACGGCCATGGCGGGCATAGCGATCGCCATCGGCCCGACCGTGGGCGGCTGGCTGCTCGAGCACTTCACCTGGCATTCGGTGTTCTGGATCAATGTGCCGGTGGCGGTGATCGCCATCGCCGCGGTCTGGCTGACCACACCGGAATCGCGTGCGGCCCATGTCGACCGGCTCGACCGCATCGGCATCGTGCTCTCGCTGGCGGGTGTGACGCTGCTGGTGTGGTCGATCATCGAAGCGCCCAAACACGGGTGGCTCTCCACCGCCAGCCTGCTCGGATACCTCGGCGCGGCAGTGGCTTTGGCCGCCTTCGTGGCGTGGGAGCTGCGGGTGGCGACGCCGGTGCTGAATATGCGGCTGTTCCGGATTCGCCGATTCGCGGTGCCCGCCATGGCGATTACCGTCTCCTACTTCTGCGCCTTCGGCTTCCTGTTCCTGATCACCCAGTACTTCCAGGGGGTCAAGGAGCTCAGCCCGCTCGAATTCGGCATCCACTCACTGCCTTTCGCGCTGGCGGTGGGTATCGCGGCTCCGGCGGCGACGCTGCTGGCGCAGCGGGTCGGCACCACGGCGGTGATCGTGAGCGGTGTGCTGATTCTCGCGGTGGCCATGTACATCGCGGGGCAGACGACGGTCGAAACCCCTTATCTCGGACCGGTTCTCGTCTCCATGGTGCTGATGGGCATCGGCTTCGCGGTGGTGCAGGGTCCGGCGACCGAATCCATCATGGGCTCGGTGTCGCTGGAGGAGGCGGGCGCGGGCTCGGCGGTCAACGACACCACCCGCGAGGTCGGCGGCGCGCTCGGGGTGGCGCTGCTCGGCTCGATCATGAGCTCCATCTACAGCGACCGGGTGAGTGCCAAGATCGCGGGCGTGCCCGACACCATCATGAACGCCCAGCAGAAGGACCTGGCCAGCAATACGCCCATCAGCGTGCTGGAGATCATGAAGGCCCCCATCAACCCGCTGTTCGAGAAGGCCCGCGACAACCTCGTCTACGACATGAAGGTGGCGGCGCTGGCGGGCTCGCACACCGCCTCGATGGTCGCCGTCGGCACCCTCGTCGTGGCCGCCGTCGTGGTGGCGATCGCGCTGCCGTGGCGGCGCGAAGAGGGGCAGTCGCTGCTGCTCGGCTGGCGCAAGGGCGACGACGAGAAGGCTACGGAGGAGAAGGTCACGGCCGAAAGCGCCACGGACTGAAGCTGTTCCAGGCCCAAACGACTCCGGCACCCGTGCGAGCGGGTGCCGGATTGCCTTGTCATCGTGTCAGCGGGAATCCCTCAGAGCGATTCCTTCTCCGCATCCGGATCCGGCGGCAGCACACCGGTCACCAGGAACACCACGCGGCGGCCGATCTCCACGGCGTGGTCGGCGAAGCGCTCGTAGTAGCGGCCCAGCAGCGCCACGTCGACCGCGGCCGGGACGCCGTGCTCCCACTCCCGGTCCATGATGAGCGTGAACAGATGCTTGCGCAGATCGTCCATCGCCTCGTCGTCTTCGTTGAGCTTGGCGGCGCGCTCGGGATCACGGGTCTCGAGCACCTCCTTGGCCGCCGCGCCCATCTTGACCGCGATGCGGCCCATCTCGGCGAAGTAGGTGTTGACCGCCTCCGGCACCGCGTGGTTCGGGAAGCGGCGGCGGGTCATCTTGGCGACGTGCAGGGCCAGCGCGCCCATCCGGTTCACGTCGGCGACGATCTGGATGGCGCTCACCACCTGACGCAGATCACCCGCGACGGGGGCCTGCAGGGCGAGCAGCGCGAAGGCCTTCTCCTCGGCCAGCGTGATCATCTCGGCGATCCGGTCGTACTCGGTGATCACCTGCTCGGCCAACTCGAGGTCGGCGTCGAGCAGCGACTTGGTCGCGCGCTCCATCGCATCGCCCGCCAGACCGGCCATGCCGCCCAGCAGGTCGGCCAGCTCGGCCATTTGTTCGTTGTAGATGACACGCATGAGTCAAGACACTAGTAGTCCCCGCTGACCAAGTCACCAACGGTCGGTGAACCGTTGGTGCCGGGTGATCACGTATCCGTCGCCGCAGGTGGCGTGGGCCACTACTTGCAGGTGTCGTCCGCCGCGTTCAGATGCTCCAGGTCGGAGGGGAGTGTGACCGGGGCCGCGGAGCCGCCGGTGCTGATCGGCGCGTCCGGCAGTACCTCGCCGAATTCGGTCGGGGCCTTCACCGTCCCGGAGAAGTTGCTGCCCAGCACCACTTCGACAATGCTGCCGAGCCCGCTGGTCTCCTCCAGCGACGCGCCCGGAATGGACGAGGCGACCGTGGCCGCCGCGGCCTCGTGCCCGCTGGAGTAGCGGACCTTGGTACTGGTCGAGGTGCCCTCGGAGTAGTTGCCGGTGCTGTAGATCTGGAAGCCCTGATTGGAGAACTTGGTCGCGGCGGTGGCGGCGACGCCGGGCGTGCCGGAGCCGTTGGACACCTGCAGCGACACCATGCTCGGGTCGACGGCGGTCAGCTTGGGCTTGGTCGGCGGCGCTTCGGTGGTGCTCGTCGGATCGTCGGTGGTGGGCTTCTTCTCGCCCGGCAGCGGCTGATCGTCGATCACGGCCTGGAAGATGGCCTTGATATCCGAGTCGCGCGGAATCTCGTTGCCGTAGGAGGTGGTGCCCGCGGTGGGAATGGTCAGGAAGGTGATGGCCCCGGCGTCCACCTTCTGCAGCGAACGGCCCAGTGTCAGCAGGTCTTTGGTGCTCACATTGTCCATGAACGAGTGCTGGGCGAAGGCATTGATGAAGCCGTTGAGCTTGCCCAGATCGAACAGCACCTTGCTCGACAGCGCGCCGCGCAGCAGCGACGACAGGAACCGCTGTTGGCGGTTGATCCGGTCGTAGTCGCTGCGCTCCTCGCCGACGACGTGCCGGGCGCGCACATAGTCCAGCGCCGTGGAGCCGTTGACGATCTGCTTGCCCGTGGAGGTGAGCACGGTGCCGAGCACCTCGTCCACCAGTGGCTTGGTGTTGCACACCTCGACGCCGCCGATGGTGTCGACCATGGTCTCGAAGCCCGCGAAGTCGATGCCGACGAAGTGGTTGACCTTGAGACCGGTCATCTTCTGCACGACCTTGGTCAGGCACTTGGGGCCGCCGAGCGCGTACACCGCATTGAGCTTGTCGCCGATGGCCGCGGGGAACGACTCTCCGCTGTAGGCGGCCTTCTCGTTGTCCCAGCCCTCGCAGACCGGGCGCGACACATCGAGGTCACGCGGGAAGGACACGGCCACAACACGATCCCGCTTCTCCGGGATATTGACCAGCATGACGGTGTCGGCGCGCGCGCCCTCGGCGTCGTCGATGGTGCCCGCGCCCAGATCGGAGTTCACGCCCGCGCGGGTGTCGGTGCCGACGATCAGGAAGGTCTCGTCACCGTACTGGGCGTTGGCGTCGACGATATCGCCGGAGTTCTCGTCCAGCGCCGACACCTGGGTGAACCCATTGTCCTTGGCCTTCAGGTAACTCCAGCCGCCGCCGGTGACCAGCAGCGCGATCACCGCGACGACGGCCGCGGTGGAGCGCCCGGCCAGCCGCATGCGCTTGTTGCGCCGCTGCCGGTTGGCCGCCAGCCGCGACAGTGGCTTGCGGCCAACGGATTTGGGCAGGGCGGTGGTCGGGTAGTCCGCGGGCGAGGCGACCGCGGCGACCGCGCGCGGCTCCTCGTCGGGGTGCGAATCCGCGACCGGCGGGGTGATGGTCGGCAGTTCCTCGGTGACCGGATCGCCCACCGGATCGGAGCCGCCGCGTCGCATGGCGGCCGAGATATGCGGTAGGCCCGCGCGTTTCGCGCCGTTCGTGCCGGAGGGAGCCGTCGGTACGGTCGGCCGCGCGCCGGTGGCCTCCGGGGGCACCGCGCGCCGCGCGCCGGTGGCGTCGCCGGGCACGGTGCGGCGAGAACCGGTGCTGTCGTTGGGAACCGCCCGGCGCGAGCCGGTCGCGTCGGCGGGCACGGTGCGGCGCGAACCCGCGTCGGCGGGTGGGGTGCGGTGCGAACCGGTGGCCTCCACGCCGTGGGAGCCGTTGGGGCCCGCGGCTTCCGGTGGATTGCGCCGAATTCGACCGGAGCCCATGGCATCCGGGGTCGGCGGTACCGGCGGCCGCGCCCCGGTGCCGCCGGGATCGCGGGGAATCCGGCCCGAGGCGCTGGGCTCCTCGGGTTCGTAGGCGGGTTCTGGTTCCGCGCGGCGGCGTCGCCGCGTCTTGCGCTCGCTGTCGACGCGCTCGACGAGGTCCTGCACCGAGATGGGCGCGGAACCACCGGCGGCCTCGTCGGTGTGCCGGGACCGCCGTCCGCGCGGCTGTGCCGCCTCGTCCGCGGGGTAGCGCTCCCACGGGGCGCGACCTCCGGGCCGTGGCGTTCGCCCGTACCGATCGTCACCCACCAACGAACCTCACTTTGCTCTGCGATACCGAGGCCATGATAACGATTTCGCCACAACGAACCACTCGAACGGAGAACCGGCCGGTCTCAGCTGCGTTTATGCCGGATCTCAGCCGCCACTGTGCATGACATCGGCGGCGGTCGGCACCGCGCAGTCGTCCGGATTGTCGAGCCAGCCGTGCGGTAGCGCGACCTTGCCGGGCGAGCCCTGTCTGCCGCGCGGACCCTCGGCGTCCTTGGGGAAGGGCGCGGTCGGATCGAGCTGACCGATCAGATCCTCGAGTTCGTTCAGGCTGCCGACGGTCGCGAATTTGCGACGCAGATCGGAGCCGACCGGGAAGCCCATGAGGTACCAGGCCATGTGCTTGCGCAGATCCCGCATGCCCTTGTCCTCGCCGTCGTGATCGGCGAGCAGCGACGCGTGCCGGTACAGGATTTCGCCGACCTTGCCGAGATTCGGTCCGGCGGGTACCGGCTGGCCGCGCAGCGCGGCCTCGAGTTCGGCGAACAGCCAGGGGCGGCCCAGGCAGCCGCGCCCGACCACGACGCCGTCGCAACCGGTCTGGGCCATCATGGTCACCGCGTCGTCCGCGCTGAAGATGTCGCCGTTGCCGAGCACCGGAATCGTGGTGACGGCTTCCTTGAGCCGCGCGATGGCGCTCCAGTCGGCCTCGCCCGAATACCGCTGCGCGGCGGTGCGCGCGTGCAGCGCGACGGCCGCCGCGCCCTCCGCCTCCGCGATGCGCCCGGTATCCAGGTACGTGATGTGGTCGTCGTCGATGCCGATGCGGAATTTCACCGTGATCGGCACCCCGGCGGGCGCGGCCGCGCCGACCATCTCGCGCACGATCGCCCGGAACAGTTCGCGCTTGTACGGCAGGGCCGCACCGCCGCCGAGCCGGGTCACCTTGGGAACCGGGCAGCCGAGGTTGAGGTCGATGTGGTCGGCCCAGCCCTCGCCGACGATGATGCGCACGGCCTCGCCGAGGGTCTTCGGGTCGACGCCGTAGAGCTGCATGGAGCGCGGGCTCTCGTCGGGCCCGAACGACATCATGTGCAGCGTCTTCTCATTGCGTTCCACCACCGCGCGGGCGGTGATCATCTCGCATACGTAGATCGAGGTGGCGCTGCCGAACTCCCGGCACAGGGTGCGGAAGGCGACGTTGGTGATACCGGCCATCGGGGCCAGCACGACCGGCGGATCGACCGGGTAGGGGCCGATCCGCAAGGTGCTCGCCGCGGTTTCCAGGGACGTCGTCACCATGTCAGTGTCTCATCAGGTGTGGGGTGGGCTCGGCCACACACCCGCGGGGGCGGGTGGCCGTGATCGTTTTGCGGCTGTCGCGAATCGACAGTCGGCCCGGCCGCGTGGTGCGCGGCCGGGCCGATCGTCGAGGTTGTGGGGTCAGCTGATCCCGGCGGCGGCGAGCTGCTTGTCGCGCTTGGCGGCCTCGCGGGCGAGCATGCGGTCGCGCTGCTCCTCGAACTTCTCGACGTCCTTGGCGAGCTTCTCCAGGAACAGGCCCAGGCGTTCGCGGGTCTGCTCGCCGCGGGCGGTGAAGTCGGTGCGCTCGAAGATCTTCCACTTCTTGAGCACCGGGTTGACCACCTCTTCGAGGTGCTGGCGCAGGTCGTAGATGCCGTGCTTGGCCATCAGCACGCCATTGCGGCGGAAGTTCGGCATACCCGCGCCCGGCATCTGGAAGTTCTCCAGGATCAGGGTGATGGCGTCGAGCGCCTGGTCGGGCGAGAGGTCCAGGGCCGCGCCGCACATGTTCCGGTAGAAGATCATGTGCAGGTTCTCGTCGGCGGCGATGCGCTGGAGCATGCGATCGGCGATCGGGTCCTCGCACACCTTGCCGGTGTTGCGGTGGCTCACGCGGGTGGCCAGCTCCTGGAAGGTCACGTACGCGACCGAGTGCAGGAAGCCCGCGTCCTCCTCGGTGGGGGAGGCGAAGCCGTTGGTCATGTGGATCATGCGCGCCTCTTCGAGCGCGACGGGGTCGACGCCGCGGGTGACCACCAGGTAGTCACGCATCACGATGCCGTGCCGGTTCTCCTCAGCGGTCCAGCGCCCGACCCAGGTGCCCCAGGCGCCGTCCTGAGAGAAGTTCTCGGCGATTTCGCGGTGGTAGGAGGGGAGGTTGTCCTCGGTGAGGAGGTTGGTGATCATCGCGGCCTTGGCGACCTCGTTCAACCTCGACTGCGACGGATCCCAGTCCTCGCCACCCATGGCGGCGAAGTTGCGGCCCTCGTCCCACGGCACGTAGTCGTGCGGATGCCATTCCTTCGCCAGTGAGAGGTGACGGTTGACGTTCTCCTCGGCAACCGGCTCCAACTCCGACAGCAACTCGAGTTGAGTCAGATCCCTTGCCATGTATGCGCCCTTCGTGTCGTGCGAACTTGCTCGCTGGTTCCCTCGCAGGCCATGCCGCCGCGCCCATACCTTACGGCACCGTAGGTGTGATGCGAAACGCACGAACACCCCATTGCGGACACCGTGATGGATGTCATAAGGCGCACGACCCACGACCTGTTCTCCATCGTCGTGGGCCGTAATTCGTTAGCTACAGCCGACTTTCACTTCTTGCCGCCGAGTAGCCCGCCCAGCACATTGCCGAGGACATTGCCTGCGTTCTTACCGAGGGCATCGCCCAGGACACCGCCCAGGCCGCCGCTCGCGTTACCGGAACCTCCGGTGGCTCCACCCAGCAGGCTACCCAGAATGTCGCCGAGTCCACCTGCGCCCGATTGCGCCGCCGTGCCGGTGCCGGTGCCGCCCATGACCTTCTTGCCGAGGTAGGCCAGCACGATCGGGGCCAGCATGGGCATCAACTTGCCCATCAAATCGTTTCCGGCGCCGCCGACATCGCCGAGCGCGTTGATGACGGTGTTCTTCTCGGTGCCGAAGGTCTGGTCGACGATCTGGTGCCCGCCCGCGACATCGACCTGCTCGATATCGACCCCGCCGTCGAGCAGATCGTCGGGCTGTTTGGCGATCTCGCCCTCGATCGCCGCGGCGGCTTCGGGGTTGCTGGCCTTTGCCTGCAAGCCGCCCAACAGAACTGGGATGGCGGCCTTGATGGCGGTGTTCGCGGTCGCTTCGTCCACGCCGAGTTTGGTGGCGATCTGCGAGACGGGAACTTGGGAGAGCAGGTCATCGAAGGAAGTCATGAGGTCCGCCTCATTTTCGAGAATCCCGGGATATGCCCTATCAAGGTCACAGTAGGCGAAAACAGGGGAGGTTGCCACGAATTCGCGGGTGTGGCGGCGGACCGGGAGGTATGTTCCGATCCGCCGCCCACGCGGGTGCCCCCACCAGGGCTCGAACCTGGGACCTGCGGATTAAAAGTCCGTAGCTCTACCAACTGAGCTATAGGGGCGCGGGAGGCCAGTTTAATGTGCCCGGCCAGGAAGTGTTAACCGAGTATCCGGTCGGTGGTTAGACGCGGATGTTTGTGCAGGTCATGGTCGTTGAGGGGGTGATGGGGTCGGTCGTGTCGGGGCGGTGGGGTCGGTCCGTCGGGGATGAGCGCGGAGCGCGCTCGCGGATGTGCGCGACCGCGCGGGCGACGCCGGAGCGAACGCGGCGGCGAGCGGGCTCGGCCAAATCGATCGTCGGGATGGGGTCGCGAGGTTGGGTTCGCCGGTCTGGGGGCGGGCGGTTCGATCCCCTGCGCGGGTAACCCGACTGGATCGCGACGCGCCGCAACGCACCTTCTCGATGCGCGGTCGGGCGCGCCCGCCGTGGGGGTTCGGCCGTCGATTTCCAGGGCGGTGGGCCGGATCGGCGCGTGGTGCGCGGGGGTTGGGCTGCGGCGGAATCGATCTCGCGCAATCGTGTTGACACCCAGTTCGTTTCGATCCGGGCGCGTACGAATATCATCCAATCGTGATGTCTGACAATGTTTTTGGTGGGGGGTGTGGGAACCGGGCGGGGGCGACGCCGGGCGGGCGGCGGCGCGCCGGTGGCGATGCGGCTCGCACGGGGGCGGTCGCGGCGTCGCTCGCGGATGCGTCGAACGTCCGTGGGATAAGGGCGAATTCGTCGTTTCAGACCAATCGCCCAACCGGTTGCTGCGGAATTGCGGAATGAGATAGGGGGCGTTCTGGCTAACTGACTTTCCGGTACACACCACGCGGAGTGCGCTTTCCGGGTACGGTGACCGACTGGTGAATTCCCGAAGAACCGGGATTGCCCCGGCGGCACGGGATTCGGCTTATCGTTGATGTGCCCGAACGTGTCGCGACCGGTCTGGCCGATCGCGGCTCCAGAAGAGAGGCAGCGGGAGGCGGATCCAGACGACGTGAACGCCCGGGTGCGCACCCCCTGCGGCGCACCCGGGCGGAAAAACTATACCAGTTGGTGTGTTTCAAGTTTTTCGCGCTTTTTCGTACCAAAAGTTTGGTAATTCGGGCTGAAGCCCGTTCTGAAGTATTTGAAAGACACGTAACTTTGCGCCGGGCGGGCGTTCTCATCGTGGAGAATGGCTCAAACGGCGGTTAGCTAGCTTCGGAGGCGTTTCGAGCATGGCACGGCAGCAAGAGCGGGCCCGCCGGACACGCGCGGCGATCATCAGGTCCGCCGCCGTTGAGTTCGGGAAGAGCGGCTATGCCGCTGCATCGCTCAACCGCATATTGGAAGGTTCCCGCGCTACCAAGGGCGCAATGTACTTCCACTTCGACTCCAAGGAGGATCTGGCCCGCGCGGTCTTGGAAGCGGCCGTCGACCGCTACCGCGCATCGACCGAAAGATGGCTCACCCGAAGCGATCTCGGCCCGCTCGACATTCTGCACGGGATGGTCGACGAGATCGCGCTCCGACTGGAGAACGACATCATCATCCAGGCGGAGTTCCGGCTCATCATCGAGCCGGAGTTCTATCGGGATATCCAGGCTGGAGGCGGGCGCATACTGGGCCGCGCGATCCGGCTGCTCGCGGTGCGGGCCATCGAGCACAAGCAGTTGCGGCCGGACTCCGATCCGGATCGCTTCACCCGGACGCTGGCGGCCGCCCTGGCCGGACAGCGGTACATCACCGATGTGCTCGGCGGTCCCACCGATCTGCGTTCCCGATTCGGGGAGGCGCTCGAAGTGGTGATCGACGCCATGGCCACCCCCGAGTGGTCCGAGGAGTTCCGTCGCGTCGGCTGGCGGGTCGCGGCCCGGTTGGAGGATCTCAATTTGGGACTCTGACCAGCAGATTTGGGAATAACCCGGAGGCTGTCATAAGCTATCTCCGCTCCCAACGGAAGCCGTTGAGCAAACGGTCCGGAGAGATCCGGCGGGCCCCCTTCGTCTAGCGGCCTAGGACGCCGCCCTTTCAAGGCGGTAGCGCGGGTTCGAATCCCGTAGGGGGTACCAGCGATGGCAACATCACTGGGAGGAGCAGAGCAAGGCCCTGTGGCGCAGTTGGTTAGCGCGCCGCCCTGTCACGGCGGAGGTCGCGGGTTCGAGTCCCGTCAGGGTCGCAAGACAAAGCTCGGCATTCGATACGGGTGCCTTCGGCCAGGTAGCTCAGTTGGTACGAGCGTCCGCCTGAAAAGCGGAAGGTCGCCGGTTCGATCCCGGCCTTGGCCACGTTGTGGAAGAGCGGTGCACACTCGGTGTGCACCGCTTTTTTGTCTTTGACGGTCTGTGTTCCACCGACCAGTTCTCGATCTTGGTGGGATGCTGGAGGCATGGCTGAGTCGGATGATCAGTGGTACTACTGCCTGAAGCACCATCGGGCCGAGCAGGGTAAGCAGCATTGGGTGGGGGAGCGGATGGGGCCCTATCCGGACAAGGCAACGGCCGAAAGGGCTTTGGAGATCGCGAAGGCCCGCAACGAGGCCGCGGATCGCCGCGACGACTGAGCGGGCGCGACCCGGTGTAGCGCTTGGTGCGGTGCGCTCACGTCGTCCTCAGGTGAATCGACTAGGGTTTCCGGAGCAGAACTGAGGGTGCCCGCCCGTGCGAAAGGCGCGCGTACGGGCCGGAATCGAGCGGGAGGGCGAGCCTTGAAGGTGACCGTGGTGGTGCCGACCTACAACGAGCGGGAGAACCTCCCGGTGGCGGTGGAGCGGCTGACCGCGCTACAGGTGCCCGATCTGCATGTTCTGGTGGTGGACGACAATTCGCCCGACGGCACCGGCGAGGTGGCCGACAAGCTGGCCGTGGACCTTCCCAACATGGTGGGCGTACTGCACCGTACCGAGAAGGACGGGCTGGGGCGCGCCTACATCGCGGGCATCACCAAGGCGCTCGACGAGGGCGCGGACGTGGTGATCCAGATGGACGCCGATCTGTCGCATCCGGCCGAGGTGATTCCGGCCATGCTGGAGAAGTTGGCGACCACCGACGCGGGTGTGGTGCTCGGATCCCGTTATGTGCCCGGCGGTTCCACCGCCGAGGAGTGGAAGTGGTACCGCAAGGCGCTCTCGGCCTGGGCCAACTTCTACGTGAACATGATTCTGCGGCTCGGGGTCAAGGACGCGACCGCGGGATTCAAGGCGTGGAAGGCGGATACGCTGCGCGCCATCGACGTGGCCTCGATCAAGTCGAACGGCTACTCGTTCCAGGTGGAGATGAACTACCGCACGGTCAAGAAGGGCTTCACCATCGCCGAGGTGCCGATCCGCTTCGAGGAGCGCACCAAGGGCGCGTCCAAGATGAGCCTCAAGGTGCAGCTGGAGTCCGCCGCCATGCCGTGGAAACTCCTCTTCGGCCGCCAGGTGTAACCCAACTCTCGGGAACTCTCAGGGGCTTCGCCCCCGAACCCCCTGGTGCCGAAGCGGCGTGGGCTCCCGGTCCTACCGCCCTGCCGGAACCTCTTGATGCCGAGGTGTTGGGGGCTCCGCCTACCGCCCTGCGGGAACTGCCTGCGGCTGAAGTGGTGTGGGCTCCCCGGGTCTTCGCCCCGCCGGAACTATCGGCTGCCGAAGCGGTGTGGGCTCACCGGGCCTACCGCCGCGCTGGAACCATCTGCTGTTGAGATCGTGTGGCTCTCAGGGCTGCGGCTCCGAATCTTCCGGGCCGATGGCGTCGTTCTCGGTGGGCCAGTTGAGCAGGGTGTCGATGAAGAGTTGGCGTACCCGCTCGATGTCGGCGTCCATGTCGGCGGGGTTCCAGGTCGAGACGTCGATGGGTGGGAGGACCGCCACGTCGACGACGCCTTTGCGGACGATCGCCGAGTTGCGCCAGGCTATTTCGCCCGCGTTGCGGATGACTACCGGGATTATCGGGACGTTCGCTTGGATGGCTATGTGGAAGGCGCCCTTCTTGAAGGGGCCTATGCGGGGGGTGAGGGAGCGGGTGCCTTCGGGGGCTATGACTATGGAGAGGCCGCCTCGGAGGGTTTCGACTACGGGGGCGAGGGCGGCTTTGGCGGCCTTGGTGTCGGCGCGGTCTATGAAGGTCACCTCGACGAAGCGCATGAGGGGGCCGAAGACGGGGTTGCGGGTGATCTCCTTCTTGGCGATGCCGGTGATGCCGCCGCCGAGCACCTCCGTCACCACCACCATGTCGAACTGACTCTGGTGGTTGAACAGGAAGACCGCGGGCCGCGGTGAGCGGGCGTGTTCCGCGCCGACCACGCGCACCCGCACGCCGGTACCGCGCAGCGTGGAGTCCGCGGCGTGGTTCAGCAGCGAATCCGCCATCTGCCGCCGCTGTTTCGTGTGCGCCTTGGCGGCGACCCCGAACAGCGCGCCGCCGACCAGCGCCGACAACCCCACCACGGTGCGCAGGTAGTCGATGGGCTTGGCGGTCGTGCGCGGCCGGAAATGCAGCACCGGCCAATCCTTTTCGGTGGCCGCCAGCACCGTGCGCGGGTCCGGGTTCACCGCGACCGGCCGCCCGCCCGCCTGGAGCAGCGGCAGATCCGCCGCGCTGTCGGCGTACACCCAGCTCTGCCCCAGATCGATGCCGTTGGCGATGGCGAACCGGCGCACCGCGTCGGCTTTGCCATTGCGCCACAGCGGCTTTCCCTCGACATGTCCGGTGAGCACACCGTCGTGGGTGGCCATGGCGGTGCACAGCACGTGCCCGATCCCCAACTCCTCGGCGGCGGGCCGCACCTGGAAGCGCGTGAGCGAACTCACCAGCACCACCGTGTGCCCGGCCGCCTCGTGCTCGCGCACCAGCCGCCACGCCTCCGGGTAGAGGTGCCCGTACACGGTGCGCTGGAACAGTTTCGCGCCCAGCTCGTCGAGTTCGGCCTCCGGCATTCCGGCCCACGTGTGCATGGCGTGCTGGAGGAACCGTTCGTACTCGCCCTCGCTGCGCGCGCCCCGAATACTGCCGAGCAGCCCGGCGGTGACGGCGGTGCGCCGGTTGTTGCGGCGCAAGGCCCGCCGGGTCAGCGAGGGCGGTGTGAACCCGTGGACGACGGTCCCGCCGAAATCGAAGATCGCCCCGATACCGGGTCCGCGCGGACCGGACCGAATGGCCGCCACCGCGTCGTCGAGGGTGATGGCCCGCGCGGGCTGTTCGGTGATGCCCGCACCCGGTCGGCGGCCGCGCGGGCGCACCCGCTGCCGTAGATGCGCCTCCTTCGGCGCGCTCACAGCAGCTCCATCCGATTGGACGGGTCCAGCGTGGCGGCCCGCGAGATTCGCGCCCCGATGGCCCGCAGCTCCCCGGCGAATCGCGCTCGGCGCGCGGCCAGTTCGGCCGGATCGTCGGGGTCGGGGGCTAACAGCCCGTGATTGTCGGCGAGTTTCAAGGCGCTGGTGAACAGCTCCGAGGAGACCGACTCCGGACTGTGCAGCCGCTGTTGCAGCAGCATCTGGCGACCCACATTGAGGCATTCGTCGGTGAACGCCTTGCGATCGATCTCGGCGGTGGGATCGAGGGCGGCCAACCGCTCCGCCACCACCAGTTGCGCGTCGAAGAACGACCGCACCACGCGGTGCGCCATCATGAATCCGGAACCGGCGAGCTGGGCCAGGATTTCCGAGCCCACGGTCCCGGCGGCGGTGCGGCGGTGCCATTCCGAATCCACCAGCAGCATTTCGGCGGTGAGCTGGGTGGTGAATTCGGTGCGCTCGGGGAAGAAGAATTCGAATTTGAGCAAGTCGCGCAGTCGATAGGCGGCTTCCCAGCCGACCCGCAATTGATCTCCTTCGGGTGCTTCGACGGCGGTGAGAATGGCCAATTCGAGAATGGCGCGATTCACGAACCAGTGCACCGCGCTATTGCGGTAGAACGCGGCTTCGAGGTGCGCGCCCGCGCCGATGGAGTAAACCGGTTGCAGCCCACCGCGATACACGGTGACCACCTTGGCAATGGCGAGTTGCTCCAATACCACCGCGAGCCCGTGATCGTCGCGCAGCGTTTCCACTTCACCGCGCGGTAGATCGCGGTGCTCGATGTAGCCGAGCACCGGCGCGATGGCGGCCCGCAATTCCGCCCGGGTGAGGGCGCGTTCGTGCACGCCGAGCAGGACCAGGGTGGTCAGCGCGTTGACGGTGATCGGCGTGACGTCGTTGATGCCGACGGCGATATCGAAGGCCAGCCGCTGCACCGCCCGCCGTTCCTGTTCCGCGACAGCGTCTTCCCCGTCCGTCTCGGTCCGCGCGACGCCCGGATTGCCGCCCGCTCCGGAGTCGCGTGTCACCAGCGGATCGCCATAGGTGCCGAGCCGGTCGCGCGCCGAAATCGGTTCCCCGAAGCGCACATACACGTGCCCGGCGGAGTGCTGTTGATTGCGTACGTAGCGCGCCAGCCACGCCAGCCCCTCGGGCTGCTTCTTACCGCCGGTCTGTTCGTCGGCGATCGCGCCGATCTCGTTGAGCCGCTCGTAGGTGATCGAGACCGGTACCAGCATCACATCGTCCACGCGGGCCGAACGCAGCGCCGCCGCAAGATAATTCAGCAATCCGTAGCGCGGCGGCCGCAGCTTTCCGGTGCGGGTGCGCCCGCCCTCGAAATACCACTCCAGATTGAATCGCTTGGCCAGCAGATAGGCGAAGTACTCCTCGACGACGGCTTTGTACACCTCGTCGTCGCCGAAACTGCGGCGAATGAACACGGTTCCGGTGCGCCGCGCGATCGGCCCCATCGGCCAGAAGCCCAGATTCGCGCCTCCGATCACGTGATTGGGTGGGAAGTCGTTGCGGGCCAGCACATCTCCGAGCACGAAGGCGTCCACATAGGAGCGGTGCGAGGGTAGGAAGACCAGGGGATAGCGGCGGTTGAGCGAGCGCAGCCGCTCGAAGCCGTTCGGATCGCCGTCGACTTTCCAAGTGGAGGCGTGGATGGGCCGCATGGCCTGGGTGAACAGATCGGAGACGAGTCGGCTCTGCGCCGCGACGAGTTCGCGCAGCGCCTTCTCCGCGCGCCGGTGCACCTCGCGCGGCGAACTGCCGATCTCGGCGGCGATATCGCCGAGGCGGCGCAGGAATTCGGGTGAGTCCAGAATCTCCTCGGCGACCAGCCTCGGCACCTTGTACCGGTCGCCGATCACCGCGCGCTCGGCGCGTTCGAGCGCCACGATGCCCGCGCGCACGATGGCGCGCGCGAAGGCCTCCGGCGCGCCGACGGCACCGGGATTGTTGGCGCGCAGTTCACTCAGCCGCGCGGGCTGGCCGGTGAGCACCAGGTGCCGGTCGGGAGCCTTGTCGACGAGCCGCCGCTGCATGAGCCGATTGGGTTTGCGGGGGTTGCTGAGCGTCACCAGATCGGTGAAGGTGGTGCGCCGCACGCCGTCTCGCTCCGGCGGCAGCCAGAGCACGCGCACCGGCACCACGAGCGGATCGTCGCGCCGGTCGACCAGTCGCGCGGCAATGGCGGCGGGGTCGAGGTCGATCTGGGTGACGGGTGCGTCGGTGCCGAACTCCTGGGTGATGCCGCCCTCGGCGAGCCAGTTGCCGACGAGTTCGCGTTCGACGCGGGTGGCGGACTCCACCAGGGCCACCACGGAGCGCGGGGTGGTGGTGGCCGTGGGTACCCGGCTGTCGTGGTCGATCATGTGTGATCCCTCCCGCGCGTATTGGCGTTCTCCATTCAAGCGGAAACCGTGGCGTCGAGGCGGTGGGTCGGTCGATTCGCCACGCCGACTTGCGCATTCGTGGCGGTTCGCGCGGCGGGTGAGAGTGGCGGGGACAACATCCTGCAACCCGCGCAGGTAATGCTAACCTTACTTCTCAAAGTTAGGTCAGCATAACCTTGGAGGACTGTTGTCGGCGACGGACGAAAGAGTACGCCTGGAGTTTGTGAACAGTCCGACGGCACCGGCCGCGGGAAGGATCACCGACCCCATCGCGGCCATGACGGCTCTGGCGGCGGCCGATCGCTTCGGCGAATACGTGGTCTACGAGAAGCCCGGTGAATGGGTGTTCGCGGCCGACCCCATCGGCGGCGTCGAATTGGACGCCCACGAACTGCGGGTCACCTGGGAGGGCCGCACCACCAGCCGGAGCTGGTCGGGCCGCCCGGCTCAGGTGATCGACACCGTGCTGGCCGAACTGCCGCTGGCCGGGCGCAATGCCTACGGCTGGATCGGTTTCGAATTCTGCGCCTGGGCCCTCGACGCGACCGACCACGTCCACCCGCGAGCCACGCTGGCGCACCTGATGATTCCGCGCATCGAGGTCCGACTGAACGCCGCGGGCATCCAGGTCTCGGGTGCCACCACCGACGAGGCCGGGGACATTCTGGCGCTCATCGGCGCGGCGCAGGGCACCGCGCTGCCCGCCCCGCATCCGGTCGATGTGACCGTCGATCCCACCGACTATCAGGGCCGGGTGGCCACCGCGGTCGCGGAGATCGGCGCGGGCCGCTACCAGAAGGTCATTCTCTCGCGGAAGGTGGATCTGCCCTTCGCCGTGGATGTTCCGGCGACCTACCGCCTGGGCCGCATGAACAACACCCCCGCCCGCTCCTTCCTGCTGCGCCTGGGCGCGCTGGAGGCGGCCGGATTCAGCCCGGAGCTGGTGGCCGCCGTCGACGCCGATCGGGTGGTCACCACCGAACCGCTCGCCGGAACGCGCGCCTTCGGTCTCGGCTCGGATGTCGATACGGCCGCCCGCGCGGACCTGATGCGCGACCCCAAGGAGATTGTCGAGCACGCGATTTCGGTGCAGACCTCCTTCGCGGAGATCGCCACCGTCGCCGAGCCGGACACCACCGTCGTCTCCGATTTCATGGCGGTGCGGGAGCGCGGCAGCGTGCAGCATCTGGCCTCGACCGTGCGCGGCCGCCTCGCCGCCGACCGCACGCCGTGGGATGCGCTGGAGGTGTTGTTCCCGTCGGTGACGGCCTCCGGCATTCCGAAGACCGGCGGCGTGGACGCGGTCTTCCGCCTCGACCACGACCAGCGTGGCCTGTATTCCGGTGCGGTCGTGACGGTTTCGCCGGACGGCGCGCTGGAGGCGACGCTCGTGCTGCGGGCCGTCTACCAGACCGGTGAGGGCGCGTGGCTGCGCGCGGGCGCGGGCGTGGTCGGCCAGTCGCGGCCGGAACGCGAATTCGAGGAGACCTGCGAGAAACTCGGCAGCGTCGCCCCGTACGTCGTTCGGGCACAACAGCGTTGACGTTGTAGAAACCCCCTGCCGCCTCGTTTCGAGAGGGCAGGGGGTTTCGGTGTTCCCGGGCTCTTTCGGTGTTCTCGGACTCAGTGCGCGGCGCGCAGCGCCTTCTTGTCGATCTTGCCGACGGCGGTGATGGGCAGAGTGTCGGCCTGGCGCAGCACATCGGGCAGCTTGTAGGTCGCCAGCCCCCGCTCGGTGAGGAAGCGCTTGATCTCGGCCAGGCTCGGCATATCACCCTCGACAACCAGTACGGCGCAGACCTTTTCGCCGAGGGCGGCATCGGGCAGGCCGACCGCCGCGGCATGGCGAACGCTCGGGTAGGCGAGCAGGTGCTCCTCGAGCTCATCGCAGGAGACGTTCTCGCCGCCCCGGTTGATCACGTCCTTGATCCGCCCGGAGACGATGAGGTGACCGCTCGGGAGGCGGCGCACCAGATCGCCGCTGCGGTAGTAACCGTCCGGGGTGAACGAGCGCGCATTGTGTTCGGGGGCACGGTAATACCCGCGCAGCGTGTAGGGGCCGCGGGTGAGCAGTTCACCCTCCTCGCCCTCGGGAACGTCGTTGCCCTCGCCGTCGACGATGCGCAGTTCGTCGTGCGGGGAGAGCGGGCGACCCTGGGTGGTGCAGATCAATTCGTCGCTGTCGTCCAGGCGGGTGTAGTTGAGCAGACCCTCAGCCATGCCGAACACCTGCTGCAAGGTGGTGCCGAGGGCGGGTGCGACCTCGCGGGCGTTCACCTCGGCCAGGCGCGCGCCGCCGACCTGGAGCAGCCGCAGCGAACTGAGATCGGCCTCCTCCCATTCGGTTGCGGCGCACCAGAGTTGGGCCAGCGGGGGCACGACGGCGGTCACCGTGACCCGATGCCGCTCGATGGCGGCGAAGGCGCTCTCCGGACTCGGATCGGTGGTGAAGGCGATCGCGCCGCCGGTGGCCACCGTGCCGAGAATGCCCGGGCAGGCCAGCGGAAAGTTGTGTGCGGCGGGCAGGGTCGCGAGGTAGACGTCCTCGGGGCCGAGTCCGCACACCTCGGCACTGGCCCGGGCGTTGTAGGCGTAATCGTCGTGGGTGCGGGCAATGAGCTTGGGCAGGCCGGTGGTGCCGCCGGAGACCAGCATGACGGCGATATCGCTGGCATCGATCTCGGGCAGCGAATCACCCTCGGCCGCCACCGCGTTCAGGTCGGCGAACGGGCCGGGGTCGCCGAGCACCAGCACGTGCTTCAGCGTGGGCACGGCGGCGGCGACCTCGGTGGCCAGGACGCGGTAGTCGAAATCGCCCAGCCGGTCGGCGATCAGGTAGGCGACGGCCCCGGAGAGTCGGGTGAGATGCTCGATCTCGGCGCGGCGGTGCGCGGGCAGGGTGAGCACCGGAATGATTCCGGCGCGCAGCAGGCCGAACAGAATGCGCAGGAAATCGGGCACATTCGGCAGTTGCACCACCACGCGGTCGCCGGGGCGCAGGCCCAGCGCCAGGAATCCGTGCGCGGTGCGGTCGACGGCCGCGTCGAGTTCGGCGTAGGTCAGGCTGGTCTCACCCAGCTGAGCCGGACGCTCGGGCCAGGTGCGGGCGGCCGCACGCAGCAGTGCGTCGAGCGGCTCGCCCGCCCAGTAGCCCGCGCGGCGGTAGCTCTCGGCGAGTTCGGCCGGGAAGGGTACGAACCCGTCGCGGTGGTCCCGGTCGGCGGTAATGGGAGTTGTCACGTCTGGCCTCACACTCACGCGAAGTAGATAAGAGTCTCACTACATAGGTTAGGCAACCCTATCTCAATCGGTTAGGCTTCAGCCGAAGGCATCCGGATACACCCGGAGTCGGTGCGCTGCCTCGCGGCGGCGCGCCGCGGACAGCGCCCCCGGCGGCGACGGCACGAGGAGTGACAACGGCATGGAGTCAGCGCGACGAGGCGACGCGACCATCGGCAGGGACGAGATCCGGGTCGCGGTGGCGGGGCAACTCGGGCTCGACGCCGCCGATATCGCCGATCACGACGATCTCATTCAGCTCGGCCTGGACTCCATTCGCACCATGAAGCTGGCGGGCGGCTGGCGCAAACGCGGTATCGCGGTGAACTTCGCGCAACTGGCGGCGGAGCCCACCGTCGGCGACTGGTACCGGCTGCTCGGTGGCGAGGACTCCGCCGAAACCGCCGATGCGGCAGCGGCGGCCGTGTCCGACACCCCCGCCCTCGACACCGCCGACAGCGCTGTCGATACCGATGCCACGGCGGACGAAGCCCCCTTCGCCCTCGCGCCCATGCAGCACGCGTACTGGATCGGACGCTCCGAAGGGCAGGAGCTCGGCGCGGTCGCCGCCCACCTGTATGTCGAATTCGACGGCGGCGACGTGGATTCCGCGCGCCTGGAACAGGCGGTCGCGGCGCTCGTGCGACGGCACCCCATGCTGCGCACGCGCTTCCTGCCCGACGGCACCCAGCAGACCATGGCCGAGCCCGGACGGCCGGTGTGGAGCGTCACCGATCTGCGCGATCGCGACGCCGCCGAGGTCGAGCGCACGCTGGAAGCCCTGCGGGACAGCAAGACCCATCAGCTGATGGCCGTCGAGGACGGTCAGGTCATCGATATCGCGCTGACGCTGCTGCCGGGCGGAAAGACCCGACTGCACCTGGATGTGGACATGCTCGCGGCCGACGCCATGAGCTACCGCATTCTCATCGGCGATCTGGCCCGGCTCTACCACGGCGAGGAGCTGCCGCCGCAGACCTACACCTTCCGCGAGTACCTGGCCGGGCAGGCGGCGCCCGGACCCGAGCGCGAGGCCGACCGCCAGTGGTGGCAACAGCGCCTGCCCGAACTGCCGGGCGCGCCGGAACTGCCCCGCGCACTGGAGGTTTCGCGGACCGACGGTGATTCCCACGAGCTGCGCACGGTGCGCTTCCACCGCTGGCTCTCGCCCGAGGCGAAGGCGCGTATGTTCGCCGCCGCCCACGCCCGCGGCGTCACGCCCGCCATGGCGCTGGCGTCGGTCTTCGCCGAGACCATCGGCGGCTGGTCGGCCCAGCGGCGCTTCCTGCTGAATCTGCCGCTGTTCCACCGGGAGCCGGTGCATCCGCAGGTGGACGGCGTGGTCGGCGACTTCACCTCCTCGGTGCTGCTCGAGGTCGACGTGACCGAACCGGCGACCGTGACCGAGCGCGCGCGGACGCTACAGCGCGAATTGCACGCCGCCGGTGCGCATTCCGCGTACTCCGGCCTGGAGGTGCTGCGCGATCTGGGCCGCCAGCGCGGTGAGCCGGTGCTCGCGCCGATCGTCTACACCAGCGCCATCAATCTGGGCGAGCTGTTCGCCGACCAGGTCACCGACACCTTCGGCGACCCGGTCTGGATCATCTCGCAGGGCCCGCAGGTGCTGCTCGACGCGCAGGTCACCGAGGTGCGCGGCGGCATTCTGCTGAACTGGGACGTCCGCGCGGACGCCTTCCCGACCGGCATGGTCGAGGCCATGTTCGCGCGCTACATCGACGCGGTGCTGCGCCTGGCCGGAATCACCGACAGCGCGGCCGCCAGTGAGACGGTGGGTCTCACGGTCACGGAAGGCGCCGGGGCGGACCAGGTTTCGGACCCGGATTCGGTCGGCGCGTTCGTTGAGGCCGCCACCGAGGCCGTCCGCGATGCGGTCGCGGCCGCCGAGCTGGCGCGGTCGGTGAACAGCGAGAACACCGGGGCCGGTTGGGATGCCGAGGCCGCGGTGCGGATTCCCTTGGAGCAGGCGGTTATTCGCTCGCAGGTCAATGCGACCGACGGCGCGGTGACCGGCCGGACGCTGCACGCCGGGCTGTTCGCGCACGCACAGACGAATCCCGATGCCCCGGCGGTGATCTGGGAAGAGCCGGTGTCCGGCGGAGGCTCCGACGCGCGCGTCCTCGGCTACGCGGAGCTGGCCGCCCAGGCGCTGGCGGTCGCCGGTGCGCTGCGCGCCGCGGGCGTGCGCCCCGGCGACGCGGTGGCCGTACAGCTGCCGAAGGGTCCGGACCAGATCGTGGCCACGGCCGGTGTGCTGGCGGCCGGGGCGGTGTACGTGCCGATCGGGTTCGATCAGCCCGCCGCCCGTCGCGCCGAGATCATTCGCACCGGCGGCGTGGTGGCCGCCGTGACGGCCGGGGCCGAGGTGCCCGAGGTGCGCACGCTCGCCCTCGACGAGGCACGGGTCTACCCGGAACCCTTGGCGGAGCCGGTCTTTCCCGACCCCGAGGCGATCGCGTATGTGCTGTTCACCTCCGGGTCGACCGGTAAGCCGAAGGGGGTGGAGGTCCCGCACCGCGCGGCCATGAACACCATCGACGATCTGAACGAGCGCTTCGAGATCGGCCGGGCCGATCGCGCACTCGCGCTCTCCGCCTTGGAATTCGACCTGTCCGTCTACGACATCTTCGGCCTGTTCGGTGCGGGCGGCGCTGTCGTCGCGGTGGACGAGGCCCAGCGCGGGGAGCCAGCCCGCTGGATCGAACTCATTGCGCGGCACCGTGTCTCGGTGCTCAACTGCGTGCCCAGCCTTCTCGACATGCTGTTGGCGGCCGCTGCCGGGCAGCGCCTGGACAGCCTGCGCATGGTCATTCTCGGCGGCGACTGGGTGGATGTGGCGCTGCCGGGTCGGCTGAAGCAGATCGCCCCGGACTGCCGTTTCGCGGGTCTGGGCGGTGCCACCGAGACCGCCATTCACTCGACCATCTGCGAGGTCGTGGACGCCCGGGTGCCCGCCGAGTGGTCGGCGGTGCCCTACGGCACGCCGCTGCGCAATGTCCGCTGCCGCGTGGTCGGCCCGGCCGGGCACGACTGCCCGGACTGGGTGACCGGCGAGCTGTGGATCGGCGGCGAGGGCGTGGCGGCCGGATACCGCGGCGACCCGGAGCGCACCGCCGACCGGTTCGTCTCGCACGAGGGCCTGCGCTGGTACCGCACCGGCGATCTCGCGCGCTACCTGCCCGACGGGACGCTGGAATTCCTGGGCCGCGCCGACCATCAGGTCAAGATTCGCGGCTACCGCGTGGAATTGGGTGAGGTGGAGAGCGCGCTGCGGTCGCTGCCCGGGGTGCGCCACGCCATCGCGGCCGTGATCGGTTCGGCCGCACCGAAACTCGCGGCGGTGGTCGTCGGCGTCGAGGGTGTCACGCCGCAGGTCGACGAGCTGTTGGCGGCCGCCGGTGAGCTGCTGCCCGCCTACATGATTCCCACCCGCGTGGAGCTGCTGTCGGAGCTGCCGTTCACCTCCAATGGCAAACCCGACCGCAAGGCCATCGCGGCGCTGCTGTCGGCGGGCGAGCAGGTGAGCGAATTCGTCGCGCCGCGAACGGATCTGGAGCGGGCGCTGGCGGATATCGTGGGCGCGGTGCTGGAGCGCGACCAGGTCGGCGTCACCGACGACTTCTTCGCACTCGGCGGCGATTCGGTGCTCGCCACGGCGGTCATCGCCCGCGTGCGCGATTGGCTGGACTCGCCCGAAGCCGTGGTCGCGGACTTCTTCGCGGCCCGCACGGTCGCGGGCCTGGGCCAGCGACTGCTGGACCGCGAGGAGCGCGCGGGCACGCCGGGTCGACTCGAGACCGTCGCCCAGATGTATCTGGAGATCGCGTCCATGAGCGACGAGGAGATCCTCGCGCAGAACTGACGCGAGCCGCTACTCGACGGCGGTGCAGCCGCCGTCGAGGATGCCCACATCGTGGAAGAGCTGGTAGCACGAGGGATTGTCCGGCAGGTACCAGTGGAAACCGGCCAGGCAGAACACCGAGACCAGGTTGACCACGATGACGACCCCGACGAACCACAGCGCGAATGTGCCGAGCGCGCGGTGGATGCCGCCGGTCGGGAGCACGGTGGCCGCGGTCTCGTCGGCGAAGGCCAGCACCACGCCGATGGTGGCGATGGCGGCGACGAACAGGATCAGCGCCCACACGTAGAGGTGCAGGCCCAGAACCGCTCCGCCGTAACCCTTGTCGCCGGGCAGGATGTGCAGCATGGTCTGTCGCCACGAGGTGAAGCCACCGCCGAAGCAGCCCACGATGCACAGACCCCATCCGGTCATGTAGTGCCTGCGCGAGATCGCGCCGCGCAATGCCTTGGCGACGATGTAGGCCCCGCCCAGGGCGGCCAGGATCATGAAATTGCGCTGCACCATGCACAGCGGGCATGGGTAGTCCCAGGTGCCGAACTGGACGGCGAGGCCGCCGCAGACGACGCCGGTCCAGCCGACCACGAAGATCACCGCCAGCCAGTACTGCACCTGGCCGAGCGCGCCGCCGCGCCCCGGGGTGGCGGTCGATTCGGCCGCGGTCGCCGGGGTCACCATGTCAGGCCCAGCCCCAGGCCGCTGGTGATGTGATGGCGCAGCAGCAGGGCGGTCAGCAGGAAGACGACCCACCACGACGCCAGCACGATGCGACGGGATCGCTGTTGGTAGATCAACACCAGTACGGCCAGCAAACCTGCCCACACGATCGTGTCCATAGCGGCGGACGCTACCGCTTTGCCTGGTGAGAGCTATTGAATTCATTCAGGACACGCCGCGCGCCCACCTGCGGAATCGGGAGTTGGCAACCCTGTGGCCGATAGCTGCTCCCGCACCGGCCGCAGGGCGGCTCTCGCCGAGACCCCGCGCCCGCGCCGCCACCCACCTAGACTCGTGGCCGTGAGTGGTTGGGACATTGCCGACATCCCCGATCTGGCCGGGCGGACCTACATCGTGACGGGCGCGAACAGCGGTCTCGGGGCCGTCACCACGCGGGCGCTCATCGGCGCGGGGGCGCGGGTGATCATGGCCTGCCGCAACGAGGTGAAGGCGCACGCCCTCGCCAACGAGTTGGGGGAGCGCGCGCAGGTGCGCCGCCTCGACCTCGCCGATCTGGGCTCGGTGCGCGAATTCGCCGACGGAATCGACACGGCCGATGTGCTGATCAACAATGCCGGAATCATGGCGGTGCCGCACAAGCGCACCGCCGACGGCTTCGAAATGCAGATCGGCACAAACCATCTCGGACACTTCGCGCTGACCGGCCTACTGCTGGACCGGATTCGCGAACGGGTGGTCACCGTCTCCAGCGGCGCGCACGCCATCGGCAAGATCGACCTGGCCGATCTGAACTGGGAGCACCGCCGCTACCAGCGGTGGGCCGCCTACGGGCAGGCCAAACTGGCCAACCTCATGTTCACCTACGAACTTCAGCGCCGCCTCACCGCCGCCGGTTCGACCAAGCTCTCGCTGGCGGCCCATCCCGGTTATGCCGCAACGGATTTGCAGTCGCACACCGAATCGGTCCAGGACTTCCTGATGTCCATCGGCAATCGGCTCTTCGCGCAGAGCGCCGAGATGGGCGCGCTGCCGACGCTGTACGCGGCCACCTCGGCCGAGGTGGAGCCCGGCGCGTTCTACGGTCCGGGTGGGCTGCGCGGATTGCGTGGGCATCCCGTGCGCAGCGGCTCCTCCTCGGCCTCGCGCGACGAGATGACCGCGCGTCGGCTCTGGGAGCTGTCGGAACAGCTCACCAAGGTCAATTACTCGTTCGGGCGGAAGTAGCTCGTCCCCGGCCACGCGCCGGTCTCCCGCGGGCCGCGTCGCGATGTGATCAGCGTCACGAGCGGTGTGGATGTCACACCCGCGCGGCCCGCGTCGTCCTCTTTGCAACGCCATCACGCGAAGAGGAACAAGGAGCCACGATGACTCTCCACGATCTGCGCCAGTCCATCCAGGGCCGCGTCCTGCTGCCCGGCGACAGCGAATTCGAGCAGGCCGCCCGGCCCTGGAATCTCGCCATCGACCAGCGCGTCGGCGCGGTCGTCGAGGCCGCCGGTGTCGACGATGTCGCGGCCGTGCTCGCCCAGGCCCGCGCCGCCGGGACGCCCGTGGTGACCCAGCCGACCGGCCACGGCGCGACCGGCGATATCGACGGCGCGATCCTGGTGCGCACCCATCGATTCGACCGCCTCGAGATCGACGCCGAGGCGCGCGTCGCTCGGGTCGGCTCCGGGGTTTCCTGGGGTCGGATCCAGAAAGCCGCTGCCGCGCACGGACTTACGGGACTGGCGGGCAGCAATCCGGCGGTCGGCGTCACCGGCTACACCCTCGGCGGCGGCGCGGGCTGGTTCACCCGCAAGTTCGGCTGGGCCTCGGATGCCGTGCGCGCCTTCGAGATCGTGGCCGCCGACGGCCGCCCGGCCCGCGTCACCGCCGCGAACGATCCGGAGCTGTTCTGGGCGCTGCGCGGGGGCGGCGGCGATTTCGGCATTGTCACCGGCCTCGAATTCGACCTGTTCCCTTTGCCTTCCGTCTACGGCGGCCGGGTGATGTTCCCGGGTGAGCGGGTGGCCGAGGTCTGGGAGACCTTCCAGCGCTTGACCGCCGACGCCCCCGTCGAACTGTCGGTGTGGTTCCAACGTTTCCAGTTCCCGGGCGCGCCGGAGATGGCGGCCATCGATATCGCCTACCTCGGTGACGTCGAGGCGGGCCGGGCCGCGGTGGCCGCTCTCGACGATCTCGGCGGTGCCCTCTCCGACAATCGTGGTGCGCTCACCCCGGCCGAGATCGGTGCCATCACCGCCGAGCCGACCGACCCGAGCCCCTCGCTCTCCCGCGGCGAACTGCTCACCGACCTCGGCGACGAGGTCACCAAGGTGCTGGTCCGCGACGCCGTCGCACCGCTGCTGAACATCCAGGTGCGCGGTCTGGGTGGCGGATTCGCGACCGCCCGTCCGGAAGGCGGAGCGCGCGGACCGGTCACCGAGCCCTACATGCTCTACCTGCTCGGCCCCGGCCTCCCCGAGGTCCGCGAGGCGGTGGCCGACCGGCAGCGGGCCGTGGTCGCGGCGCTGGGCGAGCACATCAGCACCCGCAAGCCCTACACCTTCCTGAGCCCCGGCGAGTCCGCCGCGGCCGCCTTCGACGAAGCCACCCTCGCCCGGCTGCGCGAACTCAAGCGAAACCGCGATCAGCACAACACCATTCGCGCCAACTTCCCGGTGCTCGGCTAGTCGCATCCGCTGTGACCCGGTTCACGCCGATCCGGATGTCACACCTCGCGACGCCGCGTCGTCAACCTTGTAACGCCACGAAATCAGCTCGAAAGGAACGATCATGGAACCGCGTTTCAACATCTTCACCAACTCCGTCGCTGCCAAGTTCGTCAAGCGTCTCGTCACCGCGGGCCGCGTCTCCGAGGAGACCGAACTGCCCAAGGCCACCCAGGAATTGGTGAAGATCCGCGCCTCGCAGATCAACCGCTGCGGCCTGTGCCTGGATATGCACACCAAGGACGCCGCCCAGGCCGGTGAGACCCCGGTGCGGCTGGCCATGATCGCCGCCTGGCGCGAATCGACGGTGTTCAGCGAGGCCGAGCGGGCCGCGCTGGCGCTGACCGAGGAGGGCACCTACCTCTCCGACCCGAACAACCACGTCAGCGACGAGACCTGGGCGCAGGTGCGCAAGCACTACGACGACGACCAGATCGGCGCGCTCATCTCCCTCATCGCCACCATCAACGCCTGGAACCGGATGAACGTCCTGGCCGGAAACGTCGGCGGGGACTACACGCCCGGCCAGTGGAGCTGACCGAACCCCTCGCAGCCCCGGTGTGGAAGCCGTCCACACCGGGGCTTCTCGCTATGTGGGACGCACGGCCCGTATTTCGGATCACAACGAGACGGCTGATTTGGTGACGTTCGGGGTAACTCGTTGGGTACCCCCAAAACTGAACACGCTGCTAGAGGTGGGCACGGGTCGAGAAATCTCGCGGCTCTCAGCCATCCGCCGAATACGCGGAGAGGCGGGGGAGTGGCAGCGCCCACATGCATTTTTCTTCGCTTCTGCTACAGTCGCCGACATGCAGCGCGTGTATTTCTGGTTTAGCCAGCCCGGCCCGGGTGGGTCGAGCGGCGTGAACCTGCGCTGACCTCCTCCCACCCCGAGCCGGAAGAACAGACCGGCTCCGAGGGATTTTCTCCGCGATTCCCGTGGGTCGGCCTGAGAAAAGGAACCCACGAATGACTCTCGCCGCCGCCATCGATTCCAGGCATGCCGATCTGGACGATCAGCGCACCCTCAGCGTGAGCCCGCTGCGCTCGCCCGCCGACATTCGCCGCGCGCACCCCATCGACGATGCGCTCGCCGATATCGTGCGCGCCGGTCGCAAGGCCACCGTCGATGTGCTCGACGGCACCGACGACCGCCTCATGGTGATCGTCGGACCGTGTTCGGTCCACGACCCCGACGCCGCGCTCGACTACGCGCGCCGGTTGGCGGCCAAGGCCACCGAGCTCGGTGACCGGCTGCACATCGTCATGCGCGTCTACTTCGAGAAGCCGCGCACCACGCTCGGGTGGAAGGGTCTGATCAACGATCCGCACCTGGACGGCAGCTTCGATATCAATACCGGCCTGGATCTGGGACGGCGGCTGCTGGTCGACATCACCGGGCTCGGCCTGCCGGTGGCGTGTGAATTCCTCGATCCGATCACCCCGCAGTACATCGCGGATCTGGTCTCCTACGGCGCGATCGGCGCCCGCACCGCCGCCAGCCAGGTGCATCGGCAGCTGTCCTCGGCGCTGTCCATGCCGGTCGGCATCAAGAACGGCACCGATGGCGATGTGCAGGTCGCGGTGGACGGCGTGCGCGCCGCCGCCGCCAGCCACGTCTTCCCCGGCACCGACCTCGAGGGCCGCTCGGCGCTGATTCGCACCGCGGGCAATCCGGACTGCCACGTCATCCTGCGCGGTGGCAGCAATGGCACCAACTACGATGCCGCGTCGGTGGCCGAGACCTGCCTGCGGCTCGAAAAGGCCTCGCTGCCACAGCGAGTCGTGGTCGACGCCAGCCACGGCAACTCCAACAAGGACCACAACAAGCAGGTGGACGTGGTCACCGATATCGCCGAGCGCATCGCGAACGGCGAGACCAGCACCGTCGGTCTGATGATGGAGAGCTTCCTGGCGGCGGGGCGTCAGGATCTGACCCTGGGTCGGTCGGAGGAGCTCACCTACGGCCAGTCGATCACCGACGCGTGCCTGGACTGGGAGACCACCGCGGCTCAGCTCGACCGCTTGGCCGAGGCCGTCGCGGAGCGCCGCCGCGCCTGAGTGGCGGTCACACAGAGCAGGTCGCCGGAGAAGCGGGTTTCGGTGGTGAAGCCCGCCTCCTCGAGGTGTTCGGAGAGCTTGTCGGCCACGGGTTTCGGACTGGTCGAGGGGTGGCGTGTCCCCGGATCGCCGTAGCCGTAGGCGAGGTGCAGCGCGCCGCGCGGCGCGAGCAATGCGCGGATCGTGGCCAGTTCGGCCGTGGGGCGGCGGGTCCAGAAGAGGTTCACATTGACCGCGAGGATCTTGTCGAAGGTGTCGCGCACGTCATCGGGTCGCAGGTCTTCGAGCGCGAGGTGCCGCAACCGCACCCGGCCCGAATCGACCAGCGCCGCATGTCGTTTCGCCGATCGGGCGATGGCCGTCGCGGAGCGGTCGATGGCGACCACACAGCCGCCGCGCAGCGGTGCGGCGAGATACTCGACCGAGGGGCTCGCGCCCGCGCCGATCTCCAGTATCCGATCGTCGGGCCGCACCCCCATGACCTCGACGATCCATTCGAATCGCGCGTCACCCATGTCGGCAATCTACGCCCGGCGCTCTCGCCGCGCGGCCGCTTTCGCACTACGCGATGACCGCCCACAGCATGGCCGAACCGGCGAGCACGTCGACCAGGCCGCAGAACTCCGACCACTGGCGTGGGACAACGCGATTCGCCACGAAGTGCGCGATATCCCAGAGGCCGTGTGCGAGCCAGCCGATGGCGAGGACCCAGCGCGCGATATCGAGATCCGCGTCCAGGGCGACCAGCGCCATCGTGCCGAAGCCGAACAGCGCCACGGTTTGCAGCCAGAGCAGCCAGCGCGGTCGCAGCTCAGCGCGGAACGCGCCCCACGGCAGGTAGATCGCGCCCATGGCGAACAACAACAGGGCCATGGTGAACAGTTCCGGTTCGGGTGAGTCGAATTGCTCGTCGGGACGCCACACCAGCAGCAGCACGAGGGCGACGGCGGAGGGCCAGCGATTCCGAATCAGCGCCAGCGCACCGGTTCTCGTACTCGCGCCGGACTCGCGCTCCATTCGAACCTCCCACAACATCCGCGCCAGCGGCGCACGGTCAGCGACAGTATGTCCCGGGGCGCGGCGCGGCGGTAGCCGAATCAGCTGGGGGAGAGTCGGTCCCGGGTCTTCTCGGCCCAGCGTTCGACATGGTCGAGATGACGCCGCGCCTTGGTGTGGGCCTCCTTGGCGGTGCGATTGGCGGCGACGGTGAAGCGGCGTTCGGACTCGGCATTGGCGAGGTCGTCGCGCAGTCGGGTGATGCGCTCCTCGACGGCCGACAGGTCGGCGGCGGTGCGGTCGAGCTCCGACTGGGCGGAATCGTAGGCGGCGCGGGCGGATTCGAGAGCCTCCAGGGCTTCGGAGAGTTCGCGCCTGGCCTCGGCGTCGGGGTCGGGTTTGTCCGCCTTCTTGCTCCCGGAGCGCGCCTTCGTGGTGCGCGTACGCCGGTCATCCTCGGAAGACTGGGCGGGAGCGGTCTTTTCGTCCGCCGTGGCCTCGGCTGATGGGCCGGTCTTGCGCCGATTCGGGACCGCCGTCAGCGCGGCGGGGCCGAAACCTTCGTAGCTGGTGGCCGCGGTGAGCGTGCCGGTGCGGACCTGATCGGCCACCTCCGGATCGGCCAGGGCGGCGTGCAGGGTCTGGCCGACCTCGCGCAACACCGCTTCGCTGAGTGGGTGCCCTTGCGCGGCGGCCAATTCGCCCGACTTGCGCGACAGTGCGTTCACCACCTGTTGGCGCTGTGTGGTGAGCGTCCGCAATGTGTCCCCGGACAGCCTGCGCTGGGCGTCGCGCATCGCGTCGCCGAGGGCCAGCAGCGCGCCCACCTCGTCGGATGCCTCCCGAGCGAGGAGATTCACCGCCCAGGCTGCCACGGTCGGCCGCCGCAATTTCCCAATGGCCGTCGCCAGCGGGCGATCGCCCTCGTCCCGGGCCCGCCGCACCCGTTCGTCGCGCGCCGCGACGAACTCAGCCGGAGCGAGGCCGTACAGCTCGCCCGCAACCTCCTCGAGCGTCATGGCCCCAGCCTACGAGCCGGTGCTCACGCGATACCGCCGGGCCAGTCGTCGACCGTATCCGCAGGGTCGGTGGCGAGGCGGGCGGCGATCCAGGTGTCGCGGCGGGTTCCGCGTTGGACCAACGCGCCGCGCAGGAGCCCCTCGTACCGGAATCCGGCGCGGCGGGCGACGGCCGCCGAGGAGCGATTGCCGACTATGGCGCGCCATTCGATGCGGCCGAAGGCGAAGCGGTCGGGATCGAATCCGGCCGCGCAGACCAGGTTCAGGGCCCGGGTCATGAGACCGCGGCCGCGCGCGGCGGGGGCGAGCCAGAAACCCACCTCGGCGGTGTCGTCGGTGGGGCGGCCCGAGGGGCTCAGGCCGATCATGCCGATGACCGGCCCGTCGGCGGCGGGGCGCAGCGCCCAGGTGGGGCTGCGGACCAGCCAGCCGGGAATCACGATGTCGGTGATGAAACTCTCCGCGTGCTCGCGGGTGTAGGGGACCGGCATGGAGGTCCAGTGGCCGATGGACGGCTCCTGGCAGCAGGCGGTGATGGTGTCGATATCGTGCACGGTCGGCGGCGAGAGCCAGAGCGATCCGTTCGACAGCGTGCTCGAGTCCATCGGGTCATGCTGGCACGGATTTCCCGCAGCGCCAGTGGATATCCGCGGTGGGTAGGGCCGTGGTGGAGGGGTTCGCGCACGACCGTAGGATCTTTCTGGTGGTTGCCGCGCTTCTCGCCGATTTGTTCGAATCCCATCGGCCGCATCTGCTCTCGGTGGCGTACCGGCTGACGGGCAGTGTCACCGATGCCGAGGACGCGGTACAGGAGAGCTGGTTACGACTGGCCACCGCGGCGCAGTACGAGATCGAGGATCTGCGCGCCTGGCTCACCACGGTGGTCGGCCGAATCTGCCTGGACCGCTTGCGCAGTGCGGCCGTGCGTCGCGAAACCTATGTGGGGCAATGGCTTCCGGAGCCCATCGTGACCGCGCCGACGCCCTCGACCACGCCGGATCCGCTGGCCGCGGTGGTGCGCAAACAGGACACCCGCTTCGCCGCCATGATCGTGCTGGACACCCTCACCCCGCCGCAGCGGGTGGCCTTCGTCCTGCACGACGGTTTCTCGGTGCCCTTCGACGAGATCGGCGACATTCTCGACATCAGCCCCGAGGCCGCCCGGGCCTTGGCCGCTCGCGCGCGAAAAGCCTTGGCCCGCATTCCGGAACCGGTGGCCGACCAGTCGCACAACGAGGCCGTGCAGCAGCTCGTGGAGGCCATGTACTCCGGTGATCTGGACAAGGTCGTGGCGGCCCTGCATCCCGAGGTGCGCACCATCGGCGACGCGGGCGGCACCACCAAGACCGCCATCAATGTGGTCACCGGCCCGGACAAGGTGGCGCGCCTGTTCCTGGGCCTGCGCCGCAAATTGGGGTTCGAGGATCCCGCCACCTTCCCCGACGTCTTCGAACCGGTGCTCGTGAACGGCGAATTCGGCGTGCTGGTGCACGAGCGCGAGCCCGGCGAGGACCATCCGGGCACTCCCCGCCGGGTGTACTGCTTCACCGTGCACGAGGGCAAGGTGTGGGGCATCTACGATGTCGCGAATCCCGCGAAGATGCACGGGATTCGTTTGCCGGACAGTGGGTCTCGCTAGTTCGGTGGGGTGCGCACGCCCGATCCGCTCTGGCAGTCCATGCCGCCGGAGGCGCTGACCGAGCCCGTGGGCGCGCAGTGGCCGATACCCGAGCCGGTGCCGGAGCCCGATTCGCCGGAACCCGAGGGCGGGAAGCTGGATCCGGCGTTCACGTCCGGGGTGGAGGAGCCGGTGCCCCAGCCGATCAGTTGCGAGGTGATGTGCTCCGCGTAGTCGACGACGGCGGTCGGATGCAGGAGCAGGTCGAGGAAGGAGGCCATGGAGCGCCTTCTTTCGATAGACCACCCGAGGGTGGTGTGAGAGAGAACACGGGGAGGGTAGCCGCCTTTGGGTGAATGCACAATCATGCTGGTACACAAGGTGATTCAAAAGTGAAACATAGGTATTCGCTATCGCTTCGCAACCGTTTCGCCGAGTGAGCTACCCTCCGGACATGCCGTATGTACCCACCGTCGAACGCCTGCGCCCCTTCGCGTCGACGATCTTCGCCGAGATGACCGAACTCGCCGTCCGCCACGGCGCCGTGAATCTCGGACAGGGCTTTCCGGACAGCGACGGTCCGGCGGGAATGCTGGATGTGGCACGGCAGGCCATCGCCGACGGGTTCAACCAGTACCCGCCCGGACGCGGCGTTCCCGCGCTGCGCCAGGCCATCGCCCAGGACCGCGCGCGCCGCTACGGCACCACCTACGACCCGGACAGCCAGGTGCTGGTGACCGTGGGCGCGACCGAGGCCATTGCCGCCACCATCCTGGGGCTGGTGGAGCCCGGGCAGGAGGTGGCGCTCATCGAGCCGTACTACGACTCCTACGCGGCCGCCATCGCACTCGCGGGCGCGCGACGGCGCACGGCCCGGCTGGTGCCCGACGGGGACGGCTTCGCCCTCGACCTGGACAGCCTGCGCGCGGCCATCACGCCGAATACCCGCATGCTGCTGGTGAATTCACCACACAACCCCACCGGCACCGTGTTGAGCCGCGCGGATCTCACCGCCATCGCCGAACTCGCCATCGAACACGATCTGCTCGTCATGACCGACGAGGCCTACGAGCATCTGGCCTTCGACGGGCACGAGCACATCAGCATCGCCACGCTGCCCGGCATGTTCGAGCGCACCGTCGTGATCTCCAGTGCCGCCAAGACTTTCAGCGTCACCGGCTGGAAGATCGGCTGGGCCTGCGCGCCCGCGCCGCTGCTCGACGCCGTGCTGGCCGCCAAGCAATTTCTCACCTTCGTCGGCGGTGGACCCTTCCAGCCCGCCGTCGCGCACGCCATCCAGCACGAACAGCAGTGGGTGGCGGCCCTGCGAGACACTCTCGCGGACAAGCGGCTTCGCCTCTCCGCGGCGCTGGCCGACGCGGGCTTCGGTGTGAAGCGCAGTGACGGGACCTATTTCGTCTGCGCGGATATCACGCCCCTCGGCGCCGACGACGGCCTCGCCTTCTGCCGTGAACTGCCCAAGCGCCTCGGCGTCGCCGCCGTACCGATCAGCGTGTTCACCGACGACCAGGCCGCGTGGAAACACTTGGTGCGCTTCGCCTTCTGCAAGCGCGACGAGACCTTGGAAGAGGGCGTGCGGCGTCTGCGCGCGGGCGTGAACGTGGGCTGAGCTCAGACCGCCGGTACCGGCCGGGCGCGATCGGTGGCGACCAGCGCCGCCATCGCCCCCAGTACGGAGCCGGTGACCCAGCGCTGCGCCCGCAGCCACAGCGGTCGCCCCGCCAGGAAGGTGGCGACCGCGCCCGCGCCGAGCACGATGAGGCCGTTCACGCTCACCGCGATGGCGATCTGCACCGCACCCAAGCCGAGGCTCTGTAGCCACACCCGGCCGTGCTCCGGCTCCACGAACTGTGGGATGAGGGCCATGTACATGATGGCGATCTTCGGATTGAGCAGATTGGTGACCAGGCCCATGGTGAACAGCCGCCGGGTGGGGTCGGCGGGGAGATCCTGCGGGGCGAAGGCCGAAATGCCGCCCGGGCGTAGGGTTTTCCACGCCAGCCAGGCGAGGTAGGCCGCGCCCGCGAGTTTCAGGGCCAGATACAGCGCGGGGACCATGGCGAAGATGGCGGTGATGCCCGCGGTCGCGGCGGCCAGATACACGCCGAAGCCGACGACCACACCGGCGAGGGAGACGAATCCGGCCCGCCGCCCCTGTGAGACGGTGCGCGACACCAGGTACATCATGTTCGGCCCCGGGGTCAGTACCAGCCCCAAGGCCGCCGCCGCCACACCCAGCACCGCCGTCGCCTCGATCATGTTCTCGATCGTGCGCGATCACCCGGCCGCGTGTCACGGGCCAGTCGGCAACCGCTGGACCGCTCGGTGCTTCCTCGTACCCGAGTTCAGGAGCGCAGCGTTCCCGGATAGAGGTACTCGTCGGCGGGCGGCTCCTCGGTGTCGAGCCAGGCCGCGAAGAATCCGGTCAGATCGTGGGGTGTGCGCGTCCGCATGAACTCGCGGAACTCCGGCATGGAGGCATTGCCGTACCGGTGCGCGGAGACGAAATCGCGAATGGCGGGGAAGAAGGCGTCATCGCCCATGGTGCGGCGCAGGGCGTGCAGGAACAGCGGGCCGCGGTAGTAGACCGAGGTGAATTCCCTGCCCACGCCCGGATCCTGGAGCTTGACCCGCCAGAACTTGGGATTGCCGTGGAACTCGGTGAGCGTCTCGCGGTAGAGCGCGTCGACATCCTTGCCCTCCTTGCGCTCCGGCCACAGATAGTCGGCGGTGTAGCTGGCGAAGCATTCGTTCAGACAGATATCGGACCACTGCTTCACCGACATGGAGTCGCCCCACCACTGATGGGCGATCTCGTGCACCACCGTCTGCAGATCGGTCCACGGCGCGTAGATGGGCCGGGTCTGGGTCTCCAGCGAGAATTCCAGCTCGGTATCGACGTAGATACCGCCCGCCGCGTCGAACGGATAGGGGCCGTAGAGCTCCTCGGACAAGTCCAGGATCTCCGGCAGGCGCTGCTCGTTCTCCTTGGCGGCCAACGCATCCGGTGCGAAGGCGCTCAGCAGCGGCATGCCGTTGGCGCGGCGCTGCTCCAGGAATTCGAACTTCTCGATGGCTATGGTGGTGAGGTAGCCGATCACCGGCTGCCGCGACTCCCAGACCACGGTGCGCTGGCCGTTGGCGAGGGTGTCCTCGGTCTTCAGGCCATTGGACATGACCTCCCACTCCTGCGGCACCGTGGCGCGCAAGGTGAAAGTCGCCTTGTCCAAAGGCGTGTCGTTGAGCGGGTACCAGGTGGTGGCCGAATGCGGTTCGCCCGCCACGAAAGCCCCGCCGCTGGGGGAGTTGAACCACCCCGTGTCCTCGCCCTCCGGCGGCGCCCCGGCGTACTCGACCTGGACCGAGAACGGCAGCCCGGGCAGCAGCGGCAGCAGCGGAGTGATCACCAACTCGTGCTCGTCGGTGCGCTCGAACCAGGCGGGCAGGTTGTTGACCGTCACCTTGGTGACCGCCGGACCGGCGTAGTCCAGATTGAACGTCCGCAGCGCCTGGGTGGCCACCACGTCCAGCCGGGCCGCGCCGATCAGGTGATGCGTGGGCGGGTCGTAGGAGATGGCGACGTCGTAGTGCGTGGCGTCGTAGCCGCCGTTGCCGTCCAGCGGATAGTAGGGGTCGCCGAGGCCGGGGGAGCCGACCAGCGGATCCGACGGTTGTGCCTGTGCGGGCGCGACCGCCGCTGCCGCCACCAGGGCCAACCCCGCCACCGAGTACCGCCAGAACCTCTTCACCCGACCCCTTGCTTTCCCGACATTTCAGTCATCCCGTACCGACCAGCCGATGCTAGCCGCCCGCCGCCCTAGTGGCTGGTACCCGACACCGCCACACTCGCGCCCAATCCGAAGATCATCACGCCGCCCGCGCCGCCGACCGCCTCGAGCCGCTTGGGCGAGCGCGCGAACCAGGCCCGCGCGCTTCCGGCCAGCAGGCCCCAGGCGCTGTCGGAGGCCAGCGCGATGGCCATGAAGATGCCGCCCAGAATCAGCATCTGCAGCGGCACCGCCCCGCTGGCCGGATCGACGAACTGCGGCAGCACCGCGGAGAAGAAGATGATGGCCTTCGGATTGCTCACTCCGACGATGAACGCCTGGCGCAGCAGTTTGTGCTGCCGCGCGGGTTCGGCCTTGGCCTCCAAGGCTTCTCGCAGCGATTTGCGCTCCCGGAACGCCTGGATGCCGATGTACATCAGATACAGCGCACCGGCCACCTTCACCACCGTCAGCGCGATGGCCGAGGCCGCCACGATCGCGCCCAGACCGGCGGCCACGAACAGCAGCACCACCATGACCCCGGCCGAATGCCCCAGCGCCGAGAGCAGCGCCGCGCGGCGGCCGTCGGTGAGCGCTCTGCCGATGACGAAAAGCACTCCGGGACCGGGGATTACGATCAAGATGGTGGCCGCGACGAGAAAGGCCACCAGATTCGCAGCGGGGATCATCTCTGGAGTCTATGCCCGCGCACCGGTGCGGCGGCGAGTGATTTTCACGCCTCGCGTAGTTCGTCCGGTAGCTGCTGCGGGTCGATCAACAGCCGTTTGGCGTCCACCCGGCGCACCTTGGCCGCCAGATCCAGATTGTCGGTGAGCAGCTGCCATTCGACATCGTGGATATCGCGCCGGGCGCGCTCGATGATGTTGAGGTCCCGGGTGCCCCAGGCGATCGGCATCATGGTGACCGAATGCCAGAGCTCGCCGACCGAGGCGGGGGCGCGGTCGATGCGGACGGTCACCGCGGGGACGCGCTCACCGGGCCGGGGGCGGTGCCCGGGCAGGGATTTCACGGTGCGGGTCACCAGCGCGTAGCGGGGTCCATCGGCATTCGGCTTGGCCAGATCCACCAGGGCCAGCAGCGTGGTGCCCTTGTTCGTGCTCTCCGAGACGACGGTGGGGACCAGCGTGCCGGTGTTGTAGAGCTTGTCGATCCGGGCGCGGTGCGGGGTCCACAGCCCGACGAAGAGCGCGGTCGCCGCCCCCAGCGCGAAGGCGATGGCCAGCAGGTAGGACCACGGATGCCGCAGCCAGATCAGATAGGCGGTGCCCATGCCGAGCAGGACCGCCGCGGCGATCGCCAGCACGCGCAGCCGCCGCAGATAGGCGGCGACTTCGTTGACCGCCCGGGCATGCTCGCGGTCCACCACGAATTCGAAGCGCCGTCGCACGTGCGTTCCCTCCCGCCTTCTGGAGGCATCTCCTCCAGTTATCCTATCGTCGGCCCCAGCAGGTCGTCCGCATCGGTGATGCGATAGGCATACCCCTGCTCCGCGAGGAAACGCTGCCGGTGCGCCGCGTATTCGGCGTCCAGGGTGTCACGCGCGACCACTGAATAGAAGTGTGCCTGTCCGCCATCGTGTTTCGGCCGAAGCAAGCGCCCGAGTCGCTGCGCCTCTTCCTGGCGTGAGCCGAAGGTCCCCGAAACCTGCACGGCCACAGAGGCTTCCGGTAGGTCGATGGAGAAGTTGGCGACCTTGCTGACGACCAGCACCGGGATCTCGCCCTGCCGGAAGGCTTCGAACAGGGCCTCGCGCTCCTTGGTGCGCGTCGAACCCTGGATGACCGGAGCGTTCAAATGCTCGCCCAGCTCCTCCAGCTGATCGAGGTACGCGCCGATGACCAGGCTCGGTGCGTCCTTGTGCCGCGCCAGAATCGATTCCACGACGGGCAGTTTGGTGCGCGCGGTGGAGCAGAGCTTGTAGCGCTCCTCGGGTTCGGCGGTGGCGTAGGCCATGCGCTCGGCATCGGTGAGCGTCACGCGCACCTCGACGCAGTCGGCGGGGGCGATCCACCCCTGCGCCTCGATATCCTTCCACGGCGCGTCGTAGCGCTTGGGGCCGATGAGGGAGAACACGTCGCCCTCGCGGCCGTCCTCGCGCACCAGCGTGGCGGTGAGTCCGAGGCGGCGGCGCGACTGCAGGTCGGCGGTCATGCGGAAGACCGGCGCGGGCAGCAGGTGCACCTCGTCGTAGATGACCAGGCCCCAGTCGCGGCTGTCGAACAGTTCGAGGTGCCGGTACTCGCCCTTGGTCTTGCGGGTGATCACCTGGTAGGTGGCGATGGTGACCGGGCGGATCTCCTTGCGCTCGCCGGAGTACTCGCCGATCTCGTCCTCGGTGAGCGAGGTGCGGGCGAGCAGCTCACGCCGCCACTGCCGTCCCGCCACGGTATTGGTGACCAGGATCAGGGTGGTGGCCTTGGCCTTGGCCATGGCCGCCGCGCCCACCATGGTCTTGCCCGCGCCGCAGGGCAGCACCACCACGCCGGAGCCGCCCGCCCAGAACGAATCGGCCGCCATCTCCTGATAGTCGCGCAGGTGCCAGTCCTTGGACTCGAAGTCCAGGGCGATCTCGTGCGCCTCGCCGTCCACGTATCCGGCCAGGTCCTCGGCGGGCCAGCCGATCTTCAGCAGAATCTGCTTGATGTGCCCGCGCTCGGAGGGGTGCACGACCACCGTGTCGTCGTCCAGGCGCGCGCCGAGCATGGGCGCGATCTTCTTGTGCCGCAACACTTCTTCGAGCACCGCGCGATCGAGCGAGACCAGCGTCAGCCCGTGCGCCGGATGTTTCACCAGCTGTAGCCGCCCGTAGCGCGCCATGGTGTCGACGATGTCCACCAGCAGCGGCTGCGGCACGGCGTAGCGGGAGTAGGTGACCAGCGCGTCCACGACCTGCTCGGCATCGTGCCCGGCGGCGCGCGCGTTCCACAGCGCCAGCGGGGTGATGCGATAGGTGTGCACGTGTTCGGGCGCGCGCTCGAGCTCGGCGAACGGCGCGATGGCCTGCCGCGCGGCATCGGCCGACTCGTGGTCGACCTCGAGCAGCAGCGTCTTGTCACTCTGAACGATCAATGGACCGTCGGTCACGGCACCTCCTGGGAAATTGGGTCCGCCCGACCCCCGGGCCGTCGTCCATTGTTCCTGAAGCCACCGACAGGCTCGCTACCTGCATCGAGATCGGTAGCTGCGGGTATGGGACGGCCGCTCGCGGGTCGGCGGCTTCCGCGACGGGCAGCGGTGTGCGCCCGATCGGGGTCGAGGGCCGTAACCGATTCTGCGGGAACGTGTTCCGGCCGTAACGGTTCGGGGTGGGGGATCGACGTACCGGCCTGAGTGGGCATCGTTCGCCTATGTAACGACAGGTGCTCGCATCACGACTAGAGTGCGCAGGGCCACAGTTGGACGTGTGCCCAGATTTTCGAGAGGGATAGAGCTTCATGAACTACTTCAGCCTGCAAATGCTCAACAACTTTCTGCCGATGATCCTCAACCTGTCGCTCATGGGTATGCGCGGCGGAGGCATGTACTACTGAGTCGTCCCCTACTCCGGGGCCATCCCTCGGACTGATGCGCCCGTCGGTGGGGTGCGGGTACGCTCACGCCGTTCACGGCGGCCGTGAACGGTTCGGTGAGAAAGGTTTTCGCAGGTGAAGTTCGCAGGAACGAGGGCGATCGCGCGCCTCGTGCTGGCATTCGTGGCGGTAGCCGCGCTGGCCGGATGTTCGATGTTCTCCGATTCCGGCAAGTCCGAGACCGCGAAGGCGGCTGTCGGCAGCTGCATCAGCGTCATCGAGGGCTCCATGGTCGACTCCAAGACCGAGCCGGTGGACTGCTCCACGGAGCAGGCCGTCTACAAGGTCATGCAGGTCTACGACACCAAGACCGAGTGCAAGGAGGAGTACACCTCCTACGAGGAGACCAGCAACGGCGACACCACCGCCTTCCTGTGCCTCGCGCCCAACTTCAAGGAAGGCGCCTGCTACAACGAGAGCCCGACCACCGGCTACAAGAACGTGCCCTGCACCGCCACCGAGGCCTCCTTCAAGGTGAACCAGCGCATCGACGGCCAAGCCGACGAATTCCTCTGCGACGCAACGGCCATCGGCTTCCGCATCGTCCCCGACCCCAAGATCACCTTCTGCCTCGGCACCCCCAAGGCCTGATCTCCGACGAGGCCGAGCCCGCCCCCGGCGGACTCGGCCCACCTCGGGCAAACCGCTGCACCCCTACGTTCAGCGATGCCGAGGGTCTCGCCCCCGACCTCTCGGCTTCGGCTTCGTCAACCCTTGACGTCTCGAAGTCTTCCCGATCTTGGCGTCTCGAGGTCTTCCCGATCCTGGGGTTTCAGGGGCGTCAGCCCCTGAGAGTCCCGAGAGTTGGGTCAATCCACGAGGGCGACCGAGGCGATGCGGTGCAGCGTGAAGTGGCGGACCGCGCCGGTCACCGGGTCGAGGGCGTCCAGTTGGCCGCCGCCTACCTTGAGGGGCTCCACCACGCGCTGCGAGGCCACGCCTTGGGCGTCCACGTAGCCGATGTGCACCGCACGTCGCACGCGCGCCGCCAGTTGCAGGAGGGCGAGGGCGGCGGCGGTGTTGGTGCGGCTGCCGTCCGACCGCACCGCTTGGCCCGAACGGGCCTGTGCCGCACGCTCTCCCGCGCGCAACTCGGCGACGAGCGACTCCAATTGCTCGAGACTCGGCGGGTTGGGGCGATAGCTCGGGCGGGTGTTCGGCCGGGGCGCGATGCGAATGCCGCGCGAGCGCAGATCCACCACGGCCCCCGAGGAATCCTCACCGGCGGGGCTGAAACCCGCCGCGCGCAAGCGCGTGAGCACCTCCGCCAGCGGGGCCTGCGAGATCGCCACCGTGGGCGCGACGGCCCGCAGCGCCAATTCCCCGGCGACCGGCGCGGCCAGCACCTCGGCCAGCAGCGCCGGATCCTCGCTGCGCACGAAGGATTGCGCCATTCCCACCCGCAGCCGCCCGTGCCTGCGCGCCACATCGTCGATGAGATAGGTCAGCGACTGTGGCACCGGCGTGCGGGAGTGGGCGGTGAACAGATTCTGTAGCTCGGCGGCGGTCGCACCCGCGTCCAGCGCCCGGCGCACCGAATTCTCGCTGATGCGGTAAACCGTTGCGGCACCGGCGGATTCGACATCGGCAACCAGGGATATCCGCTCCTGGAGCTCGGGCACGAGCGGCCCCGGCGCGATCACCGTCAGATCCGCCTGAACGAGCACGTGATCCACCGGTGCGGGCAGCGCCGCCGCCATTGCCGCCTCGGCGTCGGCCGGACCGGATTCGTTGCCGTGCAACAGCGCTCGCCCCGCCGAGGTGAGCGCACCGCGCGCCACCAATCCGACGGCCTCGGCCTCGGCCAGCGTGCGCTGTACCGCGTCGGTGCGGAAGTGTCGCCGCCAGCGCGGCTGCCGCCAGGCCAGTACGCGACTCAGCTCCGAGGCGGAAACCGCTGTGCCGGAGGGGAATTCGCCGAGCAACTCCAGAATCGCGCGCCGATCGCGCACGGCGTGCATGTTCCGCAGATCCGGTGCGAGCGCCACCAGCGGTTTGTCGTTCGCGTCGCGCATCCCGATCATCCACGGGAAGCGATCGAGCTCGAGCCAGGCGCGGGCGAGCACCACCCAGCGTTTGGCGGGCGCCGCGGCGTCCCAGGCGTCGAAGGTGGTGGTGGGCGCCCAGTAGTCGTCGGTGTCGGAATCGGGGGCCGGTTCGGGAATACCCTTGTCCACCAGGCGCGCCGCCGCGAGTATCTCGGCGAGCAGCCCGATCCGGGTTTCATCGATACCGGTCTGTTTGACGATGCGCCTGATCTCGCGGACCCCGAGCCCGCCCGAGCGCAGCACCGGCGCGGGAGCCTGCCCGAGGGTCTCCAGTATCGCGGCGGCATGGCGCAGCAGTTCGCCGACCTCACCGGCGGCGGCCGCGTTCACATCCGCCGCGGTGAGCTTGGTGGTCTCCGGTTTGGGCGGCGTGAGTTCGTGCGGATCGGTGACCGGTTCGCGGCGCAGCACCTGCCCGACGGTCGGCGGCAGCTCCACCGTCTCGTCGTCGATCCAATTCAGCAGCCGCCGCGCCAACAACCGCTGTACCGGCCGGTCGGCAGGGGTATCGGGCGCGGCGTCCCGGGTGCGCCCGCGCGGACCGGTGGTGGCGAGCTTGTCCAGCAGCGCCTTCTCCTGCGAGGTGAGCTCGGCCAGCGCGGCGACGATCTCGGATTCGGTGAGCGCGTCGGGCAGCTGCGTGGTGCTGCCCAACGGCCACGGCAGGGCCTCTTGCGCGGCCGGGATCAGGTGCAACTCGCTGTCGGGGCCCCAGACGAGGCCGCGCGCCCGCAGCCGGTCCACGGCGGCATTGATGGCGGTCTTCGCCACCCGATCCCCGAGCAGCTTGTGCAGTCGCGGCCGTGGCACCGGCCGGTGCTCGCGACTGTCCGCCGCTCCGTGCACGGCGAGCGTCTCGATCACCGCGAAGTCGAGCGTGTCCAACTCGTCGGTGGCCCGCAGTACGGAGGCGCGCTGCTCGATTCGCGCCGCCAGCACCGCCATCGAAGAGGGCAGCGGCACAGCCAGATCCGGCCGCACCTGCAACAGCGCCACCAATTCGGCGTCCTTGCGCCCCGCCAGCCATTCGGCCAATGTCGCGGGCGCTTTGGCGGCGGCCTTACGCGTTTTCGCGGCTGCCTTCCGCGGCCCCTTGGCCTCGGCGATCTCACCCTCGGCGGTCGTCTGGTCGCCAGCCGCGGCTTGCTCGTGCGCGGAGGCAGCCTCGTCGCGCCGGAGTTCGGAGCCGGATTCCTCGCGCGCCTCGGTGTCGCCCGAGTCGTCGGGAAGTGAACCCGCCGAAGCGAGCCCGGCCGCGTCCACCTCCGCACCGGATGCGGGCATGGCGGAACCACCGGGCGAATCGGAGAGTGCTGGGCCGCCGGGGGATTCGGGGCCGTCGCTATCGGTCACGGGAGTCCAGGCCGGGAAACGCGGTCGCGGAGACGACCGGTGCGCGGTGCCGGGCACGAGTCAGCGGCCGCGCGCCGAATATCGGGCGCGACGGCCGCCGCGAAACGAACCGCCCCACGAACCGCACGAAGTGAGGGCTTGTCAGCGATTGATGACGGTGTGCGGGTGCACGTAGGGCAGCTGATCCACCGGAAGCGGGAACTCGGTGTCCTCACCGTACGGAGAGAGGCCGCCGGAGCGCGTCGACGACAGTTCGGTGACAGCGTGGTCACCGTTCTCCACCTGGGGCCAGCCATTGTCGACGTAGGGTTTCTTCGATTTGTTCACCACGCGCCCATTCTGGCATGACCGCAGTCACCATGCCCCGCCCGGCACCCCGGATCCACGACATCCCACCGCTTTCCGCCAGCAAATACACAAACGCCCCGTATCGCCATTGATACGGGGCGTTCGGTAGCGGCGATCGGGTTACTGCGGCAGCAGTCCCTTGTTCGCCTGGAAGAAGTCCACGACCGCGGGATCGAGCTTCGTGCCACCGTTCTTGGCGGCATTGACGAAGTCGATGGCTTCCTGCGGGATATTGATGCCCTGCTGCTGCGCCACGTCGAAGGCGCGATCGACGGCCTGGAACACTTCCTGGCTGCCGTCGGCGGCCTGCTGCTGGGCCTGGCCGGGGTTCCAGCGCGGGGTTTCCTGCGCGGGGGCCGAGCGCGGGGTGGGTCCGCTGCTGAGGCCGAGGCTCGAGGAGCAGGAGGGCCAAGCGCCCCAACCCTGGGTGGCGAGCACCTTCTCCGCGATCACGATCTGCTCTTCACGGGTGGCCTGGTTGGCGGTGGGGGCGAATTCGCCGCCGCCGTGGGCGGTCCAGGTGCTGGGCGAGAACTGCAGTCCGCCCTGGTAACCGTTGCCGGTGTTGATGCCCCAGTTGCCGCCTGCTTCACACTGCGCGAGGCGATCCCAGTCGGAGTCGGGTGCCGCGCTGGCGTTACCGGCCAGTGCCACTCCCGCGCCGCTGATCATCGCGCCGGTGACGGCGACCTTGGCGACGGTGCGGCCGGTGTTCGTCGGCTTGCGATGGCGTCCACTCATATTCGGGTCGTTTCCTCTCGTACGCTCCTGCGGGCCGACTACCGGGGGCGAACTGAGAGGTCGTCCGCTCCGGCGCGCTGGATGCGCGCTATGCCTCGCCCTCACCCCTCTTTCCGTGTGGGGGTCCGTACCCGCGGGGTGAGGTTCGGTGCGGCGGGCCGGTGGCGCCGGGCTGACCCGGCTAGCGAGAGACACTACGACGACCGACGCGAAAAATCACCATTTGGTAACCGGCGGGTCTGCGCGGGTCTCGCGCTGTGACAACGGCTTCCAATCCGGCGTCTGTGCTGGTGGTCACGGCGAGTCCGCGCCGATAGGGTCCTGTCACCGCGCTGTTATCGTCTCGTTATGTGACTAAGATCACATGTGTAGCCGGGTAACGGATTGGGCAATCGCGGGTGTCGCGGAATCGGACACGCCGCCGCGCGCACGCGCACGGTCGCACCGCGTGGAAGCGTTCGGTCGCGCCGCGCGACTCAGCGCGATCGACGCCCCGACCACAGCGCGAACGCCACCCCGCAGAGGAAACCGAGCGGTGCGCACATGGCGAGCAGATACAGCCACAGCCCCGGTTCGGAATCCGCGAAAGCGGCCCACCCGAAGATGCCGATGATCGCCAGCAATCCAATGGCGAACAGGCCCATGGCAATACGCAGCGGCCAGGTCCCGGACCTGCGGGAGGGCGACGTGGAGGAGGTGTCGGACACCTCTGCACCGTAAAACTGATGTGCTCGCGCTATTCACACCGGGGTAGACTCGAAGACATTCGCGTCCCTCATACCTGTGTGGGGCGCGTTCTTTTCGCAAACGGATAGGTTGCGGACGATTGGTCCGACAACCCACTTGTGCCCGGGTGGTCCGGGCCATGGAACGACGAACGGGTGAGCGCAGTGCCGACCGGCAAGGTGAAGTGGTACGACGTCGAAAAGGGCTTCGGCTTCCTTTCCCAGGATGAGGGTGAGGACGTCTATGTTCGGTCGTCGGCGCTGCCCGAGGGCGTCGAGGCGCTCAAGCCCGGACAGCGGGTGGAGTTCGGTATGGCCGCGGGTCGCCGCGGTCCGCAGGCGCTGAGCCTGAAATTGCTCGAAACCCCGTCCGTGCGTGGGCAATCGGGTGATCGCGGCCGCGGTCGCGGCGCCGAACCGGCCATGCCCCGCAAGAGCCCCGACGAGCTGCACGGCATGGTCGAGGACATGATCAAACTGCTCGAGATGAAGGTCCAGCCGGATCTGCAGCGCGGGCGCTACCCGGATCGCAAGATGGCCCAGCGCATCGCCGAAGTGGTGCGCGGCGTGGCGCGGGAGCTCGATCACTGAGAAGTGGTCGCACAGCAGCGAATTGGGCCCCGGTGAGCACAGCTCACCGGGGCCCTTCTCGGTTCGGGTGGCGAATCGCCTTGCCGCCGAAGCGCTATGGCCTCAGGACGAGGTGCGGATGGACCAGGCGGCGTGCGGGATGTAGCCCTCTTCACCGGTCGTCGTATCGCGCGCCAGAATCGGCAGCTGGAATTCCACGCCGATCAGCGGCAGCCGCGGCGCGGACGGAATGGTGACGGCCACCGTGCCCGCGTCGTAGTCGCGGTGCGAGAGGCGCTTGGGCATGATCGTGCCGTCCGGCAGTTCGTAGTACGCCTCGGCGACCCACGGATTCTCCGCGATATCGCGGGGCAGCGACAGCTGCAACGGGTAACCGGCGGGGACGTCCAGATCGGTGAACGAGCCGGTGTGGCAGTCCTTGCCGTCGGTGCAGGCCAGCTCGATGGGCAGCAGCGACTCGCCGTCCTTGGGCAGCACCCGGCAGTCCTCCATCTGCACATTGCAGTACATGAACGGCTCCACCGTCACCGACTTGCCGTGCGAGTACGCGGTGATCGTCGGCTCCGGCTTGTCGGCGTCGCGCACCGCGAGCGCCACGACGGCGCCCACCGCGGCCACGAAGACGAGCAGGGCCACTGCGACGAGGGCGAAGATCGTGCGGGCGTTCGGTTTGCTCACCGGGGCTTCCTGTTCGTCATGTGGCGGGTTCCCCGGCCCCGTGGCCGTGGACTTCCTGTTTCGCGTGCTGTGGTCGATTGCCGCCCAAACCGGGCAGCAGCGAATGCCCACGGTAGCTGACCACGGTCTGGACCAGACCGAGCGCCATGATCCCGGCGACGACCGCGAAACCCTTCCAGTACTCGGTCGGCAGCAGTACGCCCGCCGCGCCGCCGAGCACCCACGACAGCTGCAGCACCGTCTCCGACCGGCCGAAACCCGAGGCGATGGATTCCGGCGGCAGATCGTCCTGAATGGCGGCGTCGAGGGAGACCTTCGCCAGCGCGCTGGCCCCCGAGGCGATCAGCGCGGCCACCACCGCGCCCATCTGATTGCCGAGTATCGCCGCGATGGCCGTCACCGCCACGCAGGCGATGGTGCAGCTGAGCACGATGAGGGAGGGGCGGCCCAGTTTCATGCGCGCGCCCGTGGCATTGCCCACGAAATTGCCGACGGCCGCGGCCGCGCCGACCACGCCGAGCATGGCGGCCTGCTGCACCGGGCGGTGTTCGGTGGCCTTGGCGACGAAGGCGATATAGAAGGTCAGGAAGCCGGTCAGAATGCGGATGGTGCCATTGCCCCAGAGCCCGGTCACCACGGCGCGGCCCAGAGGTTGGCGGCGTTTGCTCGGTTGAATCCGCTCCGCCTGCGCGGGTTCCAGAATCTCGGTGCGGCGATTGTCGCCGTGATAGCCCAGCGTCGCCGGGACCTCGCCCTCGGTGACCTCCACCCAGGACGGAATACGCAGGCTCAGATAGCATCCGGCGCCCGCGAGCACGGCCGCGAAGATCAGCGCGCCGGGGGTGTGGAAGACCATGGCGATCAGCCCGGCCACCGCGCCCGCGCCCAGCGTGCCGCCCACCAGTCCGAAGACGGTGAGCCGAGAGTTGGTGCGCACCAGGTCGATTCCCGGTGGCAGCACTCTCGGTGTGACGGCACTCTTCAACACCGAGAACGATTTGCTGAGGATCATCATGCACAGCGCCAGCGGATACAGCGCCCAGGTGTCGTAGTTGAAGATCAGCAGCAGCGCCACCACCACGCGGACGGCGAACGATCCGGCCAGCGCCAGTCGGCGACCGCGTTGCAGGCGGTCCAGCATGGGCCCGATGAGCGGGGCGATCACCGCGAACGGGGCGATGGTGATGAGCAGGTACAGCGCCACCTTGGATTTGGATTCGGCGGTGGCGCTGGCGAAGAAGAGCGTATTGGCCAGCGAGACCGCGATGGCGGCGTCGGTGGCGAAATTGGCCATGGTGGCGTAGACGAGCGCGGTGAGCCCGGACTCCTCCGCGCCGTCGGCCTTGGCGGCGCGCTGGAAGGTGGCGATGCCGCGGTTGGTGAGTTCGATACTGCGGCGCGCGGCGACGCGGGTGACGGTCAGTTTGCGCGGCGGCTTGCGCAGGCCCGGACTGGTGATCTCGCGGGTGTCCTGCGGATGCGGTTGGGCGAGATCGGATTCCGCGGCGTACTCCGGATCCGTCGCGGCGAAGCGCGCGGTCGGCGGCAGCTCGTCCGGACCCGATCGCGCGGGCGGCTGCGCGCCCGGCACCGCCGGGGGTGGGGGCGCGCCATGCGGTCCGATCGCGGGCGGCTGCGCGCCGCGCGGTGTCGCGCGCCCTCGATGCGCGTTTCGGCGAGCGAGGAACTCCGGCACCTCGGCCTCGTCGTACGGGCGCGGCGCGGGCGTATTGGGCGGCGGATACCGGTCGTATCCCGGGTGCCGTTCGATGAGTGGGTACTCCTCGTCGCCCCACCGATCGGATTCGGCATCTGGGTCGCGAGGAGTTGTCACGCCCCAATTCTTGCAGTGTCCACCGACGGCGGGGCGGCCCACCGTGATCCCGGCCTGTCCGAGGCCGTCGATTCTTCGCTGTCGGACCAGGATTCACCCGCGCGCCGGGTCGCGGTCGAGAGGAACGTCACGGCGCGTTCGACCTGATGACAGCGTTGGGGGCGAAGGCTCAGGAGGGGACGAAGCGGACCTCGTAGGAGGTGGGCCACTTCTTGCCGGTGAGCAGGAAGCGGTCCGTGCCGGGGATGTGGGCTATGCCATTGAGGACGTCGGTGGCCGGTGTGCGGTCCGCCGCGGGGAGCAGACCCGAGGCGTCGATGACGGCCAGGACGGTGCCGGTGTCGGGGTCGATGCGCAGGATCTGCTCGGTGGGCCAGGCGTTCGCGTAGACGGATCCGTCGGGGGCGCAGTCGAGTTCGTTGAGGCGGGTGTCGGTGCGGGAGGTGAGGGTGATGTCGTCGGTGGGTTCGAAGGTGCGCGGATCGCGGAAGGTGAGGGTGGCGCTGCCATTGCTCATGACGAGGCGGTCGCCGCGTGTGCACAGGCCCCAGCCCTCGCCGTCGTAGCGGGCGCGGTGCAGTTCGTCGAGGGTGTCGGCGTCGCGGGCGATGGCGGTGCGGTCCTTGTAGGTGAGCTGCCAGAGCACGTCGCCGGTGCGGGTGATGCCCTCGCCGAACAGGGGCGCGGGCAGATCGGCGCGGGCGAGTTCGGCCCCGGTGGCCAGATCGCTGGTCCGCACCAGCGACACGCCCGACAGTCCGGTGCTCTCGTAGAGCACGCCGTCGTGGATCTCGAGGCCCTCGGTGAAGAAGGTGGCGTCGTGGGGTCGTGACGCGACCACCTCGGCGCGCATTCGCGGCGTGTTGTCGGGCTCCTCGACGCCGCACGCGGTCGTCGCGGACAACAGCGCCGTCGCCGCCAGGAACACGGCCATGGGCGGTCCGAACTGGCCAGTCACTACCGGTGCACGGTGTTTGCGCTCCATACGGCAAAATGTAGGGCGTGAGCGCTGTTCCTGTTTCGGAGTCCGGTGTGCGGCCGATCCTCGCGGAGGCGGTCGACCTGGCCCGTCGTGCGCTCCTGGACCTGGAGCCCGCCGGAGTCGGAGTCCACCTCGGCGTGTCAGGCGAGGACGACGCATCGGCCACCCATCATTTCGAGGCGACCCTGCCCGGGTATCGCGGTTGGCAGTGGGCGGTGGTGGTGACGGCCCCGCCGGAGGCCGAGCACGCGACCGTCAGCGAATCCGCGCTGCTGCCCGGGCCCGATGCCCTGGTGGCCCCCGATTTCATTCCCTGGGATCAGCGTGTCCGCCCCGGTGACCTGGCCCCCGGCGATCTGCTCGCCCCGCCCGCCGACGATCCGCGCCTGGTGCCCGGTTATGTCGCGACCGGCGATCCGGTCGTCGACGAGGTGGCCTACGAACTGGGCCTGGGCCGCAGCCAGGTGCTCTCCCGCGAGGGGCGCGAGGAGGCCGGTGAGCGCTGGTACTCCGAATTCGGCCCCGATACCGATATGGCCCGCGCCGCCCCCTCCACCTGCGGCCTGTGCGGCTTCTTCGTTCCCCTGGCCGGTGCCCTGCGCGCGGCCTTCGGCGTCTGCGCCAATGCCATGGGCGCGGACGGCCACGTCGTCCACGTCGACTACGGCTGCGGCGCACACTCCGACACGGTGCTGCCCACCGGCGGCGGCTCCCCGGCCTTCGAGGCCTACGACGACGCCGCGGTCGAACTGATCCCGACCGCCGAACTCCGCAAGGAGAACGGCGCGAACGGGGCCGGTGCCGAAGTGGATTCGCCCGAGGCCGACGCGGCTGGCTCCGGTGCAGCGGTTGCCTCGGCCGACGCCGATGCCACTGCCTCCGACGCGGCGGACAACGCTGTCGCCGAAGCGGATTCGTCGACGGACGTTGATCCGGCCGCCGCGAGCATGACTTCGGACGAGCCGGATGTGGAATCCGGCGAAGAGCCGGTGTACCCCACCCCGGCGACGGCGGAATTCGTCGCGCCCGTGGTGAGCCCCGAGACCGTCGAGGCGGAGGCGCTGGTCGAGGACGAGCCCGAGATTCCGGCGACCGCCGAATTCGTCGCGCCCGTGGTCGATCACGCCGGGGACGCGGCGAGTGTGCCCGGGACGGAAGGGAATTCCCCGGCCGACGGTCCCGAGACCGGCGAGATCACGCTGTTCGACGTCGATCCGGATGCCGGACCCTATGACGATGCCTGGGGTGTGGCCGCCGTCAAGGTTCAGCCTCAGCCCGGCGAAGCCGAAGCGCCGGAGTCGAACTGAGTCATCCCGGCACGGTTTTCGGATCACGCCATGTGGTTCGAGTCGCTGCCGTGCGGGAAGGCATCGTGCGGTTGATACCGCGGCGGGCCATGCGGTTCACACCGACGCGGGTCGTGCGCCGCGACCCGGCCGCCCTGCGTGCGGAGATCGTGTGGGCATACCCTGTGGCGTCGCCATGATCGATTGTCGGTGCGCGGCTCGATCGGATGCGAATGCTGGGTAGTGCGCGACTTCCTGGAAGGGGTGTGTCGGTTGTCGAACGGTAGTGGGGTGGCGGATCCGTTCGGGACCGGCGCATTGCGCGAGGGTGTGCTGGCGGCGTGGCGGGGGTCGCCCACGCGGCTGCGGGAGGATGCCGCCACCGAGGCGGATCTGGTGCGGGCCGGTTACCGGGACCGGGTGCTCACCGAACTCGCACAGAACGCTGCCGACGCGGCCGCCAAGGCGGGCGTCGCGGGCCGCATTGCCGTGTGGCTCGATGGGGACGTGCTGCATGTCGCGAATACCGGTGTGGGGCTCGATGTTTCGGGTGTGCATGCCCTGACCGCGCTGCGCGCCTCGGCGAAGGTGGCCGACACCTCGGTAGGTCGCTTCGGCGTGGGATTCACCGCCGTGCTGAGCATTTCGGAGGAGATCGAATTTCGCTCCACCGCTGGTTCGGTGCGCTTCTCGCGCGCGAGCACCCGGGAGGCGCTGCGGGACAGCGGTATCGCGATCCCGGAGACCGAGGGCGAGTTCGTCCCGCCCGCGCTGCGGCTGGCCTGGCCGATCGCGGAGGGCCCGACCGAGGGATTCGACAGCGAGATCGTGCTCCGGCTGCGCCACGGTATCGACGCCGTCGAGCTGCTGGCCGGGATGCGCGCGGAGGCGACGGACCTACTGCTGGAACTGCCCGCCCTGCGAAGCATTCGAGTGGCCGACGACGAAATCGTCAGCGCGGTAATAGATCTCACCAGTGAAGAAGGCGTGTCCCCAGACCTGTCAGGATTCCCCGACACGTGGGGTGGCGACGGCTCCTTCGCGGAGACGGGAGACGGCGCAGGCTCGCGACGCACCACAGGGGCGAAGAGCGGCGGGACGCGAAGCTCAGCGGCGGGGCGATACGAGGATTCAGGGTCTGCCGGTGATTCGGGGAACGGGCTGCAAGAGGTCCGAATAGCCGGAGCCCACGGCGAAGTGCGCCGGTGGTGGCAGTATCGGACCGCCCGCGCGAGGTGGCTGCTGCCGCTGCGCGAGGGCCGTCCGGTCGCCGCCGACCCGGATGTCTTGCGCGCCCCCACCCGCTCCGACGAGGAGCTGTCGCTCCCGGCCCTGCTCATCGCCGACATTCCCATGCAGCCCGACCGGCGACGCCTGCTGCCCGGTGTCCGAATCGCCGACTTGGCTTCGGGTTACGCGGATTTCGCCCGCGCCCTGCCGCCACGTCACCGACTGCTACTCGTCCCCACCCCCGGGTTCGCCCGCAGCGAGGCCGACAGTCGGTTGCGCGAAGCCCTGGTCGCCGAATTGCGCGACCAATCCTGGCTGCCGGTCCTGCATGCCGATGAGGCGGGATTCGGGGTACCGGCCCACCTCGATGCGGACGAGCCGTTCACCGACACCGCACTCGACGACGACGCCCTGCCCGACGCCGATGCGGATATCACCGCCGCAACGGTGGTCACCGGCCCCAACGCGGCGACCGTGGAACGGCCTGCGCGCGCGAGCGTATTCCTCGGCGTCTCCGACGAATTGGCGCGACTGCTCGCGGAAATCGTCGGCCCCCTGGTGATTCCGGACCTCTCCGGCCGCGCCACCGCCGACGCCCTGGGCGTCCTGGATGTCCACCGGCTCGGTCTGGCGCGCATCGCCGAGCTGTCGGCGAGCCTGGAACGCCCGGCCCAGTGGTGGTATTCGCTCTACGACGCCCTGGAACCCTTCGTCACCGACCCGCTCGCCGTCGAGGAGTTGGGCGCGCTGGCCGTACCGCTCGCCGACGGCCGCATGGTCACCGGCCCGCGCACGGTGGTGCTCGACGACCACCTCGAGACGGCGGTGCCGGTGCACTGGGCGCGCCTGGTGCACCCCGAGGCGGCGCACGCGCTGCTGGGGCGGCTGGGCGCGCGGCCAGCGGGAGCCGAAGAGCTGCTCAATGATCCGGCCCTGCGTGATCAGCTCGACCACGATCCGGGCGATCCCGATACCGTCGAGGCCGTGCTGAGTCTGGCGGCACACGTCCATCCCGGCCGCGACGCCCGCGACACCGTGCCGCCGGGCACGCTCCCGACCTGGCTCGGTCTGCTCGAATTGCCCGACAGCACAGGCGAACCCGTCCCCGCCGACGAACTGCTGCTCCCGGACGCGCCGCTGGCCGGGGTGTTGGTGGACGACTCGCCGTTCAGCACCGTCGATCCCGAACTCGTGGACCGCTACGGCCCCGCGGCCCTGCGCGCCGTCGGCGTCGGCTGGAGTTTCACCGTGGTGGCGGAATCGGATCCGACCGGGCCCGACCACCACCTCGACGACGAGGACCTCTGGTGGGAGGGCCTGGCCGAGGACCCGCCGGAGCTGCTCGCCGTCCGCGATCTCGACCTGGTCGACGAGGCGCGCTGGCCGGAGGCCCTGCGGCTGTTGCTCTCCGACCCGGCCACCCGCCCCTTGCTCGCCGACCGCGACGGTTACACCGCCTGGTGGCTGCGTCGCCACGCGCGCATCGACGGCACCCCCCTGGGCCTGTTCCGGCACGCCGCCGACCCCGTCTTCGACGGCCTGCTGCCCCAGCTGCCCGCGAGTATCGACGCCGACCGCGATGCCCTGCGCGCCGTGCTGGCCGACCCCGACACCATCACCCACGATCTGGCGGCCGAACTGCTCGCCGCCCTCGCCGATCCCGCGAGAAACCCCACCCCGGAAGCGATTTCGCAGACGCACCGCCGACTCGCCGAGGCCACCGCCGCCGGACGCCTGGACCTGGACGATCTGGTGCTGCCCGACCGCGTGCGCGCCCTCTCCGGCGCTGTCATCGATGCCGCCGACGCACTCGTCCTGGACCAACCCTGGTACGGCCTGGCGCTACCGCCGAACCGCCTCGTGGTCGGCGATATCGACTCCGCCGCCGATCTGGCCGCCCTGTTGGACCTGCCGCTCGCCTCGCGGGCGGTCACCGCCGAGGTGCTCGGGGCGGGCCGCCGCACCACCTGGTCGGCGGAGCCGCTCGGTGTGCTGTGGCGGCTGCGCTCCGGAACCGCCGCCCCCACAGGCGATCTCGTGATTCACGAGGAGCTGCGGGTGCGGTTGTCCGGCGCGTACGACGCGACCGTCGCCGTCCCATGGTGGCGGGACGGCGACGAGACACACGTTGTGGCACAGCCGCATTCGGCCGACGGGTAGCGCCGCGTCAGGCGCTGAACTCGGTCACCATGCGCGCGAGCAGATCCAATTGCTCACGTACGGCGGCACTGTCGTTGTCGACGAGCCAGCGCAGCACGATGCCGTCGATGGCGGCGAGCATGAAACGGCTGATGGTGCCGACCGGCACCGTCCACTGATTGTCGGTGGCCTCGCGGGCATGTTCGATGATGTCACCGACGGTCGAGTCGTTGAATGCGTACTGTTCGCGGGCAATTGCGAGTTTTGCGGGGGTTTGTTCGCTTTCGCGTAGTGCGTAGGTGGTTGTTTCGTAGGTGAGCAGTTGTCGTTCCGGTGTGGCTTCCACTCCCTGCCACATCAGTTCGAGTCCCGCGCGTATCAATTTTTGAAGTGCTTCTTTTCCACTTCCGACGTCCTGCCATACCGTTTCGTTGGCATCGACGGAATCCCGCAATTCCATCGACAGCGCTTTGACCAGCTCGGTCATCAGCGCATCCTTGTTTTCGAAACAGTAATGCACCACACCGAGCGAAACACCGGCTGCCTGAGCCACATCGCGCGTGGTAACTCCTGCCACGCCCTTTTTTTCGGCAAGGCCGATGGCTGCCTCGATAAGGTGGGCCCGTCGTTCTTCGACGCTCAATCGGGAGGACACTCCAGGGAGTTAAGCCTTCAAGAGGCGTGCAGTCAATTCGCGCGACGCGAAAGTCTCCACTGGACGGGCGTCCAGTTGTGTGGTTCGCTGCGTATCACTACGAAGGGAGTGGCGAATGGTGGTGTCGCGCAGGACTGTTCTGGCGGGAGCGGCGGCGGGCTCCGCCGCGTTGGCGGCCGCCGCGACCCTCGCGGGTCCGGGCGGATCGGCCCGCGCGGCCTCGGGCGAGTATCTGATCGGCGTCGGCCTCTCCGATATCACCGGCCCGGCGGCCGAGTGCGGCATGATGGGCTACTCGCAATTCGGGCAGGACACCGCGGGAATCCACCTGCGCCCCAGGGCTCGTGCCTACGTCATCGACAGTGGTGACCGGCGCATCGCCTATGTGGTCGCCGACAACGGCATGATCTTCCAGTCCGTGCACCGCGGTGTCATGGCCGAGCTCGCGCGCCGCTTCGGTGACCGCTACACCGAGCAGAACGTCCTGCTCACCTCCACGCACTCGCACGCCACCTGTGGCGGGTCCAGTCACGACTACGCCTACAACCTGTCGATTCTCGGCTTCCAGCAACAGGTCTACGACGCCGAGGTGGCCGGGATCGTGGAGGCCATCGCCGCCGCCGACGCCGATCTCGGGCCGGGCAGTCTGGAACTCGGGCGCGGGGAACTGCACGACGCCAGTGTGAATCGTTCCCGAATCGCCTTCGAGCGCAATCCCGAAGCCGACAAAGCACACTTTCCGAATGCCATCGATCCGGCCGTCACCGTGCTGTCCTTGCGTAAAGGCGGGCGGCAGGTCGGGGCCATCACCTGGTTCGCCACCCACAACACCTCCATGAGCAATAAGAATCGGCTCATCAGCGGTGACAACAAGGGGTACGCGTCGTTCGCCTTCGAACACGACGAGCACGGCGTCCGGTATCTCGACGGCGCAGCGGATTTCGTGGCCGCCTTCCCGCAGACCAATTCCGGGGATATCTCGCCGAATCTGAACCTGCGGCCCACCTCCGGGCCCACCGAGGACGAGTTCGAGAACACCCGCATCATCGGCGAACGCCAATATCACGCGGGGAAGGCGGCGCTCGCGTCGGCGCGCGCGATCAGCGGACCGGTGGACGCGTCGCTCTGCTATATCGATCTCGCCGATATCGCGGTGGACGGGCGCTGGACGCCGAATGGACAGCCGCGCCACACCGCACCCGCCTGCGCGGGCGTCGCGCTCATCGCGGGCAGTGTCGAGGACGGGCCGGGGCTGCCCGGGGTACCGATTCCGGAGGGTGTGCGCAATCCGTTCGTCGACGCGCTCGGCGGCGCGAACGCGCCGGTGCCCGACTGGCTCGCGGATGCGCAGGCGCCCAAGGCGATTGTCGCCCCGCTGGGACTGATGCCGCCCGCGGCCTGGGTGCCGAGTGTGGTGCCGATCCAGATCGTGCGCATCGGCGAGCTCTACTTGGCCGCTGGCGGAGGGGAATTCACCATCGTCTCCGGGCTGCGTATTCGGCGCGTGGTCGCCGAGGCGCTCGGGGTGGGCCTCGACCAGGTGCTGTTGCAGGGGTACGCCAACGCTTATCACGAATACGTGGTGACTCCCGAGGAGTACGACGCGCAGCAGTACGAGGGCGGGTCGACGCTCTACGGGCGCTATACGCTGCCCGCGTATCAGCAGGAATTCCACCGTCTGGCAACGGCTTTCGCGGCGCGGCAGACCGTTCCGCGCGGCCCCGCGCCGCGCGACGTCTCCGCCATGCAGCCCAGTTTCGTGGCTGCGCCCGGACCCGATGCCGCGCTGCCCGGCGTGGATTTCGGTGCGGCGCTGGCACAACCGGCGGCGTCCTACGCGCGGGGAGAGCAGGCTTCGGTCGAGTTCCTGTCCGCGCACCCCAAGCACAACACCCGGCGCAATGGCACGTTCCTCGAGGTGCAGCGCGACATGCCCGGTGGCTGGACGCGTGTCGCCAACGAGGGGGAGTGGGCGGTCAAGTTCTACTGGTCGCGGCGCGGTACCGATGTCTCGGTGGCGCGGTTCACCTGGGATATCCCCGCCGACGCCGCACCCGGGCGCTACCGCTTCCAGCACTTCGCCGACCAGTTGACGGCCGACGGGGCGCTGCGCCCATTCACGGGGTACAGCAACGACTTCGAGGTCCGCTGACGCTGGGTCTTCGAGGTCGGCTGACGCTGGGCCGTCAGTCCAACCCGACCTGTGCGCCCTTGTCGCCGCGCCGCGCGCCGCGGCGCTGAATGGCGAAGATGGTGTAGCCGAGCAGGCCGACCGCCAGACCCATCAGACAGATGGGCCGGTGCTCGTGCCAGCGGTCGCCGCTGGCGTAGACCACGATGGTGGCGATCAGCCAGGCGATCGTGCCCAGCGCGAGGACCGGCCGCGGATCGGTGAGGCGCGGCGGAATCTGCGGCACGGGAGTCGTCACGGCTCCACCCTAGAGCGCGCGTCGGGCGGGAGCGAGGTCGGTGGCGGTGGGCTCGCTGTTTCGGCTGAGACCGAAAGTGGGTGCGCGCGGGCCGGTGTCCGGATTGCCCCGGATTTTCGGTGCCGGGCCGTGTCCGCGGGCGGTTGCGCGGGTGTTGACGTGGGCTGTGCGGTGACTGGCGGGGGCGCGTCGGGGGTTCGAGGGGGTGCGTACGGGGGTTCGACTAGGGCGATTCCGGTGTGGTGTGCGGGCCCGAACAGCCATCTCGGGCGCGGCCGGTCCCGTATCGTTTGGCTCTGTGACAACGCCTTCCGATATTCGAGCGCTCGCTGGTGATCTCTCGCTGGCGGTCGTGCGCTTGACGCGACATCTGCGGGGTAGGCGGGCCGATGCCCAGATTTCGCTGACTCAGCTGTCCGCGCTCGCGACGCTCAACCGCGACGGGGCCATGACGCCCGGCGCGCTGGCCGCCAAGGAGCGGGTGCAGCCGCCGTCCATGACCCGCGTGATCGCCTCGCTCACCGAAATGGATCTGGTGGAGCGTAAGCCGCACCCGACCGATGGGCGGCAGATCATCGTCTCGCTCTCCGACGCGGGGCGGGCGTTGATCGCCGACGAGACCAGTGCGCGCGAGGCGTGGATGACCGAGCAGTTGGCCGGGCTCACCGCCGAGCAGCTGAAGGTGCTCGAGGAGGCCGTCGGGATCATGAAGCAGATCGTCGACGAATCCGAGTAGTCGCTCAGGTGCCGAAAGGCCGGTCGCTGGAGACGATTTCGCGGCCCAGCGGGAACAGCGAGACCGGTACGAGCTTGAGGTTGGCCCACGCGAACGGAATTCCGATGATCGTGATCGCCAACGCGACGCTGGTGACCACATGTCCGATCGCCAGCCAGATGCCCGCGACGATGAACCAGATGACATTGCCGAGCATGGACGGGACGCCCGCGCCCGGCTTCTCCACGGCCTCGCGTCCGAACGGCCACAGCACGAACGACGCGATCCGGAACGAGGCGATGCCCCACGGGATGGTGATGATCAGAATGCAGCAGATCACCCCCGCGACCACATAGCCGATCGCCATCCAGAAGCCGACCAGCACCAGCCACAGTACGTTCAACACCAGCCTGATCACGCTCACGCAACCCAGCATGCCAGCGCCCGGCGAGCCCCGCCACCGAGGACCTCCCCAACTCTCGGGGAACTCTCAGGGGCTTCGCCCCCGAACCCCCCAAAAAAAGCGGCCCACTCTCGGCGTCCCAAAGGTTTCGGCCCCCGAAACCTCGAAGCGGCCCCGACTCGCTGTAGCTCTCAGAGTTGCGCGCCCGAGTTCACGGGGGCGTCCGTCCCTCGTAGGGGCAGGGGCTTCGCCCGACCCTCCTGGGCGGGTGGTCGAGGGGCTTCCGAACCGTTTGTCCGGGCTAGAAGAACCAGCCGAGTTCCGGGTCGCGGTCGGTGGTGAAGGCTTCGTCGAAGGCTCGGAGGATGGATTGGTCCTTGGCCTGGATGCGGTGGGCGGCGGCGAAGGTGCGGGCGCGGTGTTGGCCCAGGTACAGGCTGCCGAGAACGTCGAGGCCGAGTTCCAGGTCGGGGGTGCGGGTGGTGGGCTCGCATTCGGCCAGGCCGTCGCGGATGCGCAGGGCGAAGGTGCCGCCCGCGGCGCGGAACGGGTCCGTCACCGCGACAACGGCTTCCAGGTCGCGTTGGTAGGTGCGCGCGGTGAGGGCGGCGGGAATGTCCATGAGGCGCACCCAGAGGTGGTCGCGGCGGCCGGTGACCTGGACCAGACGAGGGTCGGTCAGCAGGTAGGGGAGCGGGTCGTTGTCGCTGATATCGCCCTCGACCTTGGTCACCAGGTCCATGCTGAGCAACACCCGCCACAGCGCGATGTGCGCCTCGGCGGTGACGGCCCGGAACTCCCAGACCGACGCGACCTCCGCGGTCTCCTGCCACTGACGGCGGTAGAGCGCATAGCCGTCCGGGTGCACCAGGGCGAACAATCCCGACGCGCCGCCTCGATAGCGTTGCGGGTCGGTGAAACACAGCTCCCAGCTCGGCTCGGGCCGCTGCTGCGCACCGGGTACCAGTCGCCGCCAGCGGTCGTAGACCTCGCGGATATGCGGCGCCGCCTCCTCCACGGAGGCGATGTTCACCCCGCCGGGATCCGGTGTGGTGGGCCGGAATTCGGCTCGCCGCCGATCGATGGAGATGAAATCGCGCACAATGGCCGTGCCGTACCCGAACCGCCCGTAGATGGTGCCCTCGCTGGCGGTGAACGCGGTGAGCGGCAGCCCCTCGGCCTCGGTGCGCGCGTGCTGCTCGGTGTAGAGCGCCCGCAGAATGCCGCGCCGTCGATGCGTCGGCGCGACCACGACGGCGGAGATGCCGCTGGCCGCGACGGTCCGCTCCCCGGGCACGGTGAAGGTCATCTCCCGATCCACGGTGTGACCGACGATGCGATCGCCGTCCACGGCCACCAGCGCCCGGTCGACGGTGAAGAGCTCCCGAATATGGTCGAGTTCCCGCTCCTCGTACCGCATTCCGAAGCCGGTCTCCACCAGATTCGTGAGGGCGGGCAGGTCGTCGCGGGTGGCCGAGCGCACGGTGATGCCATTCGTCGATGCCATACATAGGACGATTCCACGACCTCGCGCCGCGCGCACCTCATTTTCGGCGCGGGGCGCGGGCCCGCCGAGGGTGTTCACCCCCGGCCGACCCGCGTCGCGTCGGCCGCACTGCCCGCGGCCCGCGATTCGACATGCGTCACCTGCCGCCCCCGCCGCGGCAGGTGACTATCGAATTCAGCGCGGCAGCATCGCCAGCACGATATTGATCACGTTGCCCACCGCGGCGCTGGCATTGGCGGCGATGGCGGAGCCGGTGTCGAGCAGATTCAGAATGCCCATGGTATTTCCCTCCCTGTATGTGCTTGTCGCACATTGTTTTTCATTTCCATGCGGGCTCGTGTGCCGCACAGGAACAAGATTGCCGGAGGGTGCTGTCGAGGTTCTTAACAAGATCTTGCAGTAGGAGACTTGGCTCGGAAACGACGAAACCCGCCCTGAGAGAGCGGGTTTCGTGGATGAACCGAATATCAGCGGCTGGCGATATCCTGGTAGTCGCGCTCGCCGTAGCCGGTGTAGATCTGGCGCGGACGGCCGATCTTCAAAGGCTCGCGGTGCATTTCGCGCCAGTGCGCGATCCAGCCGGGGACGCGGCCCATGGCGAAGAGCACGGTGAACATGCGGGTCGGGAAGCCCATGGCCCGGTAGATGACGCCGGTGTAGAAGTCGACGTTCGGGTACAGGCGACGCTCGATGAAGTACTCGTCGGTGAGCGCGGCCTCCTCGAGCGCCTTGGCGATATCGAGGAGCTGGTCGTCGCCGCCGATCTTGCCGAGGATGGTGTCGGCGGCCTTCTTCACCAGGGTCGCGCGCGGGTCGTAGTTGCGGTAGACGCGGTGCCCGAAGCCCATCAGCTTCACGCCGTCTTCCTTGTTCTTGACCTTGCGGATGAACTCCTTGACGTCACCGCCCTGGGCCTTGATGTCGTCCAGCATCTCCAGCACGGCCTGGTTCGCGCCGCCGTGCAGCGGGCCCCAGAGCGCGTTGATGCCGCCGGAGACGGAGGTGAACAGGTTGGCGTCGGAGGAGCCGACCAGGCGCACGGTGGAGGTGGAGCAGTTCTGCTCGTGGTCCGCGTGCAGGATGAGCAGCATGTCCAGCGCCGCGGCGACCTCGGGGTCGACCTGGTATGGCTCGGCCGGGAAGCCGAAGGTCATGCGCAGGAAGTTCTCCACCAGCGACAGCGAGTTGTCCGGGTAGAGGAACGGCTGGCCGACCGACTTCTTGTAGGCGTAGGCCGCGATGGTCGGCAGCTTGGCCAGTAGTCGAATGGTGGACAGCTCGACCTGCTCGGGATCGCGGGGATCGAGCGAGTCGGGGTAGTACGCCGACAGCGCGTTCACGGCGGAGGAGAGCACCGGCATCGGGTGCGCGTTGCGCGGGAAGCCGTCGAAGAACCGCTTCAGGTCCTCGTGCAGCAGGGTGTGGCGGCGGATGCGGTCGGTGAACTCGTCCAGCTGCGCCTGGGTCGGCAGCTCGCCGTAGATGAGCAGGTAGCTGACCTCGATGAAGGTCGACTTGCCCGCCAGCTGCTCGATCGGAATACCGCGGTAGCGCAGAATGCCCGCCTCACCGTCGATATAGGTGATGGCCGACTTCGTCGACGCGGTGTTCATGAAGCCGGGGTCGTAGGTGACGTACCCGGTGCTGGCCAGCAGCTTGCCCAGGTCGATCCCGTCGTTGCCCTCGACCGCCTTGGCGACGGTCATCGGGTACTCGCCACCGGGGTAGGACAGCACCGGCTTGGCGTCGTCGTCGACGTTGATGATGTTCTCAGCGGGCACGGAAGGATCCCTCTCAGGCTTGTAACCGTAGGCATCGGCGCGGTGGCGCACGGTGCGCTTGCCTCAACGCTAGACGCTGCCCGGAGTGCCCGACTAATGAGGGTCACCCTTTGCTACCTCACAGTCACCGGCTCACGAGGTGAGGTGCGGCGCGGTCATGTGGTATCGGCATGAACCGCGCCGCACCGCCGCCGGATCCTCAGAAGCAAGGCAGGAACGGAAGACAGGTCTGCGTCCTCGGCAACGCCTTGTCCCCCTGCTCCTGCTGCGGCTTGTCCCCCGCCTCCTGCTCGGACTTGTCCCCGGCCTCCCCCGGCCCGGTCGACTCCGAGGACGGCACCGGATCGGCGCTGGCCAGCGGCGCCGACAATCCGGCCAGGCCGAGCGCGGCCGCGGCAAGGACGCCGAGCAGATACTTCCTGATGGTGCGCATGAGTTGTTCCCCCTTGTGAGTGGTGATCTGTGTGCGGGTTGGCGCTACGCCCCCGGGTTCCAGCCCGGCGGGTGGGTGGTTTCGGAGTCGGGTTGCGGCCCCCACGGTTTGGAGGGCTCCTCGAACGGCTTGGAACCCGTCGACGACTTGTCGCCGCTCTGCGGAGACCCTGGATCGGTCGCGGCGGCCGTGGGCGCGAAAACTATGCCCGCGGCCACGAAGCCGATGAGCAACCTACTGACGGTGCGCATGTCATTCCCCCATGAATTCGGTTGTGAGCAGTCCGTTTTCGGACTGGTTCGACGGTAAGGGAGAGGGGCTCGGGGAATTCTTGCGAAATCCTTGTGTCACAGGGGAACTGGAGATCAGGCGGGGACTTCGGCGTGGGCTCGGGCGACCTTGTAGCGGATGAAGGCGGGGAAGACGATCACGGAGATCACCATGCCGACGACGACCAGGGCGCCGCCGCCCGCGGCTGCCGCGGCGGTACCCACCGACGCCGCCGCGAAACCATGGGCAACATCACCGATGCGGGGGCCGCCCGCGACGACGACGATGAAGACGCCTTGGAGGCGGCCGCGCATCTCGTCGGTGGCGACGCTCTGCAGCATGGTGGTGCGCAGGGCGGCGGAGAACATGTCGACCGCGCCGCCGAAGGCCAGGCAGGTCACCGCGATCCAGAGTCCGAGGGTCAGGCCCAGGCCGTGGCCGGTGGCTCCGACCGCCCAGCCGAAGCCGACCATGGCCAGACCCCACAGCACGATCAGCCACACCACCGCCAGGCCCTGGCGGCGAATCCTGGTGAGCCAGCCGGAGAACACCCCGCCCAACACCGCGCCCACCGACATGGCCGCGAAGAGCAGGCCCAAAGCCGTTCCGCCGGAAGCGGAATCGCCGAAGCTCTCCTGTGCGATCTGTGGGAACAGGGCGCGCGGCATACCGAAGACCATGGCGACGATATCCACGGCGAACGAGGCCAGCAGGATCTTCTGGGTGGCGAGATAGCCGAAGCCGTCGAGCACTTCCTTGATTCCGGCGCGGCGGGTCTCGCCGATCGGATGGATGGGCGGCAGCTTCCAGACCGCCCACACCGTGGCCAGCAGGGCGATGGCGTCGAGCAGATAGAGCGTGGCCAGGCCGGTGACCGGAATGAGCATGCCCGCCGCCACCGGTCCGGCGATCGCGCCGAACTGCATGACCGTCATGCTCAGCGAATTGGCGGCGGGGAGCTGCTCGACCGGCAGCAGGCGCGGGTAGATGGCGCTGCGGGCGGGCTGGTTCACGGCGAAGAACGCCTGCTGCATCGCGAACAGGCCGAGGATGAGCCAGGGATTGGTGTTCCCGGCGGCGGCCTGCGCCCAGAAGGCGAGGGCGGTGAAGCCGGTGCCCGCGCTCGTGATGAGCAGGAGTTTGCGGCGGTCCATGGCGTCGGCGAGCGCACCGCCCCACAGGCCGAAGGCGATGAGCGGGATCAGGCCGAAGAGTCCGGCCAGGCCGACGTAGGAGGAGCTGTGTGTGATGTCGTAGAGCTGCTTGGGAACCGCCACGACGGAGAGCTGCGCACCGATCACCGTGACGACTCCGGTGGTCCAGAGTCTTCGGAAATCCGGGTTCTTCAGCGGCGTGACATCCGCGAGCAGCTTCACTGCGCAAAGATTAATGGGATGAATTGCGCCGAAGCTAGGGCTTATTCGTGATTCATCCCACGAGTGCGGCGGAACCAACTCTCGGAACTCTCAGGGGCTACGCCCCCGAACCCCCTGGAGACGGCGGGGGAAGCGTCCGAACCGGATAGGCGGAGCAGCCTTCGGAGGGGAGGGGGCAGCGCCGCTAGTCGGATAGGCGGGCCGGGCGGCCTACGGGGCGGAGGTGCCGGGCAGCGCCCCTGAACCGGATGAGCGCGGGCGGAGAGGTCGGCGGCGTCCTGGCCGGAGCGGCGCGGGTCAGGGTTGCAGGCGTTCGACTTTCATCGCGGCGACGTCGGTGTTGCCCGGTTCCAGCAGGACTCGGATGCGGTTGTGCATGCGGCTGCGGCGGCCTTGCCAGAACTCGACGGTCTCGGGCTGGATCTGGAAGCCGCCCCAGAACGGGGGCACCGGGATCTGGTCGACGTCGGCGAAGCGGGCGGTGGTCTCGGTCATTTGGCGATCGAGGTCCGCGCGGGTGTCGATGGTGCGGGACTGTTGCGACGCCCACGCGCCGAGCTGCGAGCCGCGCGGGCGCAGCCGCCAGTAGACCTCGGTGATCTCCGCCGACACCCGGTGCACCGGGCCGCGCACCGTCACCTGCCGACCCAGCACCGGCCACACGAAGGTCGCCGAGGCGTACGGGGTGGCCGCCAGCGCCCGCCCCTTGAACGATTCGTAATTCGTGTAAAAAGTCACACCCTCGGGCGAGAGGCCCTTGCACAGCACGGTGCGGGTGGCGGGTTTCGGACCTTGCTCGGTCATCTCGACCGTGCCCAGCACCATGGCGTTCGGATCGCTCACCCCGGCGCTGGTGGCATCCTCTATCCACTTGCGCAGCAACGGTTCCCACCCGTCGGCCAACCAGCTCTCGTCCAGGTCGGTCTCGCGCCCGGGATGGTTCTCCCCGGCGTCCACGCCGTACTCCACGCGCATTGCCGCGATATCCACGCGAGTGACGGAATTCTCCAGGTCGGCCATGGGCCAGACGTTACTCCGGGGTAAGCCGAGCGTTAAGGTTCAAGGTGATCGGCGAGGCCGCCATCGATCGGGCGGCCCGGTTTGCAAGGAGAGTCACAACATGACTGCCAGCGCTGCGGTTCCCAGTTCAGCAGTTCCGTCCGACTTCGTGAGCGGTCTCGAGGGCGTGGTGGCCTTCACCACCGATATCGCCGAACCGGACAAGGACGGGGGTGCGCTGCGCTACCGCGGCGTGGACATCGAGGATCTGGTCGCCAACCGCGTCACCTTCGGTGATGTGTGGGCCCTGCTCGTGGACGGCGAATTCGGCCGCGGCCTGCCGCCCGCCGAACCGTTCCCGCTGCCGGTGCACACCGGCGACGTCCGTGTCGACGTGCAGGCCGGTCTGGCCATGCTCGCCCCGATCTGGGGCTACCAGCCGCTGCTCGACATCGACAACGAGGAAGCGCGCGAGAACCTCGCCCGCGCCTCGGTCATGGCGCTGTCGTACGTGGCGCAGTCCGCGCGCGGCATCTACCAGCCCGCCGTGCCGCAGAAGAAGATCGACGAGTGCACCACGGTCACCGAGCGGTTCATGACCCGCTGGAAGGGTGACCCGGACCCGCGCCACACCGAGGCCATCGACGCCTACTGGGTCTCCGCCGCCGAGCACGGCATGAACGCCTCCACCTTCACCGCCCGCGTCATCGCCTCCACCGGCGCGGATGTGGCCGCCTCGCTCTCGGGCGCCATCGGGGCCATGTCCGGCCCGCTGCACGGCGGTGCCCCGGCCCGCGTGCTGCCCATGATCGAAGAGGTCGAGAAGACCGGCGACGCACGGGCATTGGTCAAGGGCATCCTGGACCGCAAGGAAAAGCTCATGGGCTTCGGGCACCGGGTGTACCGCGCCCAGGACCCGCGCGCCCGCGTGCTGCGCGCCACCGCCAAGCGCCTCGACGCCCCGCGCTACGAGGTCGCCGCCGCGCTGGAGGAGGCCGCGCTGGCCGAGCTGCGCGAGCGTCGCCCCGACCGCGCCATCGAGACCAATGTCGAGTTCTGGGCCGCGGTCATTCTCGACTTCGCCGAGGTTCCGGCGCACATGATGCCCGCCATGTTCACCTGTGGCCGCACGGCCGGGTGGTGTGCGCACATCATGGAGCAGAAGAAGCTGGGCAAGCTGGTGCGCCCGGCCGCCATCTACACCGGCCCGGAGCCGCGCAAGCCGGAGAGCGTCGCCGGTTGGGCGAACGTGGTGCGCGGCTAGGACTTTCCCGCCGACAGTCGAACACGAGCGACGGCTCGCGACCCGAACGGGTCGCGAGCCGTTTGTCGTGGATACCGAAAACGGCTCGCGGCGAGGGCTTCTCGCTGCGAGCCGTTCGCGTCGAAGGCTGGCGCTTCGCGGCGTACTCCCCGCGTAGACACGCACGCCGGAAGATTCACCGACCTTCGATCAGCTCTTCACCACATAGGTGCCGATGATCTTGTCGGCGAAGGTCTGGCGCTTCTCGTCCCAGATCGGCCAGAACCAGCCGATGTAGCAGGCGAAGGAGTCCGCCGCGTGGCAGATCTTGCGCACGAAGGCCATACCGAATCCGATCGGCTGACCGGTGGTCGCGCTGACCAGACGGATATTGAGCATCTTCTTGCCCGGGGTCTGGCCGGTGGTGCCCTCCTTGTAGATCAGGAAGAGCCCGCCCGCGATACCGATCACGGCGGCGAGCAGCATGAACATGACGCCCACCCCGGTCATGCCGCCGCCGGTGCAGCGGCCGGTGGTGCTGGAGCAGCTGATCTCCGAGGTGCCCGCGAACCCCGCGATGAGGTACAGGACCGCGGCGGGCAGGCCGAAGATGAGCCCGTCGACGATGTAGGCGCCCGCGCGCGAGCCCCAGTCGGCGAAGGGCGGCTGGTGCCCGTAGGGCGAGTAACCGCCCGGCGCGCCCGGCTGCGGGAACCCGGGCTGCGGCGCGCCATAGCCCGGTTGCGGTGCGCCGTAAGCGGGTTGGGGCGCGGCGTACGCGGGCTGGGGTGCGCCATAGCCGGGCTGCGGCGCGCCGTAACCCGGTGCGGGCTGCCCGTAGCCGGGCTGTGGATGCCCGGGGTTGGACTGCCCGTACGGCTGCTGCTGCGGGTAGCCCGGACCGGACTGCCCGTACGGCTGCTGCGGGTAGCCGGGCTGTTGGGGATTGTTCGGGTACGTCATTCGTTTCCTTGCAGGGTTGGATCATTCGGCACAGGCCGTGGCCGACGGGTCGACCGTGTGGGGCCGATCGATGGCGAGAGCCCCTCCGGCGTCGGGCCAGCTACAGTCTGGTGCACTTCGGCTCCGGTTGCGCGGTGAGCGCGGATCGGATAGTGCCTGGCGCGTTCGCGGGATCACCGCGAACGGTCCTGAATTGTGCCTTGTGCGTAGGAGGTTTCGTAGTGGCGTTGGAAATGCGCACCCGATGTGAGAGGTGTCATACCGCGGAGTTGCGGCCCGACGGCCCGGCCTGGATCTGCTCCTACGAATGCTCCTTCTGCGAAACGTGTAGTGCCGCAATGCACCGCGAATGCCCCAATTGCGGCGGCGAATTGGTGCCGCGCCCCCGTCGCCGGTCCTGACGCCGAAAGCCCGACCGGCGCTAATCCGGACGCGACGCCGCCCAGTCGACGGCGACCGACTCGCCGTGGTCCACGGTGAAGAAGGCGACCTCCAGATGCCGCCCGAGATCGACCAGTTCGATGGCGGCCAGCGGCACGGGCTGGATGATCCGCACCAGCCACGGCGCGGGCTCGTCCCAGGCGCGCAGTTCCAGATCCAGCCGCAACACCGGATCGTCGCGCCCGGAGTAGTCGGCGGCGATCGGGGCGGCGGCGAGCACCGTGGCGCGCGCCCGGCGGCCGTCGGCGAGGATCTTGCGGATATTGGTGCGGGTCGCCTCCTCCGGCGCGGGCACATACAGGACCACGCGGTCGCGATCGCCCGGATCGACCCGGCAGGCGATGATGTCGCCCGGATTCATCCATTCGAGATCCGCGGCGCTCACCCGTTGGCGGACCCGCGTCTCGTAGGCGTGCTGGCCGTCGAGTTGCACGCGCACCCAGAATTCGTGCCCGGGTTCGGAGCGGCGCTGGCGCACACCGAGCACGGTCGCGGTGCCGCCCGCCCCGTGCAGCAGCAGTTCGCGGCGGCCCGCGTCGGTCAGCTCCGGTCCGCGCCGGGTCAGCCCGCGCGAACCGAACTGCGAGGACAGTCGGGTGAACAGGCCCGGACGGCGTTGTGTGCGGCCGGAATTCGCCGCGACGGCGTTGGCGTCGGCGGCGGTGCCCGGTCTGTCGTGCGCGGCCGTATTCATAGCCGTGAACCATAACGGCAGTGTGTGCCGCACCACAGCGATACCCGCCGGTTGCGGGCGGACTCGCGGCGAGTGGTGTTGCAGCGCCTACCCACTCGCCGATGCGGCCTTCGTCACGCTCTACCCTTGTCGCCATGACCTCTGCGTTCCCGACCATCCCCGACGAACTGAAGCCCGCCGATGGACGGTTCGGCTGCGGCCCCTCGAAGGTGCGCCCCGAACAGCTGCAGTCTCTGGTGGACACCGGTGCCTCCGTCTTCGGTACCTCCCACCGGCAGAAGCCGGTCAAGGACGTGGTGGCGCGGGTGCGCTCCGGTCTGCGCGAATTGTTCGCCCTCCCCGACGGTTACGAGGTCGTCCTCGGCAACGGCGGCACCACCGCCTTCTGGGACGCCGCCGCCTTCGGCCTGATCCGCGAGAAGTCGCTGCACCTGAGCAATGGCGAATTCTCCTCGAAGTTCGCCTCGGTGGCCAAGGGCAACCCCTTCATCGGCGACCCGATCGTGGTGAAGTCGGAGCCGGGCAGCGCCCCCGAGCCGACCTCCGACCCCTCCGTCGACCTCATCGGCTGGGCGCACAACGAGACCTCCACCGGTGTCGCCATTCCGGTCTCGCGGCCCGCGGGCTCGGAGAACGCCCTGATCGCCATCGACGCCACCTCCGGCGCGGGCGGTCTGCCGGTGAACATGGCCGACGCCGATGTGTACTACTTCGCGCCGCAGAAGTGCTTCGCCTCCGACGGCGGCCTGTGGGTGGCGCTGATGAGCCCCGCGGCGCTGGCGCGCGTGGAGGAAATCAAGAACTCGGGTCGCTGGACTCCGGAATTCCTGTCGCTGCCCATCGCCATCGACAACAGCACCAAAGATCAGACTTACAACACGCCCGCGCTCGCCACGCTGTTGCTCTTCGCGAATCAGATCGAATGGCTGAACGGTAACGGCGGTCTGGATTGGGCCGTGAAGCGCACGCTGGATTCTTCCTCGCGGCTGTACTCGTGGGCCGAGTCCAGCGAATTCGCCACCCCGTTCGTGGTGGATCCGGCGCACCGGTCGCAGGTGGTCGGCACCATCGACTTCAGCGAATCGGTGGACGCGGCGCAGGTCGCGAAGGTGCTGCGCGCCAATGGAATCGTCGATACCGAGCCGTACCGGAAGCTGGGCCGTAACCAGCTGCGCGTCGGTATGTTCCCGGCCATCGACCCCGACGATGTCTCGCAGCTGACCCGCTGCATCGACTGGGTTGTCGAAAAACTGTCCTGAACAGTAAAAATGGAAACGGTTAGCGGGTACTGAATCCGCGAACCGCGGCTTCGATACTGTGGCAGAATCGATCACAGTAATGCGGCGCGGAAGTCTGTGAGCAGATTTCCGCGCCGCGTGTCTTACCCCACGGATCACAGAAGTGCACTACTGTTCCAGAACGTGGGCGGTGTCGCGAGCCGACGCGAATAGGAGGTAACGGTGCGTGAACTTCGAGTGATCGGATTGACGCCCGATTCCACGCACATCGTGTGCATCGATACCGAAACCGGCCAGAAGTATCGGCTCGCCGCCGACGACAAACTGCGTGCGGCAGCGCGCGGAGACCTTGCCCGATTCGGCCAGATCGAGATCGAAACGGAAGCCACGATGCGTCCTCGCGATATCCAGGCCCGTATCCGAGCGGGCGCCTCGGTCGACCAGGTCACCGAGGAATCCGGTATGCCCGCGAGCCGGGTCGAGCGTTTCGCCTACCCCGTGCTGCTGGAGCGCCAGCGCGCCGCCGAACTCGCGCAGAAGGCGCATCCGGTGCGCAATGACGGACCCTCCGTGGAGACCCTCATCGAGATCGTGTCGGCGGCCTTCGCCGAGCGCGGCCACAATATCGAGGTCGCCGAATGGGATGCCTGGAAGGACGAGAAGGGCTACTGGGTCGCCCAATTGCAGTGGCAGGCGGGTCGTTCCGTCATCGCCGCGCACTGGCGCTACCAGCCCGACGCGCACGGCGGTTCGGTGGTGCCCCTCGACGATCCGGCCTCCGACCTGATCGATCCGGATTTCGGGCGCGCCCTGCGCGGCCTGGCCACCATCCTGCCGGACCAGAAGGAGCCGGTCGCCGAGCCCGCTCCCGCACCGGCCCCCGCGCCCGCGCGGGTCGAGTACGAGGAGACCTCGCGGGTCTCGGAGCAGCAGCCCCTGGAGAACTTCTACGAGCAGCGCGCCGCCGTCGGCGCGGATGCCGTACCGGTGCCGCCGCCCGCCGCCCCGGCCCCCGCGCCGTCGGCTCCCGCGGCCCCCAAAGAGCCGCCCGCCCAGACCAATTCGGCCCCGGCTCCGGCCGCGCCGCCCGCCGAGCCCGCTCCGGCCGAACCGGCTCCCGCGCCCGCCCCGGCGCAGCCCGCCGCCAAGCAGCCTGCCCAGAAGCAGCCCGCGCAGAAGCCCAGTCGCGCCAAGCGTGGCGGCAAGGCGCCCATGCCGTCCTGGGAAGACGTACTCCTAGGCGTGCGCAGCTCCGGCCACTGAGCGACGCCCGTGTGATGTCACACGGGGCGTAGGGGCTTCCAGCCGAACGGTTCAGCAATCCGTCAGGCGTTATGCCAATAGTTTGCTGTGCCGCCGATCCTGGTGCTGGCCGATTGCCGCCGCCCGCGCGTCGTTTCGGCATGTCGCGCCGCTCGGCAATGTGACTGCCAGCTATTTCGCAGAGTGCGCGCGGCTGGTCGATTCGCCCGTACCCCGTGCCCGCCCGTTCGTTCGCCGCGCCGGGGAACAACGTTGCGCAACAGCGCCATTTCGGGCCTGACAAGGGTAGATTTTGAAGAGATGGCAGTGAGTGCCGAGCCGGTCACGCACCGACTGGGCATTCGACCATCTAATGTTGCTCAAGAGTAGCCATACTTGGGTCGCAAATGATTTCGGGAGGTGCCGCGCAAGTGCCGTCCACAGTCTCGTCACTCTGGTACGTCGACGCCTCCGACCCGGTCGCGGTGCTACGCGCGCACCCCGGACCCGATCCCGACGCCGCCTTCGCCCTCGCCAAACAGCTCAATCCGGACCGTGACGTGGTGCCCGCGGCCTCCGGAACCATGAAGGTGTGGGCCGGTCCGGATCCCGAATCCGTGTACATCGGTTGCTATCCCGGCATCACGGTGGTCTGTTCGAATCAGGCCGCGCTGGCCCGCCCGACCCGATTGCCGGAATTGTTGGTGCGGCCCTTGGCCTCCGAGTACACCTACCTGGTCTCCTACGACCTGGCCATGGGGTGGGGCGCGTTCGCCCATTGGGAGCGTGGGGAATTCCGGCGCTCCTTCAGCGCCACCCGGGTCAATATCCTCGAGGACGAGGGGCTGCCGCTGGTGTGGGAGCGGGCGTACTGGGCCGGGAACCACCCCATCCAACTGCGTGCGGGTGAACTGCCCGACCCGCAGCTACTGCCTTTCGACCCACCGGATTTCGCCGATGCCGCCAATGCGGAGTGGCTCGGATTCCGGTACCGCACCACGGCGACGAAGGGTCCGGGCACCGCCCCCGACGACTACCCGACTCTGGCTCGCATGCCCTTGGACCCCGAGGAGATCGAGGTGTGCGGCTTCTCGCTGTTCCCCAAGGGCCAGGCCCCCAAGCCGTCCGCACCCGAGGAGCCGGAACACGAGCACAACGGCAGACGCGGGCTGTTCGGATGGCTGCGCGGGCGCGACCGGGTGTCCTGAACGGCCTCGGCGCGATCAGCTCGCCGTGCCCACGGCTCAGCTCGCCATTCCCACGGCGAGGAGCGCGAGCCAGCCCAGCAGCACACCCGCCGCGAGCCCGACGATGACCCAGCGGGTGACCGGCGCGAAGCGCCAGCGCCAAGCGGTCGGCGCCGCGCCGCCCACGGCGATCGCGTTCACCACGACCGCGAGAACGGGATGCACATCGGCCAGCGCCGCGCCGAAGGCGTACACGCCGCACGCGGTGAGCGCGGCGACCATGACCACCACGGTGATTCCCGCCGCCCACGGCGTCGGCTCGGAGTACCCGTATCCGTATGGTCCATCGGGTGGGTAGGTCACCGGGGCCGTCCTCGTGTTCACCGGAAAAACGTAGCGCGCGAGCCCCGTCGTCGGGGCGCGCGCCTCCACATTTTCGCGCAGGCGCTCAGCGCGTGCGCACCCTTTCGTAGAAGGCCATGGCTGCGGCGGTGGCCACATTGAGCGAATCGGTGCCGGGCGTCATGGGTATGCGGGCGCGGATATCGCTGGCCGCCATGGTCGCCGCGGTGAGACCCGGGCCCTCCGCGCCGAGCAGGAGCGCGACCTTGTCGCCGGTCATGGCCGCAGCGAGGGTGTCGGCCTCGGGGTCGGGGGTGAGGGCGATGATTTGGAAACCGTTGTCGCGCAGCACATTCAGTCCGCCCGGCAGGTCGGGCAGATTCGCGAAGGGCACGCGCAGCACATGCCCCATGGACACCCGCACCGAACGCCGGTACAGCGGATCCGAGCACCGGTCGCCGAACAGCACCGCATCCGCGCCCAGGCCCGCGGCGTTGCGGAAGATGGACCCGATGTTCTCGTGATCGTTCACGCCCTCCAGCACCGCGACGGTGCGCGCGTCGGCGAGCACCGCGTCGGCCGTCAGCTCCGGCGGGCGGTGCGCGGCGGCCAGTACGCCGCGATTGAGATGGAATCCCACCACCTCGGCCATCACATCGGCGGTGGCCCGGTAGTACGGCACCGGCACGTCCGCCAGATCCTCGGCCAGCTGTTCGTAGCGCTTGCCCACGCCCAACAGCGCGAAGGGCGGGAAACGTGAGGCCAGCATGCGCTGCACCACGACCACGCCCTCGGCGATCACCAAACCCTTCCCGCCGGGAAGGTCGGGCCGACGGTCGGCATTGTTGAGGTCGCGGAAGTCGGCGACGCGCGGGTCGCCCGGGTCCTCGATATCGATCACTTCGGCCACGGGCACCCATCCTGCCGTCGGCGACATTCCCCGCCCGGCTCGGGTCCGGAACGGCTGCACGTCATAAGGTGATCTCCGACCGAATAGCCCCGCTATCGAAGAGGACAATCAATGAGCAGCAAGCCGGAAGTCGAGTTCCAGGACGGCCCCGCCCCCGACAAGCTGGTGATCAAGGATCTCGTCGAGGGCACCGGCGCGCAGGCGCAGCCGGGCGATACCGTCGAGGTCCACTACGTGGGCGTCGAATACGACACCGGCGAGGAGTTCGATTCGTCGTGGAAGCGCGGTGAGTCCATCACCTTCCCCCTGCGCAATCTGATCGCCGGATGGCAGGAAGGCATTCCGGGCATGAAGGTCGGCGGCCGCCGTCAGCTGACCATCCCGCCGGAGCTCGCGTACGGCCCCGAGGGCGCGGGCCACAGCCTCTCCGGCAAGACCCTCGTCTTCGTCATCGACCTGGTGGACGTCCTGAGCTGAGGTTCCGTTCCGACTACCGTGCCCGCCGTGCCTCGCGCGGCGGGCACAGTTGTCCCCGGCTCGAGTGTGTCAGCCCACCACCGCGTTCATGATGGTGCCCGCGCTCGTGGCGGTGGCGCCGCCGAGCATGGCGTTGGCGACCATCTTGGGGGACTGGAGGCCGCCGCCGCCCCATTTCTCCCAGGCGAAGCGGCCGCCGCCGTAGGTGATGGCGGCAATGCCGGACATTTGGGCGAACCAGGTGAAGTACCGGAACATTTTCATGAGTTTGTCGGCGGCGGGCGGGGTTTCCGCACTGGGATTGCCCATCTGCTGCGCCAGGACGGTTCCGTACATCTCGTGTGCGGCGGCGAGAATACTGCTCACGATCGTGTTCCTCTCCGATACCGAATGGTGTGGATGGAGCGCGTTCTGTGAAACCGGTCGATCAGAGCAAACCGGACTAATCCTAAACCGCCTGGTGGGTTTATTTGCGCACGATCTCCACGGGATCGGCGAGGGTGATAGCGATTTGTGATGACTGCGGAGCGCTGCGCTGCGGCAGCGCGGTCAGGGCCTGATTCGCCTGCGTGTTGAGCGTGGTGGTGACCGCCTGCAACTGGCTGACGCCGCTGGTCAGCGCGTCCATGGCGGCCAACAGCTGAGCCGCGCCCTGATCGGCGATCTGCGGAATCTGCGCCGCGAGCTGCGCGCCCTGACCCAGCTGGGCGCTGGCGTCGCCGAGCCGGGTGGCGGCATCGCGCAGCAGCGTGCCGATCCGGGTGTCGGGGGTGACGGTCGTGCCCACGATCTCCCCGAATCCGCTCAACTGCCCACCCGCCTGATCGGCGATCGTCCGCAATCCCTGGAGCTGGGTGATGATGTTCGCCAATTGCGGATCACCCGCGAACGGCAGCCCTTGCAAGAGCGGCACGATGCTGGCGAGCCCCGAGCTCAGTGAGGTCGCCGTGTTCTGCACCTGCCCGACCGTCACCCCGGTGGTATCGAGGGCGTCCGCCAGCTGATTCGCCTGCGTGGTCGCCGCCGACACGGTCGAATTCAAGACCGCGATGGCCGAAGTCAATTGGCTGGCACCGGATTTCGCCGTTTCCAGAAAGCCGAGCATTTGATCGGCCCCGCCGGAGAACTGCCCCGCCGCATCCGCCGCCGCCCCCACGCCCGCACCGAGCAGCGAGGCGGTGAACGCCACCTGCGAGAGCTGCCCGCGCGCCGCGGTCATGGAGGCGAACAGGGCGTCCATCCCGGCCGCGCTGATCTGGCGGGTCACCTCGTTGGTCGCGTCGTTGACCAGATCTGGATCGGCATTGCGATGCGTGGTGGCGGTGACCTGCGCCCGCTGCGGCTTGTCGGTGACCAGCGAGGCGACCGAGGTGGTGAGGTCGGTGGGCAGCGTGACCACCACCGCGTAGTCGGCGGTGCTGGCCTCGTCGACCACCTCCCAGTCGTAGGCCCCGCCGTCCTGGAGCGATGTGGCGATGCGCGCACCCAGCGGACCGTCATCGGTATTGATGAGCGCCACCGCCGTGGGCGGCGTCGACCAGCGCAGGTATCCGACGACCCCGGCGGCGAGCGCCCCGACGAGGACGCAGGCGAGCGCGACGATCCAGAGCCTGCGACGGCGCGGGGATGCGGTGCGATGCGCGGAGGTCGATGTCCGAGTGCGTTGTGGGAACACTCTTTCAGACCGTACGGGTACGAATTGTCCTCAGCCCTGGCGTTTGTCTGAGGGTTCGGTAAGGGATAACGAGCGATCCGGAAGATCCAGCACCAATCGCACGCCACCCATGGTGCCGTCGTCGAAATAGGCTCGCCCACCGTGCAATTGGGCCTGTTGCGCCACCAAGGCCAAACCCAGCCCCGAGCCGCCCTTACTGGCCTGACTGCCCCGGAAGAAACGGTCGAATACCGACCAGCGTTCGGCCTCGGGAATTCCGCGTCCATTGTCGTCAACGGAAATCACGATGTGCCCGTTGCGGGCTCGATGCGCCGACAATATCGCCTCGGTCGCGCGGCCGTGCCGCGCGGAATTGGTGAGCGCGTTGTCGATGGCCAGGCGCAGTCCGGTGGGCAGGCCTCGGGTCACCAATTCGGGGTCGGTGTCGACGTGCACCTTCAGAGTCGGATGGTGGCGCATGGCGTCGTGCGCGGCGGCATCGCAGACCTCGACCACATCGGTCTCGACGTGGTCGCGCTCATTGGACAGGTCACCGGCGGCGAGCCGTTCCAGCGCGCCCAGGGTGGCCTCGACACGGTCCTGACTGCGCTGGAGGTCGGCGAGGATCTCGGTGCGCTGGGTCTCGTCCAGGTCGAGGGTGCGCAGCACCTCCAGGTCGGTGCGCATGGCGGTGAGGGGCGTGCGCAGTTCATGGGCGGAGACGGCGGCGAAATCGCGGGCGGTCTCGAGGGCGGCGGCGGTCTCGGCCTGCGCCCGGTCCACCCGCCGCAACATGGTGTTCACGGCGTCGGCGAGCTTCTCCGCCTCCAGCACCCCCGAACCGTCCACCGGCAGCGAAGTGCCGGAGCCGCCCGTCGGCCTGCGCTCGTCGACCTGTTTGGTGAGTTTGGCGATGGGCCGCACCGCGCGCCCGCCGAAGAGCCAGCCGAGCGCGGCCGCCGCCACCGCCGCGACCACGGCGGCGATGAGCACCCAGCGGCGCTGGTCGGCGGTGGCTTCGGCGGTCTGGGTGGTCGGAATGCCCAGGGCGACAGTGCGTCCCGGTGGTTGGTTCTGATCGGTGGTGAGCACCCGGTAGGGCACGCCGTCCACGGTGACGGTCTCCGAGCCCAGCGGCAGCTCCGGCAGCACGTTCTTGGTGCTGGCCACCTGGCCCTTGTCGGTGCGCACGGTGACGGCCAAACTCCGGTTCGCGCCGAGGAATTCGAGGACGCCCACCGAGAGCACCGGTTCGATGAGCACGATCTGCGAGGCCAGTTTCAACTGCTGATCGGCCTGTTCGAGATTGTTGCGCTCGATGGCGTAGATGGTCACCCAGCTCAGCGCCGCGACAATGATCGTCGCGCCCAGGGCCGCGGCCGCCGCCACCCTGGTGCGCAGCGAGTAGGAGCGCCGCGGGCGCGTGCGCTCACCCGCGGGGGAGCGCCGGAACCGTTGCGGCAGTAGGCCCTTCACAGCGCCCCGCGGTTCACTTGGGTGCCCGCAGCACGAATCCGACCCCGCGAATGGTGTGCAGCAGTCGCGGCGTGCCGTCGATCTCGAGTTTGCGCCGCAGGTAGCCGACGAAGACGTCCACCACATTGGTGTCGGCCGCGAAATCGTAGCCCCACACCAGCTCCAGCAGGCGCTCTCGGCTCAACACCACCCCGGCGCTGCGCGCGAGCGTGGACAGCAGCTCGAATTCCCGTTTGGTGAGTTCGATCTCCTTGCCGTGCAACAGGGCTCGGTATCCGGCCACGTCGACCTCCAAGGGCCCCACGGTGATTCCGCCGGGCGTCGAGGCGGCCGGAGTATCGCTGCGCCGTCGCAGCAGCGCCCGAATGCGCGCCACCAGTTCGGCGAGGACGAACGGCTTCACCAGATAGTCGTCGGCTCCCGACTCCAGTCCGGCGATGCGGTCGTCGACGGAGCTGCGGGCCGAGAGCACGCAGATGGGCACCTCGTTGCCCATGGCCCGCAGGGCCGTCACGACCCCGGCCCCGTCCAGGACCGGCATGTTCATATCGAGCACGATGGCGTCGGGGGAGTGCTCGGTGACGCAGCGCAGGGCCGCGGCACCGTCCCGGGCGATCACCACCTTGAAGCCGGAGAGCCGCAGCCCGCGTTCGACGGAGGCCAGAACGTCCTCGTCGTCGTCGACAACCAGGACGGTCGGGGTCTCTCCGCGTTCGGCCACGGCTTCCATTTTGGCCCAGCCCGGGTCAGTAGTTGTGGCAGGAATCGGCAACGGCCTGGATGGCGGCGGCGATTCCACCCGCGCGCGGATCGTTGGCGGCCTGATCGGCGGCCTCCGGGTGCTCGCGCAGGTAGGCGTCGACCTCGGCCTGACGCTGTTCGATGGGCTGGTCGAACTTGGCCCGCAGTTCGGCCTTGGTGTCGGGGTTCTGGTCCAGGAACTGCGCCAGCGCCGGGGCCTTGTCGTGCAGCGCGGCATCCACCTGGTCGAAGGTGCAGGTCGAGTTCAGCAGCGGCGCGACCATGTCCACGGGCGCGGCGGAGGCGGAGGCGGGGTAGAGCCAGACGGAGACGGCGGCGAGGGCGCCGAGCGCTCCGGCGGCGGCGACGGTCTTGCGCGGGCGGGTGCGGAGGGATGACATGCATCGACCTTTCCGGTTGACGACACGCGGATTCCAGCCGATCCGCGTCCGCCCGACGCTAGGCCACCGACATGGGACGCGGATGAACACACTCTGAGAGTTCCGTAAGGGGGCCTGCTCCAGAAGCCGACCAGGAGCGACGGCGGACAGATCAGTTGGTGATGGCGTTGTCGGCGGATTGGTCGGGGCCGCCGGGCTTGTCGATGGCCGGGAAGGGCATGGTGCGGTCGCCGCTGCGCATGAGGGCGGCGGCGTCGCCGACCTGCTGTTCGAGGATGGCGAGCATGCTGGCGTCCTCGATGGTGGGCGGGACCTCGTACTGCTCGCCGGAGGCGATCTGGCGGATGGTGCGGCGCAGGATCTTTCCGGAGCGGGTCTTCGGCAACGCGCTCACCACGACCACGTCGTAGAGGCTGGCGATGGCGCCGACCCGCTCGCGCACGCGCTCGGTGACCTCGCGGCGCAGCACCTCCATATCGAGGTCCACACCCTGTTTGAGCACCACGTAGCCAATGGGCCGCTGGCCCTTGAGCTCATCCGGAATGCCGATGACCGCCGTCTCGGCGACCGCCGGATGTCCGGCGATGGCCGCCTCGATCCCACCCGCGGAGAGCCGGTGCCCGGCCATATTGATCACATCGTCGGTGCGCCCGAGGACGAACAGGTAGCCGTCCTCGTCGAAGTATCCCGAGTCCCCGGTGAGGTAGTGCCCCGGATAGGCGGACAGGTAGCTGCGCTCGAAGCGCGCGTCGTCGCGCCACAGCGTGGTCAGCGTCCCCGGCGGCAGCGGCAGCCCGATGACGATGGTGCCCTCGGTATTCGGCGGCACCGCATTGCCTTCGGAGTCCAGCACCCGCAGCCGGTAGCCGGGCACCGGCACCGAGGCCGATCCGGCCTTGATCGGAAGCTCTTGCAGCCCGAGCGGATTGGCGCAGATGGGCCACCCCGTCTCGGTCTGCCACCAGTGATCCACCACCGGGCAGTCGGGATGGTCGGCCAGCAGGGTGCCGGTCGCCCACTCCAGCGTCGTCGGATCCAGCCGCTCCCCGGCGCAGAAGAGCGCCCGCAGCCGGGACAGGTCGTGGCCCTTGGCGGCCGCGGCCTGCGGATCGGCGCGGCGAATGGCCCGCAGCGCGGTCGGTGCGGTGAACATCACGTCCACCTTGTAGTCCTCGACCAGCCGCCAGAAGGTCCCGGCGTCCGGCGTGCCGATGGGCTTGCCCTCGTACAGCACGGTGGTCGCGCCCACCAGCAGTGGCGCGTAGACGATGTAGGAGTGTCCGACCACCCAGCCGATATCGGAGGTGGTCAGCATGGTCTGTCCCGGCGCGACGTCGTAGATGTTGCGCATCGACCAGGCCAGCGCCACCGCGTGCCCGCCGTTGTCGCGCACCACGCCCTTCGGCTTTCCGGTGGTCCCGGAGGTGTAGAGGATGTAGAGCGGATCGGTGGCGGCCAGCGAAACCGGTTCGGCCGGTTCGGCATCGCGCACCGCGTCCTCCCAGTCCAGCCAGCGCGCGGCCACGGTCGCCGAGGAGTCCGGCAGATTCTCGGTGGCCGCCAGCGGGGTGGAGAACCTGATGGTCGGGAAGCCGTCGCGCTGTTTCACCAGCACCAGGCGCGGCGCGGTGGTCTCCGCGATATCGAGGGCCTGCATGACGATGGGCGGATATTCGATCCGGCGGCCGGGCTCCAGCCCGCCCGAGGCGGTGATGATCAACACGGGTTCGGCGTCGTCGATGCGGGCCGCGAGTTCGGGAGCCGCGAAGCCGCCGAAGACCACCGAGTGCACGGCCCCGATGCGGGCGCAGGCCAGCATGGCGATGACGGCCTCGGGAATCATCGGCATATATATAACGACACGATCGCCCGTCCGAACCCCAAGGCGCAGCATGGATCCGGCAAATCGGGCGACTTCGTCCAGCAATTCCCTATATGTGTAGACACGCCTGGACCCCGTCATAGCGGAGTCGTATATTAGGGCGGGCTGATCGGCGCGACCCCCCTCCTGATCACTGATCGCGGTATCCGGCGATGTGATGTCGCGCACATGGCGGTCCAGCGCGTTGTAGGAGGTGTTGAGGCGAGCGTCGGGAAACCAGCGGGCCGTCGGGCGAGCAGTCGGGTCCAGAATTTGGGTGGGAGGTACCTCCCAGCTGATGTATTGGGCCGCCGCAAGCCAGAACTCCGAGGGGTCGACCAGGCTCGTTTGGTACGCCGGTCGGTACTCCTGCTTCGCGTTCAACCCCGTGACTCCCTAGCTCCCCGTCGATGCCCGCCTCGATAGATCTGCCTGATTGTGGCAGACTTCACGCGACGTCCGGGCGGACGCCGCGACCTTTGATTTTGTCTGGAACAGGCAGGTCAGCGACCGGTGGTTGCCAAGAGGTCACACAAGAAGTTATTGATCCGTTAGAATCGCATGTCACATATTTCGGCCGTCATGGACGCAATTTCTCGGCCAGCCGCAGTTCTCGGTCAGCTCTGCCTGACGAGCCAGCGTGCGTGCGATCGCAGCGGCTCGGCTATGGCGTGTGGCTGGGGCCAGTTTGGAAAGTGAGTGGAGATGCGTGACGCCGCTAGTTCCGGCAGCAAGCGCTGGGCGCTGAGCAACTGGGACCTGCGCTGGAAGGTGACGGCTGTCCTAGCCGTCCCGCTGCTGGTCGCGGTGGTGCTCGGTGCATCCAGGATCTCGGCGGAGTTCGCCGAGTCCAGCCGTTTGTCGACCGCGGTCGACCATGTAGCCGTCATTCCGGTGATCACCGGTTTGAGTGCCGCCTCGGCGCAGGTCGTGGGTGGTCAGATGATCATGCTCGGCCCGAACCAGTCGATGACGAGTGATCCGGAACTCGCCCAGCTCGACACCGCGATCCAGTTCGCCGAGAAGGCGACCTCGCGGTTGAGCGATATCCCCAGCGCCCGCACGGCGCTGGAGCAGATGATCGTGGGCGCGAAGGCGGTGCGGGCCAACGGACTGGCACCCTCGCAGTCGATCCCCAACTCGCTCACCCAGATCGAGGATGTCCGCGGCAACAGCGTGCGCACGGTGGAGAACATCGTGTCCTCGGTCTCCGACCGCGTGGCCGATGCCGCGAAGCTGCGCCTGGTCGACTCGCTCAATGCCCGTGCCGCCATGGTCGGTGAGATCGCCGGTGCGGCCGAGGCGCTACGCAACAACGTCAAGGACGGTCTGGCCGACTTCGCCGTCGCCGCGAACACCGAACGTCAGCTGCTCGGCATCCTCGCGCACCGCTTCCCGGACGGCGATCAGACCATCGCCGAGCTACAGCGCGGGGTGGACACCCGAATTCAGCTGGTATCGAGTCCGCAGGTCGCCTCCGGCCAGCTGCCGGTGACCGAGATCAAGGATTCGCTGGAACGTTCGCTCGGCCTGTACCAGGGCATCGTGGGCGACTCCACCAAGGACGTCGTCTCCCGCGTGGACGACCTGTCCACCACCGCCCGTACCGACGCCATTCGCTACGCCGTCATCGTCATCGCGACCATCCTGGGCGCGCTCGCCCTCGCCGTGTTGATGGCCCGCTCCATGATCGTGCCGCTGCGCCGACTCCGTCTGGCCGCGCTGCGCGTCGCCGAACACGACCTGGCGCAGGAGGTTTCCGCGCTGCGTGAGGGTGCGGACCCCGAAGACGTTCCACTGGAACCGATGCCGGTGGAGACCGACGAGGAGATCGGCCAGCTGGCCCGCGCCGTCGACGACATCCACGGTCAGGCGCTGCGCCTGGCCGCCGACCAGGCCGCCATGCGTACCCAGGTCAACGATATGTTCGAGACCCTGGCGCGCCGCTCGAAGTCCCTTGTCGACCATCAGCTCTCGCTCATCGAGGCGATGGAGTACGACGAGAAGGACCCGCGCCTGCTCGAAAACCTCTTCCGCCTCGACCATCTCGCCGCGCGTATGCGACGCAACGGCGACAACCTGCTGATTCTCGCGGGTACCAAACAGCGCCGGAGCAAGTCCGCACCGGTCGAGATCGCCGACGTGCTGCGTGCCGCCATCTCCGAGGTGGAGGATTACGAACGCGTGAAGCTGGGCGCGACGCCGCGCGGCGCGCTCACCGAACCGGCCGCCTCCGATATGGCGCACCTGTTCGCCGAGCTGCTCGACAACGCGCTGCGCGCCTCGCCGCCGGAGACGGACGTGAAGTTCACCTTCGCGCAGGCGCACGACACCGGTCTGCTCATCGAGGTCGCCGACCGCGGTATCGGTATGCCGCCCGCGGAGATGGCCGAGATCAACCGCCGCCTCGAGACCACCGCCGAGGTCGGCCCGGACACCGCCCGCCACATGGGTCTGTTCGTGGTCGGCCGCCTGGCCGAACGGCACGGGCTGACGGTGCGGCTGCGACCCACCTTCGATATCGCCCGCGATCCCGGTGTGACCGTGACCGTGCACGTGCCGAAGGCGCTCATCGTGGCTCCCGGCGGCGCCATCTCGGTGCCGCCGCAGCCGGGCGGCCAGCAGCAGCCCGCGCCGCAGCCGCAGCCGGGTGCGCCGCAGTCTCCGTCCTCCATGCAGATGCGCGCGGTGACGCGCACCGCCACCGGCAATGTCATGGTCACCGTGGATCCCGGTGGGAGCGGGCCGATTCCGGCCGGTTCCGGTTCGGGTTCGGGTACCTCGGCCCCTGCCGCCGCGAGTGCGTCGGGCGGTCTGCCGCAGCGAGCGCCGAGTGCGGGCGCGTCGGGCGGGCTACCGCAGCGCGAGCCCGGTTCCGCGGGCGCGTCGGTCGGTCTGCCGGGCGTCTCCGGCGGCCAGGGCGGCCTGCCGCAGCGGCAGCCGGGGACCAGCGGTCCGACGGTGCGCCACACGGTCGCCAACCCCCCGGGTGCTCCGGGTGGCGGTCTGCCCCAGCGGGATCCGGGCGCCAACAGCCCGTCGGCTCCGCAGGCACAGCCGAATACCAACTTGCAGCCGCGCCAGGGCGATGGTCCGCCGCAGCCGCGCGCGCAGCTCGCCGCGAATATGATGCGTCGCCAGCCGGGTGCGGGTGGTATGCCGCCGCGTCCGGGTGGCACCGGCGCCATGCCGCAGCGTCCGGGTCCGGGCGCGCCGCAGGGTCCGGGCGGTAAGCCGCCGCGGGAGGCGACCGGCGCCATGCCGCAGCGCGATCCCTCGGGCGCGCCGCGCGACGGCGGCGCGAATGGCGGTCTGCCGCAACGTCAGCCGGGTGCCAACGGCGCGCCGCCGCGCGATCCGGCCGCCGGTGCGCCGCCGCAGCGTCCGGCCGCCGCCAAGGGTGGTCTGCCGACTCGGGAGCCGGGCTCCAATGGCGCGCCGCCGCGCGATCCGGCCGCGGGCGGTATGCCGCAGCGGTCGGCCCAGGGTGGTCTGCCCACCCGCGAGCCGGGTGCCAATGGCGCGCCGCCGCGCGATCCGAACGGTCTTCCGGCCCGCGAGCCGGGTGGCAAGGGCATGCCGCAGCGCGAGGCCGCCGCCGGTGGCCTGCCGCAGCGCCCGGGTGGCCTACCGCAGCGCGAAGGCGGTCTGCCGCAGCGCGATACCGCAGCGTCCCAACGGGATTCGGTGCTGCCGCAGCGTGAGTCCGCGCTCCCGCAGCGGGAATCGACTCCGCTGCAACGCGATACCGGTCTGCCGCAGCGTGGCGCCGCCGCCACCGGCCTGCCCCAGCGGCAGCAGCCGGGCGGTCAGCCGCAGCGCTCGGGTCCGAGCGGGCTGCCGGTGCGTGAGCCAGGTGCGGGTCTGCCGCAGCGTCCGGCTCCGGTGCCGGGGCTGAGCCGCTCCTCCTCTTCGGAGGACGCGTCGGCCGCAGGCCCCGGCAAGCACAGCTTCCGGTCCAATCCGGCGAAGGCCGCGTCCTTCTTCCAGACCCGGTTGCAGCCCGCCGGTGAGTCCGAGTCTTCGCTCGGGACGCCGATTTTCGCCGAAATGATGTCGGCGTGGCTGCAAGATCCGAACGCGGACCGGTCCCAGGTGGCCGCTTCCTTCGAATCACCGGGTGATGAGGGTTGGCAAGCCGCGCGGCGTGCGGTGGAATCTCAGGCGGAGCAGCGCACGGCAGCCGGTCTGCCGCAGCGCAATCCGGGTAACCGCTTGGTGCCGGGTGGTGTCAATGGCACGGCCGACCGCCAGCCGCGTCGTGATCCGGAATCCATCAGGTCGAGCCTGAGTCGTCACCAGCAGGGCGTCCGGGATGGCCGCGCACAGCAAGAAATGAACCTAACCGGAGATAAAGGAGACCGATGAACCCCGATCTAGGTGGTACGAAGCGACAGCTGGATTGGCTGGTTTCGAACTTCGCGAATGAGGTTCCCGGCGTCGCGCATGCCGTGCTGGTGTCGGCCGACGGCCTGCTGATGGCGGCCAGCGCGCAGCTGCCCGTGGATCGGGCGGAACAGCTGTCCGCGGTGACCGCGGGCCTCGCGAGCCTCTCGGTGGGTGTGTCCAACCTCTTCGAGGGCGGCACCGTCCTGCAGTCCGTGGTCGAGATGGAACACGGCTACCTACTGCTCATGGCGGTGGGCGACGGCTCCTACCTCGCGGTGCTCACCAATACGTCCTGTGACATCGGACAGGTGGGGTACGAGATGGCGTTGTTGGTCGAGCGGGTGGGCCAGACAGTCCAGGCCACACCTCGCGTCACGATGGGTTCCTGATGGTGGGATGGACATAGACAATCATCGCGTGGGTAGCGCCGAGCCCAGTCTCGTCCGCCCATACTCCCTGACCGCCGGTCGTACGCGGCCGACGGTGGAGTTGGCGTTGGAGGCGCTCGTCGCATCGCATCCGGTCGCCCTCGAGCGGCAGTTCGAACTCACCAACATCGAGACGTCAATCGTGGAGTTGTGCAGAGAATCGCCGTCTGTCGCCGAGGTCGCCGCGCGCCTGGGTATCCCCATCGGGGTCGCCCGGGTGCTGGTCGCCGACTTGATCGAAGCCGGCCACGTAAAGGTTTCGGCGACATTGAAAGACGATTCCAGCGACGATGAACGTCGCGAGCTGATCGAAAGGGTTCTCAGTGGACTCCGGCGTATTTGATTCGACGACACAGGTCGACACACGCACGAGTAAGCCGACGTCGGCGAAGATCGTGGTTGCCGGTGGCTTCGGTGTGGGCAAGACGACGTTGGTCGGCGCCGTCTCGGAGATCGTTCCGCTGCGCACCGAGGCGTTGGTGACCAATGCCAGTGTCGGCGTGGACAGCCTGACGGGCGTGCCGTCGAAGGCCACCACCACGGTGGCCATGGACTTCGGCAGGATCAGCCTCGCCGACGATCTGGTGCTGTATCTGTTCGGTACGCCCGGCCAGTACCGCTTCTGGTTCATGTGGGACGACCTCATCCGCGGCGCCATCGGCGCGGTGGTGCTGGTCGATACGCGTCGGCTGGAGGACAGCTTCGCGGCGGTCGACTACTTCGAGGCGCGCAACCTACCTTTCCTGGTGGCCATCAACGAATTCGACGATGCGCCGCGCTATCCGATCGAGGACATTCGCCAGGCCCTCGCGGTCCCGGCCGATGTGCCGATCCTCTCGATCGACGCCCGCCGCCGCGAGCCGGTGAAGCAGGCGCTGGTCGCGGTGACCGAGTACGCGCTGCGCAAGGTCGTGCAGGGCTTCTGAGTTTCGTGGCCCTCGTGCGGGGCCGCGAACACGCGCCGCCGCTGGCGGTGTCGCGGGACTCGGTCCCGGCTACGCTCGCGCGGTGAGAATTTCGGCGCGGGAACTCCTCGGTGGGCTGCTCGATCCCGGTTCCTTCGTGAGCTGGGATCGACCCCCGGTCGCCATTGCCGTGTCTTCGGAGTATCGCGAGGAACTGCGGGCGGCTCAGGAAGCGACCGGTCTCGACGAATCGGTGCTGACCGGGGAGGGCCTGCTGCGCGGGCGGCGGGTCGCCGTGATCGCCTGTGAATTCGGCTTTCTCGCGGGTTCCATCGGTGTGTCCGCCGCCGAGCGCATCGTGTCGGCGGTGCAGCGGGCCACCGAACTGGGGCTGCCGCTGCTCGCCTCGCCGACCTCCGGCGGTACCCGAATGCAAGAGGGCACAGTCGCTTTCGTGCAGATGGTGAAGATCGCCGGGGCGGTGGCCGAGCACAAGGCCGCGGGGTACCCGTACCTGGTCTACCTGCGCGATCCCACCATGGGCGGCGTGTTCGCCTCGTGGGGATCGTTGGGGCACATGACCTTCGCTCAACCCGGCGCGCTCATCGGGTTCCTCGGGCCGAGGGTGTACAAGGCCCTGTACGGCGCGGATTTTCCCGAAGGTGTGCAGACGGCGGAGAATCTCTACCGCAATGGCGTGATCGACGGCGTGGTCCCCGTGCGGGTGTTCCGCCGTATCGCCCACCGAGCCCTCAACGTGCTCAGTGGTTCTCCCGCCTCCCATACCGAATATTCGCAAGGCCCAGCCATATTGGATGGTTCTTCGTCAAAACCCTTTTATTCCCAGGACATTCCAGCCTGGCAGTCGGTATCCATCTCCCGGCGTCCCGACCGCCCGGGACTTCGCGACCTCCTGCGCCGCGCCACCGATCGGGTCCCGCTGAGCGGCACCGGCCAAGGCGAATCCGATCGCACCGTCGTCCTCGCCCTGGCGCGCCTGCGTGGCCGACCCTGCGTGGTCTTCGGCCACGACCGCGCCGGGCAGACCGCCGACACCACCATGGGCCCGGCCGCTCTGCGCGAGGCGCGCCGCAGTATGCATCTGGCCCAGGAACTTCGAGTACCCCTGGTGCTGGTGATCGACACCGCCGGAGCCGCACTGTCCCGCGAGGCCGAGGAGCGCGGCCTCGCGCCCGAGATCGCCCGCTGCCTGGCCGATCTCGTCACCCTGGACACCCCGACGGTCTCGGTCCTGCTGGGTCAGGGCACTGGCGGCGGCGCGCTGGCCCTCCTGCCCGCCGACCGCGTCCTCGCCGCCGCGCACGGCTGGCTGGCTCCACTCCCGCCCGAGGGCGCGAGCGCCATCGTCCACCGCGATACCGGCCACGCCCCGGAGATGGCCGCCGCCCAGGGCATTCGCGCCACCGACCTGCTGCGCGACGGCGTAGTCGACCGCATCGTCCCCGAAAAACCCGATGCGGCAGACGAACCCGTGGAGTTCGCCCGCCGCATGGTGACCGCCATCGCCGCCGAGCTGGCCGACCTGACCGCCCGCCCGCTGGCGCGACTGCGCGCCGATCGCCGCCTGCGCTACCGCCGCCTGGGGCTGCCCGGCGGCTAGTCGCTCACGGCTCCGGTTCGGGATCGGGCCGCGTCCAGCCGAGGATCATGGCCGGGGCGCAGCCACCGGCGAGCAGGGTGGCCAGGGTCAGGGACGCGCCCGCGTAGGCGATGTGGAAGGCGTCGGCCTCCGGGGCGACCGCGCCTGCGACGAACAGGTACAGCACCGGGAGCAGGGCCAGCGACTGGGTGATGGCCAGGCCGACCGAGCGAGCGGCATTGCGCTGCGCGATCTCCCACTCGTCGAGCGTCTCGGCGGGTGCGTTGTCCTGACCCTGCGAGGCGATGCGCAGCATGGTCCACGAGGGCAGGAACACGGCCGCGCCCGGCAGCCACAGCAGGGGCGCCCACCGGATGTCGAAGGCCGACAGCACGCCGATGACGAACAGGACGGCAATGCTCGCCGCGACCGCGACCACGAGGGCGCGGCGGCGACGCCGGGTGCGCCAGCCCGGCAACATTCCGGCCATTCGCTGCTCGTGGACCAGCCAGCGCCGGACCCGGTAGTTCTGATAGCGGTCGATGAGACCGGTGGTCGCGGTGGTCATGGCCGTCCTTTCGAGTAGATCTCCGCTGACAGCGGCGTGAATTCGGTGCGGGAGAACACCGCTTCTACGGGCAGCCCGAAGACATCGCAGATGCGCAGGGCGAGGTCGAGGCTGGGGTAGTGGTCGCCGCGTTCCAGGGCCCCGATGGTCTGGACATTGACGTTCACCACCTCGGCAAGCGCCGCCCGGCTCATACGGTGTTCGGCTCGAAGCACCGCGATTCGGTTGTAGATCGGGAGGGTTTCCCCCCTTCGCACTGGGCTCACACAACATAGTGTTGTAAAAACCCAACACCGTGTCAAGCGGTGACCAACACGGCAGACAGATCGTTGACCGCAGGGCAAACCGCTTCTACGGTCGAAACGGTGACCTTCAGGAATGAAACGAGTGCCGTCCCGTCGATCGTGCTGAACGACGGGCAGGTGATACCGAAGCTCGGGTTCGGGGTGTTCCAGGTGACCCCGGAACAGGCGGTCGACGCCGTCACCACGGCGCTGGAGGTCGGCTACCGCAGCATCGACACCGCCGCGGTCTACGGCAACGAGGCCGAAGTCGGTCGCGCCATTCGCGATTCGGGCCTCCCGCGCGACCAGATCTATGTCACCACCAAGCTGTGGAACGCCGATCAGGGCTACGACGCCACGCTGCGCGCCTTCGATCTGAGCATGGAGCGCCTGGGCCTGGACTACCTGGACCTCTACCTCATCCACTGGCCCATCGCGTCCGCCGACCTGTTCGTGGACACCTTCCGCGCCTTCCAGTCCTTGAAGGCCGCCGGGCGCGTCACCTCCATCGGCGTCTCCAATTTCACCGTCGCCCACCTGGAGCGGGTCATCGCCGAAACCGGCGAGACGCCGGTGGTGAACCAGATCGAACTGCACCCTCGGCTGATTCAGGCCGAACTGCGCGCCTTCCACGCCGACCACGGCATCGCCACCGAGGCGTGGAGCCCGCTGGGGCAGGGCACGGTACTCGACGATCCGACCATCGAGGCCATTGCCACCGAAACCGGACGCACCCCGGCGCAGGTGATCCTGCGCTGGCATCTCCAGCTCGGCAATGTGGTGATCCCCAAGTCGGTGACGCCCGGCCGGATCGCGGAGAACTTCGCGGTCTTCGACTTCGAGCTCACCAACGACCAGGTGTCGCGAATCTCGGCCCTGGACAAGGGTTCCCGCGTCGGCCCCGATCCGGAGACCTTCGCCGCAGGCGCGCCCGACTAGCGCTGGACCGTCATGCCGAGGTGCGTGGTGAGCTCCACCGCCGCGGCGCGGCCCGCCCGATTGGCCCCGATGGTGCTCGCCGAGGGGCCGTACCCGATCAGGTGAATCCGGGGATCGGCGGCGACCTGGGTGGCCAGGCGGCCGGTCATGGTGATGCCGCCGCCCGGCCCACGCAGCCGCAGCGGGGCCAAATGGTCCAGGGCGCTGCGGAATCCGGTGCACCAGAGGATCACGTCGGCGTGTTGGAAGCCGCCGTCGGCCCAGCGGATGCCGTCGGGTTCGATGTGGTCGAACATGGGATGGCGGTTCAGCACGCCCCGCGCGCGGGCCGCCCGGACGCGCGCGTCGTCGAGCAGGCCCGTCACCGAGACCACCGAGCCGGGCGGCAGGCCCCGGCGCACCCGGTCCTCGACGATCGCCACGGCCGCGCGGCCCTGTTCCGGCGCGAAGTCGCCGCTGCGGAACACCGGCTCGCGCCGCGTCACCCAGGTGGTGCCGGTGACCTGCGAAATCTCGTCCAGCAGCTGGATGGCGGTGATCCCGCCGCCCACCACGACCACATGCTTGCCCGCGAACTCCGCGGCCGTGCGGTAGTCGTGGGCGTGAAGTTGGCGGCCCGCGAAGGTTTCCACGCCGCGGTAATAGGGAATGAAAGGCTTGTCCCAGGTACCGGTTGCGTTGATCAAGCCACGGACGCGCAGTTCGGCGGTCTGGGCCAGTGCGGAACGGGGTTCGCCCAAGCCGATGTCGGAGGAGGCGGGTCGGGCGGCCTGTTCGGTGCGCGACACGGCGGCGTCGCCGTCCCGTCCGACAATGGCGTCGGGGTTCGGGTCGGCGTCGCCGCCGTTGCTTGCGCCCGTACCACCGGTGTCGGGATCGAATTCGCCCCCGCCGGAATCGGTTTCGGAGCGCACCGGACGAGTTTCGGCGTGCAGCAGACCGTCGACGGCCGCATCGGGGCAGGTCGCGGGGGTGGCGCGGTCGCACACCACATCCACCGAGACGGGCCGGTGCACCCGCAGGTCGAACCGCTTCTCGTAGAGATCGAAGTAGTGCGGGACGGCCGTGGCCGCCTGGGCGTTCTCCGATCCGGGCGGCAGCGTCTGCGCGAATTCCATCCCCGGCAGATCGTGGACCCGGTTGACGGTGCTCAAAGTCAGTGAGGGCCACCGGAATTGCCACGCCCCGCCCGGCGCGGGGGAGTGGTCGACAATGAGGAAGTCCTGCTCGGGCCGCAGGCCCAGACGGCGCAGGTGGTAGCCGACCGAGAGACCGGCCTGCCCCGCGCCGATCACCAGAATGTCCACGTCGGGTGTCGCACTCACCGCCCGACAGTACCGAGGCCCCCGCCCGGCGCGGCGCTTCGGTGCGGGTAGCCGCGGACCGGTCGGCACTCCCGGCCGCGTCGGGTGCGGAGGTGCCGCTCGCGCACGCTTAAAGTGAAGGTTGACCATGGGTGCCGACAGTGGGGAAGGACAGATGCTCGGAGTGAGCCGCGACGGCGAGGTCGTCACCATCGAGTTGCAGCGTCCGCAGCGCCGCAATGCCCTCAGCCTGGAGCTCGTGACGCAGCTGCGGGCGGCGCTGGAAGAGGCCGCCGAGCAGGCGCGCGCCATTGTCCTCACCGGTCAGGGGCCGATCTTCAGCGCGGGCGCGGATCTGGACGGCGTCTACTCCGACGACTTCCTGGACGGCCTGATGGGCATGCTGCGCACCATCGAATCGGTGCCGGTGCCGGTGATCGCCGCGATCAACGGCGGGGCGCTGGGGGCGGGCGTGCAGTTGGCGCTGGCCTCGGATCTGCGGGTCATGTCCCCGGATTCCTACATCGCCATCCCCGCGGCGAAACTCGGTATCTCCGTGGATCGTTGGACGGTACGGCGGCTCTCGACGCTCATCGGCTCCGGCCCGGCGCGCACCATTCTGCTGGGCGCGGAGGCGGTATCCGCCGCGGACGCCTACACCTTCGGATTCGCCAACCGCCTCGGCACCCTCGCCGACGCGCAGGCGTGGGCCAAGTCCATCGCCGAACTTGCGCCCCTGTCCCTACGACATATGAAACTGGTCTTCAACGACGATGGCACCCGTGACGCGGACACCATCGAGCAGCGAGAGGCGTTGATGGCGGCATGGAGCAGCGAGGACGCGCAAGAGGCACGAGCGGCCCGCAAGGAGCGGCGCGCGGCGAGGTTCACGGGCCGATGACGGTCGACGGAGCCGCCGATCCGCGTGACCGGCTGGGCGCGGCCACCCGCAAGGTGGTCGGCGCGGCCGCGGGTGCGCTGGGCATCACCTGGGTGGTGCGGGCGGCGTGGGGGATTCCCTCGGCGATGGGCGCGGGCATCTCCGCCATTCAGCCCACCGCCATCTCGTCGGTGCGCTACCGCAAGGGTCAGTTCCACAACACCGAGCCGAGCAGCATGCTCAATCCCGGTTCCGGTCTGTCGATGCTCAACAATGTGCTCACCCGCCGCAATCTGGGCCGGGCTCCCGGGCCGATTCCGCTGGTGACGCCGGAACTTCCGGAGCAGGCGGCTGATCTGGCGGTCACCTGGTACGGCCACGCCACCACGCTGGTGGAGGTCGACGGGTACCGCGTGCTCACCGATCCCGTATGGAGCGAACGCGTTTCGCCCTCACCACTGGTCGGTCCGCTCCGCCAGCACCCGGTGCCGCAGCCCCTCGCCGAGCTGCCCGCCGTGGACGCGGTGATCATCTCCCACGACCACTACGACCACCTCGATCGCGATACCGTCGCCCAGCTGGTGCGCTTGCAGAGCGCGGTGTTCATCGTGCCCCTCGGCATCGGCGCGCACCTGCGCCACTGGCAGGTGCCCGAGGACCGCATCGTCGAATTGGACTGGGCCACTTCGGTTTCCCTGTCCGACCTCGGCCGCGCCCGCGACGACGGCTCCGATCTGGTGATCACCTGCACCGAGGCCCGCCACTTCTCCGGCCGAGGTCTGGTGCGCAACACCACGCTGTGGGCCTCCTGGTCCATCGCGGGTCCCGCCCATCGCGTGTACTTCGGCGGCGACACCGGCTACACCAAGGCGTTCACCCAGGCGGGTGAGAACCTCGGCCCGTTCGACATCACGCTGCTGCCCATCGGGGCCTACGACGCCGCCTGGCCCGATGTGCACATGAATCCCGAGGAGGCGGTGCGCGCACACGCCGATCTCAACAGGGGAGACGCGGGACACGGCCTGCTGGTGCCGATTCACTGGGCGACTTTCAATCTGGCCTTCCACGGCTGGTCGGAGCCGGTCCAGCGGATGGTCGCGGCGGCGACCGAGGCCGGAACCGAGGTCGCCGTGCCGAAGCCGGGACAGCGGATCGACCGCATTGGCGTCCCACCACGGGATACGTGGTGGGAGGATGTCAGCCGATGACCGAAGACCGAGTGTGAAGGAGCAAGGCTGTGAGTCTGATGGACACGCTCAAGGGGTTGGTCGGCAAGGGCAAGGATGTGGCGGCCCAGAACGCCGAGAAGATCGAATCCGCGGTGGACAAGGCCGGTGGGTTCATTGATCAGAAGACCGGAGGCAAGTACTCCGACAAGATCGACAAGGGCACCGAGGCGGTGAAGAACGCCATTCCCGAGGAGGGCAAGGCCGCCCCCGCTCCGGAGGCGACGCCGGAGCCGCCGCCCGCGCCCCCGGCTCCCGAGCCGGGTCCGGACGCGACCCCGCCCGGGGACAAGCCTCAGGTGTAGTCGTTTCGACGGCGACAACGGGCCGTTCGGGGCCGCGGTGGACACCCACCGTGCGGACTCGAACGGCCCGTTGGCATTTCGCGGGCCGGTGGCGAGTACGTCTGCGGGCCGCCGGATTCGCGCAGGTCCCCGGGGTAACCGCGAATCGCCTCTAGACTGGCTCCATGGGGTCCCGGCGGAGTTTCGGGGGAGTCGAGGTGGCGCTGACCAACCTCGACAAGGTGTTGTATCCCGCCACGGGAACCACCAAGGGGCAGGTCATCGACTATTTCACCGCGGTCGCGCCCGCGCTGCTGCCGCATATCGCGGGGCGCGCGGTGACGCGCAAGCGGTGGCCCAACGGCGTGGACGAGTCGTCGTTCTTCGAGAAGAACCTGCCCGAGCACGCGCCCAAGTGGATCGAGCGGCATTCGCTCGAGCATTCCGATCGCAGCGTGGTGTACCCGGTGATCGACTCGGTGGCGGGGCTGGCCTGGCTGGGGCAGCAGGCGGCCCTGGAAATCCATGTGCCGCAATGGATATTCGACGGTGACGAGCGGGGACCGATCACCCGGCTCGTCTTCGACCTCGATCCCGGACCGGGGGCCGGGCTGCCGCAGTGCGCGCGGGTGGCGCTCATGCTGCGTGATGTGGTGCGCGATGTCGGCCTCGACGCCTTCCCGGTGACCAGCGGCAGCAAGGGAATTCACGTCTACGTGCCGCTCGACCGGCAGTTGAGTCCGGGTGGGGCTTCGACGGTGGCCAAACAGGTGGCGACCAATCTGGAGAAGATGTACCCGGATCTGGTGACCGCGAATATGGCCAAATCGGCGCGCGGCGGGAAGGTGCTGCTGGACTGGAGTCAGAACAATCCGGCCAAGACCACCGTCGCGCCGTACTCGCTGCGCGGCCGCGACGAGCCGACCGTGGCCGCACCGCGCACCTGGGAGGAGATCGAGGACCGGAAGCGGCTGCGGCACTTGAACTTCGAGGAAGTGCTACGGCGCTGGCACGACCAGGGCGATCTGCTGGCGGGCCTGGACCCGCCCCTGGGGGAGCAGGGTCCGGACCCGCTCACCACCTATCGGGCCAAGCGCCGCGCCGATCGCACGCCCGAGCCCGTGCCGTCGGATCGTCCGGCGGCCACCGACGGGAATCGCTATGTGATTCAAGAACATCACGCGCGCAGACGGCACTGGGATCTGCGGTTGGAACGCGACGGCGTGCTGGTGTCGTGGGCCGTGCCCAAGGGGCCGCCGGTCGACACCCACGAGAACCGCCTCGCCGTGCACACCGAGGATCATCCGCTCGAGTATCTGGACTTCCACGGCACGATTCCCAAGGGGCAGTACGGCGCTGGGGATATGACCATCTGGGATACCGGCACCTACGAGACCGAGAAGTGGCGCGAGGACGAGGTCATCGTCCGATTGCACGGGGACCGGCTGGAGGGGCGGTACGCGCTCATCCAGACCAATGGCAATCAGTGGCTCATGCATCTGATGAAGGACCAGACGCCGCAGGAGTACGACGAGCCCGAGGCGAAAGGCAATGGGGGACGGGTGCTCACGCCGCCGCGCGAACCCGCGCCGCTGCCGCGCGGTCTCACCCCGATGCTGGCCACCCCCGGTGATGTCGCCACCCTCGACGCCGACGAATGGGCCTTCGAGACCAAGTGGGACGGCTTCCGGCTGATCGCCGAAATCTCCGACGGCGCGGTGACATTGCGCAGTCGCGCCGGGCTCACCGTCACCGGCAAGTACCCCAGCCTGTCCGGGCTGGGCAGCGAATTGTCCGGCCACGCCGTGGTTCTCGACGGTGAGGCGGTGGTCTTCGACGATCACGGCTCCGCCAACCTCGGGCTGCTGCGCTCCCATGTCGGGCAGGCGGTCTTCATCGCCTTCGATGTGCTCTACCTGGACGGCACCTCACTGCTGCGCAAGCGCTACGACGACCGCCGCCGGGTGCTGGAGGCGCTGGCCGGACGCTCGTCGGCCCTGGTGGTGCCGCCGCGACTGGACGGTTCCGGTGCGCAAGCCCTGCGCTACAGCCAGGAGCGCGGGATGGAGGGCGTGGTCGCCAAACGCCGCGACTCGGTGTACCTGCCGGGCAAGCGCGGACAGTCCTGGGTCAAGACGCGCAATTGGCGCACCCTGGCGGTGACGGTCGGCGGGTACCGGCGCTCGGACGTGCGGCGCTTCGCCTCCCTGCTGGTCGGCGTCGAGCACGAAGGTCGGCTGTACTACCTGGGCCGCGTCGGCATCGGCTTCAGCGAGCAGGAGATGAGCGATCTCGACACCCGGCTGCGGCGGCTGGAACGCAAGACCAGTCCGTTCGACAACGAACTCACCGCCGACGAGCGCAAGGACGCGGTGTGGGTCACGCCCTCCATCACCGGCACGGTGCGATTCCAGAACTGGACCGAGGCCGGACGGCTGTGGCATCCGACCTGGATTCCGGCCTCGGACTGAGGATTACGCGGATTTCTCCAGCAGCGGTACGAGGGTGTCGATATCGGTGACCATGGTGTGGCCCTGGAAGCTGAAATCGGCCCAGGCCCGGTCCATGGCCTCGGTATCCCGACCGCCCACGGCATCGGAGACGACCACCGGAACGAAGCCCAGATCCGTGGAGTGCGTGACGGTCGGCGCGATGCCGATCTCCAAGGCGACGCCGACAATGGCGTAGGCCCCGATTCCCAGATCGCGCAGCGTGGCGGCCAGCGGCGTGCCCTCGAAGGCCGACATGGAGGTCTTGTCGAAGACGATCTCGTCGGCCGTGGGCCGCAGCTCCGGAACCAGCTGGAAGCCGGGCGTATCCCGCTGCAGGATCGGATGGACCTCCTCCACGGTGTCCACCTGCTGCCAGCTCATGGCCATGCGCAGCGCGAACTTTCCGCTCAGCCGCTTGGGCAGGAACATGTGCCGCAGGAAGATGACCGGATAGCCGCCGCGCCGTGCCGCCTCCACGACCCGCAGCACGCGCGCGGTGATCTCCGCGCCGTCGGGCAGCTGCCCCAGCACGCCGACCTGCATGTCGTAGACGATCAACGCCATCCGATCCGGTGCGCACACATCCTCGAGCGAATCCGGAATCTCCAGCCCGTTCCCGTACCGCATGGTGATCGCTAACCTCCGCTGCCGCAACGACTTTCGAAGCACCACACTACCCGGCACGGACGGTGCGGCGGGCGAACTCCCAGCACATGACGCGTGGGCCGCACCGCGCGGCGACAAGCCGGGAAATACGCGTCCGACACGGCCCCCGGCCTCGCGAGCGCCTGCGCCACGCCCGGGATTCAGGACGCGCCGAGTTAGCTGTAAGTGCCATTGACCTGCCCCGATGGGCGGAATAACGTGGGGGACTCCGATGCGCCGGAAGTAGGCGGCGCGGATACGGGCCTGGTGTGCTGGAGCGTCGGTGGGATACGACGCTGGAGGCGTAATGCGGCAGGGCGGCGCACGGGTGGGATTCGTGCGAGGCGGTAGCTGGCGATGGGGATTTCTGCTCGCGGTGGTGATCGCCCTGGCCGCGGCGGTGGCTCCACTGGCGCGGCCGCAGATCCCGGTGCCGGATGCCGATCCGTTCTACGCGCCGCCGGAAGGCTTGGCGCACTTCGCGAACGGTACGGTGCTGGATTCGCGGCCCATCGCGGTCTTCGGACTGCCGCTGCCCGTGGCGGCCTGGCAGGTGCAGTACCGCAGCACCGACTCGCTGGGCCAGCCGGTGGCCGATATGGCCACGGTCATGCTGCCGCCCGGTCCGTGGACCGGTGCGGGCGGGCGACCGCTGCTGTCCTATCAGGTCGCCGAGGACAGTCTCGGAACCCGTTGCGCGCCTTCGTACGCCCTGCGCGGCGGTCGGGATTTCGGCATAGTCAACACGCTGTTGGATGTGCCGTTCCTGACCGAGACGCTGCGGCGCGGCTGGGCCGTGGTGGTCTCCGACTACGAGGGGCCGCAGTCGCGCTTCTTCGACGGTGTGACCTCGGGACGCGGTGTGCTGGACGGGATTCGGGCGGCGCGGGACTTCGCGCCGCTGGGCCTCGCGCCCGACAGCCCGATCGGCGCGTGGGGCTATTCGGGCGGCGCCTTCGCGACCCTGTGGGCGGCGCAGCTGCGCGCCACCTACGCACCGGATGTGTGGCTCTCGGGGGTGAGTTCCGGTGGGGTACCGGCGAATATCCCCGCCATCGCACGCGGCGTGGACGGTGAATTGCAGGCCGGGCTGGGGCTGTTGATCCTGCTGTCGTTGACCCGCAACGACCCCGGCTCGGGTCTGGTGGAGCTGCTCAACGACCGCGGTCGCGACGCGCTCGTGCGCGAGTCCGAGTCCTGCGGTGCGGACCTGGTCGTGCGCTATCTCTTCGCGCGGATGGACGACTACGCGTCGGTGCCGAATCTGTTGTCGCACCCGGTGTTCGAGGCGACGGCGGCGGCGCAGGAACTGGGCGGAGCCATCCCGGACGTGCCGCTGTACCTCTACCACTCCACCGGTGACGACGTGATTCCCGTGGCGGGCTTCACCGCACTGCGCGACCGCTACTGCGCCGGGGGCGCGAGCATGATCTCGCTGCATTCCGGTGTGCCCGGGCACAATCCGGCCGCGCTGGTCGAATCCTTCGGAGCCATGAACTATCTCGCCGACCGCTTCGCGGGAATCCCCGCGCCACAAGGATGTACAGCGCGGTAGCGCGGACACACGGACAGCGGAGACCGGTCGATCGGGTCCGAATGCGCGGCGGGGTGCGCACCGTGCGGTCACACGATGCGCACCCCGTTCCGGACAGCCGGTGTCGCTACTAGCGCTGGTACTTGGTGGTGCCCGGCGCGGCCATCAGGGTATTGATCAGGTCGATACCCGCGATGATGAGCGTCGGACCACCCACGACCAGGGTGCCGATAATGCCGCCGATGGCCGCACCGGCGATCACGCTGGCGACCACGGTGGGGCCGCCGACAATGCCGGTCAGACCCACCAGCGCGCCCAGTACGGTGCCGAGGAAGCCGCCGATGGCGGTGGCGATGCCGAACTGGCTGGCGAAGGTCTGCTGCGCCAGCAGATTCTCCTGCGGCGAGGCGACCGGCTTGATACCGGCCGGACGCGCCGTGGACTCGTCCTTGACGGCGGTCAGCTCCAGCGTGGAGCCGTCGCCGCTGACATTGTGCGGCAGGGCGTACTCGAGACCGTCCTGCTGGAAGGAGAGCGGCAGCGTGACCAGCGTATTGCCCGCGGAGTCATTGATATTGACGGTGTTTCCGGCGAGCTGGAACGAACCGTTGGTGAGCGTGGTGACGACGGTGTTGCCGATCAGGCTGGCCTGGTAGCCGACATCGGGGAGGGCGGGGTCTGCCTGCGCGGTACCCATGGCACCGGTGCCGATTGCCAGGGCGGTGACTACAGGTGCGGCGACTGCCGTGATCTTGCGGAGCATCTTCGGTTTCCAATCTTCATCAGGTGTGTCAGGTAACGCGGGCCCCACGCGCCGAAATTCCTCACCCCTAGTGCGCATGAAGCCGTGATGCGATTCGCATCTGGGATCCTCATCCGATCTTCAACGGCCACGGTAGCGCGCACCACCGACACGCCGTATCATTTTCGGCCCAGCTCGATGCGGATTCGCAAAAAGGCTGCGCTCCAGTAAGATAGGCGCGTCGCTGACCTGTGGTTATGTGGTGTGGGCCCGGCTCTCAGAGCAGAATGTCGAGCGCGATCGCGCTCGCGCCCACCAAACCTGTGATAGCCAAAGCAAATATGTCACCCCGCCCGGGAAGGCTTGGGTGCGCGGTCAATTCACCGGTGCCGCCGCGCGCGGTGATGGCCTCGCCGAGTTCGCCCGCCCGTCGGGTGGAGACCGCCATGGCCGCGGTGAGGATATCGGCGAGCGGATTGTCGGCCGCGCGTTGCAGCATGCCGTCGCTGGGCCGCAGTTTGCGCGCCGCGCGCAGCACGCGCATCTCCTCCAACAGCAGCGGCAGCCCGCGCAGCGTCAGCGCCACCACCACGGCCCACTCGTCCACTGGCACCGCGTGCCGCACTCCCTTGCGGGTCCACCCGATACGGCGCAGGGGCGCACCGAGTTTCGCGAGCGCGGGTGCGATATCGCCCATGGGCGTGGTCCAGGTGATGAGGAAGGACGCGCCCAGCAGGATGAAGGCGAATACCGTGATCTTGAGGTAGCCCAGGATCGCCGTCGTGCCCATGGGGATATTGATGCACAGGCCGATGAGCACTCCGGCCCAGAACCACCAGGGGAAGCGCGGCAGGGTGCCCAGCGGCAGGCGGGCCGTCAGCCAGATCGCCACCAGGAAGGCCACCGTGATACCCAGCACCGGCCAGCTCGGCAGGAACATGAGCAGCACGCTGATGGCGAAGGCCGCGATCATCTTGGTACCGGCCCAGAGTCGGTGGATCGGGCTGTCGACGGGGACTTCCCGCAGAATCACAGAACTCATCGCCAGGCCTCCGGCCGGTGGGTGTCGAACGGTTGTGGGGCGAAATACGGTGCGGGGGCTTCGGTTTCGGGTATGCGCCCGCCGCTCAGGTGGACGGTGCGATCGCACAGCACCGCCATATCGTCCACATCGTGCGAGATGACGATCAGGGTGAGCCCCGAATCCCGCAGTCGGCCAAGTAGTTCCACCACATCGGCGCGTCCCGCCGGATCGAGTCCGGCGAGCGGTTCGTCGAGCACCACCACCTGCGGGCGACGCGCGGCGATGGCGGCCAGCACCACTCGCTTCGCCTGTCCGCCACTGAGTTCCTCGATGGAGCGACCCGTCAGGCGGCGATCCAGCCGCACCGCGTCGAGGGCGCGGCTGACGGCGAGGCTGCCGTGCCCGCCCCAGTCCTCGATCTCCGCGCCCACGGTCTGGCGCTGCAATTGCAGCCGGGAATGCTGAAAGGCCAACTGCACCGCGCCGATTCGACGATGGGTCGGTCGGACATTGGTGAACTCGTGCAGCAGGCAGGTGCCCTGCGTCGGCACGGTCAGCCCCGCCATGATCCAGGCCAGCGTCGACTTGCCGGAACCGTTGCCGCCCACGATGAGCAGCGCCTCCCCGCGCCGCACGGTCAGGTTGATGCCGTGCAGAGCCGGTGCCTCCCAAGGGGTTCGGCGATTGTAGGTGTGGTGCACATCGCGCAGCTCGAGAATCGTCTCGCCGATCGGCCGCCGCCGGGGTTCGCAGACCGGGCGCGGCCAGGCCGGGAGATGTTCGACGGCGCGGCCGTTCTCCAGGTGCACGACGCGATCCGCGGCCGCGGCATCGGCCTCGTGATGGGTCACCAGCACCACCGCCATGGCGTGGCGTTTGGGCAGCTGGGCCAGCAGCGCCACCAGCTCGCGGCGGCCCTGCGGGTCGATCATGGCGGTGGCCTCGTCGGCGATGAGCAGAGTGGGCCGCCGGGCCAGGGCGGCGGCGACGGCGAGGCGCTGTTGCTGCCCGCCGGAGAGGGTGGCGGTCTCCGCACCGCCCATACCGCCGAGCCCGACCTCGCGCAGCAGGCCCTCGATATCCACGCCCGCCGCGATCTCGGTGGGCAGCCCCCACACCACATCGTCGGCGACCAGCACGCCCAGCGTCTGGCTCTCGGGGCGCTGCAGAACCAGTGCGGTGCCGCCGGTTACGCCGAGTCCGGCCGAGCCGGGCCGGGTGACGGTGCCCGAGGTCGGCGGGCGGCCCGCCAGAATTCGGGTGAGGGTGGATTTGCCGGAACCGTTGTGCCCCACCACCGCCACGAATTCCCGCAGCCGCACGGTGAGGTCGATGCGGTGCAGCGCATCGGTTTTCGCACCCGGATAGCGGAACGACACCTCGCGCAGCGCGACCGGCAACGGCTCCACCGGTCGGTTGTCCTCCGGCGCGTCCAGCAGATCGCGGCCCGGCAGCCAGTTCAGCCGTTCCAGGACCGCGCCGAGCACGTACCAGGACACCATGCCGCTCACCAGGATTCCGGCCACGATGCCGCCCGCGATCCACGCCCACCACCAGCGCAGCACGGTATCGGTGAAGTCGGCGACGGCCCGGCCCAGCGGTTCCAACGCGGCCTGGCGGGCGGCGAGGTTCTCCAGTCCTCCGGCCGTATTGCGAATGGCGTCGAAGACCAGCTGCCGCGAACGCGAGAACAGCAGCAGCATGCCGACGGAGAACGCCGCCCCCGCCAGCCCGGCCAGCAGCGACAGCCCCAGCACCGCGAGAATGCCGCCGCGCCGCCGCTTGACGGTGCCGATGATGCCGCCGATCACCGCCACGGACAGCAGGTTCACGGCGGGCACGAGACCGCCCGCGACGAACGACACCAGCACGGCGGCGATGGTGGTGGTGCTCGAGGCGCGCAGCCGGTGCCGGTAGGCCAGCAGCCCCATCGGCACCGCGGCCACCAATTGCAGGGCGGCCGCGAACGGCACCACCGATCCCACGGTCACCAGTCCGACCGTCGCTCCTCCCAGGACCGCGCCGGTAGCGAGCTCGATCGGGCGCAGCGGGCCGTGCTGAACGGGGGTCTGGGACGAAACGGTCACGCACCCAGTCTGCCGTGTGCCCCGATCGGTCCGTGGCCACCCGCTCCGCTTCGGGGTGGCTCGCGGGAAATCAGGCGGGTTGCTTGGCGATGACCTTCACCAGGTGCCAGGTCACCGAGGGCGCGTCGGCGGGCGGATTCACCCAGGGCCGCTCCTCGACCTCGAGGGTGTAGGTGTAGCCCGGCTCGTAGTCGAAACCCTCGATGCCGAAGTAGTGCAGCTCCCACGGGCCGTTGGGGTCGCGGCGCACCTGGAGGCATTCCATGGGCGCGACACCCGTGCAGGGCACCTGTTTGTCGGCGACGTACACCGTGAACGTCTCGGCCGCGGCGACGCTGGTCGTGACGCCGGTGGGCGTGCCGCTATCGCCGGAGTCCCGCGAGCAGGCACCGGTGAGCGGGAGGACGGTGAGCAGAGCGGCCGCTACGACAAGCCGTGGACGCAGGCGCATGGCGCGAATATGCCATATCCGCGCCGATTCTCAGTCGACCCTGGTGAGGTAGAAGTCGTCCAGATTCACCTTGCGGGTGCGCCGCCGGTAACTGCGCGTGGTGCCCGGCCAATTGTTGGTGATCTTCCCCGCCGCGTTGCGGTACCAGCTGGTACAGAAGTTCCACGGTGTCAGCGCCAGCCGCTCCTGCAGCGCCTCGTTGTAGGCCCGCTCGGTCTCGGATTTGACCTCGAGGCGGCTGCCGGGCCGCTCGGCGATGGCCTGAATCGCACTGCGGATGTACCGGGCCTGCGATTCCAGCATGTAGATGATCGAACCCACGCCGAGATTGGTGTTCGGCCCGTAGACCAGGAACAGATTCGGGAACTCCGGCACCGTCATACCCAGGTACGCGTGCGCCCCGTCCGCCCACGCGTCGGCGAGATTGCGGCCGCCGCGACCGCGAATCTTCATGGGCCACAGGAACTCCGTGCCCTTGAACCCGGTGCCGTAGACGATCACGTCCACCGCGTGCACGGTGCCGTCGGCGGTGCGCACGCCCTGGGGCACGATCTCGCTGATGGGCGTGGTCACCACATCCACATTGGGTTCGCACAGCGCCGGGAAGTAGTCGTTGGAGAACAGCCCGCGCTTGCATCCGATCGGATAGTCCGGCGTCAGCTTGGCGCGCAGTTCGGGATCGGGCACCTGCTCCTCGAGATGCTTCTCCGCGATGCGCGACACCACCCGCACGATTCCCGGGAACTCCACCAGCCCCAAGGCCACGGTCTCGCCGATGAGCCACCACGAAACCCGTTCCGCCAGCGGCATTCCCGGAATCTTGCGCAGTACCCGGTGATGGACCGGCTTGTAGTCGGTATCGAATTTGGGCAGCACCCACGCGGCGGTGCGCTGGAAGAGGGTGAGGTGCTCGACCTGCGGCTGGATCTCGGGAATGTATTGGATCGCGCTCGCCCCGGTGCCGATGCACGCCACCCGTTTCCCGGCCAACGGCACCTCGTGATCCCACAGCGCCGAGTGGAACGACGTCCCCTCGAAGCTGTCGATCCCCGGGATCGCGGGCCAGGCGGGCCGCGACAGCTGACCCACCGCCGAAATCAGAATATCCGCCGTCCGGCTGGTCCCGTCGCCGGTGAGCACGGTCCACTGCCCGCTGTGGTCGTCGAATTGCGCCTCGGTGACCTCGGCCCCGAAGACGATGGAGTCCAGCAGCCCATGCCGCCGCGCCACCGCGTGAATGTAGGCCTGAATATCCGCGCGGCCCGAATACCGCTGCGGCCAATCCGGCTTGGGCTCGTACGAAAACGAGTACAGCGGTGACGGCACATCGCAGGCGGCCCCGGGGTAGGTGTTCTCCCGCCAGACGCCGCCCAGGTCGGTGGCCCGCTCCAGAATGGTGAACTCGTGAAACCCGTTGCGCTGCAACTCCATCGCCATGCCAAGCCCGCCGAAACCGGCTCCGATGATGATGATCGACGGCATGTGACACTCCTCACGGTGAATCCTTCTCCACTCTAGGCCGCGACCGGTTCGATCCGGCGGTTTCCTGGCGCGGGAAGCCGACGTTGGGTTTGATGGCGTTGTGGTCTCGTCGAACTGCGCACCCCACGTCAAGCCACGCCATCGCACCCTGGCCGTGGATGGACTCGACCTCTTCTATCGGGAGGCCGGAGCGGCCGACAAACCCTGTGTGTTGCTGCTGCACGGGTTCCCGAGTTCCTCGCACACCTTCCGCGAGGTGCTCTCGCCCCTGGCCGAGGTGAGCCGGGTCATCGCGCCGGACCTGCCGGGCTTCGGGTTCTCCGACGCGCCGTGCGTCGACGAGTACGACTACACCTTCGCGAATCTGGCCGACACCATGGAGGCCTTCCTGGCCCGGCTCGGGGTCGAGGAATTCTTTGTCTACCTGCATGATTTCGGTGCGCCGGTGGGCTACCACCTGGCCACGCGGCGACCGGACCGCATCCTCGGGCTCATTGTCCAGAACGGCAACGCCCACCCGGAGGGCATGGGCAGCCAGTGGGACAGCGCACGGGAATTCTGGGCCGACCCCACCGAGGAGAAGCGGGCCGCGCTGCCCGAGTGGCTGAATTTCGAGGGAACGCGGGAGCAGTATCTGGGCGGGCTGCCCGAGCGGATGCGCGACCGGCACCCGCCCGAATCCTGGCATCTGGACTGGGCGCGAATGTCGCGCCCGGGCAATATCGAAGCCCAGTTCCAGCTCTTCCGCGACTACGCCAATCACGTCGCGCGCTTCCCGGAACTGGCCGACTACCACCGCACCCGGCAGCCACCCGCTCTGCTGCTGTGGGGCCGCCACGACCCGTTCTTCGATCTCGACGAGATCATGGCCTACGCGCGCGCCCTCGACCGGCTCGAGATGCACGTCTACGACGGCGGCCACCTGCTGCTCGAGACCCATGCCCCCGAGTGCGCCGCGGTCATGCGCTCCTTCATCGCCGAGATCAGCGCCGAGCGCTGACTCAACCGCGCGGGTAGCGCACCGAACCCGCGGCGACCGACCCGAGCACGGTGACAATGCTGAAGCCCACGATCAGATTGAGAATGGCGGTGGCGATCCGTGGTGCGGTATCGGCGGCGAAGGTGAAGGGAACCAGCACGGCGACCGCCGTGAGCAGCGTCCCGATCCAATAGAAGAACGTCATCGGGCTGGGCATGAACAGCAGCAGGATATGCAGCGCCGCGGTGGCCAACAGCGCCGCCGCGGCCCCGGCGAGCGCGTAATTGGTGGTGTTGGCGGTCCCGTAGGCTCCCGCGCTCTCCGGCGAGAGCACCGGAATGCCGAAGACCCCGCGTATCAACAGAATTCCCACGACGATCACCAGCGCCGCCACAACGGCCGCCCCGAACCCACCGGCCCACAGGCGACCGGCATTGACCCGCGACTCGTCGTCGACCGGCGGCCCGCCTGGCGGTGGATAGGGCGATCCCTGCCCGTAGTAGTCGCTCATGCCTCGACGGTACTGCGGATGGCTCCAGCCATCCGGGAATCGGGCGCAGGGAGTCCAGCTTGGCTTCGATTGAGATTTTCGGCCATACTTGGCCCATGGGTTCGGTTCAGGAGCCGGAGATCCGGGATTGGGATTTTCCGCGCGGGGGCGCGAGTGCGGCACTCATGGTGGGCTACGCGCGTGAGCGCGGGGTGCCCGCCGTCCGGATGCTGCACGGGACCGGGTTGACCGAGAAGACCCTCGCCGATCCCGATCTGCAGATCGACGCGCACACCGAACTGGCGGTCATTCGGAATCTGGTGCGGGAATTGGGGGACGGTCCGCTGCTCGGGGTGGATGTGGGGCGGCGCTATCGCATCACCACCTTCGGGATCTTCGGGTTCGCCTGCGTCAGCAGTCCGACGCTCGGCGAGGCCATCTCGTTCGCGCTGCGGTTTCTGGAATTGAGCTTCACGTTCTGCATTCCGGTGGCGCGGTACCAGCCGGGGGAGTTCGTGGCGCGGGTGCACGACGAGCGGGTGCCCGCCGATGTGCGTCGGTTCCTGGTACAGCGCGATGTCACCGCCATGCATCAGATGCTGTGCGATCTGCTGGGTCGCCGGGTGGAGTTGGTGCGGGCGGAATTCGACTTCGCGGAGCCGGAGGGGGTCGAGCGCCTCACCGAAATCTATGGTGTGCGACCGCGATTCGAGCAGCCGCACAATCTGTTCGCGCTGGATCCGGTGGAATTGGAACAGCCGCTGCCACAGGCCAACGAGTCCACTTGGGCCATGTGCCTGGCGCAGTGCCGGGATCTGGTGTCGCGCAGGCGCGCCCGCACCGGCATCGCGGCCGAGGTGCGCGAACGGCTGGTGCCGCGCGGCGGCGTCGACGGTTTCGCCGCGCCGCCCGGAATCGATTCCGTGGCAAAGGATCTCAATATGAGCACCCGGACGCTGCGGCGGCACCTGGACGCGGCGGGCACCAGCTACCGTGCCCTGTTGGACGAGGTGCGCCGCGCGCTCGCGGAGGAAATGCTCACGGCCACACCGCTGTCGGTGAGCGATGTGGCCATTCGGCTGGGCTACGCCGAGGCGTCGACGTTCATTCACGCCTTCAAGCGCTGGACCGACACCACCCCGTCCGCCTACCGGCGCACGCGCGCCGAGCGCGGGGTCACTCCAGCGGTTCGCTGAGCCAGCCGCCCATGGGCACCGGCCGCAGCGCGGTCAGCAGGCGGCGGTCCTCGATGACGTGGAAGTACAGCGACGGGTCGGGGGCGTAGTCGATGGGTACGTGGCCGGGCGCGGAGACCTCCCAGTCGCAGCCGATGAACGACGCCACGCTCGGGGCCACGGCCAGCGGTTTTCCGGCGAACACGGTGGTGATGGGCACATGCGCGTGCCCGGTGAGCACACCGACCACGCGGTCGTCCCCGGCCACGATCTCGGCGAGGCGCTCCGGATTGGTGAGCCGAATCGGGTCGACGACCGTGGAGTGAATCGGTACCGGCGGATGGTGCATGGCCAGCACGACGGAGTCCTCGGCCGGGGTGGCGGCGAGTAGATCGGTGAGCCAGGTGTAGGTGAGCTCGTCGAGTGCGCCCTCGCCCTTGCCGGGGATGCTGGAGTCCAGCATGGCCAGGGTCAGGCCCTTGACGCGATGCACCTGATTGATGGGCTGCCGACTGGGTTCCTGGCCGAAGAGCACCTCGCGCATGAGGGCGCGGTCGTCGTGGTTGCCGGGCAGGATCAGGACCGGCAGATCGGCGTCGAGCAGTACCGAGCGGGCCTGCGCGTACTCTTCGGCACTGCCCTCGTCGGCGATATCGCCGGAGACGAGAATGGCGTCGGGGCGGGTGGGCAGGTCGGCGAGGAAGGCCATGACCCGTTCGGCACGTTCGCTGCTGCGGCCGCGAGTGTTGAAGTGGGTATCGCTGAGATGTGCCAACAGAACCATCGGCATTCGCTTTCTGCAGTGGATCGCGCCGTTGCGCCCGACGTGCCGCGAGGCACTTTTCCAGCGTAGTTGACCTGCTCGGAACCGGTCTCGGTGAGGCTCGCCACCGAATATATCGTTCGGCTATCAGTGCTTCGGTGTGTCAGGGTGCGAGCAGTGCCGCCGCGGAATCGAGCAGGGCGTCCGGATCGGCGGTCACCGCGACGCCGCCGATCGAGAAGAATTCCGCGTCCGGCCGAGCCGTCAGGTCCAGGACCGGCGGCGTGCGCCAGTCCGCGTCCAGTCGCAAGCGCCACGAATGCAGATACGTGCGCGCGTGCGTCCCCGTTCGGTCGAAGAGCGGATCGCCCACGATGGGATGCCCGATCCACGCCAGGTGCACCCGAATCTGATGCCGCCGCCCGGTGAGCGGACGCAGCGCCAGCACCGTGTGCTCGTCGGTTGCCGCCACCGTGGCGAATTCGGTGGTCGAGGGATAGTTCTTGCCCGCCAGCACATCGGCGTCGTCGACGAGCCAGGTGTCGCCCGCGCGGCGAATGCTCTCGCGCGGCGCGGCGATGCGCACCCGGTTCTTGCGGCCCACGCTCAACGGCAGTTCGATGACCCCGCGCGCGGGCAGGCCGGTGGACGCGGTGATCGCCAGATACGCCTTCTCGGCGGTGCGCTTGTTGAACTGCCGCGTGAGCTGCCCGTGCGCACCCAACTCCTTGGCGAGCAGCACCAGCCCGGAGGTCACCTTGTCGATTCGGTGCACCGGGTAGAGCTTTTCCCCTTGTGCCGCGGCCATTTCCACCATATCGGTGTCGTGCCGCTCCCCGGTCACGGAGATCCCGGCGGGCTTGTTCAGCGCCAGCACCGCCGCGTCCTCCGCGACCAGACACCGTTCCCGCAGTTCAGCCCACTCGCAATCCACTCCGACAGCGTAGGTGAGCCTCAGGCGAGGGCTTTCTCCAGTTCCGCCAGACCCGCTTCCAGGTGGCCGGGCAGCCGATCCAGATCCGGTACCGACCGGCGGCAGCCCACAATGCCGAAGTCGAGATTGTCGCCATTGGTGGTGAGCGAGATGTTCATGGCCTGACTCTCGAACGGAATCGAGAGCGGATAGTTGCTGTCCAGTCGCGCGCCCTGGAAATAGACGGGTTTACGCGGCCCGGGCACATTCGAGATCACCAGGTTGAACGGCATCCTCGGCAGCGCGTCGAATCCGGGTATCAGCGAGACACCCAGCGGCGCCATCAGCAGCGCCGACAGCGCCATCGCCTCCACCTGCGGCAGCTGGGTGAAGATCGACTTGGCATTACGCATGGACGCGCTGATGGTCGTCAGCCGAGTCAGCGGATCCTCGATATCGGTGCCCAGATTGCACAGGCACGCGGCGACCATATTGCCGTCGGAGTCCGCGTCCACATGGCGAATGTTCACCGGCACCATGGCGATCAGCGGATCCTCGGGCAGCGCGTCGTGCTCGAGCAGGTAGGTCCGCAGCGCGGCGGCGCTCATGGCCAGCACCACATCGTTGACGGTGGCCCCGGTGGCCGAGCGCACGGCATTGATGCGCTCCAGCGGCCACGATCGCACGGCCAGGCGACGGGCCCCGCCGATGGGCACATTGAGCATGGTCTTGGGCGCGGTCATGGGCAGCTCCAGCCGCCCGTCGAGCACCCCGCGCAGCGGTCCGGCCGCGGCCCGGGCCGTGGTGGCCATGCGCGGCAAGGCGTTTCGCAATTGCGACAGCGTGCTCTCGGCGGGGCGCGGTTCGTTCGTCGGCCCGCCCATGGTCCACGGGACCCGTAGTCGGGTGTCGAACGGATCATCGGTGAAGACGCGCTGCAGCAGCCGCATGGCCGAGACGCCGTCGATGAGCGCGTGGTGGATCTTGACGTAGACCGCGAACCGCCCGTCGTCGAGGCCCTCGATGAGGCGGGCCTCCCACAGCGGACGATGTCGGTCCAACAGCTGCCCGTGCAGCCGCGCGGTCAGATCCAGCAGCTCGGGCAGTCCGCCCGGTGCGGGGAGCGCGGAGCGGCGCAGGTGATAGCGCAGGTCCACGTGCGGGTCGTGGTCCCACGACACGCTCGAGAAACCGCCCAGCCTGCGACTGGGACGCCGTCGGAAGCGGGTGCGAACATCGGTGGCGGAGGCCATTTTCTCGTAGAGGTCGCGCGCGAATTCGGGGCCCGCGTCGGCGGGCGGTTCGAACAGCTGCAACCCCGCCACGTGCATGGGATGCTCGCGGGATTCGACGGCCAGGAATATCGCATCGAGAGGGTTGAGAAGATCCATGTGTCATCGCCTGTACCGGTGGGACAGAGCAGCGCTGTCCGAGGGAATACGGTCCGGCGACACTGCCCCCCGCTGTGTTCGGTGAATCAATTTAGCACTGTACTTGATTCGTCATTACCTCTTCGTCGCGAACGAAACCCCGTGTGCCGGTGCTGGATACTTGCTCGGCGGCCCGCGCGGCCGCCTGATGGTCCAGTTCGGCGCGGGTCGCGAAGCACATGGTCATGATGGTGCGGCGGCCGTGTTCGAAGGGGTAGACGCGGTGCAGGGTGGTGGCGGTGCGCATGAGGTACAGATCGCCCGGGTGCAGCTCCCAGGAGTGAATGGGATTGCGGGTGAGGGTGCGGTGCACCTCCGAGCCGAGGCGGTCGCGGCGGGTGTGCGGCACGGTCTGGACGAAGCCGCCCTCCTCGAGCGGCGGGCACTCGACCACCAGCACCAAGGCGAAAGACCAGTCGTCCCAATGCCATTGGGGCGTCTCGTCGTGGTGGACGCGAGTGACGGCGTAGCGCTGCGGCTCGGGACAGGACAGCACGGATTCGGCGGCCACCACGGAGAGGTTGCGCCGCAACGCATCACAGTCGTACAGCTCGGGGATGAGCGTGGCGTGCGCCGTAATGGCCTGCGGTGGAACGTCGATGCCGTGGCGTCTCGACTCCTCCCCGCTCGGCAACAGCTCGCCCCAGTGCCGGTGGTGTTCGACGAGCGCCAGGGCCTCGGCGGCGAGGGCTCGCTTCACCCGGTACGGCAGCAGGAAGCCCAGCCGCGCCATACCGGTCTCGGCCAGTCGGTTGCGGGAATGCAGTAGCGCCGCCGGATCCACCCCGATCAAATGACGACGCGCGGTCTCCAACATGTTCTGTTGCACGAGGCACGTCCTTCCGCCCGACGTCAATGGTAATCGGTTGGCCCACAACGAATATGAGAAAACCCTTTGATCCGGGACCCGGTCGGGAGACGGGCGGTGACCGGATCGTTCCGCACGGGTCACGAAACCGCGAGAAGATCTCTATATCCATGTCTCACGTTCTCGACCTTCTCGTGTCATAGTGATCGAGGGGGAGATCCCTGCAATGCTTTCGGTCCCGCGGCCGAAATACCTTGCGTCAGTAGTACTGCGAGTGGACCAGCGGCACCGGTCTGCCCGGAACGGAAAGGCGGATCGACGATGACCGCGCCCATCAGCATTCCCGACCACGCGGAATCCTCGTCGCCCGGGCAACTGCTCGAAGTGCGCCGCAGCAAGGCGTATCTGCTGCCCGGCCTGCGGCTTCCGGCCCGCTCCTGGTTCCTGCGCTACCGGTCCACCGATGCGCACGGCCGCGACATCGAGGTGACCGGAACCCTGCTGGTGCCGCGCACCCCGTACACCAGCGGTCCGCGCCCGCTGATCGGCTATGCCGTCGGCACCCAGGGTCTGGCCGATTTCGTGGCCGCCGCCTCCTGGCAGCTGCGGCGGGGCCTGGAGTACGAGGGGCTGTTCATCTCGCAGGCGCTGCGGCGCGGCTGGGCCGTGGTCATCACCGACTACCCGGGGCTCGGCAATCACGGCACGCATCCCTACGTCATGGGCCGCGCACTCGGACCGTCGGTGCTCGACAGCATGCGGGCGGCCCGCCAGGTGCCCGACGCGGGGCTGGAACCCGATGGCCCGCTCGCCATCTGCGGTTACTCCGAGGGCGGCTGCGCGGCGGGCTGGGCCCTGCAACTCCAGCCGAGCTACGCGCCCGACCTGGCGCTGGTCGGCGGCGCGGTGGGTTCGCCGCCCGCCGATCTGGAGGGCATGTTCGAGGCCCACGACGGCAAGCTGTTCGCCTTCCTGCTCATCTGGGCGGTGCTCGGTATCGACGCCGCCTACCCGGAATTACGGGTGCTCGACGAGTTGAAGCCGAGCGGTCGGCTGCTCGCGGCCGTGCTGCGCCGCGCCCACGTGGTGCCCGGATTCGCGCTCGGCATGGGTTACGGGGCCGTCCTGCCCACCCAGTCCGCCCGGTTCGTTCGCAGGCATCCGTTGGAGATTCCGGAGGTGCTCGCGCGGTTGCGGGAGAACCGGTTGGGCTCCATTCCGCCCGCCGCTCCGGTCTTCCTCGGGGCGGGCACGGCCGAGCAGATCGTGCCGTTCAGCCAGACCGCCACTCTCTACGAGGATTGGCGCGCCCTCGGCGTCGACGCCACCATGCTCACGATGCCGAGGTTGGAACACCTGACCGGTGCGTTCGGCTTCGCGCCCAAGGCCTTCGAATTCCTCGCGGAGCGCTTCGCGGAGAACCGGATCGCGAGCCCGTTGAGCGCGTAATTCTCTCGGTTCGGTTGCTTTTCCTCCGGTTCGGAGTGTTTTCGGCGAAGATCGGTTTGCTGTAGGTACGCTGTGCGCCGTTCATGGTGGCTCCTTCGGACCGTCCGGGCCGGAGCCCTGCCGAGGAGGATGTGGTGACTGCCGTAGCTCCGAAACCCGAGAAGAACCTCGAGGCCGCTCGGCCGTATCCGGCGCGAACGGGGCCGAAGGGCTCGTTTCTCTATCGGGCGATCACCACGACCGACCCGAAAATGCTCGGCCAGATGTATCTGTTCACGGCTATTTCGTTCTTCCTGATCGGCGGGCTCATGGCGCTGCTCATGCGCGCCGAGCTCGCCCGTCCGGGTATGCAGTTCCTCTCGGCCGAACAGTTCAATCAGCTGTTCACCATGCACGGCACCATCATGCTGCTGTTCTACGCGACGGCCATTGTGTTCGGCTTCGCCAATATCATCCTGCCGCTGCAGATCGGCGCGCCCGATGTGGCGTTCCCGCGCTTGAACGCGTTCAGCTACTGGCTGTATCTGTTCGGTGCCACCATGGCCACGGCCGGATTCATCACCCCCGGTGGCGCGGCCGATTTCGGCTGGACCGCCTATACGCCGCTGAGCGATATCGTGCACTCGCCGGGCGCGGGCGGGGATCTGTGGATCATGGGTCTGGCGGTCTCGGGTCTGGGCACCATTCTCGGCGGCGTCAATATGCTCACCACGGTGGTGTGCCTGCGCTGCCCGGGAATGACCATGTTCCGGATGCCGATTTTCGTGTGGACCATCGCGGTCACCAGCATTCTGGTGCTGCTGGCCTTCCCGCTGCTCACCGCCGCGCTCATGGGGCTGTACTACGACCGGCATCTGGGCGGGCACATCTACGACCCGTCCAATGGCGGTGCGCTGCTCTACCAGCATCTGTTCTGGTTCTTCGGCCACCCCGAGGTGTACATCATCGCGCTGCCGTTCTTCGGCATCATCTCCGAGGTCATTCCGGTGTTCAGCCGTAAGCCGGTATTCGGTTACACCACACTGGTTTACGCGACGATCGCCATCGCGGCGCTGTCGGTCGCGGTGTGGGCGCACCACATGTACGCCACGGGTGCGGTGCTGCTGCCGTTCTTCTCGTTCATGACCTTCCTGATCGCCGTGCCGACGGGCGTGAAATTCTTCAACTGGATCGGCACCATGTGGAAGGGGCAATTGACCTTCGAGACGCCGATGCTGTTCTCCTGCGGCTTCATCGTCACCTTCCTCTTCGGTGGACTGTCGGGTGTGCTGCTGGCCAGCCCGCCCATCGACTTCCACGTCTCCGACACGTATTTCGTGGTGGCGCACTTCCACTACGTGCTCTTCGGCACCATCGCCTTCGCGACCTTCGCGGGCATCTACTTCTGGTTCCCGAAGATGACCGGCCGCCTGCTCGACGAGCGCTTGGGCAAGTGGCATTTCTGGGCGACCTTCATCGGCTTCCACACCACCTTCCTGGTGCAGCACTGGGTGGGCAACGAGGGCATGCCGCGCCGCTACGCCGATTACCTGCCGTCCGATGGATTCACCACGCTGAACACCATCTCCACCATCGGCTCGTTCATTCTGGGCGCGTCGATGCTGCCGTTCGTGTGGAATGTCTTCAAATCCCACCGCTACGGCGAGGTCGTGACCGTGGACGATCCGTGGGGCTACGGCAACTCCCTGGAGTGGGCGACCTCCTGCCCGCCGCCGCGGCACAACTTCTACGAACTGCCCCGCGTCCGCTCGGAGCGCCCGGCCTTCGAAATGCACTACCCGCACATGGTCGAGCGCATGCGCGCCGAGGCCCACGTCGGCTGGGGCACCGGCCACCACGACGTCACGGAGGTGGCGACCGTCAAGTCGTAACCAACTGCCCCACAACAACTCTCGCGCCCGCCCCGAACCCGGGGCGGGCGCGAGTTGCTCGAGGGCTTTCAGGGGGCGAAGCCCCTGAGAGTTACGAGAGTTGTTCTCACCAGTCGACCGGCAGGGCGTGGACGCCGTAGACGTCGAGTCCGTGGCGCAGCGGCACCTGCTCGGCGGGCACCGCCAAGCGCAGTCCCGGGAAGCGGGAGAGCAAGGCGGGGAAGGCGACTCGCATCTCCACGCGGGCGAGCTGCGCGCCGAGACACAGGTGCGGCCCGTGCCCGAACGCGAGCTGACCGAGCGCGTCGCGGCGAATATCCAGGCTGTCCGGATCCGGGAAGCGCAGCGGATCGCGATTGGCCGCCTGGATGGACACCGTCATCGTCTCACCCGCCCGAACGACCTGCCCGCCGACCTCGACATCCACCAGCGCCACCCGCGCCCCGGTGTGCGCGATGGACAGATACCGCATGAGCTCCTCCACGGCGCCGTCGACGAGCGTCGGATCGGCGCGCAGCGCGGCGAGCTGTTCGGGATGGCTCAACAGCGCGAAAGTGCCCAGCGCCAACATGTTCGCGGTGGTGTCCAGCCCCGCGCCGAGCAGGAATCCGCCGATTCCGGCGAGTTCGTCCTCGGTGAGATCGCTCTCGGCCGCCAGATCACTGAGCAGATCGTCGGTGGGCTCGGCCCGCTTGGCCCGCACCAGCCCGCGCACATACTCCTGCACGGCCCCGAACGCCGCATACGACTGTTCGGGCGTGGCGTCGATACCGCTCATGGCGGCCGCCTGCCGTTGGAAGTGCTCGCGTTCGGCGTACGGAACGCCGAGCAGTTCGCAGATCACCAGTGCCGGAACAGGATGCGCGAAGACCGTGAGCAGATCCACCGGCCCACCCTGCTTCTCCATGACATCGAGGTGTTCGGCGGCGATCTCGGCCACCCGCTCGGTGAGCAGCCGCATCCGGCGCGCGGTGAACTTGCCCGCCAACAGCTTGCGCAGGCGGGTGTGCTCGGGTGCGTCGATTCCGGTGAGCACGCCAACCTGTGCGGGCGGCATGGGGCCGTAGTCGGCGAGCGGATAGTGCATGAGTTCGGGGCGGGAGGAGAAGCGCGGATCGGACATGACCGCGCGCACCTCGTGGTGGCCGGTGGCCAGCCACCCCTGGTGTCCGTCGGGAAAAGTCATGCGGGTCAGGGGATTCCGGTCGCGAATCGCATCGAGCCCGATGGCCGGGCTGAAGGGACATCCCTGGGGTCGTTCGGTGGGAAGCCGCACGGGGGCGCTGGGCTCGCTCATCGGTCGTCCTCGCTGTTCTCTGTGCTGCACGGTCGTTCGTGTTACATCGAACGCTACGTTGCGTTCGAGGTAGCGACAACGAGATTGATGGTCGAAAAGCAAGTAATACCAGGTAGATTGGCCAACGGGATTGCATCGACCGTGCTTCCTAATGCAACGGCGAATCCGCTCCGTTGCAATGAATTCCATTCGGCGCGATACTCTCCGCAACGCCACGAGGAAGGGTGCCCCATGCCGGGAGGCAGACTCACGCACGACGATCGGCGACGGATCGCCGCGGGCATCGCCCAGGGTCTCGGCTATGCCGCGATCGCGCGGCAGCTGGATCGCCCCACCTCCACCATCAGCCGCGAGGTGAGCCGCAATGGCGGACCCAACCGCTACCGTGCCGACCTCGCGCACGCCGCCACCGAGATGCGGTCTCGCCGCCGCGCCTCCCGGCGGCGCGCCGAACCACCGTCCGGTACCGACGAATACGGCCGCGCGCCGGAGACGATCGCGGATTTCGTCACCGGATTCGGTGAGCTGTTCGAACAGACCGGCGTGCCGAGGACCGCCGCCGCGGTGCTGGCGCGGCTCTACGCCGCGGACTCCGGCAGCGCCACCGCGGCGGAACTGGTGCGCGATCTGCGGATCAGCCCCGCGACCGTCTCCGCCGCCGTCGGATATCTGCAGGCGCAGGCGGTGATTCGACGCGAACGCGATCCGCGCAGCCGCAGAGATCGCTACATCATCGACGAATACGCCTGGTACCGAGCCACTTTGGCAGGGGCGCAGGCCAATCGGATCGTGGCTGAACGTGCCCGGGAGGGAGCGGCCGCACTCGGCGCGAGCACTCCGGCGGCCATACGACTGCTGGCCATGAGCGACTACATGGACCGAGTCTCGGTCGATATGGTCCGTTCGGCCGAGAAGTGGCGGACCACGCTGGCGCAGTGAACCGCCGTCCTGAACCAGCGTCCACAATGCGGGGGCGTCGGAACGTCTGATTCGTCCGAGATATGCATATTCTTGGCCAATGCCGAACCGATGCTGGAAGTTCGCCATCGCCTTGGGCGTGGCCGCGCTCGCCCTGACCGGTTGTTCCACTGGGTCGGACGATTCGGACAAGGTCGACGTCGGCGTCCTGGTCGTCACCATGTTCGATCCGGAGACCGAGGTCTGGCTCGGACGTGAGGATCTGCCCACCACCGTGGAGGTGCCGGGGGCCTACAAGCCGGTGCGCTGCAATGGCGAGGGCCTGTGCGTGGCCGAGACCGGCCAGGGCAAATCCAACGCCGCCACCACCATGACCGCCATTCTCGGCAGCCCGAAATTCGACTTCTCGCGCGCCTACTTCCTGACCGCCGGTATCGCGGGCACCCCACCGGACCAGGGCACCCTCGGCTCGGCCGCCTGGGCCCGCTGGGTCGTGGACTACGACCTCGGCAATCACCTCGATCCCGACGAAGCGCCCGAGGTGCCGTTCGGCTACCGCCCGGTCGAGGACTACAACACCGCCGCCTATCGCCTCGACGACGCCCTCGTCGACACCGCGTACAACCTCACCCGCGAGGCCACCCTCGCCGACAGTCCCGAGGCCGCCGCCGAGCGCGCCCTGTACCCCGGCCAGCAGGGACGCACCCCCAATGTGGCCAAGTGCGACACCATGACCGGTGACGACTACTACTCGGGCAAGTTCCCCTCCGATACCGCCCGCTACATCATGGGCGTGCGCACCAAGGGCGCGGGCGTCTACTGCACCACCCAGATGGAGGACAGCGCCACCGCGACGGCGTTGCAGAACTTCGGCTACCTGAACCGGTATCTGTCGCTGCGCACGGTGAGCAATTTCGACCAGCCCGCTCCGGGGCAGTCGGTCGTCGCGCACCTCGACCATTCCAGCCCGGGTTTCGCGCTGGCTCTGGAGAATCAGTACACCCTCGGCCGTCGTGTGGTCGATCATCTGTTGAAGAATCCCTACAGCCAGTAGCCGCGGGGATGCGGGATAAACCCTTCGGGGACAAGCTGTTTCCTTGGGAAAGGACGGAAGCGACATAACGGACTGACCAGTACTTCTGCGAACCCTGTGCGACTTCCGCTGCGAATCTGCGTATGACCCGGGTGTCCTCGGGAACGGTGCAGATAGGCAAGGCCGTATTGCCACGCGGATGCGGGGAATGCGGGAAGATTTTCGTGTCGATATCGAACCGACGCGAGGGAGTTCGAGATGTCTCAATCCTCCGCCGCCTACCGGAGCGCGGCGCCGGTAGGAGTGGACATGACCCGTGCCAGCATCGCCCGGGTCTACGACGCCGCGCTCAATGGCAAGGACAATTTCGAGATCGACCGCGAGGTGCTGGCGCAGGTGCGCGCGGTCGCCCCGGGTGTCGCCGAATTGGCTTGGGCCAACCGGGATTTCCTGATTCGCACGAGTCGGTTCCTGGCGCAGCAGGCCGATGTCGAGCAGTACCTCGATCTGGGCGCGGGACTGCCGACCGCGGAGAACACCCATCAGGTCGTGCAGCGCGTCGATCCGGAGGCCCGGGTGGTCTACGTCGACAACGATCCCATGGTCCTGGCCCATGCGAACGCACTGCTGGACGGGGTGGCCCGCACCACGATCGTGAACGCGGACATCTTCCGCCCGTTCGAGGTGCTCAAGAACCCCACGGTGCGCGCCTATCTGGATCTGGCCGAGCCGGTGGCGCTGTTCCAGGTCGGCACCCTGCACCACTATCCCGACGATGATGTCGCCGACATCATGCACACCTATGTCGACGCGCTGCCGTCGGGATCCTATGTCGCGATTGCGCATTTCTTCGATCCCGAAACGCCCGAACACTCCGAGCTCGCGCAGCAGATGGAGGAGAAGTTCGTGCACAGCCCCATGGGCAGTGGGCGTTTCCGCACGCGCGCCGAAATCCAGTCTCTCTTCGATGGTTTGGAGATGGTGGAGCCCGGATTGGTGCTCTGCGACGACTGGTGGCCGGACGGTCCGCGGCTGAAGCCGCTGTCTCCGGTGCGCCATTGCATTGTCGGGGGTGTCGGGCGCAAACCCTGAGCCCTGGCAAGCTCATGTTCGTGACTTTGCGTGATGAGACCGGGGCTCCGCTGAACTATGTCGGCATGGCGTTGGGGTGGGACCCGGCCCGCCGCCGCCTGTTCGGCGGACCCGTCGAGAATATCGACCTGAACGCGGCGGCCCTGTTGTTCAGCGGCGCCGACATCGTCGACGTGGTGTACCACGAGCAGCTCACCTCGCGCGACGGTTCGGTGCGCCACCACGGCGACAGCGTGACCGGCGAGGGCAAGGGCGATATCGAGACCATCACCGTCGACCTGACCCGCCTGTCACCACAGGTCACCAATGTCATCTTCCTGGTGACCTCCTACAGCGGCCAGACCTTCGAGCAGATCGACAATGCCTTCTGCCGCCTGGTCGACGGTGTCGGCGCCGAGATCGCCCGCTACGACCTCGAACACGGCGAGCACACCGGATTCGTCATGGGCAGGCTCTTCCCGGTCGAGGGGGCCTGGCACTACGAGCCCATCGGGGCGGCCATCTTCGCCGAGCATCCCGTGGAAGCCGTCTCACAGGTGACTCGTTACCTGGCCTAGGCTCCACAACCATGACTGACAGGACAATCCGTACCGCCATTGTCACCGGGGCCGCGCGCGGCATCGGCGCGGAGACCGCCCGACGCCTTGCCCGCGACGGTTTCCAGGTCGCCATCCTGGATCTGGACGAGGCCGCGTGCGAGCCGGTGGTCGAACAGATCGTGGCCGCGGGCGGCAAGGCGCTGGCCGTGGGCGTGGACGTGAGTGACGAACAGGCCGTCGAAGCCGCCGTGGCGCGGGTCGCCGACGAGCTGGGCGCGCCCACCGTGCTGGTCAACAACGCGGGTATCACCCGGGACAATCTGCTGTTCAAAATGTCCGTCGCCGACTGGGATTCGGTCATGAACGTGCACCTGCGCGGCGCGTTCCTGATGACCCGGGCGGCCCAGAAGTTCATGATCGAGGCCAAGTGGGGCCGCATCGTGAATCTGTCCAGCACCTCCGCGCTGGGCAATCGCGGGCAGGCCAATTACTCGGCCGCCAAGGCGGGTATGCAGGGCTTCACCAAGACCCTGGCCTTCGAACTCGGCAAATTCGGCGTCACCGCCAATGCCATCGCCCCCGGCTTCATCGAGACCGAGATGACGGCGGCGACGGCCGAGCGGCTCGGCATGAACTTCGAGGACTTCAAGGCCGCCAATGCCGCCATGATTCCGGTGGCGCGCACCGGCGTGCCCGCCGATATCGCCAACGCGGTGTCGTTCTTCGTCGGCGAGGAGGCGGGCTTCGTCTCCGGCCAGGTGCTCTACGTGGCGGGCGGGCCGAAGAACTAACCGGCCAGCGAGCGCGCGATGACCAACCGCTGAATCTGGTTGGTGCCCTCGAAGATCTGGGTGATCTTCGCTTCGCGCATATAGCGCTCGACGCGGAAATCCCGGGTGTAGCCGTAGCCGCCGAAGACCTGGACGGCATCGGTGGTGACCTTCATGGCGGCGTCGGTGGCGACCAGTTTGGCCACGGAGGCGTTGCGCGAGTAGGGAAGTCCGGCATCGCGGCGGCGCGCGGCGTCGAGGTAGGTGGCGCGGGCCGAGTCGACGGCGGCGGCCATATCGGCGAGCAGGAAGCCCAAGCCCTGATGGTCGATGATCTTGCGGCCGAAGGCGGTGCGCTCCTGGGCGTAGGCGACGGCCTCGTCGAGGGCGGCCTGCGCCAGGCCGACGGCGACCGCCGCGATGCCGAGGCGGCCGGAATCCAGTGCGCTGAACGCGATCTGGAGGCCCTGACCCTCCTCGCCGATCCGGCGGTCGGCGGGGACGAAGGCATGGTCGTAGTGCGCCGAGGTGGTGGGCACCGCGGTCAGGCCCATCTTCTCCTCCGGCTTTCCGAAGGAGAGCCCCTCGGTGTCCTTGGGCACCAGGAAGCAGGAGATGCCGCGCGAGCCCTCGCCGGTGCGGGTGAAGACGTTGTAGAAGTCCGCGATCCCGCCGTGGGTGATCCAGGCTTTCGTGCCGTTGATCCGGTATCCGCCGTCGGCGGCCACGGCCTTGCAGGTGAGCGCGGCGGCATCGGATCCGGCCTGCGGTTCGGAGAGGCTGTACGCGCCGATGGTGCTGCCGCCCAACATCTCCGGCAGCCACCGCTGTTTCTGCTCGTCGGTGCCGAAGGCGAACAGCGGATGGCACGACAGGCTGTGCACGCTCACCGCCACCGCGACCGCCGCCCACCTCGCCGCGATCTCCTCCAGCACCTGGAGGTAGACCTCGTAGGGCTGGCCGCCGCCACCCCACTCCTCCGGGTACGGCAGGCTCAGCAGCCCGGCCTCGCCGAGGGTCGCGAAGACGCCCTCGGGATAGGTCTCGTCCTTCTCGTGCCGGTCGACGATCGGGGCCAGCGCCTTGTCGGCGATATCCCGGGTGAGCTGGATCAGCTCGCGGGCTTCGGCGGTGGGCAGCAGACGGTCGACGGCCACGGCGACTCCTCGGGCAGGGCGAACACTGGATACTCCAGCACAGTACTTCTCCGGGTGCGGGCGGCTCGCGGCCGCTAGTCGAGCCACCGCAGCGGCGTGGCCTCGCGAATGTGGACGAGCACGTCGAAGGCGGCGGCGATGGCGGGGACGTCGAGGTGCGCCTTGTGGTCTTCGGCGGGGTCGTAGACGCCGCTGATGACACGGAACTTGCCGGGACCGTCGAGCCAGGCTCGGACGGATTCCGGTGCGGGAGAGCGCAGATCGACGTAGTGGGCGGGAGCGTCGATCGTGCCGAGGAGGGCGTCGACATGATCCGCGCCGGGCTCGGGGACGACGGTGATGTCCAGATCGCCGTGGTGGAAACCGATGGCGACCGAGGCATAGCCGGTGCCGAGGGCGGCGCGCAGGCGGGAGCCGGGGCTGCGGAACAGTGCGTCGCCGTAGCCCATGTCGACGGCCGCGGTATGGGCGATGCCATCCCGGTAGACGATCTTGGCTCCGGTGCGTCGCCGGTGGTCGGCGATGCGGTTCGCGGCCGTCTCCTCCTCGTCGTCGCGGGCGAAGCTGCCGCGTCCGGCCACGCTGTTCTCGTGGAAGTCGAGAATCAGGCGGGCGTGGTCGAGGGCGCTCGCCTGGCTCGGGGTCGCGGGGAGGGTCTCGAGCAGGGCGAGCGCATCGCGGGCGTGTTCGGCGAAGGGGCGTCCGGGGTGAACGCCGTTGTGGCGCTGGACGTGTTCGTCCACCCGGTGGGCGGTGCGGATGGTCTCGAGATGGGTTGTCAGCGCGGCCAGGTGCTCCGGTGCCTCAGCCTGGGCGTAGCTCAGCACCGCGTCGTAATCCGATTCCTCGGCATGCGGCGCTTGCACCCCGAACACCTGCACCGGATCGTCGGGGTGGGCGGCGTTGAAGCCGCGAATCCAGTCGAGGGTGTCCGCCAATTCCCTTGTGCGCAAGGGCCGCCAGGCTCCGGCGAGGGCTTCCTCGGCGGTGCCGTCGCCGCCGAGCACGTACCGGTTCATGCGGTCGCCGGAGCGAGCGCCGTCTTGGAGCGCGAGCGTCCGGAATCCGTGCCGCCGCACCAGCCCGCGGAAAATGCCTTCCGCCACGCCGTAGGTCTGCACCGAGAAGCGTGTCGATTCGCCGAGTCCGACCACGGTGGCCGCCGCGAGGCTGTCGGTCAGCGGCCCGGGGTCGGCGTCGGTCGGGGTGAGCGGGTGGGCATTGGTGCGCAGCCAATCCCGGACGGCTGGGGCGGGGAGTGTGTTCGTCATGTCTTCGACGCTAGGAAACCGGCCACCCCCGTCGCCTCTGTCGAATGACCGGGTTCACTCGGCGGGTACCGGGACCTCGATACGCGCCGGGACGTACTTGTGCCACGGCGTCCCCGCGATGGGATCGCGGTGGTGCAGGGAGGTCAGTTCATTGGGGGCCACGCCCGCGACGCGGCCATTGTCCTCGGTGCCGAGACCGTTGGGCAGGGTGATGTGGCCGGGGCGCACGGTATCGGTCACCTCCACGGCGGTGAGCGCGCTGCCCGCCTCGGTGACCACGCGCACGCGATCGCCGGTGGTGACGCCGAGTTCGCGGGCGTCCTCGGGATTGACGCGCAGCGCGCCCTCGCCGTCGCGGCGTCGCCAGCCCGCGTCGCGGAAGATGGTGTTGGCGGTGAACGAGCGGCGCTCACCGGCGGCCAGGACGAACGGGTACTCGCCGTCGGTTCGGACCGGAGTCTCGGCCAGGCCGGTGAAAACCTCCAGCAGTTCCGGGATTTCGATGGTCATGCGCCGATCAGGGCGGCGCACATAGTTCCAGGTGTCGGGCCATTCGTCGACGGTGAAGGTGACGCCGGAGCGGCCGTGCAGGATGGCGTCGAAGAGTTGCTCGCCCGCCGCCAGCCCCGGCCCGCGGAATCCGGCGCGGGCGACACCGTCGGGATTGCCGAGGGCGCACAGGTGCGCCGCGCCCCAGAGCACCGCCGCCGCGCGCAGCTGCTTCGGCAGAGTCGGACCGAGGGTCTCGTACAGCACATAGGGTGCCAGGCGCATGAGGCCCGGATCGGCGGCCACGGCGCTGAAGAAGGCCAGTGCGAAGGCATTTCGCCCGGCACGGGCGGCGGTGCGCAGGCGCGCCACGGTGGTTTCCGGCACCACGCGCAGGGCCGTGATGAGTCGGGAATAGATCTCGGGTTCGGTCAGAGTGCCTGGCAGCGGCTCCAGTACGGGCGCGCGCAGATGGAAAGTGTTGTGCGGGAACTCGAAATTGAAGAAGGTCGCCTCGCACTTCTCGAACTGGCTGGCGGCGGGCAGCACGTAATCGGCGTGCTTGGCCGTCTCAGTGAACGCCACATCCACCACGACCACCAGGTCCAGGGCATCGAGTGCCGCGCGGAAGCTCTTCGAATCGGCAAGGGAGTGCGCGGGATTCACGCTGTCGATCCACATGGCCCGGAAACGGTCCGGATGATCGGTGAGGATCTCCTCGGCGATCGAGTTGCACGGCACCAGTCCGGCGATGATGCGGGCTCCGGTCACCGGGGTGCGGCGCGCGCCGCCGGGCTGACTGACGCCGATACCGCCCATGCCGCCCGCCAGCGGTGCGAGGGCGGTGACGAGCTTCCCCGCGCCGAGATCGGCGAGGCCGCGGCTCACGGGTTGGGCGGCCAGCGCGGCGACGGCGGCCGAGAGCGCGCTCGCGCCGAGAGGTACGGCGCGCATCGCGGCCGAGGTTACGGCCTTGCGCGCCTTGGCCATTGCCGACGGCCGCCGGGTGCCGCCCGAGCGCACGGGTGCCGCGCTGCCCGCGACGGCGGCCAGCACCGAATGCAGCGCCATGGTGCCGGGTTTGGCGAAATTGCCGGTCAGGATCCACAGCAGTTTGTTGAGGTAGGACGAGAGCGTGCTGTGCGGGGCCTGCTGAATGCCCAGATCCTCGAAGGTGGCGACGGATTCGCCGGTGCCGATGGCGCGCGCGGCCGCGCGGATCAATTCCTCGTCGACTCCGCACCGGCGCGAGAAATCCGCGATGTCAACGGTTTTCAGCGCCGCCACCACCGTCTCGGAGCCGGAGGTGTGCGCGGCCAGGAAGTCGTGGTCGAGCAGATCCTCCTCGACCAGTACACCCAGGAGCGCGGCCAGGCAGTAGGCGTCCGTGCCCGGCCGCACCTGGAGATGGATGTCGGCGAGTTCGGCCGTCTCGGTGCGGCGCGGGTCGATCACGATCATGGTGCGGTTCGGGTCGGCCGCGATCTGGCGCAGCACCGGCCGCGCCCGAGGGAAACCGTGTGACTGCCAAGGATTCTTGCCGATGAACACCGCCACCTGCGCGTGTTCGAAATCGCCTTTGGTGTGCCCGCCGTAGAGCTTGCCGTCCACCCACATCTCGCCGGTCTTCTCCTGCGCCAGCGCGTTCGAGTAGTACCGCGCCCCGAGCGCCGCCTGTAGCGCCGTCGCGTAGCTGCCACCCAGGTGATTGCCCTGACCGCCGCCGCCATAGAAGAAGATCTTGTCCCCGCCGTGCGTATCGCGGACGGCCGCGAGGCGGGTGGCGATCTCGGAAATCGCGGTATCCCAGTCGATTTCGGTGTAGCTGCCGTCGGGCTCGCGGCGTAGCGGGCTGGTGAGCCGGTGGGGATAGCTCTGGTAGTAGTCCAGCCGCAGCGCCTTCTCGCAGGTGTATCCGGCGGAGCCGACATGGTCCTTGTCGCCGCGAATACGCGCCAGCCGACGTCCCTGGACCTCGATCTCCAAGCCGCAGTTGCACTCGCAGAGAATGCACGCCGACTTCTGCGCCGGGGTGGAGGTCATGGCGGGCTCCTTCGATGCGGGGTGATCCTACGTAGACGCATGATTGCAGTAGAACGATCGGTATACAAGCCCGCTGTTCGGGAGAGGCCGTGTCGTGAGGACGTTTGCCCCGCTCGGGGCGTGATACTTCGAAGATCACGGTCCGAGATGAGGAGTTCGATATGAGACGCACTGTCCTGGGCGCGGCCATCGCCGTCTTCGCGGGCGCGGGTCTGGCGATCGGCACACCCGCCAGCGCCGATCCCGGCGAGCCGTGCCAGCTCGGCTGGTCGAATGTGGGGCCGCGGACCTGCGCCAAGACCGACTTCAACCTCAGCCCGGTGCTGACGGTCGGCAACGGGGTGTGCGCCGGGATCCTCCAGGCCGGTGGAACCTCGTTCGACGGACCGCTCTACGAGTACTCCGAAGCGCCGGGAGCCACGCACTCGGTGGTCTTGCGCATTACGCAGGGCTTCTCACCGATCGGCGAATGGGGACCGCAGCTGCTCGCCTGCGATGTGACGGCGGTCGTGGACTGGCGCAATCTCGATACCGGTCAAACGGGCAGCGTGAGTCGATTCGTCCCCGCCTGGCAGCGGTCGACACCGGCGATCGTGCTCGCCGATACCGGCCCCGGGCGAGTCCAGCTCACCCTGCGGACCGATCGGCCGAACATTCCGGCGTCGACCGAGGTGTTCGTGCCGTAACCGATACCGGTGTCGAAACCGTTACGAACGGTACATAGCTCTGTTACCTTCCGTCCTGAAAGCAATTGAGGGACAGGTGATTCGAGTTGTCACTACGTAGGAAACGCATAACCGCATTGTTGCTCGGGTTGGTCGCGGCGGCGGCCTTGGTCAGTGCTGGCGGGCCCGCCGCGGCCGATGAGCCCGACGGCGGCCAATACACCTTGGACGAGACCCTCGGCGATCAGGAATTGGCTGCGCCGCAAGCGGGTTGCTCCACCGCCGCTACCGGTCGGCGCGTTCCGGTGGACATCGGCGACCGGCGGTATCTCGTGTACGTTCCCGCCGGATTGTCAGGAGCGGCACCGTTGGTGGTCATGGTGCACGGAGGCTATAGCTCGCCCGATCTCATTGCGGACGAAACCGGCTTCGACGGATATGCCGACAGCAAGAAGTTCATCGTCGCGTATCCCCAGGGGCCCAAGCCGGAAGGCAGCGGGTACGGCGGCTGGGATTACAGCAAAGGCTCCGCCGACGTGACCTTCCTGCGCAATGTGGTCAGCACTGTTTCCGGCCGATACTGCGTGAACCCGAAGCGGGTGCATTTCGTCGGCCATTCCAATGGCGGTCAGATGACCTCACGCATGGCGTGTGATTCGGCGCTTCTGGTGGCCTCGGCCGCGACGTACGCCTCCTATTTCCCGGACGGGTACAACTGCGCGCCCGCCCGGGATATCTCCTTCGGCGTGATGCTCGCCGCCAACGATCCGCTGACCTGGCAGTTCGGTGCCGAAACCAACCGTGACATGTGGCGCGATCGCAACGGATGCGGTGCCAAGACCAGTGAATCCGGCTACCAGGTGAAAAACGGCGAAAGCTACGCCTGCCAAACCGGTTCCGAGGTCGTCTACCGCGTGTACAACGACCAACCGAAGGATGCCCACCTGTGGCCCAAGCTCGATGATCGCCCGCAAATGAACGCCGACATCTTCAACCGCATGTGGAAACTGTTCGTGGACAACCAGCTCTGATCCACCACTCCCGCGGCCGCGTTCGGTCAGAACATTCCGTGCGGAATCTGCGCGGCCGCGGGAACCGGCTGGACGACATCCCAGTGTTCGACGATCTTTCCGTCCACCAACCGCCAGATGTCGACCACCGCCATATCCGGCCGCCCATCGGAGGGCGCCATCCGATAGTGCAGCACCACGTACTCCGCGTCGGCGATCACCCGCACCAGCTCCAATCGCGCCGACGCCACCGGGGCCTGGGCTATGAAGTCGATGAAAGCGTCTCTGCCCGAGGGATTTCCCGGGCTGTGTTCGATGAAGTCGTCGTGCAGTAGGGTGCGCAGCACCTCGATATGACCCGCCGCGAATTCGGTGAATCCGCGCAGGATCAGTTCTTTGTTCCGGGTAGCCGTATCGGTGTTCGTCATACCGACGAGACTGGCCAACGCGCCGCGGTGCTGTCGATTACATGGCATGTAATGGCCGCCGCCCGGTCCGGCTCGCATACTGGCCCGATGGACCTTCCGATCGGCGCGCTGCTGCGGGAATGGCGGCAACGCCGCAAACTCAGTCAGCTCGATCTGGCCATCGCAGCCGAGGTCTCGTCGCGCCACATCAGCTTCGTCGAGACCGGCCGCACCATACCCAGCCGCGCCATGGTCCTGCATCTCGCCGAACATCTCGATATCCCACTGGGAGAACGCAATCGGCTGCTCATGGCCGCGGGCCACGCTCCCGAGTTCTCGCGCCGAGAATGGGACGACCCCGCCCTGGCTCCCGCCCGCGACGCGGTGGCCCGCGTACTGCGGTTGCACGAGCCCTATCCGGCCCTGGCGGTCGATCGCCGCTGGAATCTGGTGCAGGCCAACGACTGCGTGCGGGTCTTCTTCGACGAGGTGGACCCCGCCCTGCTCGAGCCGCCCATCAACATGATGCGACTCGGCCTGCACCCCAAGGGTTTCGCGAACCGATTGACCAACCTCGCCCAGGTCCGCTCCTTCCTGCTGCCCCGCCTGTCCCGTCAGGTGACCGCCACCGGCGACCCGGAACTCGCGGCCCTGCACCAGGAGCTCTCGTCCTACAGCGAACCGCCGGACGCGCGCACCCCCGAACCCGACCCGCCCGCCATCCTCCTCCCGATCCGCCTCACCCACGCCGACGTCGAGCTCGCCCTCTTCAGCACCATCACCACCTTCGGCACGGCCTTCGACCTCACCCTCGACGAGATCGCGGTGGAGGCCTACTTCCCGGCGGACGAGACGACCGCCGCCCACCTCCGCAGGATCGCAAGATTAAGAAGGTGAAGGACTATCCATCTCAATGCCTGGCGTGTTAGACATACCCGCGAGTGGCTACGACATGGTTGTGGCATGTCCGTGGCGATCGCAGAAGAGCAGGTGAGTTGTGCCGAAGATCGTACTGTTCGGGGCGACCGGGTACACCGGACGTCTGACCGCCGAAGCCCTTGTCGCTCAGGGTGAGTCGCCTGTGCTGGTCGGGCGTGACGCCGCCGCCCTGGAGAAACTCGCCGCCGACTTGGGCGGTCCTCCCACCGCGGTCGCCGATGTCGCGAAGCCCGCGTCGTTGCGCGCGCTGCTCGAGCGCGGCGATGTCCTGGTGACCACGGTGGGCCCGTTCCTGCGCTACGGCGAACCCGCGCTGTCCGCGGCCATCTCCGCCGGTGCGCACTACATCGATTCGACCGGCGAAGGTCCGTTCATCAGCACCGTCTTCAAGCGTGACGGCCAAGCCCGCGCCGCTGGCTCCGCGCTGCTGACCGCGTTCGGATTCGATTACGTACCAGGCAATCTGGCCGCCGCCCTCGCCCTGCGCGAAGCCCCCGCCGCCACCCGCGTCGACGTCGGCTATTTCATGCAAGGCCCCAGCACCAGCGGCGGCACCCGCGCCTCCGTGGCCGGGATGCTCTTCGAACAGGGCTTCGCGCTGCGCGACGGCAAGGTCACGCCCGAACCCGCCGGGGCGCACGTACGCGACTTCGACGTCGTCGGAAAGACCCGCACGGGCGTATCCGTCCCCGGCTCCGAGCATTTCGCGCTGACCCGCTCCCACCCGACCCTCCGCACGGTCGACGTCTACCTCGGCCTGCCCCCCGCCGCGGCCCGCGGCCTCCAGATCGGTTCGCGACTGGCCGCGCTCGCGGGCCAGCTACCCCCGCTCAGACATGGCCTCGAAGCCCTCCTCGAACGAACCATCAAGGGCTCCACCGGCGGCCCCGACGCCCGAGCCCGAGCCCGAACCCGCGGCTGGGTCGTCGCCCAAGCCTCCAACAACTCCGAAAACCCCCTGGCCACAGTAACTCTCGCAGGCGGCGACCCCTACACCTTCACCGCCGACATCATGGCCTGGGCAGCACACGCAGCCCTGAACGGCGGCCTCCTCGACACCGGCGCACTGGGCCCGGTCGACGCCTTCGGTCTGGACACGCTGAACGACGCCGTCACCGCCAGCGGGTGGCAACGACACGAGGGGTGAAGCGCATTCATCGGACTGCGGAGAAGGACGCGGCAACCCGCTGCGCGGTCTGGGCGAAGGCCAGCACTTTGGCGGACGCTGTTTCCGCGCGCCAGAACAATCCGTACTCGAAGGGCGGAAGGTCGTCGAACGGGATGTAGACCAGGTTGGGGCGCGGGTAGTAGCGAGTCCCCTGCGCGGCGGCAATGGTAATGCCCTCGCCCGCGGCGACCAGTGCGAGAAGTTCCTGCCAGTAGGTGGTGGTGGACACGTGCCGGATTGGCCTGCCGCTCGCCGTGCTGACCGGGAAGTGCCGATCGATGAAATAGCCTGGCATTCCCTCGATCATCAGCAGGTGCTCGTCGGCGAGGTCTTCCAGGGAAACCGTCTCGCGCTGGGCCAGGCGGTGCTCGCTCGACATCGCGAGCACCACCGGATCGCGCAGCAGGACTGGGCCGCAGACGATCTCGGGCTCGTCGACTGGTAGTTCGATGAACTGGATATCGATTTCGCCGTTGCGCAGAGGATTGATGCGGTCCGACAGATGCACCTCGCGAATTTGGATCTCGCAGTTGGGATGTGTCGTACGGAACGCTTCGACGACCGTCATCAGCAGTTCGCTGGCCAGCGGGCTGGAGAATCCAACGCGCAGAACGCCGCCGAGTCCGCGGGCCGAATCAGTGACCCGGGCCAACGCCTCGAGCACGCCACGGTGGTGCGGATCGAGCTCCTCGCGCAGTTGCCGCCCGAAGGAGGTCAACACCACCTGGCGGCTGGTGCGCTCGAACAGCGGTGCGCCGACGCGGCGTTCCAATGCCTTGATCATCTGACTCACCCGGGGGCCCGAGACATGTAATCGCTCGGCGGTCCGACCGAAGTGCAATTCCTCTGCCAGCGTCAGAAACGTCTCCAGCTCCTGCCAATTCATCGGAGCCTCCATCCTAGGCGGCACGGACCGTTCCGTGCCGCCCAAAGTCTGCGCCAACCAGCACATCTCGTCAAGACGGAACGGGCCGTATCGCCTGGGTTATGCTCGATGAATGCCATCCCGCCGCCCCGAGCGTCGCAACGAGGAATCCGCCAAGGCCATCGTTCGAGCCGCCTTGGATCTGTGCCGGGAGGTTGGCTACGACAAGCTCGGCATCGAGGGTATCGCGGCCCGTGCCGGGGTCGGCAAGAACACCATTTACCGTTGGTGGCCGTCGAAATCCGCAATTCTGCTCGACGGGCTGCTCTCCGCGATGACATCGGCGCAGAGCGACTTTCCCGATACCGGAGATGTGGTCGCCGACTTCAAAACCCAGATCGTCGCCGCGTGCGAAACCCTCACCCGTCCCGATACCGCCCCCCACTACGCCGCGCTGATCGGTGCGGCCCAGCAAGATGCCGAACTCGCCAACGCCATGTGGGAGCGCCTACTCAGTCATTTGGTGGCCGCCGCTGTCGACCGTATTCGGCATGCGCAGCGGCAGGGTCAGATCCGTTCGGACCTGGACCCCGACCTCATTGTCGAATTGCTGTACGGCCCAATCTATTACGGCTGGCTGATCCGGCACAGCCCGCCGGGTCGGGAACATATCCACACGACCGTCGACACCGTATTCGCCGGAGTCGCGGCATCTTCCGCCGAAGCTCGCTCCGGTAACGGATGAGGGCCGCCAGGGTGGGTGCGATGTCCTGCGGCGGCTGCGGATTCATTCGCCGGACGCGCCGACGTGCGAGATCTATTCCGGCGGCGACACTCTCGCGGTCAGGCACATTTCTTGCGTCTCGCCCACGCGCAGGGCTTCTTTGGAACGCTGAGCGAGGAAGTACGCGCAACCGTTGAGCTGTGCCACCCGAATACGCGCCGATTCACGCAGCCGATCGTCGGTGAGTACACGTGCCGGAATCAGTGTGTGCGCACCGGACAAGCGGGAACAATGGCGAAGTTCTCAACCGTCGATGAGGCGTGCTTAGCGAACGAGCGGACGGTTTTCAGGCCACCGATTCGGTATGGGCGGCGTCCCACCGGTTGCGTGCGGCCGTCACCGCGGGCCGGTGCCGGGCGGACCACTCCGCCACCACTTCGAGCACGGGCAGCAAGCTGCGCCCCATGGGTGTCAACGCGTACTCGACCCGCACCGGGACGGTGGGGTAGGCGGTCCGACTGATCAACCCATCCCGTTCGAGCCTGCGCAACGTCACCTAGAGCATCCGTTGGGAGATCCCCGGCACGCTCCGATACAGGTGCTGGAACCGGCATGCACCACCGGTGAGTTCGGTGATCACCAAAACCACCCATTTGCCACCGATTCCATCGAGGAAATCCTGGATATCGGCCGTCACCTGGTGTCGCTCCCTCCGAACGAATCGTCCGGCACCCGGAACCCGGTCAGCGGAGTCACCGATCCCGAGAGCGTCGACCCTGCGAGTCCGGTAGTGCCGCACAGCGGCGAACCGCACCAGCCCACCCCCGAACGCGCAGAACGACACCGCCGCAAGACAGAGTCCCCGAATCATCATCGCCCATCCCTCACATCGGATACTCGAACAAGCTTCGGGCAGTGCGCGAGTCGGAACAACGACGAACTACTCATCCTTCGGTAAGTCGCGTTTACCGATGGCGGGGGTGGTGCGGCCGTCAGACCGGGAATTCCGCTGCCCGGGCCCAGACACGATGTTCGGGGAGTAAGGCGGCAAGTGCCTCGAAAGCTGCGCCGATGCTGGCGGCGGGCTGGACTCCGGCGGACTTCTCGGCAATCCCGGCGGCGGCGATCGCGTCCTCGCCGTCGGGCGTGTAGGCGATGGCTTTGAGATGCCGGTGGGCTTCTTGCAGCAGTATGTGCAGCCGCGGGTCCGCGACGGTACTGGTGATCAGCAGGGCGTCGAATTCGATGGAGCGGGCGGTGTCGAGTGTGCGGGCGATTTTGACCGCCTTTGTGCGCGAACCCAATTCGCCGCCGGTGGGAGCGATCACCAACGGCGTCATGGATTCGCCCGCGATGGTGTCGATGGTGGTGGCGAGTTCGCCGGGGTCGGTGTCGGCAGTGGCGAAGACGCCGATGATGCGGCCGTCGCACGGCCAGGTGCTGCCGAGTTGGGAGAGCGCTGGGGATGCGGTGACCGGCTTTTTCTCGACCGGCTTTCCGGTGAGCGTGATACCCAGTCCGGCAGCCACGGTTTGGGCGAGTTGTTCGTCGATCTCGCGCAGCACGGTGACGGCACGTTCCTTGATCGCCTGCTCGTAGCATTTGCCGAGCTCGAAGGTGTAGGCCTTGGCCACGTGTGCTTGTTCGATATCGCTGAGGCTGGCGTAGAACAGCCGGGCGGAGCTGAAGTGGTCGTCGAAAGTGGCCGCGGCATCACGGATCTTGGTTCCCTCCACGACCTCGGGGAACTCGATCTGCACCGACTCCTTGGACCCGGCGATGAACGGGCAGCCGCCGTCGAGACTGTTCGGCCGATAGGGCGCGACACCGGAATGCACCGCGGTCTGATGCATGCCGTCGCGCAGCATGTCGTTGATCTCGGCGTGCGGGCGGTTGATGGGCAGCTGAGCGAAATTGGGTCCGCCGAGGCGGGTGATCTGGGTGTCGATATAGGAGAACAGCCGCCCCTGCAACAGCGGATCATTGGTGACATCGATGCCCCGCACCAAATGCCCCGGGTGGAAGGCGACCTGTTCGGTCTGGCTGAAGTAGTTGGTGGGATTGGCCTCGAGCGTCATGGTGCCGATGATCTGCACCGGTGCCAGCTCTTCGGGGACCAACTTGGTGGGGTCGAGCAGATCGATGCCCTCGAACATCTGCTCCGGGGTGTCGGGAAACACCTGAATTCCCAGATCCCATTGGGGGAATGCCCCGGACTCGATGGCATCGGCGAGATCGCGTCGGTGCATGTCCGGATCGACGCCCGCGGCGATCTGGGCTTCTTCCCACAGCAGCGAGTGCACGCCGAGTTTCGGCTTCCAATGGAACTTCACCAGTACCGTCTCACCCTTGCCATTGATGAGCCGGAAGGTGTGAACGCCGAACCCCTCCATCATCCGATACGACCGTGGAATCCCGCGATCGGACATGTTCCACAGCGTGTGTGCCGTCGCCTCGGTATGCAGCGTGACGAAATCCCAGAAGGTGTCGTGCGCGCTCTGAGCCTGCGGGATCTCACGATCCGGATGCGGTTTACCGGCGTGGATGATGTCGGGGAATTTGATGCCGTCCTGGATGAAGAACACCGGGATGTTGTTGCCGACGAGATCGAAAACGCCTTCCTCGGTGTAGAACTTGGTGGCGAACCCGCGCGTGTCACGCACGGTGTCCGCCGAGCCGCGCGATCCCAGGACGGTGGAGAAGCGCACGAATACCGGCGTCTGCACGCCCTTCGCGAAAAGCCCCGCGCAACAGATTTTCTCCGCCGCACCGTTGCCCACGAACGTGCCGTGCGCCGCCGCACCCCGCGCATGAACCACCCGCTCAGGAATCCGCTCATGATCGAAGTGCGTGATCTTCTCCCGCAGATGATGGTCCTGCAGCAGAACAGGCCCGCGCGGACCGGCCTTCAGTGAATGATCGGTGTCACTGGGCCGAGCGCCCTGCGCGGTCGTGAGATAAGCACCCCGCTGACCCACCGCCTCCTGCGGTACACCGGTATCGGTCCCGGTGGGCGTGACGGTGGTCGGCCCGGTCTGATCCGGTTTCGGTGGCAGCGGATCGTGCGGCTTGGTCGGTTCCTTCTCCGTCGCCGGTGCGCTGGAGGGTGCACCGGGTAGAACGAACCGCTTGTTCGCGCGCCGTGTAGCCATCGAATACCTCCGGTGAGACGAGTCCGAACCAGACGGCTGGCGAATGCCCCACAACATCGACCGCAAACCTCGGCTACGACCTGCGCGCGAGGTGCCCCTGATCCTGGCGGCCTAAGCCGATTTCGTCCTGAGTTGCGGCAAGCGCTAGGAGGTCATAAACCGGTCCGACGGCGCGGGGGCGCGCAGGAGTCCCGTAGCCGTGTATCGCCGATCGGCAGGGTTCAAAGCTAGCCGTCCAGTAGTATGCATTTCGTTGGTTAATAGCCAACAAAATGCATACTCTCAGGGAGGTGGTGCTTGTGGCTGGGCGTCGCAGCACCTTGTTGCCCAGTGAACTCTGGCGGGCACCGCTTCGGACCGTGCGGCCGCAGGACCTGGCCGACATCTACGCTCAACCGCGGCCCGAGGTCGCGCGGCTTGTCGATCAAGGTGTGCTGCACCGCGTTGCTCACGGCTACTACATCATCGTCCCGCCGGACTACGTCGGCCGAACCTGGCTGCCTGGGCTCGAGGCAGCCGCCGCAGGTATTGCATCGTCGATTTACGGCCCGGATCAGGCGATTGTCATGGGCATCAGCGCAGCGCGCATGTTGGGAGCCGTACCTCGTGCGCTGGCGACGGCGGTGATCGCGGTTCCGAGCCAACATCGGCCGATCACACTGACAGACCGCTCGGCGCAGGTTCGTTTCGTCCGTCGTGATACCGACGCACTTGACGCTGAGCGCGTCGAAACGCCGCTGGGCCCAGCGCTGGCCACTACTCCGGAACAGACCGTGCTCGATCTTGCCCGTCGCCCGGAGCTGGGAAATGCCGAGGCGGAGGTTCGTTCGGCGATCGCGACGCTCTACCGCGGTAGCGATTCGTCGAGACTTATACAGCTCGCTGCAGATCAGCGTTTGGGCGCGGCACTTCGACGTGTGGAAGGTTGGGTCGGGCATGAGTTTCGGCGAACGTGACAGTGTTGCAGTGCAATTCGGAGTTGCCCCGGAGCAGGTCGAACGCGACCATCTGATCTCCCATCTGCTAGCGGCGATCAGTCGCGGGTTCGGTGATCGGGTGCACTTCATTGGCGGAACTGCTCTTGCCCGTACGCATCTGGTGAGTGGCAGGCTCAGCGAGGACATCGATCTGGTGGCGTTGGGCAACCGGAGGATGCTCGCGGCCGAACTGGACGCTGCTTTGCCGCGATCTGTCGCGCGGAGCTACGGCAGGTTGGAATGGGCGCCGTCGCTGAGTGACGTCCCGGATACTGGGGCCGCCAATCTTCGCTCCGCATCCGGTGTGTTCGTCAAGATCCAGTTGCTGTCGGCCCAGGGCCGAGCGGTGTGGCCGACCGAACTCCGCGGTCTCGAGCAGCGATACGGCGATGTGTCACCGGCCGAGCTGCTCGTACCGACTTTGTCGGCCTTTGCGGCAGGCAAGACTGCGACATGGCACGATCGGCGGGCATCGCGCGACCTCTGGGATCTTTGGGCGCTGAGCGGTATCGGGGCGATCGACGGTGCTGCGGGAGCGCTGTACCGCAGGTACGGTCCGACCAACCGGCTCCCCACCTCGCAGCTGTTCGATCATGCGCCGGATGAAGATGACTGGAACACGCAATTGGCTGGGCAGACACGGTTAGTGATCTCTGCCGAGACAGCGCTGGCCGCGGTTCGAGATGCCTGGGAGCGTGTTGCGCAGGGATTGGCGTAGCCTGAGCCGGGCCGAGGATATTGAGACCGGTCGCTCACCATGAGCCGCAACATGATTCGGCCCTATGTGAAGAGGCCCTCGGAACCGGCTCCATGTTGTTCAGAAACGTCGGCTGGGAAGGGCGCTTCCCTCGATGATAGGCAGATGGGCAAGAACCCGGCGCGGCTGAACCAGAAGCAAGTCGACGTCCTCGAGTGGATCCTTGATGAGTGTCCCGAGGGTGTCTTCACCGGTTATGAGCACCGTGCAACCGCGCGAGCCCTCGAAACCCGTGGTCTCGTCACTATCAGTGGGAAGGGGCGTACCTGGGCGGCAGCGATCACTGACGCCGGCCGGAAGTGGCTTGCGGCCCCACCAGCGGAAGTACTGCCTGATGAGTCGGACGCGGACCGACTGATCGTTCAAGTCCAGGAGGCGGGCGGACGTCTTGTGCTCCCGGTTCACGAGAAATCCATTGCTGCGCTGACCCATTGAGACCACACCGCTGACTGGGCGGTTCGGACCGGCTGCTGAGCCCCTCCGAAAAAGGTGCTCTGAGCTGCGACGCTAGCTGACAGCAACCCCCTTGGATGCGAACCTGCGACACGCGACCTGCGGTTTCTTGGTCGCGCAGATCTGCCTGCGAATCGGAACCACTGCCTGACCTGGGCGAATGATGGTTCCGGAAGTGCCCTCGGCAGGATTCGAACCTGCGACACCCGCTTTAGGAGAGCGGTGCTCTATCCCCTGAGCTACGAGGGCTGGGCCGGGGCCGCGGTGGGCGGCTTGGGACGTCGGGGAGTCTACCGGGTTGGGGGGCTGGGGACAGTATCGACGTGTTTGGGGTGGTGGTCTAGTTGTTTCTTGGTGGCGGTGGCGATGATGTAGTCGAGGTGGGGGGACCAGGTCAGGACTGCTGGGCGGGAGAAGGTGGCTCGGAGGAGGGGGTTGACTCGGCGCATGTCGGGGGAGCGGAGGCGCTTGTCGAGGTAGTGGGCCAGGGGGCGGTAGACGTCGTCGCGGATGGAGTAGGCGGTGACGGTGGTGAAACCGGCGGCGGTGAGGGCTTGGCGGTAGTGGTGGATGTCGAAGGGGGCGGGGGTGAGGCGGCGGAGGAGGGGGTGGGTGCCGAGGGGGCGGGGGATTATGTCGGCGGTGACGAGGGTGCCGCCGGGGCGGAGGATGCGGTACGCCTCGGCGAAGAAGCTTGGGTAGGAAGGGAAGTGGAAGGCCGATTCCAGGGCGGTGACCTTGGTGCAGGACTCGTCGGCGCGGGGGAGGTCGACGGCCGAGCCGAAGTGGAAGTGGACGCGGTCGGCGAGGCCGAGGTCGGCGGCGCGGCGGTTGGCGATGGCTATCTGCTCTTCGGCGATGTTCATGCCGATGATCTCGCGGGGGCCGAACTCGGTGGCCCAGAGGAAATCCTGGTCGCCGTAGCCGCAGCCGACGTCGACCTGGATATCGTCCGGGCCGAGGTTGGCCTCCCGGGCCACCAGGCGGGCCAGTGCGCGGCTGGCCTCGTCCAGGGTGCGTGGATTGTCGCGCCAGTAGCCGAGATTGATGAACAGCGAATCCTCGCCGAAGAGGTTGTGCGGGCCGACCACGTCGTAGACGCGGCCCGCGCGTCGACCGGGCGGCAGCAGGGGGACCTTGGCCCATTCGTAGCATTCGCGGGCCCAGCGGCGCGTGCGCTCGGGACCGGTCTCGACCGGGAGTCCGGCGGTGGTCGGAGTTGGCATCGGCCCTCACCCGTCTCAGGCAATGGAGATCCGAACTGATCTCAGTCTGAGACAGTGGGTGAGGCCCGTCAAGGGAGGGCCGATGGCTCCTTCGGGATCAGCGTCGCGGCGCTTCCGCGATGTCGTAGTCGCTCGGCTCGAATTTCCTTGTCTTCCAGCGGAACAGGACCGTCGCGCCGGGCCAGTTGTTGGTGATGCGGCCCGAGGCGTTGCGGTACCAGCTGGAGCAGAAGTTCCAGGGGGTGTCCTTCAGTCGCCGCTGCAACCAGTCGTCCCAGGCCTGCTCGACACTCGGCCGCGCCGCCGCGAAACGGCCGGGTCGTTCGCCGAGGAAGCCGATGGCCTGGCGGATGTAGCGGGCCTGGGCCTCCAGCATGTAGATGATGGAACCGGAGCCCACGTTGGTGTTCGGGCCGTACATCATGAACATGTTCGGGAACTGCGGTACCGACATGCCGAGGAAGGCGCGGGCGCCCTCCTCGCCCCACTCGTCGGCGAGTTTGCGGCCGCCGAGGCCGTAGATGTTCATGGGCGCGAGGAATTCGGTGCCCTTGAAGCCGGTGCCGTAGACGATCACGTCCACTGGATGCTCCACCCCGTCGCTGGTGCGAATGCCGTTGGGCGTCACCGCCTCGATGGCCGTGGTCTCCACGCTCACGTTCGGCTGGCTCAGCGCCGGGAAGTACTCGTTGGAGAACAGTCCGCGCTTGCATCCGGCCGCGTAATCGGGAGTCAGCTTGGCGCGCAGGGCCGGATCGGGGATCTGCTTCTCGCGATGCCGGTCGGCGATGGCGATCACCGGGTATTTGATGGCCGGAATATCGGTCAGCGCCAAGGCCATGGTCTCGAAGAACATCCACACCGCGAAGCGCTCCGCCAAACGCACCGGCGGCACGTATTTGAACAGCGCGTGATGCAGCGGCGTGTACTCGGTATCGAATTTGGGCAGCACCCAGGCGGCCGAACGCTGGAAGAGCGTGAGGTGCTCGACCTGCGGCTGGATGGCCGGAATGTATTGGATGGCACTGGCTCCCGTGCCGATGCAGGCCACGCGCTTGCCGGTGAGATCGACGCCGTGGTCCCATTCGGCGGAGTGGAAGGCCGCGCCGGTGAAGGAGTCGATCCCCGGCAGGTTCGGCATGGCGGGGCGGGAGAGCTGTCCCACGGCCGGAATGAGGATATCGGCGATGCGGGTCGCGCCGTCGGCGGTGGTGATGCGCCAAATCCCGGCGCGCTCATCGAATTCCGCGTCGGTGACCTCCACGCCGAACTCGATGTGCTCGGGGATGCGGTACTTGTCGGCGACCCCGCGCATGTACTCGTGGATATCGCGCTGATGCGAAAACCGGCGGGGCCAATCGGATTTCGGCTCGAACGACCACGAGTACAGCGGCGAGGGCACATCGCAGGCCGCGTTCGGGTAGGTGTTCTCCCGCCATACGCCGCCCAGGTCGGCGGCCTTCTCCAGCAGCGTGAAACTCCGGATGCCGTGGCGGCGCAGCTCCAGCGCCATGCCGAGACCGGCGAACCCCGCGCCGATGATGATGATGGACGGCTCTCGACTCATAGCATGACGGTAGAGGGAGATACCGCTGGTCACGAAGACATCGGCGGTCAGCCAATCCGTATTTTCGGCCACATCGCGAGCGGATCGCGCATCGGCGCACCGAGCCGCGGGTCCGGGCTCGACTGGACAGCTCAGACACCAACACATATATTTCAACGGAACATATTGCTTCAATTTGCTTGTCTCGGTTCGGGATTGGTGTTTTCTGCGGCGCCGCAGGGGGTGTCGTATGCCCATCGATGCCGATCGAGACTTCGGGTCGGCAGGTCGCTGCGTGGGGCGGCGACGGGTCGACGATCGGCTGTAGGGCGGCGAAGGTGGGGATTCGCTGCCCTACAGCCGTGTCACCACTTCTGCGGCGCCCCGCCCTCAGTTCCTGCTGGTCCGGCCATGTTGGTACCCCAGGTCACAGCATGTCCGATTTCGGCTATTCTCGCCCCGTAGTGACCTGTCTCACGGTCGCGCAGGAAGTGCAAGGGAGCGGTTGGAAATGAAGAGCACCATGCAGGATGAGCAGCTGTCGCTGGCCACGCTGCTGCGGTACGCGGCGACCTTCCAGGGCGATAGCACGGTCTCGACGTGGACCGGGGAGGGGTTGCGGACCCAGACCTACCGGGAGATCGGCGCGGACGCGGCGCGGCTGGCCAATGCCCTGCGCGGGCTCGGCATCGGCGTCGGCGATCGGGTCGGCACCTTCATGTGGAACAACAACGAGCACATGGTCGCCTACGTGGCCGTACCCGCCATGGGCGCGGTCCTGCACGCGCTCAATATCCGGCTCTTCCCGGAGCAGCTGGTCTATGTGGCCAACCACGCCGAGGATCAGGTCGTGATCGTGGACGGCACGCTGCTGCCCATGTTCGCCCAGTACCTGCCGAACCTGAAGACCGTGCGCCACGTCATCGTGGTCAACGGCGATGCCGCCGCGCTCACCGCCCCCGAGGGCGTCACCGTGCACTCCTACGCGGAACTGCTTGCCGCACAGTCGGATACCTACGACTTCCCGGTCATCGACGAGCGTTCGGCCGCCGGTATGTGCTACACCTCCGGCACCACCGGCGACCCCAAGGGCGTCGTCTACTCGCACCGTTCCAACTGGCTGCACGCCGCCCAGGTGTGCGCGCCCAACGGTATGGGCTTCACCTCCGACGACACCGTGCTCGCGATCGTCCCGCTCTTTCACGCCAATGCCTGGGGCATTCCCTACGCGGCCATGATGTCGGGCGCGAATCTGCTCATGCCCGACCGCTTCCTCCAGCCCGCGCCGCTGCTGGAGGCCATGGCCGCGGCCAAGCCGACCTTCGCCGCCGCCGTGCCGACCATCTGGGGCGGCGTGCTGGCGGCCCTGCAGGCGCAGCCGCAGGACATCTCCCATCTGCGCACCTGCGTGGTGGGCGGCGCCGCGGTGCCGCCGTCCATGATGCGGGCCTTCGAGGAGCGCCACGGCGTCAAACTGCTGCACGCCTGGGGCATGACCGAGACCTCTCCGCTGGGTTCGGTCTCGCATCCGCCGACCGGTTCCGAGGGCGAGGAGCGTTGGGCCTACCGCTACACCCAGGGCCGCTTCCCGGCCGGTGTGCAGGCGCGCCTGGTCGGCGACGACGGCTCCGTGGTGCCGAACGACGGAGAATCGCTGGGCGAGTTGGAGGTTCGCGGCCCGTGGATCACCGCGTCGTACTACTCGCCCTCCGGTGAGGTGGTCGACGCCGACAAGTTCCACGACGGCTGGCTGCGCACCGGCGATGTCGGCAAGATCAGCCCCAATGGCTATCTGACCCTGGTCGACCGCTCCAAGGATGTCATCAAGTCCGGTGGCGAGTGGATCTCCTCGGTGGATCTGGAGAACGCCGTGGTGGGTCATCCGGCCGTCGCCGAGGCCGCGGTCATCGGCATCCCGGACGAGAAGTGGGACGAGCGCCCGCTGGTCGCGGTGGTGTTGGCGGAGGGTGCGGAGGCCAAGCCGGAGGAGCTGCGCGAATTCCTGGCCGACAAGTTCGCGAAATGGCAGCTGCCCGAGTACTGGACCTTCATCACCGAGGTGCCCAAGACCAGTGTCGGCAAGTACGACAAGAAGCGGCTGCGTGGCCAGTTCGCCGACGGGGAGCTGACGGTCACCACCCTGTCCTGAGTCGGAATGCGATGGCGGGTGCGAACTTTCGTTCGCACCCGCCGTTCGCGTATCCGGGGGTCATGCCTGATTGCTCCGCGTCGTGATTGCCGTTACAGTGAGATCGCAATAGGAACGTCAGCGTTCCCAAAAACGTCGGCGTTTTCGAGGGAGCTGTAGTGGAGTCAGGCATGATCGGACAAGGCAAGGCCGCGACGCTCGCCGCGTCGGCCGATATGGCCGCGGTACAGACGATTTCGGCTCCCTGGCACGATGTCCGGGCGCTCTCGCGCCGACTGGTCGAACAGTTCGCCGAAGAGGTGGCGCCGCTGGGGAATCTGCCCGGCGAGGTCCTGCGCGGCGAGGTTACCACCGTGACCCGCACCTGCCTCGACCTCGCCGCCGGGGTGCTCGAGGGCCGTGAGGTCACCGAGCAGATCGAGCGGTTGCAGCGGGCCGGGGCGGACTGGGCGCGTGAGGGTTTCCCGATCGGCGCCATCCACCGCGCGGTCCGCGACGGCGTCGAACACGCCTTCCAGCTGGTCCTGGACGCCTCCGGGCCGGACGACTACGCCCGGCTGATGCTCACCGCGCAGCGGTTCCTGGAAATCCTCGCCATGATCAATGCCGCCTTCGCGGTGGCCTATGTGCACGAGCACCGGGTGGCGGCGGCCGAACACCACACCGCCGTGCAGACCGTCACCTCGGCGCTGCTGGCGGGCCGGTCCACCGCGACCATGGCGCGGGCGGGCGGAGTGGAGATCGCCGAGTCGTATCACGTGCTGGCCCTGAGCATTCCGCGGCAGGAGCGCTTCCCGCGCGCGGACGCGCCGGTGGCCGCCCGGCGCACCCTGCGGCGGATTCAAGCGGCGCTGGCCGCGCACTGCGCGGGCCGCGCGCTGTCGCTGCTCGGCACCGAGGGCGGCACTCTGCTGCTGCCCGCGCCGGAGTTCTCGGCCGACGAGGTGTCGGACCTGACGGCCGCATTGTCCGCTGCCGCGGGCATTCCCGTCATGGCGACCACGGTGCGCGCCGCCACCGCCGAGATTCCCGAGGCCGCCGAGCGCGCCCATGAGCTGCTCGATATCGTGCACCGATTGGGTTGTGCGCCGAAGCTGTACCGTTTCGACGACCTGGCGGTGGAGTATCAACTCACCCGCCCCGGACCGGGCCGCGAACATCTCGGCGCGCTACTGGATCCGTTGGACGCGCACCCGGATCTCATGGAGACATTGCAACGCTACGTGGGCAGTGACCACAGCCGCCAGCGCACCGCGCGGGCGCTGGGGGTGCACACCAATACCGTGGACTACCGCCTCAAGCGCATCGCGCAGCTCACCGGATTCGATCCGGCTCGTCCGTCCGGACTGTGGCATCTGCGCTCCTCGATGGTGGCGCGGACCTACCGTAACGCGGTGGCGGACAAGGAATTCGAGCGTTCGAGAAGTTGAGGTCCCGCACTCGGCCCGCATGTGAGCGGTACCGGGCGCGAGCGTCCTCACGCCTCGACGGCCGCCGCCTCGTCTCGGAGTGTGTCGGGGGAATGGCGGACATCCGGGCGGAACGCCTTGTCCCGCAAACGAATCGGTTGCCCGAAGAGCATGCGCAGGAACAGCGTGGCGAGGCCGAGCTGCTGAGTGAGGGCGTGCCGCGAGGCCACCACCGACCAGACCGTCGCGACCCCGGCGGGGGCGGGTTCGCGCCCCGCGAAACGGTCGGCCAGCCAGTCCGCCATCATGGGCGCGCAGAAGAACTGTAGGGGCAGATGCAGGCTCAGGCAGTCGCGCACGTAGTGCACGTGTGCGCCGCCGTCGAGGTAGCGCTCGACGTGGCAGTCCACATCGGCGACCGCGATCACCTCGTCGTAGACGCCCTGGACGACCAGGACCGGCATGGTCGGAATCCGCGCGCCGGGCTGGATCTCGGCCAGCACGCGGCGCATCTCCGGATGCTGCAACAGGGTGCTCAGACCGCCGAAGACGTGCCTGCCGATATCGCGCCCGAACAGCTTGGCCAGCAATGGAATAGTGGCGCTGGACTCCGCGCGCTCCAACAGTCTCAGGTACTCGGCGGAGACCCGGGTGCGCAGCACGCGATCCAATTGCGGGTAGGCGCGGCGCAATCCGGCGGTGAACACCATGGCGAACCCCGCGAAGGGGGAGCCGTTCATGCGCACGAAGGCGGCCGCCGGATCTCCCACGGGAGATCCGGCGGCCGCGCCGACAATGGCGAGTTCGGGTGCGTATTCGGCGGCCAGTTCGGCCGCCCAGGCGGTGGCCAGGCCGCCGCCGGAATAGCCCCACAACCCGATTCGCGTGCGGGGATGCAGTCCCAGCGGCCCGAAGGCCAGCGCCGCGCGGGCCGCGTCGAGCGCCCGGTACCCGGGTTCGCGGGCCGCCCCGAAGCGCCCCTCGGGGCCCTCGTGGTCGGGTACCGATACCGCCCACCCGCGCTCCAGCGCGGCGGCGATGAGCGGCAGCTCCAGCTGCGGAATGGCTCCGAGGGCGCGTGATCCGTGCCGTAAAGCGTAGGAGGGGAAGCACTTCGGAGCCACGGCGTCGATGGCGCACTGGAACGACACCAGGTGGCGCGGCTGGGCCGGATCGGCATCCCAAGGCAGCAGGACGGTGGTGACCGCCGCCTCCGGGGTGCCGTCCAGATCACGGGTGCGATACAGCAGCTGCCAGGCCGAGACGCGCTGCGGGACAAGGCCGAACAGTCCCAGCCGTACCGCGCGGGAGCGCACTATCTCGCCGGGTGCGAACCGCTCGATATCGGTGGGGGAGACGTGGAACGGGTCGTCATTGGGTAGAACCGGTTGTGCTGTCACAGTTTTCCTCCGCCGCCGATCATCCAGGGATTGAAGGTGCAGACCAGCTCCGGGGATCCGATCGGATCCAGGGCGCGTAGGGCGATGGAGACCGCCCGGGGCGAGTACAACATGGTCAGATGGTCGGAAAGATCCTGCTCACAGCCCTGTTGCAGGGTGATGTTGTCCACCGTGGCATCGGGGCCGGGGCGCAGGAAGGTCCAGTCGTAGGGGTTGGAGATCTCGTCGTGGGTGGTGCCGACGGCGGTGTAGGCCACGCCGGGCACGGTGTCGCCGTCGGCATTGAGCCGCGCGTAGAACGGGGAGCCGACCACCTGCTGGGTATTCGAGATGCCGATGAGGGGTTGGTAGAAGCCGAGAATATTGAGGCCCAGATTGGTGATGACGCGGCCCAGTGTCGCGATACCCAGCAGTGAGGTGCCGTGCGAGGTCGCGCCGAAACTCACCACCTTGCCGACTTTTCCGTGACCGCCTTCGAATTTCAGATACTGACTCGATACCGGCCCGCCCTGGGAATGCGCGACGATATCGACCTGTTCGCCGCCGGTGGCGGCCAATACGCGATCGACGAAGGCGCCCAACTGTTTCGCGGAATCCTCCATCGCGCCGACGCCGTAGCGGCCCGGCAGGATGCCACCGGCGCCGCCGCCCTCCAGAATTCCGAGACGGCCGAAATTCAGTGCGAAGACGCAGTATCCGGCGCGGGCCAGGTGCGGAGACAGATAGGACCAGCTGTCGTAGGCGTTGAGCCAGGTGCCGTGGACCAGCACCACCGGGCGCGGATGTTCGGGGCTGGGCTTGCAATTCCAGTCGTTCGCACCGGCCGGGGCGACATCCGGGTGGGCGAGGCCGTAACCGAAGGCCGCCAGCATGGAGGTCATTTCCGGGCCGTGGCCGATGGATTCGGAGGCGAAACTGCGCGGCTGCGCGGATCCGGTTCCGGTGCTGCCGGTATCCACATTGATCGGTGGTTCGGCGTATGCCGAGCCACCGCAGAAAACCGCCGTGGCTACGGTGGCAGTCGCGAACACGGTTGCCGTGAACGCCCGAATCGTCGATCGCATCGAAGACCTTTCCATTTGTCGCACAATCGAATTCGAAGAGCGCGAATTCGATCGAAATCGACTCTATGGAGCGGGATTCGGAAAAGTCACGGGTGCTGTGTCGAACCACGAACCGGCGCGGCGCGCGGGTGCGCCGGTTTGTGGCGGGCACCAGATCAGTCGGGGAGCGGCTGCACCAGGGCGATGGCGGTGCGGGTGAACAGCGGGGCCAATCGCGGCAGATCGGCCGCGCCGCGCTCGTGCAGGCAGGCGCGAATGCGGTCGTCGATACCGCCGAGCAGCATGTCGACCGACTCCGGATCCGGGTCGGCGGTCAGTTCGCCGTCGCGCACGCCGATATGCGCGACGGCCAGGATGTAGTCGGCGAAGGCCTGGTGCACGCGGGCGCGGTGTTTGATGAGCGCGGGACCGGCGGCGAGGGTCTCCACGTAGAGCGCGCGCGCCGCGCCCGGCTGTGCCGCCAGCACCGCCAGGAAGATCTCGAACGAAATGCGCACGCGGTCGGCGAAATTCACGCCCGCCATACCGGTGACGGTCTCGCGCAGCTGCTCCAGCGCGTTGGTGACGGCGAGATCGTAGGCGGCGGCGAAACACTCGTCCTTGCCGCTGAAGAAGGTGTAGAACGTCCGCCGCGCCACCTGTGCGCGCCCGACGATATCGGCCACCGTGGTCGCCGCGTACCCGACCTCGCCCACCACCTCCAGCACGGCGGTGCACAGCCGCCGATACTGCGAACCGGTCACCTGCTCACGGCTGAGTCGATGCCGTCCACGCGGCAGCGGCCCGGCCGCCTCCTCACTCACAGTGCCCAGGATATTGGTCGACACTGTGCACAATCACGCTCGGGGGGAGACCCGACTCTTGGGGGCTCGAAGGGGCTTCGCGCCTGAAACCCCTGGAGAAGAGGGTGACTCGCACGCGCCCTGGTCGTACGGTTGGGTTGCGGGCGGATGCCCGCACTTGGGTGGGACGACGAGGAGGTCCGCGTGGAAGCGGTGCTCGCGCAGGGTGGTTCGGTGGCCGAGGGGGCGGCGGCATGACCGTGGGGTTGATTCGGGCGCTGGGGGCTCGGGCCTATGCCGAGGCGGAGTCGGCGCGGCTGGTGTGGCGGACCGGGGTGGTGGGGGTGGAGTCACCCGCGACGCTGGTGGCGGCGGCCACCTCGATGGTGCGGTACGGGACCATCGCGGCGGGGCTGACGCTGTCGGCGGCGCGGTACGGGGATCGGACGGCGGTGATCGACGAGCTCGGGTCGCTGAGTTTCGCCGAGCTCGAGGAGCGGTCCAATCGGCTGGCCAATGCCTGGCGGGCGCGGGGGCTGCGGGGCGGGGAGGGCGTGGCCATCCTGGCGCGCAATCACCGCGGGCTGCTCGACGCGGTCTTCGCCGCCGCCAAATGCGGGGCGCGCATCATTCTGCTGAACACCGATTTCGCGGGACCGCAGATCCGCGATGTCGCCACCCGCGAGGGCACCGACCTGCTGGTCTACGACGACGAATACGCCCACATGCTCGAAGGGGTCGCGCCCAAACGCGGCGTCTGGCGAGCCTGGACCGAGAAGACCCGACCCGACTGCCTCGAGGCGCTCATCGCCGAGGGCGACCCGTCACCGCCGCTCGCACCGGGCGTGACGCCCAAACTCATCCTGCTCACCTCGGGCACCACCGGCACCCCGAAGGGCGCGCCGCGACCGGAACCGAAATCGCTTGCCCCGCTGGGCGCGCTGCTGTCCAAGGTGCCCTTCCGTGCGGGTGAGGTCACCGAATGCTGCGCCCCGATCTTCCACACCCTCGGATTCGCCTGCGCCATGCTGGGTTTGGGCTTCGGCTCCACGCTGGTCATTCGCCGCCGCTTCGATCCGCAGACCACCATCGACAGCATGTCGCGCCACCGCGCCACCACCCTCATCGCGGTGCCGGTCATGTTGGCGCGCATGGTGGATCTGGGCGGCCGGGCGCTGGTCGGCCGTGACCTCAGCGCGCTGCGCATCATCTTCGTGGGTGGTTCGCAATTGGGCGCGCAGCTGTGCCGCGATGTCACGGCCGCCTTCGGCCCCGTCGTCTACAACGTGTACGGCTCCACCGAGGTCGCCTACGCCACCATCGCCACGCCGGAGGATCTCGCCGTCGAACCCGGCTGTGTCGGCCGCCCGGTGCTCGGTACGCGCGTGGAGATCCTCGACGACAACGGCCGCCCCGTCCCCAACGGTGCGACCGGGCGCATCTTCGTCGGCAACACCATCCAGTTCGAGGGGTACACCGGCGGGGGAGACAAGGAACGTATCCGCGGACTCATGTCCTCCGGCGACGTCGGCCATTTCGATTCGACCGGAAGGCTTTTCGTGGACGGCCGCGATGACGACATGATCGTCTCCGGTGGCGAGAACGTCTTTCCCGGCGAGGTGGAGGAGTTGCTGCACACCCATCCGGCGGTCCAGGAGGCGGCCGTCGTCGGCGTCGCGGACGAGCGGTTCGGCTCGCGCCTGAAGGCTTTCGTGGTGCTGCATCCGGGTTCGGAGCTGTCCGAGGACGACACCAAATCCTTCGTCAAACAGAACCTGGCCCGCTACAAGGTTCCGCGCGAGGTGGTGTTCCTCGACGAGCTGCCGCGCAATCCCACCGGCAAGGTGCTCAAGAAGCGGCTGATCGAGCTCTGAACCCGTCGCCGCGTATTGACCCGGCGGGAGAGCTCCCCGTCGGGTAGCGTGGCTCGCCGAAGTCGCCGTCGGAAGGTCGGGGTAAGTGCAACCGGGCGAACTGTTCGCGGGGTATCAGATAGAACGCCAATTGGGCCGGGGCGGAATGGGTTCGGTCTATCTGGCGAGGCACCCACGCCTGCCGAGGCTGACCGCGCTGAAGCTGTTGAACCGAGAACTCTTCTCCGACAGCGAGATTCGCGCCCGCTTCGAACGCGAGGCCGATCTCGCGGCCGCACTGCACCACTCGAATGTGGTGACCGTGTACGACCGGGGTGTCGAAGGCGATCAGCCCTGGATAGCCATGCAATACGTGGACGGCGCGGACGCCGCCTCCCTGGACCCGCGCGCACTGCCGCCCCGGCGGGCGGTGGCGATCGTCGAAGATGTCGCGGCCGCACTGGATTACGCGCACGGCAAGGGCGTACTGCACCGCGATGTGAAGCCCGCCAATATGCTGCTCGAACACGGTGCGAACGGCGCCGACGAGCGAGTCCTGTTGACCGACTTCGGTATCGCCCGGCTGCACGAGGAGCAGGTGCGGCTGACGCGGACCGGAACGGTCACCGCCACCTTGGCCTACGCGTCGCCGGAACAGCTGTCGAACGCCGACCTGGATCGCCGCACCGACCAGTACTCCCTGGCGTGCAGCCTGTTCTGGCTGTTGACGGGCGCGGCGCCCTACCCGGGCACGAACCCGGGCGCGGTCATCGCCGGACACCTGCAAGGCCCGCCCCCGATGCCGAGCGCGATGCGCCCGAACCTGCCGCCCGCCATGGACGCCGTACTCGCCAAGGGTTTGGCGAAACGGCCCGAGGATCGCTTCGATTCGTGCGCCGAATTCGCCGCGGCCGCACGGGAGGCGGTCGGAAACGCCGTCGCCGCCACGACCCCGATGCCGGTCGGCCCCGAACCGACCTGTCGACTCCCGGAGGAGGCGGTGCCCTCCACCGCCCCTGCGTCCGCGGACATTTCGGCGCGGACCGCCCCCACCGAAGTCCATCGTCCGAAGTCGCGACGCGTCCCCCGCCCCCTGCTGGTAGGCGGTGTGCTCAGCGCGATAGTGCTGATCACCGTGGCCCTGATCGCCTTGTGGCCCACCGACAATGCCGCCGTGGGCGGCACACCCCATTCGTTCGGGGATCCCGCTGATCCGGAGACCATCAGCCGCGCCTTCCCGAAACTCGTTCTGCCGGGCACGGACCCGTCGAAGCGAGTCGGATTCTCGGGTGGCGACTGCGAGGTGAAGAAGGGCGGCGGGAAGATCGGCTCCGGCAAGGACGCCGATATCCTCGGATGGGTCAGCGCCTGGAAATGCAGCGCGAAGAGCTCGAAGGACCCCGACTACATCGTCTACGCCTTCCCCTCCGCCGAGGCCGCCCAGACCGGACTTCGCGAGCGGGTCGGCGGCGCGGGCACCGAGGACGCCAATCAGGGCCGGACGTACACGAACCACCGCTTCGAGTCCGAGGGCTACGCTGACAGCGGCCCGTACCACAACATCGTCACCAGCTTCGACTCCGACCCGGCGCGCGCGAACTTCCTGGTGCACTCCTACGTCTTCGACCGCTTGGGAAATATGAGCGTCGCGGATCTCGACCGCTGGTGGCAGACCCTGCCCCTGACCGCATAGCGCTGGACCAGCCCAGCGCCGACACTCGGCACCGCTTACCTTTCACTACTGACGGGGCGCGCGGCCCCTCGTGAGCGTCAAGAGGAGCCATGGCAGCAGATCCCCGCCCCGAGCAGGCAGCACCCACGATCGGTGGCTACATGCGCCAGCAGCGGGTGCGATCGACACTGACGCAGCAGCAGGCGGCGGATCGGTTGTTCATGTCGAAGTCGGCGTACCAGAAGTACGAGAACGACGAGCGCATGCCGACGGTGCGCACGATTCGGGAGTGGTGCGACGCGCTGGAGCTGTCGTATGAGAAGCGGCGCAAGATGCTCTCGATCGTGGCCGGGGAACTGCTGCCGCTAGCGGTCGGCTCACCGGACGCCATCACCGCCGACGATATCGACTTCATCGACTCGCTGCCGTACCCGGCGTGGCTGCACCGGGTGCCCCAGTACGACATTCTCGCGGCCAATCGCGCCGGGATCGAGGTCTGCCCGTTCCTGGACCCCGCGCTGGCCACCGGGGAGCGGCCGCTGAATGTGATCGTGCAGATGTTCAACGATCCGCGCGCCGAACAGATTCTGCGCAATTGGGATCCGATCGTGCACCGGCTGACCTATCTGCTGAAGGAGATGTCCACCGGCGTGGTCTCCGACGAGGAGGTCGCGGCCATCTACGACGCGTGCCGCGGCCACCGGCGGTTCGACTACATGTGGAACACGCCGATGCAGCCGGAGGAGTTCGACGACGACCACGTGATCATGGTGGATCCGCAGGGGCGCGAAGGACATTGGCGCATGCGGTCGTTGCAGTCGACCCACCCGTGGTGCGATTACGAGATCTTCCTGCTGACCCCGCGCGCGACGGAGTCGCGATTCTGAAGCACCCGACGTACTACGGATGTGGTTCGAAACACACCATTCGGGTGGCACCCAAAATGTGTGTCCGAGCGACCTTGACCCGAACGGGGTCCGGAATGGACAGTCTGTGGGCCGGTGGGTCCGGTGGTGTCCGAAGGGGGGTCACCACCGGGCCCATCGCGCAGGTCAGCGGGCAAGCGTCGCCAGCAGCGCCGCGAATTCCGCTCGGGAGAGGTAGCCGTCGCCGTCGAGATCGGCTGTGCGCAACAGGGATTCGGCGGATTCGTCGGTGAGGTCGGGGCAGGTGCGCAGCAGCGATTCCAGCTCGTCGAGCTCGATGAGGTTGTCGCGGTTCTCGTCGAAGGTGTCGAAGGCCGCGTCCGGGTCGGTTATCTCCGGGTCGCGGCCGAGGCGGGCCGCGTCGAACTCGGCGCGGGAGATGAGGAAGTCGCCGTTGGTGTCGGCGGCGGCGACCAGGCGTTCCACCGAGTCGTAGTCGATGTCCAGGCCCAGGGCGGTGATGCCCGCGAGGATGTCGTGGGTCGAGATGAGACCGTCGCCGTCTCGATCCCACAGGTCGAAGGTGTCGGCTGTCGGTTCGCTGCCCACGGTGCTCCTCGGATGCTGAGACCGCTGTTCTGTCAGCGGAATTCGACCGTACCGAATGGGTAACGGTCGATGACGACGATAGGAGCGGCCGGATATCCGGCCGCTCCTATCAGTTTTCGTGCCTATCAGCAGTTGCGCAATTCAGGGCTCTGGTTGAGCAGCTGGGCGCGGGTGGAGATGAAGGTGCTGTAGGTGTCTCCGCCTACCGAGGAGAGGGGGAAGGCCGCGACCCGATGGCAGTTCTGGAAGGCGAGCTTCACGCCGAAGTGCCGTTCCAGGCCGCCGCGAATGGCATCGGAGGCCATGGCGCGCAGCAGTTGACCGCGTGCCACCTCGTCGGGCGGGGCAATGGTGTTGTCCGCGTATTCGTCTGTGCCGGAACGCAGATCGGCGGCGACACGCTCCACTACCTCGTAGGCGTAGGGCAGGGAAGTGCGGACGCATTCGACGAACTCGGCGTCGCTGACTTCACCGCGTTCGGCACGTTCGAGCAGTGCGGTGGGTACGTCGAGTGACATGGGCGCTCTCCTCATGGGATGGCGGTTGATGTCAGACGAGTCTAAACGAAAAACGTTGTCAACAACCCTGGATTCGACGTGAAAGTGCCTTCTCGAGAGCGGTTTTCGCGCCTTCGGACAGTTGCCGAACCAGCTCGCCAGCCGGTTGCTCGCCCGCCAGGGTGTGGGTCTGACCCGCCCACAGATTCACCGCGTCCGGGTTGCCCTCGGCCCGCGCCGCCGCCCGCAACGGCGCGGTGGCGTAATGGATTTCGGGGTACGCGGCGGGCGCGTCCAAGTGCTCCAACATGAATCGGTTGCGCAGCCCGCGCGCCCGCCGCCCGGTGAAGGCGCGGGTCAGCATGGTCGGGGTGTCGAGGGTGATGGCATCGCGCAGCAGCGGCGCGGTCCCCGCCTCCGGGCAGCGCAGGAAGGCGGTGCCCACCTGCGCGGCGGCCGCACCCGCGGTCAATACCGCGGCCACCCCCGCGCCGGTGGCGATGCCGCCCGCCGCCACGATCGGCACCGAGGCCGCCGCCGTCAGCAATTGCAGCAACGCGAACAGTCCGAGCGGATCGGTGATGTCGTCCTCGGGGCGATCCATGTACGACCCGCGATGCCCGCCCGCCTCCGAGCCCTGCGCGATGAGCACATCCGCCCCCGCCTCCACCGCCACGCGCGCCTCGGCCACCGAGGTGACCGTCACCCACACCTCACTGCCCGCCCCGTGCAGCCGCGCGATCTCCGCCGCCGACGGGCATCCGAAGGTGCACGACACCACCCGCACCCGCTCGCGCTCCAACAGCTCGAGCTTGGCGTTCCAGTCGTCGTTGTCGAATCGCGGCTCCCCGACCGGGAATTCGCGCGCCAGCTGGGCGACATAGGACTCGTACTCCGCCGTCGGCGTCGGCGCGGCCGGAGCGAAGAGGTTCACCCCGAACGGCGCTTCGGTGAGCTCCCGAGTGCGGGAGATTCGCTCGCCGATATCGGCCGCGGACAGATACCCCGCCGCGAGAAACCCCAGCCCACCCGCATTGGAGACGGCCGCGGCGAGCTCAGGGGTGGAAGGCCCACCAGCCATGGGCGCGAGGACTATCGGCGTACGCAATTCATCCAGGACCATGCCCCCAGTTTGCGCCGTCACCTCGGTCCCGTTCGCGGGCCCTCCGGTATCGACGAACCCACGGTTCCGAACACGTTCAGGTAACAGTCGCGACCGCCTTGGGTACCCGGAATCGCGCGAGCTACTCCCCGTTTTTCGCCATCGAAGGTTGCGGAATGGTCACGACGGAGTACAGTTTCCGTCACAGCGATGCCGAATCGTTACCGGAACACCCCGAGCGCTAGGACTAGCTTTGCCTCAGCACCGAGAGAACTCGAACTCCGTATCCGTCATGGACTTGCTGGGTGAGAACAACGCTGGGGGCCCTCGGGTTTCCCGCCACCGTGCCGAGCCCAGCACCGCCGACCGCGTGAAGGTCGCCGCCGGAGCCGCGGTCGCCGCGGGCGCGCTCATCGGTTCCGCCACGCAACTCGTGCCCGCGCTGGCCAATGCCGCGCCGCTGCCCGGCAACAATGCCGAGAAGCACGTCACCGAGGAGTCCACGCCGGTCGAGGAGGTGCAGGCCGCCAAGCCCGCCGCCACCCAGGTCGCCGCCCCGGTAGAGACCGCGGCCCCCGACGCGCAGGCCGCCCCCATCGCGGGCCAGCCCGCCCCCTTCGGCCTGACCAATCTGCCGCCCGAGATCTCCGGCCCGCTGGCCCAGGCCGAGCAGACGCTCAAGAGCCTGCAGCAGCAGTTCGCCCCGCCCGCGGCCGTGCGTCCGGTCGCCGGTGCGATCAGCTCCGGATTCGGCAGCCGCTGGGGCGCCATGCACTACGGCGTCGACTTCGCCGACACCCTCGGCGCTCCTATTCATTCCGTCATGTCCGGCACCGTGATCGAGGCCGGTCCGGCCTCGGGCTTCGGCCTGTGGGTCCGGGTCGCGCAGGACGACGGCACCACCGCGGTCTACGGCCACGTCAACGATATGTACGTGCAGGCCGGACAGCGCGTGAACGCGGGCGACGTCATCGCCACCGTGGGCAACCGCGGCCAGTCCACCGGACCGCATCTGCACCTGGAGATCTGGGATGCCGCGGGCAACAAGATGGATCCGTTGCCGTGGATGGCCAGCAAGGGCGTCGTCATGCAGCAGCAGTGGGGCCCGGGCCTGTAGATCGTCAGGCACCCGTGGCGGGACGGTTTCCGGACCGACGCGTCCCCGTGGGTGCGGTGACGACCTTGGATGAACTGTTCGACCCGACCTCGCTGCCGGGCCGCGTCTACGCGGCACTGGTCCAGCACCCCCGCTCCACCCTCGCCGATATCGCGACCCGCCTGGGCACCCCGCCCCGTGCGACCGAGGCCGCACTGGAAGCGCTCTGCCATATGCAGGCCGCCGTGCGCATCGCCGATCACGACGGCACCGTCCGCTGGGACGCGCACGCGCCGGAAGCCTTGTCCGAGGCCGAATCCCGCCGCCGTCACCAGGACACCCAGCGCATGCAGGCCGCGGCCGCGCGACTGGGGGAGACCTTCCGCTCGGTCCGCCGGGCCACCGACGCCGACGGCGCCGTGGTCGCGGTCTACGAACGCCGCCAGCTGCTGGCCGATTTCGAGGATCTCCAGCACACCGCGCACTCGCAGGTGAAGGTGGTCGAGCGCGGCCCGTTCCTCTCCGACGTGGAGACCGAGGAGCGACTGTTCGAGCTGAAGTCCGCGCGCCTGGCCGCGGGTATCGACTATCGAACGCTGTACCAGGACACCATCTACCAGGACCCGGAGCGGCTGCGGCACGTGCTGGCCACCAATGCCGCCGGGGCACAAGCCCGTACGCTGCCCGATCCGCCGGTGAAGCTCATCATCGCCGACGACCGCCGCGCGGTGCTGGTACTGCACACCGACGAGCGCCGCGGCGACCCGATGGGCCTGCGCGTCAGCGCCTCGCCGACCCTGGACCTGCTGGTCAAGACCTTCGATGTGCTGTGGTCCATGGCGACGCCGATCTCGGTGAACCCGGCCGAGGCCCTCGACGAACGCGACCGCGCGATTCTGACCCTCATGAGTCTGGGCGCGACCGACGACACCATCGCCCGTCGTCTGGGGCTGTCCCGGCGCACGGTGGTGCGCCGGACCGCGAGCCTGCTCGAGCGCCTCGGCGCGAGCACGCGCTTCCAGGCGGGCGTGCAGGCCACCCGACGCGGCTGGCTCTGACCGCCCGACCACGCACCGGTGGCTGTGGCATATGTCGCCGGTGGCTGTGGCATATGTCACTGCATCGGAAGGGCCCTGCAACACCTGCCCACCCTCGTACCGATGGGTAAAGGGAGTTCGGGCGGTCTCCGCCGCACCACTTCCCCCATATAGGATTACCCGGACCGCAGGCCCCGTCGTCGGACACCATCGACACCGTTGGGCCGGGGCCGAATTCGTTTCGGCCGTTGCGGACCTGATGAATGCGAGAGGTGAACAAGCTCGAATGGATACTGCCCGCCGTTCCGCACGTGGTAGCCGTCGCCGCCGGTCGGGCAGCCCGCTGTTCGCCCAGTTGCTGACCGCCGCGGTCGAATCCTCGGCCGATGCCGTCGCCATTCGGTTCAATCCGACCGGCGCACCGGCCGATGCCCGCGAACTCACCTACCGCGAACTCGACGAAGCCTCCTCCAAGGTGGCCCGCGAACTCATCGCCCGCGGCATCGGACCCGGCGATGTGGTGGCCATCGGCATCGCGCGGTCCATCGAATCCGTGCTGTCGGTCTGGGCGGTCGCCAAGACCGGCGCGGCCTATGTGCCCGTCGACCCCTCCTACCCGCCCGAGCGCATCGAGTACCTGCTCACCGATTCGGGTGCGGCTCTTGGTCTGACCACCTCGGCGCACCGCTCCGCGCTCGGCACCGCCGTCTACTGGATCGAACTCGACGATCCGGTCCGCAAGGAGCGCATCGACGCCCGGCCCGGACACCCCATCTCCTACGCCGACCGGGTGCGCCCGCTCACCGAGCAGCATCCGGCCTACGTCATCTACACCTCCGGTTCCACCGGACGGCCCAAGGGCGTCGTGGTCACCCACTCCGGGCTGGGCGCGCTGGTGGCCGCCGAGCGCGAACACTATGGCGTGACCGGTGATTCGCGCGTGCTGCACGTGTGCTCGCCGAACTTCGACGTCTCGGTGCTGGAGCTGCTGCTCACCTTCTCCTCGGGCGCGACCCTGGTGGTCTCGCCGCCCAAGGTCTTCGGCGGTGACGAACTCGCCGAACTGCTGCGCCGCGAACGCGTTTCGCACATGCTCATCACCCCGGCGGCGCTGGAATCGGTCGATCCGACCGGGCTCGACGAGCTCGAGGTCGTCGTGGTCGCCGGTGACAAGTTCGGTCCGGAACTGGTGGCGCGCTGGGCCACCGAGGACCGCGACTTCTTCAACGGCTACGGCCCCACCGAGGCCACGATTCTGGCCACCAGCACCGCCGCCATGGTGCCGGGCGAACCGATCACCATCGGCCCGGCCATCGCGGGCGTGGGCGCGTTCGTCCTCGACACCCGGCTGCGGCCGGTGCCCGCGGGCGTGACCGGCGAGCTGTACCTGTCGGGTCCGGCGCTGGCGCAGGGCTACCTGTCCCGCCCGGGTCTGACCTCGGAACGCTTCGTGGCCAGCCCCTTCGGGGCCGATACCGGCAATCCGGGTGCGCGTCTGTACCGCACCGGTGACCTGGTGCGCCGCCGCGAGGACGGCGTCATCGAATACCTCGGCCGCTCCGACTTCCAGGTCAAGATTCGCGGTCTGCGCATCGAACTCGGCGAGATCGACAACGCGCTCACCGCGTACCCGGATATCGACTACGCGGTGACCATGGGCAAGACGCTGCCCTCGGGCGCGACCGCGCTGGTCGCCTACGTCATGGCCAAGCCGGGCCGGGCCGCCGATCCGGCCGCGCTCACCGAGCACCTCGGCCGCAGCCTGCCCGCGCACATGGTGCCCTCGGCCATCATGGTGCTGGATGAGCTGCCGCTGAACCCGAGCGGCAAGCTCGACCGAGAAGCCTTGCCGGAGCCGGTCTTCGAGACCACCGCCACCCGCGCCCCCGCCGGTGAGGTGGAGCAGCGCATCGCGGCGCTCTTCGCCGAACTGCTCCGCATGGAAGAGGTCGGCGCGGACGATTCGTTCTTCGCCATCGGCGGTGACTCCATTCTCTCCATCCAGCTGGTGTCGCGGGCCCGTCAGGCGGGCATCGTCTTCACCCCGCAGGATGTGTTCGAACAGCGCACCGTGGCCGGACTGGCCAAGGTCGCCGTGGTCGGCGACGGGAATGTGGTTGCCGCACTGGAGGAATTGGACGGCGGCGGCGTCGGCGACATCCCGCTGACACCGGTGTTGGCCGATTACCTCGAAGACGGTGTGTACGACCGGTTCTCGCAGAGCATGGTGCTGGCCCTGCCCGACGATATCGATCGCGCGGCCCTGGCCGACACGCTCACCGCCGTGCTGGCGCACCACGACATTCTGCGGGCGCGACTCGTCCAGGCGGACGGGCGATTCCGGCTCGAGGTGCCCGAGGCGGCCGCGTTCGACGCGGACGCGCTCATCGCCGAGGTCGAGGCCCCCGCCGGGGTCGAGGGCGAGGAGCTCGCCCGAATCGGCAGCGCCGCAATGGATGCCACGCTGGGCGCGCTCGACCCGCGCGGCGGGCGCATGCTCGCCGTCACCTGGCTGCGCCGCCCCGATGCCAAGGACGCGCTGCTGGTCGCGGCGCACCACTTCGTCATCGACGGCGTCTCCTGGCGCATTCTCATCGCCGATCTCGTGGCGGCGTGGATGCAGCGGGCCGCCGGACAGCGAATCTCGTTGCCCCCCATCGGCACCTCGTTCCGGCGCTGGGCGCACGGACTGACCGAGGCGGCCACCGCCGAGGCCCGGGTGGGCGAGACCGAGTACTGGCGCGAGGTGCTGGCCACCCCGGATCCGCTGCTCGGCGCGCGCGAACTCGATGCCGCCGTGGACACTTTCGCGACGGTGCGGCGCTTCACCGTGCAGGTGTCGCCGGAGATCACCGAGACCGTCCTGACCGAGGTTCCGGCGCTGTACCGCGGCGGCGTGAACGACGGTCTGCTGGCCGCGCTGGCGCTGGCCGTGCGCTCCTGGCGCGCGGGCCGGGGTGTCGACGCGCCGGTGACCCGCGTCCGCCTCGAGGGCCACGGCCGTGAGGAGAGCACCGTCCCCGGTGCCGACATCACCCGCACCATCGGCTGGTTCACCAGCGTCTACCCGGTGGCGCTCGATCTGTCCGGCATCGACACCGACGCCGCGCTCGAGGGCGGGGCGACCACCGCGGCCGCGCTGCGCTCGATCAAGGAACAGCTGATCGCGGTGCCCGACAAGGGTATTGGCTTCGGCCTGCTGCGCTACCTGAACCCGGAGACCGCGGGGCTGCTCGACGGTCGCCTGGCGCAGATCGGCTTCAACTACCTCGGCCGCGTCTCCGCCAACGAGGTGCCCGAGGGGATGGCCGACGCCGCCTGGCTGCCCACCGACGCGCTCGGCGAACTCTCCGTCGAACAGGATCCGACCATGCCCGCGGGCATGGTCGTCGACCTCAACGCCATCGTCACCGACGGCGAGGACGGGCGTCCCCGCATGTCGATCTCGGTGCAGTACGCCGCCGAGATCCTCGACGAGGCGGCCGTGCGCGAACTCGCCGACGGGTGGGTGGCGGCCCTGGCGGCCGTGGCCCGCCACGTGCAGGATCCGGCCGCCGGTGGTCTGACGCCCTCCGATGTGCCGCTGGTGCGCGTCGCCCAGGTCGAACTCGACACCTGGCGCGACGCCTACCCGGGTCTGTCGGACGTGCTGCCGCTCTCGCCGCTGGGCGCGGGCCTGCTCTTCCATACCCAGCTCACCCAGGGCGCGGCCGACGACTACGTCACCCAGTTCGCCCTGGAACTCGCGGGCACCGTGGATCTGGACCGGCTGCACCGCGCCTCGCAGGCCATCCTGGACCGCCACGACGGACTGCGCGCCGCCTTCGTCACCGCCGCCGACGGCACCCCGGTGCAGGTCGTGGTGGATGCCCTCGAAGCGCCCTGGCAGGTCGTGGAAGGCGTTGCCGACGAAGAGATTCCGACGCTGCTCGACGAGGACCAGCGCACCCGGTTCGATCCGGCCCGCGCGCCGCTCATGCGATTCACGGTGTACCGCACCGTCTCCGGTCGCATCCACTTCGTGTTGACCACCCACCACCTGCTGTTCGACGGCTGGTCGCTGCCGCTGCTCATGAAGGACCTGCTGGTTCTCTATGCGACGCGGGGTGATTCGTCGCTGCTGCCGCCGGTGCGTCCCTACCGCGACTACCTGGCCTGGCTCGCGCGCCAGGACCACGAGGCCACGCTGGAGAAGTGGCGCGCCACCCTCACCGGTGCGCAGCCGACCGCCATCTCCACCGTGCTGGAGCGGCCCGAGGCCCGCGAAACCGGTTACGGCGAAATCGAATTCGAGTTCTCCGAGGACGAGACCGCGGCGGTGACCGCCTTCGCCGCCGAGACCGAGGTCACCGTCAACACCGTCGTCCAGGCCGCCTGGGCGCTGGTGCTGGCCACCCTCACCGACCGTGACGACGTGGTCTTCGGCGCGGTCGTCTCCGGTCGCCCGCCGCAGCTCGACGGCGTCGACGACATGATCGGCCTGTTCGTCAACACCATCCCGGTGCGGGTGCGCTTCGACGCCGAATCGTCGGTGCGCGAATTGCTCACCAAGGTGCAGTCCGAGCAGGCTGGCCTGCTCGAACACCACTACCTCGGCCTCGCCGAGATCCAGAGCGCCGCCGGAACCGGCGCGGCCTTCGATTCGCTGGTGGCCTACGAGTCCTACCCGGTGGACGCCGAGGGCCTGCAGGCCGCCGGTGGCTCCATCGACGGCCTCGAGGTCGCGGGCATCAAGTCGGTCACCTTCACCCACTACCCGGTGACCGTGGTCGTGGAATCCGGTGCGTGCCTGCGCTTCAAGGTCTGGCACCGCCGCGACACCATCGGTGCACCGGCCGCCCAGGCGCTGGCGGATCTGCTGCGCATGATCATCGGCCGCTTCGTCGCCGCGGCCCCGCATGCCGTCGCGGTGCGGCCGGAGTGGTGGCGCGCGGGCGCGCTGCCCGGTCAGCTGGAGCTGCCCGCCGACCGCACCCGTCCCGCGACGCCGTCGCGGCGCGGCGGCGAACTGCGCTTCGACGTGCCCGCCGATGTGCACGCGGCCCTGGATCGGCTTGCCCGCCAACATGGTTCGACGGTGCTCACGGTCGTGCACGCCGCCTTCGCGGTGCTGCTGTCGCGCCTGTCCGGCGGCACCCGGGATATCACCATGGGCGCGCTGCTGCCGGAATTCGGTGCGGTGCGCAATGATTCGGCCGCCAACGCCTATGTGCTGCGCACCGAGATCGATCCCGGTATCGCCTTCACCGCGCTGCTCGACACGCTCACCACCACCGACGCGGAGACGGTCTCGCGCGCCGGGGGACCGGAGGAGCCGCTCGCCGACGTCCTCGACGTGGTGCGCTCCGCCGCCGGACACCCGCCGTTCCAGGTGCTGCTGAGCGCCGCGGGTGCGGGGCAGAGCCAGCAGACCGCGCTGGTGGACCTGCAACTGGACGTCACCGAACGCGAGGACGGCCAGGGCGTCGCGCTGACCTTCACCTACGCCACGGATCTGTTCGATCCGGCGACCGTGCTCGACTTCGCCGACCGCCTCGGCCGGATCCTCACCGCCGTGGCCGTCGACCACGCCGCCATCGTGGGCGATATCGACGTCTACGCCCCCGGTGAGCGCGAACTCGTACTGCACCAGTGGAATACGCCCGGCGTGCCGGTGCCCGACGTCACCCTGGTCGATCTCATCACCGCCCAGGCCGCCCAGCGCCCCGACGCCCCGGCCGTGCGCTATGGCGACACCACGCTGACCTTCGATCAGCTGCTGCGCCGCGCGAACACCGTGGCGCGGGCCCTCATCGCCTACGGAGCCGGACCCGAAACCCTTGTCGCCGTGGCGGTTCCGCGCACCGAGGAACTTCCGGTGGCGCTGCTCGCGGTGCTCATCTCGGGTGCGGGCTACCTGCCCATCGACACCGCCTACCCGGCGCAGCGCCTGGAATTCATGCTGGGCGACTCCAACCCGGCCTGTGTGCTCACCACCACCGAGGAGCGGAATGCGGTGCCCGCCGGGGATATTCCGGTGGTCCTGCTCGACGGGGTACCCGGCTTCTCCGACGCCCCGGTCACCGATGCCGACCGCCGCGCCCCGCTGCTCGCCGACCACCTGGCCTACGTCATCTACACCTCCGGCTCGACCGGTGTGCCCAAGGGCGTCGGCGTGGCCCACCGCAATGTGGTGGAGCTGTTCGCCAACACCCAGGCGCACTTCGAATTCGACGAGAACGACGTGTGGACGCTGTTCCACTCCTTCGCCTTCGACTTCTCGGTCTGGGAGCTGTGGTGCGCGCTCGCCAACGGCGGCGCGGTAGTGGTGGTCGACCACCTCACCTCGCGCTCGCCGGAACAGTTCCGCGAACTGCTGATTCGCGAGCGGGTGACGGTGCTCAACCAGACCCCCTCCGCCTTCTACCAGCTCGCCGAGGCCGATCGCGCTGCGGGCGCGCAATCGGGCGACTACGCCCTGCGCTATGTCGTATTCGGCGGTGAGGCACTGGATCTGCGCCAACTGCGCCGCTGGTACGAACGACATCCGGCGGACGCGCCGACGCTGGTCAATATGTACGGCATCACCGAGACCACGGTGCACGTGTCGTTCCTGGCCCTCGACGAGGAGCTGGCGGAGCTGCCCAGCAGCGTGATCGGCCGGGCCCTGCCGGGTCTGGGCGCGCGCGTGCTCGACCAGCGCCTCAACCCGGCCCCGGTCGGCGTCGCGGGTGAGATCTACGTGGACGGCGCGCAGCTCTCGCGCGGCTACCTGGGCCGACCCGGTTTGACCGCGACGCGTTTCGTGGCCAACCCCTACGGCGCTCCGGGTTCGCGAATGTACCGCGCCGGTGACGTCGGCCGCTGGTGCGGCTTCGGCGGCGAGGCCAATCTCGAATACGCGGGCCGCAGCGACCAGCAGGTCCAATTGCGCGGCTTCCGAATCGAACTCGGCGAGATCGAGTCGGCGCTGCTGCGCCTGCCCGGCATCAGCCAGGCCGTGGTGCTGGTGCGCACCGACAACGGCGTGGATCAGCTGGTCGGTTATGTGGTGCCCGAGGGCGACAAGGTCATCGACCCGGTCGACGCCAAGGCCGCGCTGGGCGAATTCCTCACCGCCTACATGGTTCCCGACGCGCTGGTCGTGCTCGACGTGCTGCCGCTCACCGCCAACGGCAAGCTGGACCGCAAGGCCCTGCCCGCGCCGGAGGTCGTGAGCGCCGCCGAATTCCGTGCTCCCCGTACGGAAGTCGAGCGCGTGGTGGCCGAGGAGTTCGCGGCCCTGTTGGGTGCGGCCGAGGTCGGCCTGGACGACGACTTCTTCGCCCTCGGCGGCAATTCGCTGCTGGCCACCCGCGCGGTGGCCCGGATCAACGAGACCCTCGGCGCGAATATCGCGGTGCGCGAGCTGTTCGAGGCGTCCACCGTCGCCGGATTGGCCGCCAAGGTCGTGACCGGCGCGGCGGAGAACCGGCCGCCGCTGGTGCGCGCACAGCGCCCCGAGCGGGTGCCGCTGTCGCTGGCGCAGCAGCGCATGTGGGTCGTCAACCAGATCGATCCCGAATCGCCCGCCTACAACATCCCACTGGCACTGCGGCTTTCGGGCACGCTCGACGTCGCCGCCCTGCGCCACGCGGTGCAGGACGTGCTCGAGCGCCACGAGTCGCTGCGCACCCGCTACCCGGTCGACGGTCCCGGCGGACTGCCGTACCAGGAGATCCTGCCGGTCGCGGCCGCGCTGCCGGGTGGGCTCACCGTCGAACCGCGCGCCAACGCGCTGCACCGCATGACCGAGGTGCTCGCCCGCGGCTTCGACGTCACCACCGAGGTGCCCGTGCGGGCGCTGCTGTGCACCGACGGCGAGGCCAGCACCGAGCACTACCTCGTGGTGGTGGTGCACCACATCGCCGGTGACGGCGCGTCGCTGCCGCCGCTGGCCCGCGATCTCATGACCGCGTACATGGCGCGCTGCCAGGGGAATTCGCCCGCGTGGACGCCGCTGCCGGTGCAGTACGCCGATTTCGCGCTGTGGCAGCGCGAGGTCATCGGCACCGATGACGACGAGAACTCGGTCGCGGCAGGGCAATTGGCGTACTGGCGCGACCAGCTCGCCGGAGCCGCCGGAACCCTGGAGCTGCCGCTGGACCGGCCCCGCCCCGCGGTGCGGACCATGCAGGGCGGCGCGACCACCTTCACGGTCCCCGCCGAGGTCCACGAGGGATTGCAGCGCATCGCCCGCGAGCACAACGCCTCGCTGTTCATGGTCGTGCACGCCGCGCTGGCGGTACTGCTGTCGCGCCTGTCGGGCAGCGGTGACGTCACCATCGGCACGCCCATCGCCGGTCGTGGCGAGCGCGTTCTCGACGATGTGGTCGGCATGTTCGTCAATACCCTCGCGCTGCGCACCGCCGTCGACTCGGCCGCCAGCTTCGACGATCTGGTCGACCGCGCCCGCGAAACCGATCTGGCCGCCTACGGCAATGCCGATATTCCGTTCGAGCGGGTGGTGGAGGTGGTCGCGCCCGATCGCGCCGCCCAGGATCCGCTGTTCCAGGTGGTGCTGTCGTTCCAGAACACCGAGCGACCCGATCTGGAGCTGCCGGGCCTGCACATCACCGCCCTCGATACCGGCGCTGTCTCGGCGAAGTTCGACCTGCAGGTCACCATCGACCCCCGACAGTGGGAGGACGGCGCGGTCGGCGAGCTCGCCGGTGCGCTCACCTACGCGTCGGACATCTTCGACGAGAGCACCATTCGCACCTTCGGCGAGCGGCTGCAGAAGGTCCTCGCCGCGGTGGCCGCCGATTCGCGCCAGCGCGTGGGGGCGATCGAATTCGGTGTCGCCCCGGTGCAGCGGCCGGTGCCGACGGCGGCGCCCGCCGTCGAATCCAGCGCCGTCACCCGAGGCACCGCGCTGCCGCAGCTGCTCACCGCGGCCGTCGAGGACGATCCGGACGGCCCGGCGCTGGTGTGGGGCGAACAGGCCCTGTCCTACCAGGAACTCGACGCCCGCTCCTCGCGGCTGGCGCGCGTGCTCATCGGTCGGGGCAGTGGTCCGGGCACCGGGGTCGCACTGCGGCTGGACCGCGGTGTGGACGCGATCGTGGCCACCTGGGCGGTACTCAAGTCCGGCGCGGCCATTGTTCCGATGGTCGGCGGGCAGGCCGATCCGCCCGCCGGTCTGGTGGTGAAGGTCGGGCTCACGACCGACGCGACCGCCAATGGCGTGGACTGGCTGGTGCTCACCGATCCGGCCCTGGTCGCGGAGATCTCGGCGGCCTCGCCGCGCCCGGTCACCTACGCCAACCGGACGCGGGCGCTACAGGGCGGTGACCCGGCCTTCGTCGGCGAACGCACGCTCAGCTACGACCAGGTGGCCGAACTGGTCAACCGGGTCAGCGGCCGCACCGAGCTGACCTTCGAGTCGCGCACCCTGCGCTACGGCCGCCCGGACGCGCCCGCCGCCGTGATCGAGGCCCTGGCCGCCGGTGCCAGCGGCGCGTCGGTCGTGGTCGCGACGGTCGAATCCGGTGCGCTGGGCGACACGCTGGCCGAGGAATGGGTCACCCACCTGTTCACCGACCGGTCGGGACTGGACGAATTGGATACCGAACCGCTGGAGGATCTGCAGGCTGTGATCGTGGACAGCGCGCCCGAGGTCGAAGCGGCCCAGCGCATTTCCTGGCTGCCCACGGTCGTCCCACTCGACTGAGTGCATTCTCCCCGTCGTTCCGGCATGCTTTTGCCGGAATCCAACGGACCGACGCGGTGGCTCCCGGCACCAACCTGCCGGGACCGCCGCGAGGCGGGTACTGCCCCCGGGTGACCGGGGGCAGGTAACGGTCGACGCGCGGATGGTCGATGAAGCATGATGTGCGCCCGAGCGGAGCACTTACGTAGACGGCAAGGATGAGGCGAGTTGATGGGTCGGGCAGCAGAGAAGCAGCGCATGCTGACGTCGAAGGGGCAGCAGGCATGACCCGGCCCGTCCGCCAACGGCCCACCCGCACCCGCCGACCCCGGGTCACCACGCTGCCGCAGCTCATGGGTGCGGCCGTGGAGGCCAATCCGAGCGGGACCGCCATCGTCTACGCCGACGCCGCCACGACGCTCGGCACCCTGAGCTACGCCGAACTCGACGAGCGGTCCACACGCTTGGCGCGGCTGCTCATCGACCGCGGCATCGGGCCCGAGGACCTGGTGGCCATCGGCATCCCGCGCTCGCTGGACTCGGTGGTGGCGGTTTGGGGCATCGCCAAGACCGGTGCGGGCTACGTGTCGGTGGACCCGAATTATCCGGCCGACCGGGTGGCGCACATGGTCACCGACTCGCGCGCGGTGCTCGGGCTGACCGTCGCCGGGGTTCGCGAGGATCTGGGCGACGACGTCGAATGGCTGGTCATCGACTCCGCCGAATTCGGCGCGGAGGTCGCGGCCTACCCGGACGAGGCCATCACCTCCGCCGACCGGGTGCGGCCGCTGCGCGCCGAGCATCCGGCGTACGTCATCTACACCTCCGGCTCCACCGGCCTGCCCAAGGGCGTGGTGGTCACCCAGGCCGGTCTGTCCGGCTTCTGCGATGAGCAGCGCGAGCGCTACCGCACCGGAACCGATTCGCGGGCCCTGCATTTCGCCTCGCCGTCCTTCGACGCCTCGGTGCTGGAGCTGCTGCTCGCCCTGGGCGGCGCGGGCACCCTCGTGGTGGCCTCGCCCGACGTGCTCGGCGGCGACGAGCTGGCGGCGCTGCTGCGCCGCGAGCGGGTGACCCATGCCTTCATCACCCCCGCCGCCCTGGCCTCGGTCGATCCGGCCGGTCTCGACGACCTGCGCGTGGTGGTGGCCGGTGGCGAGGCGTGCCCGCCGGATCTGGTGCGGCGCTGGGTGCTTCCCCTCGCCGGAGGCGTCTCGCGCGAGTTCTACAACGGCTACGGGCCGACCGAGACCACCATCATGACCAATATCAGCGCGCCGCTGGTGCCGGGGGAGCTGGTCACCATCGGCGGGCCGGTGCGCGGCATCACCGAGCACATTCTCGACGACCGCCTGGTCCCGGTGGTCGACGGTGTGGTGGGCGAGCTCTACATCGCCGGTGCGCAGGTGGCGCGCGGCTATCACGCGCGGCCCAGCCTGACCGCGGCGCGCTTCGTCGCGAATCCCTTCGACCCCAGCGGGTCTCGGCTGTATCGCACCGGCGATCTGGTGCGGCGCACCGCCTCGGGCGATGTGGAGTACCTGGGCCGCAACGACTTCCAGGTGAAGATCCGCGGCTTCCGCATCGAACTCGGTGAGATCGACGCGGTGCTCGGCTCCCACGACAGCGTGGACTTCGCCGTCACCGTCGGACACAAGCTCGATACCGGTGCGACGATTCTCGCCGCCTACGTGCACGCCGCCCCCGGGGCCGTCGTCGACGTGGACGAGTTGACCGCCTACGCCGAGCAGAGCCTGCCCGCGCACATGGTGCCCACCACCATCATGGTGCTCGACACCATTCCGCTGACCCCCGTGGGCAAGCTGGACCGGCGCGCGTTGCCGGAACCGCAATTGCGCACCAAGGAGTTTCGCGCACCCGCCGGGCGGCTCGAGGAGCTGGTGGCGGGCGTCTTCGCGGACCTGCTGGAGCCGACCGAACCGATCGGCGCGGACGACGACTTCTTCGAGCTGGGCGGCAATTCGCTGATCGCGACCCGGGTCGCGGCGCGCCTGGGCGCGGAGATCTCGGCGCGGGTTCCGGCCCGGGCGATCTTCACCGCCTCGACCGTCGCCGCGCTGGCCGCGCAGCTGGAACCCCTTGTGGGCGAGGGCGGTCGGCCCGCGCTGACCCCGCAGCCGCGCCCCGAGCACATTCCGCTGTCGCTGGCGCAGCAGCGCATGTGGTTCCTCAACCAGTTCGATACGGCCTCGGCCGCCAACAACATTCCGTTCGCCATCCGCCTCACGGGCGCGCTGGATATTCGGGCGCTGCACGCGGCCATCGGCGACCTGGTGGCGCGCCACGAGACGCTGCGCACCATCTACCCGGCCGTGGACGGCACCGGCTACCAGGTGATTCTCCCTGCCGAGCAGGCGATTCCGGATCTCACGCCGCAATCGGTGGACCCGGAGCTGGTGGCCGACTGGCTCACCGGGTTGGCCGTGCGGGGCTTCGATGTCTCCAGCGAGGTGCCGCTGCGCATCGAGCTGGCCGAGATCGGCCTCGACGATTACGTCGTCGCGGTGGTCGTGCACCACATCGCCGCCGACGGCGCGTCGGTGGGACCGTTCATGCGGGATCTGTTGGCCGCCTTCTTCGCCCGCCGCTCCGGCGAGGAACCGGCGTGGGCTCCGCTGCCGGTGCAGTACGCCGACTACACGCTGTGGCAGCGCGCGCTGCTCGGTGACGAGCAGGAGGCCGGTTCGCTGGCCCATGCCCAGATCTCCTACTGGCGTGCGACTTTGGCGGGTATTCCGGACCGCCTCGACCTGCCCGCCGACCGGCCCCGGCCCGCCATCGCGTCGGGTCGCGGCGCGGTGTACTCGTTCGAGATCGATGCCGCGCTGCGGCAGCGGCTCGACGAATTGGCGCACACCAGCGGAGCCTCGCCCTTCATGGTCGTGCACAGCGCCTTCGCGGCGCTGCTCGCCCGCCTCACCGGCACCGACGACATCGTGATCGGCACGCCGGTCGCGGGGCGCGGCGAACGCGAGCTCGACGATCTGATCGGCATGTTCGTCAACACCCTGGTGCTGCGCACGCGCGTCGACACCGGGGCGTCGTTCGCCGAACTGCTCGAGCAGGCCAAAGAGACCGACCTGGCGGCCTTCTCGCATCCCGAGCTGCCCTTCGAGCGGCTGGTCGAGGTGCTGGACCCGGTCCGGTCGCAGGCGCACCATCCGCTGTTCCAGGTGGCGCTGTTCTTCCACAATATCGAGACCCCGCGCCTGGAGCTGCCGGGTCTCACCGCCGAAGCCGTCGAATTCGACGGCGCGGTGGCCAAATTCGACCTCCAGCTCTCGGTCGTCCCCGGCGCGAACGGCATGTCGGGCATGTTCACCTACGCCACGGACCTGTTCGACGAAGCCACCGTGGCCGTTTTCGCGGACCGGTTCGTGCGCCTGCTCACCGCCGTGGTCGAGGACCCGCGGGCCGCGCTGGGCGATATCGACCTGCTCGAATCCGCCGAACACGAGCGAATCCTGCACGGCTGGAACGACACCCGTCACCCCATCGCGCCGGAACTGCTGCTCGACGCCTACCGCCGGGCGGTACAGCGGCATCCGGACGCCATCGCCGTCGCCTACGAGGGCACCCGACTCACCTATCGCGAATTCGACGAGCGGGTCAACCGGCTCGCGCGCCTGCTCATCGCCGAGGGCGTCGGCGCGGAATCCCTGGTGGGCCTGGCCATTCGGCGCTCGGTCGATCTGGTGGTCGGCATGTACGCCATCATCACCGCCGGTGGCGCGTACGTGCCGCTCGATCCGGATCACCCGGCCGAGCGCATCGCCCACATTCTCGACACCGCGCAGCCGGTGGCCGTGCTGACCACCACCGCCGACGAGGTCGCCGTGCCCGAGGGCACCCCGGTGCTGCGGGCCGATACTCTGCGGCTCGACGGATTCGCTGGCACGCCGGTCGCTTCCGGCGAACTGCTGCGCCCCGTGCGGCCCGAGCACCCGGCCTACGTCATCTTCACGTCGGGCTCCACCGGTCGCCCCAAGGGCGTCGCGGTCTCGCACGCGGCCATTCACAACCAGACCACCTGGATGCTGCACGAGTACCCGCTCGGCCCGGACGACGTCTACTTCCAGAAGACCGCCACCACCTTCGACGTGTCGCTGTGGGGCTACTTCATGCCGCTGCGCACCGGCGCGACGCTGCTCGTCGGCACCCACGACGGGCACCGGGACCCGCTCTACGTCGCGGAAACCATTGCGCGCGAGGGCGTCACGGTCACCGACTTCGTGCCGTCCATGCTCACCGTCTTCGCCGCGCACACCGCGCCGGGATCGATTCCGACCCTGCGCGATGTGTTCGTCATCGGTGAAGCACTGCCGCCGGAGACCGTGGCGTCCTTCGCCGACGTGTCCAACGCGCGGGTGCACAATCTGTACGGCCCCACCGAAGCCGCGGTGTCCATCACCTATTGGCAGGCGCGCGGCGACGAGCGGTCGTCGGTGCCGATCGGCCTGCCGCAGTGGAACAGCCAGGTGTACGTGCTGGATTCGCGCCTGCGGCCGGTTCCGGCGGGGGTGGCCGGTGAGCTGTACCTCGCCGGTGACCAGCTGGCGCGCGGGTACGTGCGCCGCCCCGACCTGACCTCGGATCGCTTCGTGGCCAATCCGTTCGGCCACGGCGAGCGCATGTACCGCACCGGTGATCTGGTCGTCTGGCGCGATGCCCAGGGCGACCGGCCCGAGCGCCTGGACTACATCGGCCGCACCGACTTCCAGGTGAAGTTCCGCGGCCAGCGCATCGAACTCGGCGAGATCGAAACCGCGCTGCTGGCACAGCCTTCGGTGAGCGCGGCCGTCGCGCTGGTCATGGAATCCGAGCTCGGCGATCAGCTGGTCGCGTACGCGGTGCCCACGCCGGGGACGAGTATCGAGCAGGCGGAACTGCTGGCCGCGCTGGCGGATTCGCTGCCCGCGTACATGATTCCGGCGACCATTGTCGCGCTCGACGAATTCCCGTTGAACACCAGCGGCAAGCTGGACCGCAAGGCGCTGCCCGCACCCACCTTCAGCGGCCGTGAATTCCGCGCGCCCGCGACGCCGGTCGAGGAGATCGTGGCGGGCGTCTTCGCGGAGGTGCTCGGTATCGACCGGGTCGGCGCGGACGACGACTTCTTCGCCCTCGGCGGCAATTCGCTGGTGGCCACCCAGGTCGTCGCGCGCCTCGGCGTCGCCATCGGCGACCGGGTGCCGGTGCGCACGCTCTTCGAGACGCCCACCGTCACCGCACTGGCTGCCGCCGTGGAATCCCGTATCCGCCAAGGGCGTACGCACGAGCTCGGCAGCCTGGAGCGTCCCGAGCGACTGCCGCTCTCGCTCGCCCAGCAGCGCATGTGGTTCCTCAACCGCTTCGAGGACCTCGGCGACGGCGCCGCCTCCACCGGGTCGGCGGCCTACAACCTGCCCTTCGCCCTGCGGCTTTCGGGCAGCCTGGACACCGAGGCGCTCGGCCGGGCGCTCGACGATGTGGTGACGCGGCACGAGGTGCTGCGCACGGTGTACCCCGAAACCGCCGACGGGCCGGTGCAATTGGTGCTGCCCGCCGGAGCGGACGAGGCCGCCATGCGCCTGGCACCGCGGCGGGTCAGCGCGGCCGAGGCGACCCAGGCGGTGTACGAGCTCGCCGGAACCCCGTTCGATGTCACCCGTGAGGTGCCGATCCGGGTGCGGCTGTTCGAGATCGCCGATCTCGCCCCGGGATCCCGTCGCGAATACGTCCTGGCCGTGGTGGCCCACCACATCGCCGCCGACGCCTCCTCCATGGGACCGCTGGTTCGCGACATCATGACCGCCTACGCGGCCCGCACCGGCGGCTACGAGCCCGGCTGGCAGCCGCTCGCCGTGCAGTACGCCGACTACGCGCTGTGGCAGCGCGCCGTGCTCGGCGACGAATCCGATCCGGAATCGATTGCGGCACAGCAGATCGACTACTGGCGCGAGGCCCTCGCCGACCTGCCCGATCTGCTGGAACTGCCCACCGACCGCCCGCGCCCGCCGGTCGCCTCGCTGGCCGGTGCCCGCGTGGACGTCGCCATCGACGCGGCCACGCACGCCGGACTGGTGCGGCTGGCCCGCGAGCACAACGCCACCATGTTCATGGTCGTGCACACCGCCTTCGCGGCGCTGCTGGCGCGGCTGTCGGGCTCCGGCGATATCGCCATCGGCACCCCGGTCGCGGGGCGCGGCGAACGCGAACTCGACGATCTCATCGGCATGTTCGTCAATACCGTCGTCTTCCGGACACGGCTCGACGGTGGCGACACCTTCGCCGAGGTGCTCTCGCGCCAGCGTGAGATCGATCTCCAGGCGTTCTCGCACGCCGACATTCCGTTCGAGCGCCTCGTCGAGGTGCTCAGTCCGCCGCGCACCACCGCGCACCACCCGGTCTTCCAGGTGGGTCTGTCCTTCCAGAACATGGCGCGCTCGGCACTGGAGCTGCCCGGCCTCACCATTGCCGGGGTCGACGCGGATCTCGATGTGTCGCAGTTCGATCTGCACCTGATCGTCTCCGACGCCTACGACGAATCGGGCGCGCCCGCCGGTATCGGCGGCTTCATCACCTACGCCACCGACCTGTTCGACGAGGCGACCGTGGCCTCGTTCGTCGCGCGGTTGACCCGGCTCCTGGAAGCCGTGGTCGCCGACGCCTCGGTGCGGGTCGGCGATATCGAACTGCTCGCCGCCGACGAACGCGCCGAACTGCTCGAGGCGCGCAACGACACCGCGCACCGGGTGGATTCGGCCGCCACCCTGGCCTCGCTGCTGGAGGCCAGCATCGGATCGGTCCCCGGCGCGACCGCGCTGGTCGGCCCCGACGGCGACATCCTGACCTATGCCGACCTGAGCAAGCGCGTCAATCGCCTTGCCCGCCATCTCATCTCACTGGGAGTCGGCCCGGAGGCGCGGGTCGCGCTGGCGCTGCGCCGCTCGGTCGATCTGGTCGTCGCCATGTACGCGGTCACCGTCGCGGGCGGCGCGTATGTGCCCGTCGACCCGGATCAGGCCGCCGATCGCACCGACTACATCCTCGAGACCGCGGCACCGGTCTGCGTGCTGACCAATGCCGCCGCCGAGTTCCACACCGATATCGCGCCGCTGGTGCGCCTCGACGAACTCGACCTGAGCACAGTCGATTCCATGGCGCTCACCGATGCCGAGCGCCTGGCCCCGCTGCGGCCGACCAATACCGCCTATGTCATCTTCACCTCCGGTTCCACCGGCCGCCCGAAGGGCGTGGCCCTGCCGCACGCGGCCATCGCGAACCAGTTGCAGTGGAAGACAGCCGGATTCGGCCTCGGAGCAGCCGACGCGGTCCTGCTGAAGACCGCCGCCACCTTCGACCTGTCGGTCTGGGAATTCTGGTCCGCGGCCGTCTCCGGTGGACGCCTGGTCATCGCCGCCCCCGACGGCCACCGCGACCCCGGCCACCTCAACGACCTCATGTCCCGCGAACAGGTCACCACCCTGCACGCCGTCCCCTCCATGCTCGACGCGCTGATGACCGAATCCGGTGGGGCACTGCCCGATTCGCTGCGCCGAGTCCTCGCCATCGGCGAGGCCCTCCCCGCCACCACGGCCCAGCGCTTCCGCACCGCCAACCCGAACACGGCCCTGTTCAACCTCTACGGCCCCACCGAAGCGGCGGTGTCCATCACCACCCACGAGGTCACCGACGCCGACCAGGGCTCGGTCTCCATCGGCGCCCCCGAATGGAACAGCCAGGTCTACGTCCTGGACGCACGCCTGCGCCCGGTCCCGACAGGAGTCTCCGGCGAGCTCTACCTCGCGGGCGCGCAACTGGCCCGAGGCTACTTCGCCCGCCCCGACCTCACCGCCGACCGCTTCGTAGCCAACCCCTACGGCCCCGCCGGTTCCCGCATGTACCGCACCGGCGACCTCGTAGCCTGGAACGCCAACGGCGAGTTGGATTACCGAGGCCGCACCGACTTCCAGGTCAAGATCCGCGGCTTCCGCATCGAACTCGGCGAAATCGAAGCAGCGCTCCTCGCACTGCCCGAGATCGCCCAAGCGGCAGTCATCGCAAAGTCCGACCAGCGCACCGGCGACCGCCTGGTGGCGTACGTGGTGGGCGCGCAAGGCCAGTCCGCGCTGGAAGCCGGGGACGCGCTCGACCTGTCCTCGGCAGGTGCTTCGGGGGCGCTTGGGCAGTCTGCGCCAGGGGCGCAGGGTGGGCAAGCGCAGCAAGAGCCCGCGGCACCGAACCCTCTTGCGTCGCAGATCGATACCGCCCGGGTGAAGTCCGCCCTCGCGGCGAGCCTGCCGTCGTACATGGTCCCGTCGGCCTTCGTGGTCCTCGACGCCCTACCGTTGAACGTCAACGGCAAGCTCGACCGCAAGGCCCTCCCGGAACCGGAGTTCGAGTCCACCGCCTTCCGCGCCCCCTCCACCCCCATCGAAGAGATCGTGGCGAACGTCTTCACCGAGGTCCTCGGCGCAGACCGCGTGGGCGCGGACGACGACTTCTTCGCCCTCGGCGGCAACTCCCTGCTGGCAACCCAGGTAGCAGCCCGCCTCGGCGCAGCCCTCGACACCCGAGTCCCCGTCCGCACCCTCTTCGAGTCCTCCTCGGTCTCCACCCTCGCCGCCAAGGTCGAACAACACGCGGGCGCAGGCCGCAAGGCCCTCACAGCGGGCCCGCGCCCCGACGCGATCCCCCTGTCCCTGGCCCAGCAGCGCATGTGGTTCCTCAACCAGTTCGACACCACCTCCGCCGCCTACAACATCCCCGTCGCCGTCCGCCTCACCGGCGAACTCGACACCGCCGCCCTGCAACACGCCATCGCCGACGTCATCGCCCGCCACGAGACCCTGCGCACCATCTACCCGCAGATCGACGGCGCGGCCCAACAGGTCGTCCTGCCGGTCCCCAAGGCCAGCTCCGACGCTCCGAGCTTCCCTGGCGCTCCGTCCCCGAAACCCGCTGCGCGAGCATCGATCCCCGACCTCACGCCCCTTTCGGTCACCCCCGCCGACCTCCCCGACCGCATAGCCGCGATCGCCTCGACCGGCTTCGATGTGACCTCCGAGGTCCCCCTGCGCGCCGCCCTGTTCCGCGTGGACGCCGACGACATCGAACACGTCCTCGTCTTCGTCGCCCACCACATCAGCGCCGACGGTTGGTCCATGGGCCCGCTCACCCGAGATGTCATGGTGGCCTACGCCTCCCGCGCCACCGGTGAGCCGCCCGCCTGGTCCCCGCTCCCGGTGCAGTACGCCGACTACACGCTCTGGCAGCGCGAAGTCCTCGGCTCCGAGGACGACCCGACCAGCCTCGTCAGCGCCCAAACCGAGTACTGGCGTACGGCTCTGGCCGATCTCCCCGACGAGATCAACCTCCCGGCCGACCGCCCGCGCCCGCCCGTGGCCTCGCTGCGCGGCGGCACGGTCACCTTCCCGATCAGCGCCGAGATCCAAGAGGGCCTTCGCCGCATCGCCCGCGAACGCAACGCCACCATGTTCATGGTCGTGCACACCGCGCTGGCGGTCTTCCTGGCCCGCCTCTCCGGCACCGGCGATATCGCCATCGGCACCCCGGTCGCGGGCCGTGGCGAGGCCGAACTCGACGATGTGATCGGCATGTTCGTCAACACCCTGGTGTTGCGCACCCAGGTGACCGGACAGCTGAGCTTCGACGAACTGCTGGCCCAGGTCAAGGACACCGACCTGAAGGCGTTCGCGCACGCCGACATTCCGTTCGAGCGCCTGGTCGAGGTGCTCAACCCGGAGCGCTCCACGGCCCGCAACCCGCTGTTCCAGGTCATGTTGGCCTTCCAGAATCTCCAGGACAGCAGTTTCGAACTGCCCGGCCTGAGGATCAGCCCGCTCGAATCCGGCGCGCAGACTTCGCAATTCGATCTGGCGCTCGCGCTGCGCGAGACCGGTGACGCGGGCATCTACGCCGTATTCACCTACGCGCGTGACCTTTTCGACGAATCCACCGTGGAGGTGTTCGCCGAGCGCTTCACCGCGCTGCTGGAGGCCATCACCACCTTCCCCGACGCCCCCGTCGGCGATCTGCCGCTGCTGGACCCGGCCGAGTACGACCTGCTCACCCATGTGCACGGCGACGACGTCATGGCCACCGGCCTGCTGCCCGACCTGCTCACCGCGGGCCTGCGCCACGGTCCGGAGCGCACCGCCGTGCGCTGGCGCGGCACCTCCATCAGCTACGGCGACCTCGACGCCTACACCTCGCGTCTGGCCCGCGTCCTCATCGACCGCGGCGTCGGCCCGGAAAAGCTTGTCGCCGTGGCCTTCCCGCGCTCGCTGGGCATGGTCATGGCGGTGCTCGCCATCGCCAAGGCCGGTGGCGCGCACGTGCCGATCGACCCGACCTACCCGCAGGACCGGGTGCGGCACATGATCACCGACTCCGGCGCGGTCATCGGCCTCACCTCGAACGCCTTCGTGGACAGCCTGCCCGCCGAGGTGCGCTGGCTGGTCATGGACGATCCCGCCACCGACGCGGTGGTGGGCACCAAGTCCGGCGAGTCGGTCACCGACGCCGAGCGCACCGCGCCGCTGCGCATGGGGCATCCGGCGTACATGATCTACACCTCCGGCTCGACCGGAAAGCCCAAGGGCGTGGTGGTCACCCACGCCGGTGTGGGCGGGCTCGCCGACTACGCCGTCGCGCGCTACGACCTGCACCCCGACCACCGCATGCTGCACATCTGCTCGCCCAGCTTCGATCCGTCGGTGCTGGAATGGGTCTGCGCCTTCTACACCGGCGCGGCGCTGGTGATCGCGCCCTCGGAGATCATGGGCGGGGCCGAACTGGCCGAGCTCATGCGCGCCGAGGAGGTCACGCACGCCATCATCACCCCGGCGGTGTTGGGCACCATGGACCCGGCCGGACTCGAACAGCTCGAAATGCTCTCCGTCGGCGGCGATGTCACCACGCCCGAACTGCTGGCCAAGTGGCAGCCGGGCCGGGTCTACCACAATGCGTACGGCCCCACCGAGACCACCATCATCTCCTCCTACGCGCAGCTGACGCCGGGCCGCCACATCACCATCGGCCAACCGGTGCACGGCATGTCGGCGCTGGTGCTCGACGCGCGCCTCAACCCGGTGCCGCCGGGTGTCGCGGGCGAGCTGTACCTGGCCGGTGGCGCGCTGGCGCGCGGCTACCGCAACCGCCCCGGGCTCTCGGCCGAGCGCTTCGTCGCGAACCCTTGGGGCGCACCGGGTTCGCGCATGTACCGCACCGGTGACATGGTGCGCTGGTACGCCGAACCGCAGGACCGCTCCGGCAACCGCGCGGCGCCCTCGGTGTCGTGGGAACTGGATTACGTGGGCCGCACCGACTTCCAGGTCAAGATTCGCGGCTTCCGTATCGAACTCGGCGAAATCGACGCCGTGCTCGCCGGGCACGAGGACGTGGACTTCGCCATCACGTTGGGCCGCAAGAACAACGCGGGCGTCACCGTGCTGGTCTCCTATGTGCTCGGCGCCGCCGGGCGCGCGGTCGATCCGGCCGCGCTCACCGACTACGCCGCGCGCGTGCTGCCGCCGCACATGGTGCCCTCGGCCATCGTCGTGCTCGACGAGGTGCCGCTGACGCCGGTCGGCAAGCTCGACCGCAATGCCCTGCCGGAACCGGTTCTGGCACAACGCGAATACCGCGCTCCGGCCACCGCTCTGGAGCAGGCCGTGGCCGACACCTTCGCCGAGGTGCTCAACGTCGACCAAGTGGGCGCGGACGACGACTTCTTCGCGCTCGGCGGCAATTCGCTGCTGGCCACCCAGGTCGTCGGCAAACTGCACACCCGCACCGGCGCGCGGCTGGCGGTCGCCACCTTCTTCGGCGACGCCACCGTCACCGGACTGGCCCGCCAGCTCGGCGTCGCGCTGGAATCCGAGCAGGAGGCCGAAGCCGCCGTGGCCGCCGCTTTGGCCGTGGTGCTACCGCTGCGCGCCGAGGGCGACCGGCCGCCGCTGTTCGTCGTGCACCCGCTCGGCGGATTGTCCTGGTGCTATTCGGGATTCACCCGCTACCTGCCCGCCGACCAGCCGCTGCTGGGCATCCAGACCCCGGCGCTCACCGAGGACGACTACGCGCCGAACTCGTTGGCCGATATCGCGAATCGCTATGTCGCCGAGATCCGCGCGGCCCAGCCGGAGGGGCCGTACCGCCTGCTCGGCTGGTCGCTCGGCGGCAAGCTGGCCCATGCCGTGGCCACGCGTCTGCAGGCCGAGGGCCAGCAGGTGGAGCTGCTCGCCATTCTCGACGGCTACCCGCGCGTGGACGACACCGATTTCAAGTCGGCCATTCGCGAGACCTTCACCAGCCTCGGTGTCGCTGTCGAGGACCTCCCCGATACCGACAACCTCGAGGAGCTCGGCGACGCCGCGCTGGCCGCACTGCACGCGTCCATCTCCCAGGATCTGGCCGCCATGACCCCCGAGCGGCTGCGGCGCATCTACGGAACCGCCATGCGCAGTGTGGAATTGGCGGACGAGACGCCCACCGAGGTGTTCCGCGGCAACCTGCAGTTCTTCACCGCCACCGTGGACCGGTCGGAGAACATGCGGCAGTGGTCGGCGGCGGACTGGCAGCCGTTCGTCTCCGGCGCGATCGTCGACCACCCGGTCGCGATCCCGCACGAGCAGATGACCGGGGACGCGGCGCTCGAGGCCATCGGGCCGCGCATCGCCGAACTGCTGGAGCACCCGGAGTACCCGAGCGAACCGGATACCGGAGTCGACGCGGCCGCCGACAGCGCGGCGGACTCGTCGAGAGACGGTGTCGCCGTGGAGCTCGAGCCCTCCCCGCTGCCCCCGGGCGCGGTGGATCTGCTCACCGTCGACCCGAGCGGTCTCGCCATTCGCGTCATCACCCTCGATATCGCCTCCGACTGCCCGCCCTGGCGGGTCCGGCAGTCGGTCGCGGGGCTCTTCGAACGCCATCCGGGCCTGCGCGCCCGGCTGCGCCGCGACGGCGGCGCACCCGCCTTCGAATTCCCGGACGCCGATCCGGAGGACGCGGTGGTGTGGCGCTTCGACTGGGCGGGGGAGACCTCCGGCGATCTCGTCGACAGCGCCATTCGGGCGGCCTCGGCGGAACTCGATCCGGACAAGGGCCGCAATATCCGGTTCGTCCTGCTCGACGCCCAGGAGGCGGCGACCGAGACCGCCGACGAGGCCGCCGCCACCCTGGTGGTCATCGCCAATGGCCTGGTGGTCGACGACGTCTCGTGGCGCACCATCATCGAGGAGCTCACGGCGTCCTGGTCCGGCGGCCACGCCACCCCGCCCGCACCCGTCGCGCACCCCGCCGGAATCGCCCGCGAACTCGCCGAACGGGCCGACCACCCCGACACCGTCGCCGAATTGCCGTGGTGGCGCAGCGCGCTGGCGGTGGTGCCGGAATCCGACACGCCCGACCCGGCAGCCGGACGCGGACGGATCACCGTGACCATCACCGCCGAGGGCGCGGGCGCGGTCGACGCCGTGGCCCGGCGCTACCGCGCCGGAATCGACGAGGTGCTGCTCGCCGCGCTGGCGCTGGCCCTCGCCGCGACCGAGGGCGCGGTGGACCGGCTCGGCTCGGTGGTGCGCCTGCCCGCCGACGGCCGCCTCGTCGGCGACCCGGACGGTCAGCGCGCCATCGGGGCGTTCACCACCAGCTACCCGCTGCCACTGGATCTGGACCCCGTCGACTTCGACGAGATCCGCGCCGGTGGGCGCGTCGCCGGAACCGTGATCGAACACGTGCGGGACCAGAGCCGCGCGGTGCCGTCGCAGGGGGTGAGCTTCGGCCTGCTGCGCCACCTCGGTGCGGCGGGCGGTGAGCTCCAAGGCCCGGCGGGGCGGATCGGATTCCGCTACCGGGACCTGCGTCCGGCCCGGGTGCATCCCGAGGCCGCCGCCGCGGATCTGCATCTGGACATCACGGTCGACACCACCCAGGACGGGTTCGTCGCACGATTCGATTACGCCGGAGCCGTGTTGGAACTCGATCGGGTCAAGGCTTTGGTGGAAGGTTGGGTACAGGCTTTGAGCGGGCTAGCCGAGCACGGTCGGGCTTCGAATACGTAACATTGACCCCTGTCGTGGCGACTGAATAGGCCGTATGGTCTGTCGAAGTGCTCTGGCCACGGATGGAGGCTGCCGGGCGATCGGCAGCCGGGGTGGTCGCCAGAACTCGAAACAAGCGAAGGTGTGAAACATTGATTCGACGACATGTCCGTAACGGGGCTGCCGCCGGTCGTCGCCGTGGTGCGCGCGCCGCGGCCCTCATCGCGGCCACCGCGGTGCTCACCGGTCTGACCGCCGGTCTCAGCGTCGGAAGCGCCGCCGCCGATCCCATCATCGACAACAAGAAATTGCTTGCCGATCCTGTGGCGCCGGACGGGTCGAAGATCACCAAGGCCGAGATGAAGGACGACCGGAACATCCGGCTCTACGTCTACTCGGCGGCCATGAAGGCCACCTTCCCGGTGGACGTGCAGCGTCCCGCCGACACCTCCGAGGCGCGGCCGACGCTCTACCTGCTCAATGGCGCGGGCGGTGGCCAGGACGACGCGTCGTGGCAGAAGAAGACCAATATCGTCAATGGCTTCCTCGCCGACAAGAACGTCAATGTCGTGCAGCCCATCGGCGGCAAGTGGTCGTACTACACCGACTGGCAGCAGCCCGACGAGGCGCTCGGCGTCAACAAGTGGACCACCTTCTTCACCGAGGAGCTGCCGCCGCTGATCGACGCGGCCCTAGGCACCAACGGCATCAACGCGATCGCCGGTATCTCCACCTCGGGCACCACCGTGCTGCAGCTGCCGGAGAAGGCCCCGGGCCTGTTCAAGGCCGCCGCCGCGTACTCCGGCTGCGCCCAGTTCGCCGATCCCGTCGGCCGTGAGTTCATGCGCCTCACCGTCGAGACCTGGGGCGGCGGCAAGCTGGAGAACATGTACGGCCCCGAGGACTCGCCCGCGTGGGCCGAGAACGATCCGGTCATCCACGCCGAGAAGCTGCGCGGCACCGAGCTCTACATCTCCTCGGGCAACGGTCTGCCCGGCCAGTACGACACCCTCAACGGCCAGTACGCGCTGCCGGGTGCCTACGGCCTGGCCAACCAGCTGATCATCGGCGGTGTCATCGAGGCCGGTACCAACTACTGCACGGCCAACCTGAAGTCGAAGCTGGACTCGCTGGGCATCCCGGCGACCTACAACTTCCGTGGGTCGGGCACGCACTCGTGGGGCTACTGGAACGACGAGTTCATGAACTCGTGGCCGGTGCTGGCGCGAGGGCTCGGTCTCTGACCGTCGAGCTGCCTTAGAGCACAAGCGAATTCGAAGCCCCGACCGTGCATGGCACGGTCGGGGCTTCGCTTTTTTCGAGGTCGGTGCCGGTTTGCGGCGAACAAAACGTGAGGTCGGTATCTTCTACGGGGTAGGTCTCAACAAAAAGTTTGGTTACCCGTAAACTTTGTTTTGTGAGCACTACCGTACTGGCTGAGCCGCGGCGTTCCGCCCTCCAGCGGGTCAGATCCGCCTCCCTGCTGCTGGGCCCCGCCTTCGTCGCCGCCATCGCCTATGTCGACCCGGGCAATGTGGCGTCGAATATCAGCGCGGGCGCGCAGTTCGGCTACCTGCTGGTGTGGGTCATCGTCATGGCCAATGTCATGGCCGGTCTGGTGCAGTTCCTCTCGGCCAAGCTCGGGCTGGTCACCGGCATGTCGCTGCCGGAAGCGGTGCGCGCCAAGTCCAGTCGGGGCGTGCGGCTGTCGTACTGGGCGCAGGCCGAAACCGTCGCCATGGCAACCGATCTCGCCGAGGTGGTGGGCGGCGCCATCGCGCTGAACCTGCTCTTCGGGCTGCCGCTGCTGGTCGGCGGCGTGATCACCGGCGCGGTGTCGCTGGTGCTGCTCGCGGCGCAGAACCGTTGGGGGCAGCGGCCTTTCGAACGCATCATCACCGGCATGCTGGCCATCATCGCCATCGGCTTCCTGGCCAGCGTGGTGATCTCCCCGCCCTCGGTCGCGGGCACCGTCGGCGGGCTGGTGCCGCGCTTCGACGGCACCGAGAGCGTGCTGCTGGCCGCCGCCATGATCGGCGCGACCGTCATGCCGCACGCGGTGTACCTGCACTCCGGACTGGCCCGCGACCGGCACGGCAACCCGGAGGCCGGTCCGGTGCGCGCGCGGCTGCTGCGCATCACCAAGGTCGATGTGGGGCTCGCCATGGTCATCGCGGGCACCGTGAACATGGCCATGCTGCTCATGGCCGCCAATACCCTGCGCGGGCGCGAGGGCATCGACTCCATCGAGGCGGCGCACGGCGCGGTCCACGATGTGCTCGGTCCCGGGGCCGCGCTGCTGCTGGCCATCGGACTGCTCGCTTCGGGGCTGGCCTCCACCTCGGTGGGGGCCTACGCGGGGGCCATGATCATGCAGGGACTGCTGAAGCGGCACATTCCCCTGATCGTGCGCCGCGTGGTGACTCTCGTTCCGGCCCTTGCCATTCTGGCGCTCGGCATCGATCCGACCCGGGCGTTGATCGTCTCGCAGGTGGTGCTGTCCTTCGGCATCCCGTTCGCGCTGATTCCGCTGGTGCGCTTCACGGCCGACCGTGCCCTCATGGGGGCCGACGTCAACCATCGCGTGACCACCGGCCTGGCGTGGCTGGTGGCCGCCATCATCTCGGTGCTCAATGTGGCGCTGATCTATCTCACGGTCACCGGAGGGTGACCGTGCCGCAAGCGGTTTCGTAACCGCCACGGCGTGCGGCGCAGGGGGCCGCACGGGCAGCCGCGCCCCCGTTCCGACCGGAACGGGGGCGCTTCGCGGTTCAGGCGGCGCGGCGCGTAGTGCTCGGCGATATCGTCGCTGGTGGTCAGCCAGACGCCCGGGTGACCGGTCACGTAGTCGAGTGCTTCGTCGAGGTAGCGGCGGCGGAAGGCCTGGCCGATCACGAAGGGGTGCAACGCCAATGCCATGACCCGGCCGCTGTCGGCGGCCTCGGCTTCGGCGTGGAGTTGGTCGACCTGGTCTTTGACCATCTGGACGAAGTCGGGGCCGGCGAGACCCTTGCTGACGAAGATGCCGATGTCGTTGAGCTCCACCGAATACGGAACGCTCAGCATGCCTGGCACATTCAGCGGATAGGGCTGGTCGTCATTGGTCCAGTCGAGCACGTACTGGCCGCCGAGTTCGGCGAAAAGCTCCGGGGTGTGGAAGGTTTCGGTGAGGCCCGGGCCCATCCAGCCGCGCGGGCGCTGGCCGGTGGTCTTCTCGATGGTGGTGACGATATCGCGCAGGACGGCGCGCTCCTCCTCGACGGTCAGCCCGGTGTGCAGGTGGCTGTTGCTGCTGCCGTGTGCCAGCCACGCCCAGTCGCGCTCCCGTCCCGCCGCGATGATCTGTGGATAGCGTTCGCCCACATCGGAATTCAGCAGGGCGCTGGCGCGGATGCCGTACTTGTCGAGCAGGTCGATGATCCGCCAGATGCCCACGCGGGGGCCGTAGTCGCGCCAGCCGTAGTTGAGCGAGTCCGGGGTCAGCGCCGTGGTGCCCTCGTAGGTGGCGGTGCCGGGCAGGTCGACGTAGAAGTGCTCGATATTGAGGCCGATGTAGAACGCGACGCGCTTGCCCTCGGGCCAGTGGATCGGCTCCCGCTCGGTGATCGGGCTGTAGTCGAAGAGGGTGATGTCCTTGCTCATGTGGCTATGCTGAAACGTTGACATACATGTCAAGGTCAACCGAGATCCGTTGTGAGGTACGGCATATGCGAATCAGCGAGCTCGCCGAGCGCACCGACACGTCCCCCCGGCTGCTGCGCTACTACGAACAACAGGGCCTCCTGCGCGTAGCCCGCTCCGCCAACGGCTACCGCGACTACGACGACCGCTTCGTGGACCAGGTCATCCATATCCGCGGCCTACTCGAAGCGGGCCTGCCCACCCGCCTCATCAAACAAATCCTCCCCTGCCTCGACGACCCCAAGGACATCCACTTCGCCGACGCCACCCCCGAGATCATCGCCACCCTCGAACACCAACGCGACCGCATGACCCAACGCATAGACCTCCTGACCCGCAACCGCGACGCCATGACGGCCTACCTCGAATCCCTCCGCAGCTGCGCCGCGTCGTCTGGTGGCGACTCGCACTCCGCATGAATCCGCCTGTGCCCCCGAGGCTCTACCTAGCGGGGGTGACCGCACTCTCTCTCGATCCGCCTGTGCCCCCGTTCCGAAGGAACGGGGGCACGAGAACCAAAGAGTCTGCTCAATCCGCGAAGACGGGCTTGCGCTTCTGGAGCATCGAGGCCGCGCCCTCGAAGAAGTCGGGGGACTCCAGAAGTTCTGACTGGCCGACCTTTTCGGCGGCGAGCGCGCCGTCGAGCGAGGCCAGGGCGGCGGTGTTGATATTGCGCTTGGTGAGTTCGGTGGCGCGGCGAGGGCCGTTGGCGAGCTTCTCGACGGCGGCCTCCACCTTGGCGTCGAGGTCGGCCTCGGGAAGCACGCCGGTGATGAGCCCGTACTTCTTCGCCTCGGTGGCGGGCAGGCGCTCACCGAGCAGCGCCATCTCCGCGGCGAGCGGGCGACCGGCCGCCGCCGCGACCATGGCCGCCGCACCGCCGTCGGGCATCAGTCCGATATTGATGAACGCCAGCAACAGGTAGGCATCCTCGCTGAAATACGAGAGATCGGCCGCGAGCGCGAAGGCCGCGCCCACTCCGGCGGCCGCGCCCTTCACCCGCGAAATCACCGGCAGCGGCGAATCCACAATCGCTTTGATCATGGCGTTGGCGGCGTCCATGGTCATTTCCGAGGTGATCCCGCGCTGCGCCGCGGCGGGCGCCGCCGCCAGATCCGCGCCCGTGCAGAAATCGCCGCCCTCCCCGGTCAGCACGATGACGCGCAGCGATTTATCGTCCGAAGCGGCCCGTACCGTATCGCCGAGACCGACCATGGTGTCGTAATCGATCGCGTTCTTGCGCTTGGGATTGGTAATCGTGATACGCAGTACCCGTCCGTCCGCAACGGCGCTGAAGCCCGGGGTGGTCGCGATATTCGTCATGGGGGTGCTCCTGGGTCTGCGTACGGCAGCGGCGCCGTTGTGGTTCGCATTGCGAATTGTGGTTAACTTAGGTGTACTTGTTCGGCACTGTCAACAGTCGGTGCCACCGAGAAGGAGAGAGTGAATGGTCGCCGATCGCAGCGAGTCGCTACTCGCTTCCGCGCGACCGGACAGCGAACAATCGCCACGTCGGCGCCCCAAGAACCGCAAGGCGCAAATCGTGCGAGTCGCCGCTCGAGCCTTCGCCGAGCGGGGCTATCACCCGGTCGGCGTGGACGAGATCGCGGCCGAGGTCGGCATCTCCGGACCCGCCCTGTACCGCCACTTCCGCAACAAGTACGCCCTGCTCGTCGCCGCCGCCGAAATGGGCGCACAGCATCTGCTCGATGCCGCCCGCGCCGCCGACGATCCGACGCTGGAACCGGAACCGCGACTCACCGCGCTGATCAAGGGCATCGCCGAGTACACCATCGACGTCCGCCGCGAGGGCGGGCTGTACCGCTGGGAGCGCCGCTACCTCGAGCGCGAGGACCGCGAGCGCATTCGCGTCGTCTACAACGAACTGCACGAACTCGTCGCCGTACCCATTCGCGACCTGCGCCCCGACGCCGACGAGGCTGATATCGTCCTGCTCACCGCGGCCGTGCTCAGCGCCATCGGCAGCATCACCCACCACCGCACGACGCTGTCGACCACCCGTCTGTGCGCGCTGCTCGACGATATCTGCCGCGCCATCCTCGGCACCGAGCTACCGCCCGCGCCGCCGCCCGTCACCGGCGAGCCGACGCCGCGCGGCCTACCGGTCATCTCCAAGCGAGAGCAGCTGCTCACCGAGGCCATTCGCATCTTCGGCCGCCAGGGCTATCACGAGGCCAGTATCGAGGAGATCGGCGCGGCGGCGGGAATCAACGCCTCCAGCGTCTATCGGTACTTCGCGAGCAAATCCGACCTGCTCGCCGCGGCCTTCCATCGCACCGGCGAACGCGTCGCCATCGGCAATGCCGAGGCCCTCGCGGAGGCCACCAGCCGCGCCGACGCGGCGGTCCGCATCGCCGACCGCTTCGCCCGCATGACCTTCGCCATGCCGGAGATCCTGCCGGTGTACTTTTCGGAATTCTCGAATCTGCCCGCCTCCGAACAACATCGGCTGCGCTCCATCCAGCGGCAGAACGTCCTGGAGTGGGCCAACCTGCTCGACGGGGATCAGGTGGAGGCCCGCTTCCGCGTGCACGCCGCCATCGCCCAGGTCATCGATGTCGGCCGCCGCATCCGCTTCGACGATCGCCCCGAGAACATCGCCCGCGTCCGCGCGCTCATGCACGCGGTGCTGCTCGGCGTGGCCGGACAGAATTAGCGGTCACTTCCGTCAGACGCGGTGCCGCAGCCGAAACGCCATGCGCGCCAAGCGCAGATGCTGCGGATGCCGCTCGAAGGTGGACTGCTCCACCGGATCGTGGCGGTGCTTCTCGGTAATGGTGAGCGGGCGCGCGAAGGCGCGCAGCAAGTTCTCGTCGCGGGTGCGCCCGGGGCCGTCGGTACCGTAGACGGGAGCCGAATTCACCGTCACCACAGCGGTATCCAGGCGTTCGGCGAACTCCGGCACACTGCGCACATCGCGGGTGAAGACGGCGGTGGACAGCCCGCGCCCCTTCAGCCGCTCGACGGCCTCGTCCATACTCGCCACCCTGTTCACCACGAGCACCGGACCCACGGCGTCACCGGTGAGCGCGAGACTGACCTCCGGCACCTCGGCGAGCACGATCGGCTCGATATACGGCTCGCGAATGGAATCGAGCCCGCCCACCACGGCCTTCCCGCCGCGGCTGAGCGCGTCCCGCACGTGACGGCGCACCACATCGGTCTGCGATTCCAGCGTCATGGGTCCGTAGGCGGCCCGCCGCTCCGCACCCGGCCGCAACCGCTTCGCCTGTGCCACAACCAATTCCAGGAACGGCTCGTAGACCGATTCGGCCACGTAGGCGACCTGGATGCCCGCCGGGTTCTGTCCGGCATTGGCCATGGCCCCGAACACCGCGGCCGCGGCGGCGTCGTCGAGCCGGGCATCCACCTGCACGACCATGGCCCCGCGCGCGCCCTGTTCGAGCAGCAGGGGAGTGGACGACTGGGCGCACAGGGCCGTCACCTCGCGCACCCCCGCGGGCGTACCGGTGTAGGAGATCTTGTCCAGCCGGGCCTTGCACAGCGCCGCGGCGGTCGAGCCGTCGCCGGTAACCACTTGCAGCACCGGCTGATTCGGTGCGAGCCGACTCCAACTGTCGGCCAGCCACGCGCCCACGCCCGGGGTGAGTTCACTCGGCTTGAACACCACGGTGTTCCCGGCCGCCATGGCGCAGGCGATGGCGTTCATGGAGCTGAGGACGGGATTGTGCCACGGTCCGAGAATGCCGACCACACCCAGCGGCAGGTAGCCCACCGAGGCCGTCCGACTGCGCCGGAATCGGCCGCTGGTACGCCGTCCGAGGGTCCGCTCGGCATGGCGCGCGGCCCAATTCAGCTGCTCCACCGCCGCGGTCACCTCGATGGCGGCATCCAGGCGGGGTTTGCCGGTCTCGGCGCTGATGAGGTCCACCAATTCCCGGGTGCCCCGGGCCACGCTGCGCTTCCAATCCAGCATCCAGCGCTTGCGTCCATCGAAACCTATTGCCGCCCACCACTGTTCGGCGGCATGGGCGGCGCGCACGGTGCGGGTGAGCTCCCCGGCTCCCATAATGGCGTAGTCGCCCACGACCTCGCCGGTGCGCGGATCGTAGGACGTCAGCACCTTGGGTCGGCCAGTTCCTCCCGTGTGCGCTGCCGTTCGCGGCTGCGCAGACTCGGCCATGGTCACCTCTCGCAGACCAGTGAATTGTCTCCCCGTACGCCAGACTATGGCCCGGTCGGCACGGCCGACAAGGTGCGGAAACCCACGCGGACCGGGCGGTCTGTGTCGGGACCAGCGGCTATCCGGGGACCGTGTGGTTTGTGACCAAGGACACAAGGGCCTCGGTCTACCCACCCGATGCTTTGCCGAAGCAACGGGAGAGCATCGGTCCCGCCGGTAACATCGCGCGGGGCGGAGGGGATCATCCCCACCGGAGGCGATTACCCGCGCCCGCCGCGGTCGACAGTGGAGAGTTGATGCCGAGCTTGGACAAACCGGATTCGCACACCCGCGCGGATACTGAATCGGCGGTATTCGTCGAGGACATCCGCAAATCCTTCGGCGATGTGCACGCCCTGCGAGGCGTCAGCTTCACCGCACCGCGCGGCAGCGTGCTCGGCATCCTGGGTCCCAACGGCGCGGGCAAGACCACCACCGTGAAGATCCTCTCCACTCTGCTGCGCCCCGACTCCGGCACCGCCGTGGTCGCCGGGCGCGATGTGCGCAAGGACCCGGCCGGGGTGCGCCGCTCCATCATGATGACCGGGCAGTACGCCGCCCTCGACGAAAACCTCTCGGGCGGCGAGAATCTGGAGCTCTTCGGCCGCCTCATGGGCCTGAGCCGCAAGGCCGCCCGCCAACGCGCCACCACCCTGCTCGAGGAATTCGACCTCGCCGACGCGGGACGGCGCGCGGTGCGCCACTACTCCGGCGGTATGCGCCGCCGCGTCGACATCGCGTGTGGGCTCGTGGTCAAACCCGAGGTGGTCTTCCTCGACGAACCCACCACCGGCCTCGACCCGCGCAGCCGCCAGGGCGTGTGGGATCTGGTGAACGCGCTCAAGACCCAGGGCATCACGGTGCTGCTCACCACGCAGTACCTCGAGGAAGCCGATGTGCTCAGCGACAACATCATCGTGATCGACAAGGGCACCGTCATCGCCGAGGGCACCGCCGACGAACTCAAGGAGAAGATCGGCGGCAGCTACTGCGAGGTGGTGCCGCTGGATCCGGGACAGCTCGCGCGGGTCGCGGAGGCGCTGGGCGATCTGGTGCCCGCGGCCGTGCGCGCGGAGCTCACCGGCGACCGTCTCTCGATTCCGGCCCCCGAGGGCGCGGACACCCTCGCCGAAGCGCTGCGCCGTCTCGACAAGGCCGGGCTGCGCCTCGCCGATATCGGGCTGCGGCGGCCCTCGCTCGACGACGTCTTCCTCTCGCTCACCGGACACACCGGCGGCCAGCCGTGACCGCTACCCAACTGTTCTCCGGCCTACCCGAGGCGAAGCCGTCGAGCTTCGCGCAGTGGCGGGCGCTGACCGGGCGCATCGTGTGGGTGATGGCGACCAAGGGCGAACTCGTGGTCGCGGTCATCACCCCGCTGGTGTTCACCCTCGGCTTCTACCTGCCGCTCAAATACATCATGCAGTTCCAGGGCATCGACTACGCGCAGTTCGTCATGCCGATCATCGTGCTGCAGACCATGTCCTTCACCATGATGTCGAATGCGCAGATGGCGGCGTTCGAGGCGCTGACGGGTCTCAACACCCGCATGCAGACCATGCCGATCGGCAAGCTGGTGCCGCTGCTCTCGCGCATCAGCGCCGGACTGGTGCGGTCGGTGACCTCGCTGGCGGCGGCGCTGGTCTGGGGTCATCTCATCGGCTTCCGGTTCGTGGCCGGATGGGATCAAGCGGTGCTGTTCTGCGCGTTCTCGCTCGCGGTCGGCACCGTATTGGCCATCGGCGCCGACGCTTTGGGCTCGCTCACCAAGAGCCCCGAAGCCCTGAGCCAGGCGCTCACCCTGCCGACGCTGGTGCTCGGCATGCTGTCGTGCGGGTTCGTACCCGAGGGCGGATTCCCGGCGTGGATCCGGCCCTTCGTCCGCAATCAGCCGATTTCGCAGTTCTCCTTCGCGCTGCGCGACATGGCCGACGGCGGGGTGATGTGGCAGGTGTTCTGGGTGCCCATGGTCTGGCTGATCGGATTGACGATCGCCTTCGTGCCATTGGCCGTGTGGGCGAGTGTGAGGCGGTCATGAGCACTGTCATGGAGAAGGCCACCGGTACCTGGGCGGGGCACGATCCCCTCCCGGAGGTGTCGCCGCAGCGTGAGAACTCGACCGCACTCTGGCTGCGGCAGAGTCTGATTCAGTGCAAGCGCCTGCTCATGGGCTGGGCGCGCGACCCCGCGACCACCATTCAGACGCTGGTCTATCCGGCGCTGACCCTGCTCATGTTCCGTGTGGTGCTGGGTGATTCGATCACCTCGGCCACCGGGGTGCCCAGCGTGTACGGGCAGGTGCCCATGGTCATCATCGTGGCGACCATGTCGGGTGCGGTGGTCAGTGCGCTCGGCTTCAAGACGGAGAAATCCACCGGCCTGCTCGGCCGCTTCTGGACCATGCCGATCCATCGCGCGGCCGGGCTCACGGGACGGCTGATGGCCGAGGCCGTCCGCGTGCTCGTCACCTCGCTGTTCGTGCTGGCCGTCGGCGTCGCCCTGGGGTTCCGGTTCTGGTACGGACCGTTCGCGTCGCTCGCGATGCTGCTGGTGCCGGTGCTGTTCGGCATGGCCTTCGCCATCATGGTGACCGCGCTGGCCACCATCTCCGAGGGCGTCATGCTGGTGAGCGTCATCGGCATCGTCACCAACCTGCTGATGTTCTTCAACACCGGCTTCGTGCCGGTGTTCGCCTACCCGGTGTGGTTGCAGGACGTGGTGCAGAACCAGCCCATGAGTTGTGCGATCGACGCCATGCGGGGGTTGGCCTACGACGGGCCGATCGTGGAGCCCGTGGTGAAGATCGTGGCGTGGTCGGTGGGGATGATCGTGGTGTTCGGGTGGCCTGCTATTCGGGGGTATCGGCGGGCGGCGGAGACTGGGGTGTAAGGGGAGCGTTAGGCCTACGCGGTCGAAAATCGCCCCGAGACAGCGAATTCCGCCCTCTCATAGCGATTTCCGACCGCTCAGGCCAATCCCTACTTGGCGTCCTTCACCTTCCGCACCGCATCCACGAAGAACTTCTCCGCCGCCACCTCGTCCAGGGTGTCACTCAGCGAGGTGACCCGCACCGCGACCGTGGTGCCGCGCAAGGTGGCCCACCCCGCATAGGTCGCGGTGGTCACCGGGGCGTCGGGGACGGTCGCCGTGGTCGCCGTGGCGGTCGAGTACGTGGCAATGGCATCGATCCCGTTCAGCGCCGCCGGTGGTTTGCGCATATCCACGGTGACCTCGGAATCCACTCGCTCGCCCTCGATCACGCTGTTGATGGACAGCTTCGGGCATTTGGCGTCCGCCTCGGCGAAGGTGCTCAGGTCGGTGGGCCGCGCCGCGACGAATTCGCTCAACACCGTGGTGTCGGCGACCACGGCGGCGACGGCGGAATCGCTCAGCGCCGCTTTGCTCGCCGCCTCCAGGTCGAGCTGCGGGCCCTTGCACTCCGCCGGGGTGATGGTGGAATCCGACTGCACCCCCGCGAAATCGGCCATGGATTCGCGGAGCTGGTCGTCGGGGATGCTCACCTTCTTCGCTCCGGCCGGTAGCTCGGAACCCGTCAGTACCAATTGGTCGGGGGGAGTGCTCGGGGCCGCGTCCGTCGTGGCGGTCGAGTCACCGCATCCCGTCGCCAGCAAACTCGCGCACACGGCCGATACGGTCATCAGAGTCCGAAAGTTCACGCGCACAGCATGCCGTGAGTTTTCCGTCGAAAGGGCGCATTCCGCGCTCCCCGCCTGATTCCGGCGATTCCCACGTCGGATATGCCCGACTCGAGAGGATGCGCGGGCGGAGTGTGGCATGGCTCACGCTATGGTGACCCCATGGCTTACCTGGTTACCGGGGCCACCGGGTTCATCGGTCGATTCCTCGTACCGGAACTGTTGAAACATGGCGAACAGGTGTGGGTGCTGGTGCGGCCCGGCGAGGATTCGGTGCTGCGCTTCAACCGCTGCGTGCGCACCTGGGACGCCGGGGACCGCGTGCGCCCCGTCCGCGGCGATCTGAGCGCGCCCGGCGTGGGGATCGACCCGAGCTGGGTTGCGGCACAGCGCGGTTCGATCGAGCACGTCTTCCATCTGGCGGGCGGGTACGACGCGACGGGTTCCGGCGGCGGGACGCGGCGGGTGGCGGAGCTGGCCGGGGAGTTGGGGGCCGGTGCGCTGCACCATGTTTCGAATGTGGCGGTGGCCGGTGACTGGGAGGGCATGTACACCGAGGACATGTTCGACGTCGGGCAGGTCCTGGCGACGCCGTGGCAACGGTCGCTGCTGGAGGCCGAGCGGGCGGTGCGGGAGCACTGCTCCGTGCCGTGGCGCGTGTACCGCCCGTCCATCGTGATCGGGCACTCCCGCACCGGTGAGATCGACCGCGTCGAGGGCCCGTACTACTTCTTCCGGCTGCTGCGCATGGCCGCGCAACTCCCGCGCATCCTCCCGGTGATCGCCCCCAAACTCGGCGAAACCAATATGGTGCCGGTCGATTTCGTGGCGCGCGCCCTGGACCACATCGCCCATCAGGACACCGCGAGCGGCGCCACCTACCACCTCGTGGACTCCCGCCGCCAAAGCGTCGCCGACGCCCTCAACCTCTTCGCCGACGAGGCGGGCGCGCCGCATCTCGTCGAGGTCATGCCCAAACAGACCCTCGACATGACGCTGCGCGTGCCGGGTGTGGGCCGGGTGCTCCGTCAGATCGGCGTACCCACCGAGATCATCGAACACAGCGAGTTCACCTGCTGGTTCGACTCCCGCCACGCCTCCGCCGCCCTGGCGGGCACCGACATCAAGGTTCCCCCGCTGGCCGGTTACGCCCCGATCATCTGGAAGTACTGGATCGAGAACTGGGTCTGACGGGTGGCGCTAGGTGTGGTCGATCTCCCGAATGGCGTCCGCGACCTCCTCGGGGCGGCCGAAATCGTAGTCCACCCAGCGGTTTCGGTTGGTCCAGCCGACCAGGTCGTAGCGCCAGCGGAAGGGCCAGGTCTGGGCGACGGTCATGAACAGGGACGCGCCGAGGGCGGTGTAGTCGTCGTGGGCGGAGAGCAGGGCGCGCTGTTGGCGGGGCGGGCGGGTGAAGAAGGCGTCGAACATGGCCTTGGACTGTTCGGTGGTGAGGCGGCCCAGGCCGTAGACGCCGCGCATGCGCATCCAGTAGACGAGCCGGGCCTGCCACGGCCACAGGGCCTCGATCGGGTCCTCGCCGCGCTGGAGCGCATCGAGGGCGGTGTCGACCTGCGAGAGCGAGTCGGCCACGCAGTATCCGGTGATGGGGTGCATCTGCCCGCCCCGGGAGCCGAAGGGAATCACCTGGCCGAGACCGGCTTTGGGCGGATGATCGTCCAGCGGATAGTGCGCCGCCTCGCTGGGCTCGTCCCCGCGTAGTCGAATCCCGTGTGCCGCAAGCCGATTCAAGGTGCGCCGCCGCAGCTCATGCTGCGGCATGCCGCCGCGCAGACCGAGGCTGGTCTCCTCGAAGATCACCGTGCCGTCGCCGAGCGGCACCGCGTACAGGAACGACGGCGGCTCGTCGGGCCCCGCCCCGTTCTCGTCGCGCCAATCCAGCATGAGCCCCTCACCGGGCTTCACCATCGGCGCGGCGATCTCCTCGTCCACGAAGATCCCGTGCGCGCTGGCGGTGCGCCGCCGCCCCGGCGACGCCTGGCCCCGTGCGTCGAACACCGCCGCGGCCCGAATCTGGGTCCCATCCGCCAGCTCGACCCGATGGGCCTCGACAACGCGCGCCCGCGCCGCGATCACCCGCGCGTCGTCGAGCGGCAGCGCATCCCACAACCCCCGCTTGGACAACACGCAGTAGGGCCGCCGAATGACGTGCTCCTGCTTGGTCCACACCACCGGCGCGTCGATCCGGCTGGCGATCGCACTGTGTGACAACCACTCCGGCAGCTCGTCGACCCAACACGAATAGGTCGGCACCCACAACCGCTCCGGCCGCGGATCCACCGCCACCACGGTCAACCCGGCCCGCATCGCCCGATGCGCCAACGCCCGCCCCGTGGGGCCGAGCCCCACTACGCAAACGTCGACCGCGCCGTCAACCCCACCACTCATACTTCGCATTCAAACACCCCGTCTCACTCCCGCACTACCCTGGGTGTATCCACACCACGTCCGGCGCTCCAGGGACGGTGAGCTCAGTGCCGAAGAACAAGTCGCACAAAGGCATTTCGAAGCGGGTGAAGGTGACGGGGACGGGGAAGTTGCGGCGGGCCCGCGCCAACAAGAACCACATGTTGGAGAAGAAGTCCTCGCGGCGGACGCGGCGGCTGAACATGGAGGACGACTTCTCCAAGGCGGATACCAAGAAGGTCAAGCGGATGCTGGGGATGTAGCTCCCCGGCAAGCACTACTTCGGAGTCACCCACGTGGTGATATCGGCGTGCACGACCTCCAGGCCGCTCTTGTCGTAGATCGAGACGGGGACGACCAGTTCGGTGCCCTCGGTGATCTCCTCGAAGTTCGGCACCTCCGGCAGCTTCGCCACCGCGCGCAACCCCGAATTCGCCTTCGCCAGGTACTGCACGTTCATGGCCTTCGGAATCCAGCGGTGCGTACCGGGCACGGTCGCCTCACTGAGCATCCCCATGGCCACCTCGGCGAGATTGCACGCCGCGATGGCGTGAAAAGTGCTCAGGTGGTTGTGAATTCCGAACCACTTGGGCGCGGTCACCTCGCACAGACCCGGCTCCAGGCGCACCACGGTGGGCAGCACCGTCCCGAAGTACGGCACCCGCGCGACCATGCCGAGGGAGAACAGGGTGTGGCCCAAGCGGTTGTCGGGCAGCTTCTTCCAGCCGCGGTAGGTGGCGGTCTCTTTCGTCATGGCTCGTATCTTACTCGGAAGTAAGTTTCCCGTTGGTGCGGCGCTGGCATACTGAGCCGTCGTGTGGGGGAAGTGGTTCAAAAGAATGTTCAACGGCTCGGAACATCGCCGCGGGTTCTGGCGGAGGTTCGGCATCGTCGTGCTGTTGCTGACCTGCATTGCCGCACCGGCCTCGTACGCGAGCACCAAGACCTATTTCCTGGGTGAGAAGGTCTCGGCTCAGATCTCCGAATGCCACTGGAACAGCGGCGGCCGGAAAAGCCGCGGTAGCACCGTGTGCACCGGCACCTGGGTCCTGAAGAACGGCGCCAAAGGTTCCGGCGTCCTGCGCGGTATCGAGCAGCGGTACCCCGCCCAGGTCACGGTCCGCGCCACGGCGAAGCACGCCATCGCGGACAATGGCCCGTGGGCACCGGCGACCTTCACGGTCGGCGTACTCGCCATCATCGCGACGGTGTGGCTCGCGGTCAGGTGGTTGCGGCGTCGTCTGACGCGCGACGAGGTGGACCTACCGGTCCGATAGGTGTGACCAGCGCCATCGCGCGCGCTCCGGGGGAGGGGCGATTTGAATCCGCCCCGACGCTCGAGGCATACTGTTCGGGTTGCCTGCACGGGCCTGCGTCTGTTCTGTGGAATTGCGCTGGTGGTTGCGGGTGAGCAAGACCCAATCGAGTACCTGGCCGACTGCGGCCCGGGTACGTCCGGGACACCGTTCCGAGGCCATGAAGGATTTCATCCGGGGCCGGAGAATGAGCGAAAAGGCGACACGCCCGACCGCGTGGACCGGAAGAACCATGACAGATGAACAGCGGTGACGGAGCGGGGCGAGCCCCGGTCGAGATGTTGGTCGCTGATGCGTCTTCGTGTGTTCGGGCTGTGCAAATGAGGGTGTCTCGGGAGTGAAAGCTCCTGGGGCACAACGCAAGCGGAGAAAAGGACACTCAGCGTGGCGGGACAGAAGATCCGCATCAGGCTCAAGGCCTACGACCATGAGGCGATCGACGCGTCTGCGCGCAAGATCGTCGAGACGGTGACCCGCACCGGCGCACGTGTCGTCGGTCCGGTGCCGTTGCCGACCGAGAAGAACGTGTACTGCGTCATCCGTTCGCCGCACAAGTACAAGGACTCGCGCGAACACTTCGAGATGCGTACGCACAAGCGGCTGATCGACATCCTCGACCCGACGCCGAAGACGGTGGACGCTCTCATGCGCATCGATCTTCCGGCCAGCGTCGACGTCAACATTCAGTGACGGGGACTTCAGATATGACTGACAACAAGAGCCGCCCGGCAGCGGGCATCCTGGGCACCAAGCTCGGCATGACCCAGGTCTTCGACGAGAAGAACCGCGTCGTTCCGGTGACCGTCATCAAGGCTGGTCCCAACGTCGTGACCCAGATCCGTACCGTGGAGCGCGACGGCTACTCGGCCGTCCAGATCGCCTACGGCGCGATCGACCCGCGCAAGGTGAACAAGCCGATCTCCGGCCAGTTCGCCAAGGCCGGTGTCACCCCGCGCCGCCACATCACGGAGATCCGCGTCGCCGACGCGTCCACCTTCGAGATCGGCCAGGAGCTCTCCGCCGACGTGTTCGAAGAGGGCACCTACGTCGACGTGACCGGCACCTCCAAGGGCAAGGGCTTCGCGGGCACCATGAAGCGCCACGGCTTCCGTGGCCAGGGCGCCTCGCACGGTGCGCAGGCCGTGCACCGTCGTCCGGGCTCCATCGGTGGTTGCTCCACCCCGGGCCGCGTGTTCAAGGGCATGCGCATGTCCGGCCGGATGGGTAACGACCGCGTCACCACGCAGAACCTCTCGGTCCACAAGGTGGACGCCGAGAACGGTCTGCTGCTGATCAAGGGCGCGATCCCGGGCCGCACCGGCGGCGTCGTGATCGTCAAGAGTGCAGTGAAGGGTGGTGCCCGGGCATGAGCGCGGTGAGCACTAAGAAGGTCGAAGAGACCAAGACCAACCTGACGCTCCCGGTCAAGGCCGCGGGCGGCAAGACCGAGGGCACCGTCGAGCTCCCCGCGGAGATCTTCGACGCGACCGCCAATATCGCGCTGATGCACCAGGTCGTCGTGGCCCAGCAGGCCGCGGCTCGCCAGGGCACGCACGCCACCAAGACCCGCGGCGACGTCCGCGGCGGTGGCAAGAAGCCGTACCGCCAGAAGGGCACCGGCCGCGCCCGTCAGGGTTCGACCCGCGCCCCGCAGTTCGCCGGTGGTGGCACCGTGCACGGCCCGCAGCCGCGCGACTACACCCAGCGTCTGCCCAAGAAGATGAAGGCCGCCGCGCTGCGTGGCGCCCTCTCGGACCGGGCCCGCAACGAGCGCATCCACGTGATCACCGAACTGGTCGCGGGTCAGACCCCGTCCACCAAGGTGGCCAAGAACTTCCTCGCCGAGCTGTCCGACCGGAAGAACTTCCTGGTCGTCGTCGGCCGTGAGGATCTCGCCGCGTGGAAGAGCGTCGCGAACCTGCAGAACGTGCACCCGATCGCTCCCGATCAGCTGAACACCTACGACGTCCTGAAGAGCGACGAGGTCGTGTTCTCCGTCGAGGCGCTCAACGCCTTCGTGCACGGCCCTGCCGAAGCTGCACAGGAGGAGAGCAAGTGACCACGATCGCCGACCCCCGCGACATTTTGCTGGCGCCGGTCATCTCCGAGAAGTCCTACGGGCTGATCGAGGAAGGCACCTACACCTTCGTGGTGCACCCGGACTCCAACAAGACGCAGATCAAGATCGCCGTCGAGAAGGTTTTCGGCGTGAAGGTGACCAGCGTCAATACCGCCAACCGTCAGGGCAAGCGCAAGCGGACCCGCTTCGGTTACGGCAAGCGCAAGAACACCAAGCGCGCGCTCGTGACCATCTCGGCCGACAGCAAGCCCATCGAGATCTTCGGAGGCCCGGTCGCGTAAGCGCCTGGGAATCCAGAAAGCAGAGAAGAACTCATGGCAATCCGTAAGTACAAGCCGACGACCCCGGGTCGCCGCGGTGCTTCGGTCTCGGACTTCGCCGAGATCACCCGCTCGACCCCCGAGAAGTCGCTGCTGCGTCCGCTCACCAAGTCCGGTGGTCGTAACGCCCACGGCCGGATCACCACCCGGCACCGTGGTGGCGGCCACAAGCGCGCCTACCGTCTGATCGACTTCCGTCGACTGGACAAGGACGGCATCCCGGCCAAGGTCGCGCACATCGAGTACGACCCCAACCGGACCGCGAACATCGCCCTGCTGCACTACGCGGACGGCGAGAAGCGCTACATCATCGCGCCCAAGGGCATCGCCCAGGGCACGAAGATCGAGTCCGGCACCGGCGCCGACATCAAGCCCGGCAACAACCTGCCGCTGCGCTCGATCCCGACCGGTACCACCATCCACGCGGTGGAGCTGCGTCCGGGTGGCGGCGCCAAGCTGGCGCGTGCCGCCGGTATGAGCATCCAGCTGCTGGGTAAGGAAGGCGCCTACGCCGTCCTGCGTATGCCCTCCGGCGAGATCCGTCGCGTCGATGTGCGCTGCCGCGCCACCATCGGCGAGGTCGGCAATGCCGAGCAGTCGAACATCAACTGGGGCAAGGCCGGTCGCATGCGCTGGAAGGGCATCCGCCCGACCGTGCGTGGTGTGGTCATGAACCCGGTCGACCACCCGCATGGTGGTGGTGAGGGCAAGACCTCCGGTGGTCGCCACCCGGTCTCGCCGTGGGGCCAGCCCGAGGGCCGTACCCGCAAGCCCAACCGTCCGAGCGACAAGCTCATCGTCCGCCGCCGCGGCAAGAAGCGTTAAGGAGGAGGTTAGACATGCCACGTAGCCTGAAGAAGGGCCCGTTCGTCGACGAACACCTCCTCAAGAAGGTGGACGTCCAGAACGAGAAGGGCACGAAGCAGGTCATCAAGACCTGGTCGCGTCGTTCCACCATCATCCCGGATTTCATCGGCCACACGTTCTCGGTCCACGACGGCCGCAAGCACGTGCCGGTGTTCGTGTCCGAGAACATGGTTGGACACAAGCTCGGTGAATTCGCGCCGACTCGTACGTTCAAGAGCCACGTCAAGGAAGATCGGAAGAGCAAGCGGCGATGAGCACTGAAACTCAGAACCCGACCGCGCGCGCGACCGCCAAGCACGTTCGCGTCACGCCGATGAAGGCTCGCCGCGTCGTGGACATGGTCCGTGGCCAGCGGGTCGAGGATGCGCTGAACATCCTGAAGTTCGCGCCGCAGGCCGCGAGCGAGCCGGTCGCGAAGGTGGTGGCCTCGGCCGCCGCCAACGCCGAGAACAACCTCGGCCTGAACCCGGCCACGCTGGTCATCTCGACCGCGTATGTCGACGAGGGCGCGACCATGAAGCGTTTCCAGCCGCGGGCCCAGGGCCGTGCGTTCCGGATTCGCAAGCGCACCAGCCACATCACCATCGAGGTCGAGAGCGTGCCCACCGCTGGCGCTGCCACTCGTAGCCGCCGGAAGGGAGGGGCAAAGTAAATGGGACAGAAAATCAATCCCCATGGCTTCCGCCTCGGTATCACCACCGACTGGAAGTCGCGTTGGTACGCGGACAAGCAGTACGCGGACTACGTGAAGGAAGACGTCGCGATCCGCAAGCTCCTCGCCACGGGCATGGAGCGGGCCGGTATCTCGAAGGTCGAGATCGAGCGCACCCGTGACCGTGTGCGTGTGGATATCCACACCGCGCGTCCGGGCATCGTGATCGGCCGTCGCGGCGCGGAGGCCGACCGCATCCGCGCCGAGCTGGAGAAGCTCACCAAGAAGCAGGTTCAGCTGAACATCCTCGAGGTCAAGAACCCCGAGTCGGATGCGCAGCTGGTTGCCCAGGGTGTGGCCGAGCAGCTGTCGAACCGTGTGGCGTTCCGTCGCGCGATGCGCAAGGCCATTCAGTCGGCCATGCGTTCGCCGAACGTCAAGGGCATCCGTGTGCAGTGCTCCGGCCGTCTCGGCGGCGCGGAAATGTCGCGCTCGGAGTTCTACCGCGAGGGTCGCGTGCCGCTGCACACCCTGCGTGCGGACATCGACTACGGCCTGTACGAGGCGAAGACCACCTTCGGCCGCATCGGCGTGAAGGTCTGGATCTACAAGGGCGACATCGTCGGCGGCAAGCGTGAGGTCACCGCGACCGCCGCGCCGTCGGGTGATCGTCGCGAGCGTCGTGAGCGGCCGAGCCGTCCGCGCCGTTCCGGTGCCCAGGGCACCACCGCGACCAGCACGGAGGCCGGGCGTCAGGGCACCGCTACCGCGGTGGCCGAGGCTCCGGCAGAGAATCAGGAGGGCTGACCAATGCTGATGCCCCGCAAGGTCAAGCACCGGAAGCAGCATCACCCCGGTCGCTCTGGCATGGCCAAGGGCGGCACCTCGGTTGCGTTCGGCGAGTACGGCATCCAGGCTCTGGAGCCCGCCTACGTCACCAACCGGCAGATCGAGTCGGCGCGTATCGCGATGACCCGCCACATCAAGCGTGGCGGCAAGGTCTGGATCAACATCTACCCGGACCGCCCGCTCACCAAGAAGCCCGCCGAGACCCGCATGGGTTCCGGTAAGGGTTCGCCGGAGTGGTGGGTCGCGAACGTGAAGCCCGGTCGGGTCATGTTCGAGTTGTCTTACCCCAATGAGGAGACCGCTCGCGAGGCGCTGCGCCGCGCGATGCACAAGCTCCCGATGAAGTGCAGGATCGTGACGAGGGAGGAGCAGTTCTGATGGCTACCGCTAATCCGGCCGCAGAGCTCCGCGAGCTGTCCGAAGAAGAGCTCGTCGCGAAGCTGCGCGAAAGCAAGGAAGAGCTGTTCAACCTGCGCTTCCAGATGGCGACGGGCCAGTTGCAGAACAACCGTCGCCTGCGTGTGGTCCGTCATGAGATCGCGCGCATCTACACGGTCATGCGTGAGCGCGAGCTCGGCCTGGCCTCCGGTCCTGAAGGCAAGGGAGACGCCGCATGAGCGACGTAAAGGGCCCGGCCAAGACGCCGGCCAAGCAGGAGGAGCGTGGCTCGCGCAAGGTGCGCATCGGCTACGTCGTCTCCGACAAGATGAACAAGACCATCGTGGTCGAGCTGGAAGATCGCGTGAAGCACAAGCTTTACGGCAAGATCATCCGCACCACCTCGAAGGTGAAGGCCCACGACGAGAACGAGATCGCCGGTGTCGGCGACCGCGTGCAGCTGATGGAGACCCGTCCGCTGTCGGCCACCAAGCGGTGGCGGCTGGTCGAGGTCCTGGAGAAGGCCAAGTAAGCCCACTCCACGGCTGACAAGTCGAACCACGAAGGCCCGCTTCCTCCCCGGAAGCGGGCCTTCGTGCGTTCACGGCACTCCAAGCACGCCTGGCGGGCGCGGCATCCCGCCCAGTCCGAAGCGTCGGCCGATCGTCTGGGACGCGACACCGGCCTCCTCGCTTCGTCTGTGCCCCAGTGTGGGAAGTTCTTGTCGCACAGGGGGAGTCGTGTCGCGTAGGTCTCTCGTACACCGGTTTCGGTATTGGCGCGAGCGGGCTTGTTCGCGCTACCGTTGATGCGCTATGAGGGATGCTGTGACAACGACTTCGGGTGCTTGGCGGACGAGTGATGGTGCGGCGGTGTCGTTTCGCGATGCCGCGATCGCGTGGTCGTTGGCCGCGCACGAGGTGCTCGTCGAAACCGCTTCCACCTACGGGCATTTCATTACCGTGACCGAACTGGCCGAGCGCGTGCAGGACATGTCCGGCGTGCACACCAATGCGCCGACCCGCACCTGGATGGACGCCATCCTGCGCAAGGTCGCGCGGCGCTGCCACGGTGCGGGCGAACCGCCGCTGACGGCGCTGTGCGTCAACCGCAATCACAAGGTCGGCGACATCTACAAGTACGTGCTGGAACTCGCGGCCCTGCCGATTCCGGACGATCTCGAACTGCACGCGGGGTACGCGCGCTGGCAGTGCTACGCCACCTACGCCGCCGATGTCCCCGCCGAGCCCGGCGTCCCCCCGCTCACCCCGAAGGTCGCCGCCGCCCGCGGTGTCGCCGCCGCGGCCGAGGCCAAGCCGGAGCAGACCCGCGTGGCCCTGTGCTCGGAATGCTTCACCCAGCTGCCCGCCAACGGAGTCTGCTACTACTGCTGACGCGGGATCGCCACTCCCACCCTCACATTGAGGTAGTCGCCTACTCGCGCCACCCCCCTCCGCCCGGCCTACCGTGACTTCGGCAAGATCGACACGGTCACATCGGGGATGGGGAGCGCAATGCGAATGGCACACCGGCTGCAATGCTTCGCGAAATCACCGGACCTGCCGCCACAGTCCGAGGCACCCCGCACCCCACCGCCCCGCCGACCGTCGCCGATCAGACGTCCTTGTGGCAGACGCCCTCCAGCATGATGCCGTCGTAGCCGGTCCAGAAGGTGGCATAGTACGGCGGCGGGTACTGCGGGAACTCCCGCGGGGGATGGATGATCTCGTCGCCGCGCGCGCTCGCCCAGGCGTGGACGCGGTCCACGGCGGCGCGCGTGCGCAGCATGAAGGCCAAGTGCTGGAGCCCGGGGCGGGAGCGCTGGTATCCGGGTGCACCGGCGGGATAGAAGAACAGGTAGGTGCCGACCTTGCCGCCCGCCGGTCGATAGGCGAATTCGGTGTCGGAGGCGAACAGCGGTTCGTAGTCGAGCAGCGGCATCAGATCGTCGTAATACGTTCGCGCACTGGCGAGATCGGTGACATTGATGCCCAGATGTCCGAGAGGCATCCTCGGAATGTAGACCACCGACGGCCGCGAAGCTCGTCTCCGGTGGCTGCCGGGTGTCCGGCCTACGCGCCGTCGACCGAAGCCGTCCAGTCAGGAACCCCGAACAGCGCCAAGGTGATCTGATAGAGGTGCGGGGTCAGGCCGGGGAGGGCCTGCGGACCGGGCCCCTGGAGGCAGTCGCGAATCCGGTCGTCGATGGCTCCGATGAGCGCGTCGAAGACGTGGTCGGGCACCTCGGCCGGGATGTCCCCGGTGCCGCGCCCGATCCAGAAGGCCGCCCGCATGCGTTGTGCCAGTACCGCTTTCATCTCCCGGCGCTGGCGAGCCACCGCGGGCCCGGCGGCGAGCGCCTCGATGTGCAGGGCGATGGCGCAGAAGGCATTGTCCGCCAGCGCGCGCAGATATTCGGCGAGCGTGGTGCGGATCAAGGCGCGCCACTCGGTGTGCGGGGTGGTGGCGATGCTCGCGTCGAGTTGTGCGACAACGAGTTCCACCGCGGCCTCGAACGCGGCGAGGAAGCAGTCGTCGCGATCGCGGAACTGCTGATAGAAGGTGCGCCGCGAGACGGCGGCGCGGGCGACGATATCGGCGACGGTGGTGGCGGTGTAGCCGCGTTCGGCCACGGCCTCCAGCACGCCGATGTACATGCGCATCCGCTGTGAATGGGCGACGTCCGCCGGATCCATCCCGTGGGTGCCGCGCGGCAGCCGCGCGCGGTCGATCCCGGCTTCCAGTCCCATACCCCGAGCATAGTGATCGCCATCATGTGAGCTAGGGCACAATATCTGCGAAACTGTGACCCAGACAGGCATGATCACCACCATGGGTACGCCAATGTTTCTAAGCCTGGGTGCGTCACGGCGGTCCAGCGGGGAGGGTTCGGAAATGCTCGTGAGAGTTCGTCGTGGCCTGGTGCGGGCCGGTATCGCGGCCATCGCGCTGGCCATGATCACCCTGGCGGTGACGCCGATGTCGGCGTCCGCGCAGACCCCGCCCGACGGCGGCCACCTGGGACAGCAGTGGACCGCCAAGCACGACGGCCCCGCCCAGTACCCGGGCCGCTATCCGGGTGAGGTGCACATCGACTTCGACGTGCCCATCACCATGAGCGACGGAACGGTGTTGAAGGGCAACGTCTATCGCCCGGTCGACGCGAACGGCAACCCGGTGACCACGCCGCTGCCCACGATCGTGAACCTCACGCCGTACACCAAATTCGCCTCCTGGCTGGCCGATGTCGCGCTGTCGGTGCCGTGGCTGTCCGACGCCATGCTCGACCTGGTGAACCGGGTGGATCTGACCGGCACCCCGCTGGGCTCGGTCACCGACCTCACCCGCGTGCTGAGCGGCGGCGCCGCACGGACTTTCGGCGTCGACCGCCGACTGATCCAGCAGGGCTACACCCAGGTCGTCGTGGACACCCGCGGCACCGGCTACTCCCAGGGCTCCTGGCAGTTCTTCCAGCAGCGCGAAACCCAAGACACCGTCGAGGTCATCGACTGGGCGTCGAAACAGCCCTGGTCCGACGGCAATATCGGCATGAACGGCATCTCGTACTCGGGTATCAACCAGTACATGGTGGCGGCGCAGAATCCGCCCGCCTTGAAGGCGATCTTCCCGGTCGAGGGCAGTACCGACAAGATCGACGACGTGGCCGCGCCCGGTGGCGGTCTCGGCCTCTTCGCGCCGGTGTACATCCTCGGCGTCGACGCCCTCCAGTTCCTCGGCGATCCGGCCGCCATGCTCATGGGCCACCTCGACCTGAAGTGGCTGGTCGACCGCGTCACCAGTCCGGTCGAATTCCTCGACTACATGCTGATGGCCCTGGTGCCCGACGTGAACCTGCTGCCGGAGCCACTGCGCAAGGCCCTCGAGCCGGGAAGCGCACTGCGCGAGGGCTTCTCGGACAGCCATCCGGAGGACATCCGCGTTCCCACCTTCGCCTACGGCGGCTGGCAGGACATCTTCACCCCGTCCAGCGCCCTGAGTTTCGACAGCATTCCACTGTCGCCGACACAGAAGAAGCTGGTCATGGGCGACACCTATCACGCCAATCCCGGTTCCGGACTGGGCAATCCGGGGCAACCGCCGCGCCTGGACGTCTTGCAGATGGCCTGGTTCGACAAGTGGCTCAAGGGCATCGACAACGGCATCGACACCTACGGCCCGGTCGTGATGAAGCAGCAGGGCGGTGGCTGGGTCACCAAATCGGACTATCCGCTGGAGGGGCAGGAATATCAGCGCATGTACCTGTCTCCGGCGCGCAGCGGCACCGCGAACAGCGTCCATGACGGGTCATTGACCGCCGATGTCCCAGAAGGTAGCGCGCGCCTGACGGTGTCGCCCCTCCAGGGTCTGACCGCCCTGTGCTCCCGCGATGCCGCCGTCGAATCCGCCGGAGCCCTCTCCATCATCGAGGCCTGCGCCAAGGACGAGCGCATCCACGAACTCGGCGGGCTCACCTTCACCAGTGAGCCGGTCATCGAACCGACGACCATCTCGGGTCCGATCGCCGTGCACCTCAACACCGTGCACGACACCACCGAGGGTTACTGGGCCGTCACCGTCAACGATGTCGCCCCCGACGGGCGTTCGACCATGGTGGCCAGCGGTCAGCTCACCTCCTCGTTGCGGGCGATCGACGAGAGCAAGAGCACCAGGGAGGCCGACGGCGACTACACCGATATCACTTATCTGCTGACCCTGGATGCGCGCCAGCCGGTGGTGCCCGGCGAGCCGACGGTCCTCGACCTGGGCGTCAATCCGACCGACAGCGTGCTGCGACCCGGCCACCGCCTGCGCGTCGACGTCTACGCCAGCAACTTCCCGCGCGGCATGCTGCTGCCGCCGCTGCTGGTCGAAAGCCGAGGCGCGCCACAGCATCTCGTGCTCGACCCGAACGAGCCCAGCTACGTGAACCTGCCGCTGAGCCGCGCCATCGCGTAGGGTCCAGCGATCACGAAAGCCCGCCTCCGTTTCCGGGAGGCGGGCTTTCGCGCATTGTCAGCCAAAACCCCTGTGGCTCAGGTGAGTTCGCTCATATTGCCCAGATCGGCGGAGAGCCAGTGCTCGGGCCGCATGAACACCGCGACCTGTTCGCCGAGGGTCTCGGCGAATTTCAGGTAGGGGTCGACCTGCTCGGCGGGCAGATACCGCGAGGCCATTTCGCGGTGCATCTCATCGGTCATGGGCACGATCTGCGAAATGGGACCCTCGGCCGTCACGTAGCGGATGGACGGTTCCAGGACCTGCGCCATGAGGCTGAAGCGCCCGGCCGCCTCGAGCAGGCGCATCTTCTTGGACTCCTTTCCGGTGAGAATCCAGAGCTCGCTATTGGGTTCGTACTGGTACCAGATCGGCACGTTCAGCGGTGCCCGATCCGGTCCGGCGACCACGGCCAGTGCACCGATGTGCGGTTGGGCGAGAAATTCCTGTCGTTCTTTCAACGTCAGCGCCATGCGCTCCACGGTACGTCGTCGGCGCGGCGGCGGTGTGTCTCCCACCACTCTTGATTTATACGTATACGTCTACTTATAGTAGTCGCCAACGGCAGTGAAAAGAGGGAAAACATGTCCACAGACCTGCGCAAATCGGATTCCGTCACCGATGGCGAGTACACCGAATACGAACTCCGCATCGGCCCCGGCGGCGGCCGCCGCGAGCGGTTCGTCGGTCGCAAGATCGGCGCCGATCGGAAGTTCACCAAGAAGAGCTTCGCGGTCTTCACCGTCTACCAGGGCCGCACCGGCAAGTTCCTCGTCCACCGTCAAGAGTCCGATTGGGCGGGCGCGTCGCAGGTTGTCGCGAACTGGACACGGGGGGTCAAGAGCTGGCGCGATCTCGTCGACCTCGGCGAAGAGGGGTGGCGCGAACTCATCGATCTCGGTGAGGATGGGTGGGGAGAGTTCACGTCCGAGGTCGTGGATTCGATCGGGGAGTTGCGGGGGCGGGTGCCGGAGCGGTTGTACCGCACGGTAATCGACGTGGTCGGTAAGCCGTCCGTGCAGGTTCTCGATATCTGACCGGGGCACAACGGTTCTCGAAAGGACACACCCCGCATGTTCGCTAGTCTCGGGCGCTTCGTCGTCCACCGCCCGTGGGTGGTGATCGGTATCTGGCTGATCGCCATTGTCGGCGTGGTGGCCACCGCGCCGAAGCTCACCGCCACCACCGACCAGTCCGAATTCCTACCCTCCCACTACGAATCCATCGAAGCGATGGACCTGCAGCAGAAGGCCTTTCCCGACAGTCAGACCCCCGCCGCGCTGATCGTGGTGGAGCGCGCCGACGACGCACCGCTCACCGAGGCCGATTCGGCCAAGGCCGGTGCCATCGCCACCGCACTGGCGGACCGAAAGATCGCCGATGTCATCGGGATTCAGGCCGTCCCGCCGTCGGAGAACCGACTCGTGCAGGTCATCGCGGTGCAGATGACCAAAGTCACCGCACCCGACGACACCCGGCAGACCGATGCGGTCAAGAGCCTGCGCGACGCGTTGAAGGAGCAGGTGAACGGCACCGAGCTGAAGGCGGGCATCACCGGTTCCGCTGCGTCGCAACTGGATCAGCAGGAATCCAGTACCAAGGGCCTGGCCATCATCGGTGTCGCCACCATCGTGTTGATTCTGGTGCTGCTGCTCATCATCTTCCGCAGTCCGGTGATCGCGCTGTTGCCCATCGTGGTCATCGGCATGCTCTCGCCGCTGACCGGCGGCGTGATCTCCATGGTGGCCAAGGCATTCGATCTCCAGATCGACAGCTCCACCCAGGCCATGCTCACCGTGGTGCTGTTCGGTGTCGGCACCGACTACATCCTGTTCCTCATGTTCCGCTACCGGGAGCGCCTGCGCGCCGGTGACGACGCCAAGACCGCCATGGTCAACTCCGTGGCGCGGGTCGGCGAGGCCATCACCTCCGCGGCGGCGGCGGTCATCATCGCCTTCGCGGCGCTGGTGCTCTCCACCCTCGGCATGTTCCGGTCCATGGGCGTGGCGCTGGCCATCGCCGTGGCGGTCATGCTGCTGGCGGGTCTGACCCTCATCCCGGCCATCGTCTCGCTCCTGGGCACCAAGGTGTTCTGGCCGTCGAAGGCCTGGCAGGTCGAGCCCAAGGGCGCGCGCTTCACCGCCATCGGCGCGGCCATGGGCAGGCGTCCGGCCGCCTTCGCGGTGGTCTCCGGTCTGGTGCTGGTGGTGCTGGGCATCTTCGCGACGGGCTTCAATCCGACCTTCGACCTGACCTCGGGGTCCACCTCGAACGCCTCGGAATCGGTGGTCTACGGCAATGACCTGCGCAAGGGCATGCCCGCGGGGACCACGCAGCCCTCGCAGGTCTACCTGCGCAGCGACAGCGGCGCGGCGCTCACCGACACCGAGTTGGCCGATTTCCAGGCGGCCCTGACCAAGGTCGACGGCGTCGGCCAGGTGTCACCGGCGACGAAGTCGAAGGACGGTTCGGTCGCCGAATACCAGGTGACGCTGTCGAATACGCCGGAATCCGATGCCGCGCTCGAGACGGTGAAGGGTCCGCTGCGCGATGCCGCGCACGAGGGCGCGCCCGCCGGAACCAGCTCGGTCGTGGGCGGTATGACCGCGATCTTCGTGGACTTCCAAGCCGCGATGAACCGCGACTACATGGTCGTCTTCCCGGTCGCGGGTGTGCTCATCATGATCGTGCTGGCGTTGCTGCTGCGCAGCGTGGTCGCGCCCTGGTACCTGATGGCGTCGGTGTTCCTGGGCTTCGCCGCCACCCTCGGCGCGGCGGTGCTGGTGTTCCAGCAGCTACAGGGCGAGACCGGTCTGATCTTCACGCTGCCGCTCATCATGTACCTGTTCGTGGTCGCTCTCGGTACCGACTACAACATCCTCATGGTGGCGCGATTGCGGGAAGAGGCTCGCGAGGGGCTCGATCCCAAGCAGGCCGCCGCCTCCGCCGTCCGCCACACCGGCCCGACCATTGCCGCCGCCGGTCTCATTCTCGCGGGCACCTTCGCCTCGATGATGTTGGCGGGCAACAATGTGCTGGCCCAGATGGGCTTCGCCATCTCGGTCGGCATCGCCATCGCGGCCTTCGTCATGGCCATGTTCTTCACCCCGGCCCTGACCGCCCTCATCGGGCATCTGGCTTGGTGGCCCGGGCACGGCGACGAGCCGAGCAAGCAGGACGAGTGGCAGGAGCCGCAGCCGTCTCGCGGCGAGTACGACCCCGCGGCGAGGTGATCGGTCCGCGGTGAACAGCGGGCCCGCTTCCCGAATCGGGAAGCGGGCCTGACGTATTCGAGGGGTTCGGGCTGGCTGACGAGGGAACAGAGGATTACAGTCAGCCAGCCCGAGGCGGTTCGGTGAGTCGGGCTCCGCCGAACCGGGTCGGTGTTACGAGCCCAGGAAGCCCAGCGGGCTCGCGCCACAGGTGGCGCTGCCGGTCAGGGTCGGTTGCAGGACATCGACTTTCAGCTCCCACGCCGAGCCCTGGAGAACGGCGAGGGTGTGGGTGCCCGCGAAGCTCGGCGTCCACTGGATGGTGGCCTTGCCATTGGTCGGTTTGATCGGGCTGCCCGGAATCACTCGACCGCTGTCGTGGAACCAGACCTCGAACCAGTGGTCGACGGTGGCGGTGATCTCGTAGGTGCACGCCTTGTAGATATTGCGGGCATTGACCGAGAGACCGGTCGGGACGGCGGTCGCGTACGGCGCCGTCAACGCCGCCGAACAGGCCATCGCGGCCAGGGCGGTGATGCCGATACCGGCCCGCCGGGCGATGCGCTTGTTCACGGACATGGTCATGGAGAACTCCTTGGCTGCTCACCCGCGTCAGTGGCGGACGAGCGAACCTTAGCGATCGTCCAGTTCGATGCGCGGCGCTTTCCGGAAAATACTGAAACAACTTCAGTTCAGATGCGCTGGAGGTGGTGATTCAGCAGGTGAACACGGTGTTCAGGGCGGAGTCGGACGGCAAGCGGGTGCCGGGCCTCAGCGCAGGGTCACCTGCCATACGACGGCGGCGGCCAGCGCGCCCGCGCCGTTCACGGCCCAGTGGAAGGCGATCGGCGCGAGCAGGCTCCCACTGCGGCGGCGCAGCCAGGTGAAGACCACGCCCGCGCCCGCGGTGGCCACCACGGCCAGCGCGATCCCGGCGATCTGCCCGAGCGTGCCACCGCCGAGAAAGCTCGACAGCCCCTTGTTGCCGCTGGTCAACCCGAGTGACGAGGCGATGTGCCAGAGCCCGAAAAGCAGTGAGCCCGCGAAGAATACGCCGCGTGCGCCCCACACCCGATCGAGCGTGCCGTGCAGCACGCCGCGGAAGGCGAGCTCCTCGGGAATCGCGGTCTGTAGCGGAATGACGATCATGGACGCGATGAGCGCGCCGGAGATGGTGGCGTAGCGGTCGGCGAGGAAGAACGGCCGCGTCATGGGCAGTGCCGCGCCGATGGCGACCGCGGCCAGCACCACCGCGACCGCGCCGAGCGCCCAGAGCGAGCCTTTGCGCCAATGCCGCGGCGAGAGCCCGAGCTCCGCCCAGCCCAGCCCGCGCCGCCGCACCAGCGCGAGCAGCGCGACGGCCGCGATGGGCACCGTGACGATGCTGGCCCAGGCGGTGGTGAAGTGGGCGATGAGATTCGTGCCGGTCAGAACCACGACGACGACGGCGATATCGATATACGCGTGCAGCCGGTGGGTCGGCGAAACCGTCGGAGCCGCAGCGGTGACAACCGCGCCGTTATCGTTCTGAGACATCCGGGCCAGTGTACGGAGCGATTCTGAGAACAGCCCCCGATGTGGCGAATTCCGCGTCAGATCCCCGCCCAGCCCTGTGGATCGTGCCATGCCTGGAGCGTCCGTTTCGTCTCGAAGCGTCGTGGCTCCCGCGTCACCGGATCGGTGAATTCCAGCGCCGAGGCGAGCAATTGCAGCGGACGGGTGAAGTCGTCCACCGGCTTATCGGTGAAGTCGGGATAAAAGTCATCACCGAGGATGGGGATACCCAGGCCGTTCATATGCAATCGGAGCTGATGGGTGCGCCCGGTATGGGGACGCAGGCGGTAGCGGCCGATTCCCCCGCGATGCTCGATCAGCTCGACCAGCGTCTCGGCATTGGGCTCGCCCTCCACCTCGAAAGCCTTGAGTACCTGGCGTTCCTTGACGATCCGGCTGCGCACCACGCGCGGTAGTTCGAGGTCCGGATCGTAGCGGGCGATGGCCTCGTACTCCTTGCGGACGAGCCGTTTGTGGAACATGGTCTGGTACGCGCCGCGTCTAGCGGGGTCGACAACGAAGAGGATGAGTCCGGCGGTGACCCGGTCGAGACGATGCGCGGGAATCAGCTCCGGTAGCTCGAGTTCGCGCCGCAGCCGCACCAGCGCGGTCTGCACGATGTGCTGGCCGCGCGGGATGGTGGCCAGGAAGTGCGGTTTGTCGATGACGAGAATGGATTCGTCGCGGTGCACGATGTCGATCTCGAACGGCACCTCGGTCTCCACGGGCAGATCGCGGTGAAACCAGATCGCACCGCCCGGCACATACGGCGCGTCCGGCGCGATCGGACCGTCGAGATTCACGATCCCGCCCTCGCGTAGCAGCTCGTCGATCCGTGCGGCGGGTACGCGCGGCAGCCGCTCGACCAGATGGTCGCGGATGGTGGCCCACTGCCCGTCTTCCGGTAGTCGCAACCGGGCCGGGTCCAGCCCATGCCGCTTACCCAGCGGCGGTACCTGCCTGCGTCTCACCTGACGACCCTATCCGCGCGCCCGCAGGGCCATCACGAGGGGGAACCGGTGGCGGCGGGCTCCCGCCCGACGCCGCCACGATGTCCCCCTGATCGCTTGTTCAGAACCCGCGCAGGCGATCGGGGGTGATGCGGATGAGGACGGAGTAGGAGGCGTAGAACTCCTCGGCGGTCATCTTGATGTCCACGAAGCCCCGGGTGTACTTGGCGGAGTAGGCCTCGATCTCCTCGGGGGTGGGTCCGGCGGGATCGACCTTGGCGTCGCCGGTGAGGACGACGACATCGCCGCCGTGCTCGGTGCTGTTGAGGTGCAGCGAGATGCGCGGATTGCGCGCGATATTGCGGAGTTTGGGCTGTTCGGGCTGGCTGAAGACGAGGAAATCGGTGCCGTCCCAGAGGAACCAGACCGGATTGGGCTGCGGGGTGCCGGAGGGGCCGACGGTGCTGAGCCAGGCGACGGTGTCGCGGCCGAGGCGCTCGGCCACATGAGCGCCGAATTTCGTGGAGGTGTCTACGACGGACGGGCGGGCGGTAGCAGTCATGCCCCCGACAACGCGCACCCCCACGCGAGGATTCCGATATTTCCGATTCCCGCTGATCGCCCCGGGCATGGCTCGAGGTGAAAAGTTAGCCTAACCTATCCCAGATGGTTCTGATCGAGGTGGAGAGGCGGAACAGATGACGGTGGAGGTCGCGCCGCCCCCGGTGGCGGATGCCGACGCGGGGGCCCCGAGCAAACCGGACCGTGCGGAGGCCAAGGCGCGCAAACAGCGGGAGGCCAAGGCGCGCAAGGAGATTCTGGCCCCGGTCGCGGGCACGCTGAACCTGGCGAGCCTGATCGTCGCCCTCGCATCGGTCTGCGCGGTGGCGCCGTTCCTGCTGATCGTGGAGGCGTGCCGGGAGCTGCTGGCCGACGCCACCGACACCGATCGGGTATGGCGGCTGCTGCTCATCGCCGTCGCCGTCCTGGTGGTGCGGGCCGTCTTGCAGGCCGTCGCGCTGACCTGGTCGCATCTGGTGGACGCCGGATACCAGCTCTCGCTGCGCAGGCTGTTGGCGGACAAGCTGACTCGGGTGCCGCTGGGCTGGTTCGGCGAGCGCACCTCCAGCGACGTCAAGAAGTACCTCCAGGACGATGTGGAGGCGCTGCACTATCTGGTGGCGCACGCCCGCCTGGATTTCGTCGGCTCGGTGACCATTCCGCTGGTGACGCTCATCTACCTGGCGACCGTGGACTGGCGGCTCATGCTGGTGCTGCTGGTGCCGCTGTTCGTCTACGCGCTGTGCATGAAGAAGATGCTGGACGAGCCCGGCCGCGAGCGCATCATGACCTACAACGCCGCCGAGCAGCGCACCCGCGAGGCGACCGTGGAATTCGTGGACGGTATCCAGGTGGTGCGGGCCTTCGGGCGAGCGGGCAAGGCGCACAGCGTGTTCCAGGACGCCGTGGAGCATCAGACCGAGAGCCTGCGCCGTATGAAGATGCCGGTCATCACCGTGCAGTCGTTCTCCGACACGGTGGTCGCGCCGGTCTTCGTCATGCTGCTGGTGGTCGTGGCCGGGATCGCCGGTGTGGGCGCGGGCTGGATCGAGGCCATCGATGTGCTGCCGTTCCTGCTGGTGGGCCTGGGTCTGGGCAGCTCGCTGCTCGGTCTCGGCTACGGCGCGCAGGCGCTGCGGACCGCCGGGGACGCGGCGCTGCGTCTGCACGAGTTGATGGCGACACCGGAATTGGCCACCGGGGGAGGGGATTCCGACGGGAACACCGCCGCGACGACAGGGGCCGCCGCAGCGGAGGCCGGAGCCGATCCCGCCGGTCTGGTCCGCTTCGAGGGCGTGACCTTCGGCTACCGCGCCGACCACCCGGTGCTGCGCGGCGTCGATCTGGAACTCGCCCCCGGCACCATTACCGCGCTGGTCGGCCCGAGCGGCTCGGGCAAGTCCACCCTCGCCAAGATGCTGCCGCGCTTCTACGACGTGGATTCGGGCCGTATCACCATCGGCGGCAAGGACATCCGCGACTTCTCCACCGAGGAGCTGTATCGCACGGTCGGGTTCGTCTTCCAGGATGTGCGCCTGATTCGCGGCAGCATTCGCGACAACCTGCTGCTGGCCCGCCCGGACGCCGATGACGCCGCGTTGGAGCGGGCGGCGCGGGCGGCGCAGATCCACGAGCGGATCATCGCGCTGCCGCGCGGCTACGACTCCGAGATCGGCGTGGACGCCACGCTCTCCGGCGGTGAGGCGCAGCGGCTTTCGATCGCGCGCACGCTGCTGGCCGATACGCCGGTACTGGTGCTCGACGAGGCCACCGCCTTCGCCGATCCGGAATCCGAAGCGGCGGTCCAGGACGCGCTCGCCGTGCTGGTGGCGGGCCGGACCGTGCTGGTCATCGCGCACCGCCTGCACACCATCACCGATGTGGACCGAATCCTGGTGCTGGAGAACGGCACCCTCGTCGAACAGGGCGATCATGCCAGCCTGTGCGCCGCCAACGGTCTCTACCAGCGGTTGTGGGAGATCAACGAGGCCGCGCTGAATTCGATGATGGCGCTGGAGAACGCCGGGGAGGGAACACGATGATCCGCAAGGTATTCGGACTGGTGCCGAGCGAATACACCGCGCTCACACCGAAACTCGTCGCCGCCATTCTGGCGCAGGCGCTGTCTCAGGCCGCCGCCTACGTCCTGTTGGTCCCGGTGCTGGAGGCGCTGTTCGACGGCGATACCGACCGCGCCTGGTTCTGGTCGCTGTGGCTGGCGGTCGCCGTGGCCGGGGTCGTGGTGTTCAGCTACCTCCAGGCGGTGCTGGGCCTGCGCATCGGCGTGGGCATGCAGCACGGTTTGCAGACCAAGCTGGGCGATCACCTGAACGCGTTGCCGCTGGGCTGGTTCGGTGGTCAGAACGCCGGAACGCTGTCGCGCGTGGTGGTCGAGAACGTCCGCGAGGTGCAGGGCCTCATCGCCTACCTGCTGGCCAAGATGCTCACCGGTGTGGTGGTGCCGCTCGGCGTCGCGGTCGGCATGCTGTTCGTGGATTGGCGCATCTCGATCGCCATGTTGGTCGCCGCACCCGCGCTGTACCTGGTGAACCTGTGGGCCAATCGCTCCTACGTCGCCGCCGACGAACGGCTGCACGAATCGGCGGCCGAGGCCAATGCCCGGGTGCTGGAATTCGCGCAGGCGCAACCGGTGCTGCGCTCCTTCGGCGCGGTCGGCGCGGGCAACAAGGCCCTGGACGCGGCGCTGGCGCAGCAGCGCAAGGCCGCCACCGGCATGCTGCTGGCGAGTGTGCCCGGCCTGATGGTCTTCTCGCTGTGCGTGCAGGCCGTCTTCCTGGTCCTGGTGTACCTGGTGGTCGGCGAGGCCACCGGCGGCACCATCACCGCCGCGGCCGCCATCGCGCTCATCGCGGTGAGCTCGCGCTTCATCGAACCGCTGAACCAGGCCGCGCAGCTGGGCACGGCGCTGCGCTCGGCCGGTGCCGCCGCCGACCGGGTGACAGCGCTGCTGGCCGAACCCACACTGCCGCAATCGGATACGCCGGTCACCCCGGGTGCGCCGAGCGTGGTGTTCGAGAATGTGAGCTTCGGCTACGGCGAGGGTGCGCCGGTGCTGTCGGAGGTGTCCTTCACCGTCGAGGCGGGCACCACCACCGCCATCGTCGGCCCCAGCGGCGCGGGCAAATCCACGCTGCTGCGGCTGGCCGCCCGCTTCCACGACACCGATTCCGGTCGGGTCCTGGTCTCCGGCAACGATGTTCGCGAACAGCCGACGGAAACCCTGCTGGGCCAGCTGTCCCTGGTCTTCCAGGACGTCTACCTGTTCAATCGCTCTGTCCTGGAGAACATTCGGGCGGGCCGACCGGATGCCTCCGATGACGAGGTGCGCGCGGCCGCCGCCGTCGCCCGCGTGGACGAGATCGCCGAACGCCTGCCCGATCGCTGGGACACCACGGTCGGCGAGGGCGGCGCGTCGCTCTCCGGCGGTGAGCGCCAACGGGTCTCGATCGCCCGGGCACTGCTCAAGGACGCCCCGATCGTGCTGCTGGACGAGGCCACCAGTGCTCTCGACCCGCACAACGAGGCGGTCGTGGTGCGCGGCGTGCACCAATTGACCCGCGACAAGACGGTCATCGTGGTGGCGCACCGCCTGGCCACCATCGCGCACGCCGATCAGATCCTGTTCATGGAGGGCGGCCGTATCGCCGAACGCGGTACGCACGCCGAACTTCTCGCCCTGAACGGCCGCTACGCCGCCTTCTGGAACGAGCGCTCCCGCGCCTCGGGCTGGCGGCTGGAGGCGGCCCCGGCCTGACGGTCACGAGTACGGCCCCGGTCTCCGTGGAGACCGGGGCCGTTCGTCACCCAACCGAACTCAGCTCATGCGAGCCGAATCGTTCAGAGGTTTCAGAGGTTTCAGAGGTTGCAGGGCAGCATGGCGATGCCCGCGATGGTGCACTCGGCCTCGCGGGTCAGCTTCCAGGTGCCGTCGATGAGACGCCACGAGAGGTCGAAGTGCCACGGGTCGAAGCCGTCGACGGAGGTCTGCAGTCCGGCGGTCATGTAGTCGCCCTGGACATTCACCGGTCCCTGCACCGACCACTTGAAGCTCGACGGCGCGGCGGCCATGACGCCACCGACCTGGTCGACCAGCGGCAGACCGGCCTCGCCCGCCTCCAGCTCATTGGCGCGGTCGGCACGGGAAGCGCCGGTGTTCAGCACCAGCTGCAGCTTGGCCTGGAGGTCACCGACACCCGGGTTGGCGGTGCGGACCGGCGCGAAAGCCGGTGCGGCGGTGGCGGGAACGGCGGTGACGAGCGCACCGCCCAGTCCGGCGGTGACCGCGATCAGCGCGGCGGCGACACGACGCTTGGTGTTGAACATATGTACTTCCAATCCTTTTCGGGGGCGCTCGACCGGTCCTCGAACTGTGACCGATGACGCGGTGCCTGGAAGCAATATAAGGTAAGCCTATGCAAACATGTAAGGTGCCATGTCATGCGGCGGGGTTTTCGACTCCGTAGCCCGGCATTGCCGCAGCTGACCGTATGGATCAATTGCCAAGTGGTGGCTGGAATCACAGGAAGAGCAGGAGTATCGAGTGGAAACACTTCTCGTGATAGGTGCCGGGCCGAAGGCCATGGCCGTGGCCGCCAAGGCGCATGTGCTGCGTGAACTCGGACTTCCCGCCCCGCGCGTGGTGGTGGTGGAAGCCCATGCGGTGGGCGGCAATTGGCTGCCCACCGGCGGGTGGACCGACGGCCGCCACCGCCTCGGCACCAGCCCCGAGAAGGATGTGGGCTTCCCGTACCACTCCACCTGGGCGCGCGGTCACAATCGCGCCATCGACGAGGCCATGACCGCCTTCAGCTGGACCTCCTTCCTGGTCGAGAACGGCACCTACGCCGAGTGGATCGATCGCGGCCGTCCCAGCCCGCAACATGTGCTGTGGGCCAAGTACCTCCAGTGGGTCGCGCACAAGACCGAGGTCGACCTCGTCATGGGCACCGTCCGGCGCATCTCCCCGGCGGCCGACGGCTGGCTGGTCTCGGTCGAGGACGCCGACGGCGCGGTCAGCCAGCTCGACGCCGACGCGCTCATGATCACCGGCCCGGGCAATAGCGGCCGCACCATGGCGGATCATCCGCGCATGCTGAGCATTTCGGACTTCTGGGATCTCGCGGGCAAGCGCGATCTGCCGGTCTCCTCGCGCACCGCGGTCATCGGCGGCGGCGAGACCGCGGGCTCGGCCATGGACGAACTGGTCCGTCACGACGTGCTCACCGTGTCGGTGATCTCACCGAACGCCACGCTCTACACCCGTGGCGAAAGTTACTTCGAGAACTCGCTCTACAGCGATCCGACCAAGTGGAGCACCCTCGGCGCGGACGAGCGCCGCGATGTCATCCGCCGCACCGACCGCGGCGTGTTCTCGGTGCGGGTGCAGGAAAGCCTGTTGGGCGACAACCGGGTTCACCACCTGCAGGGACGCGTGGTGCGCGTCGCCGATCAGGACGGCCGGGTGGCGCTCACCCTGCGCAATGGCACCCGCCCCGATCAGGTGCACACCTTCGACCTCGTGGTCGACGCGACCGGCGGTCACTCCCTGTGGTTCCTGGAGATGTTCGACGCCGACGCCTCGGATCTGCTCGAACTGGCCGTGGGCGGTCCGCTCACCCCCGCCCGGGTGGAGTCGGCCATCGGCTACGACCTGGCGGTCAACGGTTTGTCGGCCAAGCTCTACCTGCCGAATCTGGCCGCCATGGCCCAGGGCCCGGGCTTCCCGAATCTCAGCTGCTTGGGCGAACTTTCGGACCGGGTGCTGCGCTCCTCGCCGGAACGGCTGCGGGCGGCGAACCGGGCGGCCGGTGCGGTATCGAACCCGACGGCTTGATAGGTTAGGCTCCGCTTAGTTAGCCTTGGCTTAGTGTTCGCGGAGATGAGGTTCGGTTCATGCGTATCGTGTCGTTCGGCTTCCAGACCTGGGGTCGCAAGACCCTACAGGCTCTGATCGATTCGGAGCATGAGGTGGTCCTGGCGGTCACCCATCCGGCCAGCGAATCCACCTACAAGGCAATGTGGTCGGATTCGGTCGAGGAGCTGGCCCGCGAGCACGGCATTCCGGTCCATGTCACCGAGCGCGCCGATGCCGAGACCATCGATCTGGTCAAGCGCGCCGAACCCGACATCATCGTGGTGAACAGCTGGTACACCTGGATGCCCGCCGAGCTCTACAACCTCCCGCCGCACGGCACCATCAACCTGCACGATTCGCTGCTGCCCAAGTTCACCGGCTTCTCCCCGGTGCTGTGGGCCCTCATCAGCGGCGCGTCCGAGACGGGTCTGACCGTGCACCGCATGGACGAGGGCCTCGACACCGGCGACATCATCGTGCAGAAGACGCTGCCCATCGGGCCCGACGTCACCGGCACCGAATTGGTGCTCGCCGGAATGGAACTCATTCCCGCGGCCCTGAACGAGGCGCTGACCGCCATCGACAACGGCACCGCCGTGTGGACGCCGCAGAACCGCGCGGAGACCACCTACTTCCACAAGCGCACCGACCGCGACAGCCGTATCGACTGGAACTGGCCCGCGGTGGATCTGGAGCGCTTCGTGCGGGCGCTGTCCGCGCCGTACCCGCAGGCGTTCAGCCACTACCGCGGCGAGCGTGTCGAGATCGTCTCCGCCTCCATCTCGGAGACCCGCTACGGCGGAACGCCCGGTCGCGTGGTGGTGCAGGAGGGTGTCGGCGCGGCCGTCGTCTGCGGTCCGGAGTCGTTCCGGGGCGGTAACCACGGCCTGGTCATCGAGCGTGTCCGCACCAGCGACGGTGTGGAGCACGACGGTGCCGAATTCTTCCGGCGCGGTGGCTACCTCACCGATTCGCCCGAATAGATCCTCAGCGCTTCAACGCCCCCGCCGCGGCGCGCGTGTATTCGGCGGAAACACAGGAGTATTGAAATGCCAGCAAATCTCGGATGGGTCCGGCAGTTCCACAAGCCCACGGCAGCCGATCTGCCCCCGTTGTTGATCTGCCCGCACGCGGGCACCGGGGCTTCCTTCTATCGGTCCCTCGCCAAGGTTTTCGGCCAGCATTTCGATGTCGTGGTCTTCCAGTACCCGGGCCGCCAGGACCGCGCCAAGGAGGCGGCGCTGGAGACGGTGCCCGAGATCGCCGCCGGTGCGCTCGCGGATTACCTGGCCTCCCAGCACAATCGGGGCCTGCCGCTGACGGTGTTCGGGCACAGCATGGGCGCGATGGTCGCCTTCGAACTGGTCCGCGCCGCCGAGGCCGCCGGGCACGAGGTGCGCCTGCTGGCCGCCTCCGCCGCCGTCTCGCCGGGCAAGGCCGCCGAGCTGCCGCCGCATCCGAGCGAGGACGAGAAGATTCTCGACCACCTCGGCTCGCTGGAGGGCACCGGCGCGGATGTGCTGGCCAGCCGCGAGATCATGCGCATGGCGCTGCCGGTGGTGAAGGCTGACTACAAGGCCTTCGACGCCTACACCTGTGCACCGGATGTGAAGGTGCGCGCGCGGATTCACGCCCTGGGCGGTACCGAGGATCCCTTCGTGACACCGCGTGACCTGTACGGCTGGGGCAATCACAGCGAACAGGAGCTGGAGGTGACCGTCTTCGACGGCGGGCACTTCTACCTCAGCGACAATGCCGCCGGTCTCGCCGAGGTGCTCGCGCCCGAGATGCAGGGTGCGCGATGAGCACCGAGCACGATCCGATCGTCGTCGTGGGGCTGGCGGTCGAGGCCCCGGGCGGTATCGAGACCCCGGCGGACTACTGGCGCGCGCTGTCGCGATCCCAGGAACTGACCGGGCCTTTCCCGCGTGATCGCGAGTGGCCGATCGACCAGCTGTTGGCGCTGCATCATGTGGACGGCTGGGCGAAGGTCTGCGATTCCGGTGGATTCCTCGACGGGGCAACCGAATTCGATCCGATGTTCTTCGGGGTGACCCCGCGCGAGGCCATGTCGATGGATCCGCAGCAGCGGGTCGGTATGCGGGTGGCCTGGCGGGCGCTGGAGAACGCCGGAATCAATCCGGGCGCGCTCGACGGCGACGAAGTCGGTTGCTACATGGGCGCTTCCGTCACCGAGTACGGCCCGCCCGCCGCGGCCGTCACCGAGCACAGCGGGTACCGGGTGACCGGAACCGCCCTGGGCGCGGTGGCCGGGCGCATCTCGCACGGCTTCGGCCTGATCGGTCCGTCGGTGACCGTGGACACCGCGTGCGCGTCCTCGCTGACCGCACTGCACATGGCCGCCAATGCCATTCGCAACGACGAATGCGACTGGGCGCTGGCGGGCGCGGTGTGCGTCATGGGTTCGCCCGCCGCCTTCTTCGAGTTCTCCAAGAACAATGCCCTGGCCGCCGACGGTCGCTGCCGCTCCTACGCCGAGGACGCCACCGGCACGCTGTGGGGCGAGGGCGCGGGAGTGCTGGTGCTGGAACGCGAATCGCGCGCACTGGCTCTCGGCCACCACATCTACGGCCGGGTGCTGGCCACCCGCGTCAACCACAATGGCAAGGGCGCGCCGCTCGCGGTGCCCAGTGCCGACGCGCAGCAGCGGCTCATCGAGAAAACCATTGCGGCCGCCGGTATCTCGCCCGATCAGGTGGGTCTCATCGAGGGCCACGGCACCGGCACCCCGGTCGGCGATCCCCTGGAACTGAAGGCCCTGGCCCGCGCCTACGGCTCGCCCGAGCGCGAGACCACGCCGCTGCTGGGTTCGGTGAAGTCCAATATCGGTCACGCCCAAGCGGCTTCGGGCATGCTCGGCCTGATCAAGGTGCTGCTGTGCGGGGCCAACGGCCAGATCGCGCCCACCCTGTTCGCCGACAATCCCACCACCGCCGTGGACTGGGACGCCACCAGTCTGCGCCTGGCCACCGAGCTGACGCCGTGGGAACCGGTGGACGGCTACCGCTACGGCGCGGTCTCGTCCTTCGGCGTCGCGGGCACCAACGCGCACGCGATTCTCGCCATGCCCGTCCTGGAGGACACCCATGCCTGATTATCGACTTCCCGACGGCACCATCCCGGTACTGCTGTCCTCCGATACCGCCGCCGGGCTGCGCGCCGAGGCGGCCCAGCTGCTGCGCTATCTCGAGGACCGGCCGTCCGTGCAGCCGGATCAGGTGGCGGACATGCTGTTTCGCACCCGAATGCCGCGTCGCTGGCGAGCTCTGGGGCTGATCAGCGCGCGTGAGGAGCTGCTCGCCGCGCTGGCCGCCGTCGCCGAGGGCCGCGAGCATCCGGCGGTCGTCGCCGGTGCCGGTGCGGCCACCTCCCGCCGTGTCGGGTTCGTCTTCCCCGGCCAGGGCAGTCAGCGCCCGGGTATGGGCAAGCTGTATTACGAACTCTCCCCGGAATATCGGGCCGAGGTGGAGGCCTGCGCGGAGCTCCACGAGCAGAAGTACGGCCACGCCAAGCCGCTGCACTACTTGCTCGGCAACGAGGGGCGGTACGAGGACACCGTCTGGGAAGTGCAGCCCGCCTTGATGTTCCACATGGTCGGCCTGGCCGCCATGTGGCAGGCCGCCGGTGTGCGGCCCACCGCGACCATCGGACACAGCCAGGGCGAGCTGGCCGCCGGTGCGGTGTCGGCCGTCATGACCCGCCGCGACGCGGTGTTGGCGGTCACGCAGCGGTCACTGCTGGTCGAACGCATCTCGCCGCGCGGCTACTCCATGGCCGTGCTCGGCATGGACCGCGAGGACGTGGAGGCGCTGCTGGCCCGCAATTCCGGCTGGGCCGAGCTGTCGGTGGTGAACTCCCCGCACATCCTCGCCATCTCCGGCGACCGGTCCACGATTGTGGAGCTGGTCGAAACCGCCACCGCCCGTGGGCAGTTCGCGCGCGAGATCCAGGTCGCGTACCCGGCGCACACCTCCATCGTCGCCGAACTGCGTGGCGAGTTCGAGGCGTTCCTCGGTGACGAGATGAGCGCGCCGACCTTCATGGCCTCCGAGATCCCCTGCTACGGAGCGACTCTCGGCGCGCCGATCACCCCCGATCTGGAGCACGAGCAGTACTGGTATTGGAACCTGCGCAATCGGGTGCGCTTCGACCGCGCCATCGTGGCCGCGGCGACCGACGGTATCGACACCTTCATCGAGGTCTCCGAACACCCGACCCTGCAACTGGCCGTGCAGGAGAACCTCACCCTGGTGCCGTCCGATCCGGCCCTGCCGCCGCGTGATTTCCACGTCATCGGCACCTCGCGCCGCACGGCCGAGGGGCTGACCGAGTTCACCCGCAACCTCGCGGCCGTCGCGGTGAGCGACCTCAACTACGACTGGCAGGCCCTGCGCGCTGGCGACACCGTGCGAAAGCCGCTGCGGGACTTCCCGAACACCGTCATGAACCCGCAGCGGTTGTGGGCGGCCTTCGAATCGCCCGCCGCCGTGGAGATTCCGCGGACCGATCACCTGCCCGCGCGCCGGATCGCCGAGAACTGGGTGCGGCTGGACAAGCGCAGCCTGGTGCCGCCGCGCGATCTGCTGGTGGTCGACCACACCGGTCGCTGCGGTGCGCTGGCCGCCCAGATCCTCACCGCCGCGCACAACCACGGCGGCTCCGCGCGACTGTTCGGCGACCACACCGCCGGTGACTACAACAGCGTCGTGGTGCTGCTGCCGGAACTGCCCGCGCAGGACGGTCCGGCGGCCCTCGACGAGGTGACCGCCTTCTTCGGCGATGCCGCGTGGCTGCCGGAGCTCGACGGTGTCCAGGACTGCTGGCTGGTGACCGTGGGCGGCGAAACGGTGACCGAGGACGATCCCGCGCCGCAGCTCTTCCACGGTGCCGTCACCGCCGGATACCGCTGCCTCGGCATGGAACACCTCGGTATCGCCTTCCGGCACATCGACCTCGAATCCGGCGATGCCAGCCAGGCCGCCGCGCTAGTGCGGGCGCTGCATGCCAAGGCCGAGCCCGAACTCGCGCTGCGCGGGGGCGGCGTGTACGCCAAGCGACTCGAACTCGACACCGCCACACCGGAACCCGCTACGGCCGAGGATCTCGACCACGTGGTCATCATCGGCGGCACCGGGACACTGGGCGTCGAATTCTGCTCGTACTACGCCGAACGCGGCGCACGCCGCATCACGCTGTTGAGCCGCTCCGGTGAGACCGACGCGGTGACGCGGCGGCTGCGGGCCGTCCGCGCCCGTCGCACCGCCGAGGTCGCGGTCGTGGCCTGCGACGTCAGCGATGCCGCCTCGGTCCGCGAAGCGGCTGTCGCACAGCAGGTTCCGGCGAGCCTGATCGTGCATGCCGCCGTGAACTACGTGCGCGCCGAACTCGCCGATGTCACCGCCGAGAAGGTCGCGGAAATGGCCAGCTCCAAGGTGATCGGCACCGAGAACATGCTGCGCGAGTGGCCGCGCACCGAGGACTGCCGCCTGGTGCTGTGCTCCTCCGCCGCCGCCGCTTTCGGCGGTCGCGGCCAGGTGCTGTACGCGACCGTCAACCGCATGCTCGATGTGTTGGCGCGGCGACTGCGCGCCGAGGGCACCGACGCCGTCGCCATGCAGTGGGGGCTGTGGGATCTGGAAGGCCCGCTGCACGCGGTCGGCGTCGAGCCGGTCCAGGCCGCCGGTGCGCGGCCGATGCGGCCCGCCGACGCGCTGCGGGTGGGGTTCACCGAGCACGCGGATCACCGGGGCGCGGCGAATCGGCTTGTCTGCGCGGCGGATTGGGCCGACCTGCAGGCCATGATGGCGGCCGTCGGCTACGGGCCGACGCTGGAAGCGCTGGTCGCGGAGGTGGCCGCCGCCGAGGCCGCCGAGGCGGCGCGGGTCACCGCGTCGTCGGGCAACGGCGTCGCGGCGACCGTTCCCGCCGAGGACGGCGTTGGAGCCGCCACCGGAGCCGATGACGCTGACGCGTCCAATGGCGCGGGTGCGGCCGGACCGGTCGGCGGAGCGACGCTCTCCGACCAGGTGCGCCGCCAGCTGGGCAAGGTCATGGGCACCGATGGCGGCGACGGCTTCGACAGCTCCGTGCCGCTGGTGGCGCTGGGCCTGGATTCGTTGCAGGCGTTGGACTTCCGCAAGCGCGTCCAGGCCGAGCTGAACCGGGATCTGCCCGTGGCGGCGATTCTGGGCGGTGCCTCGCTGGACGACGTCGTGCGATTGATGGCCGGTAGTCCGGCGTAGATGAGGATTACAGGGAGCGATACGACCATGTCGAACGAGGGCAAGTCCGTACTGGAGCTGCGCCGGGAACTGCTGCGTCGGCGGATGGCCGAGAAGGGCGTCGCCGCGGCGGCGACCACACCCGCCCCGGTGCGCCGGGCGCAGCCGGGCGAACCGCAGCCGCTGTCGGCCGGGCAGCGCCGCATGTGGTTCCTGCAGACCCGCGATCCGGAGGACGCCACCCTCAATATCTGTGTGGCGTACCGACTCTCGGGGCCGGTGGACGCGCAGCGCCTGCATCGCGCCGTGACGGCGGTCGTCGCCCGGCACGACATTCTGCGCACCACCTACGGGCTCGGTGACGACGGCGAGCCGTACCAGGTGGTGCGCTCCGACCTCGAATTCGGCTGGCAGGTCCACGATCTCACCGACCTGCCGGAGGCGAGCCGGGACCGCCGCCTGGAGGTGTTGGCGCGCCGCGACTTCGGCCGCGCGTTCGACCTGTCGACCGAATCGCCGCTGCGTATCTCGCTGGCGCGCACCGCCGTCGACGAGTTCACCCTGATCCTCACCATTCACCACATCAGCTGGGACGACGACTCCTGGTCGGTGTTCTTCGCCGATCTCAATGCCGCGTACAACGATTCGGCCGACCTGCCCGCGCTGCCCGGCCAATTCGTGGACGTCGAGGTGCTGGGGGACACCGCCGCCGAGTCCGAGGCCGAGATCGACTACTGGCGTCGCACCCTGCGCCCGCTCCCGGAATCCCTGGAACTGCCCGGCAAGTCGGCCGGTGCGGGTACCAAGCAGGCCGAGCGCGTCACGCACGCCCTGCCGGGCGAGCTGGTCGAGCGGGTCGAGACCTTCGCCCGCCAGCGCTCCGCCAGCCCCTTCATGGTGCTGCTCGCCGCCTTCGACGCGGTGGTGCACCGCTACACGGCCGCGACGGATTTCCTGGTGTCGGTCCCGGTGACCGTGCGGCGGGGCGCGGCCGCGGAATCGCTCATCGGCTACTTCGGCAACACCCTGCTGCTGCGCGCGACCTTCGCTCCCGGCGCGACCTTCGGCGGATTCGTGGACGGCGTGCGCGAGATCTGCCTGGGGGCCTTCGCCCATCAGACGGTCGGTATCGACCGCGTGGTGCGGGAGGCGAATCCCGAGCGCCTCGGTGGCCGCGACGGCCTGGAACAGTTGGTGCGCATCGGCTTCAGCGTCCGCAAGAGCGCCGACGGGTTCGCCCTCGACGGCGTGCGCTCCACGCAACTCGAGCTCGGCAGCCCGGTGGCGCAGGTCTCGCTGGGACTGACCGTCGTCCTCGAGCCCGAGGGCGCGTACCTGGAGGCCGAGTACCGCGTCGACGAGTTGGAGCGCGGGTTGGTCGAGCAGCTGCTCGGCCACTACGTGCGACTGCTCGACGCCGCGCTCGCCGAACCGGAGCGCCGCATCGCCGATATCGACATGCTGGGCGAGGCGGATCGCACCCGCCTTCGCGAACTCTCGCGCGGCGAATGGGTGGACGGCGCGCCGACCACCCTGGTGGCGCTGTTCGAGAACCAGGTCGCCGCCACACCCGACGCGCTCGCCGTGGTCGCGCCCGATGTGGACGTGGAGCTGACCTACGCGGATCTGAACCGTCGCTCGAACCGCTTGGCGCACTGGCTGATCGCCCAGGGCGTCGGCAGCGAGGACATCGTCGGCCTGCGGCTGTCCAATTCGGTGGAATTCCTGGTCGCCGTGCTCGGCGTGCTCAAGGCCGGTGGCGCGTACCTGCCCATCGACCCGGCCTACCCCGACGACCGCATCGACTACCTGGTCGAGGATGCCCGGCCGCGGCTGGTGCTGGGCCGCGTCGAACTGGATGCCGCCGAGGAGGCCGCGGTCGGCCACCCGGAGACCGATCCCGTCGACGCGGACCGGATTCGGCCGCTGCGCCCGCACAATCTCGCCTACGTCATCTACACCTCCGGCTCCACCGGTAAGCCCAAGGGCGTTCCGGTGCCGCACGACGCCATTGCCGAGCACCTGGAAGGCTTTGTGGCGCAATGGGGTATGACCGCCGAGGACCGGCTGCTCCAGTCCTCCTCGGTGAGCTTCGACGCCTCGCTGCTGGACATCTTCGTCACCCTCACCCAGGGCGCGCGGCTGGTGGTGCCGAAACCCGACGCCTTCCGCGATATCCCGTATGTCGCCGAGGTGATCACCCGCTGCGGTGTCACCGTGCTGCACATGGTGCCCTCCATGCTCAGCACCTTCCTGCTGCTGCCCGAGGTCAACGAATGGCGGGCGCTGCGCCACGTGCCGGTCGGCGGCGAAGCGCTGCCGGGTGAGGTGGCCGACAAGTTCGCCGGTGTCTTCGACGCCGAACTGCGCAACCACTACGGCCCCACCGAGGCCGTGGTGTGCGCGACGCACATGAATGTCGAAGGCCCACAGGGCAATGGCATCGTGCCCATCGGTGTGCCCAACCGGAATGTCTATGTCTACCTGCTCGACGAGGCGCTGCAGCTGGTGCCCGACGGCGTGGTCGGCGAAATCTACCTGGGCGGCGCGCAACTCGCGCGCGGCTACCTGAATCGGGCGGCGCTGAGCGCCGAGCGCTTCGTCGCCGACCCGTTCCTGCCCGGCGCGCGGCTCTACCGCACCGGTGACCTGGCGCGGCGAAACGCCAAGGGCGAGATCGAGTTCGTGGGTCGTGCCGACGAGCAGGTGAAGGTGCGCGGCTTCCGCATCGAGCTCGGTGAGGTCGAGGCCACCATCTCCGCGCATCCGAGCGTCGGACACTGTGTCGTTGTCACGGTGGAGGATTCGGCCGTCGGCGCCATGCTGGCCGCCTACGTGGTACCCGCCGCCGGAGTCGAGACCGTCGACCTGGACGCCGTCCGCGCGCACGCCGCCGCCACCCTGCCCGAGTACATGGTGCCCGGGGCGTTCGCGATCATCGACGAGATTCCGCTGACGGTGCACGGCAAGCTCGACAAGCGCGCGCTGCCCGATCCGGAGCGGCGCACCACCCAGAGCTACCGGGAACCGGCCACCGCCACGGAGATTCGCCTCGCGGCGCTGTTCGAGCAGATCTTCGGCCGCGAGGGCGTGGGTGCCGACGACTCCTTCTTCGAACTGGGCGGGCACTCGCTGCTGGCCACCCGTCTCATTGTGCTGATTCGCTCCGAATTCGGGGTGGAGCTGGATGTGCGGGCACCGTTCGACACCCCGACCGTGGCCGGATTGGCCGCGCTCATCGAGGGCGCTCCGGCGCTCACCGATATCCGGCCCGTACTGCCGTTGGTCAAACGGGAACGGCCGCAGCTGGTTCCGCTGTCGTACTCGCAGCTGGCCATGTGGTTCCAGCGGCGGATGGAGGGGCCGAGCGCGGTCGGGAACATCCCGTTCGCCATCCAGGTGGACGGTCCGCTCGACATTCCCGCGCTCCAGGCGGCGCTGGGCGATGTGATCGCCCGCCACGAGGCGCTGCGCACTGTGTTCCCCGAGGACGGCGGCGTGCCGTACCAGTCGGTGCTGCCGGTCGGACCGGTGGAGATTCCGGTGACGGTGCTGGACGGCCCGGAGCGGCTGCGCGGCGAGCTGGCCGAGATCGCCCGGTACTGCTTCGCGGTGGAATCCGAACTGCTCATTCGCCCACACATTTTCGTGGTGGGTGAACGGACCCACGCGGTGTCGCTGCTGGTGCATCACATGGTCGCCGACCACTGGTCCTTCCGGACGGTGCTCGACGATCTGGCGGTCGCCTATCGCAGCCGCACCGAATCGGGCACCGCGCCGGAGTGGTCGGCCCAGCCGATCGACTTCGCGGATTTCACGCTCTGGCAGCGGGATACGGTCGAGTCGGACAGCCGACAGGCCGACTACTGGCGCGAGACCCTCGCCGGTGTGCCGACGGAAACCGCTGTGGCGCAGGACCGTCCGCGTCCGGCGGTGCTCGGCAAGAACGGTGCCGTCGCGCCGTTCGCCGTCCCCGCCGCCCTGCGTCAGCGCCTGCGTGAGCTGGCCGACGCCGCCGGGGCCTCGGAGTTCATGCTCTACCAGGCCGCCGTCGTCACGCTGATGCACAAACTCGGTGCGGGCGTGGACATTCCACTGGGCACCCCCGTCGCGGGTCGGGTCGATCCGGCCGCCGCCGACCTGGTCGGCCTGCTCGCCAATATGGTCGTGCTGCGCAACGACCTCTCCGGCGACCCCACCCTGCGCACGGTCCTCGATCGCGCCCGCGATGTCGCCCTCGGGGCCTACGGGAACCAGGACCTCCCCATCGAGCGCGTGGTCGACGCGGTCAACCCGCCCCGATCCCGCGCCCGAAACCCGTTGTTCCAGACCATGATGCACTTCCGCGAGGAAGACTGGGCCGCCGCCGACACCCGCCTGGGCGAGGCCGCGATCACCGTCCTGCCCATGGACTTCGACATCTCCCTGCTCGACCTCAGCATCAACTTCTTCGCCAGCCCCGACGGCGGCTTCGACGCCAGCGTCATCGTCAACACCGACCTCTACGACCCCGCCACCGGCCACCTCTTCGGCCAACGCATGCTCCAGGTCCTCACCGCCTTCGCCGACAACCCGGACCAGCCGCTGAGCGAACTCGACGTCATGCCCGCCGAGGAACGCCAGCGCATCCTGCACTGGTCCGCTGGCCCGGCAACCCAGCCCGCCCCCCTCGCCGCGCTCGGCGCGAACACGGGGACGGTCCCGGCCAACCGCATCGCCATCCGCCACGGCGACGAAACCGTCTCCTACGGACAGCTTTTCGCGCATCTGGCGGCAGGGACTGGGGCCATTGCCGGTGATGCGGCGGCGACCTCGCGGTACGCCACGATGGAAGTGGCGGTCGACCAACTGCTCGAGTTGCTCGCTGCCCGAGTCGCCGCGGCGTCCACCGCGCCGGATCCGTCTGGAATTAGCAGGAATTTCGCGATGGCCTCCGGTGACAGTGCAGTGGTGGAAGCCCTGCTGCCTGCCGGGCTGGCGGTGTCCTCCGCGGACCTGTCGGCCGCTGTATCGGACCGTCTGACCGCGAGCGACACCGCCCGGGGCCAATCCGGCCAGGTGCGGCTGGCCGCGCTCGACCCGGCCACCATCGACCTGGCCATCGAGCTGCTGGCCGCCGTTGCGGACGGAGCGACGCTGATCGTCACCACCGACGCGCAGCGTGAGGACCCGACCGCGCTGGTGGATCTGATCACCAAGTACAACGTCGCCCAAGTGCTGGCCGACCCGGCCGCCCTCGCGCGCTTCGTGCACACCGGCGTCTCCGTGCTGCCGTCGGTGCGGTACTGGGAAGCACTCGGAATCATCTGGCCCGCAGCGCTTCCCGACCTGCTGCCCGCGCTCTCGGCCGATGCGGTGGCCACCTTCTCCTACCGCGTGCCGGGCCACACCGGGGCCGTCGCGCGGGGCCCGCTCACCGCCGATGGCGCGGTCGCCACCACCGTGGGCGCGCGAGTGCTGGTGCTCGACGATCACCAACGTCCGGCGCCGCCCGGGGTCACCGGCGCGCTCTACGTCGGCACTGCGGCCGCGACAGACGGTCTCGTCGCCGATCCATTGGAACCCGGTGCGTTCCTTCGTCGCACCGGCGAACAGGCTCGGTGGACCACCGCGGGAACGCTGGCGTTGGGTGCACACGAACCAGCGCGCAAGGACTCCACCACCGACCGCGCCCCGGCGACCACCGCCACCGCGGATTCCGACACCGAGGCCAAGCTCTCCGCCATCCTCGCCGAACTCCTCGAGCTCGAGCCCGACGAGGTCACCGGTGAGGACAACTTCTTCGCGCTCGGCGGCGACAGCGTCATCTCCATCCAATGGGCGGTGCGCGCCAACGAGATCGGGCTGCCGCTCTCCCCGCAGCTGGTGTTCGAGGCCATGACCGTCACCGAACTCGCGGCGGGCGTGGACGAGGCGATCGCCAACGGCGTGACCTCCGAGGACATCGCCGCGGCCTTCGGCGGCGGCGGAACCGGCGGCGAGACCGCACCCGCCGAGCCGGAGCCCGCCGCGCCCACGCACGCACCCATGAGCGTGTCCGGCCTGAGCCAGGACGCCCTCGCCTCCCTCGGCGCGGCCTGGAAGGGCGCGCAGTGACCGACCTACGAGAGGACGCCGCGATGACCGTGGACCGGTCCAAGCCCGCCGAGATCGAAGACGTGCTCGCGCTGAGTCCGCTGCAGGAGGGCCTGTTCTCGCTGTCGCGGCTGTCCTCCGACGGTGTCGACCTGTACACCATGCAGTTCGTCATCGATATCGGCGGACCCCTGGACGTGGCCACGCTGCGGCGCGGTATCGAGGTGCTGCTGGAGCGCCACCCGAACCTGCGGGCGGCGTTCTGGGACCGCGACCTGCCCAAACCGGTGCAGATCGTGCCCACCTGGGTGGACCTGCCGTGGGCGGAGATCGAGTCCACCCCGGCGGAATTCGACGCCATCGCCGAGGCCGACCGCAAGCGCTCCTTCGATCTGAGCCGCGGCCCGGCCCTGCGTGTCACGCTGGTCACCTTCCCGGACGGCCGTCGGCGCATGATCCTCAACGCGCACCACATCCTCATGGACGGCTGGGCGGTCGCGGCGTTCTTCCGCGAACTCATGGCCGTCTACGAGGCCGGGGGCTCCGCCGCCGGACTGCCCGCCCCGCGCCCCTATCGCGACTACATCGGCTGGCTGGCCGCCCAGGACGCCGACGCGGCGGCGAAAGCATGGGTCGACTACCTGAGCCCGGTCTCCGGGCCGCTCATGCTCGCCGACGCCGGTGCCGCCGAAGTCGGCTCGGTGATCCCGGTGCGCACCCGGTACGCGCTGAGCACCGCCGAGACCACCCGCCTCGTACAGTGGGCGCGCGCCAACGGCCTCACCCTGAGCACGGTCGTCCAATTCGCTTGGTCCGTCGTGCTTTCCCGGCTCACCGACCGCCGCGATCTGGTCTTCGGCACCACCATCTCGGGCCGCCCGGACGGCCTGCCCGGCGTGGAATCCATGATCGGCCTGTTCATCAATACCGTGCCCGCCCGCGTGCTGCTCGACGCCGAGGAGACCGTCGCGCAGCAGTGCCGCCGCTTGCAGCGCGAGCAGGCGGCCATGCGCGACAACGGATATCTGAGCCTGTCCACGATCCAGCGCGCCGCCGGACACGGACCGCTGTTCGATGTGCTGTTCGTCTTCGAGAACGCCCCCATCGGCGCGGCCACCGATCCGATCGTCACCGCCAATGGCACTCGCTTCCTGCCGGTGGCCATGGAGAGCCTGGTGCACTACCCGCTGTCGGTGGTGTCGTACCTCAACGACGATGTGCTGGTCGTCATGTTGGAAGCGGTCGCGCAAGCCCTTCCGCACCTGTCGGTCTCGGATATCGGCGCGCGGATTCTGACGGTGCTGCGGCAGCTGCCGGACCATGCGGAGAGCACGCCGGACGCACTGGATGTGCTGCTGCCGCAGGAGCGGGCGGCGTTGGCGGGCAAGGATTCCGGCCGACGGCGCGCCGGAATGACCGGCGAGACGGCGGCGGAGGCGGTGGGCAATGTCGTCGAGCTGTTCGCGCGGCAGGTCGAGACCAACCCGGACGCGTCGGCACTGAGCACGGCCACCGAGCAGTTCACCTACCGTGAGCTGCGCGATGCCGCGGCCCGCCTCGCCGCGGAGCTCACCGCGCACGGTGTCGGCCCGGAAACCGTTGTGGCGCTGGCCATGCCGCGTTCGGCGCGGTCGATCGTCGCTATTCTCGGTGTTCTCTACGCCGGTGGCGCTTACGTGCCCGTGGATGTCACGGCTCCGGCCGCGCGCATCGAATCCATTCTGCGGCAGGCGAATCCGCAGATGGTGCTCACCACCGCCGACAGCCTCCCGACACTGCCCGAGACCACCGCGCCGACCCTGGTCCTCGACGACCCCGCCGTCGCCGCGCGCATCGCGCAGCGCCCGGTCGCGGCACCGGTCGCCGTCGCGGCCGCGGCCCGCGCCTATCTCATCTTCACCTCGGGCTCGACCGGAGAACCCAAGGGCGTCATGGGCACCCACGCCGCCCTGACGAGCTACTTCACCGACCACCGCGACCGCGTGTACACCCCCGCCCGGGCGCGCCTGGGCCGTGCGCTGCGCATCGCGCACTCCTGGTCGCTGAGCTTCGATGCCTCCTGGCAGCCCATGATCGGCCTGTTCGACGGGCACGCCGTGCACCTGTTCGACGAGACCGAGATGCGCGATGCCCAGGGCCTGGTGGCGGGTGTGATTCGGCACCGCGTCGACATGATCGACACCTCGCCGTCCATGTTCACCCAGCTCGCAGCCGCCGGACTGGTCGACGGTGAGCACCTCACCGTGCTGGCCCTCGGCGGCGAGGCCATCGGCCCGGCCATGTGGGACAAGCTGCGGTCACTGCCAGCCACCGCCGTGTACAACTGCTACGGCCCCACCGAGACCACCGTCGAAGCCGTCGTCGCCACCGTCAACACCGGTGCGGCACAGTCGGATACACCGAGCAGCGCCACCCCGGTCATCGGCCGCCCGGTCGACCGCATGGCCGGATACGTCCTCGACTCGCGCCTCCGCCCGGTGCCCACCGGCGTGGTCGGCGAGCTGTACCTCTCCGGGGCGCAGGTCGCCCGCGGCTACATCGGCAAACCCGCCCTGACGGCCGAGCGCTTCGTCGCCGACCCGTACCGCCCCGGCGTGCGCATGTACCGCACCGGAGATCTGGTGCGCCGCACCGCCTCCGGCGAATTCGCCTACCTCGGCCGCGCCGACGACCAGGTGAAGATTCGCGGCTATCGTATCGAGATCGGCGATATCGAATCCGCGCTGCTGCGGCTGCCCGCCGTGCGCGAGGCCGCCGTGGTGGTGGTGCCGCGCCCGAACGGTCCGACCCTGGTCGGCTTCGCGGTCGCGGAGGCGGCCGACGGCGCGCGGTTGCGCCGGGAGCTGGCCGAACACCTGCCCGCCTACATGATCCCGTCGCGTATCCGCACCCTGCCCGCCCTGCCGGTCACCTCGAACAGCAAACTCGACGTGCGCGCGCTGGTGGCGGCCGGACAGCGGGAGCTGTCCGAGACCGGACCCGGAACCGCACCGCGCACCGATACCGAACGCGCGCTGTGCGCCGCCTTCGCCGAGGTGCTGGGCGGGCGGGCCATCGGCATCGACGACGATTTCTTCGATCTCGGCATCGACAGCATCGTGGCGATCTCGCTGGTGAACAAGGCCCGCCAGGCCGGACTGTCGGTCAGCCCCGCCATGGTGCTGGCGACCCCGACCGTGCGTGATCTCGCCGCCGCCATCGACACCCGTGCGGTATCAGAGGATTCGGCCGCACCGGTGGAATACGGCGCGGTCACACCCACGCCGATCATGCGGTGGATGTACGAGTTCGGCGGCTTCCGTCGCCTCGCGCTGTCCACCTTGATCGCGCTGCCCGCCGACATCGACCGCCCCCGACTGGAATCCGTACTCCAGACGCTGCTGGACAGCCACGACCTGCTGCGGGCGCGCCTCACCGACACCGCCGACGGCCCGGAACTGATCACCCGCGAGCCCGGCGTGGTCGCGGCCGCCGACCTGCTGGTCGATATCGCGGTCGAGGGTGACCTCGGCGCGGTCCTGGAACGCGAATCCCGCACCGCCATCGACCACATCGACCCGTACGCGGGAATCATGTTGCGGGCGGTGCGTTTCCAGCGTCCGTCCGGCGATGTGCTGCTGCTGTCGATCCACCATCTCGCGGTGGACCCGGTGTCGTGGCATATCGTGCTGGCCGATCTCGCCGACGCCTGGTCGCAGCTCGCGACCGCCGACACCGCCACGATGCCCGCGGAACCCACCCCGTACCGCGAATGGTCCAAGGCCTTGGCCGAGCGCGCCGAAAGCCCGGAAGTGCTGGCCCAGCGCGAATTCTGGGCCGCGCAGTCCGCGGGCACGGAACCCGCCCTCGGCTCCCGGCGTCCGGACCCGCGCACGGACACCTGGTCGTCGTACCGCATCATCCCGGCCTTCGTCGACGCCGACATCACCCGGCGCGTCCTGGACGGCGGCCGCAGCGTGCACGATCTGCTGCTCGCCGCCCTGGTCCTCACCATCGGCACCTGGCGCGTCGAGCGCGGCCACGACGCGAGCACCGGTGTGCGCATCGCCCTCGAGGGCCATGGCCGCGAGGATGCCGCCGTCGCCGCGACGGTCGACACCTCCCGCACCGTCGGCTGGTTCACCACCGTCTACCCGCTGCTGCTCGCCGCCGGAATCGATCTGGATGTCGCGCACGCCGAACTCGATCCGGCCGTCGCGACCAAACTGCTCGAAACCATCACGGCGGCATTGGCGAGCGTCCCGAACAAGGGCCTCGACTACGGCGCGCTGCGCTACGGCGCGGCCCCCGAACTCGGCGCGGCCGGTGACCCGCAGGTCATGTTCGACTACCTGGGCCGCATGGATCTCACCACCCAGCACACGGCCGCCGCCTGGACGCCCCTCGCGGATCTGGAACTGCACCAACGGCTTCCGGTCGCCCCGGAGCCCGATATGCCGCTGCGCTACGCCCTGGACCAGGTCGCGGCCGTGTACCCCGGTCCCGACGGACCGCAGCTGGCATCCGTATTCCGTTGGAGCGCCGAACTGTTCGACGCCGCCGATATCGAACGCATCGCCGCCATCTGGCAGCGGTCCGTGGCCGTCCTGGCGGCAGGGGAGTAATCGAATGGAGAACACAGTGCCGAATAGCAGCAGCGAGGCGGCGATCGTCGTCGACTCCGTCGAGAAGTCCTTCGGCGAGGTGAAAGCCTTGCGCGGCATCAGCTTCAGCGTGCCCGCCGGGAGCGTACTCGGCGTGCTCGGCCCGAACGGCGCCGGGAAGACCACCACCGTCTCGGTGCTGTCGACCCTGGTGAAGCCCGATGCGGGCCGCGCCGTGGTGGCCGGACACGATGTCGTGCGCGACGCCGCGGCGGTGCGCTCCTCCATCATGCTGACCGGCCAGTACGCCGCCCTCGACGAAGTGCTCACCGGCCGTGAGAATCTCGTGCTCTTCGGGCGGCTCATGGGCCTGCGTCCCAAGGCCGCCAAACAGCGCGCCGAGGAGCTGCTGGCACAGTTCGAGCTCACCGCGGCCGCCGACCGGCGGGTGGGCCAGTACTCCGGCGGTATGCGCCGCCGCATCGATATCGCCTGCGGTCTGGTGCGCCCGCCCAAGGTGGTGTTCCTGGACGAACCCACCACCGGCCTGGACCCGGTGAGCCGTCAGAGCCTGTGGTCGCTGGTCCGCTCGCTCAAGCAGCAGGGCGTCACCATTCTGCTCACCACCCAGTACCTGGAGGAGGCGGATGCCCTGAGCGACAACATCATTGTCGTCGACAAGGGCACCGTCATCGCCGAGGGCACCGCCGACCAGCTCAAGGCGCGCTCGGGCTCGAGCTACTGCGAGGTCGTCCCGGTGGACGCCGCGGATGTCGCGGCCATCGCCACCGCGCTCGAAGGACTCGGGGAGATCACCGTCGCCGAATCCGCCGACCGCGTCTCGCTCCCCGCCCCCGACGGCGCGGCCACACTCACCGAGGTGCTGCACCGGGTCAATACGGCCGGAATCGATCTCATCGATATCGCGCTGCGCCGCCCCTCGCTGGACGAGGTCTTCATCAAGCTGACCAAGCCCGAACCGGCGCAGGTGCGCGCATGAGTGGCGCGACGCCGGTGGAGTTCCACATTCCGGCCGCCATGCAGTGGAAAGCGCTGTCCGGCCGCACCATTCGCGCCGCCGTGCGCGAGGGTGATCTGCCGTTCGGCTTCTTCGCGCCCATGATCTTCTTCATCTGTTTCTATGTGCCCCTGCGCCGTTCGATGGAGTTCGGCGGCCTGGACTACGCGCAGTACCTGCTTCCCGTGATCGTGGTGCAGGGCATGTTCTTCGCCGCCATGTCGGCCGGTGACCGCGCCGCGCGAGACACCTTCAGCGGCATGGGAACCCGACTGCGCTCCATGCCGGTCAAGCCGTGGCTGCCCATGGCCGCGCGCATGTCGGCGAATCTGGTGCGCGCCTTGGCCTCGGTGGCCGGAGCCCTGGTCATCGGCTACCTGTTCGGCTTCCGTTTCCACGATCTCGGCGGCGCGGTGGTCTTCGTCGCGCTGGCCCTGGCCTTCGGCGCGGCCATCGTGATCGGCGCGGACACCCTCGGCGTCGCCACCGGCAAACCGGAGATCGGGGCCTCGGCGCTGCTCGCCCCACAGCTGCTGCTGGTCATGATGTCCACGGGACTCGTTCCCGCCGAAGCGTTCCCGGGCTGGATCCAGCCCTTCGTTCGCAATCAGCCCGTCTCCCAGGCCGCCTCGGCGCTGCGCGGGCTGGCCGAGGGGGAATACCCTGCGGCCGTGGCCATTACAGCCGTCTGGGTGGCCGCTCTGATCATTGTCTTCACCGCCGTGTCGGTGCTGGTGGAAAGGCGGCGGCCGTGAGAACCCTGCTCGACCAGAGCCTCGTGGAGGCCGGACGCCTGGTGCGCCGCTGGCCCCGCGAACAGGAGGTGCTCACCTCCACCCTCATCCTGCCCGTCCTGCTGCTGCTCATGTACCAGCTGGTTCTGGACAAGGTGCTGACGGTCTCCTCCGGCACCGAGGCCGTCTACGGCTTCGTGCCGATGATCGCCGTCACCGGCGCCATGTACGGCGCGATGGGCACCGGCCTGTCCCTGCACGCCGAACGCGAAAGCGGTCTGCTGCGCCGCTTCTGGGTGCTGCCCATCCACCGTTCGGCGGGGCTGATCGGCCGACTGCTCGCGGAGTGCGCGCGCACCCTCGCCGCCACCCTGATCGTGGTCGCCCTCGGCGTCGCCCTCGGCCTGCGTTTCCAGCAGGGCTGGGCGGCGGCGCTGGCCTTCGTGCTCGTCCCCGTCATCCTGATTCCGGGCTTTGCCACCATGGTCATCACCGTCGGCGTCAGCAAGGCGGGCGACAAGGTCGTGCAGCTGTTCGCGGCCGTCACATTGCTGGGCATGTTCTTCAATTCCGGATTCGTCCCGGTCGAGAACTACCCGGGCTGGCTGCAGCCCATCGTCCGCGGCCAGCCCATGAGCTGCGCCATCGAGGCCATGCGCAACCTGACCCTCGGCGGCCCCGTCGCCACCCCGCTGCTCCAGACCACCGCATGGTCCGTCGGCCTGGCTCTGGTCTTCGGCGCGCTGGCCGTGCGTGGCTACCGCGCCGCCGCCCAGAGCTAGGGCGTCACCAAGGTTTCAGTGCGTCACCAAGGTCCAATCGTCGGGCAGGTTGGTCGCCGTCACCCGGTCACCCTCCACCGCCAGGTCGATCACCGCGCCGCCCAACCGCAGATCGGTGAGTTCGACCCGGCCCCAGCGCGCCGGGAGATGCGGCAGCACCGTGAGGGTGCGGCGCGGCACATCCGGGTCCAAGCCGAGGAACGAGCGGACCAGTAGCAGCGGTGCCGCGCTGGCCCACGCCTGCGGCGAGCAGGAGGTGGGGTAGGGGACCGGGGCGGCGAATCGGGAACGCGGGAAACCGCAGAACAATTCGGGCAGGCGGCCGCCGAAGGCTCCGGCGGCGTCGAGCAGACCCTCGGCCAGCCGGGTGGCCAACTCCACCGCTCCGGGCAGATGCCGGTAGCGCAGCAGCCCGGCCACCCCGATGGCGGTGTCGTGCGGCCACACCGAACCATTGTGGTAGCTCATGGGGTTGTACGCGCCCATGGTGGAAGCCAGTGTGCGCAAACCGAATCCGGTGTCCATCACCGGGCTCGACAGGCGTTCGATGACCTCCATGGCGTGCTCGTCGGAGACGATGCCCGACCACAGGCAGTGCCCGATATTGCTGGTGAGCGCGTCGAGTCGGCGCTTGTTGCCATCCAAAGCGACGGCGAACCAGCCCTTTTCGGGCAGCCAGAAGGCCTCCGCGAACTTGGTGCGCAATTCGGCGGCGCGGTCGCGCAGATGCCCGGCCGTGGTGTCGTCGCCGAACTCCTCGGCCAGATCGGCGCGGGCCAGCAGCGCGGCGTAGGTGTAGCCCTGCACCTCGCACAGCGCGATCGGCGGTTCCGGCAGATGCCCCGCGGCATCGTTGATGCCGTCGAAGCTGTCCTTCCAGCCCTGATTGACCAGGCCGCGGTCGGTGGCGCGGCGGTACTCCACGAATCCGTCGCCGTCGCGGTCGCCGTAGTCGGCCATCCACGCCAGCGCGGCATCGGCGGCGGGCAGCAGCGCCTGCACCGATTCGGTATCCGCGCCCCAGCGGCGCGCCTGCGCCAGCAGCATGACGAAAAGCGGTGTGGCGTCGATGGTTCCGTAGTAGGTCTCACCGCCGAGTACCGCGCCGCTGGCCGGGCCGCGCCGCATTTCGTGCATGATGCGGCCGGGCTCCTCCTCGGTGAGCGGATCCACCCGCTGCCCCTGCATCTCCGCCAGCTGCTGCATGGTGCCCAGCGCCAGATTCACATCCAGCGGCAGCGCCATCCACGCGGTCAGCAGGCTGTCGCGGCCGAACAGGGTCATGAACCACGGCGCACCGGCCGCCACGAAGGGTCTGCCGCCGCGCATGTCGTCGTGAATCTGCAAGGCCCCCAGATCGCTTTCGGTGCGCTGCAGCACCCATGCCAGCTGCGGGTCGTCGGCGGTGATATTGGCCGCGGTATCGCGCCAGGCCTCGATCTTGCGGCCGGGTTCACTGAATTCGTAGTGCTCGCCGGGGCGCAGCGGCGAGTGGATGGCCTGGCTGCCGATGGTCGGCTGCGCCAGAACCTCGGTCTGCCACCGGCCCCCGGCCGGAACCACCACGCGCCACGACAGCGAGCCGGGCAGCACCATGGGCGTCTCCGAGGACGACACCGCCACCCCGCGCGCCCGATCCGACCGGTCGTTGAGCAGCAATTCCACGTCGGCGACCAGCATTTCGGCGCGCGCGCCGCCGGTGCGGCCCTCCTTCACCGCGAACAGGTCCACGAAATCGGCGTCCACGTACAGCCGCAGATCGACGGCGGTGGTCTCGCGGCCCATGTTCTCCACCGTGATCGTCTCGCGCAGCCCGTCGGCCACCAATCGGTCGCGGACGATGAGCACGGTGCTGTCGGCGACCCCCGGGCGCGGCGGCCGCCGCAGCACGAAGCGCGCGGTGAAGGCCTCCGGGCTCAACACCGAGAGCGGTTCGGGCCGCTGGCCGTCCAACCGCAGCTCCCACCGCGACAGCACCCGCGCATCCCGGTAGAACAGCCCGTACGGGGTGCCGTGCTCGATATCGCCGAGCCGGTCGGACAGGCAGAAGGTACTGCCCTCGACCAGTGTGACCGGACCGCCGTGACCCCCCAGGGACGACGGCTCGCCAGCATTGAGCGCGGCGGGCGTGTCACCATTCATCAAGACCTCCAATTGAGGCGCCCGCTGTGCCGCCGATGTGCGGCAGGTCTTGGATCCGGGCGCGGAACGCTGTTGATAGACCAACTGTTTTCCACTCCTCGACAGAGCCCATGCTTACTTGCCGTGCTCTGTGACGAACTCGCAGCGCTGTCGGGACCCACTCGCGACCTCGACCTGCGGTGGATCACCTCCCCGGCCGACGGATCGGCCCGCCGTACCGGGACCGACTCCGGGCCTCGAACCGAGGCCCGGAACCATCCCGGCCGCCACACCGGAGACAGTCGTCAGCGGTATTCTGTCGACCCGTCCCGGCGGCGTCCGAGGCGCTGCGGGACTAGATCGTGCCAGACCGCTATTCGCACCTCCTGCTCGGAACATCCCTTGCGACAACGTTTTTCACGTTACGGGCGGACGCGGTTTCGGGTCGGCTACCGACCGGTCCGGACGAAGTGGCAGCAGGCGTGCCCGAATCGACGCCGGTGCCCAGAATCCCTTCGGCGGCGGCATCGGAAACAAGGTCGAGCCTCGCATTCGAGACATCCTCGGCCCCAGTAGTACTCGCGGCGCGGGCCGGAGCCCCGGTCTCACCGCGATCGAGCGCCGCCGCTTCGCCCGCGCCGACGGCGACCACCGGGTTGGTGCGCGGTGGGGGCAGTTCGAGCGGAGCCGCGGGTGTCACCGCGGGATCGCAGCTCGTACCGAGCGGTCGCGATGTTGGGGTGATCGGTCGCCGCGGAGGAGTACCACTCGGCACCGAGCCGGGCGCGAGACTGCCGGGAGTCGCTGGGGTGGGGGCGCGGCTCGGGGTGGGTCCGGCGGCGCGGCCCGCCGCCGCGCCGGGGACTCGGGCGCCTGGCGAACCGGGTAGTCGGTTGCCCGCGCCGGGATTACGCGAGCCGGAGCCCGCCGCGCCTCTGGTGCCGGAGACGGCCGAACCGCGTGGGCTCGCTCCGGCGACCGGGGCCCGCCCCGGGCCCGAACCCGCCGCGCGGACCGGTGGCGTCATACCCGGGCTCTGCCGTCCCGCACCGCCGGACCAGGTATGAATCGTGGTGACGCGGCCGGAGCGCCGGGGTCGATGCGCCCGCACGACGTTCTGATAGATCTCCTCGTATCCCCGCCCCAGGCTGTCGGCCCCGAAATTCGCGATCACGTGGTCGCGGCACGCCTGCGGGTCGTAGGTCTGCACTTCCTTGATGGCGGCGGGCAATTCGTCCGGATCGTCGCAGATGCGGCCCGTCACGCCGTCGACGATGACCTCGCTCACCGCGCCGCCGCGCAGCGCCACCACCGGCGTGCCGCACACCATGGCCTCGATCATGACCATGCCGAACGGCTCCTCCCAGCGCACCGGGAACAGCAGACAGCGGGCCTCGGACAACAGTTTTCGCTTGGCGGCGGTATCGGCCATCCCGAAGACGGTGTCCTGCTCGGTGAGCAGCGGCGCGACCTCGGCGTCGAAGTACCGCTTCTCCGGCGGCTCGGCGCACTTCCCGGCCAGGATCAGCGGCAGCCCCACGGCATGCGCGGCGGCCAGTGCCAGATGCGGCGCCTTGTCGGGGGTGTAGCGGCCGAGGAACAGCGCGTAGTCCTTCTTGTCCGGCTGGAACGGCCAATCCTCGATGCGCAGTGCGTTGTGTACCCGCCCGGCCCAATTCAGGTCCGGGGCGAGTGCGCGCTGCCGATCGCTGATGGCCACCAGCGCCGCCTCGTCGCCGAATTCGCGGTAGTAGAGATAGGGGTCGCCGTCCACCGGCCCGTGCACCGTCACCACCAGGGGCAGCCCCAGGTCGCGGTACACCGGCAGATTCAGCGGACCGGCGAAGGTGTGGTCGTGCACCAGATCGAGCCCGTGCACGACGCAGAGCTGTTCCAGCGCGCGCCGAACCTTCATGGCGTGCAGCACTTCCGGAAAGGGTTCGCCGAGGCGCGCGGCCTGCAGTTCGTCCCACAGCGGCACGAAACGCGCGGCCTTGGTGCCGGGCTCTCCAGCGCCCAGCAGCGTGACCTCGTGTCCGCGGTCCGCGAGAGCGTCGACCAGATCGGCGACGACCGCCTCCACACCGCCGTACGCCTTGGGCGGCACGTCGAAATACGGGGGAACCACCATTGCGATGCGCAGCCGTTCGCGGTCGGAGAAAGCGAACGTTGCGTCCGACGCCGGTCTCGGCGTCTTGGATACTGCGGCCATGACCCACCTTCCAGGTACACGATCGTCGGCATCCCAGCCACTGAATGCCGAACACAGTCGGCCGTAGCGGTCGGTGGGCGGACCGAACAGTCTGTGCCCCAGGGAATTCCACGCGCTATTCCGTATTTGTCCGGTTTTAGGCGAGGTGCGTCCCGCGGAGGTGTGAACATGCGGTGATCGTCACGCCGACCAGTGCCAACGCTATGGCAGCCAGGCGAAATCCGGCGCGCACGACTCCAGCACCGATGGTGAGTCGTCACCGGTCACGCGCGGTGAGACCAATATCGAAGGCATCCGACGCACCTTTGCGATCGGCGGCCAATGACTGAGTTCCACGATATCGCCGGGGATCACACCCTCAGGGCGGATCCGCAAAGTTGGCGCACTATTCGTGCGCGGTTTCCCGCCATGTCGGGCCGAGGACCTTGGATTACAGGGTTTCAGGCGGCGATTTCGGCTACCGAGGACGCGTCGTCGTCGGTACTTGCATCGGTAACCGCGACCGTATTCTCAACGGCGGCAATACCCTTGGCACTCGGTGCGAAGGTGAGCCAGCCGTCGGCGGTCCAGCGACCGACCAGGCCGGTTCGACACAAACGACCGGTCGGCGCGAACGGGTCGGCGACGAAATCCGCTGCCATCGCGCCGACTTCGGCCACCAGGGCCGCGCCGCCGAGGAAGAGTTCTCCATACCCACCGGCCGGTACGGGTTGCCGGGCTTCATCCAGAACCAGGACCCGCGCGCCCGGAATCGGCCGCACCCGATCGCTGCCGTCGAGCGGCCCACGCGCCACCACGCCCGCGTATTGCGGTGCGGTGTAGGCGAATCCGGCCACCGAGCCCGGCGCGATCGTGCGCAGCAGTTCGGAAAGGATTGCGGGGCAGTGTGTTCCGGTGACATCCCAGCGGCGCACCGACGGCAGCGCGGGAACGGCGATATCCGCGAGCCGGGCGAGGGTGTCGGCATCGGCCACCACGTGCGTGGCCGCGCGGTTCGCGATGAGTTCGGCCAGGGCGGCGGGCCGCTGGCGCTGTGCCTCGGTGGCCACCACCAGCGTCGCGCCGTCGGCGACGGCGGCGAGCAGCTCCACGGCGGTATCGGCGCAGGCCCACTCGGTGGCGAGCAGGCGCACATCGGTGGAGCCCATGGCCCGGTCGACATGCTCGGCGCGACAGTCGGCGGCCACGCCGCGGCGGTCGTCGACGGCGGCGGCCAAGGCATCGGAGTGCAGGCCGATGGCATGGCGCGAGCACGGGGAGTGCGGACCGGTCGGTGCGGAAAGTAGCAGTGGCGCGGTGGTTTCCGCGGCCCGCTCGATATCGGCCAGCAGGCGCACCGCGCCGTCGAGTGAGCGATCACAGCGCTCGGCCGCGACCCCGCGACCCATACGCTCGAAAAGTTCGCCGTAGGTCAGCGTTTTCGCGCCACACACCACCGCCGTGCGAATGGCGGGTACCCGGCGGCCGCGCTCGATGAGCCCCTCGACGCTCGGATATCCGGACAGCTCGACCCCATTGGCCCATTCGTCCACGAGTCGATGCCGCTCGACAGCGGTCAAGAAATCCGGCACCGCACTCTCCATCGCTCAACACCGACAAACGAACTTATGCAACCCTAACCTAACTGTGTTGCATTGCAACACCCACTTGCGTCACAGTTCGCACGCCGCGCTTACCCGATGACGAATCGGCTCCGAGTTAGGCTAGGCTCACCTTCTGCTTGGCCGGTTGTTGGCTGAGCTGACAGTTCAGAGAGGTCAACCTATGAAATCGGTGCGAACTCGGCACTGGTCGCGCGCGGCCGTCGCCGTCCTCACGGGCGTACTCACCCTCGGCCTGGTGGCCTGCGGATCCTCCACCGATGACGAGCATTCCGGCGGCGGCAGCACGACCATCACCCATGCCCTCGGTGAGACCACCGTCGAGGGCACCCCCAAACGCATTGTCGCCCTGGGCAACCAGTGGCTCGACACCGTGCAGGTCCTCGGCGTCACCCCGGTCGGCTACGTCGACAATATCGCCGTGGTGAGCCAGAGCGCCCCGCCGTGGGAGCCCAAGGCCCTGGAATCGGCGAAGGTCCTCAATACCCAGGGCAACCTGGTCGAACAGATCAGCGCGCTGGAGCCCGACCTCATCGTCGCCGACCCCTTCATCGCGAACCAGAAGACCTACGACGACCTCTCCCAGGTGGCCCCGACGATCCCGGGCCTCACCAAGGAAGCCGTCACCCCCTGGCAGGACCAGGTTCGCGCGCTGGGCAAGGTGCTGCACAAGACCGAGGACGCCGACCGCGTCATCAACGACCTGCAGGGCCGCATCGACGGCATCGCCAAGGCCAATCCGGGCCTGAAGGGCAAGACCTTCGTGAGCAGCTGGCTCGCTGGCCCCACCCAGCTCATGGTCCTCACCGACCCCAAGGACGGCTCCAGCAGCCTGTTCACCCAACTGGGCATGACCATTCCGCAGCACCTGGTCGACCAGGGCGGCAATGGCGGTCGCCTGGCCCTGTCCCCGGAGCGCCTCGACGAACTCGACGCCGATCTGCTGCTCGCGGGCTACTCCCCGGGCATGGACGAGAAGTACCGTCAGCTCCCCGGCTACGCCGAACTGCCGTCGGTCAAGAAGAACGCGGTCGTCTTCCTGACCGTGCAGGAGATCAGCGCGGTCAACCAGCCCACGCCGCTGGCGCTGCCCTATCTGCTGGACAAGATCGAACCGGCCCTGGCCAACGCCGCGAAGTAGCGAGCGCCCGACAACCCGGTAGCCCTACCGGGTTGTCGGACCTTGCTGAGAACATCGATCACATGACGGCGAGTGGGGATGATGTTCGCGCGGTGGCGCTTTCGCTGCCGGAGGTGCGTGAGGGCTTCGAATGGCAGATGCCGACCTTCCGGGTGGCGGGCAAACTCTTCCTGACCCTGCCCGAGGGCGAGACCTCCATGGCGGTCCGCTGTCCCATCGTCGACCGCGACGAACTGGTCACCGCCGAACCCGACAAATTCTGGATCGCCGCGCACGAAGTCAACAACGCGTGGGTGCGGGTGCGGCTGGCCGCCCTCGACGACGACGAGGAGCTGGAGGCCATCGTGATGGACTCCTGGCGGCAAGCCGCACCCCGAAAGCTGGTGGAAGGCAGCCCCGGCGAACTCAGAACGTGACGCGCTGATCCTCCGGGAGGAACAGCTTGTCACCCTCCTTCACCTCGTAGGTCGTATAGAACGGCGGCAGGTTGCGCACCACCTGGTTGGCGCGGAATTCGGCGGGGGAGTGGGTGTCGTTGGCCAGCAGGTTCTCGGTGTACTGCGTGGTCGACTTGTCCCGCCAGTTGCGGGCCCAGGCTTCGAACATCGGCTTGTAGTTCGGCGTTTCGACGCCGCGCTTCTTCTCGGCCAGGGCGAAGGCGGCCAGCGACATCTGCAGGCCCCGGACGTCGGCGACATTCTCACCCAGGGTGAGTTCGCCATCCACGTGCTGCTCGGGCTTCAGGCCCTCGGGCACCAGCGCGTTGTACTGGTCCACCAGCTTCTTGGTGCGCGCCTCGAAGGCGGCGCGATCCTCGGGGGTCCACCAGTCCTTCAGATTGCCGTCGGCGTCGTACTTGGAGCCCTGATCGTCGAAGCCGTGGCCGATCTCGTGGCCGATGACGGACCCGCCCGCGCCGTAGTTCACCGCCGGTTCGGCGTCCTTGTCGAAGAACGGCGGCTGCAGGAAGGCCGCGGGGAAGACGATCTCGTTGGAGACGGGGGAGTAGAAGGCGTTCACCGTCTGCGGCGAGATGCTCCACTCGGTCTTGTCGACCGGCGTGCCGAGGCGGTCGAACATCTTCTTGGCCTCGAAAGTGCCCACCGCGCGCAGGGATTCGATGAGCTTGCCCCGGGTGATCTTCAGACCCGAGTAGTCATCCCACTTGTCCGGGTAACCGATCTTGGCGACCATCTTCTCGAGTTTGACGATGGCGGCGTCGCGGGTGGCCGGGGACATCCAGGTGGAGTTGGTGAAGTTCTCCTTGTAGACCGCCTTCAGATTGTCCACCAGCTCCAGGGCGCGATCCTTCGCCTCGGGCGGGAAATGCTGTGCCACATACAGTTTCCCGAGCTGCTCACCCAGATTGCCGTCCACCGTGCCGACCGCGGACTTCCACAGCTCGGGCCGCTGCTCCAGGCCGTTCATCACCCGGCCGAAGAATTCGAAATTGGCGTCGGAGATGGCCTTGGGCAGATACCGCGCGTACTCGCGCACCAGGTACAGCTTGAGATAGTCGCGCCACAGGCCCAGATCGGTGTCGTGCCAGAGGTTTCCGGCATGGGTGATGTAGGACGGCTGGTGCACGATCATGGTGTCGAACAGGTTCTTGGGCCGATCGGTATTGCCGGAAAGCCAAGGGTCCCAATCGAATCGCGGGGCGAGCGCGACCATCTCGTTCCACGTCATCTTGTTGTAGGTGGCGTCGGTATCGCGATTGCGCACATTGTCCCAGAAGCCGGAGGCGATGCGGGTCTCCAGATCCAGTACGCGCGTGGCCATTCCGGCCGGATCGTCGAAGCCCGCGCCCTTGGCGGCGCTCTCCAGGAAGGTCTTGTACCCGGCCAGCTTGGCGGCGTACTCCGGCTTGCGGTAGTACTGCTCGCTCAACCCGAGACCGGACTGCCCCACCGAGGGCACGTAGGCGCTGGAATTCTTGCGGTCGATACCGATGCCCAGCCCGATCACCCCGCCGATCGGCAGCGCGCCCATCACCTTGGCCAGCTCCGATTTGGTGGCGGCCTTGTCGATCGAGGTGAACATATCGGCCAGCGGCGTCATGCCCAGGCGCTCGATCTCGTCGAGATCCATGCGCGCGTCGTAGAGGTCGCGAATCTGCTGCGCCTCGGATCCGGCCTCGGGATCGGTGATGCCGTCGATGATTTCGCGCAACTGCCCCTCGACGCGATCGCCCACCTCGTCGAAGGTGCCGAACGACACCTTGTCCGGCGGCAGTTGGTATTCGCGCAGCCACTTGCCGTTGACGCTGCGGTACAGATCGTCCTGCGGGCGCACGGCGGGATCGGCCCCCGACAGATCCGGCCCGTTCAGCGTCGTACTGGTGGAGGTGGTGGTCGGCGACTCGTCGGTGCCACAGGACGCCAGCCAGGCGGCGGTGGGCGCTAGCCCGAGCGCCACGAGGAAGGCGCGGCGATCGATGCGGACCGGACCGGACGATGTCACGTGGACCCCTCTCTAGGCGTGCGGGAGCACCGCACCATGGATTGCTCCGGGACGAGGCTACCGGCGCCACCGCGCGATGGTCGGCCGGACGAGTGCGGCTGGGATCAGAGCGTGACTCGCTGATCGGGTGCGAGCCACTCCTTGTCGCTCTCCGTCACCCCGAAAGTGCTGTAGAACTCCGCCAGATTGCGCACGGTCTGATTGCACCGGAATTCCCCGGGCGCGTGCGGATCCTGGGTCAGCAGCGTCTCGGCGTACTGCGGGGTCACCTGAATGCGCCAGATCCGGCCCCACGATTCGAACATGGGCGTGAAATCTACGGTGTCGCCGTTGTCGCGGCGCGCGATGCCGTAGGCCGCCAAGGCGATTCCCAGGCCGCGCAGATCCGCCAGGTTCTCACCCACGGTGAGCGCGCCGTCGACGTGCTGGTCGGGCGGCAGCCCGGTGGGCACCAGCGCGTTGTACTGCTCGATGAGCTGCTTGGTCTTGGCGTCGAAGGCGGCGCGATCCTGCGGCGTCCACCAGTCGTGCAGATTGCCCTCGCCGTCGTAGAGCGAGCCCTGATCGTCGAAGCCGTGCCCGATCTCGTGGCCGATGACCGCGCCGATTCCGCCGTAGTTCACCGCCTCCTCGGCATCGGCGTCGAAGAACGGGGCCTGGAGAATGGCGGCGGGGAAGACGATCTCGTTGCGGGTCGGCTCGTAGTAGGCGTTCACCGTCTGCGGCGGCATGCCCCATTCGGAGCGGTCCACCGGCTGCCCGAGTTTGTCGAACATGCGCTTGGACTCGAAAGTATCGACCGCCAACAGGGATTCGATCAGCTTGCCGCGGGTGATGGTGACCGAGGAGTAGTCCTCCCAGTGATCCGGGTACCCGATCTTGGTGTCGATCTTGTCGAGTTTGGCGACCGCGGCCTCACGGGTGGGCGGCGACATCCAGCTGGATTCGCGGAAGTTGGCGCGGTAGGCGGCGAGCAGGTTGGTGACCAGATCCTGGACCCGCTGTTTGGAATCCTCCGAGAAGAACTCCGCCACATACAGTTTCCCGAGCGGCATGCCCAGATTCGAATTCAGCGTCGCGATGGCGGTCTTCCACCGCTCCGGCGGCTGCTGCTGACCGCCCATCTCCTTGTTGTAGAAATCGAAATTGGCGGTGGCGATATCGGATTTCAGGTACTCCGCCCAGGTGCGCACCAGACCCAGCCGCAGGTAGTCGCGCCAGTCGGCGATATCCACCTCGCCCCACAGCCCGGCCGCCGTGGTGACGAAGGAGGGCTGGCGCACCAGCACGGTGGCGAACAATTCCCGCGGCCGCTCGGTATGCCCGGATAGCCAAGGGCCCCAGTCGAATTGCAGGCCCAGCGCGACCAGTTCGTCCCAGCTCATCTTGTTGTAGGCGGCCTGCGGATCCCGAGTGCGCACGTTGTCCCAGAACCCCGCGGCAATGCGCCGCTCCAGCTCGAACACCCGCCCCGCCATGGCCTTCGGATCGGCGAATCCCGCCGCGGTCGCGATGCGCTCCAGGTACTGGCGGTAGGCGGCGACCGTATCCGCGTACTCCGGGTCCCGGTAGTACTGCTCCGGCAGTCCGATTCCGGCCTGGTCGATGGTGGCGATGTGTTGGCGCGCGGCGCGGTCGTCGATGCCCACCGACAGGCCGATGAGCCCGTCGAGTGGCAGCTGCCCCATCACCATGGCCAGATCCGGCTTCCCCGCCGCCGCGTCGATCTTGCCCAAAAGCGCTGCCAGCGGGGACATTCCGAGCCTGTCGAGCTCCTCGGTATCCATGTACGCGTCGTAGAGATCGCGAATCTGCTGTTCGGCGGTGCCGCCGTCGGGATTGTGAATTCCGTCCACGATCTCGTGCAGATGCCGCTCGGTGCGGTCCTCCACCTCGGCGAAGGTGCCGTAGGAGCTCTTGTCCGGCGGCAGCTTGTAGTTCTGCAGCCACTTCCCGTTGACGAACCGGTACAGATCGTCCTGTGCCCGCACCCCCGGATCCGAACCGGACAGATCCGGTCCAGCGGCCTTGCCGGGCTTATCGGTCGAACAGGCGGGCAACAGCGCCACCGCGGGCGCCAACCCCAGGGCCTTCAGCAACGTACGGCGGTCGAGAGCGAACGAGTGCTCCGGCGAACTCACAGGACTCCTCTGGTGCGGAGGTGCATATTGATTGCTCGGGTGTTGCTCGCCGTCGAGGGTAGCGGCACTGTGACCTCGCACCCCTGATTTGGGTGTGACCTGCGGGTTCGCTATAGTGGACCGGTTGCCTGCGGGAGCTATGCCCGCACTTCGGCCGCGAACCCACAGTGGTTGATCACTTCTGATCCAGCAAAACCGCTGGCAGGCGCGCGTTTGAAGGGCAACTGACCATGCCCGTCGGGTCGGCAATCCGGCGTGCATAACGTCCAGGTCTAGGAGGAGCTGAAGTGATTCAGCAAGAGTCGCGGCTGCGCGTCGCCGACAACACGGGTGCTAAGGAAATCCTCTGCATCCGCGTGCTCGGTGGTTCGTCGCGTCGCTATGCCGGTATCGGTGACATCATCGTCGCCACCGTCAAGGACGCCATCCCCGGCGGCAACGTCAAGAAGGGCGAGGTCGTCAAGGCGGTCGTCGTGCGCACCGTCAAGGAGCGCCGCCGTCCGGACGGTTCGTACATCAAGTTCGACGAGAACGCCGCTGTGCTGATCAAGGCGGACAACGATCCGCGCGGCACCCGCATCTTCGGCCCCGTCGGCCGTGAGCTGCGCGAGAAGCGTTTCATGAAGATCGTTTCGCTGGCCCCGGAGGTGCTCTGACCATGAAGGTGCACAAGGGCGACACCGTGCTCGTCGTCTCGGGTAAGGACAAGGGCGCGAAGGGCAAGGTCATCCAGGCCTACCCCGCGACCGGCAAGGTCCTGGTCGAGGGCGTGAACCGGATCAAGAAGCACATCGCGAACTCCGCCAACCAGCGTGGTGCCAGCTCGGGCGGCATCGTCACGCAGGAAGCGCCGATCCAGGCCTCCAACGTGATGGTGATCGACTCCGACGGCAAGCCGACCCGCGTCGGCTACCGCACCGACGAGAACGGCAAGCGCGTTCGCATCTCCCGTCGCAACGGGAAGGACATCTGATGACCTCCACCGAGAAGACTCAGCCCCGTCTGAAGGCGCGCTACCGTGCCGAGATCAAGGACGCGCTGAACAGCGAATTCAACTACGACAACGTCATGCAGATCCCCGGCGTGGTCAAGGTTGTCGTGAACATGGGTGTCGGCGACGCCGCCCGTGACGCCAAGCTCATCAACGGCGCGATCCACGACCTGACCCTGATCACGGGCCAGAAGCCGGAGATCCGCAAGGCCACCAAGTCCATCGCGCAGTTCAAGCTGCGTGAGGGCATGCCGATCGGCGCGAAGGTCACCCTGCGCGGCGACCGCATGTGGGAGTTCCTGGATCGTCTGATCTCCATCGCGCTGCCCCGTATCCGCGACTTCCGCGGCCTGTCGCCGAAGCAGTTCGACGGCAACGGCAACTACACCTTCGGTCTCTCGGAGCAGTCGATGTTCCACGAGATCGACGTGGATTCCATCGACCGCCCGCGCGGTATGGACATCACCGTCGTGACCACGGCGACCAACAACGAAGAAGGCCGCGCGCTCCTGAAGCACCTCGGCTTCCCGTTCAAGGAGAACTGATCCATGGCTAAGAAGGCTCTCGTCAACAAGGCCAACGCCAAGCCGAAGTTCGCGGTGCGCGCCTACACCCGCTGCCAGCGTTGCGGCCGCCCGCACGCGGTCTACCGCAAGTTCGGCCTGTGCCGCGTGTGCCTGCGCGAAATGGCGCACCGCGGCGAACTGCCGGGCGTGCACAAGAGCTCCTGGTGAGCTAGCGACCCCAAACCCGAAGGCCCCCTTCCGATCCGTGGATCCGGAAGGGGGCCTTCGGCTGTTCGCGTGGAGGTTGCCGCGAGCCCGCCAGAGCCGTTGCCGCGGGATGCCTTTCGCCCCCGTGCGGCCACCGTTCAGCTGCCGCCTCCGCCGGACCCGCCACCGAGACCGCCGCGTTGGGTGGTGGTCGGCGGACTGACGGCCGTAGTCGACTTGGGCGCGGTGGTTTTCGGCGTGGAGCTCACGGTGGGCGCGGTGGTGCGCGGCGCGGTACTGGACACCGGTGCCGTCTTGGGCACCCGCGGAGCGTTCGATCCACCGCAGCCGGTGGCGATCAGCGAGGCCGCGACCGCCGCGGGCAAGGCGTACCCCACCCGCCGCGACATCCGCCGCATATCGGCATCGAACTTCCCAAATGACTTGCCACGCAAAGACTTCCCCCGCCTATCGTTCGAGCGGGGTCATCCTAACAACCGCTCCCGCGCTCTCACAACGACGAGGCGACCTCCTGCAACTGCGCCATACCGACCGGCGCGAACTCCTCCATCCCCGACTGAGCCATCCCATCGCGATCCTCCACCGACTGGAACACCGACTGCGAGGTCACGCGAGTCTTCCCGTCCACGTCCTCGAAGGTGACGGTCTCCAGGCAGACGTGGCCGGGGGTGCCATCGAACTCGAAGGTATTCACGATCCGGTCAGGGCTCACCTCGTGATACACGCCCCGAAAGCCGTACTCGGCCCCCGACGGATCGACGTGCACAACCCGCCACGCCCCACCCGTCACCGGCTCGAACTGCTCGACCTTACTGGTCAACTCGCGCGGCCCCCACCACCGAACCAGCAGGTCCGCCTCGGTGTAGGCCCGATACACCGCAGCCTTCGGCGCATCGATGATCGCGGTGGTGGTCGCCGCATGACTGTTGGGCTCAGCGGTGTAAGTGGTTTCCGGATTGCTCATCGCACTTGTCCTATCCGTTTCGGTTCGTCGACCGCTTCCCCGCGGCCTCGAAACATTGGACGGTGCGGGCCACCGGAATTCATCGGTGGTTCGTGGCCTGGCCCACCCCGATTTTGAGCTGGTCGGGGGCTTGTCTACACTGGACCAGTTGCTTGGGCACACTTGTGTCCGCAGGCGTCTGCCCGCGGCCGTGCCAAGCGCGAGCGAACATCCGGTCGGGCAATCCCGACTGGACCGAATCCCGAATTGTCGTAGGCCCACGACCGCCCGTGTGACGGTGCTGAATGGGAACCGCGGCGAGAAAGGTAGCGGTCAACTCATGACCATGACTGATCCGATCGCAGACTTCTTGACCCGTCTGCGCAACGCCAACTCGGCGTACCACGATCAGGTGAAGGCTCCGCACTCGAAGCTCAAGGCGAATATCGCCGAGATCCTCAAGCGCGAGGGCTACATCGCCGATTACCGGACCGAAGAGGCCCCGGTGGGCAAGACCCTGATCGTCGACCTGAAGTACGGCCCCAGCCGCGAGCGCTCCCTGCAGGGTGTGCGGCGCGTCTCCAAGCCCGGCCTTCGTGTGTACGCGAAATCCACCAACCTGCCCAAGGTGCTGGGTGGCCTCGGCGTGGCGATCATCTCCACGTCCCAGGGTCTCCTCACGGACCGTCAGGCCAAGCAGCAGAGTGTGGGCGGGGAAGTCCTCGCCTACGTCTGGTAAGGGAGGTAGGAACAATGTCGCGTATCGGTAAGAAGCCGATCCCGGTTCCCGCCGGTGTCGAGGTGACCATCGACGGCCAGAACGTCGCGGTGAAGGGTCCCAAGGGCACCCTCTCGCACGTGGTCGCCGAGCCGATCACCGTCACCAAGGCGGAGAACGGTGAACTCGAGGTAGTCCGACCGAACGACGAGCGCGCCAACCGCTCGCTGCACGGTCTGACCCGCACCCTGATCGCCAACATGATCGAGGGTGTCACCAAGGGCTACGAGAAGAAGATGGAAATCTTCGGCGTGGGTTACCGCGTGGCCGCCAAGGGCTCGAACCTCGAGTTCGCCCTGGGCTACAGCCACCCGGTGCCGATCGACGCCCCCGAGGGCATCACCTTCGCGGTGGAGTCCCCCACCAAGTTCTCGGTGTCGGGCATCGACAAGCAGAAGGTCGGCCAGATCGCAGCGGTGATCCACGGCCTGCGCAAGCCCGACCCGTACAAGGGCAAGGGCATCCGCTACGCCGGTGAGGTCGTTCGCCGCAAGGTCGGAAAGACGGGTAAGTAAGCCATGGCACAAACTGAGAACCAGAAGGCCCGGCGCAAGCCGAAGGGCACGGATGTCTCGACCGCGCGTCGGCTGTCGAAGGCGCGTCGCCACTTCCGTCTGCGCAAGAAGATCGAAGGAACCACCGAGCGTCCGCGCCTGGTGGTGCACCGCTCGGCGCGTCACCTGCACGCTCAGCTGGTGGACGACTCGGTCGGCAAGACCATTGCCGCCGCGTCGACCATCGAGGCCGATGTGCGTGCCGCCGAAGGTGACAAGTCCGCCAAGAGCGCCAAGGTCGGTCAGCTCATCGCTGAGCGCGCCAAGGCCGCCGGTGTCGAGGCCGTCGTGTTCGATCGTGGTGGCAAGGACTACCACGGCCGGATCGCGGCGCTCGCCGATGCCGCTCGTGAAGGTGGGCTGAAGTTCTGATGATCAACACTGCGAACGGAAGGAACGTCTGATGCCGGGACGTCAGCGGCGTGACGGCGGAAACAACGGTCCCGCCGGAAACAATGGCCCGAATGATCGTGACAACCGGGGTCGCCGCGGCGACCGTCGGAACGAGCAGCAGGCCGAGAAGACCAATCAGCTCGAGCGCGTCGTCGCCATCAACCGCGTCTCCAAGGTCGTGAAGGGTGGTCGTCGCTTCAGCTTCACCGCCCTCGTGATCGTCGGTGACGGCAACGGTCTGGTCGGCGTCGGCTACGGCAAGGCCAAGGAAGTTCCCGCGGCCATCCAGAAGGGTGTCGAGGAGGCTCGCAAGAGCTTCTTCCGCGTCCCCATGATCGGCTCCACCATCGTCCACCCGGTTCAGGGTGAGGCGGCGGCCGGTGTTGTCATGCTGCGTCCGGCTTCGCCCGGTACCGGTGTGATCGCCGGTGGCGCGGCTCGTGCCGTGCTGGAGTGCGCTGGTATCCACGACATTCTGGCGAAGTCGCTCGGTAGCGACAACGCCATCAACGTCGTGCACGCCACCGTCGCTGCCCTCAAGCAGCTGCAGCGTCCCGAAGAGGTCGCGGCCCGTCGCGGTCTGCCTCTCGAGGACGTCGCTCCTGCGGGCATGCTGCGTGCACGCGCGGGACAGGGGGCCTGATATGGCACAGCTCAAGGTGACCCAGATCAAGTCCAAGATCGGCGCCAAGGCCAATCAGCGGGAGTCGCTTCGCACCCTCGGGCTGCGCGGAATCCGCCAGACCGTGGTTCGCGAGGACAACCCGCAGAACCGTGGCCTGATCAATGCCGTGCGCCACCTCGTTCATGTTGAGGAGGTTTAAGGCATGACCATCAAGTTGCACCACCTGCGTCCTGCCCCCGGCGCCAAGACCGAGAAGACCCGTGTGGGTCGCGGTGAAGGCTCCAAGGGCAAGACCGCGGGCCGCGGTACCAAGGGTACGAAGGCTCGCAAGAATGTTCCCGTCCGCTTCGAGGGTGGGCAGATGCCGCTGCACATGCGGCTGCCCAAGCTCAAGGGCTTCACCAACCCGTTCCGCACCGAGTACCAGGTCGTGAACGTGTCGGATATCGCCCGCGTGTTCCCCGAGGGTGGCACGGTCGGCAAGGCCGAACTGGTCGCCAAGGGTCTCGTTCGCAAGAACGAGCTCGTGAAGGTGCTCGGTGAGGGCGAAATCGGTGTGGCCGTTCAGGTTTCCGCCGACAAGTTCTCCGGCTCCGCCAAGGAGAAGATCGCCGCAGCCGGTGGCACCGCCACCGAACTGGCCTGACGGTAGGCTGAAAACACAGAGGCACCGGACGAGTGAAGAGCTCGTCCGGTGCCACTGTTAAAGTTCAAGTGTTGTCTGCCAACACCGTCATGGGGATCGGCGTTTCCCGCATTCGCTGAAGCCATGGCCTGACCCATGTCGTTAGCCAGGAGGATCTGTGCTTTCCGCCTTCGTGTCGGCTTTCCGGACCCCGGACTTACGGCGGAAGATTCTCTTCACGCTGGGCCTGATCGCGCTCTACCGCGTCGGTGCCGCGCTGCCCTCCCCGGGCGTCTCGTACAAGAACGTTCAAGAGTGTGTCGATCTGGTCAACGGCGGTGACTCCGCCGGTATCTACCAGCTCATCAACCTCTTCTCCGGCGGTGCGCTGCTGCAGCTGTCGGTGTTCGCGATCGGCATCATGCCGTACATCACCGCGAGCATCATCATCCAGCTGCTGACCGTCGTGATCCCGCGGTTCGAGGAACTGCGAAAAGAAGGTCAAGCGGGTCAGACCAAAATGACCCAGTACACCCGATATCTGTCGATCGCGCTGGCGGTTCTGCAGGCCACCGGTCTGGTGGCGCTCGCATCGCGCGGACAGCTCTTGCGCGGGTGTCCCAAAGACATTCTCGACGACACCAGCATCTTCGGCATGATCATCATCGTGCTGGTCATGACGGCCGGTGCGGCACTGGTGATGTGGTTCGGCGAGCAGATCACCGAGCGCGGTGTCGGCAACGGCATGTCGCTGCTGATCTTCGCCGGTATCGCGGCGCGAATCCCGGCCGAGGGCAAGATGATCTGGGACAGCGGTTCCAAGGTCAAGTTCACCCTCGTGCTGCTGGCCGCGCTCGCCGTCATCGTGGCCGTCATCTTCGTCGAACAGGGCCAGCGCCGAATTCCGGTGCAGTACGCCAAGCGCGTGGTGGGCCGGAAGATGTACGGCGGGTCGTCGACCTATCTGCCCTTGAAGGTGAACCAGGCGGGCGTCATCCCCGTCATCTTCGCGTCGTCGCTGCTGTACCTGCCGAACCTGGTGGCGCAGTTGACGCAGAACAGCTCCGGGGAACCGGCCTGGTGGCAGGAGCAGATCCAGAAATACCTGGTGAATCCGAGCAACCCGGTATACGTGGCGATCTACTTCGCGCTGATCGTGTTCTTCACGTACTTCTACGTCGCCATCACCTTCAATCCGGAGGAACGCGCCGACGAGATGAAGAAGTTCGGCGGCTTCATCCCGGGCTACCGCCCCGGCAAGCCGACCGCCGACTACCTGAACTTCGTGCTCAGCCGTATCACGCTGCCCGGCTCCATCTATCTGGGCGCGGTGGCCGTACTGCCGAATGTCTTCCTCAATATGGGCAACAACAGTGGTGTCTCCAATCTGCCGTTCGGCGGTACCGCGGTGCTGATCATCGTGAGTGTCGGCCTCGATACCGTGAAGCAGATCGAGAGCCAACTGATGAATCGAAATTACGAAGGGTTCCTCAAGTGAGAGTTGTTCTGCTCGGACCGCCCGGTGCTGGCAAAGGCACCCAGGCCGTGCTGCTGTCGGAGAAGCTGGGTGTACCGCACATCTCGACCGGGGATCTCTTCCGCGCGAACATCAGCCAGCAGACGCCGCTCGGCCGCGAGGCGCAGAAGTACTTGGACGCCGGGAATCTCGTGCCCAGCGATGTGACCAACCGTATGGTCGAGTCGCGTATCGCCGAGCCGGACGCCGTGAACGGCTTCGTGCTGGACGGCTACCCGCGCACCGTCGACCAGGCGGAGGCGCTGGAGAAGATGCTGACCTCCGACGACAAGAAGCTGGACGCGGTGCTGTGCTTCGTGGTCGCCGAGGACGTGGTGGTGGACCGCATGCTGGCGCGCGGCCGCGCCGACGACACCGAGGAGACCATCCGCAACCGGATGCGCGTCTACCGCGAGGAGACCGAGCCGCTGCTCGAGCACTACGACGGGCTGGTCGTGACGGTCGAGGGCGTCGGCGATATCGACGACGTGAACGCGCGGGCGCTGCGGGCGCTGGGTCGCTGAATGGTCTTCGGGCGCAAGAACAAGAAGGTGGTGCCCTTCCGCACCGCCGGTGAGCTCGACGCGATGGCGGCGGCCGGTGCGGTGGTCGGCCGCGCCCTGGTGGCGGTGCGCAATGCCGCCAAGCCCGGGGTCTCCACCCTGGAGTTGGACGAGGTCGCCGAATCGGTGATCCGCGAGGCCGGGGCCATCCCGTCCTTCAAGGGCTACCACGGCTTCCCGGGCTCGATCTGTTCTTCGGTCAACGACCGTGTGGTGCACGGCATCCCGTCCAAGGCGGACATTCTCGCCGAGGGCGACCTGGTCTCCATCGACTGCGGCGCGATTCTCGAAGGCTGGCACGGTGATTCGGCCTGGACCTTCGGCGTCGGCACCATCATCGAGGCGGACCGCCTGCTGAGCGAGGCCACCAAGATGTCCATGGAGGCCGGTATCGCCGCCATGCTGCCGGGCAACCGGTTGACCGATGTCTCGCACGCCATCGAGTTGGGCACCCGCGCCGCGGAGGCCGAACACGGCCGCGCCTACGGCATTGTCGACGGCTACGGCGGCCACGCCATCGGCCGCGAGATGCACATGGACCCGTTCCTCCCCAACGAGGGCAAGCCCGGCAAGGGCCCGCAGTTGGTGGTCGGTTCGGTGCTGGCCATCGAGCCCATGCTCACCCTCGGCACCACGGAAACCAAGACCCTGGAAGACGATTGGACCGTCGTGACCATCGACGGCTCCCGCGCCGCTCACTGGGAACACACGGTCGCGGTCACCGAGGACGGCCCGCGCATCCTCACGCTGCGCCCGGAATAGCGTCACCCGCAAGGCATTTCACACCCGTCTCGGCTCGCCGAGGCGGGTGTGTTCGTATCCGGGGGTAGTCAGAACCGAATGTGCTTGATTCCCACCAGGATTCGATTCATCTCGCCCCGCAGTCGTCCGTCGGTGTTCGGTTCGAGTGTCAACCCCGCGGAGGCGGCGATCCGGTCAGCGACTTGGCGAGTGCTGATGTCGTCGGTGTGAATGTGTTCGGCGAACTCGGGCCCGCGCAGCGCTTCGAGGCACCGGTCGAGATTGCCGACGGCGAAGCTGTCGCCCTGGGGTCGCAAGCCGAAGAGGGTACGTTCGCGCAGCCGGTCCAACACCGTCTCCCGGCGGGCAAGGAGCGCGAAATGCCTGACGTCATGACCCTTTTCGCGGAGACGGCCCACCGTCTCCTCGAAGTACGCCGCATTGACGACGGTCATCGGCGCGATCACCGTCCCCTCGTGCTTGCGCAGCACCAGATCGAGCACCTCGACCACGCCCTGCCGCCACGCGGCCAGATCCTGGAAGTCCCCGCGCAACTCCGGCGGCATGGCCCGGTGCAGCCCGAATCCCACCATCTCGGGATCACAGACCACACTCCCCGGCAGCCGACGGCGAAGCTCGTACGCGGTCTGCGTCTTACCGCCCCCGAAGGGCCCGTTGATCCACAGCAGCATGACCGCCACGGTACCGAGAAGGTCGTGTTCAGGCTTCCAACAACAGGGTCACGGGTCCGTCGTTGACCAGCTCCACGTGCATGTGCGCCCCGAACCGGCCGGTCGCCACCGTGGCGCCCAGCTCCCGGAGAGCGGCGGCGAAGGTATCGACCAGCGGTTCGGCGACCGGGCCGGGGGCGGCGGCCGACCAGGAGGGGCGACGCCCCTTGGCGGTATCGGCGTACAACGTGAACTGGCTGATGACGAGGATGGGCGCGTTCAGGTCGGCGGCCGAGCGTTCGCCGTCGAGGATGCGCAACCGGAAGAGCTTGTCGGCGAGGGCTTTCGCGGTGGCGTCGGTATCGGTGTGGGTGACGCCGACGAGGGCCACCAGGCCCTGCGGCGCGCCGTGCGCGGCGGGGTCGATCCGGCCGACGACCTCGTCGTCCACCGTGACCTGCGCTCGACTCACCCGCTGCACCAGTACTCGCACGGGTTCGATCATTCCACCGAGGAACCCCGGGCGACCGCTCAGGGTGGGCTACGCGGCTTCGACCACGAATCCCGCCACGGTGGTGGCACTGCCGCCGATATTGACGGTGGCGAAGCGGCGCGCACCGGGCACCTGGCATTCCCCGGCTCGGTCGGTGACCTGCTTGTACGCGTCCAAGAGCATGCGGACGCCGGTCGCGCCGACCGGGTGCCCGATGCCGATGAGACCGCCGCCCGGATTCACGGGCAGCCGTCCGTCGCGGGCGATCTCACCGGCTTCGATGGCCTTCCAGCTCTCGCCGGGCGCGGTGATACCCAGATGGTCGATGGCCAGGTATTCGGACATCGAGAAGCAGTCGTGCACTTCCACGCCGTCGACGGCCGAGATATCGGCGAGACGGGCGCGGTCGAGGGCGTCGCGCACCGCCTGGCGCACATGGGGAAAGACGTAGGGATCGTCGGCGGAGTCACGCAGCTTCGCCTCCAGCGACAGGCCGACCGTGCGGTGACCCCACCCGGCGATGACGGCGTGGCGGCTGCCGCGAAGATCGTCGCGGCGCTGGAGGAATTGGTCAGAGACCAGCACCACGGCGGCCGCGCCGTCGGTCATCTGGCTACAGTCCTGGCGGCGCAGCACGCCCGCGACGGGTGGGTTGGCGGTGTCGTCGGCGGTGAAGCTCTCCGCGGTGAAACGCCAATCCCGGGTCTGGGCAAGGGGATTGGCGCGAGCGTTGCCGATATTGAGTTCGCTGATGGCCCGCAGATGGTCGGAGTCCAGCCCGTAGCGCCGGTCGTATTCGTCGGCGATGGCGGCGAACATGGTGGGCCACACGAAATCGGTGTCCTGGGCCTCGTGCCCGGCCCAAGCGGCCGCGCCGAGGTAGCGCGCGGCCTGCGCGCCCGGGACGGTCTTCTCCAATTCCGCTCCGAGGACGAGCGCGCAGTCGTAGCGCTCGGATTCCAGATCGGCCATGGCGGCGAGGACGGCCATACTGCCGGAGGCGCAGGCGGCCTCGTGGCGGCTGGCGGGAAGACCGCGGAGTTCGGGCACGACGGTGGCGGGCATGGCTCCGAGCTGGCCCTGGCCGGTGAACAGCTGCCCGAAGGCATTGCCCACGTGGATGACTCCGATATCGGTCGCGTCGATACGCTCCGCCTCCAGCGTGCGGGACACGACTTCGCCTATGAGCGAATCGAATCCGAGTCCGGCACGGTGCCAGTTGGCGGCGAAATCGGTCTGGTGGCCGCCGAGAATGTGGATGGTGCTGGGGGACATGGGGACTCCTGTGGATAGTTCAGGACTGCTCGGTGACGAGGGTGGCGCGCAGCTCGCGCCGCAGCACCTTGCCGACCGGGTTGCGCGGCAGGGTGTCGACCAGCTCGAGCCGTTCGGGGAGCTTGAACGAGGCCACCTCGAGGGACCGCAGGTGCGCCACCAGATCGTCCAACGTGACCTGGGTCCCGGGCGCGGGAACGACGAAGGCACAACACTTTTCGCCCAGGATCGCGTCGGGATAGCCGACCACCGCCACCTCCGCCACGGCCGGATGATCGCCGAGCAGGCCCTCGATCTCCGCGGGCGCGATATTCATGCCGCCGCGGATGATGATCTCCTTCACCCGATCCACGAAGCGCAGGTAGCGTCCGTCCTCGCCGCACAGCTCGAAAACGTCTCCGCTGCACAGATATCCGTCCGCGTCGAACGGCACGACCGTGGCGGTGCCGGGCAGGTATCCGCCGAATACGGCCGGTCCGCGCAGTCGCAGTTCCCCGCGCGCTCCCGGTTCGGTGACCGCCGCACCGGTCACGACATCGACCAATTTCACCTCGGTGCTCTCCGCCAACCGTGTGGACCACCGCACGCCCGGCGTCCCGTAGCGCGGCAGATGCTGTGCGCGCATGGTCGGATCGGGAATGTCGGCGGGCGCGCCGAGCAGGCAGACGCCCTCGTTGGAGCCGAAGTAGTTGAGCACCTCGATGCCGAACTCCTCCTGCCATCCGCGCACCACACCCGGCGGCAACGGCGCACCGCCGGAGCTCGCGCCAGGTGACGGTGCGCGGTACGGCTCCGGTCAGCGCGGCCAAGTTGTCGGGATCGCTGGTGGCGGGGGAGTCCGGCGCGGCCTCGATCCGGCGGCGCAGCGCCCTCGGTAGCGTCTCGTCTTCCCACCAACCCTCGGCGAGATATCTGCGGACGGTCTCCTCGGGGTGGCAGGTCGGGGGATTTCCGCTGGTGCGGACGGGTGATTCGGACATGGGATTTCCTGAAGGTCGAAGTGTGCTCAGGTTTCTCGGCGCAGCACGAGGGCCGTACCCAGCCCCAAGGCGGCGGGAATTGTGACGAGGGCGTGTTCGCCGTCGACGCGGCGCAGGGCATCGAGGGCCTGGGCGATGAGAATGCCGCCGGTAGCACCCAGCGGATGGCCTACGGCGAGCGCGCTTCCGGCGGTATTCACCCGCTCCGGGTCGAGTCCCAGTTCGCGCATGAGCACCAGCGGTGTGACGGCGAAGGACTCGTTCACCTCCACCGCGTCGAGGTCGGCGGCGGTGATTCCGGCGCGACGCAGTGCCAGTGTCGAGGCGGTCACGGGTGCGGTGAGCAGGGGAGAGCGGACGGCGGTCTGCGCGGTGCCGACAATCCGTGCGACGGGCGCGCGACCGAGTATCCCCGCAGCCCGCCTATTGCCAACCACGATGGCCGAAGCACCATCGGCCAATTGCGGTGCGGTGCCAATGGTGTGCAGTCCTTCGTCCGGACGCGGTAGTCCCGGTATCCGGCGTGCCACCCGCTCCCACCCGGCATCGCTGCCGAAAAGTGTTGGCAGTGCCACGAAGTCGTCCAGGCGGGCATTCGCTCGCGCGCCTTCGTCGCCGTAGAGAAGTACGGTGCCACCCTTGCGTGCGGGTACGACTGCATCGGAAACGGCCGCGGCGGAGGCTTTTCGATGCGAAGTGACGGCGTAGGCATCCAATTCGGAACGTCCGATACCCTGCGCCGCCGCGGTCAGATCGGCCGAGACGCCGATGGTGACGAATCCGGTGCGCTCGCCCAGGTCCGAATCCTCGGCAATGGCGGGCCGATCCGACAGCATGGGCACGCGCGACATGGATTCGACACCGCCCGCCACCACCACATCGGCGAACCCGGCCGACACCCGTGCCGCCGCGCTCTCCACCGCGTCCAAGCCGGAGCAGCGCAGCCGCGAAACCACCCCGCCGGGAACGGAATCGGGCCAGCCCGCCCACAGTTGCGCCGCCCGCGCGATATCGCCCGCCTGTTCCCCGGTCGCGGTACTGACGCCGACTATCACATCGTCCACCAATTCCGGTGGGCAGCAACGCTTCTCCAATGCGGCCAACAACTGGCCGAACAGGTCGTAGGGCGTTAGGTCGGCGAGTGTGCCGCCGGATCGTCGCACCCGGGCGCGCGGCAGTCGGACGGCGTCGTAGACGTAGGCGTCAGCCATCCCCGGCTCCCGGGGATGTCCGCCGCCGGAGAGTGTCTCGCCGGGGGACTCTCAACGGCTCGGCGGGCTCGGCTCGAACATGGGCGATCCCAGCGAGGGTTTCGAGCGTGTGCTGTCCGGACGGATCGTCGGTAACGGTGGCCGGGACGATGACCACCTCGTCGGCCCCCGCGGCGCAATACGCGCCGAGCCGCTCGGCAAGCACTTCGGTGCCGCCGAAAAGTCCGACGGCGTCCACCAATCCGTCCGGAACGGCGGCCAGCACTTCGCGCGGATGCGCGCCGGTCCGGGCCAGCCGCACGAGCTCGCCATAACCGGCGGCGGTGAACATCGTGCCGTACCCGGGCGCGCGCAGGTAACCGACCAGCCCCCGCCGCACGGAGTCATAGACCGCCCGGCTCGGATTCGCGGCGGCGGTGACCCACACCGAGATCGCGGGTGTCGGCCGTCCAGCGCGGGCCGCCAGATCGGCGGCGAGCGCCGCCGACCGCGAGACCTGTTCGGGTGTAACCAAATTCAGCACCACCCGATCTGCGGTCCGAGCGGCGGCGGCCAGCGCCCGCTCGCCGAATGCCGCCACCGTGAGTTCGCACGGCGCAGGCGGTAGCCGCAGCCGGTACCCGCGCGTCCGCTCCACCTCACCGTCGAAGTCCACCTTCAGACCATCCAACAGCGCCCGCACAATGCGCGCCGTCTCCTCCAGATGTAGTGCGGTGCGCTGCCTTTCGCGGCCGTGCCAGTCGCGCACGACCACCGTGCTGGAGCTGCCCAGGGCGATGCCGACCGGGCGGCCGGTGAGGGCCGCGACACTGGCGGTACCCATGGCGATGATGGCGGGGGTCCGCACATCGACCGCCAAAGGCCCGATGCACAAGGGGATTCGACCCGGCGACAGTCCGATGGCCGTGGCCAGCGCGAAGGCGTCGAAGGTGGCCATCTCGCCCACCCACAAGCGTCGATATCCCAATTTGTCGGCCGTCTCCGCCACACGCAGCGCATCCATGGGGTCGCGGTCCTGCCAATACGGCAGACTCACGCTGAGCCGTACTTCGCTGCTCGGTGACCCCGCGTATCGGTGAACTCCGGCGGGCGGGGGTGATTCCGTGGAAATCGTTGCCGGACCGGGTTTCCCGTGCCTCATGTGCCCGACCTCAATCGACCGGCAGCGCGGCGGCGCGCATGCGTTCCCCGCTCACCCAGGTGGCGTGGAAGCCGAGGGGCACCCGCACAGGCAGCCCGAGGCGGCATACGGGTCCGGCGGCGAGGTCGGCGGCGTCGAAGATCCAGACCTCCCCGAGTCCGGTATGACTGTTGTGGGCAAACATGGTCAGCCAGGCGTCGTCCTCGGCCGCGGCGTTCGGTCGCGGCACGACCGCGAGTTCACTGCCGAATATCCCCGCGCCGAAGGGCTGGGTCTGCTTCGCCCCGGTGAGCACGTCATATTTCATGACCGCGTCGAAAAGCATGGTGCGGTCGACGGATAGCCGCATCTGATACGACCATCGCCCACGGTGCCCCGTGCGGCCCTGGTCGATCGCCGGGAATTCGGTGTTCACGTCATCGAGGGCCTCTTCGACCGTCGTCCCGGTGCGCAGATTGAACCGGTACCGATACAGTGTCGCCTCCGGTCGCAGGTAGGCCAGTAGCTGCGCCAGCGGATGCGTCCGATCCGAAGCCGGGCTGGGCCGCGACACCCGGCAGGCCACCATGACGATCTCGTCGCCTTCTTCCCAGGCGTTGACCGAGTGATAGATGTACCCCGGTTTCGCCTCGAACCAGCGCGCCCGGCTCCCATCCCCGCGACGCGGGAGAACCGCGAAGCGACTGGGCAATTCGCGGTCGAAGAACAGCTTGAACCGTCCCGCGGCCGCGGCTCGCGGATCGTTGTAGAGCGGCAGATCCATGAGAATCGAATAGTTCTCGGTGATCGCCATATCGTGCGGCAGCCGCGGCCCCGGCAGTTCGATACCGGTGTAGTGGGTGACCGTGCCCGACGCATCCGCCACCCCGTAGCGCAGATACGGCGAATGGATGCCGTAATCGAAGAACACGAATTCCTCGGTGCGCTCGTCGACTTTGGCGTGGGCGGAGACCTCGCCGGGCAAAGTGCCCCCAAACTCGTCCACCCCCTTCGTCTCCAGGCTGACCGGGTCGAGCGCGTAGGGTTTCCCGGCCCGGTACCACAGCGCCAACAGATTCCCGTGATGGAACACCACATCGGTATTGGCGGAATCGCGTTCGCGGCGGTCCCCGGCCGGATTGTCGTCCCACGGCTCGATCACCCCGCGCCACAGCGCGGTGCCCGCCGCCCGCTCGGCCTCGAATTCCCGTGTGCGAATGAAGCGATTTCGGTAGGTCGCGCGCCCGTGCTCGAAATGCACGGCGTGCAGCATCCCGTCACCGTCGAACCAGTGGTACCTCCCCAGCGGCGCGAACTGCGGGTTCGGCCCATTCCGCACGTACACCCCATCGAGATCCCGCGGCAGCTCTCCGGCGAGTACCGGCAGATCCGTCGCCGTCACCTCCTGACCCGTCGGCGCGTACGGCCCTTCGAGATACGGATTCGCGAGCGCCTCGGCGGCCGGTGCGATGAGTTCTTCCCTGAGGGTCATGGGATTGCCTCCGAAGGCGGTGGGGCGACTGCGCCCGATTCACTACAGTTAATGAAGTGATACGCGTCTCATGTGGCACTGTCAAGGCTCGGGCCACCGCCCGAGATCAATCCCGCTGGCCCGCCAGTCCCCGCGGCAGCGGCTCGAACCGCACCTCGGTGCGCCCCAGTCGCGCCTCGCATCCCCGGCACCGCAGCGCCGGTGCGAGCACCTCCCCGCAGTCGAGATGCCGGATCCGCAAACCGGATTCGTCCACCTCGGGATGGGCGAGCTCCGACCAGGCCAACAGGAACGCGAACACCCCGAACAGCCCCCGGCCCCGCGGCGTCAACCGGTACTCCGCCGAATCCTCGTCCCGCCGCAGCATCCCCGCCTCACACAGCCGCGACAGCCGTTCGGTCAGCGTCGTCGGCGACATCCGCAGCGCCTCCCGAAACTCCCCGAACCGCCGCACCCCCGCCAGCGCCAACCCCGTCACCGAGGCGCTCCACCGATCCCCGATGGCCTGCATGACCTCCTCGAACCGCACCTCGTCGCGCCCGGCCCCACCCGCCCGCGACGACCGCCGCCGCCCGGACGCGATGTGCCACAACGCATCCTGCGACAGTTCCACCGCCGTCTCGTGCGTGGTCACCGTCCGGCCGCACCCTCGGCACATGATCATCGGCGGTCCCCGGTGCCCGCACTCCCCGTGCACCAACTCCGGCAGCACCGCCCCCTCGGCGGTCCACTCCCGCTGCCAGGCCCATACGCACACCAGGATCTCCCACGTGGCCAACCCCAGTTCGGTCAGCCGATACTCGTACCGCTCCGCGCCCCCCTCCCGCGGAACCCGAATCAGCACACCGCCGTCGACCAGGGCGTTCAACCGTGCCGCGAGCATCGCGGGCGGAGCCCCCGTCCACTCCATCCACTGATTGAATCGCCGCGCCCGATGGGTGAAAGCGTGCCGCAGGATGGTCAGCGTGAGGCGGTCGCCGAGCAGATCGAACGTCGCCGCCACAGGATTGGTCACGCCGCCCACGGTAAGCGGCGGGTTCGGACTGCGCGGCGGCGGCAAGGGCCTTCTCCTCTCCCGTGTTGCGGTTCATTAACTGTACTGATTTGCCAGCGGGCGGCGGGAGCGGACCTGGTGAGCGTGTCGCGACCGGGGTGACACCGCCAGCGAACCTGAACGCTCAATTTCTTTGCGCGCCATCAGAAGTTCATGAAAGTAAGCTGTGCTGGCAGAAACGGGCGCGAGACGGGGAAAGCGACAGAGTTACCGATGGCACCTAATGACAAGACCCCTACCGGTTGGTCCGGCCTCACGGCGGGCGCGGAAGGCTCCAAGGACTGGCTGACCTTCGACCCCGAGTTCGTGGACGACGCCGTGAAGGCCTGCTCGAATATCGTGCAGCAGTTCCGCTACTACCGGAAGATGGCCGAGGACAGCAAGCTCAACCAGCTGCCGCAGATCGGCAACCTGCCCGCCGGGCAACTGCTGGCTACCAAACTCAGCGAGCAGGGCACGGACCTGATCGCCGCGTTCGACAAACATATCGAGCTCATCTCCGATATGGCCGATGCCTTCATCGCGGCGGGCAAGGCCTACGTCAATATGAACGACGACAACAAGGAGAAGTTCGCCAAGCTGGATCTGGGCAGCAACAAGATCGCGGCGGGCGCGGCCAATCTCGACCACAAGCCCAAACCCCGTGGCGCGGAATGGAAGACGGCCTACACCACGGGCGGTGCCATCTCCGGCTACGACCCCGCGAAACGTCCAGGCGAGGTGAAGGACTATCACGGCCCGAAGACGTCGGTGAAGCTGGACCACAGAACCCCGGACACCATGCAATGGAACGATCTGCATACGCTCGGCACTTCCCTGAACCCCAACCCGTACAGCGCCGCGGCGGGCGTGTACTGCGATATGTCCGGTTGGCTGAACACCAACCTTGGTGACTTCAGGACCGCGATCCAGAATTTGGAAGGAAAGTGGAGCGGAAGCGAGAACGGCGGTGCGAAGGCCGCGCGGGACGCCACCCAGGCCTACGTCAAGGATTCACAGGCGCTGACCAACACCATGAATGTGGTCGGGCGCAATCTCCAGTACACCGCGGACTGGATGGCGTGGTGCTCGCAGACCATGCCGGACAAGAACGAGATGAAAGACAAGATGTGCGAGGACTCTCTGAACAAGTTCAGAGGGTTCTACAAGCGCGACTTCATCGAACCGGCCGATGAAACTGCCTCGGTGCTGGCAGTGATACCCAAGCCGACCGTGTCGTCGCCGGGGAGTGTTCCCACGCCGCCGAAGGATCCCAAGGACAAGGATCCGAAGGACAAGGATCCCAAGAACAACGACCCGAAGAATCAGCAGCCGTCGAGTCCGTCGTCGCCCAAGAGCCCTTCGTCGCCGAGCAGTCCGTCCTCGCCCAGTAGTCCGTCCTCGCCGAGCAGCCCGTCTTCGCCGCAGAACCCGAACAATCCGCAGAACCCGAACAACACGCAGGACAACAAGCCGAAGAACCAGGAGCAGCCCAAGAACCAGGAACAGCCCAAGAATCCGCAGCAGCCGAACAGCCCCACCACGCCCAACACCCCGAACAAGCCGAATACCCCGACCACACCGAGCACTCCGGGGAACAACAACGCCAACAACGCGTCGAACAACAACTCCAACGACGCATCTCAGATGTTGAGCACGTTGTCCTCGTTGGTCACAGCGGCTACCCAGGGCGTCACACAGCTCGCCAGTCAGCTGCCGACGATTCTCCAGCAGCTCGAAACCGCACTGGGACAAGGGGACAACGCGCAGCTCGCGCAGTTGCTCGGCGTGCCCGAGGATCGGGTCACCCAGGCGTTCGGGCAGATTCAGCAGTCGCCGGAGAAGATCTCGCAGCTGGGCGATCTGCTCGGGTTGGCCACGACGAACACGCAGGTGCCCACCGCGCCGACGGCGGGACTGCCCGCAGAGGGCGTCCCCGCCGGGGCGGCAGTGGCGTCGGCCGCCGGGCAGGTCTCGACCCCGCCGTCGTTCACCAACCTGTTCGGGGGTGCCGGACTCGACGAGAGCCTCGTATCGCCGGTGTCGAATGTGACGGGCGCACCGGAGGGTGTAGCGGTCGCGGCCGGAGCCGGGGCCGAACCGGCCTTCAACCCGGTCGAATTCGTCGATTCGCTCATCCACGGAGGCGTGCCGGTCGAGGCGACCACGGAGTCGGAGGCATGAGGTGGGAGCTGACCGACGTCGAGTTCCGGACGCTGTCCAACCGGTATTTCGACGGTTTCATGCCGCCGCCGCTCGTATTCTCCAGCCGCACGGACTCCTACGATGAATTCCAGCGCGAGCTCATCGAGACCGAGGCGCGGTTGCGGGAGCGGTTGGACCCCGGTTTCAATTCGGTGATCGACACCCTGGTGCGGCCGGAGGTGCTCATTTACTCGAGCGCCTGGTGCGACGGTGATCTGGAGAATCCGAAGAAGCGCATTCGGGTGCACGGTGCGCGCCGGGGCCGCCGCGCGGTCATGGTGACCCAGGCTCCGGGCGAAACCATCTATCACAGTGGTGGTTTCACGGTGACCGAGTGCGAACCGGAGGAACTGCCCGCGCTGATGATCGCCGAACTGCCGGATACCGAGGCTGGGCGCGGTCCAGCGCTGCCGATCGTGTTCGAAGCCAGACCGTCGGAGGGAGAACGTAATTCGCACTCCTTTGCCTTCGACTCCTTCGACGATTCGGTGGAGACGCGCAGCCAGGCGTGGTGGGCCATACCCGCCGAAATGAGCGGGGCCATAAGGGTTCTCCAGGCCCGCTCCAAGTACGGGCCGCGCGGCATCATGGAGCTCACCCTGCTCTGGCGGGACCTCCCGGACGACGGGCGCTATCTGATCGAGATGGAGACCCTGGAGACGAAAGCCGAGGGGGCGAGCAAGCAGCGGCTCGCCGACCGCCTCGAACACCGGGTGAATCTGGTGCTGGCGCATATGGAAGAGCGCGGCGAGGAAACGGAATGATTGCTGGGGCGGAGCTTCGTGCTCCGCCCCAGGTCGAGGTAAGACCTCCGGATCGGCACTCTCCGTTCATATTCCGTCAATTGCGCGGTTGCCCGGAGCTGTCACAGTGACCCGAGCGCGTAGTCGGCGAACGGGAGGTGTGGCGGATGTCGGACCGCTTGGAGAGCTACATAGACCACCTGCAGACCGCCTCGGGCAAGACGGGCAAGGTGCGGGACGGTATCGAGTCGGTGATCGACACGTTTGTCGCCGCCACCAACTCGCGGGGCGAGCCCTGGGGCAACGACACGCTCGGTAACCAATTCGCCGAAGGCAAAGAGGGTTACAAGGCCACCAAGGCCAATCTCGTGCTGGGCGCGAACAATATGGCGGGCACCTTCAACAACTTCTCCACGGGCCAGGCCAAGGCGGCCAAGGAACTGCGGGAGATGGAAGAAACCAACGCCAAGGGCCTCCGGTGACATCGTGAGCAATGAATTCGCCAAAGCGGGCCTATCCGATATTCTCGACGGCCTTGCGCAGCAGTTGCAGGACATCACCCGGTTGCAGCGGGAGCGTGCCGCGCTGACCGCCTCGGCCACGACGGCGGGTAAGCGCGTCACCGTCACCGTTAATGCCGACGGCACCGTGATCGAGACCCGATTCGCGTCCGATATAGCGGATCTCGATTACATGGAGATCGCCAAGGCGGTGACCGAGGCGGCCCAGCGCGCCGCGGCCGACGTGGCACGGCGCAGCCGCGAACTCATGGCTCCGCTGGAGCAGAACCGGCGGCGGCTGCCCAAACTCGCCGACTTGGTTCCCGGTATGCCGGATCTGAGCAAGGAGATGGTTCCGCCGGAGCCGCCGGTGGTCTCCACCGCACCGCCGAACGCGCCGGAACGCCTTGCAGCACAGCGGGATTTGCAGGCTGAAGGCGCGGACCCGGATGTCCGGCGGGGCGCTGCCATCGATTCCGGGTGGTGATCGCCCGGTGGGCGAGGTGGAAACCCGCACATGATCGAACTGCCCGGGGAGCTCGAATGGCTGGGCTGGATCGTCGGCATGGAGTGGCCCGAGGGCAATGAAGACCAGATGTGGGCGCTGGCCGGGGACTGGAAGGCCGCCGCCGACGGGCTGAACAATCTCATGTCGGCGATCGACGACGCCGAATACGCCACTCTCGCTTCCTATCCCGATGGCAAGGGCAGCGAGGCCATGGCGGAGCTGTTCGCCGCGCTGAAGGGCGTCAAGGCCACCGGCGGCGAGGAGAGCCTGGCGCTGCCTGATCTGGTGAAGTACTTCGCGGAGACCGGCGAGAACGTCTACCAGGTCGGCACCGAGATCGAATACACCAAGCTGATGTTCTACTCGTCGCTGGCGCTGCTGGCGGCGGAATTGATCGCGGCCTGGATATTTCCGCCCTTCGGCCCGGCGCTCGAGGCGATCGCGCTGGCGGCCGGGCGTATCGCGGTGCGGCTCATCGGTCAGGCGGCGGTCAATGCCATCAGGGGCTGGGTGACCCGCTTCCTGAGCGCTGCCCTGGTCAAGTTCCTGCTCAAGCACGTCGCCATCGATTTGACGCTGGGCACCCTGCAGGAACTGGGAATTCAGCAGTACCAGGTGTCGAAGGGGCACCGCAAAGAGATCGATATGACCCAGCTCGTGGTCACCATGGTGGGTGCGGCGGCGGGCGGTGCGGCGGCGGGGCCGATGGGCGATGTCGTGGGCAATGCCATGCGGCGCAACGGGACCAACCAGTGGCTGACCTCCGCCACCACCGGGCTCACGGCCGGATTGGCCGGTGCCACAGCGGGTTTCGCGGCGGGCACCGGCGCGCAGTACGTCGCCGATCTCATCAAGTACGACGGTGATTTCGCCAAGGCCAACGAGGGTTTGGCCAACGCGTTCAAGAACTTCGATCCGCGCATGCTCACCGCGGGCGCGTCCAACGGCCTGATGTCGGGCCTGAACAAGAACGCGGCCAACAACTTCTGGCATCCTCGGCTCAATACCCCGCCCAGCGGTATGCGGGTGGGGAATATGCCGCTCATGCCGTCCGGGGCCGGTGGGCCGGGAACCGGTGCGGGTCCGGGGACCGGTGCTGGCGGTGGGCCGGGCAGTGGTGCCGGGGGCGGTGCCAACAACGGCGTGGGCGGTGGATCCGGGAGTGGGTCGAACAACACCGGCGGCGGTGCCGGGCGCGGTGGCGGTGACGGCGGCGGATCAGGGCGATCCGGGAGTGACACTTCCGGGGACAACCGGGCGCGCGCCCAAGGCAGCGACAATTCCGGGTCGGGTAGTCAGCGCGGGGACAGTTCCGACGGTCAGCGCGGCGAGAGTTCGGGCGGTCAGCGCGGCGACGACTCGGGATCGAGCAACCAGCGCGGTGAGGGCGGCGACCGGACCGGTGAATCGGGCGGCGATTCGGGTCGTGGTGACGGCGCGGGCGACAGCTCGCCGAATGGGCGCGCCGAGGACGGTTCATCGGCGTACCAGCATCACGGTGCACCGGGGACACCCGGCGATACCGGCGCTCCCGCCGCCAGCGGGGCCGGATTGCCCTCCGGTGCAGGGGATTCCGGTGTAGCCGGACCAGCTTCCGGCGGCCCGTCCCAGGCTGCCGGGCCGAGCGCCGGTCCGGCGCAATCGGCGGGTCCCGCTCAGGCGGCGGGCCCGGCACAGGCGGGCCCCGCGGCCACGCCCGCGCAGGCCGGTACGCCCGGAAGCGGCGCGAACACGCCCGCGCAGACCCCGAACGCGGGCGCGAACACCCCGCGCGCCGGTGACGTGCGCATGCCCGGATCGGTGGAGGGCGGCGGCGAAACGCGTGCCGGGACCGCCGCGAGCACCCCCGAGGCCGGAGCCGGTCAGCCGGGCCTCCCGGTGAAGGCGGGGTCGACGGGCGACGAGGTGACCGGGGGAGCGCGGGACACGGCGGCGCAGTCCGCACAGGACGGCCAGCAGGTGGTCGGCGAACCCGAAACCCCGTCCGGTGCAATGCAACCGTCCGCCCCGCTGGCGGGTGAGGCGTCGCCCCCCGCCGCGACGGCGGGCAAGGACGAGATGCCAGCCGGTACAGACGAGTCGCCGGGCGATAGGGACAGGGCCGCAGCCGACCAGGACAAGGCGGCTGATCGGGACGCGGCAGCCGACCGGGAGAAGGCGGCTGATCGGGACGCGGCGGCTGACCGGGAGAAGGCGGCTGATCGGGACGCGGCAGCCGACCGGGAGAAGGTGGCCGGTCAGGACGAGGCGACTCGCCAAGACAAGGCGGCTGACCGTGACCAGGCGTCGGCCGACGGGGACAAGGCCGCGGCCGACAAGGGCAAACCGGCGGCCGCCAAGGATGAGTCAGCGGCCGACCAGGATTCCGACGGTGTGCGGCCGGACGACGACACCGCGAACCAGGATCGCTCTCCAGGAACCACCGGCGACGTGCTGGTGGCTCCGCTGCCCGCCGCCACGCCCGGTGGGGACTCCTCCCCGTCGAATCGCCGTGCTCGCGCCGCCGAAGAAAATTCGGCCGAGCCCCGCCCGCAGGGCGAACCCGAGGCCGACGGACCCGCCACACCGAAGGCCGACGACGGCACCGACGACGCGCTCGCCGGGGAAGCCCCCGAATCCGAAGGGGCGCAGACACGGGACGATCCGGATAACCCAGTCAATCCGGCCGTCCAGGCCCTGGCGTCCATCAAGGACGCCACCGGCGGGGACTACATCCTGCTGCCCGATTACGAGATCGGCGCGGATGGCATGTCCCTCGACGAGGTCACCGTCGCGGCAGGTGCCGACCTACAGCGGTTCTCGAACCTGCGGGCCATCGCCGAGACTTTGCGAGCGCAGGCCGCCGCACTACGCGAGCAGGGACTGCCCGACAACGTCTACGCGTTCGTGGTCGACGATCACGGCGACCGAGGCGCGCACCCCTACGTACTCGCCTTCGAGGGCGGCGACATCATCGTGCGCGACCCCGCCAACGGCATCGACGGCCCGCTCTCGTCCGACATGCCGCGCAAACCCAAGCGCACCTACGGAATTCTGTTCGGCCCCGACGGCAAAGCACTCAACCCGATCTCCCCGCGCCAGCGGCTCGCGCTGGCCATGCGCGCCGCCGAGGCCCGCGCCGGGGACCCCTCGTCCGCGCAACCCAAGACCGACGGCCCTCCCGACCGGACCCCGCCGAAAACGCCTGAGGCGCAGGACAACGACGGCGGGCCGCGCAAAGACACCGATGAGTCGCGCACGCCGGAGCCGAAAGCCGCAGACGATTCGCAGGGGAAGCCCGCGAAAACGCCGGAGACGCAGGATGATAACGGCGCCCCGCGCAAAGACACCGACGAGTCGCGCACGCCGCAGCCGAAGGTCGGGGACGATTCGGAGCGGGCTCCCGCGAAACCGCCTGAGGCGCAGGACAACAACGCGACCCCGCCCAAGGAAGGCGAGCCCGACAACGAGTCCGGTGCGCAGCGCGAGCCCGACGGTGCCCCGCCGTCCGAGCCGGACGCCGGTGACGGGTCCAAGAAGCCGGGTGACGAGCTCCCGGCCAACGACGGCTCCACGCCCAAGCCGACCGCGGACGGCGGAGGCGGGCAGCCGCCGCTCGGTCCGCCGCCGACCCCGGCCGCGAGCGATCCGGGCGATGGCGACGGCACCGCGAAACCGGGTGACACCAAGCGCGTGAAGCTCGACGTGGACGGTGAGAACGTCGATGTCACAGTCCGTTTGGGTGAGGACGGCAAGTGGCGGGTGGTGCCTCCGGAGAGCGAGGGCGATCCCACCAAGAACGAGGGTGCGCTGGAGCCCCGTCCCACGCACCTGCCGACCCCGGCGGACGGCAATCGCACACTGCGGCAACGCATGCGCGACTGGTGGCAGGGCGTTCGCCGGGACTGGCAGCAGGCCAGGGAACAGGGCCTGCTGCGACAGCGGCTCGAGGAGCAGCTGCGGCCCTCCATGGCGGGCTACGACGGCTCGAATCCCAAGTACCCCTCCGGATCCGGGTTCGACGGCCAAGGCCAGACGGTGCTGTCGGATATGGCGGGAATCACCGATGGCAGTGGCTCGGGCAGCTTCAACCCGGCGCGCATTCTCAAGGAGATCGCGACGCTGTGGCGGCGGCGCGAGAACGCCCCGAGCATCCTGAAGTGGCTCACCAGCCGCACCCCCGACGAATCCGGCGACACGCCCCCGGCCATGATCTCCGACGACGAGGAGTACCGGTACTGGATCGACGAGGCCGACCCCGAACTCCTCGCCGAGATGGAGGAGGAGCTCAAACTCGCCGGATTCCTCGACCCCGACGAATCACTGCTCCCGCCGACCCGCGAGACCCCCGAGCTACCGCCGGGACCGGTTGCGCCGGAGGAGAATTCGACACCCGCTCCGGCAGACACCGATGCGGCGCCCACCCCCGAGCAAGAGCTCATGGACGCAGCGCGAAAGTTCGGTATCGAGCTGCCGAACACCGACCCCCGCACCGTCGCCGAGGCGCTGGCGCAGGAGCAGTACCGCAATGCCCGCCGCGCCGCGGCCATCGAGGGGCTCTCCGAGGCGGCCCGCCGCTACATCGCCGAGAACGCCCGCCTGCCCTTCAGCGACCAGGTCGCCTACAACGACCTCAACCCGCTGGACCGCTACCTGCGGGAATTGGCCGCCGCCAACGGCGAGGGCGGGACGCTGCTGCGCTGGGACGGCGTCAACAACGGCGGCGAACCCGGCCCTACCTGGGCCGATCCCCACGAGATCGAGGTACGCGACCCGGATCGCGGCGGACCGGGCGACGCCGACCACTACACCAATGCGCTGCGCCGCGATCAGCTCAGCGACGAGCGCTCGGTATGGGCGCAGCTGTTGGGGGTGGATCTGGCCGATCTGGGCCTGCGCGACGCCGCCGACATCCGGCCCGACGAGGCCGCGCGGGCGCTGCTCGACCTGCTGACGCCGGATCAGGCGGTCGGCTTGCTGCGCGACCTCGACGTCAACTTCCTCTCCGACATGTTGTCCCGATTGCCCTCGGACGCACTGCGTTCGGTGCTCTCGACGGTCGATCCGGCGGTCTTCGACTACGTCCGCCCCGGCTGGACCGCCGACGAGATCGCCGCGGACCTCTCGGCCATGGACCCGGAGACCGTCGAGCCCTATCTGACGCATCTGGGCGAGGACGGATTGGCGCGCGTGCTCGCCGGACTCGACCACGCGCAGCTCACCGACCTCCTGGCGGCCGTCAGCGGGCCCGACCGCGCGGAAATCCTGGCGGGACTCGGGCGCGAGGACCTCTCCCGCGTCCACGCCGAACTCTCCACCACCCGGCTGGAGGACGCGATTGCCCGGCTGCGCGACGAAACCGCCGACCGCGCAGGCGAACTCGCGGACTTCACCGATGCGGCCGCGCCGTTCGTGCGCGACGACGACCCCGCCCGCCGCGATCATCTGCTCGACGAATGGATCAACGCGCAACCCGACGGGCAGCCGCTCGGCGACGGGGTGCTGCGCCTACCCGACCCGACCGGCGGCCCGGATCGCATCGTGGTCTTCGACGGGGACGCGGCACTGGCCGACACGCTGGCCAACCATCCCGATGTCGCACGCGCGGTGAACGACGGCGACGCGGTCGTCGACTACCGCGACGCGTGGGTCGACCGCACCGGCCAGCTGCGAGTCGATCCCGTTGAGACGCCGCAGGTTCGGCATATCCGCGAGACGGTGGACGGCCAGGAGTTGCCGGTGACGCTGGTGCGTGACGGCGACGGCGACGCTTGGCGTCCGGTGCCGACCTCGGAGCTCACACCCGAGCCCCCGCTGCGCCCGGCCAGCGAACTGCGCGACGAAATCCTGCGCCTGGCAGACGAATTGGGTGTGCCCCGCGCGGATCTCGGCCTGGACGACTCCGATCCCGAGCGGTCGCGCCGCGCGGTCGCCGACGAACTGCTGCGCAATGCCCTGCGCGCCGCCCAGATCGAGGGCCTGGCCGACTTCGCCCGCACCGCATGGGATATCGAGACCTTCTTCGACGTCACCGCCAGGCGCGATCAGCTCGCCACCCGCCTCGGCATCGCCGATCTGAGCGCGATGACCCCGCAACGCATCGCCGAACTGCTCTGCGATCCGCGTCAACCGGACGCGCTCACCCGCCAGCGCCTCGACGATCTGGCGAATTACGCGTCACAGCTGCGCAAGAGCATCGACTCCGACGCCGTGCTCGCGGCCCGCGATCGGCTCGCCCGCGCGCTCGGCCTCGATCCCGAAGAGCTGTACCCGGCCAAGTACCTGAAGGGCGACGACAGCTACTTCCAGGACCGAGGCGAGACGCACGACCCGCGCCAGCTCCTCTACGCGCGCCACGGCGACACCACCGGCATCGACGGTCGGGCGCTGGCCAACGCGCTGGATCTGGCGCATTTCGAGGGCCGGAATTCGCAGGCCGAGGCCGCGTTCGCGGACTTCCTGCGGACGCTGTTGGACGTCGATCCCTACACCGACATCACACGCGGTGACCGCAGCGCCGATCCGCGCGCCGCCGACGGTGAACTCCGGATCCACGACTCCACCGCCCCACGCCATATTCGAGACCTCCTCGGCGACCCGCGCGCCTTCGCCGATGCCCTCGGCGACGGACGGCAGGCGGGCGACCCCACCACCGCGGCCGATGGCGTACCCCAGCCCAGCCGCGACTGGTCCCGCATCATCGGTGTCGACGTCTTCAATGCCACCCCGGAGCAGCTCGCCGAGGTGTACGAGGCCTACCGCGACGGCAAGATCGAGAAGCACGAGGGTCTCACGCCCGAAGAACTGGCCGATCTACAGACCCAGCTGCGCGCGGAGGCCCGCGATCGGGCCGCGGCCCTGTCCGACCTCGCCGATCTGGCCGAGCAGTACCACCGGCGCGCGGCCGAGGAAGCCGCCGTCGACAATGCGGGGCAGCGCGAAAACGCCACTCGGACAAGGGATGCCGCCCAAGCGGACTTCGATGCGGCCTTGGCGTCGGCACAAGAGCGCGTCGCCGTCGACGAGGCGGACCTGACGCCGGATCGAGTCGACGACACACTGAGTGATCTGCGGTCGGTGACCTCGGTCTACCCGGAGCCACCGGCCCAGGTGGAGCGCGCGGCGCGCATCGACGCGCTGGAAGACGCGGCGCGGAACCTGCACGCCGCCGAGAGCGAACTCGCCCGCCTGGAGGCCGAGGCCGACCGGTTGGAGCGACAACTCGCCCGACCGGAGGATCCGGCTGTCCAGCGCTACGGTGAGCTTCGCGAGGAACTCGCCTCGGCGCGAGCCGATTTCGACGCGGCTTTGGCGGCGGCGCGCGAGCGGGTCGCCGTCGACGAGGCGGACCTGGCACCCGATCGGTTCCGGCAGACCCTGGACGACCTGCGCGCGGTCACCACACAGCTCCCGGCCCCACCGGCCCAGGTGGAGCGCGCGGCGCGCATCGACGCACTGGAGGAGGCGACGCGCAGGCTGCGTCGCATCGAGGCCGAAATGGACCGGCTGCGACCGCATGCCGACTGGGCGCGCACCCGCATGGAACAGGATCTCGCCGCGGCCACGCGGGAGCATGACGAGGCCCGCGCCGCATTCGACGCCGCACGGGCGGGCATTCCGGTCAATGAATCCGACCTCACCCCGGGGCGTCTCGACGAGACCCTCCAGGAACAGCGCGACCGCAGCCGACCGGCGGACCAGGTGGCGCGCTGGGGCACGAGACTCGCCGAACTCGAAGCGGCGGCCCAGCGCTGGCATCTGGCCGAGGCCCAATTGGCCCGCGCACAGGCCGAGGCCGCGCGGCTCGCCGAACTCGTCGGTCCGGCGCCCGCGACAGCGCCCACCCCGCCGCAGTCGCCGAATTCGCCGCAGTCGCCGAATTCGCCACAGCGGCCGGATGATTCGTCGAAGGGGGACCAGGAGGGCCCGGACGAGGATGGGCCGACACCGGCGGCACGGCCGGACGGCCCGTCCCGACCACCGCAGAGCCCCTCGGCCGCCGCGGTGCCGCAGACCGGCGCGGGGGATGGCTCGCCGCCTCGATCCGTTGCGGGGGAAGACGATTCGGCGCGGCAGCCGCGGACCGATACGCCGGAAGAGGCGCGACAGCGGCAGCGGGTTCTCGACATACTCGCCGCCGAGAGCACGGCCGCGGTCCGAGAGCGCGACGCGGCGCGCGCCGCTCTGGACGAGACCATGCGACGGCAGGCACCGGACGATGAAACAGCCGCGGCGCAAAGGCGATTCGACGAGGCCGCCGAACAGGTCGACATTCTGGACCGGGCCATGGCGACCGCCATGGAACGCGACACCCTCCTGACCGCGGACGCACGCCTCGTCACCGATCGCGTGGGCGTCGTGGACGGCGATCCGCCGCACATTCTGGTGGTCGGCTGGACCGAGACCGACGCTGTTCCCGTCTGGGATGCCGCGCGGCAGGAACATCCGGAGTTGAACGAGCTCGCCGAGCGCGGGGTACCCGTGCGGGAGCTGCGGATCGATTACGACGATCAGGGCCGAATCACCGTCACCCCGCGCGAGATTCAGCCGTCCGGCTCGCCGGAGCGGTCGGCGGACCCGCGTGCCCGCATCGACGACATCGCCCGCGATGCCGATCGACAACTCGACGAACTGTTCCGGCAGACACAGGACCGGCTCGACGAGATCGGCCGCCGAGTCGACGCCGAATTCGAGGAACTGCGCCGAAGCATCGACGACGGGCCCGGCGACGCGCCCGATGCCATGCGCGCCCAGCCCCCGCTGTCCGAGCCGAACAATCCGGATGACGGCAAGAACGGCTCCGAGATTCCGCCGCTGGAACCACCTCTCACGCTGTCACCACCCGAACCGGAGACGCCCGGGGATCTGTGGTCCACGCTGGACCGCGCCGAGATCGCCGCAGAACTCGAGCGGCGCTGGCAGATCGAGACCATCGGCTTCGACAGCGTGTACTACGACACCGACGTCATTCGCGAGTACGCGCGTGCGATCGACGACATGCTGTCGCGGTACCCGGCCATCGATGTGCGCCGGTTCGAGATCGGTCCGGCGAGCGAGCCCGGTGCCTATGCCGAGGCGCACCCGGTGACCGGGCCGGACGGGCGGATGCATGCCGAGCGCATAGTCCTGAACGAGCTGTGGGCCGGGGACCCGTTCGGCTTCGCCGAGGCCACCGCTCAGGACGAGTCCGGCGGGTTCCACGTCCGGAACTCCGCTGACCGGCCGGTGTACTCGACCATCGTGCACGAACTCGGGCACGCGCTGGATTACGCCGGGCGCACGGAAGCGCGCGAGGAGGCGATCGATGTCCTGATCGCGCATTTCCAGATGGTGCACGGCAGCCAGGATCCGGTGGCCTTCTTCGCCTGGCTCGACCAGCTCTCGGGCTACAGCCGCGACGCGAACGGCGGACTCAACGCGGGCGAGGCGATCGCGGAGGCCTTCACCGATGTGGTGCTCAATGGCGACAATGCCAGCGAGCCCGCGCAGGTGCTGTATCGCCGCCTGCTCACGGCCGCGGCCGACGCGGAGATGCCGCACGGGTACCCGTCGGATGCCGTGCAGGATCCCGCGGTGGGCCGCCCTCGGCCCGACGCGATGGAACCGAAGGACGAGAACCGCGGCGACGAAGATCTCGACGCTGCGGACCTGGACGACTCGGACCTGGACAACTCGGACCTCGACGACTCGGATCTCGACGACACGGACCTCGAGGACGACGAGGAGTTCGACGACGACTGGACCCCGTTGGACCGCTCCGAGATCGCCGACGAACTCCAGCGGCGCTGGCCACACCTGGATATCTCGGGCTTCGACGACCTCACCGGCGCGGATACCGAGGTGCTGCGCGAATTCGCCCGCGCCATCGACGACATGCTGACCGAATTCCCCGACGTGGACCTGCGCCGCATCGAGGTCGGGCCCGTTCACGGTGACAATCCCGAGGCCTACGCCGAGACCGAGGGCCGCTACGGCCCGGACGGCCGAATCCATCCGGTGCGCATCACGCTGAATACGTTGTGGGCCACCGACCCCGACGGCTTCGCCGATGCTCTCGCGCGCGACGAGGACACTCGTTTCCACCCGCCGGGCTCCGCGGCCCGGCCCACCTATTCGATGATCGTGCACGAATTCGGGCACGCCATGGACCACACCGCGCAGCTCGCCGCCCGCGCCGACGCGTTGGACACCCTGATCGCGTACTTCTCGTCGCGGTACTCGACCGATCCCGTGCAGCTCATGATGTGGCTGAACCAGTTGTACGGCTACAGCTTCGACCGCCAGCACGCCCTCAATCTGGGCGAGGCGCTGCCGGTGGCCTTCGCCGATGTCATGCTCAATGGCGACGAGGCGACCGAACCCTCGCAGGTGCTGTACCACCGCCTGGTCACCGCCCTCGAGGAGGCGCAGCAGGCCCCGCCGCCGTCAGCGGACCCCGGCATCGATGCGGCGCGACGTCACGAGCCGGAACAGCCTGCCGCACAAGACGATTCGACACCGCAGCCGCCGGGCGACGCGATCTCGCCCGACAGCCTGGTCTTCGGCGATGCGCCCGATCCCACAGCCGATTGGTCGCCGCGCCCGGACGATGCCTGGTCCACGCTGGACGGTGAACAGATCGCCGCCGAGCTGCGGGAGCGCTGGGGCCTGGACACCGTCGGCTTCGACAATGGCTCCGTCGATCCCGAGGTCGTGCGCGAATTCGCCCGCGCGGTGGACGATATGCTGTCGCGCTTCCAGGGCGTCGGATTGGACAGCCTCCAGATCGGCCCGCTGGGCGGCTGGTTCACCAACCCGGTCGCGGCCGCCGACGGGAATGTGCGCGATGGCCGGGTCACCGACACCAGCATCATTCTCAATGAATGGCGGGCCTCGGACCCCCTCCGGACCGCGGAGGCCGTGCGCGCCACCGACGCCAGCGGCATGCATGTGCGGGGAAGCGGTGCGCGACCGATCTATTCGACCATCGTCCACGAATTCGGCCACATCATCGACGCCAATGGGCTGCTCGCCTCGCGCGAGGCCGCACTCGACGCCCTGGCCGACCGGTTCACGGCGCTGCACGGCACGCACGATGTCAACGCCTTCATGGATTGGCTGAATCAGCTGCCGCGCTACTGTTTCGATGCCCAGGGCGTGCTGAACCGGACCGAGGCGCTGGCCGAGGCGTTCACCGATGTCGTCCTGAACGGCCCCGAGGCGAGTGAGCCCGCACAGGCGCTGTACCGACTGCTGCTCGACAATGCGCCGCAGGTACGGGACTCGGCCGCGGACCTGTCCGATCCGGGGCAGCGGCGGGAGCCGCACCAGGAGTCGGATGGCCTCGGCGACAACGATTCCCCCCGTGCGGCCGAACCGGAGTGGTCGCCGCGTCCCGACGATCTGTGGTCGGCCCTCGATCCCGGTCAGGTCGCCGATGAACTGCGGCAGCGGTGGGGACTCGAGGTCGACGGTTTCGACAATCCTCGGGTCGACCCGGAGGTGGTGCGGGAGTTCGCGCGTGCGCTGGACCAGACGCTGCGGCAGTACCCGGTCATCGATCTGCGCCGCGTGGAGATCGGGTCGCTCGACGATCCCGAGGTGTACGCCATGGCCTGGCCCGCGCGCGACGCCGACGGGCGGATCTACACCGACCACATCGTGCTCAACGAGCGGTTCGCCGCCGATCCGCAGGACCTGGCGCAGCGCTTGGCCCGTGACGAGGCGAAGGGCATCGTGCCGGGATCCGCCGCGCGGCCGGTGTTCTCGACGATCGTGCACGAACTCGGCCACGGCCTCGACTACGCGGGCGGCATCGCCGCGCAGAACGGGGCCTTCGACGCGCTGATCGCGCACTTCGAGGACACCCGAGGACCGATCGCCACCGACGCCGATGTCCAGGCGTTCAAGGATTGGCTGAAGGGGTTGAGCCCCTACGGCTTCGACGGAAACGGCCGATTCCATCCGATCGAGGCGCTGGCGGAGGCCTTCGCCGATGTCGAGATGAACGGCAGCAGGGCCAGCGAACCCCATCAGGTGCTGTACTGGTCCTTGCTGGATGCGGCTGAGCGGCAATGGAATTCCGCTCGGACCGGTGACGACGCCCCCGAACCGGGTGCGCGGCACGAGCCCGACGATGGCGAGGAACCACAGCACGCGCCCGATTCCGGTGCGCCACAGAATGATCCGGATGCCCCGGCGGTCCGCGACAACTACGACGAGTTGCTGCAACAGCGCAAAGAGCTGGTCCGAGAGCTGGAGTTCTGGCGGGCCAAACGCGATGCGCGCATCGGGCGGCTGCTCGACGGCATCGATCCCGAAGCCGCCCTGGGCACCCGAGAGGCGCTGGCGCAGAACGTCCTTCGGCTCTACGACGAACTCGGTATTCGCACGGTGGATATCGACGGTGCGGGCGACGAAGGACCTCGGCAGCTGCGCGAACCCGCCGGAACGGAGGAGATCGCCCACCGCCGCGAGGCCCTGCGCAAACTTCTCGAGGCCGCCCGTCAGGTGCACGACCTCCAGGACGAGGTCAACCGGGTCGACCGCGAGATGCGGGAGCTGGAGCGCACCGGGGCGATCGAGCATCGGCCGCTGCCCGATGAATTGCGGGTCGAGCACGAGCGGCTCGCCCGCGAGCGCGGCGACGAACTGATGCGCATCAAGCCGACCCGACGGGTGCGCGACGACTTGGCCGCCCGGTTCGGGCTGGTGGACGAGGACGGATCGGTCGACGAGGCGGCCCTGAGCCCCGAGCGGCTGCCCCAGACCCTCGACGATCAGCGCGCCCGCCACCCCGACGATCCCGACCTGGATCGGCTCGTGCGGGCGGCGAACGATGTGAACTTGGCGCACAACCGAATCGGTCGGCTCCAGGACGAGATGGAGCGCGTCACGGCGGCGTACCGACAGCTCGCCGAGAGCGAAGGCGCGCGCATGGTCACCGATCGGGTGGCCATTGTGGACGGCGATCCGCGGCGGATCATCGTGTTCGGTCCGCGCGACGAACTCGTCATGGGGCCCGACGGTATGCCGCGGACGCGGCCGAACGCGGATCTGGACCGGGCGCTGGCGCAGGCGTTGGACTACAGCGCCGCGGTGGCGCAGGCCATGGTGGATCCGAGCACCGTCGTGGAGTACCGGCAGGTGCTGGGGGACCGGACCGGTGCCGGTCGAGTGGTGGACGCGCCGCCGCCGAGGGTGGAGCACCTGGTCTCCGGCTGGAATGGCGGATACCGGTTCCACAGCACCAGATGGCGTGACGGCGAAGGGAATTGGCATCCCGTCGACCCGACGCGGCCGGACTGGGTCACCAACCGCGATCCCGGCAATGTGCCGAAGGAGTACCAGGAGCGCGATCTGCCGGAAGGGGTGAGCGGCTGGGCGGTGGACCGCGTACAGGCGGCGGTCGTCGACCCGTTCGTGGATCCCGCTGCGGGACAACCGAATACCGGTATCAACAAGGATCTGCTGCCGCACATCCCGGGCGGTTCGGAACCCGCGGGGGTGCCGCCGGGAATGGATATGTACACGCTGCCGTACGCGGACGCGGCCTCCAATGTCATGCGCGTCATCCTCGAGGTGGCGAAGCTGAGCGGTTTCACCTGGTACGCCGACCCGGAGCATCCGGGGCGGATTCGCCCGGGCTTCAAGGGACATCCGCTGTTCCGGACCCAGCAGGGCGAGATCCAGCCGATGGCCCGCGAATTCGATCCGGCCGAGCACGTCGACGACCGGGGTGAGCTGTCGGAGAGCTTCAAGCAGCGGCGGGAGCAGGCGGCGCGGCGCTGGGCGACGGTGCAGCAGTGGGCCGACGAGCAGTACCGCGCGTTCCGCGACGACCTGGCGAACAACGACTGCGGCACCATCGCCCGCAATCTCGCCGCCTACCGCGACGCCCAGGACGGCGGCCTCTCCGACTTCGTCGACCGCGTGCACGCCGAACTGGCGGCGCGCCCCGACGCCAACCCCGCCGACGTCATCCTCGACCTGGTCTTCGACGGCGGCGACCTCTCCGACGACGTCCGCGACCTGATCGCCGACCTGCGCCAGGAACTCGACCGCTTCCCACCCGACGACCGCGACGCGTTGGCGCGGGCCGTCACCGACGGTCTCGCCGCCGCCATGGCCGAACACATCCCCCCGGTCTTCACCCGCGCCGAACTCGAACTGATCAAAGACCACCTCATGCGCCTCCCCCGCGGCCGCCTGGACCCGGTCACCGGCCAGTTCGTCAAATCCCCCCTCGACGCGGTAGCCGCCGTAGCCGAAGCCTGGCACCGCCTCATCGACGGCACCCCCCTCCCCTCCGACCTCCTCCTACTCCAGGACGCCCTGGCCGAAGCCAAGTACCTCCAAGACCACCCCGACGCCACCTGGAAGGAAGCCAACGCCTGGGTAGCCGCCCTCGAAGGCCTCCACTGGGACGCCGCCCGCCCACCCCTCACCGGCGACCGCGCCGGAATCCCCTACGAACCAGCCCCCCTCCCCAAACCCCAACCCCTCCTACCACCCCGCACCCCCAACAACGCCCTCCCACCCACCCAACCCCCCGCCGCCACCCCGCCGTCGCAGGGCGGTGAATCCCCGCTGCCTCCGGCCGAATCGAAGCCGGAGGGTAAGTCGCAGCAGGACCCCACCGCGCCGGAAGCGGGCAGCTCACCTGAACTGGGCACTCCGGCAGCGGAGAACCCCACGCAGCACGATCCAGCCAACCCCGAAGCAGCCCCGCAACCATCCGCCACGTCGCCTGCGGAAGGCGGCGAATCCGGCCGTCCTCCAGTCGAATCGGAGCCGGAGGGCGTGCCGCGGCACCATCCCGCCACCCCAGAAACAGGCAAGTCGACCGAACGGGGCACCCGCGCGGTTGGACAGAGCCCGCCGCCAGGCCCCACGCAGCAACCACCTGCCCAGCCGCCGGAAGCTGCGCCGCCGGTACAGGGCGGCGAATCCCCGCTGCCTTCAGTCGAATCGACGCCGGAAGGCGCGCCCGAGCACGATTCCACTGCCGACGTGCGGAAGTCGGCGGAAGAGGAGGCCTCAGCAGCGGGGCCGATCCCGCCATCATCGGGCCCCGCCACGCGACCACCGGGTGAATCGTCGGTGGAGAGTGAATCCCCTCTTCCGTCAGGGGAATCGGCGGCGGAGGGCGGGCCGCGGCGCGATCAGGCCGCGCCCGAAGCGGGTGCGTCGCCCGATGAGGACACTCGGGCAGCCGGGGAGAATCCGGCCGGGCCGGGTGGGACGGCCGGTGGCACGGGGGAGTCCTCCGGACCCGATGCTGGTGGGCAGCAGCCGAATCGGCCGCCGGAGGGGCGGCCGGGGGAGCCTGATCCGAAGTATTGGACCTACCGCTCCCACCTGCCTCGGTTCCCGCGCGACCTCGATGTCGACTTCGCGGACTACACGCCCGCCCCGCCGCAGGACCTCTATCCGTGGGAGCTTCCTCCGGAGGACCGGCCAGAGCCCCCGCGTCCGCCGGAGCCCCCGCGCCCGCCGGAGCCCCCGCGTCCGCCGGAACCGCCGCGACCGCCCACGCCGCCGAATGTCCCGGAACCGCCGCGACCGCCCACGCCGCCGAATGTCCCGGAACCACCGCGACTGCCGACGCCGCCGCAGTTGCCGGACCCGCCGCGTCCGCCGACGCTGCCGGAACCGCCGCGTCTTCCGGAACCCCCACGTCCGCCGGAACCGCCGCGTCCGCCGTGGCCTCCGCGTCCGCCGTGGCCTCCGCGTCCGCCGGAGCTACCGGATGTGCCGGATCTGCCTCGGCCGCCGGAGCTTCCACACCTGCCGGAGCCCCCGCAGCTGCCTGAGTGGCCGCAGTTGCCTGAGTGGCCGCAGTTGCCGGAGCCGCCGCAGGTTCCGGAGTTGCCGCAGCTGCCCGAGGTGCCGCGGCCCGAGTTGCCTCAGGTGCCTGAGGTGCCGCAGCTTCCGCGTCCGCAGCAACCCGAGTTCCCTTGGCCGCCAACCGGTTCGGGGTCGTCCGATGGTGCCCCTGCGCCGTCGCAGCCGCCGTGGCTTCCGGAATATCCGGGGGCGGCCACTACACCTAACGGTGGTCACGGGTTGCCGTCGGCTGGTTCTTGGCCGCCGCCGGTGTCGCCTGAGGGTGGGCCGCCGCTGAGTCATCGGCCGGAAGGGGAGGCTCCGGGTACGCAGCCGTATGTGCCTGGGCCGCACGGTGTTCCGGAGGCTCCGGATCGGCCGCACGCGCCGGGAGGCACACCGGAGCGCGCCGCGACGCCGAATGGCTCGGGTATGCCTCCGGGTGGCGTGCCGCCCATGATGCCGCCGCCGGTGGCGTCCCCACCCGCCAATCAGCGGGGGAGGCAGCGGTTCCCGCGTGCCTCGGGTGCGTCGAACGGTGGGTCCGCCGTCTACCTGGGTCGGCATGGCGGGTGGGGTGAGTTCGGGACGCTCGATCTCGCCACGGGCGAGTTCCGTTCGGCTCCGAGTGTCGCGGGCGCGCTGTCGGGTGTGTACGGCGAGCTCGACGGTGTGCCGGTGATCTTCTACCGTGATCCCCAGCACGGCCTCATGCTGCGGATCGCGGATCAGACCGTCGCCCTCGACCGGCTGGGCGCGGACGCCGAGTGTCGGCCCACCCCTGACGGTTTCACCCGCCTGGTGGTGCGCATCGCCGGAAATCCGCACTACGAGCTCCGGTATCGACCGGTCGACCCGAATGCGGACCTCGGCCTGCTCATTCAGAGCGTGCTGGCCGATCCGAACCGTCGGACGGGGATCTTCTCCTGACCGGACGGGTACCGACGGAGGGTTCGCCCAAACATAGGATTCCGGCCACCACACGGCCACCCGAGATATGCCATGCTGGCACCGGATCGAGAGACGAGGAGGGACGCACGTGCGCAGTGGTCGCCCGAGCGTTGAGCAGTTGCAGCGAAATTTCCATTCGGTGCTCGCCGATGTCATGGACGGGCGTGGCGTGCGCACCGAAACCGGCCTGGACCAGGACACCGAGACCGCGCTGTGGGCCATTGCCCGCGCCCACCCGAATATCTCCGATGAACTCGTCGGCGCCGCCTACCGCGCCTTCTCCGGCCAACTCGACGGCAGCAACGCCGCCCGCTGGCGCGACGAGGTGGCCCGCAAACTCGCCGAGCGTCGGCCGACCTCGGACAATTAGGCCCGGATACGGCACCAGCAGTTCCCACGCGCGCCCGGGCGGGCCGCGCACTCGTTCGATCGCCGAGGAGACCATCGCGTCGTGACCAGACTTGACGATGAGGCCCGCGACCTCCGCGTCCCCGCCGACCAGGCCCCCGAAGACCCGATACCGGAGCTATCGCGGCCGCACACCCCTGCCCAGCCCGCCGACGTCGACTTCATGGAGACCCTCGGCGACGATGCACCGGATATCGGCTTCACCCTGACCGGCGGCTCACCGACCCCGGAGCCCGAACCCGAACCGGAACCCGATGTCGCCGAACAGGCCAAGGCGCTCAACCGCCGCATAGCCGCCGAACTGGTATCCGCGGCCCCGCCCGGCTGGCAGCAGCTGCACGCCGTCTTCGCCTCCACCGTGGCCGCCGAATTGACGCGGGTGCTCTTCTCCAATGGCGAGAACACGGTTCAGGTCCAACCCCCGGCGGGCGCGATCTCCCTGGTGCGTGAGCAGCGTGACCTCGCCGCACAGCTGGGCGACGGCCCGTGGTGGCGAATGACCCTGTCGCTCAGCGCTTCCGGGCAACTGGATGTCGAATACGACTACGGCGACGAGCCTTTCCCGGACGACCAGCTCTTCGCGCCGGAGGCATACCGCGCCGATCTGGAGACGTATCCCCGTGCGCGCCTGCCAGTCTGGCTGGCGGCCTACATCCGCAACGAAGGCCGCCAATCCCGCAGCCCGCAGCAAGCGGCCGTAGCGGCCCGCTCCGACCTGGCCGCCGGTATCCGACCCACGCGGTCGGACAACGACTTTCCCGACTTCCCCGAGATGTGGGTGCGGTGGGCCATCATCTCGGCCGCTTTCGTCGCCTGCAAATCCCAGTGGGGCCCAAGGGTTCTGGCCTCGCTCGGCCTCTTCGAAGGCGCACGGCGCAGCGGTTCCACCCTCTACGCCCTCCCCGGCGGCCGCGCCGTCCTCTCCGGCGGCGTCTGGAACGCCCCGGAACTCGACGCCGCCTACAACGACGGCGCTCCCATGCCCCAGCTCTACGCGGGCGCACCGGAGTGGATCGCGAACCCGGTCCTCAATCCCCGCGCCGCCACCGGCCTGCTCTCCTTCTGCTACTGGTGGGACAACGGCCGCTGGTACCGCGGTGATTCACCGGCCGCCGCCGCGCTGGCCAGCGCGCTGCCCGGCATCTGGACCGTCGACACCGTCGTCGACGTGGTCTCCGCCCTGATCGCCGACGAGCCCACCGCCGACCAGCGCGCCGCGGTATCGGCCCTGGTCACGGCGGCCGAAGCGGGCGTCGCGAACCGTGCGCTGGTCGCCGAAACCTTCGGCGACACCGAACGTTTCGACGTCGACGGCGCGCTCTACCAACTCACCGTGGCCGGTGTGCTCGCCGACGCCGCGAATCCCATGCCCCGTCTGGAGGCGATCGACCAGGTGCGGCGACACATTCGCGACACCGGCCTCGAAGCGCCCGGATACACGGCGGAGAACCTGCGCGCCGAGCGCGTCAGCGTGGGCTGGATGGTCTACGCACCCACGCCGCCCGGCGAGCTCTCGATCGGCCGCACGCTGTTCTACATCGCCGATGACGGTGTGCTGGAGCGTTCTTCGTCCGCGGTGGCGCCCGCGGTGTTCATGGCCGATTTCGAGCGGCGCTTCGCTGAGCGTCATCCGTAACGACGACCATCACAAGAGTGGATGACTCGTGTTGACACACAGTATGTTCGAGGGACAGCTGGCCGATGATGAGGGTAGGAGCTGAACATGGCCGAACATGTGAACCCTTGGAAAGGTCTCAACCAACAGGCGCACGGCAATCAGCTCAATCTCGAGGTGGATTCGGCGATCGTGAAAGAGGCGGCCAACGCCGCCGCCGACGTGGTGCATTCCCTCGGTGTCGCCAAGAGCTACGTGCACAACCTGGGTAACCACACGTTCAGCAAGACCGGACACCTGGACTGGTTGCAGGCCCTGGGAAACCGTTTCAACGATCAGGGCGGCCGCCTCGGCAAGATCCTCGACCACTACATCGACATCGTCGAGGCGCTGGCCCACACCCTCATCGTCGCGGACAAGAACTACAAGCACAACGAGGACGACAGCAAGGCGACCTTCGATGGCATGAAGAAGGCCGCGCAGCATTCGGACCGCTCCGGCATCACGCCGATTCCGCACGACGACAAGACCAGCGCCCCCGTGTGGGACGAGCAGACCCTGAAGGACCACGACAAGACCCACCCGACGGGTGCCGGAAGCTTCCCCGAGGTGAAGGGGGAGACCTACAAGGATCCGCTCGACACCGACGAGCCGAGCTCCGCCGACGGCCCGTGGTTCGTCAAGGCGTACCACGATATGGATCCCGAGCGGCCGATCGATATCAGCAGCCTGTGGACCAAGATGGCCGAGTGGATCAATGACGACTTCAAGAAGCTGAACGGCAAACTGGAGACCATCCGCGCCAAGGGCCAGTGGAAGGGCCCCGGCTCGGAGGCGGCCGAGAAGGCCACCCTGAACCTGCGCAACCAGGCCAACGACTTCACCACCTCGCTGACGCAGATGGCCGAACTCCTGGGGTACGTGTCGGGTTGGATGAAGAAGACCCAGTGGCACCTGCCCACCTCGTGGCCCGCGGGCATCTCCGCCAAGGACGAGGAAGCCGCGCTCAAGAAGGCGCGTGACGCCTTCGATTTCTGGTACAACCCCGGAATCGTCAAGTCCAGCACCGCTATTCCCATTCTCGCCGACCCGACCGTGGTGAAGCCGCAGCTGGGTGAGAACGGCAACAACGGCAACAACGGCAATACCGGTGGCAACAACGGCGGCACCAACGGCAGCGGCAAGAGTCCGAGCGGCAGCAACCCGGGCGGAATGCCGAAGCAGCCCAGCATTCCCGGCGCGAAGGATTCGCAGACCCTGCCGTACCAGCTGCAGCCCAAGGACAACGACCCGCGAAATCCCAACCAGCAGAATCCGAATCAGCAGAACCCCAATCAGCAGAATTCGAATCAGAATGGGCTGCAAGGCTTGCAGAGCGCCTTGCAGCAGGGGTTGCAGAGCGCCCAGCAGGCCACGCAGCAGCTGCAGAACGATCCCTCGAAGACCGGCCCGAACCTGACACCGGCCGGGCTGCCCGGCGGCCTGAGCGATATCGCCAAGCAGCTCAAGGACACCGCGGCCAAGGGCGGCGGCGGAGGTGGTGGCGGTGGTGGCGGCGGACCCCAGGCGCCGACCGCCAATCTGTCGCAGGCCCGGCTGTTCCCGCGCGCCAACGCCGGTATCGAAGCGGCCGCCGCGGCCTCCGCGGGCCGCGCCGGAATGGCGTCCGGACCGGGAATGCCGATGGGTGGTATGCCCATGGGCGGTATGGGCGGCGGCGCGGGCGCGGGCCAGAACGGCAAGGAGCACAAGCGTCCCGACTATCTCGACTCCACCGAGTATCTGGAAGGTGCCATCGGCGATCCGCCGATCGTGGCCAAACCCGTGGTCGAGGGCTGATCGGTGCGACGGACCTGGAGCTTCAGCGATCTGGAGTTCATGGTGCTGTGGCAGGACCGATACCACGAGTTCCTGCCCCCGCCCCTGCTGTTCACCGGCCGCGCCAAACTGCGCAGCGAGCACCTGCGCTTGATGGCGGAGGCCCGCGAGGGCCTGCGCGATCTGGACCCGGATGTGCCCGACCTGCTAAACGCGGTGCGCACGGCCGATATTCGCATCGAGGTGCGCGGCTGGGACGGCCGCGATCCCCTCACCCCGGAGGCTCGTATCCGCGTGCTCGGCGCACGCCGCGGCGATATCGGATATCTGGTGACACAGCACCCCGGTGAAACCCATTTGCTGAGTTCGGGCTTCACGGTCGCGGAGTTTCCGGCACAGGAGTTGGCCGAGGAGGTGGTCGCGGCCCTGCCCGATACCGAAGCCGGACGCAGCCGCGACATCGTGCTCACCCAGCGCGAGAATGTCGAGGAGGTGGACTACAGCTTCGATCTGTCCCCGGCACACGAGCGGTACGAGGGCACGGTGGTCGACCGGGCCGCCGAATTCCTCGCCGCACCCGCGGCCAGTGTCGGCAGTATCGAAGTGATTCAGGGCCACTCCGTGTTCGGTCCGCGCGGTATCACCCATCATGAGGTGGAATGGCGTGATCTGGTCGACGACGGCCGCTATCTGGTCCTCGACGAGAATCCGCCGCTGGCCGTGGCCGCCGACCGCAGGCGGATGATCGCGGCCATCGACAGCCGAATCGCCGAAGTGATCTTCGCTCTCGACGATGAACGAGTATGAAAGAGGGTGCACGCCAATGGGATCCGATGCGGAACCGTTTCCGACGCAGTTCACCGTCAGTTCCCGTACCGGCGCCGTCGTACTGACCGCGACCGAACAGGGTCTGCCGGTGGCCATCGAGGTGGAGCGCTCCGAACTGCGGGACGACCCGGCGGGGCTGGCCCGCGAGATACTGCGCCTGTCCCATCAGATCGCCAACCGGGCCGGGATGGAGCGCCGGGCGCAGTTGCAGGCCGCGGGACTGGCCCCGGAACTGTTGGCGTTGACCGGATTGCCGACCACCGAGGAGGTCGCGCGGCAGGAGTACGTCGAGGAGCAGGAAGAGGACGAGCCGGACAGCTGGCTGCGTCCGATCTGAGGCCCGGGCGAATCGGGCCGGAAGGCGAGGGGACACATGATCGAATCGATGGACGAATTGGAGTCGCGCGTGCGACGCCAGGTCAATCGCATGCTGGATCTGACCGAGGCCATGGTGGCGGTCCGGGTGCGGGAGACCTCACCCGACGGGGCGGTCGCCGTCGAGGTGGACGGCAATGGCGCGCTGGTCGATCTCAGCCTGAGCCACGCCGTGACCCGGATGACGCCCGAGGATTTCGAACGCGTCCTGGTGGACACCTGCAATACCGCGGCGGCCCGGGCATTTTCGGAACGTTCGCGCTTGATCGTCGGTTTCAACGAGGAGGCCGCCGAACGATTCGGGTAGTGGTCGGCGTCGATCACCGTCCGTCTGCCGATTGTTAACCCTGGCCGTACGTAAATTCGTCGAAGTTTCCTCGATTAGCGAAACCTCGTCTCGTAGACTACATTTCGAGTGAAATGTCCTGATGGGAGCGTTATGAGCAACCTCATTGCAACACCCGATGCCATTCGTCGTTACGGGGACGCGTCCGCTGCCATGGCCGCCGCGGTGGCCAGCGCCGCCACAGTGGACCAAGCCGCCACCATCGCCGCCGTCGTGCCCGTCTTCGGATTGATCGGACAGGACTTCCTCGCCGCGTTCGCCTACGCGCAGGGCAACCATTTCGCCTCCGCCGCCGAACTCGCCGCGGTGCACGCCGGTACCGCCGTGACCGCGCACGAGGCCGCCGCGAGCTACGAGGCGCAGGAAGCCATCTCGGGCAACACCTTCACGAACCTGCAGCAGTGATGAACGCGGGCCCCGCGATGCCGGGACCGTTGGACCCCACGGTGCTGGAGGCGCTGCGCACCTCGGCGCTGGGTCCGATGCTCGACCGGCCGATCAATGACATCCTGCGCGATATGGGCATTCCGGCGCTGCCGCAGCTGCCCCCCGCGCCGCCACTGCCGGACCTGCCGCCGCTGCCGGTCATCGACCTGGCCGCGCTCGCCCGTCCGCTCACCGATATGGCCGCGGCGTTCGGCACCGGCCAGCTCGACACCGTCGGGCAGACCGCGCCGACGAATGGCGAAGGCGGGCAACCGGCCGCGGTGATCGACCCCGTGCAGGCTCTCAACGGCGTCGCGCAGGCGCTGCAGCAGGGCATGACACTGGCCACCACCATCATGCAGCTGGCGTCGAGCATGTGGCAGGGCGGCGGCGCGTCCTCGGCCGCGGAGAAGGGCACCGCAGCGGCGTCCGACGCGGGCAAGATCCAGGCGCAGAGCGCGCAGCAGAAGACGGTGCTGGGTGGCGCGGCCGTCACGGTCGGCACCGGTGCGGCGTCGATGGCGGGCATCATCGCCAAATTCGTCACCGGTATCACCGTGTCCGCACCGTTCCTGGTGACCCCGCCGGGACAGGTCTTCCTCATGACACTGGCCACCGAGACGGCCGCCGAAGCCACCGCGGTGGTCGCCAAGACTCGCGCGGAACTGGGCGTGCACAGCGTGTCCATGACCCAGGCCGGGGACAAGGTCGATGTCACCGACGCGCCCAAGGGCGTCGACGCGCTGAGCCAGGTCAGCCAGCTGCTCGGCATGATCCAGCCGCTGGTGAGCCTGGGCGGCACCGGTGTGCAGGCGGTGCAGCAGCACGTGCAGTCCATCAGCCAGCCGGGCACCCTGCAGCCGGAGGAGACCGACCAGAAGCTCAGCGATATCGCCGGTGCCGCACCGGGAGCCGTGGGCGGTGTGCCGATGGGCGGTGGCATGGGTGCGCCCGCGACCCCGTTGAGCCAGTGGAACGGCCGCACTGCGGGCGCGGTCGCGGCGGCACCCGCCGCGACGGGTGACGCGGTCACGCCGGTGGCCCGCAGTGGCAGCTCCGCGCTGCCCGGCGGCATGATTCCTCCGCCGATGGCCGGTGCGGGCATGGGGCACCGCGCCGGTGAGGACGAAACCGATGGCGGCGAGGTCCGTTCGCAGCTCGTCACGGGTGAGCACGGTGACGATGTCGTGGGCGAACTCGGCAATACGTCGCTGCCCGTGGTAGGCGGTGCGGGCACCCTGGCGCAGGGAACGCGCACGTCGGAATGACCGTGTAGGATTCGCTCGAAGGGAGGGATTATGTCCGAAATGAACTTGGGCAGTGTACGTTTCGACGCTGCCGAGGCCTTGGCCGCCGCAGCCGATCTGGAAGCGCTGGCCGACAGCTTGGCCGCCGCGCTGAGCGCCGAGACCCCGGCACTGTCGGTCCCCGCGGCGGGAGCCGACGAGGTATCGCTACGGGCCGCCGACACGCTCACCGCCGTGGGCGCGTCGTTCGTGAGCCAGGCCCCGGTCGGCGTCGACGAACTGCGCAAACTCGCCGCCGCCCTGCGCAATCAGGCGAGCAACTTCGCCCAGCACGAGACCGATACGGTCGTCGACTTCGTCTCGCTCACCTAGATCCGACAGGCTGTCCGCCCGGCTCCCGCCGGGCGGACTGGCTCAGGCCACGCGGTCGATTTCGGTCGGGAACGAGCTGGTGTCGGCCGGATCGGGGACGAAGGGCGGCGTCGTGCCGGACATGCTGAGGTAGCCGTTCACACTCTGGGTGAGGGTGAGACCGTACCCGTCCGACGTGCGCGCGTACCCGGTGCGCGGGCGCGCGTCACCGGCGGAGCGCGTCTCCCAGCCCTGCTCGCGCCACGCCCGCAGCACGAGGTCGAAGTACCGGTCGGAGCTGTCGGGGGTGGTGCCGAGCACCCAGTACCGGATATCGAGGAACTCCAACGGATTGTCGGGGTCGCTCTCGTCCCAGGGCAGGTTGACCCCGTGGTGGAAGGCCGCCTTGGGAAGGTCGGGATGCCGCAGCGCCAAGGCGAGTTCGGACGGCAGGGCCCGCAGGATCTCGGTGAAGTGCCGCAGCAGTTGCTCGCGAGCAGCTGCCTGAGTGGTCGCCGTTGGCATACCGTCCTCATTTCCTCGAGTCGATGGTTGCTCAGCGGAGCAGGTGCCGGTACCCGGCGATGATCAGCCCCAGGCTCCGATACGACCGGGTATGGGAGCCGAAGTAGTTCGTGGCCAGGTGGTCGTCCGGGTTCCAGCCCAGCCGGGTGCGGCTGGGGGTGGAGTCGGACTCGAAAACCGTAGCGCCAAACGCCGGATCGGTCGGTGTGGGTCCCTGGGTGGGCGGCATCAGCAGCACGGAGTCGTACTCGGCCATGGTCGCGAAGACGTGATCGCGCAGGTCGGCGGGGTCGACACCGGTCAGCCGCAGTTCGTCCACACTCGGGACGCCAGCACCGAGCGCGCCGATGAACACCAGGGCATCGGTATCGAGCGCATGCCCGTGCCCGGCCGCGTGGCCACCGGTGACCCCGCCGTAGGAGTGCGCGATGGTCGTGATGTTCACGCGCTCACCCTGATTGGTGACGCGCAGACCCTCGTGGAACTCCCGGACCTTCTGCGCGCCCTCTTCGGCCCGCTGCGACGAGATGCCCGCCACCAGGGAATCCGGGTTGTCGTAGGCCCCGAACAGCAGGACCGACGTCTCCTTGGTCGGATCGATGGCCAACGCGGCCTGCCGCAGCTGTTGTAGCGTCTGCACGGCGTAGCCGACGCCGCTGCGTCGCCGGAAAGCGCCCGCCAGCGCGATCGCCACATTGTCGGCGGCATCCGGATCGCCGAGAGCATAGACGTAGCGCAGCTTCTCGTCGAGATACGACAGCAGATGCGGCGGCAGCCCTTCCTGCGTCGAGTCGAGCAGACTCAGCATGTCGTCGATCTGCTTCAGGCGCTCCTCGTTCTGCTCCCGCTGCGCTTGTTCCCGCAAGTCGGCGAGGGTCAGTCGGTTGTAGTGGTCGCGGTCGACCTGCGGGATACCGTCGCGGCTTCCGAGGTACGGATCGGCGCGATGCAGGGCGTCCTTCTCGTCGTCGGTGAGCCGCGACCAGTGCTCGCGCAGCGCGCGCGGATCGGTCGGGAGCCCGATATCGGGCACGGGCGGGTTCTCCGTGGACATCTCCATATCGGGCGGCCAGCTGAACCAGCGCGCACCGGATTCCGGATCCTCGACAAGATTGCCGGTCTCGATCCGCGCGGGATCGCCGCCGCGTGCGACGTAGTCGGCGATCTGCTTGCGGAATTTCTGGTAGGCCTTCAGCACGCCGATGTGGAAGGTGTGCAGCGGCGACAGAAAATCGAGTGCGGCCGCGGCCTTGGCCTCGAGCCGAACCTGGTCGACGAATTCCCGGTCGGAGTCGGGCAGTTCGGTATCGCGACGGCCGACGTCGGCCAACAGTTCGTCGACTCGGGCACGTGCGGGACCGGTCAGCCGATCGGCGATGAGGTCGCGGCGGGTGTGCGCACCCGGTGTGTCCTCGCGTACCCCGAGGCGCTCGACGAGGGCCAGCGCTTCGCGCCGCAGCGCGTCGTACTCGGCCCTGGCCTCGGGATCGGACTGCCGCGCCTGCGGCGCGAGTTGTTCCAATCGCTCTGCCAGAGAACGCAATTGCTTGATCCGGCCGAGATCGTGCGGGGTCGGCTGGGCGTCGGGATCGGTATCGCCCGGCCGGAGCACGCTCTCGTCCGGCAGGCGCTCCTGATCGATTCGGCGGGCGAGATCGGCGTCGTAGCGAGACAGCAGCCGTTCCGCGGTCGGCGCGTAGTCGGGATCGTGCAGCCCCACCTGTTCCATCAGGTCGTGCAGATCGCTGCGCAGGAGCGGAAGTTGCTTCAGCCGCACCTTGTCCCGGCTGATGATGATGTCGTCGATCTGGGCGTGCAGCACCCGCATTTCGGCGTAGCGACCCCCGAGATGGCTGGTGAGCCGCGACGGCCGATCGTCGTCCGGATCGGTCAGCACGTTCGGATCCTGAGCCAGGGTGATCTCGGCAAGCTCGTGGGCGAGCGCGCGGACGATGTCCTGATCGCGGGCCCGCGGCGAGACGTTCACGTCGTAGGTCTTGTGGCCGGAATCGTCTGTGCGCGAAGTGAAGTCGGCAACGGCATTGTTCGTGGTCGGTCCGACATTCACGGTGACGGTGATGGTGTTGCCGTCCCGTCGCAGTGTGAACTCGTTCGTGTCGTCGTGCCAGGTGACGTCCTCGGAGGTGAGGAGGCCGAGGTTGTTCTCGATGTGGCCGAGTACGTCGTCACGCGTCAGATCCGGGGTGCCCTCCGGCCGTGCGTCGCCGCGGAATTCGCCGACCGGGCTCGCCGTCCCGCGCTCGGGCGAATTCGGGTCGGGCGCAGTCGGATTCGAGGTATCCGCATTCTGATCGCCGACGTCCGATCGGCTGAGAAGGTGGCCGTGACCGGTGAGGATGAGCCCCAGGCTGCGGTAGGACGGATGGCTGGAGCTGAAATAGTTCGGCGCCAGGTGATCGTCCGGATTCCACCCCAGTCGGGTCGGGCTGGCAGTGGTGTCGGACTCGAAAACCGTTGCGCCGAACGCGGGATCGTCCGGCGCGGGGCCGTGCGTCGGCGGCATCAGTCGGATCGAATCGTGGTCGGCCATGGTCGCGAACACATGCGCGTGGGTGTCGGCGGGATCGACACAGGTCAGCCGCAGGTCGGCCACACTGTCGACGCCGGTGCCCCAGCTGCCGATGAACACCAGCGCGTCGGTATCGAGCGCATGCCCGTGCCCGGCTGCGTGGCCGCCGGTTACTCCGCCGTAGGAGTGCGCGATGGTCGTGATGTTCACGCGCTCACCCTGATTGGTGACGCGCAGGCCCTCGTGGAACTCCCGGACCTTCTGCGCACCGTCCTCCGCGCCGCGCGAGGAAATGGTCGCGACGAGCGAGTCCGGATTGTTGTAGGCGCCGAACAGCAGCGTCGACGTCTCCTTGGTCGGGTCGATCGCCAAGGCGGTCTGCCGCAGCTGTTGCAGGGTCTGCACGGCGTAGCCGACGCCGCTGCGGCGCCGGAAAGCGCCCGCCAGCGCGATCGCCACATTGTCGGCCTTATCCGGATCGCCGAGAGCGTAGATGTACTGGAGCTTCTCGTCGAGGTAGGAGAGCAGGTGTGGCGGCAGCCCTTCCTGGGTGGAGTCGAGGAACTTCCGCATATCGTCGATCTGGCTCAGGCGCGCCTCGGCCTGTTTCAGGCGGTCGCCGTCCTCGTTCAGGCGAGCCTCGTCGTACTCCCGCTGTGCCTGTTCCCGCAGCGCGGCGAGGGTCAGCCGGTTGTAGTGGTCGCGGTCGACATGCGGTATGCCATCACGGTTTCCGAGGTACGGATCCTCGCGGTAGAGGGCGTCCTTCTCCGCGTCGGTCAGACTCGACCACCGTTCGTGCAGCTGCTCCGGATCGACCGGGAGCCCGATATCCGCGACCGGGGTGGGCGGGGCCGGTTCCATATTCGGCGGCCAACTGTGCCAGCGCGCACCCGAATCCGCGTCCTGGACGATGTTGTCGGTGGTGTTGTGCGCCGCGGCCTGGGTGCGGAAGGCCTGATGCGCCTTCAGCACACCGATATGGAAGGTCTGCGACAGGAAGTCGACCGCGTTGGCGGCGCGATCCTCCAGCCGGACCTGCTCGACGAACTCCCGGTCGGCGTCGGGCAGCGCGAAGTCGGGTCGACCGACGTCGGCGAGCAAGTCGTCGACCTGCCTGCGCGCCTGATCGGTCAGCCGCTCGGCGATGATGCCACGGCGCGCGTTCGCCCCCGGAGTGGCCTCCCGCAAGCCTAGGCGCTCGACCAGTGCCAGCGCTTCACGGCGCAGGCCGTCGTGCTCGGTTTCGCGTGCCTCCGGTGAGAGTTGGGCCGACTGTTCGGCCAGCGATCGCAACTGCCGAATACGACCGAGATCGTGCGGGGTCGGCTGCGCGTCGGGATCGAACGCGCCGGGGCGCAGGACGCCCTCGACCGGCATGCGCAGCTGTTCGACGCGGCGTGCGAGATCCGAATCGTACTGGGACAGAATCCGTTCGGCGGTGGGCGCGTGCTGTGGATCGCGCAACCCGACCTGTTCGATCAAATCGTTCAGATCCAGGCGCAGTCCCGGAAGTTCCAGTGCCCGTTGGCGATCCCGACTGGCGACGATGTCGTCGATCTGCGCGATGAGGACCCGCATCTCCGCGTACCGACCCCCGAGATGACTGGTGAGTCGGGACGGCCGATCATCGACGGGGTCGGTCAACACCTCCGGATTCTGCGCCAGTGATATCTCGGCCAGCTCGTGCGCGAGCGCCCGGACGACGTCCTGGTCGCGAGCGCGTGGCGAGACATTCACGTCGTAACCGGTGATGCGGCCGGAATCGTCTGTGCGCGCGGTGAAGTCGGCGACGGCGTTGTCGGTCGTCGGACCGACGTCGACGGTGATGGTGAGGGTGCGGCCGTCATCGAGGGTCAGCTCGAACTGGTTCGTGCCGTCGTTCCACCGCATGGCCTCGGGTGTGAGGAGTCCGAGGTTGTTCTCCAGCCGATCGAGCACCTCGTCGCGCGTGAGGTCCGCACTGTCCTCCGGCCGGGCGTCCCCGCGGAATTCGCCGACCGGGCTGGCGGTGCCGTGCTCGGGCAGGTTGTTCGAATCGGTGGTATCGGGCTCGGGGTCTCGCGCGTTCCGGAGATTGTCCAGGGTGCTCAGGATGTCCGCCGGATCGGTGCCCGCGCGCACCTCGCGCCTGATGGTCGCCAGCTGATGTTCCGGCGACCCGGGGGGTGTCGGCGGCTGCTCGGGGTCGGCATTGTCGACCCACTGGCGGTAACCAGCGTGGTCGAAGTCGGGGTGTGCGCCGAGTTCGTCGGCGAGTTCGCGCAGCCGGGCGATATCGGCCTCGTTGTCCGGCGTGGCCACGCGGTCCAGATCGGCGCCGACATGCCAGGGCGTCATCTCCCGGTCGATATCGCGCAGGCTCCGGTCGGCCCACATGACCACCGGCTCCTCGTTCGGCCGGAAGTGCACCAGCGGTTCGTTGTCGCTGTTCGGATCCAGATCCAGCTGATGGGAATTGATGATCTTCTCGAAATTGTGGGTGCGCTGGTACTGCTCCTCCGGATCCCAGTACACGTGCGGGCCGTGCTGGATACCCGCATCGAGTTCGGCCAGCTCGCGCTCGACCCGCGCGAGTTCCTCAGGGCTGAGCGGACTTCCGTCGGCGTGGCGAATATTGAACAGGTCGTGGTCGCCCGTGACGGGCTTCCATTCGTCGCCGACCCGGCCTTCCAGGACGCCATCGCGGCGCAACCGGAACTCGCCGTTGATGACGAGTTCGTTCATCTTCGCGAGGTATTTCGCGTAATCGCGCTCCCGGGCGGTCAACCGCTCTTCGAGCTTCTTCTGACCCTCCGGCGGCAGGCTCGCCGTGTCGGGAAGGCTGAGGGCCCCGGGCGGGAAGCGGCCGACGAGACCCTTGTTCTTCGGATGTGCGCCGAGCTCGACATCCTCCGCGCTGATCGTCTTGTCCTTGATGGACATGGGTTTGGGCATCGCGCCGTCGCGCAGCGGCTGCACGGCGTCCGGGTTGGTGGGCCGGACATCGATGATCAGGTCGTTGCGGTCGGCGAAGTCCTGGATCTTGCGCTGGTTCTCCACCGGAATGCCGTGGACAGACTCGATCTCCTGCGGGCTGGCCTGCACCGGAGGCTCGTGCACGATGACCATGCGGTACTCGGGCAGCGGCGGAATGATCTCCGCCATGCGCGCGGCATTGGGGTTGTTCGTATTCGCCGCGTCGATGCTGTAGTCGTAATCGGTATTGCCCGGCGGCGGGAATTCGGTGTGCTCCGCGATGCGGAACGGGACCGGACGGTTGCCGTAGAGGTCCTGGATCGCCTGCCACAGGGTCTCGCCGTCGATATGGCCGCGGTCGCCGCGCTCGCCGCCTTCCTCCTCCGGCTTCATATCCCATTGCAGTTCGATGCGGCCGCCCGGCGCGAGGGTCCGCGCCAGTTCGGCGGCGATCGCGGCGTAGGCCTCGGCGGGCAGCTTGGCGCTGACATTGTTGATGTAGATCCGCGCCACGTCGCCGAGAATGTGGCCATTGCCCAGCAGGTCGCCGAAGACCATGACGGTGCCGGGCTGGGTGAGCGGTCCGGGATCGTTGATGCCGAGAATGCGGCGGCGCTGCGCACCGACCACCTTGTCGGAGGCCAGTTCGGTCTTGATGATCAAACCGCCGCCGGACTTGTCGGCGTCCGGGGTCATCTCGACGGCGAAGGCGCTGCGGCCCACCCCGACGTCGATGGTGTGCCCGCCCCGGGCCGCCGCCGGAACCGCTGGTCGCGGCTGGTGCGCGATGGCCTCGTTGTCGGGGCCGAAGACGTTCTGCGCCAAGGGAAGTCGATGCTGCGGCCGAGGGCGCGACAGGATCTCGACACTGGATCGCCCATCCACCGGATCGTGCACGACCACGGTGTATTCGATATCGAGGCCGTTCGCGGTGGCGGCGCGATTGGCGCGATCCACCTCGTGCAGGAAATCGCTGAGCGTGGTGGTGTCGCCGTCGACCGTGAGCTCGCCGGTGGTGTGGTCGATGACGCCGGAGATCCGATTCCGCCCGTCGTCGAGCCCGTTCGCCGCGTCCTGCATACGGGTGAGCGCATCCGGGCCGAGGGCGTCGCGGAAGGCATCGGGCATCGAGTTCCAGAATTGGTCGATGGCGCTGCGCACCGCGGCGACGCGTTCGGGGCCGGTCAGATTGGGGTCGTTGATGGCCTGGTTGACCGGGTCGAGCGCGTCGAGCATGGCGTCGTTGTCGACGGTCCGGCGCGCGGCCTTGGCCTCCGGGCCCTCGAAGAGTGGATCGAAGACACGGCGGGCGAGCTCCTCGCGCAGGCGGCCGTCGAGGGCCCGGCGCTCGGCGCGCACCAGGTCGTCGACGAAGTCGCCGCGCAACTGCTGTTGGAGGCGGTCCAGATGCGCGTCGGCCTTGGCGTCGTAATCGCGCCCATCGGTGTCCGGGTTGGGGGACGGGCGCAGGTCGAGCAGCCCCCGCTGTTCGAGCTCGAGTCGGTGTGCCAGTGTCGGATCATGTTCGGCGAGTAGCCGTTTCACCGTATTGGCATGGTCGGGATCGTTGAAGCCGAGTTGGTGGAGCAGATCGTCGAGGTCGTGGCGCAGCCTCGGAAGGGTCTTGGCGCGAGCGGGATCGAACGCCGCCTGATCGATTTGCGAAGTGAGAACACGCACCTCGGCGAAGCGGCCGCCGAGGTTCGTCGTCATCTGCGATGGGCGGTCCGCATCGGGATCCACCCGGACCAGCAGATCCTGCATGAGCCGCAGCTCGGCGAGTTCGTGCGCGACGGCCCGGACGAGATCCTCATTGCGGGCGCGCGGCGAGACATGAACGTCGTAACCGCCTGGGCGCGAGGTGAACTCGGCCACCGTCCCATCGGAGACCGGGCCCACCTTGACAGTGACGGTGCGGCCGTTGGGCAGGATGAACTGGTGCGTGTCGCGGTTGTAACGCACATCCGCGGGGGTGATCAGCTGGAGGTTGCCGTCGATCGCGTTCTGCAGGAAATCCGGCTGATCGCTCTCGGGGTCCTGGGTGAGCGAGGGCTGGTTCTGCGGGCGGGCGTCACCGCGGAAGTCGCCGACATCCCTGGCATTGCCGCGATCGCGCCGGGTGCCGCCGCGGGTGGGGTCGGTGCCGGTGGGGGAGGGGAGCACCGGTGCGATGCCGACGATCGGCGTCGCGTCGGGGGTGGGTGTGCTCTGCTGCTCGGAGGTGGAGTCGGTGTCCGGGCCGGGTGCGGGGGTGCCCGTCGGTGCGGCCTGCACCGGGCTCACGGGGCCCGGGACTGTGTTCGGATCGCTGGGGACCGAGGCGATTCCAGTGTCCGGCGTGCCGATGGGCGATTGCTGGGGGCCGGAGCTGAAGGACAGCCCGCCGTCGGGCGCGCCGGTCTGGGACGGACCCGTCGCCTTGGGATCGGCGGCCGTCGAGTTCGGTGTGGTGCCGCCCGCTGCGGGTGTCGACTGCGCAGTGGTCGGGGAGGTGCCGGGCTGGGCCGGGTTCGTCGAGGACGTGGGTTGCACGGGACTCGAGGTCGGCGAAGTCGGCGACGAGGTCGGCTGGCCCAGAGTAGCGGTCGAGCTCGGTGCGGCGGTCGGGGCGGCCGGTGCTCCTGGCGTCGTGCCCGCCGCGGGGGCGGTGCCCATCGGCGCGCCGACCGGGCCGGTGCCGCTCGTCGACGGATTGCCGTTCGGGCCGCCGCTCGAATTCGTATCGCCCACAGCGGTATTCGTGTCGGCCGCGGGGGAGCTCGGATCGCTCGAGGTGGAGCTGTCCTGGGCCTTCGACGATCCGTCGCTCGACGAGTCGCGCGAACCGCCATCGCCTGCGGCGCTCTCGCTCCGGTCGTCCGATCGAGACGATGGACCCTCCGAGATGTCGGAGGAGGTAGTGGACGAGGGCGATCCGGAGTTCGAGGACCGCGACGACGACTCCGACTGCCCGTCGCCATCGACGTCCGCGTCGGGCGCCGCATTCTGCCGATTCGACTGGATGCCGCCGCCTCCGCCATTGGCGGACTGGGTTTCGCGCTCGCTCTCGGCGGGCGGCGCCGAATTCTGGGAGGAGGTCTCCGGGGTCGTGCCGCTCGAGGGCCGAAGCGACGGTCCGCCGTCTTGGCCATTGTTCGACGGGGAGTCGCCGCCGGTCGTGTCGTCGCCGGTCGAATCGTCCTGTCCGGTCGAGTCCGATTCCGATTCCGAATCCGATTCGGGCCCGCCCTGCGGTGAGGGCGTCGCACCGTCGACATTGCCCATCGGACCGGCATAGTCGGACTCGCCGCCAGCACCGTAGATGGCGCTCGGCCCGGCGCCGGAGAACGCGCCGCCGGTGAGCGAGCGCGGGTCGAAGTCCCAATTGCCGGTGATCGCGCCCTGTCCGAGCCAGGCCGCGCCCGCACCGCCCGCCCCCGCCAGCGCACCGGTGAGCGCGCCGTTGAACGCGCCCTTCCAACCGCCCATATCGGTGGGCAGGAATTTCCCGGCGCCCGCGCCGACGAGGCCGCCGCCCGCGCCCGCGATGGCCGAGATTCCGGCATTGATGCCGACCTTGCCCCAGTCGTACCCGTCGACGTGGCCGTTCTGGTTCTGGATGAACTGGACGAGCAGTTCCTGCGAGGTGCCCTGCACCGTCTCGACGGCGGCCTCCTGCAGCACCTCGTAGACCACCTTGGCCATGAAGCGTTCGAAGACCTCTTCACCGATCTCGCGGCCCAGCAGGCTGGCGATGCGGCTGCCGAAGCGAATTCCGAGCTGCCGGAACGCGACTCGTGCCATCCCGAAGATGGTGCCGTGCAGCGCCGGGGCGAACGGCCCGGCCATGGAGGCCCAGACCAGCTCGGCGATCAGCCACGCGCCCGCGATATAGAAGTTGAGTTTGGCCGACTCCAGCTCGTCGCCCATGCTGTCGGCGGCCTTTGCCAGCGAGCGGTAATTGTCGGCAAGGCTCTTCAGCGACCCGTTCTTGGGGTCGCCGCCCTTCCCGTCGCGCAGGGGTGTGAGCCAGGAGAACATGGCGTCGCCGCCGACGCCCTCGGGGTATTTGGAGTTGATATCGCTGATGAGCTGGTCGAGATCGTCGAGCAGATTGTCGACGTCACCCGCGAGGGCCTCGAGGTCCTTGCCCATCTGCCACATGCGGTCTTCGTTGCCATGCGGCCAGTCGGCGCCGACCAGCCACTCCAGCCACTCCAACCAGGACGGGAATTCCAGTGCCACAGCAGGTCTCAGTCAGATCCGTCGAATCCCTTGCAGCCCTGGGTCAGTGGTCGCGGGGCGTCGATCGCCGATGGGGCGCACGGCAATCGGTGGGCGATGCGCTGCTCATCTGTTCCATGAGGCTTCCCCGCTCTTCTCCGTGCCGCCGACGGCCAGCTGACCGGCTCGGATTCCGATCTTGGCGAGACCGACTGTGCCACAACAGACAAGCGAACTCAACATGAACGGGGGGTGGTCATTGCTGGTACACCGGTTGAGCAGCGGCTGTCGAACGGTCGCGCCCGATCCCGGCCGGGACGGTCGAATCACGGTGATCGCGCGGCTCGCCGGGGTGATAGTGTCCCGCCGAAGGAGGTCTGCATGGGTGAGATTCCCGGAGCGAGGCAGCGACTCGACCGGTTGAGCCAATCCCTGCGCGTGCGGCTCACCGAGCTCGTCGCGCAGTTGACGCCGCAGGCCGGTAATGCCCTCTTCATGCCCGCCGAGCCCAAGGTCGTCGACTGGCACGAGCCCCTGCGCTACCAGTACTCGGCGACCGCCCGCGGTGAGCGGCCGGTCTCCGAGGACCTCGCGGCGTTCGCCGGGCGCGCGGGGCAGCTGCTGCTCGCGGCGGGGTGGGAGGCCGTCGAGGAGCGATCGGCGGACGGGGGCGTCGTCGTCACCGGCCGTCACGAGGGCAATGTCATCGAGATCCTGCTGTCGGACGACGAGCCCGGCGTGCTGTACAAGGGGCGCACTCCCGCCCTGCCGCTGAGCACCGCGACAGCGCCCCAGCGGCCCGAGCCGGTCCGGACGTCCGGCACGGTGTCGGAGGGGCATGTGCTCTGCTACGAATGCGACGGCCTCGGCTGGTGTCCGACCTGTGCGGGGCGCGGCTGGGTTCCGGATGCGGAGCGTGGCCAGCGCCCGTGCCCGGAATGCCTGCGCGAGCGAGTGTGTCCGGTCTGCCGTGGCGCGGGTCAGCTGTACATCGCCGATCTGCGGCCGTCGGAGCGAGCCATGTATCCGGAGCTGCGCGAGACGCCGAAGTAGGCTCGCAGCCGTCGAACTCGACCAATCGGTCACCACAGAGATAGGGGGAGCCCCGATGCCGAACGTCCTGCCCTTGGCGCGGACCAACGCCGAAGCGCGTCTGTTCCTGGACCTACAGCCGTGCCCGAAATGCGGTGGCGGCCGGTGCGCGTTCCGCAGCTCGGTGGTGACCGTGGACGGTGCGCTGGCCAGCCGGTACACCGGCGAGTGCGGGCAGTGCGGCGAACATCGCGTCTACGAATTCCTGCTGCCCGACCAGGTGCTGCCGCCGCCCGCCGACTCGGTTCGGTTCGGCGCCGACGATCCCTCGCAGCTCCTGGATCCCGGTGTGTGGCTGTGGTATTCGGATATGTGCGCGCAGCGCGTACCGGTTGACACCGCCGGGCTCGACGATCAGGCGCTGCGGCTGGCCCGGCACACCCTGGCCACCGCGCTCGCCGCGGTCGAGGAGGTGCTGAAGTTCGTTCCGGCGAGCTCGGACCGCATTCCCGCCTCGTCCTTCGTCTCCGCTGACGGCCGAGCCATGTACGCGCGCGAGCCCGGCAGGTTCAGCCGCGCGCGCCTGGCGGCCGTGCGCGACCACTACGCCGCGCGGCTGGCCGCCTGGTGACCGTCACCAACTGCGGTCGGTCGCACCGGTACTGCCGGTCGAACGCCACTCCTCGTAATCCTGCGAATCGGTGAAGACGACCTCGGGTTCGTTCTGCTGCTCGAGCCGCTCCCGGGAATTGGGTGCGCTCAGCGGCGCGGCCGGTATCGGCGGCGCGTGCGCCTCCACATCGGGCAGGCCCTCGATCAGCTCCGACAGCTTGGGCATTCGGCTGCGCTGATCGTTGACCGGCCGCATGACCTCCGCGGCCAGCCGCGCGACCTCGGCGGTGGCCTGCTGCGCGGCCGCGGTCACGGCCTTGGCGATCTCGTCGTAGGTGAGTTCCTCGATATCGGACGAGAACCGGGTGGCGATCACCACCCCGTCGGCGTTCACGGTCACCGTCACCCGCCCCCGCGACGCGGTGCCGCTCGCGGTCAGCCGAGCCCGCCGCTTCGAAGCCTCGGCCACCGCCCGCATCTGCTGCGTGAACTCCTCGAAGATGGCCGCCGCCTTGGCTTCCCCATGCTCTCTCACCACGCCGAACCTCTCAGCGGAAGCCGCGCTCGTTGCCGTGCTCCATGGTGTTGAGCCCCTTCTTCGACTGGTTCAACCCCTTGACGAGATTCGTGAACGACTCCGACAAATTCTCCGTATTCGTAGCCATATTCGAGCTCCCCGTGGAGAACCCCTTCGCCCCATCCGCGAACTTGCTCCCGAACTCGTCATCCCCCCAAGCCGACGCCCCCGGCGCCACCGCGATCCGAGCCCGATTGGCGATATCGCGCAACTGATCCCGAAGCGTCACGGCACTCGTCACAGGACTAGCCGCCAACTGCTCCCGATCAACCCTGACTTCCCTGGTCACAACGCCCTCCAACATCCGGCAACACCGAGCACGTGAGATCGACTGTGCCACAGCCAAAAGGTGTGCACAACATGAACAGCGGGTGTAATCAGCCGTCTTATCCAGGCAATTCTCGCGAGCTCAACCGTTGCACTGGGTCACCAGGATGTGGTGCGGGCCTTTGTTGTACTGCGGTGGGATCCGCGCCATATGCTCATCGAGATTCGCCCAGGCATTCTGCTCGGCCTCTTCCGCGGTAGCGCCAACCCCGGTCTTCTGATGCAGATGCACCGCACTCTCGGCCACCGAAGCGCACCCGTCGGTCCACGTCACCATGACCCGACACCCGTAGCTGCAATCCTGAATCGCCTGCTGCTCAGCGGACGCCTGATCCGGCTGGTTCCACGCGACGCCCCAGTTCATTCGCTTCCCGCCGGGGATACTCGGGTCGGTGACAAGCTCGCCGGTAGCGATCGCGCCGTACAGCTGCCCGTCCGGCCCGCGCTCCGCTCCGGCACTCGGCACGGCAACCGACATCAGTGCTGCGCTCGTAATCCCGACCGCAAAAGCCTTCCACAACAACGACATAGAACTATCTCCCCGTGAGTACCGACTTCGAATCGAAGCAGTTCGATCTTGGATGGACGAAGTCCGCTTTGTCCAACCAGGCAGGGTGTCGGCTAGGGAAGTATGAGTAGATAGAGACTGAGAAAAATCGCGACGGTGAGGATTGCCAGCCCTACCGCGACCGCTGCCCCGGAGGCCCCTCCCGCCGCGGATGCCGGGGAAGGTACACACTGCCCATCCCGCCCTGACCGAGCAGGCCATCGATGGTGAAATCAGAACGACTGACCCGCGCTGAGTTGAACCACGACACCCCCTGCTAATCGAGGTCATGTCATATCAGAAGTAAGTCTGGATCGCGGCATCGAACTTCGCGTCCGCCACATTGACGTCGCTGTCGGGCACGTAGTTTCGAGCGCGCACGTGGACGAGAAACGATTCGGGGATAGCCAGCGGATGGTGTGCCAGATAGTGGATGGAGTCCACCCGCCAAATCCACTCCCCATCCGAAACCAGTGATTGCCCGCTACCGATGCCATTACTCCCGCCTAGTAGATCCGGCGCGGACCCCATGACATCGAAAACTGGCGTACCAGCTTTCATATACTCGATCACCCGCTCCCGATCCTCGACCCCCTCCGCGGTACGAGACTCGTGCAGCGACGGAAGATCCTGTCGCACAGCCCGATACATCTCCCGGTAAATGCCGACCGGCTTCAGCGTGGACATACTCGAATTCCCCTTCGATCTCGACTAAACGGCGGACTCACGACGAACATCCAGGATGTTCGTGGCCGGAACAAGAGTGATGATCTGCAAAGTTGGCGCGGCGGCGTCCGGGAAAAGATTGAACGCCTCATCGAACAACGGGCTGGTATGCGCGATCACTCCCACAATCTCGGTCCCCTCGACGATCGGCCGACCGTTTCGAAAAGCCACGCCGTACAGCAACCCACCCACCCGCTTCACCCACCGACGCTCGTCGACACCGCAACGGACAACTGCCCCATAACGAAATCCCTCCGCCCCTGCTCCGACCTGAAGGATTCTAACCACGCGTCCAGTTTGCGGTCGGCCCTACCAATCCCACCAGATCGCCAAGCCCGCGAGGCCGAGCCTCGCCGCGCCGCGGCACCACCGGGAACCCGGATGGCGACCTGATCCGGTGGATTTCCGGAACGAAGTGATCGCAGGCGGCTGGCCAATTCGACAATCTCGGTATCGGTCAACGCTCGCCATTCCCTCACGCGGTACCCCTTATCCGCCCCGATTGTCGGGTGTGATCACCCGACGTCGCAGGATCGACTGCGCCAAACGCTTTTGCAGCCATGTGCGAAAGGAGGCGTAGTTGACTTTGTGGACCAGGAAGACGGTGTGTTCTCCGGGCATCATGCGGCCGGAATCGTCCAATCCCACGCCGGTGAGCGTGAAGCGCAGGAACGGCAACAGCATGGCCTGGGACAGTGCCATGGCGTCGTGCTGCATGGAGCCGGGATGAAAATTCGCGAACCATTGGTCGAGGTGTTCTCGGATCAATGTCCACGGTCCATCGGCGTGTGTCAGCAGCTCGTATTCCGGTGATGCGGTGGTTATTTCGTTCTCGGCGTGGAACGTGACGTTGGACGGCACGATCCACATGCGCGGGTTGGCGGCCAGGACGGTGCGTGCGGCTGGTACGTCGAGCCGGATGTTGTGCTCGGCTCTGTCCGCATGCCGATCGTGCGTGCCGCCGCCCATTTGGGTGATCACCAGGCGGGATGTGTATTCGGGCAGCCGGTTGATGATCGTGGCGAGATTCGACATCGGTCCGATTCCCAGCCAGCGCACCTTGTCGTCGGCTCGGTCGAGTACGTCGCGTACTGCAGAGATGACATCGCGCTTCTGCTCGGGAACATCCGTGGGCGTGAGTCCTTCTGCCGCCCAGTAGTTTTCGTTTCCCAGATCGATTCCAGCGACGACCGGTACCTCTGGTCGCCCGAGCAGATCCAGGAGATGGCGAGCGAGCCGGGCGCGACGCCCACCGTGCTCGTCGCTGGTGATTACGAGGGCCAGCTCCGGCAGGTCGGCCGCGACGGCGAGGGCCACCGCGTCATCGGGATCGCCGCCAATGTCGGTATCGATGATCAGGGGCATCGCCGATGGGGGCGGCAACAGGTCGGGGTTGGCCGCCAACCGATTCGCGGTGCCGGTCAGCCCGATGCTCCGCGCCTGTTCCACCAGCGCATCCCGCAGCTCGTTCGTGGGCAGCTCCGGGTTCTCGGGCGCTGTCATCAAGGTGCCTTCCAGTGTGAATTCGGTCAGGTCCGGCCACGAACCCGCTGACTCAAACGTACAAATCCTTCGCCTTCAGGATCTCGATGACCCGCTTGTTGTGGGCGGCACGGCGCTCCCGCTCCTCCCTGGCCTGTTCGGGATCGTCGAAGTGCTGGTGCACCATAATGAGATTCTCCAGCCGCGTAATCGTGCCGTCCGCACGGATCCGGCAGTGCGAGGAGGTTTCCCCGTTGTTGCCCTTCTTGTGGTAGTCGAGCAAATAGCCGTCCTCGTCGCGCCCTGCCCGGACCGCAATGCGTTCGCGCGGCGAACCGTTCGGCGCATCCAATCCTATTGAGACTCCCAGCGGGAGTGGGTCCGGGAGGTCGGCGATGTGGGTCGTCACTGGGGTCAAGGCTGCGACGAAGATGTCCCGCACCTGATCGGGCACCACGTCTTCGGACGTCATATGCGGCTCCTGTTTTTCTTGATTAGTTCTCATGGCGTGGCCGTGCTCGCAGGTCCGGCCGATCCAACGATCTCGAGATCTATGACGTAGCCTGTCGTTCCGTCCCGGAACACATAGGGGGTCACATTCTCGACCCGCACAACCTTACCGGCCGGTAAGAGCAGCTCGCGGCCAGGATTGGGCGGATCCTTGTAGTGCAGGCCGTCCGCGAAGTCGGAAATGTCGTAGGCTACGCCGCCCCGGATCGTGAACAGGATGTTTTCCCCGGGCTGTCCCCACCATGTCCCGCCGACTTCACCAGCAACCGAGGTGAACGCGTTCCAGTCGATGACAGCACCTTTGGTGTGCTTCGCGAGGAAGTCAGGCAGATCCGAAGGATCGATGGACAGTGACCTGAACAGTTCGGGAACTACGACCGGGGGAAGCTTGCTCAAGGATTCGATGACCGCCTGCCGCAATTCATCGACGGAGTCGACGTCCTGTTCTTCTCGCAGTCGACGGTTCAGCTCTTCGTAATAGAGTTTGGTGGTGTACAGGTCGATGACCAGTACGTCGCCCTGGGGAATGCCGTATTGGCGGGCCAGACCCTCGAGGTCGGGCAGGTAGCGTTGGCGGCTGCGGTCGTTGTGGTTGTCAACGATGTACTCGACGGCGACTTCCCTGCTCACGCCGAACTTCTCCAGCGCCTGGATCAGCTTGCGCGGCACGATCGCGTCGACTTCGGCGAAGGTGACATCGCGACGAGGCACCGCGTCCGCATCGGCGTGCTCACCGCGCAGCGGCAGTCCCTCGTTATCGGTGCGCGCGGGCGAAGGACGTCGCAGACCGATCTCGTCGGCCAGGGCGTCGATGTCGAGACCTGCTTCCGTCAGCAGTGCCCGGCGTTGCATGGCCGGGCCGTCGTTGCGCAGGACCTCCTTACGCTTTCGCAGCACGCCCGCCTTCTCCAACTCGGTGCGCAACTTCGCCTTGACGGCCGCAGGGTCGACACCGGGTCGGTTCAGGTCCTCGCGGAGTCCCTCGATGCGCTCGATACGGTCGACATCGGTGCCGGTAAGTTCTCTTGCCGGGCTGTCTGGAGCTAGCGCGTCACGACCGCCTGTGCGGAGCCGTGCGGCGTCGCGAACCGCCTGCGCATCTGGGTCGAGTGCATTCTTGTCCGGAGTTTGTTCGTGCCCAAGAACATCCCAGCCATCCCGGTTTTCGTGCTGCTGTGGAAGAGGGCCGTCGGCCTCCTGAGCCGGATTGTGGATCGTGGGTGCCGGGGTGGTGCCGTCCGGCATCGCGGGCCTGAAGACCTTCCAGTTCCCGTTCTCGGGTATCACCGCTGGCGAGTTGGGCGTGGAGCGCACACCGACGGCGTCGGTGGGTGCGAGCACTGGAACGCCGAGAGCGTCGGCGATTTGCTGAGCGAAGCCGATGTCCATGCCCGAGAAGCAGCACAGCAAGCGAATGGGGGTACCGGGTACGTAGTGCGGGTTGTTGCGGATAGCGTCGATGACCTGCTGCGGCGTGATCTCGGCATTGCCATCGGCGGTGGGACTACCGAAGCGGTTGCCGTGGACGACGACGTCATGGGCACCGTCGTTGCGTACGTTCCGGAACGCGCGTTGGACCTCAGGTGAGTCGCCGATGGCAGTGCGGTCAGGGGCGTGCTGGACCGGCGGGTCGATAGCCGAATCGGAGAGCGGATCGAGGGTCTGATCGCCGTCGACCGCGCTATCGCTGGGGACGCCCTGGTCGGGAGTGTTCGTGTCCGGCGCTTGCGGGAGCTCCCGGACTTCCTCGGGATTGACCCGCTTCTCCGGTCCGTTGTCCGGATTCCCCTCGGACGGCAGCGAAATTTCCCTCGCCGGGTTCGGATGGGTATTCGCGAACTGCTCGACAAACGCCTTCTTGTCGGCGAGAGTTGCGCCGCTGTCGCTGTACTCCCGCCAGACCTGGTCGGCCTCTTCGCTGTCGAGACCGGCCTGGTCGATGAGTTTGGCGAGCGCTTTCACCTCCGCTTTGTCCGCTCGGCGGACGAAGGAATCCATGACCTCGGCGAATTTGGGGTTTACCGCTGGGTCGCCCCCGACCCAGGCGCGCACCTGGTCGACATAGTTGTCATATCCGGCCTGCAGATCGGCGTCCACGTCGAATCCCGCGGCGCGGCGTGCGGCGATGTCGTGTGCGATCTGTGCAATTGGCAACAACGCAACACGTTTGGCTGCCTCGCGGACCAGCGGATCCGAGAAACGATCCGACACATTGGCAGGGTTCAGCCCGACCAGTGGATCGGTTTCGAAACGTTGCAGCTCCTGCGACGGGCGTCCTTCGAGGCCAATGGATTTTGGACTGCCAAGCGGGCCGTGGAAGATCTCTTCGATCGAGCCCAGCGCATCCTGCTGCTGGAAGGTGCGGGCCGGATCGGCTGGCATCTCGCTGACCGGATATCCGTTGTTGCCGTTCTCGACATCGAGATCGAGGGCGTAGCCGAGCTTGTTGTCCGGATGCGGGTCCACGGGGGACGCCGCGTAGAACATGAAGTGACCCTGGAAAGTCGTCTCCGGGAAGATCGCGTTCAGCAGCTCCTGAACGGTGCCCTTGTAGCTGGTATCGACGAGGGCTACGTCGGAACCCGGCTCACCGATAGGGATCCCGAGTTCCTGAAAGTAGGCCGTCAGACGCGCGAACGCGCCGTCCACCGACTCCGGATCAACCTTGCCCTTGGTATTGCGGAACCCCTCGACATCGGAGGCATCCAGACCGGCGTTCTTCTCCAGATCCTGCACCGCGGTTTCCACCAGCGCTCGCGAGAGCGTGACCTCGTGCCCGTGTCTCGCGAAGAACTCCGGATCCAGCTGGCTCATGGCCATGGCCAGGCTGTGCCCGTCGCGCCCAAGGAACACCACCTTCAGATCCGGGTTCGCAGCAACCGCGGCTTTGAGATTGGCCAGCATGTCACTGGCGACCTTCACGATGAATGGGGCGGCATTGTCGCGGGCCGCTTCGAAGACGTCCTGAAGAGCTTGGCGCTGTTCGGGATCGGTGATGCCCATCCGATCGGCGATACTCGCGACGGTCGTGGTGCCATCGATATCGGTGAGTATGGACGCCGGATCCGGATGGGACGCCAACACCTCGTCGAGATGGGCGTCGAACTCAGGCGCGGTACTGCGGTCGGTATCCGGTTGCCGCCCATCATCCGAATTTTCCGTATCGGGCGGCGGGTCGGCGAGTGTGTCCCAGTCCGTGCGGGTTTCGGCGTCGACAGGGAGGGGTCCGCCGGGCTGCTGGGTCGGCACCCATGGTCGGGGCTGTGGGGTGGTGCCGTCTTGTTGGGTCGGTTGGAAGATCCGCCAGGGAGCGTCGTTGCTGACGGTGGCCGGGGAATCGGGGGCGTTGCGGACGCCGACGAGGTCGGTGGGGGCGAGGACAGGGCTGCCGAGTGCGTCGGCGATTTGCTGGGCCCAACCGATGTCGCTGCCGGAGTGGCAGGAGATGAGCCGGATGGGTGTCCCGGATTCGTAGTTCGGGTTGTTGCGAACAGCCTCGATGACCTGTTCGACGGTAAGTGGCCTGCCGTGCGAGTCGATCGGCCGACCGAATTCGTCGGTATGCAGGATGACGTCGTGCGCGCCTTCGTTGCGCAGGTTCTGGTAGACGCGTGCGATGTCGGGTCCGGAACCGATGGCGGTGCGGTCGGGACCGTGTAGGACCGAGGGTGTAGTCGGAGTGTTTTCCGCGGGAGAGGTGTGCTCGGGTTGTGCGGGGTCGACGGACGACGAAGTTGGAGGTGTGGTCGTCGGCTGGGATAGCTGTGAGCCAGGCTGCTGGTCCGGGGCAGATGGCTTCGGTGCTTCGGTAGCGGGCGGGGTGGGTTGTTGGGTCGGGATGTCCATGGCAGCGAGGTCGAGCTTGACCGTCGGTGCGTTTGCCAGGGCCGCATCCGGCTGTGGTGCGGTGACTTCCGGCGTAACGATGGGGAGTTCGACCGTTGGTGCGTTGGCCAGGTCCAGCGCGTCTTGTTCGGGGTGGGTGGTCGGCTGATCTGTCGATGGCTGCTGTGCCGGGGTCTGCTGTTCGGTGGCGAGGTCGGCCGCGGTGGGAAGCAGCAGCTTGTAGTTGTCCTGGATGATGCCGAACAGTTCGGGGTCGTGCTGTTCGAGCAGTTGGTAGGGGATATGTGAGTGAGCGGGGTCGAACAGGCCGAGGGTTTCGAGCAGTGCGCCGAATTCCCTACGCAGGTGCGGAAGTTCGGCGGTGCGCGCGGGGTTTTGGTAGGCCTCGGCCAACTGGTCGACCAAGTCGCCCATTTGCTCGAAGCGGTTGATCAGGTGCGGGGTCAGGGTGTCCGGACGGTCATCGAGGCGATCGGAAACTTCGGTTTCCGGGAGAATGACCTCACACTTGAGCAAGACATGGATACCCAGGTAGCCCGGACCCCCGGGCCTGAGGACCACGTCGGTGATCCGGTACTGGACGCCCTTTGCCAGCAGGAACTCGTTCTCCCCCGGGCTTTCGCTCAGATCATTGCCGATCCAAAGGCCAGGCGTACCGGCGGGGAGGTCGATCTCCATTCTGACGTTGCCCGGGAACAGTGCGTACGGTGACAGACTGGTCGACATATAGGCACGTTCGGTCTGCTCGGTGTTCTTCAGCAGTCGAGGGTCGCCGCCGCCGAACGGATTACCGAGACTGTCGACCAGTGCCTGGAGTCCGGCCGAATTTATGTTGCGGCAGACTCGGATCGCCCGGGGGATAGGCCGGTCCGTGGCCTGATCCAATGCCGCCTGCTGTTTGTCGAGAAGTTCCTCGGTGGGGCGGGCTCCGAAATACTTGTGCATTTCGTCCCACTTCCTGGCCTTCCGTACCAGTTCCTGCAGCGCCGTCGAAGGATCGGGTGCGTTGAATACGGACTCGATCGCAGCCCTCAAGGTCGGGTCGACGTCGGGCTGCTTCAGCTGTTCCACGAGATTTGGCAGCGTTGTTGGGGCGAACGGGTTTTCGAACAAATCAGGATGCTGCCGCATCAGCTGATTGAGTTCGGCCATTTCTGCCAACAGGGCGGCTCTGTCCGGGTGTCGCAGAAACTCGTTGATCTTCGACCCTTGCGTGTACTTCCGAACCTGGTCCCGCTGCTCCTGGGTCAAGTCATCCCGCAGCGGGGCGAGTACCCGCGCGCCGTAGTCGTAGCCCGCCTCTGCGTCCTCGAATTCGATGGGAGGCTCGTGGTCCGTGGCGGGTTCGACGTCCTCTGCTGGCTGGACGTCCGGTTCTGGTGTGACCACCGGCTCCAGCGCTTCGAGGACCGGCTGCAGGTCGCGGTCGACCATTGCGTTTTCGAGCTCGGATGCCAGGCGCGAGTCGAAATTGTCGAGTAGCGACCGGATCGTCGTCGCATAGTCGGGATCGGTGAAGCCGAGGTGATCGATCAGGCCCGCGAGATCCTCACGGATTCCGGGGAGTTCGTTCGCCGGGTCGCGCGTGACGGTGGCCATGCGCATCCGCAGGATCAGGTAGTCGAGTTCGGCGAAACGCCCACCGAGGTGGGTGGTCATGCGGGTGGGGCGTTCGGTGACCGGGTCGATGTCCACATCGGGTCCCGGATTCTCCCTGAGCTGGATCTCCACGAGCTCGTGGGCGATCGCGCGCAACACGTCCTGGTCTCGGGCACGGGAGGACAGGGTCACGTCGTAGCCGGAACCGTCAGGGCGCTGGTGGAATTCGGCCACGGCGTTATCGGTGGTCGGCCCGACGGTCAGCGCTACGGCGACGGTCTCACCGTTGACGGTGATTTCGAACTGCTGGGTGGAGGGATTCCACGCGATGTTGTCGAAGATCAGGAACTTGCCGTTGGTGCGAATCTGGTCGAGGACTTGCTCTCTGGTGAGATCCGGCAGATTGCTCGGCCGGGCATCACCGTGGAAGTCCCTGACCGGACTCGCCGTACTACGCTCTTCGGGTGTATCGATGGTTTGTAAGGAGTCAGGTGCGAGCGTGGCCCGTTGCGGGCCAGGCTCCGCGTTCTCGCCGTTTCGTGGATGCGGAGATCCACCGCTCTGCCGCGGGCTCCCTGGGGTCAGTCCCGGCTGATCAGAATCATCCCGGCCGACGGTCTGGTCGGACTCGTCACGTCGATCTGCAACGGGATCAGGGTCGGATCCGTCTTCGAGATCAGTTGATCGATGCCGCGGACTTTGACTGTCGCCCTGGTCTTTTCGTCCTGGAGCGTCACGGGTGGACTGATCTGGCCTGCCAGCAGGTGGCCGACCGCGATCGCCATCAGGCCCCGATGATTGATCGTGAAGACTTCCTTCACTTCGAACCAAATCGCTGTCTGCACGGGAACCGTCCTCGGGGGACGCCTGGGTAGGCGTCGTCGTGGTGTCTTGGTCGGACTGTGGTGAGTTCTGTTCAGCGGGTGTGTTTTCGCCCGGCGTGATGAGGCCGGAGGCGATCGCCAGGTCGAGGGTGGTGTAGTGGAGGAACCGGTATTTCTCCTGGGTGAGGAGCTCGGCGAGTTTTTGGTCGGATGCGGAGACCTGCATGCCGGGGACGGGGGTGCCGTTGGGGTGTATGCCGAGTTGCCTGAGGGTTCGGGCGAAGTCCCGGCGGAGGTGGGCGAGTTCGGTGCGGGCGGAGGGGGTTGGGTTTTGGTAGGCGGCGGCGATCTTCTGGATCTGCTCGAGGATCTGGTCGAAGCGTGCGTCGGGGTCTGAACTGAGGGGCTGCGGGCCGTCGGTGCGGGCCGGGGTGGTGTCCGTGTCCGTATCGGGCTTGGCGTCAGTGTCGGATTCGGACTCGGTTTCGGTATCGGCTGAATCCTGGTTGGAGGGCTTGCCCGTTGTGCTCGGCGCGGGGGTCGAGGGTTTCGGTGTAGCGGGAGCCGGGGTGACGGGGACGGCATCGGCGTCAGCCGGGATGGATTGTGCTGTTTGCTGCTCGGTGGAAGCCGTGGTTTCGGTGCTGGGGGCTTCGACACCGGTGCTGGCGGTATGCAGCCCGGATGGGTGCGCCGTAGTGGTGCTGTCGATCGCGGCGCGAGATGTGGTGCCGGTGTTCGCGGTGGGTACGGGTGTGCTGCCGTCGACCGAGGGGACTCCGGCGCGGGTACCGGCCGGATCGGTGGCCGGGGTCGGGTTGGCTGCCCGAGTGTTGTTCGGAGTGGTGGTGCTCGGTGTAGCGCCAACTGGTGCAGCGGATTTCGGGGACATCGCCGCGGTCGCGGTGGATGGCGACGCGGAGGGGGCGGCGCTCGGACTCGCTGCGGGTGTGGTGGTCGCCGGGTTGCCATTCGACGTGGCGACGCCAGCGGGTTGTGCCGTTGTGGTGGTGTCGGTGCCGGGTATTCCGGCGGGGGAATCGGGTGCGTTGGCGGGATTCCCTTCCGTGGTGGAGCCGGGTTTTTCCGATGTCGATGTCGTGGTGTCCGACGGCCCCTGCGTGGTCGTTTCGGTACCGCCGACGGAAGCGTCCGGGCTGCCTTCGGGTTTGGCGTTGCGGGTGTCGACCGGAGCGCCGGTGTTGTCGGTGTTTGTGGTGGGGGCGTCGGTCGCCGACGTATCGGTATTGGTGTCGGCGGTCGGCGCGTGATCGCCGCCGAATTCGGTAGCCGCAGCTGGAGCGATTTGCGGTCCGCCGTCTGGTGATTGGGTGGTCGCACCCGGCGATTGCGTTGTGGTATCAGGTGATTGGGTGTTCGCGCCCGGTGACTGGGTGTTTGCACCCGGCGATTGTGTTGCGTTGTCGGGCGATTGGGTGTTCGCGCCCGGCGACTGAGCTCCGGTGTCGGGGTTGCCGGTGGTCGGATTATTGGTCGGGGCGGTGGTGTCGGGGTTTCCGGGTTGCCTAGGGGAGGGACCGCTGCCGTCGACGGCGGGGCCGGGTTGTGTGACATTGAATTCAGACTGTCCGAAATACCCGCGCACCGCGCCGGGTCCTGCCCCCGACAGCGCACCGCCGGTCAGGGAGCGAGGGTCGAACTCGCCGAAACCGCTTCCGGCCCAAGCGGCGAGCGCTCCGGCGGCACCGGCGACACTGCCGGTGAGTGCGCCGTTGAGTGCGCCCTGTAATTTCCCGCCAGCGGTGGGCAGGATGCTGTTCATTCCGAAGCCGACACCGCCGCCGACACCGCCAGCGAAGGCGGAGATGGCGGCGTTCTTCTTGATCGCGTCCCAGTCGTACTTGTCGATGTGGCCTTGGTTCTTTTGGATGGTTTGGACGAGCATCTCCTGGGAGGTGCCCTGGAGCGTCTCCTGGATGGCTTCCTGACCGATTTCCCAAATGAGTTTGGGGGTAATGCGTTTGAGCACATTGGGGGTCATGTGCCGCATGGTCAGCATGGCGATTCGCATGCCGAGTTTTTGGCTGATCTTTCGGAACACAATGCGGGCGGTGGCGAGGATGGCCGATTGGAGCGCGGGGGCGAACGGCCCCGACGCGGCCGCCCACGCGAGTTCGGCGATCAGCCAGGCACCGGCGATATAGAAGTTGAGTTTGGCCGCCTGCAACGCGTCGCCATGACCGTCTGCGGCTTTGCCCAGATTGCGGTAATTGTCAGCGAATTCGGTGAGCGAGCCGTTCTTCTCGGCACCGGTGCCATCGCGTAGCGGTGTCAGCCATTGCAGAGTTTGCTCGGCACCGGTGCCTGCGGGGTAGGCGTCACCGACCTGATTGATGAGCTGGCCGACGTCATCGATGAGTTGGTCGACCTGCTTCGCGACCGCTTCGAAGTCGCGGCCCATCTGCCACATGAGGTCTTCGTTGCCGTGCGGCCAGTCCGAACCGACCACCCATTCCAGCCACTCCAACCACGACGGAAACTTCAACGCCACAGCAAACCCCCGCTATCAGACGGCAGACAACCGTCTTGCCGTCAGATCCCCGCCATCAACGGCCGGTGTCCGTGATGCCGCCGCGCTGGTTGGCCCAGTCGTCGTAATCCACCGCGTCCGCGTATTCGTCTGCTGCGCTGGTGGTTTGGGATTCGGCATCCCGTCGGTGCGGCGGGGCGAGTGAGGCCGGGATCGATGGTGCGTCGAAATTCAGGTCCGGTGCGTCTTCGAGCAGGTCCGGCAGCTTCATCATCGTCGCGCGCTGTTCGGCGAGCGGCTCGATGAGTTCCTGCGACTTCCGCGCCATCTCCGCGGCAGCCTTCTGAGCGGCCTGCGTCATCGCGTTGGCGATGTCGTCGTAGGAGAGATCGTCGATATCGGAGGAGAAGCGCGTCGCGATCACCACACAATCCGCGTTGACGGTCACCGTCACCCGGCCGCCTGCCGTGGTCGCACTCGCGGTCAATTGGGCACGCTGCTTCGCCATGTCCCGGATGGCCCGCAGATGCTGCGTGACATCTCCCAGCAGCGACTCCATATCCAGGTCGCCAGGTTCCCCAACCACAGCTCGTCCCCTCGCCTACTTGAAGCCGTCGCGGTTGGTCTGCTCGGTCGCCTGCACAACGTTCGCGGTGGTGATCAGGCCCTCCGCGAGCTTGCCGAATGTGGTCGCCATGGTGTCCGCGCTGGTGGCCATATTGCCGCTGCCCTCGGCGAAACCCTCTGCGCCGTCGGCGAATTTACTGCCGAACTTGTCGTCACCCCACGCCGCCGACCCCGCCGCGGCCGCCAGCCGAGCATCGGCGGCAAGCGCGCTGAGGCGATCACGAATCTCGTCCGCCGTCGTAGCGGCGGTCCGCAGATGCTGCGGATCGACCACAATCTTTTCAGCCATCTGGTCCCTCCCGAACCTCACCAGCGGCGCTGAACCGTGACACCGCGCGATCAACTTTGTCATGAGGAACTCGATCAGCGCAAAGGGAAGTCCTCGCTCGCGTGGAGGGGATTGCGCGCGGTTACACTCGCGTCGACGGAGCGGCGCGCCGTGGGAGTGCTGAAAGCGAGGGGTGGCGGGAATGTGGCGGGATGCCAGGCTGAACAACTATGACCTGTGGACCCGACATCCGGTCGCCTATCTTCCGATTACGCTGGGCGACAAGCTGCTCGGCTATCTCTGGGGCGGCAAGTCCGGTGCCGCGGCGGGCATCTTCCCGCCAATCGTGCGCACCGATCCCGATCCGGCCGTGTCGGTTCACTGGTTCGACAATCTCAAGGAGTGCTACCGGCAGCGGTTGACGCCTGTCGAGGCGCTCAGATACTGGGTAGGCAAGCCCGAACATCCCCAATATGGCGGGATCAGCGGCGACGCCGAACTCGGCGAGGCGGCATCCATTCAGGAGTTGTTCGAGAGTCTGAATCGCCTTGGTTCGCACGCTGCGCCCCTGGGCGACGGCCCGCTCGTCCAGGACGGCACCTACCCGGATGGCACCCCGGCCGAGAAAGATCCGGACGCGGAACCCGTTCTTCCCCTGTGGCTTCCCGGCTACGCCAGCACGACCACCACGCCGATCGAGTACCTGCCGATCGAGCACCTGCACCGCGGTTACCTTCGTCCGGAAGTGCGCGATCGCAGGATCCTGGGATACATCTGGGCGTCGACCACCGAGGACGCCGCCGGATACCTGCCTCGCACCTCGGCGGGCAGGAGAGGCGACTATGCCGGGGATCTGTGGCGGGAACGCTTCCGGCGTTGTCGCACCGACGGTTTGTCGGCGATCGAAGCCTTGCGGCGTATTCGCCACATGCCCAACAAACCTCCCAAGTACTTCGGTGAGATCGACACCGGACGGGCGGAGAAACATGCCGCCAGTCTCAGCGAATTGCAGTGGATCGAGAAACAACGACCGGCACCGACGCCGCGACCGCAAGCGACCAGAGCCACTGTCCGATCCCGCTATGACGTGTGGACCAGCCGACCCCTCGCCTATCTCCCGGTGACGTTGGGCGACACCCTCATCGGTTACCTATGGGGATCGGACGAGAGCAACGCCGCAAACTTCTTCGCTCGCGAAGAGTCCGGCATCGACGCTCTATGGTCCGCGTCCTATTGGCACGACAGGCTCAATGAAACCCACCTGCTCGGCTTGTCTCCAGTCGAGGCGATCAAACACTGGATCGGAAAGCCCGCTGATCCCAAGTACGGCGGCATCGCCGCCGACGCTGAACTGGGCGAGGCGCGCAGCGCTTCCGCACTATCGCAAATGCTGCGGAAACTGTCCCCCGAGTTGGCTCAGGGGAAACCTCTCGCGCGTAATGGGCACGACAGTTCGCCACAGAGGCTGCACCCCACCGAGACGCCGTTTGGCCAAGCCCCGCAAAGCGCCCCCCTATTGAGCGATTCTTATAACGACCCCGACAACCGCTGGGGTTCGCTGCAATCGGCACCCCGACGCCCCTATTCCACTGAAACCACCGCACCCATCGTCTACTTGCCGGTCACCCGCTACGACACGCTGTACGGATACTTGTGGGTCTCGCTCAGCAATGACGCCGCTGGCTACCTCGACCGCGTCGCAATGGGCGTAGAGGGTTCGAAAGTAGGCGCTTTCTGGCTCTCCTGCTGCATCGACGCCTACACCGACGGCCTGTCACCCCTCGAGGGTTTCCAGCGCATCCGCAACCTCCGCGCCCCGTCGTACGACCTCTACGGCGAAGTCGAATCCAAGCATCGCGCCAGAATCATGCACCTCGAACTGCTCCGCCGGATGGCCGAGGAGCAATGATCGATCAGACGGCATCGATGAGAACCACGAGGGAGCCGTAAGGCTCACCTATCAGGTGCCCGAGGATGTCCCGTTCAGCCCGCGTCGGAACCAATCGGGCATGTTGCTCGTCCGACCGCAGGAACCATTGGTTCTCGGTGGCAAAATCTTTGGCCGTTGGAGCCGTTCTGAACCGCGGCTCCCGATCGCGGTTGTACTGAATCTCGAAGCGCCTAGGCGGATCCAGAATGTACTCGAATTTGACCCATGACCCGAGCCCCTCGGCGTACATACCCTTGCGAAGCTACTGAAACTTGCGCCAAATCTCCTGCGGTACTCGAGATCGATCGCTATCGTGTTCGGCCCTCGGCCCTCGGCCCTCGGCCCTCGGCCCTCGGCCCTCGGCCCTCGGCCCTCGGCCCTCGGCGATCAAGTTCCGGTGATTGTTCGGACTGCTAGCTCCCTTGTCCGGTCGTCGATCATTTCGAGCCGGAAGTTGCGGGCGACGACATGGCGAACGAGTTCCGGCTCTGGCGGCACACCATGTTTGATGAGGTAGTGCGGGACGGCTCCCGACCATATCCACACTCCGTCGGTGAAGTAGCTCAATGGCACATCCCGCTCCCCAGGGGCGAATTCGTCTTGGTCCATGCTGCGGGCCGCCAGCACCAGCGGAGCGGACTCCAAGTATGCGAGCAGGGCGTCACGCAACTTCGGATCGAGCGGCGGACGCTCGACAACTGGTTGCCCAGCGTCATTGCGACTGTCGTAAACCCGCGCCATGCGGAGTCCTGCCGTAGGGCTGGGTGAATTTCCCGGAGCCGCAGCGGCGCTCGGCGTCGCATAGGGACCGGCGATCGGTGGTGCGAAGGCCGGTGTGTTCGGTGGTGGGAAGGTCGGAGTCCGACCAGCCTCGCGATTCGTCGCCAGGCTGACAACGACCGCACCCAGGGACACCACCACGGCTGCCAACAGAACCCACGCTCCCACCTCGAGTTCGGTGAGGAGTTGCTCCTTGGCGAAATCGGAGTCGAGGAAATAGGGAGGTATCGCGGCTAGCACACTGGTCAGGATGGTGCCGAACATCAGGCCAGCGGCCATCGGTCCAGCGGTTCGTACTTGGGGCCAGCGCCGCGCCGTGCCAGCTATCAGCAGCATCGACACTGTGAGGGCGGTCAGGCCCACGAGCACGAGGAAGATCCCCATGAGGGGGGTCGTACCGTCGCTATGGTCGTAGTTGTGCCATAGGTTGGAAAGCGCGAAGTCGTCTATATCCAGAAACGAGCCGCCGACTGCCAATACTGTTGCGACGATGAGGAATACGGCCGCAGCCGCATCCGGACCTCGCCGGTTTGGCATAGCGGATTGGGGCGCATCCAGGGGAAGATTCCGACCCGTCGCGACCACGCTGGTCACCATCGTCACGAGCGAAAGCAGTGCGGCGACGACCAACAGCCAGAAACCGGCGTTGAGGTATTCGGCGAGATCGAAGTTCGGGAATCCCTGAGTGATGGTGATCAGATCGAGGACCTCGGTCAGAGCGAATCCCGCCGCGATACCCGAGGCGAGCGCTCCCAATGAGCGAACGCCTCGACTGTTGACACCGCGTCCCATGAGCAAGAGCGCTCCGGCCAGGGCGGCAATGACGGCGCTCAGGATGAACGCGACACCGACCATTCGCGGTTCGTAGCCGGTATCTTCGTTGCCACGTTGCCAGGCCCACCACCCGGTTCCCCCAGCGCCGAACCCAGCCAACTGAACGAAGGCTGCGATGGCGACCGAACCGGCGACACCCAGTAACAGACCGCCGGTTACCCTCAGCATCCCATCCGGTCGACGAGGAGACCTGGTCGGCGCTGCGGTCGCGTGATGCGATGCGGATGGATTCGGAACGGTCCCACCGCCGTACGGATCAAGGAGCGTGGGACCTTGGTCCGGGTAGTAGTGCGGAATATTCGAGTCGGGCGTGCCGGTCTGATGCGGGCTGCTCACCCAGGGAACACTATGCGATTCCGCGTCGCCACCGCACATCGTGCGGGCACTGGACGCCACTCCAGCTCGAGCTGGTCGAGTCACGGCCATTGGCGCTGGACGAAGTCGTGGGGCAAGATTGGACGCGATCGAGGTCGGTTGCGCGATTGAAATGGGTGGGAACTATGGGTGATAGCTATAGCGAATGGCCTGGGTTAAAGGGGGATCAGAACTTCGTCTTCACCCCTGAACTCGCCACGCAGTGCGCCGAACTCTGCGCCGGAATGCTCTGGGCTGTCGAGCAGGTGAAGAACCAGATGATCTCCAAATTGGAGGTGCCTCGCTTCAGTCCCGAAGCCTCGGGCGAGCGGATGTCCATAAAATTCAGTATGGTCTCGGACCGTTTGCGCGACGTGGTTCTCCCTGATCATGAGACCTTGCTGAATGATATGGCAAGTGCGTTCTTGATGGCGCGTCGAGCCGTCGGGCAGAACGAGGAGAACTCCGCTGCGGATTTCAACGGCATCAAGGATCGTGTCACGTCCGCTCCTGGCTATTCAAATGGCCGTCAATTTTCTCCGAGAAGTGTAGAAGTCCCAAACTGGGGAAATGCGAAGAGTACTGGGGGGGATGGGGCGGGGATAGACTTCTACAACCACGTCGAGGAAGAAAAAGACGGCAATACCACTTATACGAATATCGTAAGCAGAAGCGTCGTACTGCGGAAATATTATCTCGACAAACTGGCCGATTTGTCGGAGATGAAAACGCTGGACGCGCTGGTCGGCGATGCGCACGAAACGATGCCAGTCGAGCCCGAGCCTGGTATCACCATGGACTGGAATAGGTATTTTGCGCATTACGAGGCGATGAGCCTTCCCTCTGGTATCGACAAGATCCTGGAGTCTGCTGGGAATTGGAAGGGCGTCGCAGACTTCCTGGAAAGTGAGCGCGCGAGATTCGTTGGCGGAATCGCTGGTACCTTCAACAATGAGGGCTGGACCGGAGGCTCGGGTCCAGCAGCGCGGGCAGCCGTTGAACGGTATGGCCAGACCACAACAGAACTCGTGAATTCCTTGCGTGCAATCGCCACCAACCTGGGGACGGCCGTGGGATGGCTCAGAGGACTCCAGGTTCAGCTGCCTACCGAGTCCGCAGCTGACTTCATAAAGCGGCACGACAATGATCCGCTTGCCGCGAAGACGGTGGAACCGTACTACGCCGCTAAGTGGGATGAATGGTACGGGGTCGGTCTTCGAGCGACGAGTGACAACATTCCAATCCTCTCCGTACCCTCCATGCAAAAGCCGAAGGTGGAGGTGCCTGGCCCCGGTACCACCAATCTTGGAAACGGTGGAGGAGGGCCAACCTCTCCCGGCACCACCAACGCGCCGAATCTCACGACGGATCCGAACAATGGTCAGCCTGTCAATCCGGGTAATCCGAGTCCGGCCCCCAAGGAAGAAACGCCCGCGACCGACAATTCTCTGAAGGATGTCGCCGAGCTGGCTTCGACACTCCTCTCATCGGGTTCCGAAGCGTTGACGAGCGTTGTGGAGCAAGGGGTTACCGGCCTGCAGTCGCTGGTTTCGCAGGGCACCACCGCCTTACAGCAGTTGATGCAGCAAACCACCACGAACACCGACAATCCGGTGAACCCAACCGTGAATCCCATTACCCAGAACGACCCTTCGAAGCAGACGGGGACCGGTGGTGGCGGCGGCGGTGGTGGCGGCACACCCAAGGGTGGTGGGACCGCGCCGAAGCTCACGGCGAGCCCGCAATCGACGCTCTTTCCGCGGGCGACCGTGTCGTCCGAAACCAGTACGACAACGTCACGCGCTGGACTGGCGAGTACTACGTCGGGCACCACGCAGTCCACACCCATGACCGGCGCGCCCATGGGTGGAGCTGGCGCTGGAGCCGGACAGGGGCAGGGCAAGGAGTACAAGCGGCCGGAATACCTCAGGTCCGGTGAGAACTTCGACGAAGCGTTGGGTGCGATGCCCGAGGCCGTCACCCCGGTTGCGGAGAAATGACAATGATGTGGAATTTCACCGAGTCCGAGTTCATGGTGCTCTGGCGTGACTTGGTCGATGACAACCTCCCCATGCCGTTTGTCTCGAAGTCGAAGGCCGAGTCCTATCGCGACTACTTGGAGGAGGTGCGACGGGCACGAGAAGGTGCTCGACAGAAGTTCGACGAGGCGGCGCTCGTCATGATCAACGCTATCGCCGCCCCGGATCTGTCTGTTGTCGTCAGTGCATGGGACGAGCAGGAACCGCTGAAAGGCAAAGGGGAGATCCGCATCCGCGCTGTCCGGCAGGGCTCGAACGGATATCTGGTGAAGCAAGAATCAGGCGAAACCTTCTGGCATGGCGGTGGCTACAAGATCCGCGCGTGCGATCCGCTGCGTTTGGCCGACGAAGTGGTGCGGGAGCTGCCCGAAATGGCAGCGGGCAAGCAAACCGATCTCGTGCTGCCCGTGCAAGACGAGGCAACGGTCGATGCCAAACCGGGGGGAATAACGGTCCGCGACCCGATGGCCGATTCGGATGCAGCCAGGGCCGCAAGGTTTCACAAGGCGGCCACGGACCGGATCGGAAGGATCAACGTCGTTCAGGGGCAATCGATTTTCGGGCCCCGAGGCATTACGGATCGTGTCTTGCAGTGGCGGGACGTTCGAGAAGACGGCCGATATGTGATATCCGACCAGAATCCGCAGCGGGCTGTGCCAGCAGATGCCCAGCGCACTGTGGCCTTGATCAATTCGCAAATCGCCTCGGTGATTCGGGTGATCAAGGAGGAGCGGGAAAGCGTTCATCGGGTCTGAATAGGGCACGGCCCGATGTAGCCGCCTGGCGAACGCCCGTGTGGGAACACATACCGGGACTCGTCGGTAGCATCGCGGACCGGCCTTATGGTACTTCTACACCTACGCATTGGGAGGGGCTCATCAGATGGTCGACTCGGGGACGGCAGATCCTGGTTCGGGGCCGGAAGTGCCGACGTTCACCGCGGCTTCCGCCACCGGTTCCATCAAGGTCCGAACCACCGAACAAGGTCTCCCCCTAGCCCTGCGTGTCGACTCCGCTGAGCTGCATCGGGATCCGTCGCAGCTTGCTGCCGAGGTGCTGCGGCTGTGTCAGCGGACTGCTGCTCGGGCTGGTCTTGCGCGGCGGCGGCAGTTGGAGGCGGCGGGGGTTAGTGCGGAGACGCTGGCTTACTCGAAGTTGCCTACCGAGGCGGATGTGGCTCGGCTGGAGTATGTCGAGGAGCAGGAGTATGAGACCGAGCCGCAGAGTTGGCTGCGGACCATATAAGGAGGGGTGTGTGGTCGGGTCGTGGGATGAGCTGGAGGCTCGGGTTCGCCAGCGGATGTATCGGTTTCAGGAGTTGGGGGACGAGTTGGGGGCGGTTCGGGGGCGGGAGACGTCCGCGGACGGGGCGGTGACCGTGGAGGTGGACGGGAACGGGGCTTTGCTGGATCTCGACTTCTCCAGCGAGATTTCGCGGTTGTCGCCGGACGAGTTCGAGCGCACGGTGGTGGATACCGCGAATGCGGCGGCGCGTAATGCGTTCGCCAAGCGGGCGGCGCTGGTGACTCGTTTCAACGAGGAGATTGCTGGTTAGCCGCCAGGTTAAGCGGACCTTTGGGATCTGTTAACAAACTGGCGCAACCATTTTCGTGCCAGTACTCTTCATCCAAGATCGATGTTCGGGAGGGACCACGATGGCTGACCTAATCAAGGCCGATTTCGCCAGTATTACTGCCTTCGGCAGCACGGAGGCGGGCACGGCCGCGCAGATTGCCGGTGCGGCGGCGTCTGATTCGGCGGCGGCGCTGGCATCGGCGGTGCCGGTGTTCGGGCTGATCGGTCAGGACTTCCTGATCGCGTTCGCGCAGGCACAGGCCAACTATCTGCTCTCGACCGCGGAGATCGCCGCCGTGCACGGGCAGACGGCAGCGGCGGCCTTCGCGGGTGTCGCGGCCTATGAGAGCACCGAGCTGGCTGGGGCCATCAGCTTCGCACTCGAATCGCTGTGAGCGACGCCACGCTGAACCCTACGGTTCTGGACGTTCTGCGCACCAGCCCGGTGGGGTCGATGCTGGATCGTCCGGTCTCGGATGTGCTGAGCGACTTGGGGATTCCCCAATTGCCGCAGCTACCGCAGTTGCCCGCGCTGCCGGAGATCACGCTGCCGTCGATCGACCCGACGGCACTGATCCAACCGGTGGTGGAGCTGCTGTCCGGGTTCGGCAGTGGCAGTCTCGGCACCAGCGGATTCGATCCGACCGACTTGTTCTCGTTGGTCACCAAGACGCTGACCAGTGCCGCCGATACGACTACGCAAGCGGTCTCGCAGGTTTCGGTGGGGTGGCAGAGCGACGCCGCACGCGCGGCCATGGAGAAGAGCCTGCGCGTTGTCGACGACATCGGAGCGGTTCAGGCGCAGGGGCTGAACCAGAAGCTGATCCTGCTCGACGCCGAACGCGTCGTGGCGCAGGGGTACGCCGAACTCAGCGCCGTCATCGCGAAGTTCGTCGCCGAGGTGATCGCGGGAGCTCCGCTGTTCATCACACCGGCGGGGCTGCCCGCGCTGCTCGCCATGGCATCGCAGGTGGTCGCGGAGGCGGGTGTCATCGCCGCCAAGACGCGTGGTGAGCTGAGCATCAAGACCGCCGAGATCGTCGGCGCGGGAATGAAAGTCCTCGTCACCGGTGCGCCCACGGCCGCGGACGCGGCGCAGTTGGCGAATCTGGTCGCACAGTCGGTGCAGCCGCTCGCCCAACCCGCCGCCGCCCTCGCCTCCAAGGTCGCCGAAAAGGGCGGCGAGGTGGTCAGCGGTGGCGCGGAGGTGGTCAGCAAGATCTCACAGTCGCTGACCAGCGATACCAACAACGACACCAAAACCACTGACCAGACCAATAATCCGAACGCGACCAAGATCACTGACGAGAAGACGACCGACGACAAGACGACGAACGGCGGCGGTGGCGACAGCCCCAGCACGCTGCTCGGCGGCGGCGTACCCGTCACGACCAATCCGACCGGCAACACCCCACTGACCAGAACCCCGTTCGGCGAGAACGTCGGCGGTTCACCGTCGAGCCGCGGGACAACGACCGCGAGCCCCGTGGCGCAGACCGGCCGCGCGACCACCTCGCCGATGATGTCCGGACTGGGCGCGGGCAACCGTGCCGGGGCCGCCGACGAGGAGACCTCGAACGGCGACCGCACCAACCTGGTCACCGCGGCACACGGCGACGAAGTGGTCGGAACCATCGAAGGCGTCTCCATCCCGGTTGTCGGTGGAGTCGAGGCGATAGACGAACCACCGGACAAAGAGCTCACGCTCTGATTTAGCGGGGGAACAGGAGAATCAGCATGGCCATCAACGAATTCACCGGTGTACGTTTCGATTCCGCGTCGGCGCTGGCCGCCGCGGCCCAGCTGGACGCGCTCGCCGACCGGCTCGCCGCGGGCGTGCAGGCCGAACAGCCCAAGCTCACTCTCGTCGCGGCTGGATCGGATGAGGTGTCGCAGCGGGCGACGCAGACCCTCAACGCGGTCGTGGCGTCGTTCCAGCAGAGCGCCGGTGGCGGCGTGGACGAGCTGCGCAAGCTCGCCGCCACCCTGCGCACGCAGACCGACAACTTCGCCCAGGCCGAGGGGCAGAGCGCCCACGGCTTCGCCGTCTGATCGGACCGCCGCCGATGCTGGAACCACAGAACCCCGGTTTCACCGGAACGGTTTGGGAATCCAGGCCGCCGGAGCAACTGGCCCGAGACCTCGTGACGGGGGCGGGCGCGGTGCCTGCCGCCGAAGCGGGACTCGCATGGGCACGATTGGGTGCGAGTTTCGCCGCGGCGGCGGCCGATTACGAACGGATTCTCACCACGCTCGACAGCGCGTGGGAATCCGATAACAGCGGACCTGTCATTCAGCGGTTCCGCGCCCTGCGCGATTGGCTGACCGCCTCCGCCGCGGCCGCCGCGGGCAATGCCACGCAGGCCGAATCCCACGCTGTCGCTTACGAACTCGCGCGACTGGCCATGCCCGACGCCCAGGAGACCGAAGCGCTGCGCGATATGCAGAAGCTGCTGGAGCAGGTGGGCACGGCGCTCGGCGCCCCGATGCTCGCCAAGATCGCACAGGTCGAGGGCGACGCCGATGCCGCGAAAGCCGTTGCGGCGCGGGTCATGCGCACCTACGAGGCGGCAACCGAGAAGTTGGCTGTGCCGTGGGAGCACGAGGCCCCGCCGGTGATCGTGCCGGAAGTGCCCGCGAATCCCACACCGGAGTCGACCGAACAGACGCCCGCCACGGCGCCGTCGCCGGGCGTGCCCGGTTACACGATCGGCCCGATCAATATCGCGCCCGTGAAGACCGACTACCGAGGCCGCGTCGCCGCCCCGGTGACCGTCGCCACGTCGGGACCCGTTCAGACACAACCGGTTACGGTCCAGCAGAGTACGGCGGTGCCGATGACGCCCGCCGCCATGGCCGGTGGTGGATCGCAGGACGACGAGGAGCACACGACGCGCAGCGATCTGGCCGGACCGGCCAGCGATGCCGACCTCGGATTGACCTCGGGAATGCAGGTCGCCCCCGCGGTGCTCGGCGGCCTGGATCCGAACGCGCAGCGGGCGATTCCCGATATCGCCTTCAATGCCGGAAGCGCCGGGAGCGAGAGTCCGCGCACTCCCGAGCCCGTGGGGCGTGAGGAGGCGTCGTCATGACCGTCCTCACCAACGACGGCCTGCTGACCCTCGCCGGTCAGCTCGGGGTACAAACGCTGCCCCTGGTGCTTTCTGTTGGACCGCAACAGAATTCGCATCACGAGCTGGCTCTCGCCCAGGAGCGGGCCCGCGCCGACCTGGTCGCGAACCGGGTGCTCGACTCCTACGGAGATGTCGAACCCGAAACGGCCGCAGCATTGTTCGTGCTGGCGCAGCCGGATCGTGAACTGGCCATGCGCTTGTTCACCCCGGAGGGCCAAGTGCGCGTGTGCGTCGCCCGCCGCGGTGAAAGCCATGTCCAGGCCGTGCGTCGCGGTGACAGCCTCGACGTGCGCACGCTCTGGTCGGATGGTTCGGTGGATTCGCTTGCCCGCCCGTTCCTGGACGCTCTCGGCCGCGCGACCGCGGCGGAGGTGGTGAACTTCAGCGCGCTCGCCTCCGATCTGCGCGAACGCTTCGATGCCGCAACGACTTCGGACCAGTTCGCGAGCGCCGTGCACAGCTTCGGCGTCGAGGAGACCGACGCCGTGGAGTACGGGCTCGCGCTCGCGTCCTGCCATGCTTACGCCGAGGTGGTGGCCTACGCCTACGCCGACGGCGTCACAGACCGATCACCGGGAGCCGTGGTGGTGTACGACACCGCCCGAGGCCGCATTGTGGCCGCTCCCGGGGTCGCCTCGGACCAGCAGATCTGGTCCACGCTGACACCGGGCACCGATCACCGCGTCGCACAGGCGATTTCGGCCTTGATCGACCGGCTGCCTGGGGGGAGGTGGCTGTCGTAAACCACAAGTGAGCAGACAGTTGATCCACACCGAAATAGGTGATGTGCGATCACATCGCCTGGCGTTCAAACGAATACAAAGATAGAGGTACACGCGATGGCAGCTGTAGATTACGCCCTGGTTGATTCGGCGAAGGGCGAAATTGCGACGGTGGTCGACCGAATTCAGTCCATCCTCGCCAAGGTCCAGGACACCGTGGAATCGGGCAAGAAGGGCTTCCAGGGTCAGGCCGCGGCCGCCTTCCAGGCCGCTTGCGTCTCGTGGGACGAAGAGGCCGTTCGCCTCAAGAAGGTCCTGATCGAGCTCGAGCAGCAGGTCGGCGTCGGCCAGACCACCTACGCCAACCTCGAGCAGGAGAGTGGCGAGGGCTTCGCGAAGGTCACCAACGGCCTGACGAACCTGTAATCCACTTCTTCGTAAATCTCACAGACTACTCAAGGAGCAACAATGACTGATGGCGTGTCCGTATACAACAAGCCGGTCATGGACCAGATGTACCAGGAGCTGAAGCAGTACCACGGTCTGCTGGGCCAGGCTGGTCGCGACGATTTCCAGACCGCGTCGGAAAAGCTGAAGGCCGCCTGGACGGATCCGACCGACAACACGATCAACCAGGCCTACACCGGCGGTTACGAGATTGTGAAGAACAAGTTCGACGGCGAGTTCACCGACACCCTCACGGTGCTGGAGAACATCGCCACCGCGCTCGAGAACGCGCTGGCCAACGCGGGCTACACCGACGCCAAGATCGCGGACGGCTTCGGAGCCTGATCGCCGAGGTGAACCGCACAACATGGTACCCCTCATCCGAGGGGTACCATGTTGTTCTTGTTCCCGACGGGAATTCGTTGCCACGGGGGAGTTGGCCGCCGAAATGGTTGGCCTGATGGAGGATTCGTGCCAGCACAGTTGACCACTCGTGCCCAGGTGAATGGGTACCGCTTTCTGCTACGACGGCTCGACCACGCTTTGGTCCGTCGTGACGTGCGGATGCTGCACGATCCGATGCGCGCGCAGCTCAGGTCACTGATCGTCGGCGCGGTACTCGCCCTGCTCGTGGTGGCCGGTGCGGCCATTATGTCCTTCATTCGCCCACAGGGCTCCATCGGCAATTCGAACATTGTGATGGGCAAGGAGAGCGGCGCGCTGTATGTCGTCGTCCAAGACGAGGACGACGAGAGCAAGAAGACCCTGCATCCCGTGCTGAATTTGGCCTCGGCGCGGTTGATTACCGGCAGCAACGAAAAGCCGAATTCAGTGAAGGACAGCAAGCTCAATACGCTGCCCCGGGGACCGCTGCTCGGAATTCCGGGCGCGCCCGCGGCTTTGCCGGGTTCGAGTCAAGGCGACCGATCCCGGTGGACGCTGTGCGACACTGTGCAGCTGTCGAATTCGGGTGGCGCGGCCTCGTCGGCGGGCGCTACCACCACCGCGATCGCGGGCGAACTCGAATTGACCGACCGCATGAAGAAGGTCGACAACGATACGGCCCTGCTGGTTCGCAACGGCGGCAAAACCTATTTGATCTACGAAGGCAAACGCGCCGAAATAGACCCGACCAATTCCGTGATCAGGCGGTCACTGGATATCTCGGGCCAGCAGGCGCGGCCGATCTCCACCGGTCTGCTCGGCGCGGCCACAGCGACCCCGCCACTGGCGGCCCCGACCATCGATCGTGCGGGCGAACCCGGGCCGGGCCGACTCAGTGATGTGCCGGTCGGCGGCATCATTCGGCTCAGCAGCCTCGGCGATTCCGAGGCCGTCGAACATTACGTCGTGCTCGCCGATGGCGTGCAGCGGGTTTCGGAATTCACCGCCGAACTGATTCGCAACGACGACTCGCAGGGCATGAGCCAGCCCAAGTCCGTGCCGCCGGATCTGCTCGACGGCATTCCGGTCGTGCACTCGCTGCCCACCGACGACTTCCCGACCACGAAGCCGAAAATCGTCTCGGCGGAACAGAATCCGGTCGCCTGCATCGAATGGACTAAGGCCGGACGCGCCGGACTGCAACAGTCCGATGCCGCCGAAGGTCCCGCCGACCGCGCCTCGGTCTCGATCCTCGTCGGCACCCGCCTGCCCCTGCCCGAATCCGCCGTGCCGGTGTCGCTGGCGACGGCCGACAACACCGGCAACCGCATCGACAGCGTCTACGTTCGACCCACCACCGGCGAGTTCGTGCGCGTCACCGGCGTCGAACCCGGCTCGCCGCGCCGGGACAGCCTGTTCTACGTGGCGGACAACGGCGTTCGGTACGGCGTGCCGGATCTCGATACCGCCGATGTGCTCGGCCTGGGTCGATCGCCCCACCTCGCCCCGTGGGCGATTGTCGGACAGCTCGTCCCCGGTCCGACCCTGGACAAGCGCGAGGCGCTCGTCAGTCACGACTCCGTGGCGCAGGGCGGCTGACAGGTCGCCGGGGGCGGTATGAGTTCGGATTGGTGGTACGCCCTCATCCCGCTCGGGGTGGGGTCGGTCTTCTTCGTCGTGGGCGTGGTCCACATTCGCCGTACTCGAACACTGCGCCGATCCGGGGCCAAGGCGTACGGGCAGGTGGTCCGTCTCGCGACGAGTGCCGGTGAGAACGGTACGCTCTACCACCCCGTGGTCCGATGGGTCACCCAGGACGGATACACCGTGGAACGTTCTGCCGCCGTGGGCAAGTCGTGGATCGTCAACTTCCGGCCGGGCACACAGGTGCTCGTCCACTACGACCCGGCCGACCCCGACCGCATGGTCATCGAGGGTTACAGCAGCGGTTCGGAGTGGCTCTTCTGTTTCCTCGGCGCGGCCGTGGTGGTCGGGACGGTGGCGGTCGTAGCGGGCTTCGCCTTCTGACCAGCGCCGCCCGCCCGGCTACCGCCGAAGCGGCGCCGCGCCGATCAGCTGTTGCTCCGCCGGTGTGGTGACCACCTGAGCCGTGGTCCGCGTCGCCGGGGTGTGCACCGTAACCGTATGCGGCGCATCGGGATGCTGGACGATGGTGACGTCCGCATCGGGCTGATAGTGCCGAGAAACCCCGTCGTGCACCGTGATCACCGTCGCCGAACCCGGGGGAGTGGTGGCGGGCACGCCGTCGAACACGATGATCGTGGCGGCCGGATGCGGCGCGTTGGGCGACATCACCTGATGGCGTGCGCTGTGGGTGACCGAAGAGGCCAGCGAAAGCGCGTGCGGCGCGGAGACATTCGCGATCATGCCCTGCCAGGCCGCCGGGCGAGAGGTGTGGACGACCGCACCCGCGCCGAGCGCGATGGCCCGCAGAATGGTCTGCTGCGCCAACTCGAGGCTGGCGATGATATCGATGCGGCGCGAGCCGGAACCGATGAGCGGTACGGCCACGCCGCTGCCGGAGGCATTGGCGCCGATGAGCTGGCCGCATCCGGCGGTGGGGACGGCGATATCGGACAGCGCCGCGATCGGACCCCGATACCCCTCCTCCCGGACGTCCAGCGAGTCGAACGCCAAAGTGTCCATGAGCGCCCACATCTGGCGGCGCGGGAGCTCCCGCAGCCCGGCCACGGGCGGTCCCTCCAGCTCGTGCCGGGTGTCGTAGCGGACGCGCGCGTCGACCTCGATGGCATTGCGCTTGCCGCCGGGGCGGGCGGCGTTGTCGCCCACGGGACGCAGCCGGACGGTCACGGTGGTGGCCAGACTGCGGACCGCCCAGATCTTGGCGAGGCCATCGGAATTGAACAGCTCACGGCCGATTTGGTACGTGGTGAGATGAACCCCGTCGTGCGCGAGGGAATTCGCGGTCTCCTCGAACTGATCGACCGGGATGCCGCGGGTGATCTCGCGCAGTGCGGCGGTCATCTCGGAGCTGGTCAGCACCGAGGCCGTGATCCCGCGTGCGGCAAGGCGATTGGCCACTCGACGCGTGGCCGTGATGGTCGAGCGCAGCGCGCCCTCCGGGCCACCGCCGCGATTCTGGACGGCCTTGGCATTGGCAAGCGGGTTGAGCCGCAGCATGATCCACACGGTGCGATGCGCGATGGCCGGTAGCGGACCCAGGATCTCGTCGTACATCCGGCCCAGGTGGGCCACGCTCGCGGCGTAGCCGGAGATCACGGCGTCGTTTCCGGCCGTCCGGGTGCCGGTGCTGATCACATCGACCGAATCCAGCTCGACATCGTATTGCCGTAGGCAGTCGGCGATCTCGGTGAGCGGCAGCACCTGGTCGGTACTCAGCGAGCCGCGCCGCAGCAGCGTGAGGGTATCCGGCGGCGGGTCGATGCGCAGCATGGTGGTGATGAGGGTGCCGTCCCAGCGCAGACCGTAGCTGCCGCCCTCGGGCAGCGGCAGATCGACGATGGAGTCCTCCGCGTCCTCGGTGCTGCGGCGCGACTGCCGCCAGCGGTAGGCGACCCAGGAGCCCAACCGCAGGCCGATCGGAATACCGCCGACCGGAGCCAGGCCGACAATGACGGGTACGGCGCTCGCCAGCGCGGTGGCCCACCACGGCGCGTCGAAGGCGATCGAGATCAGCGACGCGACCACGGCGAGCAGCGCGACCGGAATCACCAGTCGCAGCGGCAGATTCCGGAACAGCCACATCTCGTCCGAGCTCAGCTCGGCGGGCTCGGAGTGCCGAGCCTTGCGCCGCCGCCCGGACTCCTTCGTGTCGGTCGGCTCCGCCTGCGGCTCGGGCGGGCGCACCGGCTCCGGCTGACCCTGCTGGGGCGGTATCCCGTTGCCCGGCGGGCGCATCCGCGTGGTGCGCTCGTCCATATACGTCGGATCGTGAATAGAGCCGTTCACTGCGGTCCCCCGAAATACATTGTGCGCCGCCGAATCCTGTCCTCGGCTCCGCGTACCGATTTACCCACCGTGGCCGTATCGCTCAGCTGGCGGCCGACGCCAGGCCCAACGATGTGAGGACGGTCGTCAACGCCGCCTGCATATCGGGAGCCTCGATGCGCATCAGCACCGACTCGTCGACCGCGCCCAGATCGATGGAATCGTCGTTGGCGAGCCGGAATTCGCGCTCCTCCTCGGCGGCCTCGATGAGGTTGCGGATGAAGCGACCGTTACCGGCCAGGTCCACGCCACGGCGCGGCTGGCCGCTCTGATCGGTGCTCTCCATCTCGTAGAGCCGCTCGCAGGTCCGCACGAGCAGCGCGAGCGCCTCCTCCGACAGCTGCGAATCCCGCTTGCCCGCAATGACATTGCCGATCTCGCCGAGTTCGGGAGCGGTGTAGGACGGGAATTGCAGGCGTTTGGCGAAGCGCGAGGCCAGACCGTCGTTGGCGGCCAGGAACCGGTCGATCTCACCGTCGTATCCGGCGATGATGACCACCAACCGGTCGCGATCGTTCTCCATTCGGGCCAGCAGCGTGTCCACCGCCTCGCGACCGAACGCGTCACCGCCGGACAGGCCGGTCTGAATCAGCGTGTACGCCTCGTCGATGAAGAGCACGCCGTCCATGGCGGTGTCGATGAGCGCATCGGACTTGATGGCCGTCGACCCGAGGTGCTGGCCGACGAAGTCGGAGCGCTTGGCCTCGACCACCTTGTCGGTCTTGAGAATGCCCAGGCCGCAATAGATCTTGGCGACGACGCGCGCGATGGTGGTCTTACCGGTACCCGGCGGACCGGTGAAGGCCAGGTGCTGACCGCGAGCCGAACTCGACAGCCCCTTCTCGGCACGGATCTTGGCCAGCTGCGCACTGGACTGCAACTTGGCCACCTGCGTCTTCACCGCGGTCAGGCCGATCTGCTTGTCGAGTTCGGCGCGCGCCTCGGCGAGGATCTGCTTGGCGCGGTCCTCGAATTCGGCCTGTTCCTTCTCCTCCAGCGAGGGGGCGGTCGCGGGATCCCACTTGTCGGTGCGGGCCTCGATCACCTCCTTGTTGGTGACCGTGATGCGGTAGGTGCGGTCCTTCATCGCGGCGGTATTGGCCGCGAAATCCGGGGCCTGCGAGTACACCTTCTCGAAGAGCGCCTGCGCCTCATCGCTCTTGCCCGTTTCGCGCAGGCACAGGCCCCGGCAGAACATGGCGGCGGTGCGGGCGGCCGGAATCGGCCCCTCCTCCGCCTGCTCCATGCGCTTGATGGCCTCGCCGAACAGACCCAACTGCGCGCAGGCGGTGCCGACCATGACATGAGCGCCCGCCGCGAGGTACGGGTCCTCCCATTCGGCCGAACCGGCCAGAATCGTCATGACATCGGGCCAGCGCTGCGTGTTGTAGTGCATGATCGCGCGCACGTACGAGCAGATCCGGTTGTCGATCGCGCGGTCCGGATCGGAGCTGCGGCTCTTGCGGTGCACATCGAGTTCGTCGAGGACTCGTTCGGCCTCGTCGTACTGCTTGTCGGCGATCAGATGCGACGCGTAGGCCAGCCAGATCTCGGTGAAACTGGCCAGCGGATAGTCGATGTAGAGCCCGGGCAGGAACCGTCCGGCGAAGGCGCGGGGCGCGATGCCGAGGCGGCGCTGTTCGCGGAACAGCGTGGTGGTGCTGGTCTTGTGCAGGTTGTACAGGACTTCCTGGGTGACCTCGCCCGCCACGGCGCGGCCCAGCCACGCGTCGCACATGGTGGGATCCCACTCGGTGGCGCGCTGGAAGGCGAGTTTCGCGTACTCCAGATCGCGGGTCGACTCCTGTCCGTCGATGCTCAATCCCAGCGACAGCACACCGGCGTCGAACGCGCGTTGTGCCTGGCGAGTGTCGATCATGTTGGTCGAACCCCGAATTCGTTGAACCTGGTTTAACTTTCGTTCACAATCCCCACCAACGCAGTGCCGTCGCACTGTTGCGGACTGTCGGATACATTATGGTTAACCGCCCTGAATGGGCAACTGTGGGACCAGCTTAGGAGCAGTTCACGAAGTGACCGCACAATCGACCAGCGGCGCCCGCGCCGCTGAGCCTGAATTGTGCCGCGTGTCCGTCATCGGGGGGAACACCCAGCTCGACGTCGGTCTACCGGCCAACGTGCCGATCGCCGCATTCATCGGTGATCTGGTGAAATTGATCGAATCACGCAATCCCGACCCGCTCGGGGATGAGGATGGGGGACAAACACTTCAGGTCGAGCACTGGACATTGGCCAGACTCGGCCGGGACATGATTCCGGCCGGGCAGACGCTCAATGACGCCGAGGTCTACGACGGCGAATTGCTGGTGCTGCGCTCGGTCTCCGCCAAGGAATCACCGGCGTTGTTCGATGATGTCATCGATGCCGTATCGCGGCTCACGGCAGAGGATTTCCGCGGCTGGTCCGCGACCTCGGCGCGGTGGGTCGGCCTGGTCATGGGCGTGGTCGCCACCCTGTTCGCGGTGCTGCTGGGCGGCATCGCGCGCGGCCACGGCGATACCTTCGTCGCGCCCGCCATGCTGTTGCTGGGCGCGGTGGCGGCACTGGTCGCGGCCATGATCGCGATCCGCCGGTACGCCGACGAGCTGACCGCGACCGTGCTCACGGTGTGCATGCTGTTGCTCACCTTCGGCGGTGCGGGTCTTGCCGTCCCCGGTGAGATCGGCAGTCCGCACGCGCTGCTCGGCGGTTCGGCCGCCCTGCTGGTCGCCATTGTCGGTTATCGACTGATCGGGGTGGGCGCGGCCATCGTCTCCGCGGTCGTCACCCTGCTCGTCTTCGCCGGAGCCGCCTCGGCCGTGCGCATGATCTGGGGCACCGATCTGGACAAACTCGCCGCCGGGGTGATGATCGCCTCGATGGTTCTGCTCACCGCGGTGCCGCGCCTGGCCGCCCTGCTGGCCCGTCTCCCGGTGCCGCCGGTGCCGACCGCCGGTGCCGCCATCGACCCGACCGATCACGAACCGCGACCGAATATCGAAGGTATCGGCGCGATCGGCGCGACGGTGTTGCCCTCGGCCCAGGGACTCGCGCAGCGCGCGCGTGCCGCCAACCTCTTCCAGACCGGCATGGTCTTCGGTGCGACCGTCGGCGCTGGCCTCGGTGCGATCGGTGCGGCCGATCTGCTCGGATCGCCCCGCTGGCAGGGCATCGCGCTGGCGGCCATCGTCTCCATCATTCTGTGCCTGCGCGGTCGCTCCTTCGCCGACCTCGCGCAGGCCACCATCCTGATCGTCGGCGGCAGTCTCACCTGCATCACGCTGTTGGTGCTGCTGGCTTTCCAGGAAGCGGACATTCTGCTGTCGGCCGCGCTGCTGCTCGCCTTCGCGGTGGGAGCCATCGGCTTCGGGGTGATCGGTCCGCACATCGAGGTGACCCCGGTGACCCGGCGGCGCAACGAGCTCTTCGAGTACGCCCTGATCGTATCGATACTGCCGTTGGTGCTGTGGATCATGGACGTCTACTCGATGGCTCGGAACCTATGAGTGGGCTGACCGGAAACTGGGCTCGAATACTGTGTGCCGCATCGGTTCTCGGCGCCGCGCTACTGGGACCGATCGGCCCCGCGTCGGCGCGGCCGGTGCGGGCGGTGAACCCGCCGACGGCCGATCTCGGCGCCCTCGGCGAGGCACAGGCCATCAGTGGACGCCCCGCGCCGCTGCAGGCGACCGAACAGCACGCCGTCTGTGCCACACCGGCGTTGAAGGGCGATGTGCGCGACGCGCCCTTCGCGCAGAAGGTGCTCGACCTTCCGGCCGCCTGGCAGTTCAGCCGGGGCGCGGGCCAGAAGGTGGCCGTCATCGACACCGGCGTCAACCGGCATCCCCGGCTGCCCGCGTTGCAGAGCGGCGGTGACTACGTCTCCGACAGCGACGGCACCGTCGACTGCGACGGCCACGGCACCCTGGTGGCGGGAATCATTGCCGCACAACCGAGTCCGGACGACGCGTTCGTGGGTGTGGCCCCGGACGCGGAGATCCTCACCATTCGCCAGCTCAGCCTCGCCTACAAGGTCAAGGACAGCAACAGCGGCGCACAGCCTGGCGCGATCGACGATTCCGGCTACGGCAATATGCTCACCCTCGCCGGTGCCGTGGTGCGGGCGGTGGATATGGGCGCGACCGTCATCAATATCTCCGAAGTCGCCTGTGTCCTGGCCGGTTCCGATACCGCCGACGGTCCGCTCGGGGCCGCGGTGCGCTACGCCTACGAGCGCAATGTGGTCGTGGTCGCCGCCGCCGGGAATGTCGGCGGCGGCTGCGACAAGCAGAACGAGGGCACCGGATGGGACGAGGTGACCACGGTCGCCACTCCCGCCTGGTTCAGCCCCTATGTGCTGTCGGTGGGTTCGGTGGATCCCAACGGCGATCCGTCCGGCCTCACGCTGTACGGCCCCTGGGTCGGCGTCGCCGCCATCGGCCGCGAGATCGTCTCGCTCGACAGCGCTCCCGGCGGCACCGGTCTGGTGGACTCGGTGCAGGGGCAGAACGGTTGGCAGGACATCGAGGGCACCAGCTTCGCCGCCCCGTATGTGGCCGGGCTCGCCGCGCTGGTGCGCGCTCGCTATCCCGAGCTGACCGCGCAGCAGGTCATGGACCGCATCACCCGCACCGCGCACTCGCCCGGCGCCGGGCGTGACGACCGTATCGGGGCCGGGCTCATCGACCCCGTCGCCGCGCTGACCGCCGAACTCCCCGAGCAGCCGGTGAGCGCGGGCGCCGACCAGCCGCGCGCCTTCCCCGAACCCGGCACCCCGCAGGGGCCGGACCGACTGCCCCGTCTCGTCGCCACCGTCGGATCCATCGTGTGTCTCGCCGCGCTGGCCATCGGACTCGCCATCTCGATTCCGTTCCGCCGTGCCCGCCGCGATGACGAGCTGCCCGACCTCGACTCGTAACGACCGGAGATATACCCATGGTTACCGAAGGTTTCGTGCGTCGCCCGCGCATCGCCCCGCCTCGCGCGCCCGGCGGTGAGATGGCGCTCACCCCGCCGCCGGAGATCCCGAGGGCGGTCCCCGCCCCGCTGATGTCCAAGCTCATGCCGGTGGTGATGGTTGTCGCCGTGGTCGGCATGCTCGCCATGTTCGCCATGATGGGGCGGTCGATCCTGACCAACCCCATGATGATGATGTTCCCGCTCATGATGATCATGTCGATGGCGGGCATGATGATGGGGCAGCGCGGCGGCAACAAGAACGCCGCCGAGCTCAACGAGGAGCGCAAGGACTACTTCCGGTACCTGGACCAGACCCGCCGCGAGGTCCGGCGTACCGCTGGCAAACAGCTGGAAACCCTGGTGTGGAGCCATCCCGCGCCGGATCATCTGCCCTCGATCGTCGGTACCCGGCGAATGTGGGAACGTCGGCCCAACGACCCGGATTTCGGACATGTCCGCGTCGGCATCGGCACGCACCGGCTGGCCGCGAAGCTCGCCCGCCCCGAAACCGGTCCGCTCGAGGATCTGGAGCCGGTGTCCACGGTGGCGCTGCGCCGCTTCGTGCGCACCCACTCGGTCGTGCACAATCTGCCCACCGCGGTCTCGCTGCGCGCCTTCCCGGCCATCAATATCGAAGGGCCGGAAGAGGATACGCGCATGTTGGTGCGCAGCATGCTGATGGAGCTCACCGCGTTCCACGGCCCGGACAATGTGGCGGTCGCGGTCGTCTGCGCCGATCCCGACTCCGAGGCGTGGGCGTGGGCGAAATGGCTTCCGCACCTGCAACATCGGACCCAGCAGGACGGTATGGGTCCGGCCCGCATGATGTACGGCTCCCTCGGTGAGCTCGAGACCGCCCTCGCCGACGACCTGCTCGAGCGCGGTCGCTTCATGCGCAATCCGCAACCGACACAAGGGCGTCTGCATCTGGTCGTCGTGATCGACGACGGCTACGTCAACGGCACCGAACGCCTCATCAGCGAATCCGGCCTGGACTCGGTGACCGTGCTCGACCTCACCGCCCCCGAGGGCGGACTCGCGGCGCGGCGTGGTCTGCAACTGGTCGCCTCCGACGGCGACGTCTTCGCCAAGAGCGCCGCGGGTGCGGAGAAGTTCGCCACCGCCGACCGGGTGACCCTGGCCGAGGCGGAGGCGTTCTCGCGCAGCCTGGCGCGCTACCGGCTGGCCACCGCGGCCCAGATCGTCAGCCTCGGTGACAATTCCACCACCGTGGCCGACCCGGGTCTCATGCCGCTGCTCAAGATTCCCGATGCCGCGCAGATCGATCCGGCCAAGGTGTGGCGGCCGCGTTCCGGACGGGAACGGCTGCGCGTGCCCATCGGCACCACGCCCGACGGTTCGCCCGTCGAGATCGATATCAAGGAATCGGCCGAGAACGGTATGGGCCCGCACGGCCTGTGCATCGGTGCCACCGGCTCCGGTAAGTCGGAATTCCTTCGCACCCTTGTGCTTTCGCTGGTGACCACGCACTCGCCGGATCAGTTGAACCTGGTGCTGGTCGACTTCAAGGGTGGCGCGACCTTCCTCGGCCTGGACCCGCTGCCGCACGTCGCGGCGGTCATCACCAACCTCGAGGACGAACTCGATCTGGTCGACCGTATGAAGGACGCCCTGTCCGGTGAGATGAACCGCCGTCAGGAACTCCTGCGCACGGCGGGCAATTTCGCCAATGTGAACGACTACGAGAAGGCCCGCAGCGCGGGTGCGGCGCTCGACCCGCTGCCCGCCCTGTTCATCGTGGTCGACGAGTTCTCCGAACTGCTCTCGCAGAAGCCGGATTTCGCCGACCTGTTCGTCATGATCGGCCGATTGGGTCGATCGCTGGCCGTGCATCTGCTGCTCGCATCGCAGCGGCTGGAAGAGAACAAGCTGCGCGGGTTGGACTCGCACCTGTCCTACCGCATCGGCCTGCGCACCTTCTCGGCCAACGAGTCTCGTGCCGTGCTCGGTATCACCGACGCGTACCACCTGCCCGGCATCCCGGGCTCCGGTTACTTGAAGAGCGACGCCTCCGACCCGCTGCGGTTCAACGCGACCTACGTGTCGGGCCCCTACGTCGCCCCGCGCGCCACCCGTCAGGCCGACGGCCGCGCGGTGATCGAAGCGCCGCCGCGACTGTTCACGGCCGCGCCGGTCGAGGTGCTCGAGGCGCCCGAGCCCGAACAGCCGCTGGATCCGCTGGATCTGCTGCCCCCGCCGCCGCCCTCCGGGGAGGAGGGCATCCCGGACAGCCTGCTGCAGGTGGTCGTCAAGCGCCTCACCGGCCACGGCCGCCCCGCCCACGAGGTGTGGCTGCCGCCGCTCGAGGAATCGCCCACCGTCGATATGCTGCTGCCCGATCCGGCCTGGCATTCGCCGGTCAACCGGCACGGCCAGCTGTGGATGCCCATCGGCATCATCGACAAGCCCTACGAGCAGCGCCGCGACGTGCTCACCATCAATCTCGCTGGCGCACAGGGCAATGTGGCGGTCGTCGGCGGCCCGCAGTCCGGTAAGTCGACCACGCTGCGCACCATCATCATGGCGGCCGCGGCCACCCACACGCCCGAGCAGGTGCAGTTCTACTGCCTCGACTTCGGTGGCGGCAGTATGGCCGGTCTCAATGGCCTGCCGCATGTCGGTTCGGTCGCCCGCGGTATCGATGTGGACCGCGTCCGGCGCACCGTCGCCGAGCTGTCCACGCTGCTGCGCCAGCGCGAGGAGCTGTTCGCGCAGCTCGGTATCGAATCCATGGCCGACTACCGCCGCCGCAAGGAGGCCGCGCGGGCACAGGGCAGCACCGACGACCCGATCCTCGCCGATCCGTTCGGCGACGTCTTCCTCGTCATCGACAACTGGATCTACATCCGCGACGAGTTCGACGCGCTGCTCGGACCGATCACCGCCATTGCCATGCAAGGGCTTTCGTACGGCATCCACCTCATCCTGGGCGCCAACGCGTGGCGCGAGATCCGGTCCAATATCAAGGATCAGATCCACACCCGCATCGAGCTGCGACTCGGTGACCCGTCGGATTCGGAGCTGGGTCGCCGGATCGCGGTGAACGTGCCGCAGAACCGTCCGGGCCGTGGTCTGACGCCCGACCCGCTGCACATGCTCATCGCGCTGCCGCGCCTGGACTCCGATACCGATCCGGAGACCACCCCCGCGGGTGTCGCCGCCGCCCGCGACCAGATCGCGGCCATGTACGGCGAGATGCGCGCGCCGCAGGTGCGCATGCTGCCCGACAGCCTGCCCCGCGACCAGGTGCTGGAACTGGCCCGCAGCCAGGGCATCGAGCAGAGCCCCACCAAGGTGGTCGTGGGTATCGACGAAGCCGAATTGCAGCCGCTGGTCCTGGATTTCGGCTCCGATCCGCACATCATGGCCTTCTCCGACGTGGAGTCCGGCAAGACCACGTTGCTGCGCAACATCATTCGCGGCGTGGCCGAGAACTCCACCGCCGATACCGCCCGGGTCATCCTCATCGACTACCGGCGCTCGCTGCTCGGCGTGCTGGAAGGCGATCAGCTGGCGGGCTATTCGACCTCCTCGCAGACCTGCGGTCCCATGATCAAGGAGGTCGCGAACTATCTCACCAAGCGCATTCCGGGCTCGGACATCACGCCGCAGCAGCTGCGTGAGCGCAGTTGGTGGGAGGGCCCCGAAATCTATGTCGTCATCGACGATTACGACATGGTCGGCGCGGGCGGATTCAACGACCCGTTCGGCCCGCTGGTCGAATTGCTGCCGCAGGCCCGCGATATCGGCCTGCACGTCGTCGTCACCCGCAATGTCGGCGGCGTCTCCCGCGCGCTCTACAACGGCCTGCTCGGCAGTTTGAAGAATCTGTCGGTGCCCACCCTGGTCATGAGCGGTCCGCGCGACGAGGGCAAGATCATCGGTGATGTGCGGCCGACGCACCTGCCGCCCGGACGCGGCATGCTGTGGTCGCGCACCGGCACCAGAATGGTGCAGATCATCGACCTGCCGGGGGAGTGACCGCGCCGCGGCCCGGCGTCAACCGAGACGCCGGGCCGACTCCAGCAGGTCCGCAAGCGCGGTGGAGCGCTTGGGAACCCAACTGGCCGTAGGCCTTTCGAACAGCGCCCGGGACGGGCCGGTCGCCTCCGGCCCGGCGATGCGCACCAGCCGGAACCCGGCGCGGCCATAGTACGCGTGCAAGTCCTTGTTGGTCGTCCACGCGTCCAACCGCACCCATCCCCGATGCTTCTCCCGCGCAACGGATCCCGCGTGCGCCAGCAGCGCCTGCCCGACCCGTTGACCGGCGAATCGCAGATCCACGATCGCGAAGTGCACGATGACCGCGTCGGCCAATTCCCCTGGGCTCCAGAGGCCTTCGTCGGCGCGGTCGTTCACCGTGATGGTGCCCGCGGGTTCGCCGTCGACCTCCGCCATCCAGGTTTCACCGTTGCCGATCGCTTGCGCTACCGAGCGGGCGAATATCTCGATGGGAAGGCCGCGACCCTGACGGGTCCATTGATCACTGCCGCGGGCCGCCAGCCACGTCGTGCGCTGAAGTCGGAACCGGCAGATGGTTCCCAGGTCATCGAGACGCGCTTGGCGGATGCGTAGGGTCATGGTGATCCGGGTAGCAGGGAATTTCCGAAGGAGTGGGAATTGGCGGGCGGGGGCGGGCTGCCGAGAATGCGCCGAATCATATCGGTGCCCGAATTGTCGCCGAGTTCGTAGGCCACGCGATTGCGGGCCGCAATGGAACGGTGCCTGGTCACACGGGTGATGCGATCGTGGTTCGCGCCGATGCGGAGGTGATCGAGCAGGATGGTCCCGGGTCCAACCCCGAGTACCGCGGCCTCCTCCGCGGTGGCGGGCCGGGCGGCGACGGTATCGCGGTGCGCCGTCTCCGGATGGCCCCGATCGGCGAGTCTTCGCGTGGTGCCCTCCGGAATGTCGTGCGGCGAGTCGATTCCGGTGGCCTCCGCCAGATCCCTGGGGTAGAAGCTCACCTCCCACGACCATGGTTCGTTGTCCAGGTACTGCACCACGGTGCGCGCCACCACCCACGAGTCCTTCGGTATGCCGAGCCAGTGCGCCACCTCCGCGCTCGCCGGTTCCATGCGCGCGGTGAACTGCTTGGACGGCTCCCGCCCGGCTGCGCGCGCGATCTCGACGAAGATATCGTGCGCCGCCCGCGGCCGGTCTCGGCGAATGTGATGGGTGACAACCGATTCCAGCACTTCCTGACTGCGCACGATGGTGCCTCGGGAAGTGGCTGTGTAGACCAGATTCTCGGCAACCAGAACCTGAATGGCATTGCGTGCCGTGGTGATCGAGACCCGCATCTCCGCGGCCAGCTCGTTATGGCTGGGTAGTCGATCTCCCGGTTTCCATTTGCCGCCTCGGATCTCCTCGCGGAGGAGGTCTGCGATCCGTTGATACCTCGGACCGTCCGCCATCGCGCTCCTCGGTTGTTGCTTCAAGGCATCGAAGTCTACTCGCCCCACGAACCGCCGTGTGAGGCTTGACAGCCGCATTCTGAGGTTTATTGTAATGAACGTCCTGAATGCGTGTTGGTCAGCGATGAACGCGAGGCAACGTGGCAGTTTCGGAGACATCCAATACGGTCGTAGTGGCCCTTCCCGACGTCCCGGGTTGTACGGACGCCGAGTCGCAGCCCCTGACGGCGGGCCTATTGCCGCCGTCCGACCTACTCCTGCGCGCGTGCCGAGGGCATCGCGTCATCGGCGGGCCACTACTGTGGTTCGGCCACGACCTGGCGGTGCTGCACGAGAAGCGCCTGGTGGGGCGCGGTGGCACCGGGCCGGAGACGGACCCGACCTCCATCGTCGAGAACAAGCGACGCCGAATCGAATTGGTGATGGCGATCGACGATTGGATCGTGCGCAATCTGCCCCAACATCGGCTGGGGGCGACTCTACACACCGAAACGGTCGGTTCTGTGATCGACAGGCTGGCCGAAGCATCGGTCCGAGCCCACCACGCGTTGATGACCCTTGACGCGAATGACGAGGTCCTGCACTCCGCCTGGCACCACCTGGCCGAGTTGTCGGACGCCTACGACGATCTCGTGCGCGACGTGCTGGCGGGACGACGGCGGCTACCGGCCTGGTAGGACCGTCGCCAGTTCGGGGTCGGGCCTTGCCGTGGCGCGTCACTTCGCGGGAGGCAGCCGGTTGACGGCTGTGCGTGCAATGGCTTCGGCCTTGGCGCACAGGGTTTCGTATATTCCACTGCCGCCTTGCACCTCGACCTCCAGCATCTCGTGCTCTGAGCCGGTCTGCCGGAATACGTACTGGCGGCGGCAGATCGCGTCGACAGTCGACGTCGGCGCGATCAGCTGCCGACCGTTGCCTAGGTCGATGGTCGGGCTCGTGGAATCGACTCCGTCGTCGCTACGGCTGGTGCTGATCTCAACCCGCTCGGACCCGTTCCACTCACACGAGTGGGCGGAGAATTTCGCGGGAGAATCCGGCACGGTGCCGATATGTGGTCGCAGAGTGGTCGCATCGACGAGCAGGCACGGGTCGACCGATGCCAGTGAGGCCGCCGAGTCGGAGAGCCGGGGGATGTCCTCCGTCGCGGTCAGGCGTTCCAGCAGATAATCAAGGGGTTCGCAGAATCGGGCATCGGCCGACAGGACTAGTCCCCACGGATCGTGGTCGGCGAATTTGACCCCGCGATCGCAGTCGATGGAATCCAGGCGGCTCAGGATCGGCTGTCCGGCACCGTAGGCCGAGCCTGCCGGTAGCGTCTTGCCGGTCTTGCTGGTCGGGTACATATCCGAGCCAGGCATGAAGTAGACGTAGAGCCGCGATTGCGGCAGCGCAACGTTGCAACCCCAACTACCGGCGGGAGTCAGTCTCCATGCAGACGCTTCGGCCGGGAAGTCCTGCGCGATGTCCGCTGGGATCGACTCGCCCCAAGCCTGTTTCAGCCAGGCGCACGCATCCACGTCGCGCAGCTGAGCCAGCGTCAATTCCTGAGAGGCCGTCGGTGTGGAGCCGTCACCGCGCACCCACACGACGGCGGCCGTCACGGCCGTCACGGCAGCCAGAATTGGCGCGAGTGCCATGAGGGCGACGGTTCGGCGGCGTCGTTCACGCCGGACCGACGGCGCACCGACGGCGACGCGGGTGCCCGCACGACCGGTCCGACGAGCACCCGGCAATATCGAGGTTGCCATGGGGTCGGCGGTGAGCGCGACCAATTCGGCGTGCTGCCTGTCGATTTCGCGATGGACCGGTTCTGGCCAGGGCAACTCGTGCAGCGCCGGTTGGCCGAGATAGTCCAGAATTTGGGCCGGGGTGGGTCGGGCGGCAGGGTCCTTGTGCAGGCACGGCTCGATCAGTTCCCGCAACTCCGGCGGCAGTGAGGCCAGATTCGGTTGCGTATGAGCGATATTGAACAGGGTGTAGGCCATCGAGGCGGCGGCGAACGGATTCGTTCCGGTCGCGGCCATCATCAGCACCGAACCCAGCGAGAAGATGTCGCTCGCGGGCGTAAGCCGCTCGGACAGAGTCTGCTCCGGCGACATGTACGCGGGCGAGCCCAGGGTCGAGCCGGTTTCTGTGAGCCCACCCGGATTCTCGGCCATGGAAGCGATGCCGAAGTCGATCACGCGCGGACCGTCGACGGCGAGCATCACATTGGCGGGCTTGAGATCCCGGTGGATCAATCCCGCCTGATGGATGGCCTGCAATGCGGATGCCAGCCCCGCGGCCAATCTGCGTACTGCGGTCGGTGGCAGTGGACCGTAATCGGAGACCGCCTTGTCCAGTGGCATCCCCACGACGAAGGCCGAGGCCAGCCAGGGCGTCGCCGAATCCACGTCGAAGTCGATCACCGGCGCGGTGAAGACCCCGGACACTCGGGTGGATGCGGCTACCTCTCGCCGGAAACGGGCGCGGTACTCGGTCTCGCCGAGCAAGTGCGGGTGCACTTGCTTCACCGCAACCAATCGACCATCGGGGCCGGTTCCCAGCAGCACTCGACCCATGCCGCCGGAACCGAGCTCTCCGAGAATCCGATACCGGCCGATCTGCTGCGGATCGTCGGATATGAGCGGACGCCTGCTCATTTCGGCAACTGGGGTAGAACGGCGGAAAACACCTGCTTGGCTCGATCACAGGGATTGGAAGCGTTCGTCCAACTGCCGAAACTGATGCGCACGACCTCCGCCATGTCTTTGCGAGTGGGATTGGCCATATATGTCAAGTCGCAGCGTGAGCTCTGGAACTTCGCGAACATGTCGTCGACGTAGACGGTCGCTCCGTCGACTTGTACCGGCTCCAATTTGTAGGCGCTGCTGGATTGATCCGGACGCGTGCCCTCGGTGAGCGTGAGGCTGAAGTAGTTGCTATCGCCCGACCAGTAACAACTCGTCGGGTCGTCGGACCGCGTGACGGCGGGACCGGCGAGCTCGGAGACCAGCTTTCGATCCAGTAGCGTGCATGGATCGAGCGGTCGAATCGACTTCTCCGGCAGTGTCATTCGGGGCGGATTGACGGCTAGTCGGTTGGTTACGGCCCGCAACCCCTGCTCGGACGCTGGGCACGCGTCGCCCTTACCCGAAATCCTCGTCCGCAGCTTGATCGAGACGCTTGGGTGGTTCTGCGTGATAACCCAGCGGTCGCAGGACGCCGCCTCCTTCAGCACGCCGTACATCGGCATCCATGCGGCCACGGATCCGGTGGGTCTCAGCAGCGGTTCGGATTGCGTGTCGGTCGAGCCGATGACGAGTTCGAATGTCCGCTGAGTCCCACTCGGGTCGGTGAAACTCGAGCCGCACGTTCCAGCAATGGCGTCCGAGATTTCGCCGAACCTCGAGCCGAACTGCCGACTCAGCGAATCCTCCAGCAGCGCGCAGACGTCCAGGGTGCGCCACTGCTGCGCGGTCAACTGCACCGACAAGTCGCTCGCCGGTGTCGCGTGTCCCGGCTGCTGCGCCCATTCGCGCGCTCCGAAAGCGGTGCCGTCCAGAAGGATCAGCACGCCAATCGCTACGGCCGCCGCCCGCAGCGACCGTGTGCGCCGCTGCTTCAGCGCCAGCATCTGGGCTTCGTACCGAGCGTGTTTGGCGGTGGTCGCAGCCCACCAGTTCGAATCGTTGCGGTGCTCCTCGACGGCCTCGCGGACCGCGCCCGGCCAGGCCGGTTCCGCCTCGATGGTGGCGGCGGCGTCGAGCAACTCCTGGGGTGTCGGGCGCTGTAGTGGGTCCTTGGCCAGGCAGCGCTCGACAATGGCCCGGACCGGGGCGGGGACTCGGGCGGTGTCCGGCGCGCTGTACATGACGTTGTAGAGGACCTGCGGGGTCGCGGTGCCGGAGAAGGGGCTTTCGCCGGTGGCGGCCAGGGTTACGATCGCGCCGACGGAGAAGACATCGGCGGCGGGCGTCAGGGGCTGGCCCTGGGCCTGCTCCGGCGACATGAACGCGGGTGAGCCGATGACCGAGCCGGTCGCGGTCAGCTGCTCGTCCTCCAGTGCGCGGGCGATGCCGAAGTCGATGACCCTCGGTCCGTCCGCGGCCAGTAGGACATTGGCGGGCTTGAGATCTCGGTGAACGAGCCCGGCGCGGTGAATCTCTATCAGCGCCGAGGCCAAGCCCGCCAGCAGCAGCTTCAGGCCGCCCAGCGACATCGGGCCGGTCTCGTCGATGACCGACTTCAGCGACGGGCCAGGGATGTATTCGGTTGCCAGCCACGGATTGTCGGATTCGGTGTCGCTGTCCACCACGGCGGCTGTGTACGCGCCGGTGACCTTGCTACTCGCCAGCACCTCGCGGTGGAACCGCGCCCGGAACTCGGGGTCCTTGGCCAGGTGCCGGTGAATCTGCTTGACCGCCACCAGCCTTCCGGTCTGAGACTGGCCGAGCAGTACCCGGCCCATACCGCCTTGGCCGATGACGGCCACCATGCGATTGCGGCCCAGCTGGCGCGGATCGTTGGAACCCAAGCCCTTCATTCGATCTCCTCCGTGGCCCGATCGGCTGCCGCGAGCGTGCTCATTCGCCGTCCTTCAGCAGGGAGTACTGGGCCGCGGCCAACTGCCGGACGTCGGTCTCTCGATCGCTGAAGACCTCGGCCACGAAGTTGGCGTGCGGGATGAGACACCGGTAGCGGCGGGCCTGCGACTCGGTCGGATTCGGCTCGGTCGCCTGGAAGCAGGCGATTTCGTCGATTCCCGAAATGCCGCCCATCCGAACATATTTCGAGGCGGTGGGGGTCTCGGTGAGGTAGGTCGTGAAATTCTTCGCGGTCTCGGCGTCGGGCAGTGCGTACAGGTACTTGTTGTCGGATATCGCGACGGCTTCGACCTTCCGCGATTCGTATTCGCGGGTTTGCGTGGCAGGGTCGGTGCTCGACAACACCGCGAAAGCGCGTGGGCCGTAGACGGCGAACTCTCGCGCGTCCGGTGCCTGGTTTCCGGTCGCCACCAGGTTGGGCAGCAGCTTGTCGGGGTCCAGTGGGATGGTCTCCACGGGTGCCGTCGCTGGTGTGTAATCCGCCAATTCCCGTACCTGTTGCTGGTAAGTCTCGGTGAGCAAGCTCGTCAGTGGGTCCAGCTTCTTCTCGATGCTCTGCGCGACCACATGGATCACCACCGACTTGTAGGCCATCCAGCTGCCGACGCTGGCCTGGGTGGGAACCCAGTGGGACAGCGCCGTCGGCAGCTCGGGCAGCGACACCGGGGTGTTGGCGTTGTTCAGCGCGAAATCGGAGGCTGACATGGCGGCGGCCGCGGCGGTGGCGGCGGCATCGTCGGGGAAGGCGATGAGCGTGATCTTCACCATGGGATGAGCCAGGTGCGCACCCAGATTCGGGGACCCGGCGGATTCGCTGACGAAGCCCGCGTACGGGCGGAAGGGTTCGGCCGCCGTCATCTGGTGGGCTTGCAGACCGAACCACGCGCCACGTTCGCCGACGGGGACGGCGGTGTAGCGCTGTGCGGCCACTTCGGGTGCGATATCGCTGCCGAAGGCGATGTGCTCGCCCAGGCGCAGCGACTCCGCGATGCGTCCACGCGCCAGGTCGGAGCGGGTGTCGTAACTGGTGTCGATGCGCTGCGTGGAGTAGGGGCCGAAATCGTCCGCCGCGCCGAAACGCTGTGGCGCGGTGTCGGTTTCACCGCACGCGACCGCCGTACCCGCGATCGCGGCGGCCATCGCCGCCGCGGCGAGCCGGTGAAACCGGAATCGCATCTGCCCCCCTCGCGCCGCGAACACCCTGCGGGCGTGCACTTCTCACTCGCTCGAAACCGGCGGCCGAGACCGCGCGGTCGGGCGTCAATCTAACACCGGCCGCGCGGCGGGACCACTTGCGAGATATTTGCTGAGGTGGTTCTCAGCCGCGGTAGCGGCGTTGGGCGGAGCCGAAGTCGTCGGCGACCGTGGCGGAGAGTTCGACGAGGGCGCGTTTGGTGTTCTTGTGCAGGCGGTGCAGGTCGATTTCGGCGCCCTCGGCGAGGTGTTCGTCGAAGGGGATGATGTGGACGGCGCGGCAGCGGGACAGGAAGTATTCGCGCAGCTGTTGGATGCCGACGTTGGGGGAGCCCTCGCGGGGGAGGTTGATGACGACCACCGCGTTGCGGACGAGGTGGTCGTGGCCGTGCAGGGAGAGCCAGTCCAGGGTGGCGGCGGCGCTGCGGGCGCCGTCGATGGCCGAGGAGGAGATCAGGACCAGGGAGTGGGCCAGGTCCAGGACGCCCGCCATGGCCGAGTGCATGAGGCCGGTGCCGCAGTCGGTGAGGATGATGTTGTAGTAGCGCTGCAGGATTCGGGTGACGTTGCGGTACTCGTCTTCGCTGAAGGACTCCGAGGCGGCCGGATCGCGTTCGCTGGCAAGGACTTCCAGGCGGCTGGTGCTCTGCGAGGTGTGGCGGCGGACATCGGAGTAGCTGCGAATCGATTCGTCCAGCAACAGGTCTCGGACCGTGGAGCGGGTCTGCAGCGGGACGCGCTGGGACAGGGTGCCGAAGTCCGGGTTGGCGTCGACGGCGATGACGCGGTCACCGCGAATCGACGAGAAGATGGAGCCCAAGCCCATGGTGGTGGTGGTCTTGCCGACGCCGCCCTTCAGCGACAGCACCGCGATTCGGTAATCGCCGCGCACGGGTTGGCGAATGCGCGCGACCAATTCCTGGAGCCGCCGCTCCTCGGCGGACATCCCCGGATTGATGGTGCCGCCGGACATGTGGTGCACAGCCTTGCGCCACCCCGAACCCGGGGCCTTCTTGGCCCGGCGCATCGGGAAATTGTCCAGTGACGGAGCCGGATTGCCCCGCGCCGCAGCGGGGTTGCCGTACTGCTGTGCGGGTGGTGGCGTGCCGTAACCAGGCGCTTGCCCATACGAGTTCGGCCCCTGCGCGTTGGGGTCGGGTTGCCTCTGCGGCGCGTAGCCGTGCGGCCCCTGCTGAGGCGCGTGATTCGGCTGGCCTTGCTGCGGCGCGTACTCGGGCTGGCCTTGGTTGGGCGCGAACTCCGGATGCCCCTGCTGTGGCGTGAACTCCGGTTGTCCCTGCTGTGGAGCGAACTCGGGCTGGCCTTGTGGCGGCAGCGTTCCAGGAAATCCTTGCGGTGCAGCCTGTTCCGGCTGACCCTGCTGGGGTACCGGACCGGGCTGGCGCTGCTGCTGCGCGTAGTCCTGCGGCCCCTGCTGAGGTGCGTAGCCGTATGGGCCTTGCTCGTGCGGTGGCAGCTGATTCGGTTGCGGCGCAAAGCCGTTCGGCGACAGCGGTGCGTGAGCGGCCGCGCCCTGGTGGTCGGGCCGGGGTGCGGGCGGCTGGTTCGCGACGTCGGGCGTCGGTTGTGCCGTGGACGGGGCGCCCCAGGTGCCCGCTTGCTGCGCGGAGTCCGGCTGTGCGGGGGCAGGTGTGTCCACCGCCCGATGCCGCCCAGCGGAATCCGAACCTTCCCGTCGGTCGGGCCGCTGAACGGCAGCATCGGCCACCGACATCTTCGTCGTCGGCTCGGCCGGTGCGGCCGACGGGAACCCCTGCGACACAGGCGAACTGGTCGGCACGGGAGTCGGAACGACCGGCTGCGCGCCATCGGTGGGCCGCGTATCGAATGGCGACTGAGCCAACGGCAGCCGCTGAATCACCTTCGGCGCATCAGTCGCCGACGAGTCCGTCTGCCCACCACTCCGCGACGGCGCGCCCTCGGCCGCCCCATCGGGTGCGCTCGGAAATGGCGGTCGAGACGGGAGGCTCGAAGCTGCACCGTTTGCCGAATCGTCTTGGCGCGCAGGAACATCGGCCTCGCTCGGCGGCAGATCGCTCTCGACCGCCGGACTGGGCGGCAGGCCGACCCCGCCTTGCGGCGTAGCGCCGTTGATGGCCTGGTTGTCGGGTGCGCCCGGCAGCGGCGGGCGAGGCGGCAGGCTCGAGCTCTGCGCCGCGCTCGGATCGTCTTGCCGCGCCCGCGCTTCGGCGGGGCTGGGCGGCAAGTCGCGCCCAACCGCCGGAGCTGGGGGCAAGCCGACACCACCTTGCTGTGGCGCTGCGGGTGCCTGATTGTCCGGTGCGTCCGGCAATGGCGGGCGGGACGGCAGGCTCGGGGTGGGATCGGTCGCCGGATCGTCCTGCCGCGCACGAAGTTCGGCGGGACTCGGTGGCAGATCACGCCGGGCCGGGCTCGGCGGAAGATCGGTTCCGTTCTGTGCCGGTGCACCGTTCGGTGACGGCGGCGCGCTCGGAATGGGCGGACGCGCACCGGCCTGGTTCTCCGGCGACGCGACCTCCGGGGTCGAAGTGCCGCCCCGTGCGATATCGCCGGGAGCCTCCGGGATCGGCGGTCGAGCGGGCAGGCTCGGCGGCTGGCCGGTGGCCGCCCCACCGTTCTGGGTGCCATTGGCGTCGGGCCGCTGCGGCAGATCATGGCCGACCAGAGACGACGTGGGCGACGGCGGCAGATCACGTTGCCGCGCAGCGCTATTCGTGGACGTGCCGGTGCTCGCCGAGGGCGGAGCCGGAGGAAGGTCGAAGCGCGTCGTCGCCTGAGGTGCCGGGGACACATCGGAACCCGATCCACCCGCCTGGCCATGGCTGGGCGCGGGAGAGACAGGCGAGACGTCGTCGCCCGGCCGCCCATGATTCGGCGCGGGCGGAAGATCGAACGGCGGCCGTTGCCCCTGGTTCGGCGCGTCGGGATGGGGCTGCGGTGCCTGGCTCGGTGGCGCATCGAAGCGGGGCGGCTGGCCCTGGCTCGGTGCCGGAGGTGCGTCGTAGCGCGGCGGCTGCTGGCCGTGCCCGGACGCGCCGGGCGTACGGCGCGGCACACTCAGCGGCTGCTGCTCCTGGCTCCCGCGCGACGGAACGCCGGTCGTCGGCGACTGCTCGGGACGCGGCGGCAGACCCTGCCCTTGCTCGGGACGGGGCGGAAGGCTCTGCGTCGGCTGCCCTTGCTCAGTGCGTTGCGGAATGCCCCCCTGCTCAGGCCGCGGGGGAAAACTCTGCGTCGGCTGCCCCTGCTCCGGACGCACCGGAACCCCTTGCGTCCGCTGTTCCTGCTCTGGCCGCGGCGGAATCCCCGGCGGCGGTTCCGATTCCGGCGCGTGCGCGTCGTTCGGGCTCCACGGCGCGCGCTCGTTCCACGCGGGCGTCGGCGGGATCTGGACCGGTTCGCGCTCGATCGGTTCGGGTTCGGGGGTGTCCTTGCGGTTCTTGCGGCGGCCGAAGAGGCCGCCGCGGGACTTCTTCTCGGGAATGAGGTCGTCGTGGGGGAGGTTCTCCACCGGAGCCTCGTAGCCGACCTCGGTGACCTCGCTTTCGGAGAGCCACGGCGGCAGCATGGGCAGGCCGTCGTTGTTGCGGCTCACACTGTCCCCCTGAGTACTGGTCCGATTGATTGCAGGACAGGCCGTAGTTTAGCGATCATCGCGAGGGGGTGTCGGGGGCAGTCGATACTCGAGCGGCCGAAAACCGCCATCGGACCCGGTCACGGCGGCCGGTCCGGCACATGTCACAGCGCCCGTATTTGGCTCGAGCTGCGAAGACCGGTAAGCTTGGACGGCGGTGCGCCTACACGTTGGTCGTGGCATGTCCTCATGTCGGTCCAGCGAGTATGGCACCGGGTCGACTGGAGTGCACGACAACCAGTGACGAAACTAGCCGAAACGAGCTGTGACCAACCAGGTTCAGCCAAACGGGATCGCGGAGGATATGGCGAAGAAAGACGGGGCCATCGAGGTCGAGGGTCGAGTTATCGAGCCGCTCCCCAATGCGATGTTCCGGATCGAGCTGGAGAACGGACACAAGGTTCTGGCGCACATCAGCGGCAAGATGCGGCAGCACTACATCCGCATCCTGCCCGAGGACCGCGTGGTCGTGGAGCTGTCGCCCTACGACTTGTCCCGCGGTCGCATCGTCTACCGCTACAAGTAATCGCTCGTCGATTACCCCTAGATTTCCCCGGCCATTTCCGGCCGGGGAACAACTGTGTTCACGGCCAGTGAACACCGACCCAGATTGGATTTGACGTGAAGGTTCAGCCGAGCGTCAAGAAGATCTGCGAGAAGTGCAAGGTGATCCGCCGCCACGGTCGGGTCATGGTGATCTGCGACAACCTGCGTCACAAGCAGCGTCAGGGCTGATCCGAGCCTAGAGCTCGATCGGCCCGGGGCAGTGGGTTCTTTCACTGCGCCGGTCGCGCACCAGCCAAGCACCGAACGCAGTTCGGATTGGCAACACAGAAGAACTCCCAGCGCCAGTCGCCGTTGTCGAGCCCCGAAGGGGGCGGATGGCGGCCTACCCCCGGTACGGAGGCCGGGGCCCCATACGAGGGGACGGACAGGGAGCAGACCTCCGAAATGAAAAGGAACCCGCCACTATGGCACGTCTGATGGGCGTCGACCTCCCGCGCGAAAAGCGCATGGAGATCGCGCTGACCTACATCTTCGGCATCGGCCGGACCCGCTCCAAGGAGATCCTGGAAGCCACCGGCGTCAGCCCGGACCTGCGCTCGAAGGACCTCAGCGACGACGACCTGACCAAGCTCCGCGACTACATCGAAGCGGGCGAGTTCAAGGTCGAGGGTGATCTGCGCCGCGAGGTGCAGGCCGACATCCGTCGCAAGATCGAGATCGGCTGCTACCAGGGCCTGCGTCACCGTCGTGGCCTGCCTGTGCGCGGCCAGCGGACGAAGACCAACGCCCGCACGCGTAAGGGTCCGAAGAAGACCGTCGCCGGTAAGAAGAAGTAGGGATAGCGCATGCCTCCGAAGAGCCGGGCCTCGGGCCCGAAGAAGACTCAGAAGTCGCGTCGCCGGGACAAGAAGAACGTCCCCCACGGCCACGCGCACATCAAGAGCACGTTCAACAACACGATCGTGTCCATCACCGACCCCACGGGCAACGTCATCTCCTGGGCGTCCTCGGGCCACGTCGGTTTCAAGGGCTCGCGTAAGTCCACCCCGTTCGCCGCGCAGCTCGCTGCCGAGAACGCTGCCCGCAAGGCGCAGGAGCACGGCGTCAAGAAGGTCGACGTGTTCGTGAAGGGCCCGGGTTCGGGCCGCGAGACCGCGATCCGTTCGCTCCAGGCCGCGGGCCTGGAGGTCGGCACGATCTCCGATGTCACCCCGCAGCCGCACAACGGCTGCCGTCCGCCCAAGCGGCGTCGCGTCTAGCGGGAAAGGATTTAGCGAAAAATGGCTCGTTATACAGGCCCCATCACCCGCAAGTCGCGTCGTCTGCGTGTCGACCTCGTCGGAGGCGACCAGGCGTTCGAGCGTCGTCCTTACCCGCCCGGCCAGCACGGCCGCGCGCGGATCAAGGAATCCGAGTACCTCATGCAGCTGCAGGAGAAGCAGAAGGCTCGCTTCTCCTACGGCGTCATGGAGAAGCAGTTCCGCCGCTACTACGAAGAGGCGAACCGCCAGAAGGGCAAGACCGGCGACAACCTGCTGCGTCTGCTGGAGACCCGTCTGGACAACGTCGTGTACCGCGCCGGTCTGGCCCGTACCCGTCGTGCGGCTCGTCAGCTCGTCAGCCACGGTCACTTCACCGTGAACGGCAAGAAGGTCGACGTTCCCAGCTTCCAGGTTTCTCAGTACGACATCATCGATGTCAAGGAGAAGTCGGCTGGCATGCTGCCGTTCCAGGTCGCGCGTGAGACCCTCGGCGACCGCCCGATCCCGGGCTGGCTGCAGGTCGTTCCCGGCCGTCTGCGGATTCTGGTGCACCAGCTCCCCGAGCGTGCGCAGATCGATGTTCCGCTGCAGGAACAGCTGATCGTCGAGTTCTACTCGAAGTAAGGCGCTAACCCGCCGCTGGTGGGAGAGAGTGCGGGGGCTTCGCCCCCACACCCCCGGAAAGGGGAACCGGGGGCCTTGCCCCCGGACCCCCGAGCGGGGCGGAGCCCACGGGTTCCGCTCTCCCGCAATCCATGTCGTGGACGTCAAATAGTGGGCGTCTTTGAAGGAGGAATAGTCCATGCTGATTTCACAGCGACCGACGCTGACCGAAGAGGTCGTGTCCGAAAACCGCTCTCGGTTCACCATCGAACCGCTGGAGCCGGGCTTCGGCTACACCCTCGGCAACTCGCTGCGCCGCACGCTGCTCTCCTCGATCCCGGGTGCCGCTGTTACCAGCATCCGCATCGATGGCGTGCTGCACGAGTTCACCACCGTCCCGGGCGTGAAGGAAGACGTCACCGACGTCATCCTGAACCTCAAGGGCCTGGTCGTGTCGTCCGAAGAGGACGAGCCGGTCACCATGTACGTGCGCAAGCAGGGCCCGGGCACCGTCACCGCCGGTGACATCGTCCCCCCGGCGGGCGTCACCGTGCACAACCCGGATATGCACATCGCCACCCTGAACGACAAGGGCAAGCTGGAGATCGAGCTCGTCGTCGAGCGCGGTCGCGGCTACGTCCCCGCCGTGCAGAACAAGGCGTCGGGTGCGGAAATCGGCCGGATTCCGGTGGATTCCATCTACTCTCCGGTTCTGAAGGTGACCTACAAGGTCGAGGCGACCCGTGTCGAGCAGCGCACCGACTTCGACCGGCTCATCCTGGATGTCGAGACCAAGAACTCGATCTCCGCGCGGGATGCGCTGGCGTCGGCCGGTAAGACCCTGGTCGAGCTGTTCGGTCTGGCCCGTGAGCTCAACGTCGAGGCGGAGGGCATCGAGATCGGCCCCAGCCCGGCGGAGGCCGATCACATCGCGTCCTTCGGTCTGCCGATCGAGGATCTGGATCTGACCGTGCGGTCCTACAACTGCCTCAAGCGCGAGGGTGTGCACACCGTCGGCGAGCTGGTTGCCCGCACCGAATCGGATCTGCTGGACATCCGCAACTTCGGACAGAAGTCCATCGACGAGGTCAAGGTCAAGCTGCACTCGCTCGGCCTCTCGCTCAAGGACTCCCCGGCCTCCTTCGACCCGTCCTCCGTCGTCGGCTACGACGCGGCGAGCGGCACCTGGAGCGACAGCGGCTCGTTCAGCGACACCGACAGCGGCGAGCAGGACTACGCCGAGACCGAACAGCTTTAGGCCATCCGGGGTGTAGCGCCCCGAATCGGCCTTCAACACAGGAGATTCCAACAATGCCCAAGCCCAAGAAGGGTGCCCGCTTCGGCGGGTCGGCGTCGCACCAGAAGGCGATCTTCGCCAACCTGGCCACGGCGCTCTTCGAGCACGGTCGGATCACGACCACCGAGTCCAAGGCCAAGGCGCTGCGTCCCTACGCCGAGAAGCTCGTGACCAAGGCGAAGGGCGGCACCCTCGCCGACCGTCGCGAGGTCATGAAGGTGATCCGCAACAAGGACGTCGTGCACTCCTTGTTCGCGGAGATCGGTCCCTCGTTCGAGGGCCGTGAGGGTGGCTACACCCGCATCATCAAGACCGTTCCCCGCAAGGGTGACAACGCGCCGATGGCGATCATCGAGCTGGTTCGCGAGAAGACCGTGACCAACGAGGCCGATCGCGCCCGCCGTGTTGCCGCGTCCAAGGCCGCCGAGCCCAAGGTCGAGGAGAAGGCCGACGAGGCTGCCGCCGAGACCGCCGAGGCTCCGGCCGAGGAGAAGGCCGCCGAGTAAGGAAGACGTACGTCTTCTCATCGGACTCATGAGTGAGCCCGCCGTCCCCTCCGGGTCGGCGGGCTTCTCTCATATTAACCAGGAGATCGCTGTGACCGAGGACGTCCTGCCCGGCAAACCGGTTGCGGTTCGGGTACGACTGGATATCAGCTACGACGGCACCGACTTCATCGGATGGGCCCGCCAGCCCGGTCTGCGCACCGTGCAGGGCGTTCTCGAGGAGTCGCTGAGCAAGGTGCTGCGCGAGCCGATCCAGTTGACCGTTGCCGGACGCACCGACGCGGGCGTGCACGCCGAGGGCCAGGTCGCGCATTTCGACACCCACGCCGAGGTCGACGGGCCGCGGCTGCTGCACCGGCTGGCACGCTTCCTGCCGAAAGACGTGCGGGTCAAAGACATTCGCTTCGCCCCGCCCGAATTCGACGCGCGCTTCTCCGCGATCCGCCGCCATTACGTCTACCGGCTCACCACCGCGCCGTACGGGGCCGAACCCCTGCGCGCCCGGTCGGTGGTGGCCTGCCGCTCCGACGTCGATCTCGACGCCATGCGCGCCGCCTCGCGAAATCTGTTGGGGCTGCACGATTTCGCCGCTTTCTGCCGCCGCCGCGAGGGCGCGACCACGGTCCGCGAATTGCAGCGCTTCGACTGGGAGCGCGACGGTGATCTGCTCACCGCCCATGTGAGCGCGGATGCCTTCTGCTGGTCCATGGTTCGCAGTCTGGTCGGCGCGGTGCTGGCCGTGGGGGAGGGCCGCCGGACCCCCGAGTGGGTGGCTGGGCTGCTCGAGGAACGCGCGCGCTCCAGCGCCGTGACCGTGGCTCCCGCGCACGGCCTGAGCCTGGTCGCGGTCGACTATCCGGCCGATGCGGAGCTGGCCGCCCGCAATGCGCAGACCCGTGAGGTGCGCACCGTGCCGAGTGCCGAAGGCTGCTGCGGCGGTTGATATTTTCGTGAGTCCGCCGCCCGCCCGCGAGATCAGGAGTAGATCGTGCTGCATGCCGTTCTGTACGCCATCCCGGTGATCATCTATCTGATCGTCGGCGCGGTCGTGATCTGGGTGACCCTGCGCCGCACCGTGGATATGCCCGTCGCGACCCGGCGCGCGGAGATCTGGCGGGCCTACAGCGTGCTGCTCATCCCGGTGTTGGTGGGGCCGATTCTGTTCGGCGGTATCAGCGGCGGCAATATCCTCGCCCTGCTGCTGCTCGAAGTCGGCTTGGCCGCAGCGGTTCTGGGGGCGGCGGCGCTCACCGCGCGCAGAGCGATGGCAACGCGGGGAGAACGATAGGGCGCGGATATGTGCGTGCCGGATATCAACGAGGTCGAGATCCGCTCGGGGGCGCAGCTGTCCCCGCGCGAGGCGTTCCAGCGCTGGGAATCGCATATGAGCGACACCTATTTCCCGCTCGCGGTCTCGCCGTCGCCCGGGCCGGACTTCCACGGGTGGATCAGCCACGGCAGCTACGGCGGTGTGGAACTGTCGGCCGTGGGCTCCATGCCGCAGCGGGTGCGACGCACCGAACAGGCCGTGGCCGATGCCGACGACGAGTATCTGCTCGCGGGCATTTTCGTGAAAGGCCAAGGGCGACTACATGTCGGCGACCAGGTCGCCGAATTGGGCCCGGGCATGATGGTGCTCTACGGCAGCGGCCGCAAGTACCACTGGGACCTGGAGGGCGACTGGCAGAAGACGGTCGTGCAGGTGCCGCTGGACCGATTGCGCGCGCACAGCGGACTCACCCTCGACGATGTGCCGACCGTGGTGGCGCTGCCGGGCAACAGCGCCACCGGCGTGGTGTCGCGATTCTTCTGCGGCCTGGCCGATCTGCAGCGCACCGATCCGGAACAGGCTGCCGTGCTGGCGAATCCGGCCATGGAGTTGCTGGTGTCGGCGGTGACGCTCGCCGCGGGCAGCGAACCGCCCAGCCCCGACGCCTTCGCCCGCGAACAGGTCTTGGACTACATGCGCCGCCACTGCACCGACCCGGGCCTCACCGTCGACCGAATCGCCCTGGGCTGCTTGATGTCCCGGCGCACGCTCTACCGCGTCTTCGACGAATTCGAAGGCGGCCCCGCCACGGTGCTGCGCCGCATGCGCGTCGAGCACGCCTGTGACCTGCTCGCCCGTTCGTCCCTCCCCATCGCCGCGATCGCCACCGCCTCCGGGTTCCTCACCGAGCGCCACTTCTACCGCGCCTTCCGCACCGAACAGGGCATGACCCCGGCGGCCTTCCGCATCACCGATACCGCGGCCGCCGAACAATCCGTCGTGGACAAGGGCGACGCGCGATCTTTCGGGCGGCATTGGCAGCTCTGACTCCGCATTGTGCTGGCCGGTTGCCGCGGTGGGTCGGCGGTGGGTCCACCGGCGGTATACGACCGCATTCGCGCAGACGGGGTGCCCGCGGCGGTGATCGATCCGGTCCGGCGACGAAATCCGCGGCCGATGGCGACGAGATCCGCACCACCGAGTCTCGACGCACCCCACCGGACCGCCACCGCCTCCCTCGGAACCGCATGCGACCCGCACCTCGATCCGGACGCTTGATCAGCGGGAACCGGTGGCGGCGCGGTTCGGCTGGCACCCGCCGTCAGTTTTCACCCGCGCCATGGGATGTCCCGAATGCCGGGATTGTGCCGAAGATTTACCGAGGATGGCTGCGAAGGTGCGAGCGAACTCGTAGCTGCCGTGCGAATTCTGGGAGTTGTGGCCCGGAGGGTGGGAAGATACCCGTGTGGGACGTCCGATTGCCGCCACCGCCGAGGTCGTATCGACCCCGGACGTGTCGCCGCGCCAAGCGTTCGAGCAGTGGGAGGCGATTGTCGCCGACAGCATCGTTCCCGCGACGGTCGAGCCGCTGGTGCACGGGAAATGGCACGGACGCGTGTCGTACAGCCAGTTCGACCGCTCGAGTGTGACCCTCATGCGCGCCAGCGCACAGCGGGTGGCGCGGTCGCGGCGGCAGGTCGAACAGTCCGGCGAGGAGTACTTCCTCGTCAATTTCGTTGTCGACGGCGTCAATTGGACCGATCAGAAGGGGCGGCGGGCGCAGACCGACTCCGGGTCCGTGGCATTCTTCGACGGCGGCCGCCCGATTGTCAGCGTGACCACCGACAACGCGCTCTCGGTGGTGGTGCGCGCACCCATGGAACAGGTGCTCGAACACTCCGGACTCAGTCGCGACGAACTGCCCATCGCCACGGCCATGCCCACCTCCGGCGCGCTCGGCGTGGTGACCGGATTCTTCCGAGGGCTCGCCGAGCTGCCGCCCGCCGAGAGCTCCCGCGCGGCAACGGTGCTCGGCACCCAGTGTGTCGAAATGCTGGCCTCGGCGGTCTTGCTGGCGACGGGTGAGAATTCGCCCGCGCCGCCGGATTCGGTATTCACCCGGCGACAGGTCCTGGCCTATCTGCGCAAGCGCTTCACCGATCCGGATCTCACCATGGACGAGGTCGCGCACGCCTGCCTGGTCTCGCGGCGCACCCTGTACCGGGTGTGCGCCGGATTCGGCGGGCCCGCGGCGCTGGTGCGGCGCATGCGCATCGACCACGCGCGCAAATTGCTGCGCACCGATCCCACCCGGCCGCTCTCGGCTGTCGCCTTCTCCTCGGGATTCGGCACCGAGCGGCACTTCTATCGCGCGTTTCGCGAGGAAACCGGAATGACACCCGGGGAATTCCGATCCGGTTTGGATATCGACAGCGAAGCAGGCACAAGCGGTCTGTAGCTAGGCACGCGATGTCGGTGTGCCTCGGCACTCACCTGGCGAAGGGTGATTGCACCGTGAACAACGGTGGGTGTCGAGGGGAGGCGAGGTGCTTTCGAAAGTGCGTGTCGCGGCGGTGCAGGCCGAGCCGCGATGGCTGGACCTGCGAGCCGGTGTCGAGCAGGCCGTCGATCTGATCGCCGAGGCGGCCGCGGGCGGCGCCCGGCTGGTCGCCTTCCCGGAGACCTTCCTGCCCGGATATCCATGGTGGTTGTGGCTGGACTCGGTGAGTTGGGGCCCCGGGTTCTTCGCCCGCTACCGAACCAATTCCATGATCGTGGGGCGCGCCGAATTCCGCCGTCTCACCGATGCGGCGCGGCGTCACCGAATTCATGTGGTGCTGGGGTTCAGCGAGCGATGCGGCAGCAGTCTGTACATGTCGCAGGCGCTCATCGACTCGCGCGGCGCCGTCGTGGGCGTGCGGCGCAAACCGCAGCCGACCGAGTTGGAGAGCATGATCTTCGAGCGCGGTGATCGCGTGCAGCCCTACGTATTCCGCACCGGGATCGGTCGGATCGGCATGCACGGCGGCTCCGAGCAACTGCTGCTGCCCGCGCGGCAGGATCTGGAACGCAGCGGCGCCCAGATCCATGTGGTCTCCTGGCCCGGATTCGTGGTCGCCAAGGATGTGCGCTGGGGTGTACGGGTCAATACCGCCGCCACGCTCTGGTACGCGGTGGTGGGCGGCATGTTCGTGATCGCGCCCTGTGCAGTCATGGATGTCGCGGGCAGTGCGCACCGGCGCGGGCCGGAGCCGACGAAGCGCCTGGTGCGCGGGCCGGGCGGGCACACCCGGATCTACGCGCCCGGCGGTCGGGAACTGGCCGCGCCGCTGCCCGGCGGCGCCGAGGGCCTGCTCTTCGCGGATCTCGATCTCGATCTCACCGCGGAGAATGCCGCATGAGGTCGACGGAATAGGCACGGCGGCACGCGGGTTCGGTTCGGGTATGACTGAACTCGGACGATTCGGTGTGTGGGTACCGCACACCGAGGTGACCCCCGCACAGGCCCGTGAGATCGAGGAATTGGGCTACGGTGCGCTCTGGTTGGGCGCCTCGCCCGGGGCCGATCTGCCCGGTGTGGCGGAGCTGCTCGACGCCACCGAAACGCTGACGGTGGCGACCAGCATCGTCAATGTGTGGGCCACCCCGGCCAAGCAGGTGGCGGAGTCGTTCCACCGCCTCGAATCTCGCTATCCCGGACGCTTTCTGCTCGGTATCGGCGCGGGCCATCCGGAGATCACCAGCGAATACCGCAAGCCCTATGACGTGCTGGTCGAATATCTCGATGAATTGGATGCGGCGGGAGTGCCGCGCGAGCGCCGCGCCCTGGCCGCGCTCGGCCCGCGCGTGTTGAAGTTGGCGGCGGAGCGCACGGCCGGGCCGCTGCCGTATCTGGTGACCCCGGATCACACCCGCGAGGCGCGCCCGCTCATCGGTCCGAATGCCCTACTCGCGGTGGAGCACAAAGTGGTGTTGGACGCGGATCCGGTGCGCGCCCGGCAGACCGCCCGCCCGCGCGTGGAGTTCTATCTGGACCTGACGAACTATGTCACCACATTGCGTCGTCTGGGATTCGCCGACGCCGATCTCGCCAAGCCCGGTAGCGATCGGCTATATGACGGACTTGTGGCGCACGGAAGTGCGGAATCCGTTGTGAAACAGCTTGTTCGCCACATAGACGCTGGCGCTGACCACGTCGCGCTGCAGATTCTCGACGACGATTCGTTGTCCACGCTGCGCGCGCTCGCGCCACTTCTGCGCGAAATCCCCTGAGGGGAAGTCGTTCACAAGAGCCGCCGGTGGGCCGGAAGTCCCGGATCTGACAGAATTCTCCGAATCATCGAAGTACATACGGTGCAAGGTGAGTGCGGAATTGGATCGATCAGCGTCACGGCGGATCGAGCTGCAATCCGACGCCGAACGTCCGACGCCGGACGTATTCGAGGAGTGGGAGGCGCGGCTCAGCGACAGCTACGTTCCGCTCGCGACCTCACCACTTCCATCTGGAAGTTTTCGAGGCTACATCGATCTGGCGCGCTATGACGATGTGGAATTGTCCGCGGTCGGATCGACGCCGCAGCAGGTCCGCCGCACCAACGGTTTGATAGCGCGCGGGAATGACGAATATCTGCTCGCCACCATTCAATTGCGCGGGCGCGCGCGGTTGCGTCAGGACGGCCGTATCGCCGAGGTGACGCCCGGCACGATGGTGTTCTACGACAGCACGCGGCCCTATCAGTGGGATGTGCTGGACGACTGGGAAATGGCGGTGGTGCGCGCACCGCTGGAACGCCTGCGGGAACTCACCGGCCTCGCCGACGAGGAAGTGCCCACGGCCACCGCCATTTCTCGCGACAGCCCCGCCGGGGTGGTGGCGCGATTCTTCCGGGAATTGGCCGATCTGCAACGGCGCGAACCCGACCAGGCGGCTCTGCTCGCCACCGCGTCCATGGAGCTGCTGGCTTCCGCCGTCACATTGGCCGCGGCCGGGCGCGCGCCCGAACAGACGATGGATGTGCTGACCCGGCAGCAGGTACTGGACTACATGCGCGCCCACTGCGCCGACCCCGAACTCACCGTGGATCGAATCGCCGACGGCTGCATGATGTCTCGGCGCACGCTGTACCGGGTGTTCGACGATTTCGAGGAGGGACCGGCCGCGGTATTGCGGCGAATGCGCGTGGAACACGCATGTGAAATGCTCGCGCGCGACCCCATGCTGCCCATATCGACGGTCGCCGCCGCCTCCGGATTCCTCACCGAGCGGCATTTCTATCGCGCCTTCCGGGTCGAAAAAGGCACCACGCCAGCCGCATTCCGGGTCACAGGTATGCCTGGCACGGACGGTCGGTAACCCGGCACGGATAGGCATTGTGCGCGAACGAGCCGCGTAAAAGAATTACCCCTCGAAGGGTACTGCGGGAGTCGCCGAGGGAGAGAAAGTGCGGGTCGCTGTCGTTCAAGCAGAGCCGAAATGGCAATTGCATGCCGGAATCGAACACGTTGTCGAATCGATCGGTGTCGCGGCAGCGGCGGGGGCTGAACTCATAGCATTTCCGGAGGCATTCGTGCCCGGCTATCCGTGGTGGGTGGGCGCCGATGGGCGCGGCGCCGCGGAATCGGTCGCGCACTACCGGGCCAATGCCATGACGCGCGATGGCGCGGAAATGCGCGCCGTCACCGAAGCCGCACGCGCGCATGGAATTCACGTCGTACTCGGATTCGTCGAGCGCAGCGATCGCCGGATATTCATGACGCAGGCCGTGATCGACGACAATGGCGCGGTGCTGTCGCTGCGCCGCAAACCCGGGCTCAACAGCCTGGAGCGCCGCGTATTCAGTGCTGGCACACCGGGTTTGCCGAATGTGCACCGCAGTAGGATCGGGCGCTTGGGCGCACTGTCGGGGCAGGAGAATGTGCGCCCGCTGTTCACTCGTGCCATGCGGGCCGACGGGCAGCAGATTCACGTTGCCGCCTGGCCCGGATTCCCGGTCGCGGACGCGGTGGCCGGGATCGAATCGCCGACCACCGCCAGCCGCCTGTACGCCATCGAGGGTGGTTCGTTCGTGCTCGCGCCCTGCGCGGTGACGGGTACCACCGATCTGCCGGTGCTCGGGATGAGCGCGCGCATGGCGCGGGGCGGCGGCTGCGCCCGCATCTACGGCTCGGACGGCGCCGAATTGGCGACGCCGCTCGCCGAGGACGAAGAGGGTTATCTCTACGCCGATCTGAATCTCGGTGTGTCCCAGGTGGATCCGACCGAGCGGCTGATCAGGGAAGCGCTGCGGCCCGACCGGCCGATGGCGGCGCAACCCGAAGAGGTGTCGGTGCGCCGCCATCGTGCCGGGCGGGAGCCGGTGGCGCCGGACCGCGGCCGTATCCGCTTGGTCGGTCGGGAGAGCGCCTAGTTCAGGAGCGCACCAGGCGCGCGATGGCGTCGGTGGCTTCCTTGATCTTGGCCTCGGCCTCCGGGCCGCCCGCGATGGCCGCGTCCACCACGCAGTGGCTGATGTGATCCTCGAGCAGGCCCATGGCGACGGCCTGCAGGGCCTTGGTCATGGCCGAGACCTGGGTGAGGATATCGATGCAGTACTTCTCCTCCTCGACCATGCGCTGCAGGCCGCGGGACTGGCCCTCGATTCGGCGCAGGCGCTTGAGGTAGTCGTCCTTGGCGGTGATGTAGCCGTGGGTGCCGTGCTCGTGGCAGGACTCCGCCTCTGTCGTGGTGGTCTGCTCGTCGGCCATCGACATGCCTCGCTCCCGGCCGCAGTGGCCCTCGCCCATCAATACCCCCCTAGGGTACACGGGAAGTATTCGCTTCACCACTCGAGTGGCCGCGACTACGCTGCCCCCTGTGACCGTGGTGTATGTGGTCGACGGCGGGGCGGTGCGCACCCTCGAGGACTTCTGGCGGGTGATCGGCGCGGCGGTCAATGGCCCGGGCGGGTACTTCGGCGGCAACCTCGATGCGTTGAACGACTGTCTCAGGGGCGGATTCGGCACACCCGATGACGACGATTTCGTCATCGAATGGCGCGATCACGAGCTGTCTCGCCAGGCGCTCGGATATCCGGAGACGGTTCGGCAGCTGGAGACGAGACTGCGTAAGTGCCATCCGACCGGTCGGGCCGGGGTCGCCGCGGACCTGGCGGACGCGCGGGCCGGGCGCGGTTCGACGGTGTTCGACTGGCTGGTGGAGATCATCACCGGGCACGGTGCGGAGAAGCTCAGGCTGAGGTGACCGCGGTCGCGCCGCCTGAGATGAACGCCGCCGTGCCGCCTGAGAGGAACGCGGTCGCGCCGCCCTGGCAGGTGGACGCATGCACGGGTGCGCAAGAATCGGGGCATGAGTTCGGATCCTCGGGCCACGCTGGCCATTATCGGCGGCAGTGGGTTCTACGACTTCTTCGGCGACGACGCGACCACGGTGGAAGTGGAGACGCCCTACGGTGCGCCCAGCGCGCCCATCACCATCGGCGAGGTGGAGGGTCGCTCGGTGGCGTTCCTGCCTCGGCACGGCCGCAAGCACGAGTACTCGCCGCACACCGTGCCGTACCGCGCGAACATGTGGGCGCTGCGTTCGCTGGGGGTGCGGCGGATCTTCGGCCCGTGCGCGGTGGGCAGTCTGCGCGCCGACTGGGGACCGGGCACCGTCGCCGTTCCGGACCAACTCGTCGACCGCACCTCCGGGCGTGAGCAGACCTTTTTCGACGCGGGCGGGGTGCACGTCGCCTTCGCCGACCCCTACTGCGCCGAACTGCGGACCGCCGCCATCTCCGCCGCCGTGCCCGAACTCCGGCTCGAGGACCACGGGACCATGGTCGTCGTGCAGGGCCCGCGCTTCTCCACGCGCGCCGAGAGCCGCTGGTTCGCGGGGCAGGGCTGGGAGCTGGTCAATATGACCGGCCACCCCGAGGCCGTACTCGCCCGGGAACTCGAAATGTGCTACAGCGCAATCGCTCTCATCACCGACCTGGATGCCGGTCTGGAATCCGGACACGGCGTGAGCGCCGCCGACGTCTTCGCCGAATTCGAACGAAACCTGCGGCCCTTCAAGGCACTGGTTCGCGGCGCCGTGGCCGCCGTCGAGGGCGACGACACCTGCGAGCACTGCCGGGTGCACTCCGGCACGGGCGTGAAGCTCCCCTTCGAGCTGCCCTAGCGCCACCGCTCCGCCCGCACTCTCGCCGACCGTCTCCGACGAGGCGAAACGCCCTGCGGCCGATCGAGATTGCGGCTTCGCCCGTCGGCGCTCGCCGCCCTGGCACCTACGCTGGAAGGCATGAGTGCGGGTGGTGTGCGGGCCGAGCGAGAGCGTGTGTTGTTGACCGGAGCGGCCGGATACATCGGCGCTCATGTCCATCGGGCTCTGCGCGCCGCCGGACATGAGGTCGTCGCCGTCGATCTCATGTCCGAAGCCGTCCACGGCCCCAACGCCACGCCGCCGGAAGGCGTTTCGCTGCTCGACATCCGCGACGCCGACGGTCTCGAACAGGCGCTGCGCGGTATCGACGTGGTCTGCCACCTCGCCGCCGCGGTACCGCTTCCGGAGAGCGAGGCGGCCGCCACCGGTGAACTGCCGCCGACTCCACGGGAGGCGAGCGAACCCTCCGGCGATCGCGGTGGGTCCGAGGCGCGGGACGCGTCGGCGGACGGCTCCGGTCCGGCGACGGATCAGCGCTCGCATCCCGACGGCGGGGCGAAGCGCGGCGGTGGCCTGTCGCCGACCGACCCGCAGGCGCGGGTGGTGCGTCGACCTTCCGCGGCGACGGTCGGCGGGGCCGGGGCATCGCCGCGGGGGATGCGGGGTGCGCCGGTGTTCGTGGCGCACAACGATGTCGGGACGGCGGTGCTGTTGGCGGCCATGGAGCGCGTGGGGGTGCGACGGCTGGTCTTGGCGTCCTCGGTGGCGGTGTACGGGGAGGGTCGGTATCGGTCGGTGCGGGGTGGGCCGTTCTTTCCCGCGCTGCGGCTGCGGCGGGACCTGGATCGCGGATTGTTCGACCACCGAGCACCACGGACAGGGGATATCTCGACGTGGGAGCCGCTCGGTGAGGACGCGCCCCTGCGCCCCCGAAGCGCCTATGCGGCAAGCAAACTGGCGCAGGAGAACTACGCGCTGGCGTGGTCGCTGAATCCGGGGGTGTCGGCCACCGCCCTGCGATACCACCACGTGTACGGCGAGGCGGTCGAACCGGTGCGGTCGGCGGAATCCGGTGTGGTGGCGCGGTTTCGCGCCGACCTGCTGGCGGGCCGAGCCCCGAAGCTCTTCGAAGACGGCGGCCAGGTCCGGGATTTCGTCCACGTCCGCGATGTCGCGGCGGCCACCGTAGCCGCCGTCGAACGGGCCTTGCCCGGATTCGTCCCCCTGAACATCGCCTCCGGTCGACCGGTCACCGTCTGGGAGGTCGCCGCCATCATGTCCAAAGCCCTCGGTGGGCCGAATCCCGTGGTCACCGGCCAATACCGCCTCACCGACATCCGTCACCTCGTGGCCAACCCCGACCGTGCCCGCCAAGCCCTGCATTTCGCACCCCGAATCCTCCCCGCCCACGGCCTGGCCGCCTACGCGACCGGAGCGGCGGACCGCCGCCCCTCCTGAGCGTCCGGTTAGGCTCGCGCCATGGACGATCCGTTGCGGCTCGAGGTAGTGGTGGCCAGTACGCGGCCGGGGCGGTTCGCACCGGTGGTGGCGGAGTGGTTCTTGCGGGCCGCGCGGGCGGACGGGCGGTTCGATGTGGGGGTCATCGATTTGGCGGAGACGCCCCTGCCGCCGGAGCTGACGGAGACCCCGGAGGTGGAGGCGTATCGGCGGCGGGTGGCGGCCGCCGACGCGTTCGTGGCGGTGACCTCGGAGTACAACCACGGGTATCCGGCGACCTTGAAGACGGCCCTGGACACCGCCAAGCGCGAATGGCGTGCCAAGCCAATGGGATTCGTGAGCTACGGCGGCCTGTCGGGCGGTTTGCGGGCGGTCGAGCAATTGCGACAGGTGGTCGCCGAGATCCACATGGTGTCGATTCGCGAGACCGTCAGTTTTCACGAGGCCAAGCGCAAGTTCGACGCGGCGGGGGAGACGAGCGACGGGGCGGCCATCGACGCCGCCGAGCGATTGTTGCGCCAATTGGCTTGGTGGGGCCGCACACTGCGCGCGGCGCGGGCGGCGGATCCCTATCCGGGCTGACGGGACAGCGCGTGCGCGCCGCGGGGGCGACCGATGTAGGTTGCCTCGCTGGGAATGGTGACCAGGGTGAGCTCCACCCGAGTCGTCCCGGTGCGCAACACGATTCGGTTTCCGGAGGCCCCGGGCTGCTGGATCGAGAGGTCCGGTCGCGCTCCCGGCCAGCCGAGCGGATCACCGGTGAGATAGATGGTCGTGATACCCGCGTGCGGCGCGGGCGCGAGCACCCCGTCCACGATGGTGGCCGTGAAATCCGCGTCGGACTGATGGGTTTCGACCGCGATCACCAGTCGCTCCGGATTCCCGATGGTGGTGACCAGATGCTCCCACGAATGCGGCCGATCGGTGCGCACCAGCACCCGCTCGCCGATGGCCAGGGCGCGGAACACCAACTGCTGCGCCAACCACAGCTCCCCGGCCACGTACACCCGCGAAATACCCTGCCCCACAAGTCGAACCGCCACGCCGCTGCCCTCGGCATCGGAGCCGAGCAGCTGCCCGCACCCCGCCGACGGCAGATGCAGCGCGCCGATGCCGTCGATGGGGAACTCGTCCATCGGCACCGTGGCGTCGACACCGGGCGCGGCCAGCGGCAGATGCGCGCGCAGCCCGTCGCGATGCCGCCCGTTCATCGAGATCATGTGCCGCTGCAACGGTTTCTCCGGCAGCTCCCGCATGGTCAGCCGCCATGCCGCACCCACCCGCACGGTCTGCGCCGTCCGCCCCCGCCGCAATCGCACCGCCACCGTGGTGCCGCGTGTCTGCGGCACCCACACCTGCGCCAGTACGTCGGCGCCCAAGCGTCGCGGATCGACGGCCGCACCGATGTTCACGCCATTGCCGACCTCGACTCCGCGCCACTCCTGGCTGAGTTCGCGCGGGTCGAGCCCACCGGTGACCACGACCGCCGCCTGCCTGATCTCCGGCGCGGTGAGAATGCGCGCCGCGCAGTCGGCCTCCGCCAGGGTGCGCACAATGCGCTGGGTCGCGATGGTCACCGCCCGGCAGGCCCCGTCGAGTCCGCCGCCGCGCCGTGCCGCGGCGTCCGGACAGATCAGCGGGTCGAAGGCGATGGCGAGCCACACCGTGCGATGCGCGGTCGCGGGCAGCGGCCCGAGCAGTTTCTCGTAGCTGGCTCCGGCGGGAGTGCCGGAGCGACTGCGGAATCCGTGCGAGATGATGTCGATTCCTGCCAGCAGAATGTCGTGCTGTTCCAGCGCGTGCGCGAGTTCGGGCAGCGGCAGCAGGTGGGAGGCGCGCACGGTGCCGGAGTCCAGACGTGTGAGTCCGCCGCGCGGCGGCAGCGCCTCGATCACCGCCACCACTCGGCTGCCGTCGCGGTACAGCCCGATGGTGCGACCGTCGGCCGTGCGGAAGTCGAGCGTGTCGCCCATGCCGGAATCGCGATCGCGGCGGTAGCGCCACCAGGTGCCGATCCACGAGGAAACTGGTCGTTTGCCTAAGGGGGTGATCAGCAGCAATCCCACCGCCACGCCGACCGCCAGTGCCGCCCACATCGGCGCGCCGAGGGCCCACACGGTCGACCCGAGCGCCATCCCGGCCACTTGCGCGACCAGCAGACTGCCCAGCGTGATCCATCCGAACAGCGGACGCGGCGCGGCCCCGCCGAATGCGGCCATCATCATCCCCAACTACCGGAGTCGGCGAGCTCGCGCGGGCCGACTGCGAACGAATAACCAGGTGCGATAGGAATAGGCTTTCACGGGAACTGTACTGTGTGGCTCGAACTCGATGACTCGTCGGGGGAGCGTTCATGCCTTCAAAACCCACCACGCGCTCGCAGGTCAGCGGGTACCGCTTCCTGGTCCGCCGGATGGAACATGCCCTGGTGCGCCGGGACGTGCGCATGCTGCACGATCCGATGCGCTCGCAGACGCGCGCGTTCACGGTCGGAGTGGTGCTCGCGCTGGTGGTGCTCGCCGGTTGCGGAGTGTTGGCTCTGCTGCGGCCGCAGGACAAGATGGGCGGCAGCGAGATCCTCATCGGCAAGGACACCGGCGCGGTCTACGTGGTCATCGACGGCGTGGTGCATCCGGCGCTGAACCTGGCCTCGGCGCGCCTCGCGGCGGGTGAGGCGGCCAAACCCGCCACGGTGAAGGAATCCGAACTCGCGAAGAAGCCGCGCGGCCAGCTCCTCGGCATTCCGGGCGCGCCCGCCTCGCTGAACTTCGACGACAGCGGCCAGGGCCGGACCTGGACCGTCTGCGACGCGCTGTCCAATGACGGCAGTCGCGAGCTCACCACCTCGGTGCTCGCCGGTGATTTGGATCTGGGGGACAAGGCATCCCCGCTGGCCCCCGGTGCGGCGCTGCTCGTTCAGGGCCGCGACGCCACCTATCTGGTCTACGACAATCAGCGCGCCCGGGTGGATATGAACGACCGCGCGGTCGTCGATGCCCTCGATATTCGCGGTATGACCCCGCGCCCGATCAGCGAGGGGCTGCTCAACGCCATCCCCGAGGTGCTGCCCATCGTGGCGCCACCCATTCCGGATGTCGGTGCGACACCGGCTTATTCGCTCGGCGACCACCGCGTCGGCGATGTGGTGCAGGTGCGCACCGACGACAAGTACTACGTGGTGCTCGCCGATGGCCTGCAACCGATTTCGCGGCTCACCGCCGACCTGATCCGCAATACCTACCGGTCCACGCCCGCCGATACCTATATCGCCCAGGCCGACCGCACCGCCGCGCCGGTCTCCTCGGCACTGCGGGTCTCGCACTATCCGGCCACCGCGCCGAGCATTGTCGACGGCAAGGACCAACCGGTGGATTGCCTGTCCTGGCAACCGATTCCGGTGGCCAACGACAAATCCGACGGCAGTATGCGCGCCGAACTGACCGTGCTCACCGGCCATACCGTCCCGATTCCGGACAAGGCCCGCCTCGTACCGTTCGCCCAAGCCGACGGTTCCGGCCCGGAGGCCGACGCCTACTACATGCGTCCCGGCGCGGGCGCGTACGTGCAGGCCACCGGTATCGAGCCGGACAGCCAACGCCGCGACAGCCTCTTCTACATCTCGGATTTCGGTGTGCGCTACGGCATTTCGGGCCTGGACGCCGCGAAGGCCCTCGGTATGGATCCCGAACACGTACAGCCCGAACCCGCGCCGTGGCCGATCATCGGGCTGCTGGCCCCCGGCCCGGCCCTGAGTCGCGAAGCGGCCATGGTCGCCCACGACGGCGTCGCCCCCGATCCGAATCCGGCGAACGAGCCGGTGAAGGCCCAGAACTGATCAGGAGTCGCGCACACCGAGCCTGCGGCGCACCGGAAACGACGCCAGCCAGCCCAGTATCAGCAGCACGATGATCACGCCGGTGCCGATGAGCGCGACATCGCGGGCGGTGTGATCGGGCGGCGGTGGCGGGGCCGGGATGGGCAGTTGCTCGCTCCTGGCGGCGCTGGGTCGCTTGGGCGGCAACTGATTCGGCACCTGCGCGGTGAGCGCCGCGACGGGATCGACAGCGCCGTAACCGATATACGGATTCCATCCCTCGGCGGGTGCGTGCGCGGTGGCCTCGATGCGCTCGATGACCTCCTGGGCACGGAGTTCGGGGAACCGGGACCGGACCAGAGCGGCCACCCCGGAGACGTAGGGAGCCGCGAAACTGGTGCCGCTGTAAGGAACTCGCTGCCCCTGATTGGTGAACTTGGCGGTGGTGAGACCGGAGCTGCGCGGATCGAGGGAGACGATGTTCTCGCCCGGCGCGGCGACGCCCACCCACGGTCCGGGCACCGTGAATTTCGACGGCTGGCCGAAGGAGTCGACCGATCCGACGGAGAGCACGTAGTCGTCCCACAGTGCGGGGGCCACATAGGACGAGATGTGATTCCACGGGTCCCGGTCGGGATGCAGCGGATCGAGACCCGGATTGCTCGCCTTGCAGGTATCGGTATTGCCCGCGGAGGTGACGATCACCGCGTCCTTCTCCAAGGCCGCGTACCGCACTGCCGCACCGAGCATTCCGAATTCCCGGCTGTCGGGTTGAGTGGTCGGGCAGGCCACCAGCGAGATATTGATGACCCGCGCACCCGCGTCGGCGGCCCGCCGCACCGCCGACGCCAGCGCGGAGATCTTGCCGTAGCCGTCGGGCATATCGTCGGGCCCCTTGTCGCGGCCCGCGCCCTTGGCCTGGTACTGCGAACTCGTCTGGCGAATGGTCAGGACCCGCGCCTCCGGTGCGACACCGGCGAAGCCCTGGCCCGGAATCCGCGTGGCGGCAATGAGTCCCGCCACCAGGGTGCCGTGGGCGTCGCAATCCTCGGTGCCATCGCCACCGGCCGCGACATAGTCGCCATCCGGAAGCAGCCCCGGCAGCCGAGGATGCTCGGAGACGCCGGTGTCGATGACGGCCACCAATTGCCCAGCGCCACGGGAGAACTGCCAGGCGTGCTCCAGATCCAGCGAGCGCTGTGCGGGCGGAATCGTCGGCCCCTCGCCGCCGGACTGCGTACTGACGCACGGCGCGTTCGCCGGATGCTCGGTCTCGGTGGGCGGGGCGGCCGGACCGCCCGGGGGCAGCAGACCCGGATCCACCGGCGGCGGCCCCGCCTGCGCGGACCCGATGCCGAGCAACACGCTCGAGGCCAGCACCGCACTCGCCGTGATCAGGCGGAGGGGCGTGAACGCACTGGGGGACAATGTCGACACTCGAATCAGAGACCACGGACGAGCGAGAAGAGCTGGGCCACCCAGAACACCAGCGGAACGACGGCGGCCACGCACGCGTACTCCAGCAGTTCCACCGCGCGCCGCATGGGCGGGGTGGCCTGCTGATTCGGCACGATGATGCCGAGGACCAGCGCGACCACCAGCACGAGCATCGCCGCGCCGAAGACCGTCAGCGGCTGCCGCAGCGTGAAGGAAGCGCCGACCAGCACCGCCAAGACGATCGCCGCGCCGCCCGCGATCAGCATCACGGCCTGCTCCGCGCCCGCGTAGGTGCGACTGCGGAACATGAGGACGGCCGCGCACACCAGCGCCAGCGCCAGCCCGGGCCAATAGACGCCGTCCCCGGTCGGATCGGCGGCGGCCAGCGCGCCGACCGCGGTGACCACGGCGGTCGCGGCCACCAATCCGGCCAACAGTTCGCGCGCGCGTTCCGATTTGGCGCGCAGCGCCTCCAGGGTCGGCAGTGCGCGGTGGTCGTCGGGGTCGTCCTCGGTGGGGTCGATGGGGGTGCCCGGCGCGGGCACCGGCGGCAGCGGCAGTTTGGCCAGCAGCATGGAAATCCTTGGCGCCAAGGACAATCCGATCAGGCCGAGCCCGGCCGCGCCCGCGCCGATGGCCCGCACCGGCAGGTCGGTGAGCAGTCCGACGAGCGTGGCGGGCACGGCGTAGACCGCCAGCGTGGTGACGCCGACGAACAGGCCGGGCCCGACACCGGAGACTCGCCACGTCAGCACGGCCACGGCCCCGGTCAGCGCCGCACCGAGCAGGACATTGGCCCAGCCGTAGTGCTCGGGGACGAAGAGCATGCCCGCGCCGCAGGCCGTGGGCAGGGCACAGCCGCCGAGGACCAGCGCCGCACCGGCGTCGTCGTACACGCGGGCGAGCACCATGCTCGCCACCACCAGCAGCACGGTGACGAACAGCGCGACGGACCCGCTCACCCACCCCGGCGCCGCGTCGGGTGCGACGAGCAGCCCCAGGCAGCCCACCAGGACGGCCAGGACCGCGAGAATCGACCCGGTCAGCCGGGCGGTGCGGGGCGACCAGCCGCGGTAGTGGTCGGCATCGGCAATGGCGACGTTGTACATGATGTCGTCGAACAGCGGTGTGGGAGCGGTGTGTTCGGCGCTCTCCAACATGAGCAGTTCGCCGTCGCGCACACCGTGCTCGGCCAGACTCAGCGAATTGGCCAGCGGCGGTTGGCCGATGCGGGCCAGCACCCATTCGTGCGGTTCGAAGTCCTCGCCGCCGTGGTCGAAGTCGTTGGCGTGTTGCGCGACCATATCGACGACGCTGGGAATGACGAGAGCGACCGGCACGTCCAGGGGAATGGCCATATCCACCTGGGTGTGTTTGGCCAGAATGGTGACACGCGCGAGATCCGGCGCGCGAACCAGTCCGCGAGCGTCGTCCATCTGATCCATTCGCGCGTTGGTCACCGTGCCAACTTTCGTTTCCACCTCATTTTTCGGCGAACGTCAATTCGCGGCGATGCCGGGGGATATGCAGAATTGCTGCCCGCACTCTACGGGATGTCGGTCGCTGGTCGTACACTGACTCCCGCATTGCGTGGCTGGTCACGACCTTATGGGGTACCCAGAAATGAGCACCGTCCGGTTTCAGCGCCGTCCGCGCCGGGAGATTCCGCGCTCTCCCGGCGGCGAGGTGACATTGCAGCCGCCGCCGGAAATACCCCGGAACATACCGGCCAATCTGTTCACCAAACTCATGCCGGTCGTCATGGTGGTCGGCATGCTCGGCATGGTGGTGCTGCTGTTCACCTCGGGCAGCGCGATCGCCTCCAACCCGATGAGCCTCATGTTCCCCATGATGATGGTGGTCTCCATGGTCGGCATGTACGCCGGTCAGGGTGGGAAGGGGCAGAAGTCGGCCGAGGCCGACGAGGATCGCAAGGACTATCTGCGCTACCTGGACCAGGTCCGCAAGGATGTGGCCGTCACCGCGGAGCAGCAGCGCGCGGCCGTGCGGTGGAGCCATCCGGAGCCGGGCCTGATCTGGATGCTGGCCGGAACCACGCGCATGTGGGAGCGGCGGCCCGGCGACAAGGACTTCTGCCACGCGCGCATCGGGCTGGGCAGCCAGCGGCTGGCCACCAGGCTGGTCGCGCCCGAGACCGGGCCGGTGGAGGAGTTGGAGCCCATCGCGGCGGTCTCGCTGCGGCGGTTCGTGCGCACGCACGCCACGGTGTCGGAGCTGCCGACCGCCGTCGCGGTGAAGGGTTTCGCCAGTATCCAACTGGGCGGCGATCGCGCCGAGGCGCGCGATATGACGCGCGCGATGCTGTTGCAGCTGGCCATGTTTCAGGGCCCCGACCAGCTGTTGATCGCCGTCGTCTGTGGTCCGGACACCGCCCGCGAATGGGAGTGGGTGAAGTGGCTGCCGCATACCCAGCATCCCGACGCGCAGGACGGGGTCGGCACCGAGCGCATGGTGTACGGATCCATTCGACAGGCACACGCGGGCCTGAACCCCTTGCTGTACAACCGGGTTCGGTACTCGCGCAATCAGCCGCCCAATCCGGCGCTGGTGCAGTTGGTGATCGTGGTGGACGGCGGGCTGTTGGAGGCCGACGAGGATCCCTTGCGGGAGACCGGATTCGAGGGTGTCACGATTGTCGACCTGTGCAATTACGCACCGCGCCTGGCGGCTTCGCGCGGAATCCAGATGGTGGTGGAGAACGGGGAATGCTCCGGTCGCGGGGCCACCGGGGTCATGGAGCGGTTCGCGGTCATCGACCGGATCACCGCGCGGGAGGCGGAGCAGGCGGCGCGGCGGCTGGCCCCGTACCGGCCCGTCGTACAGCGCGGGGAGGAGACCACCGGGGATGAGGGCGAGGTCATCTCGTCGTGGGCGCAACTGCTCGGCCTCGGCGATATCGGCGGATTCAATCCGGAACAGGCGTGGCGACCGCGCTATGGGCGCGAACGGCTGCGGGTGCCATTCGGTGTGGGCGCGGACGGATTACCCGTCGTCCTGGATATCAAAGAGGCCGCCGAGGGCGGTATGGGGCCGCACGGTTTGTGTATTGGCGCTACCGGATCGGGCAAATCGGAATTTCTTCGCACGCTGGTTCTTTCGCTGATAGCTACACATTCGCCAGATCAGTTGAACTTCGTACTGGTCGACTTCAAAGGCGGCGCGACATTTCTCGGATTGGAAGGGGTCGCGCACGTCGCGGCCATCATCACCAATCTCGAGGAGGAGGCCGATCTGGTCGACCGCATGCGCGACGCACTGGCCGGTGAAATGAATCGCCGACAGGAAGTGCTGCGTGCCGCGGGCAATTTCGCCAATGTGTCCGAATACGAGAAGGCGCGCGCGGCCGGGGCGGATCTGGACCCCATGCCCGCGCTGTTCGTGGTGCTCGACGAGTTCTCCGAACTGCTCGCGCAGCATCCGGATTTCGCGGAGCTGTTCACCATGATCGGGCGCTTGGGCCGGTCGCTGCACGTGCACCTGCTGTTGGCCTCGCAGCGGTTGGAGGAGGGGCGGCTCAAGGGGCTGGAGAGCCATCTGTCCTATCGCATCGGTCTGAAGACCTTCTCCGCCAATGAATCCCGACAGGTGCTGGGGGTGCCGGACGCCTACAACCTGCCCAACAACCCGGGCGGCGGCTATCTGAAATCCGACTCCGGGGAGATCGTGCGGTTCCAGTCGGCGTACGTCTCGGGGCCGTATGTGGGCGGCGGCTCGCATCGCGAGATGAGTTCCGACGGACCGGCGGGGGAAATCGATGTGGCGGCCCGGCCCTTCACCGCGACGCATGTGGATTTCCGTGCGAGCGACCATATTCCGGCACCGCCGGAACCTGTGCTCGACGAGCCTTCGCCGGAGGACGAGCAGATCTCCAACCTCCAGATGCTGGTGTCACGCGTGCGTGGTTACGGCCGTGCGGCACACGAGATCTGGTTGCCGCCGCTCGATGCGGCGCCCACGCTCGACCAGCTGATTCCGCGGTCGCTGCTGACCGGCGACCACGGCGCGGTGGCCAGCCTGCGCGCGCCGATCGGCATTGTGGACCGACCCTACGATCAGCGCCGCGATCCCCTGGTGGTGGATCTGTCCGGCTCGCGCGGGCATGTGGCGGTGGTCGGCGGGCCGCAGTCCGGCAAGTCGACGGCGATTCGCTCGCTGGTCATGGCGATGGCGTTGACGCACACCGCCGAACAGGCGCAGTTCTACTGTCTGGATTTCGGCGGCGGCACGCTCGTCGGTCTCGAGGGCCTGCCGCATGTGGGTGCGGTGGCCAGTCGGCTCGACGAGGACAAGGTGCGGCGGACCGTCGCCGAGATGGTGACCATCGTTCGGCAGCGCGAGGCGCGGTTCCGACAGCTCGGCATCGAATCCATGGCGGAGTTCCGACGGCTGCGGGCCGATGAACCGTCGGCGAGTACGGCGGCGGCCGGGGTGCGGCAGGATCGGTTCGGCGACGTCTTCCTCGTCATCGACGGCTACGGCACCTTCCGGCAGGAGTTCGAGGCGCTCGAGCAGACCGTCATGAACCTTGCCGGACAAGGACTTTCGTACGGCGTGCACGTGGTGATCACGCTGGCGCGCTGGCCCGAGGCGCGGCCCGCCCTCAAAGACCAGATCGGCACGCGGATCGAATTGCGGCTCGGCGATCCCATGGATTCCGACCTCGGCCGCAAATTCGCCGCGCTGGTGCCCATGGGGCGGCCGGGGCGCGGTATGACGCCGGACGGCCTGCACATGCTCACCGCGCTCCCGCGCGTCGACGGCGTCTCCGATCCGGTGACGCTGGGAACCGGGGTGGCCGAGGCCGTCGCCGCCATCGCTCGGCACACCCCCGGCCGCCCCGCGCCGCGCGTGCGCATGCTGCCGGACCGGCTGCCCGTCGAGGACCTGCTGCGCATGGCCGACAATTGGTCCGCCACAGTGGATTCCGCCGAGAAGTGCCTGCGCTTCCCCATCGGCATCAACGAATCCGAGCTGGCCCCGGTGTATCTCGACCTCGCGGCCAGTCCGCACTTCCTGGTTATCGGCGACTCGGAGTCGGGCAAGACGACCCTGCTGCGCGCGCTCGTGCGGGCCATCTGCGCCGCCAACACCCCCGACCAGGCGCGCATCATCATGGGCGACTACCGGCGCACCATGCTCGGCACCATTCCGCAGGGCTATCAGGCCGGATACGGTTCCACCGCACCGCAGTTCACGCAGCAGATGGCCGATCTCGCGGCCTACGTCACCCAGCGCATGCCCGGTCCCGACGTCACGCCGCAACAGCTCAAGGACCGCTCCTGGTGGACCGGCCCGGAGATCTACGTCATCGTCGACGACTACGACCTCGTCGCCACCGCCGCGGGCAACCCCCTGCACGCCCTCGTCGACCACCTCGCCCACGCCCGCGACCTGGGCTTCCACCTCATCATCGCCCGCCGCTCCGGCGGCGCGGGCCGCGCCATGTACGAGGCCACCCTCAATCGGATGAAGGAACTCAACTCCACCGCGCTCATCATGAGTTGCAGCCGCGACGAAGGCGTCTTGTTCGGCACCGTCCGCCCCTCACCCCAGCCTCCCGGCCGAGGGACCTACGTCACCCGCTCGACCGAGGAACTCATCCAAATCGGCTGGCTGCCACCGGCTTAGGGCGGCGTCCGTCGCTCCAGAGCCAGAGGCGGTCAGGCCTGCTGGGGCCGACGCGCGAGGGCGCCGAGTTTTGTCAGTCCGGCTGCGGTGGCCGGATTGTCCGGCAGCCAGGCGCGGGCGGCCAGGGTGCAGGCGGCGAACAGGGCGGGGGTGACCCATTTGTCCGGACCGTCGCCGACGGCGAGGTGTGAGGCGGCGGCGCCGCCGTAGACGAAGACCAGTCCGGCGTAGGCCCATTCCTTGGTGCGGGGGTGGCCGCGGGTCAGGATCGCGGCGAGCGCTGCGGCTTTGGCGATGCCGAGGGTGGTGGCGAAGTGCATGGGATAGCCGAGGTGGTCGAATGCCTCACGGACGTAGGTGATCCGGGCCAGGTCCCAGTAGGAGCCGATGGCGGTCTCGGCCAGTACCGCGGCCACGGGAACCCATTTCGCGAGTTTCACGGCACGCGAACGGATTTTCGAGGTACGGGTGGTCATGGGTGTCACTCCTTGCGGTGGGGATGAGATGGGTGGTTGCCGGGTCAGGCCGCGCGCGTGTTGCCGGTGCCCGTCGCGGCGTGGTGCAGGGCGGCGGCGAGCCGGGCGTTCTCCGGGGCGTTGAAGGCGAAGGCGGCGCGGCGGCGGGTGTAGCCGTAGGTGAGGCCGGTGTGCGGATCGGCGAATCCGTCGGAGCCCGCGGAGCCGGTGTGCCCGAACGCGTGCACGCCGAGGAAGGGGTGGATCAGGCTCTTGGCCTCGAATCCGAGGGCGTAGGGGGCGTTGTCTCCGCGCACGAGATCCCTACCACTGGAATGGATTTCGGAGACGCGGGCGATGGTGTCCAGCGTCAGCAGCGGTGGACGCCCATCGAGCCCGGTGATCGCCGCCGCGTACATCGCCGCCAGCCCGTGTGCGCTGCCGACGCCACCGGCCGAGCCCTGTCCCAGCGCGCGCAGTTGCGGGTCGTTGGGCAGGGCCATGACGTCGGCGGGGGTGAAGCCGCGGGCGTTGAGGTTGTAGGCGATGCCCGATATACCGTGCGGGGTGGGCGAGTGCGCGGCGAAGGTGGCTTCCATTTCCGCGGTGGCCCGCCACGGCAGGATGGGTAGATAGCGATGGTCGAGTTCGGCGGGCAGGCCGAGGTACACATCCAGCCCGTAGGGGGCGCGGATGCGCCGCTCGAACAACTGCTGGATAGAGCTGCCGGTGATTGCTCGCACCACTTCGCCGATGATGGCGTAGGTGACGAACCCGCCGTATCCCTGCGCGGTCCCCGGCGCGAAGTAGGGCCGCTGGCCCACGAGGCGTTCGGCGATGACCCGCTCGTCGGCCAGTTCGGCCACGGTGAAGCCGCCGTCCGCGCCGATGACGCCGCAGCGGTGCACGAGCACGTCGCGCACCGTGATGTGTTGTTTACCGGCCGCGGCGAACCGCGGCCAGTAGTGGGCCACCGGACGATCGACATCCAGCACACCATCCTGGATCAGCAAGGCCACCACCAGGGCCGCAGCACCTTTGGTGGAGGAATGCAGACCGGTCAGCGTGGTGGCGGTGACCTGCGGTCCGGCCCACAGGTCGACCACCCGTCGGCCGCGCACGAACGCCGCCAACTGCGCACCGGATTCCCCGTCCTCCTCGGCGACGACGGCCGCGAACTCCGCGCGCACCGCCTCGAACCCCTCGGCGACGGTGCCCTGTACTTCGATCGTGCCCACGATGATTCCCTTCGATAGCCGTTGCACGAACCCGACCACCGGACCGATCGAGCGTCTCGGCCCGCGTGGATCGTGTTCTGCCGCATTGACGTACGGCGGCCGCCAAACGTGACCGTGCAGGGTGAAACCGCTGGTAGAAGCGAGATCGGGGGTACGGGGTCACATTTCCTGTCGCCGATTCGTCATCGGTACGGGATGAGATCGAGGAGGACCCGTGCACGATGAGCAGTTCCTGGCCACGCAGTTCGAACAGCACCGCACCCATTTGCGGTCGGTCGGCTACCGGATGCTCGGCTCGCTCACCGAGGCCGATGACGCGGTGCAGGAGGCGTGGCTGCGCCTGGCGCGCACCGACACCGGCGACGTCGGCAATCTCGGCGGCTGGCTGACCACGGTCGTCGGCAGGGTCTGCCTGGACATGCTGCGTGCCCGCAAGAACCGCCACGAGGAATCGCTGCAGCCCGAACACCTCCCGGATCCGGTGATCACCAGCGAGACCGCACCCGATCCGGAACAGCAAGCGCTGCTGGCCGATTCGGTCGGAATGGCGCTACTGGTCGTGCTGGAATCGCTGAATCCCGCCGAGCGGCTCGCGTTCGTCCTGCACGACATGTTCGCCATGCCCTACGAGCAGATCGCGCCCATCGTGGACCGCACCCCGCAGACGGCGAAGAAACTTGCCAGTCAGGCCCGGCGCCGCGTCCAGGGCGCGACGCCCGGCCCCGACCCGGACCTGCCCCGGCAGCGCCGGATTGTCGATGCCTTCCTCACCGCGGCCCGCGGCGGCGATTTCGACGAACTCCTACGACTGCTCGACCCCGACGTGGTGCTGCGCGTCGACCCCGGCGAAGCGATGCGGGTGTTCCGCGGCGCCGCCGCCGTCGGCGGGCACGCGGCGAGCTTCCAGCGCATGGCCACCCTGTGCACCACGCACCCGGCCGTCGTCAACGGCGCCGCCGGACTGGTCAACACCATCGACGGCGCCCCGTTCTCGATCATGAGCTTCACCGTCGTCGGCGCCCGCATCACCACCATCGACATCCTGTCCGACCGCGACCGGCTCACCCACCTCGACCTGACCGCGGTCCTGGGATGAAACCGCTGCTGCCTCGCTTCGCCCCGACACGACGATGCCCCGGCAGTCTCACTGCCGGGGCATCGGTCGAGCGTCGTTCAGAACAGTCCGGCGAGGGCGGTGTCCTTGGCCTGGAGTTCGGCATTGCCGGTGCGGACCAGGGTGGCCGCGCCGCCGAGGGTGGCGTTGAGCTGGTCGGTGTGCGAGCGCCAGGTGCGCTGGAGGTCGGCGAACGCCTCGTTGGCGTCACCCTTCCAGTTGTTGGCGACGAATTCCTCCACCGCGCGGTGGAAGGCCTCGAGCTGGTCGCGAATGTTCTCGGCCCGCTTGATGATGGTGTTCGCGTTCTGTTCCACGCCCGCGAACTGGGCGGAAATGATCTGGCCCATGGAGGCAGCCATAGCGAGGTCCTTTGCTCAGGAGTTCGAAAAGGGAGGGTGTGAGTTTCTTTACACCGGGGGCAGGTCGAGGCTGGAGACCTGCGCCTTCACCTGAGCGGCGTAGTCGCGGTCGTGCTCCTCGTAGTTCGAGCCGACCTTGATGAGGTTCTCGGCCGTCTGCATCAACTTGTCGTTGAGCTTGTCGGCCTGGAAGTAGTAGCGCTCCATGAACGCGTTGAAGGCGTCGGCCGCACCACCCTTCCAGTTGGAGCCGGTGGTGATGGCATCCTCGTCGGCCTTGAGCTGCTGGATCTGACCCATGAGCATCTCGTGGGTCTTCTTGAACTCCTGGGCCTTGGCCTGGATGAGCTCATTACTGGCTTCGAATGCACCTGCCACGGTGCCTCCTCTCGATTCGCGGGCGGACGACCCTTATCAGTCTTGGACGCGGGTCACTGCCCTGCGGTTCCACCCCTGTTCAGCAATTTGTCAGCACCCTAACCGACGGCTGGGGTGGCTGACCAGCCCTGATGTCCGCCGCGCGACATGCCACACGGGAGAGGTATCCCACACTCCAACCCGACCGACCAGCACTTACGGCCGGGTCGTCACCTACCAGCTATTCGCCAGCAGCGCGTACTGAGCGGCCGCTCGCTGATGCGCGTCGGCCAGCTGATCGCCCTCCACCGTGGCCACGTACCGCTGATACGTCACGGCGCAGCGGAACCGCTTGGCGCTGTAGTTCGCCTTGTCCTGGGTCTCCCCGCAGACGGCACCCGGAATGGCGGTCGGAGCGTCCGCCGCCCCCGGATAGGACTTCTCCAATACGACCTTGGCCAGATCCCCGGCCGCCGCCGCGTCCCGCGCGCGCAGCAGCGTCGAGGCGATGCTCATCGACCGGGTCACCGAATAGCGGTCCACCCCCGCCTCGGACAGCCGCTGGGTCCAGTACTCCTGATCGGTCGCCTTGTGCAGATAACCGCGCACCCCGTAGACCGCCTGATCGCTGGCATCGGGTGTGCCGATGCCGTCCGGATTGAGGGTGCGCCGCAACATGCCGTCGGGGTCGTACGGCAGCCGGAGCATGTCCTCGCGGCTCAGCGGTCGCAATGCGTCGAGCAGTGGAACCTGGGCGTCGTAGACCTTCTGCGCGAGCTCGGTCAGCCCGGTGAGATCGGCTTCCTTCGTGCCCACGTGCACATCGATCACATAGTTCGAACGGGCCATGGTCGAGCCGAGGCTGGCCACCCCGGGACGCCAATGGCTGTGCGCGTCAGCGTATTTCGGCAGATCTACGCGCTGATTCTGGTCCGCCGCGAAATCGAAGTCGGCCGTCTCGATCTCGGCGGCCGCCTTGGCCGCGGCCTCCGGGCTCGGGAACTGCATCACCGCCACCCGCGCCGCGTTGCCCGTCCCCGGCACCACCTTCCCGGCCTTGTCCGGCGCGGATTCGCTGACCGTGACCGCGTAGCCGAACAGCATGCGATTGGCCTCCAACACCGGCCGGGCCACATCGGCGAGGGCCTTGGTCGCCTTCTCGGCATTGCCGATGGCGAGCATCCCCGCGCCGTATTTCAGGCTCGGATCGATATCCGGACCGGTCACCACCTGCCCGGCCAGGCGCATGATCGACAGCTGCGTCGCGCCGGACATATCGTGGTGGTAGGTGTAGCGCAGATCCAGCGGATCGGTGGCGTACTTGCCGACATCCAGTGTGCGCACATCGATTTCGCCGGGTGCGGCGGTGCCGTCGATGGCGGCGCAGGCGGTCAGGGCGAGCGCCGTCGCCGCCAGCGCCGCGAAACGGATCCCTCGTGAAAACATGGTCATCCCCCCGATCACTTGCTGTTGGCCAGCAGTGCGTACTGTGCGGAAATTCGCTGCTGGGCATCGGCGAGCTGATTCGCCGCCACCTCCGCCGCATAGCGGTCGTAGGCCACGTAGCAGTAGTAGGCGATTTCGTACTTCGACGCCCCGAGCAGCTTGCGGCACTGGGCATTCGGCAGACCCTTGGGCGATTCGACGCGCGTGATCCGGCGGGTGGTCTCGCTGCGCTCCTCCACGAATCGCGCTGCGGCGTCGGGATCTTGGGTGCGGTACACCCAATTGCCGCGCCAGGCCACGCGATCGACCCCGGTCGCCTCGAACAATGGTTTGTCGATCTCGGGGGCGGGGGAGATGTGCAGGCCGCCCTGCCGGTCGTACACGCCCGGAATGCCGCGCTGCGACTGGTCGTCCACCACGGTGGAGAGCGCACGGGCCAGCACTCCGTCCATATCGGTGTCCAGGTTCATGAGCTGGTCGACGGGCGTGGGCTGGAATTTCGCCACGCGCGGGGAGATGGTGCTGATACTGCGCTGCACCCGTTCGACGAGCTTGGCCTGATCGGCCTCCTTCAGCTCCGACATGATGGAGTCGTAGACGTAGCTGAAGATGACGAATTTGCCGGTGGCGTACCAGGATCGGATCTGCCCGGGCCCGGAGAGCGGGTGGTCGGTGGTGTAGGCGACGGCATTCGGGTAGTCCGGCAGCTGCACCGGCTGATTCTCCGGCACGGCGGCGAGATCCAGCTGACCGAGCGCGGTGGCGGCATCGGACGCCGACTTCTCGTCGGAGAAGATCATGACCAGGTTGTCGAGCTCGTAGGAGAGATTCGCGACCGCGTCGGAGCGTCCGGTGGTCACGAAGCCGGAGACGAATCCCGGTGCGGCGGCGTGCATGGCGGCCGGGTCGGCATTCGCCCGCGACTGCACCGCCGCCGAGGAGAAGTCGATGAACGGGCGGATCGCGCCGCCCATGGCCGAGGGCCCGTACTTCGCCTCGGGCATGATCTCCTGCGGCAATGGCAGATGGTTCGCCATCCGCTCGGCCTCCACGAGTTTGGCCAGCTCGATACTGTTGACCTTGCCGTAGGGCTTGGGTTGAGTGGTGAATCCGCCGACGTCGAGGGCGGCCAGATCCACCGCGGGCGTCGCGGGGGTATCGGCGGCGCCGGATTCCGATCCGCAAGCGGCCGTGAGTGCTACGGACACGGCGATACCGGCGGCACACACCGCCCTACCGAATGTGTGCATGGGGTCCCCTCCCATCGTGCCGACCCGCCTTCGATCCGCGCGTCGGCTACTGCGTCGGGGATACCCTACTTGACCCGCGCCTGCAGTACCGGCACCAGTTTGGCCAGCAGGGTCTGCTCGGAGTCGGGAGTCCACGCGCGCACGGCGGTGACCGCCGCCGGATCGTCGAGCGGAATCACCACGGCGCGGGAGCCGGTGAGCTGATAGGGCAGCCCGAGAAGTCCGCCGTTACCGGCCTTTTCGTCACTGCGGACGGCGATGATGTAGGAGTTCTCGGGCGGATCGAGCTCCCCGTACTCCTTGGGCGCGCGCGGTGAGGCCTCATCGCCCTGCCGGATGAAGTCGAGGTTGTAGACGAAACCGAGATCGGTGAGGAACTTGGTCTGCTCGGTGCCGCCGAGATAGATCTTGAAATCCTTGGCGTCGGTGACATCGACCATGGTGATGGTCTTGCCCTGGAACGCCGGATTCTGCTGCCGCGCCTCGTCCTTGGTCTTCGGCGCGACCGCCGCGACGGAAGTCGTCGCGCCACCGGCGCTCCCGGTCGGGGACTCCTCGCCCTTGGCCGCCCACAGGCCGATACCCGCGGCCAACGCTATCACCACGACGCCCGCCCCCGAGGCGAGCAGTACGCCGCGGCGGCGCTTCGGCGGCGCGGCCGGGGCATTGGCCACCCGCTGCGGCCCGGAGACGGCGGTGGCCATATGCGCGCCGCTGTCCTGCCGCGGCCGCAGCATGCCGGGCGGGGCGACCTGCACGGGATAGGTCGGAGAGGTATTGGTGCGCACCGGATTGTGGCCGGGGGTCAGCGCATTGGCCATCGCGTCGGTGAATTCGCGGCAGGTGCCGAAGCGCTCGGCCGGATTCTTGGCCAGCGCGCGGTAGAAGACGTAGTCGACGGCCTCGGGCAGATGCGGGTTCACGGCCGTGGCGCGCGGCGGCGGCTCGTGCAGGTGGCCCATCATGACCAGCGCGGGTTGGGTTGCCGGATAAGGGTTCTGGCCGGTGAGCAGTTTGAAGAACGAGCAGGCCAGGCTGTAGATATCAGCACGGTGGTCGAGCGGCTGTCCGGCCAGCTGCTCCGGGGGCGCGTAGGCGATGGTGGCCACGAAGCTGCCGGTCTGGGTGAGCTCGACGGTGTCCTCGGTGGACTTGGCGACACCGAAATCGGCCAGCAGCGCGCGTTCCTCGTCATCGTCCACGGCGGTGGAGAGCAGGAAGTTGGCGGGTTTGACGTCGCGGTGCAGCAGACCCTTGCGGTGCGCGTAGTCCAGGCCCTTGCCGACCTGGGTGATGATGCTCAGGGCGCGCAGCGGGGTCATGGCGTGCGGGTCGCGCTTCTGCTCGGCGGAGGCGTCGGTGCCCTCCACGTACTGCATGGCGATCCACAGTTGCCCGTGCTCCTCGCCGCGATTGTGCACCGAGACGATATTCGGATGGTCCAGGCCCGCCACGATATTGGCCTCGCGCTCGAACCGGCCGCGGAACTCCGCGTCCCGCGACAGGTCGGCGCTGAGCACCTTGAGCGCGTCCATGCGCGGCAGCTGCGGATGTTTGGCCAAGTAGACGGTGCCCATTCCGCCGGAGCCGAGGACCCGTTCGATGCGGTAGCCGCCGACGATGGTTCCCGGACTCATCGCCATAACTCTCGAACTCCTGGTCAACTCGGTGGGGCTGGACGCAGTCCGGAGCATACTGGACCGTCCCGACCTGGGGCCGGGCAAACGATTCGCCGGTGGACTCGGTCAGAGGCTGTTGGCGAACAGCGCGTACTGCGCCGCGATCTTCTGCCGCACATCGGCTTCGTCATCGCTCGAGACCACGCCGACGTAGCTCTTGTAGTTCACGTAGCAGCGGTTCTTGTACTCGCTGGAGGGATCGCCCTGTCCATTGAGCCGCACACAGCGCGCGCCCGGCACATCCTTGGGGGCGGTGAGGGTTTCGTAGTGGTCGCTCTCGTCGGCCACCAGGGCGTCGAGCAGGAGTTTGGCACCGGCCTCGTCGCGGGTGCGGATGGCCGCACCGGTATCGGCTTGTGCCGCGGCCTGGGCTCCGCTGTCCTGCACGGCCTTTCGCACATTCGACTGATTGTTGGCATCGTGCACGAGCTTGGTCGCGCCGTACACATTGAACTCGCGCGGATCGGGGGCGAACTCGTCGCGATCGCGCACCGCCACGCGCGCCAGCAGTCCGTCCGGGTCGACCTTCAGATTCGAGAATCCGCTCTGCGGTGTCGGTTCGAACTTGTCCAGCACCGGGACCTGCGCCGCGAGGCTCTTGCGCACCCACTCCAGGAGGTCCTTCTCCTCGGCGGTGGGGCGCTCGATGAACAGCGAGACGACGAACTCCTCGTGCGGCAGGAACGCGCCGATGGTGGCGATGCCCGGTCGCCAGTGGATGTAGGCGTCCGGGTACTGGCTCAGCGAGAGTTTGCGGTTCTGGTCCGGGGCGACCCCGAAGTCCGCGTCCTCCAATTCGCGCGCCGCGGTCTTGGCGGTCTTCGCGTCGGCGAAGCGCAGCAGCATGGTGGTGACGGTGGTGGCGCCGACCGGATCGGGCTGACCCGGCAGTTCGATCTTGTCGGAGCCGCTGGCGGTGAAGGCGGTGAGCAGATTGTTGCGCAGCAGCACCGGTTCCGAGACCGCGGCCAGCCCGCTCTCGGTGGCGTCGGCGGCATCCACGGTGGCGCGGCCGCCGCGACCGAAGATCAGCGACGGATCCACCGCGACCGTCGGCGCGACGGCCTCGGACATGCGGAAGCCCTCCAGCAGTGCCCCGGAGGTACCGGTGGTCAGCTTGTAGGTGTACTTGTCCGTGAGGTAGGTGCCGACCTCCAGTTCGCGGACGTCGATCTCCCCGGCGACGGGTGTGCCGCTCACGCTGCCGCAGGCGGCCAGGAGCGCGGCGGTCAGTGAAAGGCCCACGGCGAAGAGTGGTTTGCGCGCACTGCGAACCATGGCGGTCTCGTTCCTCCCGGAGATCGATCAAGGTAGCGGATGATCGCCGACGCCGCAGCGCGTTGATCGTCCGGAATGTCATCGCGATGGAGGGCCCGGACGCAACACGGGGCCGCCACGTAACCTGGTGCATGTGTTGCAGCTCGCCCGCCGTCCGTCGACCGGAGGCCGATTCCATTGATGGATCGGCAGGTGGAGGTCGTCGCGGGCGCCCATGTGGTCATTCGGGCGGCGGGTGCGGTCATCGTGGTCGCGCACCGCGAGCGGGGGAGTCTCACGCCGGATTCGCGCGCGATGGTGGCGGCGCGCTCGCTGGCGGAATTGGTGGCCGAGGCCTCCGAACAGGCCCCCGACGGCCCCGGTCGTCTGGTCGCGCGCCAGGCCACCCGCTGGCTCATGAAGGAAGCCGACCGCATCTCACCCGGTGAATCCGTGGATTTCGGTATCCTGTCGGCCGCCGACACCGGCGGGATAGCCATCTTCCTGCACGGCGCGGTGACCGCGGTGCTGGCCGGACGGGTGGTCGAGCGGTACCGCGGCAGCGACGCGGCTTTCACCGTGGACCGAGTCGCCGAACACCCGGCCCGCGCGGCGGCGCTGTACATCGACGACGGCAAGGGACGCGTGCCGGAACTGCCGGAGCGCGGCATCGGTTCGCTGATCGACGGTGTCGCACAGGCCGCCGGGGCGATCGTGTGGTTCGTCGGCGATCCGGTGATCGTGCCGGGGCGAGTCGCCGAATCGGCTGTGGCGCAGGCGAATGCGGCCGCGCCGGGTGGACGGCACAGCGCGGCGGAGGACCCCGAGGGCGGTATGCCGCCGACCGCCGCCTTCGATCCGGTGGTGGATCGCGCGGAGCAGGTGTACGACCCCGATCTCACGCCCACGCGGACCTCGGCGCGACTACCGACCGAGCTGGACTTCGACGGCACGAGTGGGCCCGCCCGCACCGAAAACTCCTCGGCGGGGGCCGAATCGCGAACCGAACAGCCGGGGTATCGCCCGGGACGGCATCGTTCGGCGGAGCCCGACACCCGTCCGGCGGAGCCGGAATCTCCTGTGGGACAGCCCGAATCCGGCCCGAAGCAACCGGCAGCCCGAACGGAACCGCCTGGGTTCCGCGGGGGACGGTCGGGATCGGGTGCGGCGCATCCCGATTCCACGCCCGCCACCGGCGAATTCGATCCGCATCGCGCGCCCACCGAAATGGGTGGCACCAACCCCGCGCCGAAGCCCGATCCCGATCTGCAGCGTCGCCTCGACGCCACCGCCAAATCGACCGCGCTCATCGTCAAGGTGCTCGGATTCAAGTGCGCGCGTGCGCATCCCAGCGATCCGCGCTCGGCGTTCTGCACGGTGTGCGGGATGCCGGTGGATCAGACCCAGCCGCTGGCGCAGGTGATCCGGCCGCCGCTGGGCATGCTGGTGCTCGACGACGGCATGACCTACATGTTGGCCGCCGACGCGGTGGTCGGGCGCGAACCCGAACAGTCCGAGCAGGCGCGAGCGGGCCTGGTGCCCTTGCGTATCGAGGACGCCTCGGGCGGCATGTCGCGTGCGCACGCCGAAATCCGTTTGGTGAACTGGGATGTCACGGTGGTGGACCGCGGCTCCACCAACGGGACCAGGGTGCGCAATCCCGGATACCGGGATTGGATTCGGCTACAACCGAATCAGCCCATGATGCTCGCCCAGGGCGCGGAGGTCATGCTCGGCAATCGGGTGTTGCGCTTCGAGCCCGTCGCGCCGCCGCCCTTCGGCTGATTCGCTAGCTGTACCGTGCGGCGCAGGTGTTCTGGCTGCCCAGCACGCCCGCGCGGAACGCGTCCACGCGCGAGAACCCGCTCGGCACCGTCTTGCCCTCGGTATCGCTGGCCGCCAGCCCGTCGGTGAGCAGACCCGAGACCGCCTCGTCCAGATCGCCCGGCGAGATGGTGATACTGCCTTCGCTGTGCGTACTGGGGTCGGCCAGCTTCGCCGTGATCACCCCGGCCAGGCAGGCCGCGCGCAATCCGGTCTTGGCCCCCGTCAGCGCCTGCCCCGCATCCCGTTGCACCGCAAGGGCGTACCGCGAGATGAACACGACGTAGGCGTTGTAGTCGCCGGTCACCTTCACCGGAAGTCCGTCCTGCTCATCGTCGTTGGACGTGCCGCGCTCCACGAGTGCGGGCAGGTCGGTGCCGATGGTGTTGGTGGCCGGGCAATAGGTCACCGGTACGGTGTCGGCTCCGTTGCGGCAGTTGAGCTTCGCGCTGTCGTAGCTGTAGGTGGGCTCTTCCGGAATCGGCATGATCGAGGCCATCGCCTTGGCCATCTCGCTGAGATTGGCCTCGCCCACCTCGGACTCCCCGTAGCTGGCGTCGTCGCCGAAGCTCTGCGGCAATTTCCCACGGCGGGTTTCGATTTCGTCCTCGTTGATGCCCTTGCAGCCCTTGGCCCCGTCGGTGAATCCGATCTGCACGGCCGTCACCCGTTCGAAGGCCGAGCCGTGCACGCTGTCCGGATCATCGGGATTGTCGTCGCGAATGGCCACGGTGGCGGCGAGCACCGAATTCAAACCGTCGGAGGTGTTGATGGTGAAATGCTTCGACTTCCCTTCGGCCACATGGCGCAGGAACGCCCCAGCGAAGCAGTCGGCCTGCTGCTCCTTCACGATCGTCGGATCCTTGCGGCCGACGAGCTTGGCCATGGTCTGGATGGCGTGGCCGTACTCGTGGGCCAGCACCGTCACCACCGACATCTTCCCGAAGGTCTGCTGCACGGTGGGCAGCAGCACCGCGCGATCCCATCCGATGGAATTGTCCAGGCGGCAGTAGGCGGCATTGACCAGCCGATAGGTGGTCTCCTCGCAGAACTCCACCGACTCCTTGCGCGGGGTGCGCGCACTCCAGGAGATGAATTTGTCCAGCGGCGTGAACTCGCCGCCGAACTCCTTGGGATACTCGTCGCGCCAATAGGTCTGGATGTCCTCGATGGCATTGAGGGCGAGCCGATCGATTTCGCCGCCATCGGAATTGGTGGCCGTGATGGTGGTGTCGGGCACCCCGGGGCGCGGTCCGTTGGGTCCGCTGGTGGTGGGCAATCCGGCGACCTTGAACGGGTCGTCGTAGATCGAGACCGCGCGTCCGTCCACGGTGAAGGTGCATCCGGCGGTCAGGACGGCGATCAGCGTGACCAGGGTGAGTGCCGCCGCTGCCCGGCCACCCGGCCCGAAAAATCGACCGGTAGCACCGCGCCTCGACACATTCTCTCCCTCTGCAGACCGACCAGTTCACCGCCCGGGAACGAACCGGTTGCCAGTCGGGGCTCCGCCGAAGTCCGGGCAATCGAATAGTATCCGCAGCATGTCTTCACCGGGGGCGCAGCAGATCACCGTGCGTCATGATGGAACCGAACGGGTCTTCGACGCCAACCAACAGATCACCATGGGGCGGGCACCCGAGGTCAGTCTATTCGTCGACAGTCCACTCGTGTCGCGCGTGCACGCGACCCTGAGCTTCCAGGGTGGGGCCTGGGTGCTCAGCGACAATGGCAGTACCAATGGTGTTTTCGTGGATGCGCGGCGGCTGACCATGCCGCTGCCCATCCACCGGCCGACCCAGGTGCGCCTCGGCGACGCCATCACGGGTCCGCTGCTGCATCTGCTGCCACCCACACCGCGGGTCGGGGGAGCCCCGCAGCCGTCCCGGCCCGAACGCTTCGCGCCGCGACCGCAGCCGCAGGGACAGCGGCCGCCGGTACAGCAGCCGCCCGCGCAGCGCCCACCCTCGCATCCGCAGCCGGTGCAGCGACCGCCGTCGCATCCGCAACCCGTGCAGCGTCCGCCGTCGAGCGCGCGTCCGCCGTCGAATGCCCAACCGCAGGTGCGGCCGCCGTCGACCCCGCAGCCCCAGGTGCGGCCGCCCTCGCAGCCGCAGCCGGAAGTGCCGCTGCACCAGGGCGCTCCGGTCAATATGAATATGACGGCCAAGGCCGATATCTCGGCGCTGCCGCCCATGCGCGCCCGCTCCGCCGATCAGCCCATCGCGAGCGCCGACCGAATTCCGGCCGCCGGACTGCACATCGGCCGTACGCCCGACAATCAGATCGTCGTCAATGATCCGCTCGCCTCGCGCAGGCACGCCCGTCTCGTCAGCCGCCCCGAGGGTCTCGCCATCGAGGACTTGGGTTCGGCCAACGGCACGTTCGTCAACGGCCGCCGCGAAGAGCGGGCGCTGCTGCGCGAACGCGATATCGTCACCATCGGCAATGTCGACTTCGTGGTCAAGCAGGGCACGCTCGAACACCGGCAGCGGCCGGTCGCCGAGCAGGGTCTGCACGTGCACGGCGTGGGATTCACCGTCGAGGGCAACAAGGAACTGCTCGTCGATGTGAACATGCAGGCCGGGCGCGGGTCGCTGACCGCGCTCATCGGCCCCTCCGGCGCGGGCAAGTCCACGCTGTCGAAGCTCATCGCCGGTAGTACCCAGCCCTCGGCGGGTGCGGTCACCTTCGAAGGGCGCAATCTGCACGCCGAATACGAGGCGCTGCGCTCCCGCATCGGCATGGTGCCGCAGGACGATGTGCTGCACAAGCAGTTGACCGTCAAGCAGGCGCTGGGCTTCGCCGCCCAACTGCGACTGCCACCCGACACCACCAAGGCCGACCGGCAACGCGTCATCGACGGTGTGCTGGGCGAACTTTCGCTCACCCAGCACGCGGACACCCGGGTGGACCGGCTCTCCGGCGGTCAGCGCAAACGCGCCTCGGTGGCCATGGAACTGCTCACCGGTCCGTCGCTGCTGATTCTCGACGAGCCCACCTCGGGTCTGGACCCGGCGCTGGACCGCCAGGTCATGACCATGCTGCGCGAACTCGCCGACGCGGGCCGCACCGTCATCGTGGTCACGCACTCGGTGGCGTGCCTGGACATGTGCGATCAGGTGCTGCTGCTCGCGCCCGGCGGCAAGACCGCCTTCTGCGGGCACCCGGGCAGTGTGCGCGACTTCCTCGGCACCAGCGACTGGGCGGAGATCTTCGCAAGGGTCGCAGCCGATCCCGACCGCGCCTTCGCGAATTTCCGCTCCCGCCAAGCCTTCGCGCCGCCACCACCGCCGGTGCGGCAGCAGGAGAAGATCAGGCCGCCGAAATCCAGTGCCTTCAAACAGTTCTCGACGCTGTCGCGCAGACAGCTGCGGCTCATCCTCGCCGACCGAGGCTATCTGGCCTTCCTGGTGATCCTGCCGTTCGTGCTGGGCGGGCTGTCCCTGGTGGTGCCGGGCAGCAACGGCTTCCAGAAGGGCGGGTTCGTGCAGATGCCGGACGGGTCCTTCCAGGCCACCGGCGGCGCGGAGGCCCAACAGCTGCTGGTGGTGCTCATCCTCGGCGCGTGCTTCATGGGCTCGACGCTGACCGTGCGTGATCTGGTGGGCGAGCGGGCGATCTACTTCCGCGAGCGCGCGGTCGGGCTGCGGTCGGGCGCGTACCTGATGTCGAAGATCGTGATCTTCAGTGTGGCCGCGCTGCTGCAGGCGGGCGTCATGATGGCCATCGTGCTGGCGGGCAAGAAGCGGCCCGGACCCGGCGTGGTGATCTCCAACGGCAGCGCCGAACTGTATGTCGGCATCGCCCTGACCGCCGTGACCTGCGTGGTGCTGGGTCTGCTGCTCTCCTCGCTGGCCAAATCCAATGAACAGGTGATGCCGCTGCTGGTGGTCGCCATCATGTTCCAGCTGGTGATGGCGGGCGGCATGATCCCGGTGACCGACCGCGTTGTGCTGGACCAGGTTTCGTGGCTGTTCCCGTCGCGCTGGGGTTATGCCGCCGGGGCATCGACGGTGAATGTGCGCGAGATCTTCGCCAATGCCCAGCCCGACGAGCTGTGGAAGCACGAAGTGCCGATCTGGTCGCTCGATATCGCCATGCTGTTCGTGCTGGCGTTGGTGCTGGCGTTGCTCACGTGGTCGCGGCTGCGGCTCAAGAAATCGGCCGCGTGACGGGCGCGGCGCGCGTTTCGACGGGTGAACAGGCAGACTGGTGGCTGTGACGGCTCGAGTTGGGGCAGTGCATCTCGGCTGGGACGTGGTGACGGTCGCCGCCGGTGGCGGCGGCAAACCGATACGCCCGGTCCAGGTGGAGAGCACATACACACCGCCCGCGTATCTGCTGGCGGATTCGTCCGGTCGCCTGCACACCGCGGGAGTCGACCGGCGTCCTGACGTAGGTATCGCCATTTCGGATGTGCGCGACATCATCGGGCATCCGCGCATCGTGATCGCCGGGGCGACCTGGCCCGCGGAGCTGGTGTTCCGGGCGCGGCTGTTCAATCCGCTGGCGGCCATCGGCAAACATCTCGGCGGTGCGCCCGACGTGGTGGCGCTGCCGTTCCCCGACGACTGGCCCGACGAGAAGGTCGACGAGTACGCGCGGCTGGTGGAGCAGCTCGGCGTCGCGGTCGAACCACTGCCCGAATCGGTGGCGCTCTCCGGCTATGTGCGCGCTCTCGGCCTGGTCCGCGCCGAACCCTCGGTCGGCGCGACCGGCGTCTACTCCGACGGGCGCGGCTGCCTGGTGGTGGCCGTCCACGGCGACGACGAGGAGCCCACCGAATCCATGGGCGTGGGCATCCACCCCGATGCCCTGCACGACGCCCGCGCCGCCGACAATGTGGTCATCGAGGTCATGGCCGCCGCCCGCACCATCGGCGCGGACACCTCCACGGTCCTGCTCACCGGCAATGTGGCGTTCAACGACGCGTTGCGGTTGGCCTTCCAGAACCATCTGGGGCACCGGCTCCAGGTCGCGGACCACCCGATGCACGCCATGGTGCTGGGGGCGACGCATCTGCTGGTCAACGACAGCGAGAACTATCCGGAGGACGCGCCTTACGCGGGCGCGGGACAGCCGCACCCGGGGGCTGGGCAGCCGCCCGCGCCGCACGCGGGTCGACCGCAGCCGGGGCAAGCGCCTCCGGCACCCGGGCAGGCGCACGCCGGGGCGGGGCAACCTTCTCCCGCGCCGGGGCAACCGCCGTCCGCTACGGGGGCATCTCAGTCGGGGGCGGCGCAGTCGTACTCCGGTGCGCCGCAACAAGCTTCGGGTGCGGGGGCGGAGGCCGACGCGGCGCGACAGGGCGGGCCGCGGCATTCCTCGCCCGGTAGTCAGGTGCCACCCGCCGCGGCGCGGTCGGTCGATCCGGTGCCTCGGCAGATTCCGTCGTCGGGGCAGCCGCAGCCGCAGACCCCGGCGAGTATGCAGCCGCTGCAACGGCAGCCCGAACCGCTGCGGCAGCAGCCGGAAATGACGCCGCGGCATATGGATTCACCGCCGAGCGGGGAGTCGGCGGGTCAATCCGCCACCGGCGCACCGGCTTCGCCGACCGACCCCGCCGGGCAGACCCGTCGGATTTCCCAGGAGGAGATCGCGGCGCTCGCGGCGCAGGGCATGGCCGCCGGGCAGGGTGCTGGCACCGGGGACGTGCCGATCGCTTCGCAGTCGTCGCGGAACTTGCCCGCCGGAGCGCCCGGTATGGGCAGCAGATTCACGCGGCCGCCCGGGACGCCCGCCGATGACCAGGCGACAGCGGTGGTCGGCCGTCCACCGCAGGGCGCGGCGAGCGCTGGGGGCCAGGGGTATTCGGGCTACGGACCGCACGGCCCCGGGAATACGCCTGCCGGACACGAACATTCGAGTCAGGGCGGTTCCGGACAAGGTGCCGCCGGGCAAGGTGGCGTGGGACAGTACGGCCCGAGTGGGACTGGCGCGCACGCGTATTCACCGCAGAGCCCCGGTCAGCCCTACGGCCAGGGTGGGAGCGGATACTCCACCGGACCGCAGGGGGTCGTCGGCGGCTACGGCCCAGGTGGGCCCACTCCCGGTGGCGGCTACGGCGCGGCCCAAGGTGGGCACGGTGGCGAGGGCGGCTACGGTCCCGCGGGCCAGCCGGGCGGTTACGCGTCCGGACCGGGCGGTTCGTCTGCCGGAAATCCCGCAGGTCAGGGCGGTTCGGGCTACGCTGGGCCGGTGCCGCCCACCGGTTCGCCATCCCCGTACCCGCCGTCGCGGGACACCGATGCCGACCGTTCCGATCAGGATTCCGGCGAGGGCGAGTCCAAGCGCAAGGGCCTGTGGAACAAGATGAAGGGCAAGCGCTGATGAAGCCGAAGCGCTTCGGAGCCCCCACCATGCTGAGCGCGGTCGCCTTGGCCGCGGTCGGCATGCAGGCTTCCGGTGCGCCCGGCGTCACCGCGGACCCGGCCGCGCTGACGAGCCCCGTCGACGAGTCGACCCGCGGCGCCACCACGGAAGTCGCCGCGGTGTCGGCCACCTCGGGTGCCGCGGACAACCCCTCCGACACGTCGCTCACCGGCGCGACGGAATTCGTGCCCGGCCATGGCAGCCAGCGAATTTGGGACGGTGACGGTGAGTTCCATTCCAGCGCAACCGTGATCGATGCGGCTCAGGCGGCGTTCACGAGGGAAGCCGGAGCTTCGGAACCATCAGCCGTTTCGACACTCGTCGCCGACGATTCGGGAGCGGCCGAGTTCGACCTCGGTGCAACGGATTTCGGCGGCCCCCGGGTCGAATCCTTCGGCGATTGGCCGTCGGTGGATCGGACCGCTCGGTTCGCGTCCACCTGCTCGGTGATCCCGTCGGTATCCCTCGCCCCGCTGCCCGGTATCGCCGATATCGGCGACCCGACCGAGATCGAATGCGGCCCACTCGGTATCGATACGTTGCGCTACTCCATTCCGGGCCCGACTCGCGGGATCGACCCGGGTCCGCCGATTCTGATTTGACCGGGGCGGCCGCAATCCCCATCGCGGGCCTGGCGTGCCGCGCCTAGCATCGCGATCATGATCACGGTCGCCACCTGGAATGTGCTGCATCGCGTCCATGCCGAGAATTGGTACGAGGACGTCGCGCGGCGGTGGCCGGACGAGCAGGCGCGCATCGCGGCGGTGACGGCGCGGGTGGCGGCGCTGACCGAGCAGGTCATCGCGCTGCAAGAAGTCAGTGGCGACCAGTTGGTCTCGCTGCGGGCGGCGCTGCCGGAGCGCACCGTCCACGCGCTGCGGTATCCGCGTCTACCCCGCCCGCGCCGGATCGAGACGGCGTTGACCGACCGCGACGAGTACCTCGTCCTCCTGGTGAACGGCCCCAGCGAGCAGACCGCCGCCGAATCCTTCGCCAGCGATCCGGGCAAAGGGCTGCTCGCGGCCCAAGCCTTCGGGATCACCGTCGTCGCCACCCACGTCACCGGCGACGACCGTCGCGGCGGACAGTTGGCCCGACTGGCCGAACTCGGCACCGACCTCAAGGGCACGGTCCTGCTCGGCGACTTCAATATCGCCCGCGACCACGTGGCGGCGGGCCTTGGCCCGGACTTCACGGTCCCGAATTTCGCCCCGGGCTCCCCGCCGACCCGCCCGCGTACGTCGGGTGCCAAATCCCAGTACATCGACCTGGTCGTCGGCTGCGGCGTTCCCGTCTCCGATCCGACGGTAGAAGACGTGGCGGGCCTGTCCGACCACAACCTGGTTCGCGCGACAATCGACATCTGAGCTGATCGGGCGATATCGAGCCTGATCGCGCCGCTCATACCCCGGGCCCGGACCGGTTTCAGATGTCCGGCCCGCCCCTGGTATCGTGGCCCGTTGGCGTGCGGTACCACCGGGCAACCGGTGCGTCCCACGAGTCCCCGGGTCTCCGCCTGGCCGCCGGGGAATCACTCGACCGTTCACGCTGGCTGGCAAAACCGACGACAGACAGGGAAGCACTGTGCCTACGTACAGCCCCAAGGCTGGTGACGTGACCCGCAAGTGGTACGTCATCGACGCCACTGACGTACGGCTCGGCCGCCTTGCCGTGCAGGCAGCGAATCTGCTGCGTGGCAAGAACAAGCCGACCTACGCACCGAATGTCGATGGTGGCGACTTCGTCATCATCATCAATGCCGACAAGATCTCCATTGCCGGTAACAAGGCCGACCGCACCTTCATCCACACCCACTCGGGCCACCCGGGCGGTTTGAAGACCCGGTCTGTCCGCCAGGTGCTCGAGACCCGCCCCGACCGTCTGGTCGAGCGCGCGATCAAGGGCATGATCCCGAAGAACAAGCTGGGCAACCGCATGATCGGCAAGCTGAAGGTCTACGCTGGCCCGGCTCATCCGCACGCCGCTCAGCAGCCCATTCCGTTCGAGATCAAGCAGGTGGCCCAGTGACCGCTCCTGAGGAATTCAACGACGACTTCGTCGTCGAGGACACCACCGTCGAGGTCGTCGAGGAGGGTGACGGCTACGAGGCCGAGTACACCGCCGAGACCTTCGCCCCGGTCGTGATCGACCGTCCGGTGCAGACCGTCGGCCGCCGCAAGGAAGCCGTCGTCCGCGTCCGCCTGGTGCCGGGCTCCGGCAACTTCGTGCTCAACGGCCGTACCATCGAGGACTACTTCCCGAACAAGGTGCACCAGCAGCTGGTGAAGTCGCCGCTGGTGACCGTCGAGCGCACCGAGAGCTTCGACATCTACGCCCGCCTGGTCGGCGGCGGCCCGTCGGGTCAGGCTGGCGCGCTGCGCCTCGCCATCGCCCGCGCGCTGATCGAGGTCACCCCCGATGATCGTCCGGCGCTCAAGCGCGCTGGCTTCCTCACTCGTGACCCGCGTGCCACCGAGCGTAAGAAGTACGGCCTCAAGAAGGCCCGCAAGGCGCCTCAGTACTCGAAGCGCTGATTTCCCGCCGCACGACCCTGCCGCGCCCGACCCCTTCGGGGGAGGGGCGCGGTACGGTCTATGCGGCAACCTGTCCGAGAGCAGGCTCCCAGCAACGGTTTTCGAAGCCGCTGGGCGCCTGCTCTCGTGCGTTATCGACCGACCAGGGGTGAGGTTATGGGACGTTTGTTCGGCACCGATGGAGTCCGCGGACTCGCCAACGAGTCGCTGAGTCCGGAACTGGCACTGCGGGTTTCGGCGGCGGCTGCGCAGGTTTTGAGCCGGGGCAAGAAGCGCGCGCTGGCGGTGGTTGGCCGCGACCCGCGCGCGAGCGGTGAGATGCTGGAGGCCGCGGTGGTCGCGGGCCTGACTTCCGCTGGGGTGGACGTGGTTTCGGTCGGCGTACTGCCGACCCCGGCGGTCGCCTACCTGACCGGCGTGTACGACGCCTGCCTGGGCGTGATGATCTCGGCATCGCACAATCCCATGCCGGACAACGGAATCAAGATTTTCGCCGCGGGCGGTCACAAGCTCGACGACGCCGTGGAGAACCGCATCGAGACGCTCGTCGCCGAGGGTTCGTTCGTGCGCCCGACCGGCGCGGCCATCGGCCGGGTGCTCGGCCGACCGGGACTGGGCGGCCAGCACTTCGACGACCGGTACACCCTCGAAGGCACCCACGAACGCTATGTGGAGCATCTGGTGGAGGCCACCGGACGCGACCTGAGCGGACTCACCGTGGTGCTGGACTGCGCGAACGGCGCGGCCGCCGAGGTGGGTCCGGCGGCCTTCCGCGAGGCGGGCGCGACGGTCGTCGCCATCCACGCCGAACCGGATGGCCTCAATATCAACGACCGTTGCGGCTCAACGCATTTGGAGAAACTTCAGGCCGCCGTCGTCGAGCACGGAGCCGATCTGGGCCTGGGTCTGGACGGCGATGCCGACCGCTGTCTCGCCGTGGACGCCACCGGCGCGGTGGTGGACGGCGACGCCATCATGGCGGTCCTGGCGCTGGCCATGAACGAGACCGGCGAACTCGCCGAAAACACCCTCGTCGCAACGGTGATGAGCAATCTCGGCCTGCACATCGCACTGCGCGCGGCCGGTATCACGGTGCTCACCACGGCGGTCGGCGACCGCTATGTGCTCGAGGAGCTGCGCCGCGGCGGCTACACCCTCGGCGGCGAACAGTCCGGCCACGTGGTGCTCCCGCGCTTCGGCACCACCGGCGACGGCATTCTCTCCGGCCTGAAGCTCATGGCCCGCATGGCCGAAACCGGCCGCGCCCTGGCCGATCTCGCCTCGGTGGTCGAGACGGTCCCGCAGGTGCTGGTGAACGTCAAGGTCTCCGACAAGACCGCGGTCGCGGCGGCCCCGTCGGTCCAGGAGGCGGTGGCCGAGGCCGAGAAGCTCCTCGGTGACACCGGCCGAGTCCTGTTGCGGCCCAGTGGAACCGAGCAGCTGGTGCGCGTCATGGTGGAGGCGACCGATCCGGACCAGGCGCAGCGCCTGGCCGACGATCTGGCCAAACTCGTCGCGGCGGTGTAGAGCTCTGAAATCTCGTGCCCCGCTGCCTGACGGCAGCGGGGCACAGGTGCCGGAAGAGGCGGTCAGTCGCCCGTGGCACTCGCCGCGGTGATCATCTCGTGTCGGTGAGTTCGCCTGCGCGCCAGGTCTTTCCCATCTCTCGGAAGAAGTGCGGGTACACCACCCGCTGGCGCAGCGGCGAGATCATGGCCATGTAGAGCTTGCCGAACAGGCCGCTCGGTTTCACCAGCGCGGTCATCTGTCCGTGGTAGCCGCCGTGGCCGTCCTCCACCCAACCGAGGTGCAGGAGACAGTGCACGGTGCTGTTGGCGAATTCCGCCAGCCATTCGTCGTGGGTCAGGAACACCGAGGTGAAGGGGGCACCCTCCATATCCGGGCCGCGGACCGCGCGCAGGTCCTGCGGCAGGCGGTCGCACAGCGACGCCACCCGGTGGCCGATGGCCTTGTCCGGCGTGTCCCAGCGCAGCAGGGCTCCGATCTTCAGCCGGAGCGCCCACAGCGTGCCGACCACGACATTGCTGGAGACACTCATGGTCGAGTCGTCGCCGTCGGTGAGTTGCCGCACCAGGCGATCGAGATCGTCGGGGCCGCCGGGAGTCGGCAGCGCCCACACATCCTCGATCACGAAATCACCGGTGATCTCGTGTGCGCGCCAGGGGCGGGATGTGAATTCGGTATTCGGCAGCCTCATGAATCGACCTCCATCAGGGGTAGTGGCAGCATGAGGGAATGATCGAGCAGCCGCGCTCGTGGCGTCTTGAACGAAACGGCAATGCCGTGTTCGCGGCCGTGGGCGCTGAGTTCACCTGCTACGCGGAGAGCGCCGGGCCGTTCGGCTCGGGCGCGCGCAACCCGGCCTGGCAGCTCACGCTCTCGTGGGACGGCGAGGTGGTCGTCACCGACGAGCAGGGGCGCGAAACCGCTGGGCGCGGGGTGCTGGTGTCGCCCGGGCTGCCGCACACCATGCGGCATCCGAACGGATTCACCGCGCTGTGGATCGACCCGCATCGGCTGGCGGCGCCGCCCGGGGTTCATGCCCTCGATGCCATCCAGGTCCGGCGGCTGTTCGCCGCGCTGGGCGACGATCTCGACCCGGATCGACTGCGCCGCACGGTGAATCGGGAAATCGGCGAGCCGCCGCCGGTGGATCCTCGGCTGATTCGCGCGCTCGCCATCCTGGACCAGGGCGCGAGCCTGGAGGAACTGGCCGGGCACGTCGGCCTGTCGGCGCGCCGACTGCGGCAGCTGTCCGCGCCCCTGGGCACCTCGCTCACCACGCTGCGGCGCTGGCATCGAGTCCGGGAGGCGGGCCTGCTGCTGCCGTTCTTCCCGGCTGCCGAGGTCGCGGTGCGGGTGGGCTTCGCCGACCAAGCCCACCTGATCCGCAGCATGGCCGAATCCACCGGGCACACACCGGGTTCGGCGCTCGCGGCGGTCGGAGGCGGGGTCGCTACCGAGCTTCGGTGAGCTGACCGCTGTCCATGTGCCAGCGGCGGGTGGCGCGCACATTGTCGAGCATGCGGCGGTCGTGGGTAACCAGAAGCAGTGTGCCCTCGAAGGATTCGACGGCCTGCTCGAGCTGCTCGATGGCGGGCAGGTCGAGGTGGTTGGTGGGTTCGTCGAGGACGAGCAGGTTCACGCCGCGGGCTTGCAGGAGGGCCAGGGCGGCGCGGGTGCGTTCGCCCGGGGAGAGGGTGTCGTTGGGGCGCAGTACATGTGGGCCGCGCAGGCCGAACTTGGCGAGCAGCGTTCGGACCTCGGCCTCGGGCCAGTCGGGGATCTGGGCGCTGAAAGTATCGGCGAGCGTGGCGGTTCCCCGGAACAATCCGCGTGCCTGATCCACCTCGCCGATGGCCACGCCCGAGCCCAAGGCGGCGGAACCGCTGTCGGGCTGGGTCTTTCCGAGCAGCACCGCGAGCAGCGTCGATTTGCCCGAGCCGTTGTCGCCCGTCAAGACGATGCGGTCACCGAAATCCACCTGCGTGGTGATCGGCCCGAGCGTGAAATCCCCGCGCGTCACCGTCGCATTCGACAGCGTCGCCACCACCGTTCCGCTGCGGGGCGCGGCGGCGATGGCCATGCGCAGCTCCCACTCCTTGCGCGGCTCCTCCACCGCGTCCAGCCGCTCGATGCGCTTGAGCGTCTGTTTCACCTTCGACGCCTGCTTCTCGGTGGCCTCGGCGCGCATTTTCCGACCGGCCTTGTCGGAGTCCACCTTTCGGGGATCCTTGGCCTTGCGGCGGGCGGTGCGCACGCCGTGTTCCATCCAATTGCGCTGCATGGTGGCGCGGGCCTCGAGTCCGGCCTTGGTGTCGGCGAACTCCTCGTAGGCCTCGCGGGCATGGCGGCGGGCTATCTCGCGTTCGGCCAGGTAGGAGTCGTAGCTGCCGTCGTAGACACCGACCTGCTGCTGTGCCAGATCCAGTTCGACGATCCGATTCACGGTGCGCGCCAAGAACTCTCGGTCGTGGCTGATAACCATAAGGGGCACCCGGATACCGGTCACGAACTGCTCCAATCGGGCCAGGCCGTCCAGGTCGAGGTCGTTGGTGGGCTCGTCCAACAGCAGAATGTCGAAGCGCGACAACAACACCGAGGCCAGACCGGCGCGGGCCGCCTGCCCGCCGGAGAGCACCGTCATGGGGGTGTCCAAGCCGTGCGGCAGGCTCTCGCTGAGCCCGAGATCCGCCGCCACCTCGGCCGCGCGCTGCTCCAGATCCGCGCCGCCGAGCGCCAGCCAGCGCTCCAGCGCGGGGGAGTAGTCGTCGTCACCGCCTTCGCCGAGGCGCTCGGCGGCGGCATCCATGACGCGCTGCGCCTCGGCGACCCCGGTGCGCCGCGCCAGGAATTCCATGACCGTCTCCCCGGCAAGGCGTTCCGGCTCCTGCGCGAGGTAGCCGACGCTCGCGTCGGGCGGGCTGAGCGCGATCTCGCCCTCGACCGCGTCGCGGTCGGCGAGCATGCGCAGCAGGGTGGATTTCCCGGCTCCGTTCACGCCGACCAGGCCGATCACATCGCCGGGGGCGAGCACCAGGTCGAGGTCCTCGAACAGGGTTCGTTCCCCGTGTCCGGCCGACAGTCCGCGGGCATGCAGTGTTGCGCTCACTCGAGGAAGTCTGCCCTGTTCAGGGTTGGACCCTGAGCCGGGGGCATCGGAAAGTCAGGGTCGGAATCGGGCCGAGGACCGATGCGCGTGCCGCGCGCGGCGCGCAGAGTGGAGGTATGACAACACCGACCCCCTCCCGCCGTCTCACCCGCTCGACCAGTGACAAGTGGATCGCCGGAGTCTGCGGCGGTATCGCCGAGTACTTCGGTTGGAGCGCCAATATCGTTCGACTGCTGTTCGTGCTGTCCTGCCTGCTGCCCGGGCCGCAGTTCATTCTGTATCTGGTGCTCTGGCTGGTGATTCCCAAGAACAAGGCCCCGCACGTCGCCCAGTGGTAGCCACGCCGAAGTTGTCCACACCCCGCGAGTCATCCACAACTCGTCGGTAAGGAGTCACGCTCGGCCTCCGCTGGTGCGAGGATGGTAGCCACATCGCTGCGGAGGAGAGCACATGGTCACATCTGGTGATCTGTCCGGACTGGATCTGCCGAACCTCGACACGCACTCGGAGCTGAGTGCCATCGGTGCGGTGGAACTAGCCCATCCGGTACAGGACATCGACGGCGACGGTCGTTTGGACACCGTGACCACCAATGGCGAACGCGCCATGCACGTGTGGACCGATCTCGACGACGATGGGTACGCCGATCATGTGACCCTGGTCGACCAGGGCGGCGACTACGCGGCCTGGGAGTTCCGCCACCACCCCGACGGCACCACCGAGTGGGTGCGCACCGATTCGGGACGCCTGGGTGGGTGACGGAAGGGGGACGCATGGGGAGCGGACCTGACGGGTTCGCGGTCGATATCGACGCGCTGCGGGCAGCCGCGGGGAGCTTGCGCGACTCCGCGGTGGTCCTGCGCACGCAGGCGCGGCGCGTCGACGACCATCTGTTCGGTATCGGCAATGACGAAGCCGGGCGCGACTATTCGGAGCAGGGGCTGGCCGTGCATCGCGGCCTGGAGCGTTTGGCGGGCTGGCTGCGGGACTGGGGTTCGGCCACCGCGGCCACCGCCGCCGCCTTCGATCTGGCCGTGGCCGAATACGTGCGCAACGACAGGGAACGGGCGGAGCGCACCGGCGGGTAATCCGAAATTGCAGGGGGGACTGTGAGTTTCGATGTGGCCGGGAAGTCGGTGGACGACATCCTGGATTACGGCGCACCGGGCCTGGAGTACTGGGAGTACTTCCTGCCGCTGTACGAGAAGGCCTTCGGCGCACTGCCCGAGGTGACGCTCGCCGAACTGCGGGCCCGCTACGACGAACAACGCGGCTTGGACCTCGACAAGCTCGATGCCACCCGAAAGGCGCTCGCCGAGTCCCTCTCCGCCGCCGAACAGCAGTGGGCCGCCCAACAATCCGTCGCCCACAGCCTCTCGACCATCTGGACCGGAGTGGGCGGCGCCGCGGCCCTCGACCACACCGCCGCCCACGTGCGCCGCGCCCGCGACGACCTCGACGCCGCCGCCAAGATCGTCACCACCCTCGACGCTCTCATCGCCCCGATCCGCCAAGCTATCCTCACCAAAGCCGACGACACCCTCGGTCTCCTGGAACGCACCCCCACCGGAGAAACCACCCTGGCCCTGGGCGGCAAATCCCCCGAAGCCATCGACTCCCTCATAACCACCACCCCCGAAACCCCTTGGCTCCACCAAACCTTCAAACCCGACATAGAACACAAACTCCACAGATTCACCCAAACCTGCACAGCCACCAGCCAATTCATCACCGACCAATACCGCACCCTCACCACATCCCTGAGCCTCACCCTCGACACCCCCTACCCCCAACCCACCACCCCCTTCGACCCCGCCCAAACGGGCAACCGCCCCGAATCCACTACTCCTGCAACAGGACCGGACGGGACTAGTCCCGGCTCGGGAGCGGGCGGTCCGGGTAGTGAGCCGGACGAACCCGGCGCATCGGGCCCCAATGCGCCGGATGGAACTACGCCGGGTGGGGTCGGCGGGGGAGACGGAACCGGCGGGCCGGGTGGAACCGGCGGGCCGGGTGGAACCGGCGGGCCGGGTGGGACCGGCGGGCCGGGTGGGACCGGCGGATCCGGTGGGTCCGGCGAGTCGGGTGGAGCCGGTGGGCCGGGCGGAGTGGGTGGACCGGGCGGAGTGAACGGATCGGGCGGAGGGGGTGGATCAGGCGGTGCCAGCGCGCCGGACGGGCCCAATGGGTCGGGCGGCACCGCGCCCGCGGGGGCGGTCCCACAGACCGAAACGCCCGCCCCTGCAGGAGCGCCCGGGTCTGCGGGAGCGCCCGGGTTTGCGGGAGCGGCCGGGTCTGCGGGAGCGGCCGGGTCTGCGGGAGCGGGCGGGTCTGCGGGAGCGGCTGGATCTGCGGGAGCGGGCGGGCCTGCCGCGGCCACGACTTCGCCTGGAGCGGCATTCATTCCCGGGGTGACGGGCGCGCCTGGGGCAGCGTGCGTTCCCGGGTCGATGGGCTCGTCGGGAGCGGCCACCGCTGCGCCAGCCGTCTGCACGGGCACTACGGCAGGCCCGGCTCCGGCCTCCACCGTGGACCCCTCAATGCCACGGAACGACCCCGCCACTCTTGGCGGCCGCACCAGTCCTTCCGTCGAACCGCAAGATCCCGCGTCCCCTGATTCGCCCACTATGTCCGATGGGAGAGCCAGATCCCGTTCCGGCACAACGTCCTTCGACGACCTGCTCAACGGCTTGGGCACTTCCCTCACCGAACTCCTGACACACCTGTCCGAAGGTGTCCAAACGGGCCTCGAAGCCTCCCTCGGCACCCTCCAAACCCTGCTCACCCCCGACACCACCACGCCCAACCCAGATCCCACCTCACCCCCAACCGACCTGGCCCCCACCCCGCCGGAAACGAACCCGGCCCCCACCTCCCCCGAAACCGAGCCCCAACCAACCGGCTCCGCCCAGAAGACCGAATTCGACCTCGCCGGACACCACCTCACCGTCGAATCAACCCCCACCGGCGAACTGAAACTGACAGTCACCACCCCCACCGGCGAATCCCACACCTTCACAGCCAAACTCGACCCCAACGGACTCCCGGTAATCACCACCGAGACCCTCCCCACCGACCCTTCACCGGACACTCCACCGCCGGGATCCACTCCGGATGCCCCTCCGTCCGAAGTTCAGCCAGATGGCCCGCCACCCGGCCTTCCGTCGGATATGCCACCCGGTGAATCCCCACCGGATCCACCACTCGATGAATCCCCGTCGACCACACCGCCTGCCGAACCTCGACCGGCAGTGCCGCCCAGCTGCACGGATAACGCGCCGAGCACACAAGATGGCACAACCTCACCACCCGAACAGGGCTGTGCCGAGGCACTCCCGCAAACCCCCGCCCCCAACTGTCCAACCCCAGACTCGGAAAACCCGGCCGCCCCGCCTGCCGATCCGGGCATCCCACCCGGCGGTCCGCTCCTCCCACCCACCACCTCGGGTGGCCCACCGCCCGACACCAGCCCTCCCGCCACAGGCGAAGTCGACCCACCCACACAACCGCGGCCACCAACCGAGAATCCCGTAGTGCCACCTGATGCTTCGACCCCACCTCCCACATACCCGGGCATTCCTCCCCTGGGCAGAGACTCCATCCCCGCCCCACCGGGAGCAACCGGAGTGCCGGTCCCACCGACACCACCGCTCACCCCCTGAGCTGCCACCCTCCTCTGGAGTGTTGGTTGTCGCTCGCCGCCGAAATCCACCTGCCGACCCCGAGGGGGGGTCTGTCACCCCGCCCACCAACCCAGCCGAACCACCTACCGGCACGGGCACACCCCCAGAAGTCGAAGTCGACTCACCGGCCCGACCCTGGCCCACCACCGACAATCCCATTCCGCCCCGGGACGATTCGACTCCACCCCGACGGACCCCGGCACCCCACCCCTCGGCCGGGAATCCGTACCAGACCCGCCCGGCGCATCCGGAGTCCCCGTCCCGCCGACACCACCGCTCACCCCCTGAGCTGCCACCCTCCTTTGGAGTGTTGGTTGTCGTTCGCCGCCGAAATCCACCTGCCGACACCGGGCGCCGCATCACGCGCTCCGAAGCTCTCGCCTGCGGATGCAGGTGCCGTGCCCGGCGAGCCGAGCCCTTAGTGCACGAAAACCTCTTGTGCCGCAGTCTGATTCGTCCACCAGCCCGATGCGCCCAGGCGTCTCGCTACTGAGCAGAGGCTCCGTCCTCGACCCGCCCGGCGCAGCGAACAGCCCGGCGAGCCCCTCGGCGGTGATCTCGTCGTAGGAGATCTGCTCGCCCGCACGTGGATTAGGGGTGACGCAGCGTCGAGGATGGCCTGGCGGCGAGGTGGTCACCTCTGCGAAACGGGGCTGCGGCCTAGCGCTTCCCGCATCGATCGAGGGATTCGTCCGGCTGCGGTCGCGGCTTCGTCAGCCGTCAGGCAGCGAGAAGCCGCGTTTATCCGAGCTTCGCCGCCGCTGCCCGTGGCGGCGATCCGTGTTCGGGGAGGTCGGGCGCGCTATTTCCGGAGAGCCTGGACCAGTTGGAGGATCGGGAGCTTTTGGGCCTCGTCGGTCTCTTCTTCGTCCACTGCTTCCGGGTCGACCAGGGTGGTGTGGGGGAGGATGGCTTCGGGGTCGGCGAAGGGTTTGTAGGTTTTGTCGCCGAGGAGGGTGTGGAGGAGGAAGCCGGTGAGGAGGGCTCGGGTTATGCGTTCGGTTTTGGGTTCGTGTTTGCCCGCGCCGAGGGCGGAGAGGGCGCGGCGGCCTTCGACTATGCCGTTGTGGGAGGCCTTTTCGACCGAGCGGAGGATGGCGGGGCCGCCCCAGGCGGCGGCGAGGGGGATGGCGTTGGAGCTGACCGAGTCGATATCGGAGGCTCCGGCCAGGATCAGGGCGGGTGTGTCGATGTTGGGGGCCAGCGCTTCGCCGGAGGGTGCGGTCGGCGCGGGGTAGAGCGCGGCGACGGCGGCGACCTCGCGCTGCGAGGCGGCGATCACCGCGGCACCGGCGCCCATGGCATGGCCGACGAGCGCCAACCGGTCGGGATGCACGCTGATATCCCCGCCGCCCAGGCGCACACCGGTGCAGATATCCAAGGTGGTGAGCAGATCACTCGCCAGATTCAAATGCGAGGGGATCGGCCCCCGCTCGGTATCGGGCGCGGCCGCGACGATCCCCCACGACGCCAAATGCTCCAACAGCCGCCGATAGTTCCCCGCCCCGGTAAGCCACCCGTGCCCGAACGCGACAGCGGGCAGATTCAACCCCTTCGCCGGTGTGTACACCACCCCGGGCTGCCCAGCGATGCCGAGATTCCCGCGCAGCACATCCTGCGGACCGCGCGTGGTCAGAGTGCTCAGAAGCGATTTCACAGACGGCGACACGGACATGAACTTAGCGCGTATCCGATCCGGCCGCCTCCGCCCACGCGTGTCGCCCGCTCCGCGAAGGTGGAACCAGGAGGAACCGGACGCACCGTCCAGGAATGCCGGAGTGCGGTGAACCCGCCGGACGGAGGGCGGTCAACGCACCCAGTACCCTGGGCACCCATGTGCGGAATCGTGGGGTACGTGGGGTATCGGGATGCGCTCGGTGTCGTCGTGGACGCGTTGCGCCGCATGGAGTATCGCGGGTACGACTCCGCGGGAGTGGCCATTCTCGATGGGGCCGGGGGCCTCGCGGTGGAGCGCAAAGCGGGCCGACTCGCCAATTTGGAGGCCGAGCTGGCCGAGGCGGGGGCGGGACGGTTCGCGGGCAGCACGGGGATGGGGCACACCCGCTGGGCCACGCATGGCGCGCCGACCGATCGCAACGCGCACCCGCACCGCGACGTTCACGGGCGGATCGCGGTGGTGCACAACGGCATCATCGAGAACTTCGCCCCGCTGCGCCGCGAACTCGAGGAGGCCGGGGTCGAGCTGCGCAGCGATACCGATACCGAGGTCGCGGTGCACCTGGTCGCCCGCGCCTACGCCACGGGCGACACCGAGGGCGATTTCGTCGCCAGCGCACTCGCGGTGGTACGCCGCCTCGAAGGCGCGTTCACGCTGGTCTTCACCCACGCCGACCACCCCGACACGATTGTCGCCGCCCGCCGCTCCACCCCGCTGGTGGTCGGCGTCGGCAAGGGCGAGATGTTCATCGCCTCCGACGTCACCGCCTTCATCGAGCACACCCGCGAGGCCGTCGAACTCGGCCAGGACCAGGCCGTGGTGATCACCGCCGACAGCTACGCCGTCACCGACTTCGACGGCAATATCGACGGCGTGCGCACCCGCCCGTTCACCATCGACTGGGACCTCGCCGCCGCCGAGAAGGGCGGCCACGACTACTTCATGCTCAAGGAGATCGAAGAGCAGCCCGCCGGTGTCGCGGATACCCTCATCGGCCATTTCGCCGAGGGCAAGATCGTGCTCGACGAACAGCGCCTCGCCGATCAGGAATTGCGCGAGGTCGACAAGGTCTTCGTGGTCGCCTGCGGCAGCTCCTACCACGCGGGCCTGCTCGCCAAATACGCCATCGAACACTGGACCCGCCTGCCCGTCGAAGTGGAGCTGGCCAGCGAATTCCGTTACCGCGACCCGGTTTTGGACCGCTCCACCCTGGTGGTCGCCATCTCCCAGTCCGGCGAGACCGCCGACACCCTGGAAGCCGTCCGCCACGCCAAGGAGCAGAAGGCCCGCGTCCTGGCCATCTGCAATACCAATGGCGCGCAGATTCCCCGCGAATCCGACGCGGTCCTCTACACCCGCACCGGCCCGGAGATCGGCGTCGCCTCCACCAAGGCGTTCCTCGCCCAGATCACCGCGAATTACCTGGTCGGCCTGGCCCTCGCCCAGGCCCGCGGCACCAAGTATCCCGACGAGGTCGCCCGCGAATTCGCCGAACTCGAAGCCATGCCGAAGCTCGTGGAGCGCGTCCTCGAGACCGCCCCGCAGGTGCGCGCCATCGCCAGACAGCTGGCGCACGAGTCCACGGTGCTGTTCCTCGGCCGCCACGTCGGCTACCCGGTAGCCCTCGAGGGCGCGCTGAAACTCAAGGAACTGGCCTACATCCACGCCGAGGGCTTCGCCGCGGGCGAACTCAAGCACGGCCCCATCGCCTTGATCGAGGACGGTCTCCCGGTCTTCGTGGTGATGCCCTCCCCGAAGGGCCGCGCGGTGCTGCACTCCAAGCTGCTCAGCAATATTCGCGAGATCCAGGCCCGCGGCGCGCGCACCATCGTCATTGCCGAGGAGGGCGACGACACGGTGCGCCCGTTCGCCGACCACCTGATCGAAATCCCGTCCGCCCCAACGCTGTTCCAGCCGCTGCTGTCGACGGTCCCGCTCCAGGTCTTCGCCGCCGAGATCGCCATGGCCCGCGGCTACGACGTGGACAAGCCGCGCAACCTGGCCAAGTCGGTCACCGTCGAGTAGCGCCGGGCCGGGGTCCTATTGGACGGTGACGGTGCCCTTCATCTCCGGATGCAGCGGGCACAGATACCGATAGGTCCCCGGCACCGTGAAGGTGTGGCTCCACTCGCCCGTGGTGAAGATCGGGCTGTTGATCCCCATGGCCGCATCCCCGATGCCCTGCACCGAATGCGGCGCCTTGTCCTCGAACTTCCAGGTCACGGTATCGCCCGCCTTGACCGTGACGGCGGCGGGCGAGAACTTCATATCGTCGACGGTCACCGTCACGGTGCTCGCCGCGGCCACCCCCGACGTGGTGACCGACGTAGCCCCGGTACTACTCGCCCCCGACTCGGACGTACCGCCATCGGAACCACACCCCACCACCCCCAGCGCACCCACCACGGCGAACGCGGTGACCATGACGCGCACGAACCCACTACGGCGAGAGCTAGACATGCGGGCCAGCGTAGTCCCCACCGGTAGCGAGCCATTCGCGGCAGTCCCCCCAACCTGGTCGAATGATCAGGGGGAACTGGTGGCGGCATCGCCCGGGAACGCCCCGCCACCAATTCCCCCTCGTGATGGATATCGTGGCGGGGAGGGCGACGCGTGGGGGTGGGCGTCGTGTGGCTGTCCGACCGGAGGTAGGAGACGAACACCAGTGCGCGGATATTTCACGGCCGATGAGGTGCGGGCGGCGGAGGCGGAGCTGTTCACGCGGGTGCCCGCCGGAATGCCCATGCGGCGTGCGGCCTTCGGGCTCGCCGATGTGGTTGCGAGGGAATTGCGCACGCGCACAGGGGGAGTGGCCGGTCGGACGGTGACGTTGCTGGTCGGTTCTGGCGACAATGGCGGCGACGCGCTGTGGGCCGGGTCCATGCTGCGCCGCCGGGGCGTGGCGGTGAACGCGGTCCTGCTGTCGCCGGAGCGCGCGCACCGCGAGGGGCTGGCCGCGCTGCGCCGCACCGGCGGCCGCGTGCGCACCGACCTCGGCACCCCCGATCTGGTCGTGGACGGCATCGTGGGCATCTCCGGGCGCGGCCCGCTGCGCCCGAACGCGGCGGAACTCGTTGCCGCCGTGGCAGTTCCGATCATTGCCGCCGACCTGCCGAGCGGCGTCGACCCCGACACCGGTGCGGTCGCGGGTCCGGCCGTCCGCGCCGACGTCACTGTGGCGTTCGGGGCCTACAAGCCGGTGCACGCCCTCGCGGCAGCATGGTGCGGCCGAATCGAGCTGGTGCCCATAGGACTTCGCCTCGGTCGGCCGGACGTGCCGGTCATGGCGGACGAGAAGTCGAAATCGGCTGCGACGGCATCGGATTCGAACGCGGACACCGGCCTGCTCCAACTCGCCTTGACCGAGTGGGAGGCGGATATGCTGGGCGGCCAGCGCCTTCCGCAGCCGAGTCTGCTCGCCCTGGAACACGAATCGATCGGCGCGCACTGGCCGGTCCCGGGCGCGGAGGACGACAAATACTCCCAGGGCGTCACCGGCGTGTGCGCTGGAAGCTCCACCTATCCCGGCGCGGCCGTACTGTGCACCGGCGCGGCAGTGGCCGCCACTTCCGGCATGGTGCGCTACGCCGGATCGGGAGCCGCGGAGGTCCTCGCTCATTTCCCGGAAGTCATCGCTGCCCCAACGGTTTCCGCCACCGGCCGCGTGCAGGCATGGGTCTTCGGCCCGGGCGCGGGTACCGACGACGAGGCCCGCGCGCGCCTCGCCGAAATCCTCGCCACCGACCTCCCCGTGGTGGTCGACGCCGACGGCCTCACCCTGCTGGCCTCCGACCCGTCCCTGGTCACCAACCGCACCGCCCCCACCGTCCTCACCCCGCACGCGGGCGAATTCGCGCGCCTCACCGGCCAGGACCCTTCGCCCGACCGCGTCTCCGCCGTCCGCAAACTCGCCGACTCCTGGCAGGTCACCGTCCTGCTGAAGGGCCGCGCCACTGTGATCGCCACCCCCTCCCGTCCCGTCCTCGTCAACGAGGCAGGCGGATCATGGGCCGCCACCGCGGGCTCCGGCGACGTCCTCTCCGGCATGATCGGAGCCCTCCTCGCGGCGGGCCGAGACCCCTCCTGGGCGGCCGCTGCGGCCGCCCGCGCCCACTCCCTCGCCGCCAACCTGGCCGCCCACGAAACCACCGCGTCCGGCGCCCCGATCTCCGCCTCCCCCTTGCAATCCCACGTCCGAACCGCCATCGGCATCCTCCGCGACCTCGGCTCCGCCACCGCGGGACACCCACCACGCGTTTCACGACCGAACGGATAGGGCACCCCGGCTCGCTGCCCGTGCACCCTCTGCCCAGAGGATTCCCGTCTCGCCGACTCACCCCGCGACTACCGAGAATCAAGTGTCCACACGTTCACAACGGGGGACACCATGTCGGGAGATATTGCGGCGCTGACCATTCCCGCCGCGGCCTATTGGGTGCTTTTCGGCCTGCCGGTGCTGTCGGCCACGGCGGGATTGCTGTTGACGATGGGGGCGCAGGACGCCGACGACTACCGATCCCGCTACTTCGGCGAGCTCCAAGACCTCCTCGACATCGACAACTCGCCGACCTTCCGGATCATCTGCGCGCTCCTCGGCAACGCCGTGCTCTTCATCGCCCTGATCGCCCTAGTGGTGCGAGCCGCACCGGCCGACCTACCCGCCGCCGCGGTACTCGGCGCACTGCTGCTCCTGCTCACCCTCGCCCTGCTGGGTCTGGCGATCTGGTTGGACGACATGCCCTGGCGCTATGCGGCGTTTCAGGCGATGAACTGGACGATCAAACTCGTGGGCGGCACGGTTGTCATCACCATGGCGATTCGCTGTCCCGAGACCCTGTACTGACGGCCCAGCATCGGGTGTGAGCCAATACGCACCGGCCGGGATGGCAGGATCGAGGCCGTGAACACCCTCGAGCCGCAGGTGGAGACCCTCGTCGATCTGGACGCCATCGCGCACAACGTGCGCATCCTGGCCGAGCGAGCCGGGGATGCCGCCGTGATGGTGGTGGTCAAGGCCGACGGGTACAACCACGGTGCGGTCGAGGTGGGCAAGGCCGCGCTGGCGGCGGGGGCGCGCGAGCTCGGCGTCACCACCGTCGAGGAGGCGGTGGCCCTGCGCGCCGCCGGGATCACCGCGCCGATTCTGTGCTGGCTCAACACCTCCGATACCGATTTCGCGCCCGCGGTGGCCGCCGATATCGAGATCGGCGTCTCCTCGGTGGCGCATCTCGACGCCGTCGCCGCGGCCGCCCGGCGGACCGGCAAGACCGCGATCGTCTCGCTCAAGGTCGACACCGGCCTCAATCGCAATGGCGCGTCGGCGGCCGAATTCCCCGCCCTGCTGCGGCGACTACGCGAACTCGTCGACGAGCACACCGTGCGGTTGCGCGCCATGTTCTCCCACCTCGCACTCGCCGACTCCCCGCAGCACCCGGCCAACGATATGCAGCGCGAGCGCTTCCTCGACTGCATCGCCGCCGCCAAAGACCAAGGGCTGCAACCGGAACTGGTGCACATCGCCAACTCCGCCGCCGCCCTCACCAGACCCGATCTGGCCTTCGACATGGTGCGCCCCGGCATCGCCATCTACGGCCTCTCGCCGATTCCCGAACTCGGCGATTTCGGCCTGCGCCCCGCCATGACCCTCGCCGCCCGCGTCGTCCTGGTGAAGGAAGTCGCTGCGGGAGAAGGCGTTTCGTACGGACACGAATGGATCGCCGACCGCGACACCACCGTCGCCCTCATTCCCGCCGGATACGCCGACGGCATCTGGCGGCCGCTGAGCGGGCGCTTCGACGTGCTGCTCGGCGGTAAGCGCCGCCCCAATATCGGCCGCGTCTGCATGGACCAGTTCCTGGTCGACCTCGGCGACAATGCCGAGGGTGTCCGCGAAGGCGATACCGCCATCATCTTCGGCGGCGCGCCCGGCGCACCGCACCCCCAGGAGTGGGCCGACCTGCTCGGCACCATCAATTACGAAGTCGTCTGCTCGCCGCGCGGGCGAGTGGTGCGCCGCCATATCGGGAAGGCGACCCATGCCTGACGTAGCACGCCGGATCCTGCCCACGGTCGAGGACACCGAGGCCCTCGGCCGCGAACTCGCCGCCCAGTTGCACGCGGGCGACCTCGTCGTCCTCGACGGCCCACTCGGCGCGGGCAAGACCGCCCTCACCCGCGGTATCGCCGCCGGACTGGGCGTCCAGGGCCGGGTGAGTTCCCCCACGTTCATCATCGCCCGCCAGCATCGCGCCGGAACCGGCCCGGGTGCGATCGGCCTCGTCCACGTCGACGCCTACCGCCTCGGCGGCGACCTCGACGAACTCGACGCCCTCGACCTCGACACCGACCTCGACGACGCCGTCGTGGTGGTCGAATGGGGCCTCGGCGTGGTCGAGCACCTCGCCGACCGTCACCTGCGCGTCCTGCTGCGCCGCGAACCCGACTCCGACATTCGCACGGCCGAATGGGAATGGGTGTCGGCCAACTGATACCCGCGGCCCGAATGTGCGGTGGCACACGTACGCACCCGCGCCGCCGCAGGCCACGCGACCCTACCCAGTATCGTTGGCCTAATCATGTTGGTACTGGCTGTCGACACCGCGACCCCTGCCGTCACGGCGGGACTGGTGGAACTGGACCCGGCGCAGGTCGGGGGCAACGCACCTCTCATCACCACGATCGCCTCCCGGGTGACCGTGGACGCTCGCGCGCACAATGAGGTGCTGACTCCGCAGATCCTCGCCTGCCTGGCCGAGTCCGGCCGCACCCGAAGCGATATCGACGCGCTCGTGGTCGGTGTCGGGCCCGGGCCGTTCACCGGGCTGCGGGTCGGCATGGCCACCGCCGCCGCGTTCGGCGACGCGCTGGGCAAGCCGGTGTACGGCGTGTGCAGCCTCGACGCCATCGCCGCCGACACCGAGACCTACATAAAGAAGGACACCACCGAGCCGGTCGAGCTGCTCGTGGTCACCGACGCCCGCCGCCGCGAGGTGTACTGGGCGCGCTACCGCGCCGTCTCGCCGGAGAACCCGGGCGGTCGCATCGCCGGGCCGGAGGTGTGCAAGCCCGCCGATCTGGACGCGGGCACCGCCACCCTCATCGCCGGGTCCGCCTCGCACGTCGACTATTTCGATCTGCCGGTGCTGCCCGTGGAGACCCCGTCCCCGGCCGGGCTGGTGCGCGTCGCCGCCCGCGCCATCCTGGCGGGCGAGACCCCGGAGGCGCTGACCCCGCTGTACCTGCGCCGCCCCGACGCCGTCGAGCGGAGCTATGCGCAGGTGAGTCGATGATCCGCATCGAACCGATGCGGCACACCGATATTCCGCGCTGCGCCGAACTGGAATTGCTGCTGTTCCCGGAGGACGATCCGTGGAACGAGTTCGCCTTCCGCTCCGAATTGGTGGCCAATCACAACCGCTATCTGGTGGCCCGTGACCAGGATCGGCGCGTGGTCGGCTACGCCGGTCTCGCACTGCTCGGCAATCTCGAGTACCCGGAGGCGGAGGTGCACACCATCGGCGTGGACCCGGCCTGCCAAGGGCTCGGCATCGGCACCACGCTGCTGGAAGCGCTGCTGGCCGAGGCCGGAAAGCGCGGCGGCCCGGTATTTCTCGAGGTGCGCGTCGACAATTCCGCCGCCATCGCGCTGTACGAGAAGCACGGCTTCCACATCATCGGCCTGCGCAAGAACTACTACCAGCCCAGTGGCGCGGACGCCTACACCATGCGCCGCCCCGCCATGACCGGCTTTCCGCAGCCGCAGGACACAGAGGTCTTCTCATGATCGTGATGGGTATCGAAAGCTCCTGTGACGAAACGGGAGTCGGCATCGTCCGGCACCTGGACGACGGCAGCTGCGAATTGCTCGCCGACGAGGTGGCCTCCAGCGTCGACCAACACGCGCGCTTCGGCGGCGTGGTGCCCGAGATCGCTTCGCGTGCCCATCTCGAGGCCATCGTGCCCGCCATGCGCCGCGCCCTCGCCGCCGCGCGGGTGGACAAGCCGGATGCTCTCGCCGTCACCATCGGACCCGGCCTCGCCGGAGCCCTGCTGGTCGGCGTCGCGGCGGCGAAAGCCTATGCGGCGGCGTGGGATATCCCGTTCTACGCGCTCAATCACCTGGGCGGCCACGTCGCCGTCGACACGCTCGAGCACGGCCCGATGCCGCCGTGTGTGGCGCTGCTCGTCTCCGGCGGCCACACCCACCTGCTGCACGTCACCGACCTGGCCGAGCCCATTGTCGAACTGGGCAGCACCGTCGACGACGCCGCGGGTGAGGCCTTCGACAAGGTGGCGCGCCTGCTCGGGCTCGGCTATCCGGGCGGCCCGGTGCTCGATGCCATTGCGCGAGAAGGCGATCCGCACGCCATCGCGTTCCCGCGCGGTATGACCGGCGCGCGCGATCCGCGCTACGACTTCTCCTTCTCCGGCCTCAAGACCGCCGTCGCCCGCTATGTCGAAGCGGCACAACGGGAGAACCGCGAACTTCCCATCCCCGATATCGCCGCCTCCTTCCAGGAGGCCGTCGCCGATGTCTTGACCATGAAGGCGATTCGCGCCGCACAGGACGTCGGCGTGGACACCCTCGTCCTCGGCGGCGGCGCCACCGCCAACTCCCGCATCCGCTCGCTGGCCGAAGAACGCTGCACCGCAGCGGGTCTCACCCTACGGGTCCCCAAACCCCGGCTCTGCACCGACAACGGCGTCATGATCGCCACGCTCGGCGCGCATGTGATAGCCGGTGGCGCACAGCCTTCCGAACTCACCGTGGCCACCGACCCCGGCCTCTCGGTCGCCACCAGCCAGCTCTGACGCCGGTACGAGCGATCTTCCCCCAAACAGCAAGAACCCCTTCGCCTTTAGGGGGAAGGGGTGGGGTTTTCAGTCTGTCGTGCGCATCCGGGTGGTGGTGCTTCCCGCGCCCGCCGAACCGGAATTCGATCGGGGTACCGACGGAATGATCGGGGTGGTCGGCGTCGTCGGGGTGGTCGTGCTCGGATCGGTGCCGCCGGGTGGCGGCGTCGTGGTGCCGAGCAGTGGCCCGAGGATGCGGGGGAGTTCGGCCGGGAAGGGGATCTGCGGCAGACCCGGGTCCGGGCGCAGCGGTGGTGGCGACTGCGATGAGGTGGTGGCCGACGGTATGCCGCTGGTCGGGGTGGTCGGTTGTCCCGCTGCCGGGGTGGTCGGCGGGGTGGGCGCGTTCGAGCGGGTGGTGGTGTCCCGATTGGTGGTCATCGGGGTGGTGCCCGCGGGCACGGTGGTCGTCGGCTCCTCCTGCGCTCCACTGGTGGTGCCGACGGGGGAGTAGTCGCGGTCCTCGGGGACGAGTTCCTGCACGCCGTAGCCGATGACCAGGCCGACCACCACGATCGCCCCGGCCAGGGTGCCCGCCAGTTTGGTGAACGTGCCGACCGGTGCGTCGGCGCGGCCGATCACCGTGAGCGCCGTGGGCTGCGTCGAATCCGCGACCAGGGCCGCGCCCTTCGCGATCGCCGCCTCCGGCTCGGGCACGGTGCACACCGAGACGTCGAGCTGTTCGTCGAGGGCGTTCACCACGGCCGGGATATTCGCCCCGCCGCCGATCACCGCCACCGACTCCGGGAACTTCGGGGCCCGCGCGAAGACGCCGCGGGCGAAGACGGCCAATTCGCGCAGCAGATCGGAGATCAGCTCGTCGAAATCGGCGCGGGTGAGCTTGAGCGGCTGTCCGGCCACGTGGTCGATGGTCACGGCCTGGGCGATGGACAGGTGCTCCTTCGCCGCCCGACTGCGGTTGAGCAGCATGTTCCGGTTGGGCCGGGTACCGCGCCGCGCCAGGTGGCAGTCCAGCAGATGCTGGAGGATCAGTTCGTCGATGGCATTGCCGCTGATGGCGGTGGTGCGCTCGGTGCGCAGGACGGTGTCGTCGGCCTGATCGGCCACGGTGACCGTCGCGCCGGAGGCCCCGAGGTCGATGATGGCGACCGTCTCGTAGCGCTCCAGCAGCCCCGTGTGGCGCAGATAGCGCAGCGCCGCGGTGCTCTCCGGAATGAGTCGAACGTCGCGCCGCTGTCGTCCGATGGCCGCGCGAATGGTCTGTGCCTGTTCCCGGTCGCGATAGGCGACCGCGATATCGCCGGGCGGGGTCGGATCGTCGTGGCGCGTGGCCTGTGCCGCCACGGTGTGCGTGCCGACGGGATGAATGTCGCGGGAAACCTGGTGGGTGGTCATCAACTCGATCGAGGACGCCACGAGATCGCCGAGGTCGGAGTGCGCGGTGTCCGCGGTGACGACGCGATAGTCGAAGTGCTGCATGCCGTTCGGAGCGGTCGCGACGGTAGCCGAGCACACCACCTCGCTCCCGGCCGAGATGCCGAGGGATGTTCGCATGTTCACCTCCCTTCGAGCGGATGGTCATGGTGTCGTCGACCATCTCGAACGGACTGCGGAACCGCCGCGTGGATGACGATCGGTTCCGAGCTACGGATCCGGCGGGACCCGTGTCCGATGGGGCGTCGGGACCAGCCGTCGATCACTTGCGGTCTTGCTCTCGTCTCAGGTTTCTGCGCGTGATACGCAGGGGTGAAGCATTTGTGTAGATCTCGGATCGCGCGATCGAAGCCCTGCCGTGCTCGTTTCGGAATCCGTGCCGCCCCGGGTGGAGCCGTGCGAAGTCCGTGTCTCGCGACCGTCGTCAATAATGTCACGATCCGTTATCCGAACGTTACAGATTTTCGTTTTTCTTTGGAAGCCCTCAGTTTCCCCGGCCGATCGTTCGGCGTGGCGCGTGGTCCAGCGCGTTGAGGTCCCTCGACATCAGCTGCGGTAGCAAACCCTGGCCTTGAGCGCTGGCACTCGCGTGTATAGAGTGCTAGTTGGCAATCGCGATCTGTTGCGAGCGCCGGATGTGACTACTGAGCAGGGGCTCCGGCACCCGCGACGACGGGGCTGTGCTCGGCGGTCTGCACCGTGACCGAAACCGTGAGTCCGGGGAACCGCCCCGGGCGAGAAGTTATCCCCTGAAAGTGGAGGGCTCAACGTGGCGAGCGTGAACATCAAGCCGCTCGAGGACAAGATCCTCGTCCAGGCCAACGAGGCCGAGACGACGACGGCCTCCGGCCTGGTCATCCCCGACACGGCGAAGGAGAAGCCCCAGGAGGGCACCGTCATCGCCGTCGGCCCCGGTCGCTGGGACGATGAGGGCGAGAAGCGGATTCCGCTGGACGTCAAGGAAGGCGACGTCGTCATCTACAGCAAGTACGGCGGCACCGAGATCAAGTACAACGGCGAGGAGTACCTGATCCTGTCGGCGCGCGATCTGCTGGCCGTCGTCACCAAGTAGGAACGCCCAACTCTCCGGGGACCCTCAGGGCTTCGGCCCCGAATCCCCAGGGACCGTCCGGCATTCGCCGGGCATCCCTGAACCCCGAGCGTTGCCGCCCCGGTGTCGCAGCTGGTCACCAGCCACCGACCCGGGGCGGAGTGCGTTCGGCGGTTCGCCCCGGAACAGGCGTGCGTCGGAGTTCGACTCCGATCACCTCACCCGACTTCCCTTCGGGGGTGCGGGGGCTGGGCCCCCGATCCCCGTACCCACAGGAGTAGGAACACATGGCAAAGCAGATCGAGTTCGACGAGAAGGCTCGTCGGGCCATGGAGCGCGGCGTCGACAAGCTGGCCGACGCCGTCAAGGTCACCCTCGGCCCGCGCGGTCGGCATGTGGTGCTGGCCAAGGCCTTCGGCGGCCCGACCGTCACCAACGACGGCGTGACCATCGCCCGCGAGATCGATCTCGAGGACCCGTTCGAGAACCTCGGCGCGCAGCTGGTCAAGAGCGTCGCCACCAAGACCAACGATGTCGCCGGTGACGGCACCACCACCGCCACCGTGCTGGCCCAGGCGCTCATCAAGGGCGGCCTGCGCAATATCGCCGCCGGTGCCAACCCGATGAGCCTCGGCCTGGGCATGAGCAAGGCCGCCGCCGCGGTCGCCGACGCGCTGATCGCCGCGGCCACCCCGGTCTCGGACGAGAAGTCCATCGCCCAGGTCGCCACCGTGTCCTCGCGCGACGAGGAGATCGGCGAGCTGGTCGGCAAGGCGCTCACCACCGTCGGCAAGGACGGCGTGGTCACCATCGAGGAGTCCTCCTCGCTGCAGACCGAGCTGGCCGTCACCGAGGGCGTGCAGTTCGACAAGGGCTACCTGTCGCCGTACTTCTCCACCGACCCGGAGACCCAGCAGGCCGTCTTCGAGGACGCCTACATCCTGCTGAACCGCGAGAAGATCAGCTCGCTGCCGGATCTGCTGCCGCTGCTGGAGAAGATCGCCGAAACTGGTAAGCCGGTCGTGATCATCGCCGAGGACGTGGAGGGCGAGGCGCTGTCCACCCTGGTGGTCAACGCGATTCGCAAGACCCTCAAGGCCGTTGCCGTGAAGGCCCCGTTCTTCGGTGACCGCCGCAAGGCGTTCCTCGACGACCTGGCCATCGTCACCGGCGGCACCGTGGTCAACCCCGAACTCGGCATCAACCTGCGCGAGGCCGGACTCGAGGTGCTGGGCAAGGCCCGCCGCGTGGTCGTCACCAAGGACGACACCACCATCGTCGAGGGCGCTGGCACCCAGGCCGATATCGACGCGCGAGTCGCGCAGCTGCGCAAGGAGATCGAGACCACCGACTCCGACTGGGATCGCGAGAAGCTCGAGGAGCGCTTGGCCAAGCTGGCCGGTGGCGTCGCCGTCATCAAGGTCGGCGCGGCCACCGAGACCGAGCTGAAGGAGCGCAAGTACCGCGTCGAGGACGCGGTCTCCTCCGCCAAGGCCGCGGTCGCCGAGGGCATCGTCCCCGGCGGCGGCTCCGCCCTGGTGCAGGCCGCCACCAAGCTGGCCGACCTGCGCGCCTCGCTCTCCGGCGACGAGGCCATCGGCGTCGACGTGGTGCGCCAGGCGCTCACCGCCCCGCTGTACTGGATCGCCAGCAACGCGGGCGTGGACGGCGCGGTCGTGGTCGCCAAGGTCTCCGAGGGCAAGGAAGGCTTCAATGCCGCCACCCTCACCTACGGCGACCTGGTCACCGAGGGCGTCGTGGACCCGGTCAAGGTCACTCGCTCGGCCGTCGAGAACGCCACCTCCGTGGCGCGCATGGTGCTCACCACCGAGAGCGCCATCGTCGACAAGCCCGTCGAGGAAGAGGCCGACAGCGGCCACCACGGCCACTCGCACTGAGTGAGCGGCCCACGCTGATACGCCGATGCCCCCGGACCGAAAAGTCCGGGGGCATCGTCATGTTCGGGCCGAGCACCCGGGGCACTCTCCGACCGAGAACCCAGAGTGTCGGCGTCGCGCGGCTGCGCCTGGGCACCCGCAAGATCGGCGAAGCACGGGTGCTAGCCAGCGCTGCCGCTCGGGACCGCCGCCCGCTGCCGCTCCCGAAGCTCGTCGCACGCGACCTTGTCGGCCTCGGGCTTGTCGTTGCCATCGCGCCCGCAACCCTCGGCCGTGTAGCCGTCCCGGTCGTACCCGGCGCGGTCGTATCCCGCCCGGTCGTAGCCGCTGCGGTCCCGCCCGAATCGATCCCGGCCGAACGCGTCGTATCCCGACCGGTCGCGGCCGAAGGCGTCGTACCCGAACGAGTCGTAGCCGCTGCGATCGCGCCCGGAGCGATCCCGCCCGAACGAGTCGTATCCGTCCGGTCCGTAGGGATCCTTCGGCGTCCCCGGCGTGCACCCGATCTCCCCGGGCATACAGATATCCGCCTGCGCGGTGGCCACGGCGGTCAGGGGAGCGATCAACAACGCTCCCGCGACAATGCCCCGCAACAGGTTCCGTCGCACGCCACGAGTGCCTGTACCCATCACAACCGACCTCCTGATCGAGCGCGACTCTCGCGCCCACTGATCTTGATCGGCCCGACCCGTCCCCCCGCTACGCCAATCCACCCGAAATACCCTGCGCCCCCACGAATTTCAGGGAAAACCCTGAGACGGACCCCCACCCGCCGCACCCAGCGGATGACCGAACCAGCGACAGGCGCTCGAACAACCACTCCGATGGTTCGTGGGGCGCTGGCCCCGTGTGGTCCGTGGGACGCTGAGCCATGCGGTTCGTGGGGCGGCCGATTCTCGCTTCCTGCCTTCTACCTCGTGCCCGCTGCGTCAGCAGCGGGCACGAGTATCCGAAGAGTCCGGGAATGCGTAAGGCCCCCGGGTGGATTGTCCGGGGGCCTTACGGGATTCGGAGCGGTGTGAGGGTCAGTCGCGGACGGCGCGGCGGCCGTTGCCGGGGTGGACGGCGGCGCGGGGGTGGGGGATGACGGTGGCCGGGGGGTGGTCGGCGGCTATCGCGCTCAGCACGCGGTCACGGAGGGCGGCGGGCGGTGGTGTCGCGGCGGCGGCTGCGTACAGGGCCAAGGCTTCCCGGGTCTGCTGCACTTCGAGGGTGAAGTCCGCGCGGAGGGTGGGGTTGGCGGTATCCAGTAGTTCCCGCACTGCGCGCTGATCTTCGTCGCCGATCGATCCGAGCGCGACAGTGTGCGCGAGATCGATCTGGCTTTCGTTCATCTCACGTCACTCCCAAACTTTTCTTGAGTCTCGTCAGTCCATCCCGAATACGGGACTTAACGGTAGGTAACCCTACGCCCAAGTATGCCGCTACCTCGGCATACGTGCGTCCGCCGTAGTAGGCGAGCGAAATGGCTTCCCGTTGCGTCTCCGTGAGTGTGGCCAGACCCTGCAGGACCGCCTGCTGTTCCAGCCGTCGTCCCACTTCTTCGGTGACTTCGTCGAATTCGTTACCGAGGGTGCTGGTTCCGTAGGCGACCTCGCGCAGGGCGTGGGCCTGCTCGGCGCGTACGCGGTCGACGGCGCGACGATGGGCGAGAGTCATGAGCCAGGTGACGGCCGAACCCTTCGCCGGGTCGAAATTCGCTGCCGTGCGCCAGATCTGGAGGTAGACCTCCTGGGTGGTCTCCTCCGCGTATCCGGGATCGTGTAACACACGTAGGACAAGTCCGAATACCCGAGCGCTGGTGCGGTCGTACAGTTCGGCGAATGCCGCCTGATCCGACTGCCCGCAGCGTTCGAGAAGTGCGGCGAGTTCGAGGCTTTCGGCTGCGCGAGCCGTCACCGCAGAGTCCACGCGAGGTGGGATGGCGCCCTGGAAGGAGTCGCCCTCTGCGGCCGGCGGCCGCGTTGTCACAACGCTCCGTTCTGTGTCATCGCGCACAACCGTAGCGTGCCGCTATGACCTCCTCTCGCGGGGGGTGATCGGCAAAAAGACTGTCGCCCAGTGGTTTTCCGACATTTCGCCCGACACGCACATCGTCTTCGAGAGACACGCCGTGAAGGTCGGACACAACCGACCCGCGCCGGGCAGTGGCCGGTTGTTTGCTAGGAATTCGAGGCATAGCCACGCGCGGATGGGAAAAAATCCGAAGTCACACGGTGTGTACAGGCGTCACACGGCTACCCGGAGACCTCAGGCGACAACACGCCGCCGGTTGCGGCGCGCGTGCATCTCCCGTTCCGTTTCCGACATTCCTCCCCAGATGCCATAGGGCTCGCTCACTTTCAGCGCGTGCGAGCGGCATTGCATGAGCACCGGGCAGGCCCGGCAGATCTCTTTGGCGCGCAGCTCCCGTTGGGACCGCGCGCGGCCGCGCTCACCGTCGGGATGGAAGAACACCGACGAGTCCTGCCCGCGGCAGGATCCGCGCATCTGCCAGTCCCAGACGTCGGCGTTCGGACCAGGGAGGTGGGTCGGCATAGGCATTGTGAACTCCTCATGGTGCGAGCTCGTCGGCATTGTCGAGCGGTGCTGGTGTGGCAGTGGGCCGCATCGCCGGCGCCCGGCGATCGCACTTCATCGGGCGTCGCAATTTTCGAGGCGCGCCGATGACGGCGATGTCGTACGTTAGGTCGAACAACGAAATGCCGTCAATAGCCTCGCGCGCGAAGATTCGAATTCCGCCGAATTCGAGAATTAACGCGCTTGCTATTTACAACGAGGGCGTTCTGTGGTGATACTGATCGGTTGCCCAGGTTCGCTCGGGTGCCGAACGGCCTTGTGGTCGGCCACAAAACCCCAGCTCAAAGCGTGTTTCTCCAGGTGAATCCGAGCGTTGCGTGGTCATGTGCGGATGTGGCAATGGGTGATCTCAGCCATTGCCAAGCGGAATATGAGTGCGGTAGAGGTGGCCACTTCGAGGCTTCCAGGTTAATAATGCGATACGCATACGAATTCCATACGGACGTGCTAGGGGATTGCGAGCGCAGATTTACAGAACGGAAACAGAACGCCGCATTAGAATGCTGAAAGTTTGCTAGCAGAATGTGCTATGCGCGGCCGCGTTCGATGCCCTCGACTGCGCCGATAGAGTGCGCCCGTGCCTGTGTCCGAAGTGAACTCCGTACTCGCCGACACCGCCTTCGGCCCCACCCCCGCCCGTGCTGCTGTCGAATTGCCCGCCGCCTCCGACGCCGCCGAATCCTGGCTGCGCGCGGTGGCCCTCGGCGGCGTCGGCCACTACGCCGCGGCCCGCACCGAGCTCACCCGCGCCCGCCGCCTCACCCGCGACCCGATCCTGCTGTCCCTCACCCACAGCACCGAGGGCTCCCTCCTGCGCCAACTCGGCTGGCACGCCCGCGCCGCCATATCCGACGGCCACGCCGCCGCCCTCACCCTCCCCGACCTCGCGGTGTCGGTGCTCTCCGGTTCGCCCGCCGCGGACGCCGTCACCACCGCGCGGCTCGTGGCGATCGCGCATGCCGAGGCGGTTTGCGACGCGTTGACGGGTCTGGCGGCCGATGCCCTCGGCACGGGGCGGCCCGCGCTCGCGGCTCGACTGCTGGACCGTTGCCGCGCCTACCTGCCAGTGCCCGAGGAGTCCTGGCGACCACGCATTCGCCTGCACTGGGTCAGTGCCGAGACCGCACTGTTCGCCCCGGGGTCGGGGCTCATAACCCCGCCTGACCAGGGGGACGCCGGGTTTGTCCCGATGCGGGCGCGGGATGTCGCCGGGGTTGGCGAGTCAGCGCGGGATGCGGCCGGTGTTGGCGAGTCGGCGCGGGAGGCCACCCGCATCGGCGATCCAGGCGGGACCGCCGACTCAGCGGACGCCACCGTCGAGCCCCCCACCGCGTTTGCCGACCCCGCGCTGGCGCATGCCGCAGCCGCGCTGGCGCTCGCCGAGCGGGCTCCGTCGGTCCGACATCGTGTCAAGTCCCGTCTACTCCTCGCGGCCGCCTCGGCCGCCGCCGGAGACCTCGATCGCGCCCGCCTGCTCGCCGCCGAAACCGCTGACCAGTGCCGCGAATTCGAGCTGCTCCCGCTGCGCTGGGCCTGCGCGATGCTGCGCTCCGGGATCGACCCTGCCAGCGCGGCCGCCGCCGAAGCCGCCGAGTGCGCTCGGCTGTTGGCCGGTCGCGGCGGGCGATTGCGTTCGGCGAGCTGATATCTCACTGTCCCCCGTGAGTGACCCCGATCCCGCGTCGCCCGCTATTGTTGGACCGTTCCGCCCTCGCGGAAGCACCGGTCCTTCGGCCGACGTGCCACTCGTAACGCCAGGAAACGCTCTGACGATGAAGAACACGGGTGAGGAGTTGGACCCCGCCGTCGTCGCTGCCGCTGCGCAGGGCGACCGGTCTGCCCTCTCCCAGGTACTGGAGAGCATCCGCCCCCTCGTGGTGAAGTACTGCCGCGCGCGTATCGGAGCCGCCGAGCGTGGACAGCTCTCCGCGGACGATGTGGCGCAGGAGGTATGTCTGGCCGTCATGACAGCCCTGCCCCGCTATCAGGACCAGGGCCGACCGTTCATGGCGTTCGTGTACGGCATCGCCTCGCACAAAGTCGCCGACGCCCATCGCAATGCCGCCCGTAACAAGGCGGACGCCATGGCCGAAGTACCGGATGTCATATCCACCGACCACGGGCCGGAGCAGCGCGCTCTCGAATCCGAAACCAGTCGCCAGATGAACAAACTGCTGGCGACGCTTCCGGAGAAACATCGAGAGATCCTGATCCTGCGCCTGGTCATGGGTTTGTCAGCCGAAGAAACCGCAGTCGCTGTGGGCAGTACAGCGGGTGCTATACGAGTCGCCCAACACAGGGCACTCGCGAAACTCAAGTCACAAGTGGCGAGGGCAGGTGAAATGTATGGCTAGGGATGGCGAGCGCGGTCGGGGCGACTGGAAGGCGCGATCTGGATCGCACAACAGCGGTCCCTACGCCGAGGCGTCCGGTGGTGACACCGGGCCGGTCGATATCGCGGCGGTACGTCGCGACGACGAGTTGATAGACGCCATTGCTGGCGACGGCGCTGTCCAGACGGGCAGTGCCGACGAATATCAACTCGCGGCCTTGTTGGCGAATTGGCGAGCCGAAATCGTCAACGAGCCGATGCCAGCCGGACCGGACCTGGATTCCATTGTCGCCGCGGTCAATCAAGAGATCGGCGCTCGGCAAGCGCGGATCGGAGCACAGGGCAGTAGGCGACTACGTCTGGTGCGCCCTCTCATGGGTGCGGCGGCGGCTGTCGCATTGATCATCGGTGGTATGACGGCGTTCTCCTACAGCGCCGAACCGGGCGATCCGCTGTGGCGGGTCAAGGAGGTCGTGTTCTCCGAACAGGCCCAGACCACCGTGGTCAATCGTGCCGACAGCGATATGCAGCGGGCACAGACGTTGATCGACCAGGGCAAGCCGGAGGAGGCCAAAGCACTGCTGGTGCGGGCCGAGACCAATGTCAATCAGGTCAACGACGCCGAGAAGAAGGACGAGCTCAACGAGCAGTGGCAGCGAGTGCTGGCGCAGCTCAACGAGAAGGCTCCTTCGATCGCGGCTTCGCTGCTGCCGAGCACGACGTCGCCGGTCAAGCCGACCGATACGACGACCGAACCCGGTGCGGGCGGCGACACCACGGCGCCGACCAAGCCGGATATCTCGGTGAGCCCCACACCCGATCCACGAATCCTGGGCACCGATCCCACCGACGGCAGCACCACGGCACCCACCAATCCGGGTCCCAAGCCGACGGTGCCGACCACGGAACCTCCGGAACCATCGATCGAACCGGAGGTTCCGACCACGACGGTCCCGGCCGGGCAGCCGCCCACCTCGGTGGTGGTGCCCACGGGAACCTCGGATGGCGGAACGATCGGCGGGGGACAGCCTGAGCCGCAGACCCAGGCCCCGCCGACCGTGCCGCAGCAGACGCTGGTGCCGACGGTGCCGCTGACGCAGGTTCCCGCGCCGGGCGGCACGATTCGCTGATCATCGACAGCGGCTCACGGCAGTATCCGGTGAGGGGATGCTGAGGACGAGTCGTCGATTGCGCGAATGCGTCGAAATTGCCCGGTGCGCAAGCCGAATCGCGCACGGGCACAATTGTTCGAATAGCTGTGAAACACGGAAGAACCGATCACCGGTAGGTGATCGGTTCTTTGTTGTTGGGCGAGCCGTGGTCCACCGGGCTGGTCACGCGGGACCCCGGTGACCGCGAATCAGACGTCGAAGCCGTCGAACCCGTCGCCGTGCAGCGCCTCGTTCATCGAGGCGTCGGCGTAGCCGCGGCAGTAGTCCCACGTCACGTAGGCCTCGGGCGTCGGATCGTACGCGGGCTCGTGCGGTCGCACCGTACCGTCCACCAGCAGCTGGAGCAGGTTGGCGCGCAACATATCCCAATCGTGGTAGTGATCCTGCCGACAGTCCTCGCAGCTCACCACGAGACCGCGGATGCCACGATGCGCCAGCAGCGCTTCGTAGACCGCGAGGTCGGCGAGATCCTCTTCGACCGCTAGGCGCTCGTGAGGATCCAGCGGCTCCCCCGGCTCGATGGCATCGAGCGCGGCCGACGGGTCGGAGGGGTCTCCGGCGAATGGATCCGGCGGCAGGCCAGGTGGTAGATGGTCACGCACAGGTCCACGGTACGCAGAAGTCCCCCCCTCGCGCCAGCGCTGACACCCATTTGCCCTCACATAGCTGCCCGCATCATGGTATTGGCCCCACGACACCGCGCCGCTACGAGACGAATACGACACGGCTCGCGAACCCACCGGAGCCAAGCGGAGGCAATGAAACGGCTGGGTTGCGGGACCGATACCATGGACGGGCAGATGCCGGGTAGCAATCATCGGTATCGAAATCAATCCATTCGTCCGCCGGGACCACCTCCGGTGGGCATTGCCGAGGTTCAGGAGGGGTCGATCCGATGAGCAGTCCCGTGACGGGCGGCGACGATCCGAACAAGATCGCCATGCTGGGGCTCACGTTCGACGACGTGCTGTTGCTTCCTGCGGCTTCGGACCTCATTCCGAGCTCGGTCGATACATCCAGTCGGCTGACGCGGGAGATCTCGCTGCGCACGCCGCTGGTGAGTTCGGCCATGGACACCGTGACCGAGGCCCGCATGGCGATCGCCATGGCCCGGGCGGGCGGTATGGGTGTGCTGCACCGCAATCTGTCGGTCGAGGCGCAGGCCGCGCAGGCCGAGACCGTGAAGCGCTCCGAGGCGGGCATGGTGACCGATCCGGTGACCTGTCGCCCCACCGACACCCTGGCCGAGGTGGACGCCATGTGCGCCCGCTTCCGCATCTCGGGTCTGCCGGTCGTCGATGACGCCGGAATCCTGGTGGGCATCATCACCAACCGCGATATGCGCTTCGAGGTCGATCAGAACCGCCAGGTCGCCGAGGTGATGACCAAGGCTCCGCTGATCACCGCGCAGGAGGGCGTCACCGCGCCCGCCGCGCTGGGGCTGCTGCGCCGCCACAAGATCGAGAAGCTGCCGATCGTGGACGGCAACGGCAAGCTGCGCGGGCTCATCACCGTCAAGGACTTCGTCAAGACCGAGCAGTACCCGAACGCCACCAAGGACCGCGACGGCCGCCTGCTGGTCGGCGCGGCCGTGGGTGTCGGCGAGGACGCGTGGTCGCGCGCCATGACGCTCGCCGATGTGGGCGTCGACGTGCTGGTCGTCGATACCGCGCACGGGCATCAGTCCGGCGTGCTGCAGATGGTGCAGAAGGTCAAGGCCGAGGTCGGCGACCGGGTGCAGATCATCGGCGGCAATATCGCCACCCGCGCCGGTGCCAAGGCGCTGGCCGAGGCCGGTGTGGACGCGGTGAAGGTGGGTGTGGGCCCCGGCTCCATCTGCACCACCCGCGTGGTCGCCGGTGTCGGCGCGCCGCAGATCACCGCCATTCTGGAGGCCACCGCCGCGTGCAAGCCGTACGGCATTCCGGTCATCGCCGATGGCGGCGTGCAGTACTCCGGTGATATCGCCAAGGCCATCGCCGCCGGTGCCTCCACCGTCATGCTGGGGTCGCTGCTGGCCGGTACCGCCGAATCGCCGGGTGATCTGATCCTGGTGGGCGGCAAGCAGTTCAAGAGCTACCGAGGCATGGGCTCGCTGGGCGCCATGCAGGGCCGCGGCGAGGCCAAGTCGTACTCCAAGGACCGCTACTTCCAGGACGACGTGCTGTCGGAGAAGAAGCTGGTGCCCGAGGGCATCGAGGGCCGGGTGCCGTTCCGCGGCCCGCTCGACCAGGTGATCCACCAGTTGGTCGGCGGCCTGCGCGCGGCCATGGGCTACACCGGCGCGCAGTCCATTCCGGACCTGCAGGCGGCGCAGTTCGTCCAGATCACCGCGGCGGGTCTCAAGGAGTCGCACCCGCACGACATCACCATGACCGTCGAGGCTCCGAACTACACCACCCGTTCGTAGCCGGACATTGCCGGTTCGCGGGACGTCCGCGGACCGGCTTTGTCATGTGTGGCGAACGAACCAGAGAGGAATGACCCGATGCGCGACATGGTCGAGATCGGTATGGGCCGAACCGCGCGGCGCACCTACGAATTGGACGATATCGACATCGTTCCCTCGCGCCGCACCCGCTCGTCGAAGCAGGTGTCGCTGGCCTGGCAGCTCGACGCCTACCGGTTCGAGATCCCGTTCCTGACGCACCCCACCGACGCGCTCGTCTCGCCGGAGTTCGCCATCGAGCTCGGCAAGCGGGGCGGTCTGGGCGTCATCAACGGTGAGGGGCTGTGGGCTCGGCACGCCGATGTCGAGGCCAAGATCCAGCAGCTCACCGATGTGGCGGAGAAGGAGGGCACCGAGGCGGCCGTCACGCTGCTGCAGCAGCTGCACGCCGCGCCGATGCAGCCGGAGCTGCTGGCCACCGCGGTCGCGCAGGTGCGGGCGGCCGGGGTCACCACCGCGGTGCGGGTGAGCCCGCAGAACGCGCGGGCGCTGACCCCCGCGCTCGTGCAGGCCGGTATCGATCTGCTGGTGGTGCACGGGACCATCATCTCCGCCGAGCATGTGGGCGACGGGGAACCGTTGAACCTCAAGACCTTCATCGCCGAACTGGATGTGCCGGTGGTCGCCGGTGGGGTGAGCGATCACCGCACCGCGCTGCACCTCATGCGCACCGGTGCGGCGGGCGTCATCGTCGGCTACGGCTCCATGCAGGGCGCGACCTCGACCGGTGAGGTGCTCGGCATCGGGGTGCCGATGGCCACGGCCATCGCCGATGCCGCCGCCGCGCGCCGGGACTACCTGGACGAGACCGGCGGTCGCTACGTGCACGTCATCGCCGACGGCGACATTCTCACCTCCGGTCATGTGGCCAAGGCCATCGCCTGCGGTGCGGACGCCGTCATGCTGGGCGTCCCGCTGACCCTGGCGGCGGAGTCTCCCGGTAAGGGCTGGTTCTGGCCGTCGGCCGCCGCGCACCCGTCGGTGCCGCGCGGCGCGCTGCTGCCCTACGCCATCGACGAGGAGCGGGTGCCGCTCTCGCAGGTGCTGGAGGGTCCGTCCAACGATCCGTTCGGCTCGCTGAATCTGGTTGGCGGCCTACGTCGTTCGATGGCCAAGACCGGCTACTGCGATCTCAAGGAGTTCCAGAAGGTCGGACTGAACGTCCGCGCCTGAGACTTGCCGCCAACGGCCCGTGTCGACAACGACACGGGCCGTTGGTGTTCGGTGGCCCGGGTCAGCGGGTGTGGGCGAGGGCGCGCGAAACCGCTTGGTCGCGTAGGAATTCCAGGATGGCGGAGTTGACCACGCTGGGGTGGGTCATATTGACGGTCTGGCGCGCGCCTTCGACCTCGAGGTAGCGCACGTCGGGGAGGCCGTCGGCGAGCTCACGGGCGTGGGCGCGGGAGACGCCGCTTCTGGTGGGGTGGATAACCAGTGCGGGACAGGTGATTTCGGGTAGTCGGTCGAGTACGGAGTCGCGGCCGAGCAGGCAGCGCGCGGCCACCTCGGTGGCGTGCCAGTCGCGGGAGAGCCAGCGCTTCACCCAGACGGCGCGGTACCAGGCGTCCTCGCCGATGAGCCACTGCGCGAGGTGTTCGGCCAGCGCCGGTCGCGGGCCGTTTTTGTACCATTTGTCGAGGAACCTGCGGGCATTCTCCAGTTCCCGCTCCGACGGCTCGTGCGCTTCGGTGCTGATCAGAATGAGTGCGGCCACCCGTTCGGGGGCGAGCAGGGCGGTGCGCAGCGCGGTGAACCCGCCCTGCGAGGTGCCGCCGATGACGGCCCGGCGCACGCCGAGTTGGTCCAGCACGGTCAGCACATCGCGGGCGCTGGTCCAGTAGGTGAAGGGCAGGCCCTCGTCACGAGTACGCCCATGCCCCCGCGCATCCCAGGTCACGATCCTGAACTCGGGAGTCAGCGCCGCCTGCTGCGACGCGAACATCGTTCGGTCCATGAGGAATTCGTGCCCCAGCAGCACTACCGGTCCGCCGCCCCCGCTGTCCTCGTAATGGATCTCGGCATCGATCGCACGGGCGAATGGCACGCGTAGAGAATAGCCAGACCGACCGACAGAGATCGACGCTTTGGCCCCGCTCCGGCGTGCCCAATCCGTGTGACTCGCTCCGAAAGTCGTCACTGTCCGAAATGCCCGCCAACCCGGGCACCCCTGTCCGCCAATCCGCGCCCGCACCCCGCTGGGTGTCACCGTCGCAATCCGCGAAGGCGGCTTCCCGCGCCTCCATGGGTTTGCGGCGCGTCTCGATTCTGGACTGAGTGGAGCGGGGGAGCGGAGGGAGGGAAGAATCGAGACCCCCAGCGCCGCAAACCCCGCCGGAGCGAAGCGGAGGCAATCAAATACAGCCGGGTCAAGTGTGCTCCAAGTCGCTCATTAGACTATGGCGGTGGCAGAAACCCAGCGACCAGTCCTTGTTGTCGACTTCGGTGCGCAGTACGCGCAGCTGATCGCGCGCCGGGTGCGCGAGTGCAGTGTCTACTCCGAGGTGGTTCCGCACACCGCGACCGTCGAGGAGATCGCGGAGATGCGGCCGCAGGCCGTGATTCTGTCGGGTGGTCCGTCGAGCGTGTACGCCGAGGGCGCACCGCAATTGGACCCGCGGCTGTTCGATCTGGGAGTGCCGGTCTTCGGTATCTGCTACGGCTTCCAGGCGATGGCGCAGGCGCTGGGCGGCACGGTCGCGCACACCGGGACCCGGGAGTACGGGCGCACCGAGATCAGCATCGACGGCGGTGTGCTGCACGGCGGGCTGCCGACCACGCATCCGGTGTGGATGAGCCATGGCGACGCGGTCACCGATGCCCCGGAGGGCTTCGAGGTCACCGGCACCACGGTCGGCGCGCCGGTCGCGGCCTTCGAGGATCGTGCCCGCAAGCTCGCGGGTGTGCAGTACCACCCGGAGGTGCTGCATTCGCCGCACGGCCACCAGATTCTGAGCCGCTTCCTGCACGAGATCGCCGGGATTCCCGCCGCGTGGACGCCCGCCAATATCGCCGAGGCGCTGGTCGACACCGTGCGCGAGCAGATCGGTGACGGCCACGCCATCTGCGGTCTGTCCGGCGGCGTCGACTCCGCCGTCGCCGCCGCGCTGGTGCAGCGCGCCATCGGTGATCGGCTGACCTGTGTGTTCGTCGACCACGGCCTGTTGCGCGCCGGTGAGCGTGAGCAGGTGCAGCGCGATTTCGTCGCCGCGACCGGCGCCAAGCTGGTGACCGTCGACGCGGTGGACAAGTTCCTCGGTGAGCTGAAGGGCGTCAGCGATCCGGAGGAGAAGCGCAAGATCATCGGCCGCGAGTTCATTCGCTCCTTCGAGGACGCCGTCGCCGAGGTGGTCGGCGAACAGGGCGAGACCAAGGTCGAGTACCTGGTGCAGGGCACCCTCTACCCGGATGTGGTGGAGTCCGGCGGCGGCACCGGCACCGCGAATATCAAGAGCCACCACAATGTCGGCGGCCTCCCCGACGACCTCGAGTTCTCCCTCGTCGAACCGCTGCGCCTGCTGTTCAAGGACGAGGTCCGCGCGGTGGGCCGCGAACTCGGCCTGCCCGAGGAAATCGTTGCGCGCCAGCCCTTCCCGGGCCCCGGCCTGGCCATCCGCATTGTCGGCGAGGTCACCCGCGACCGCCTCGACCTGCTCCGTCAGGCCGATGCCATCGCCCGCGAAGAGCTGACGGCCGCCGGTCTGGACAAGCAGATCTGGCAGTGCCCCGTGGTGCTGTTGGCCGATGTCCGCAGCGTCGGCGTCCAGGGCGACGGCCGCACCTACGGCCATCCGATCGTGCTGCGCCCGGTCTCCTCCGAGGACGCCATGACCGCCGACTGGACCCGCCTGCCCTACGAAGTGCTGGAACGGATTTCGACCCGCATCACCAATGAGGTGAAGGAGGTCAACCGGGTCGTACTCGATGTGACCTCGAAGCCGCCGGGGACCATCGAATGGGAGTGAGCACTCCCTGAAACGTGAAAGGGCCCCGATCCCAATGGGATCGGGGCCCTTTCGTATCGAACTACTCCTTGCGCTTGCGCGGGGAGATCACCAGGATCACGCCCACCACGATGGCGGCGATCACCACCATCCAGCCGAAGGACAGTCCATTCGGCCAGGACGAGGGGCCGATGAAGGCCCAGATGCTCACCAGTACCGCGAGGACTCCCGCGAGCAGCAGCGAGAAGGACGGACGTCGGGTCTTGTTGTCAGCCACGCTGCACCTCCACGGATCCCATGCGCATATTGACGGTCAGGTTCAGGACGGGGCCCTCGGCGGGGCCGACGATGCCGGTCGGGCAGTTCTGGTCACCCATGTCCACATTGCAGGTGAGCTGGGCTCGCATACCCTCCGGCAGGATGATTCGGACGTCACCCATGCGGGAGTTGACCGTGGTCGAGCTGTCCTGCGTCAGGCGCAGGTTGGTCAGGTCCAGGGTCGCCGTACCCATGGACAGCGAGTACTCCGGCGCGAGTTCGGTCGGGTTCTGCACCACCCACACCCGGTCGCCCACACCGCCGCGATCGAATTCGATCGGGCCGATGAGCGAGGCCAGCACGACAAACCCGGCCAGCGGGGCGAGGACGACCATGAGGCCGTAGCCGCGGCGCAGGAAAGCTCCCGCGATCAGGCCGAGTCCGATGACCGCCAGGGCGGCGGCGCCGATGCGGCCGGGGGTCATCCAGTCCACTCCGGCAGCGGCAGCGGCACCGGCGGCCGCCGCGGCGAGAATGGCGAGGCCGATGACCATGGGCGTCAACCGGGAACGGGGGCGTGCGGGCGGAGTCTGCACCGCCACGTGGTGGGATGCGTTGGGCTCGGGGAGATCCCAGGCCAGCGGCGCGACACCGAGCGGATCCCAACCGGGCGGCGTGGGGCCGAAGTCGGGGGAGATGGGCGCGGGGCCGAAGGAGCGGCGGACGGGTTCTGCGCTCGGCGGGATCGGATGCAGGGTTCGCGTGCTCTTGCTCAGGTCGGCCGGTCCACCGCCGGGGCTGGGCGGAGTGCTCGGTCCGGTGCCACCGTCCGGATCCTCCGCACTGGACTCGTCGTGCGAAACGTCCTCGCCCGCGGTGGATTCCGCGTTCTGTTCGTCCTTGCGCAGCACCACCGTCGGATGGTCGGCATTCTCGTCCGCCGAATCCTTGCGCAGCACCACGGATTCCACGACATCGCCGTCGATGCGCAGCACCTCGGTCCTGTGGACTGCGGGTAGCTGTTCGGTCGGCTTCGGGTCTGGGCGAGGTAGCTCCTGGGTCGGTGCGGCATCATCGCGCGGGGCCGAAACCTCTTGGCTGGCCAACGGTTCCGCCCGAAGTTCGCTGGTCTGCGCGGGCTGGCGCTCCGGATCGGGCTCGTAGTGATCGGGCAGCTGAGTGTAGGGCCCGTACGGCGAGGTGGTGCCCGGATACCCGGTCCACTGCGGCGCGTTCGTGAAGCCGGTGCCGGGGAAGCCCAAGGTGGTCATGCCATCGGGATAGGTCGAATCCAGCGCGCCCACAGGCGGTTCCGGCTGCCGCTGATACAGCAGCCACCAGCCGCCCAGCATGAGCAGGAAGCTGATCACCCCGGATCCGCCGAGCCCCACGCCCGCCGGACCGGCCGTGCTCACCGCGATACCCAAGGCCACCAGCAGCACAATGGTTTTCGTCGGCGACTGCGAACTGCTGCCCTTACCGAACAGCGACTCCGCGGCCGAGACCTGGTCGCCCTGCTGACTGAACAGCAGCCAGCACGCCAGGTACAGCACAATGCCCGCGCCGCCGAAGAAGGCCGAGATCACGAACGCGACCCGCACCAGCACCGGGTCGACGTTGTAGCGCAGCCCGAATCCGGTGGCGACGCCCGCGATCGGCCCGTGCTGCGGCAACCGCGTCGGCCGGGTCTGCCAGAGGTGGTGAAGCTGATCGTTGAAACTGCCGCGCCGCGTGCCGCTCGACCAGTCGCTCGGGGAAGTCATGCTTCCATAGTGGGCGCGACCAGCACCGACGCGCATCGGGGGGAACCCTGAATATGGGCCTGAAGTTGGGGTCAGCCGCAGGGTGGGGCGTAGGGCAGTTGGGGGACGTAGCGCTGCCAGAGCTGTTCGGTCCACAGGTCGGCGGTGACGGCGCAGATGCGATCCACGGCGTGGGATTCGTCCAGGTCCCAGAGGCGGATCGCGCCGCCGAGGCCCGAGGTGTAGGCGAAGTCGCCGCCCGGGAGGAACCCGGCCAGCCAGGAGGCTTCGGTGGCCTCGGTTAGCGGGCCGTCGATTCCGCGCGGGTGTGCGCGGTCGGTGAAATCCCAGAGTTGGACGGTGCCGTCGGTGCTGGTGGTGATCATGGTGCTGGCATCGGCGGTGAATTGGAGGGTGCCCACCGACCGGGTGTGCAGCGCGGTGGGCTCGCCGAGCTCTACGGGGTGTTCCGGGTCGCTGATATCCCAGCTCCGCATGGTTTCGTTGGCGATCAGAACCACCGTGCGGAAATCCGGTGTGAGCTGCATGAGATTGTCGCGGGAGGCGTGCTCGATCGCCAGGTCGAACCGCTTCGGATGTTCGAGATCGCTGACGTCCCACCGTGAAATGACGAATCCGTTCTCCTTTTCCGAGCCCAGTTCCTGAACGAGCAGGGCTCGATTGTCGGAAAGGAACCTCGGCCAGGCGTACTTCGAATTCACCTGCAGCGGCACCCCGACCGGTACCGGCCGAGCACGGTCGGAGATGTCCCAGAACCGAATCGTCTTGTCGTCGTGGTTGGTGGCCATGAGCCGCCAGTCGGCGGTGATGGCCGTGTACCCCAGGCTGCCGAGGTTCAACTTCCACTCCGCGAGCGGACGTATGCGCGCCGGATCGGACAAATCCAAAACCTGGGTGGCAGCCGGGGTGAGGTGGGTTAGCAGCAGCGTGCGGCCGTCCGGTGACAAGGTGGTCGAGTAGAACTCCGGTTCGAGCCGGTACTCCCCGAGGCGTATGGGCTGTCGCTGATTTCGGATGTCCCACACGATGATTCGGCCGTCGCTGGCGTGCGTCACCATGCGTTCGCCGGAGGCATCGAAACTCGGCTGGTAGGCCCAGCCAGCGTGCCCGTACAGGTGAGCGGGCGGCAGCGACCACATCAGAAGCTCGCCGCCCTGGCCCGCGGCGGCCAGGGTATGCCCGTCCTGGGTGAAAGCCAGGGCCAAAGGGCCACCCGCGCACGGCCTGGAGGTCTCACCGAAGCGGCAGGTCGCCCTGCCTGTCGACAGTGGATTCTCGATGCGGACCGGATATTCCGGTTCGGTGACGTTCCACAGGGTCGCGGATTCGTTCCCGCCGATCGCCAGTAGTTGCCCATCGGTGCTGAAGGCCAGAGTGGACACGTAGTCCTCGGTGGTTCGCAGCGGCTCGCCTACTGAGCGGGGGCGGGCGGGCTCGCTCACGTCCAACAGTTCGACGGTCGCCATCTCCTCGTCGAGGGGCTCCATAGCGGCGCTCCCGTTGCCGAGTGCGAGGTACTTGCCATCGGGGCTGAACGCCAGCTCCCCTGTCGAACTCGCCTCGCGGACGATCTCGCCGACCTTGATGGCGGCGGTTGGACCACTGATGTCCCATAGCTGGACCGTCGCCGTAATGCCTTCGTAGTAGGTGAAGGCCACCAACCGTCCCCGCGGACTGGACTCCATCCAGCCAATGGTCGGATTGTCGCGATGCGATGGATCGCTGCTGGACACGGGATATGAGGGTCCCGAGATCGGTACGGCGGGGTTGCTGACGTCCCATAATGTCAACCGGGTCGTCGTCACTATGACGAGAGCGCGGCCGTCCGCGGTGAATTCCGCACGGAAGCCTGGTTCGGTGGCGAAGTCCGATCGGGAGGTGAGCTCACGCGGAGCGGCCGGATCGGTCATGTCCCATAGTCGGATAGCTCCACCGGGGGTGGTGGTCGCCATGAGTTTTCCATTGGGCGCGAAGGCGACTCGACCGATCTTCTCGATTGGTGAGCCGAGTTGGCGCGGATGGGTACTGTCGGCCGTATCCCAGAGCCGCAGGGTGTCGTCGTAGGCGATCGAGGCCAGGACGCTGCTGCCGGGTAGCCGTACCAGTTCGTAGATTCCGTCGGCGTGGGCTGGGGTGGAGGTGACCAGCGGCAGGTTCTGCGTGCGCAGCAACCGGGTTCGCACCTGCTCGTCGCCCGGGCGCAAGTCGGCGGCCACCAGATAGAGCTGTGCGGCAAGCGACGGGTCGGTCTGCTGGAGGCGGTCGGCCTGGTCGAGAATGGCGGCGAAGTTCTTGTCCGTGCGCTGTTGTTCGGCCAGTTGGGTTTGGGTGTAGGCGGCGAAACCCAGGGCGAGCAGGACGACGCCCAAGACGGCCAGGACGACCTTGGTGCGGGTGGAGCGGCGGCGGGCGTGGTCGCGGGAGTGCTTCGACGCGGTGAGGAATTCGCGGGCGAGGTCGGCTACCGGTGGTGGTTCGGCATTGTCGAGGGCCTGGCGCAGTAGTGCGCCGCGGTAGAGGCGGGACGAATCACGTTGGTGGGCGGCCCATTCCGCGGCGTCGGCTTCCAGGCGTTGGCGCACCAGGTAGCCGACGCGGTCCTCGTTGATCCAGCCGCGCAGGCGGGGCCAGGCGGTGAGGACGATTTCGTGGGTGAGGGTGACCGCCTCGGCGTCCAGGGTGATGAGGCGGGTGCGGGAGAGCAATTCCATTGCGGCGGTGGCGGCGTCGCGGTCTTCGCTGCGGGAGAGCAGGTCGGAGTATCGCGCGGTGCGGCGGGTATCGCGGGAATCCTGGCCGACGGTGACGAGGCCCAGCAGGATGTGTTTGGCGGCCTGGCGCTGCGGTTCGGTGAGTTCGTTCCACGCGTGCTCGGCGGTCGCGGCGACCGAGCCCGTCACGCCACCCGCCTTGCGGTAGCCGCCGACGGTGAGTCTGCGGCCCTCGCGCTCCTGCCAGGTGGCGGCCATGACGTGGGAGAGCAGGGGGAGTGCGCCCGGGTCGTAGCTGCGCGGGTGGTGATGGTCGCCGACACCGCAGAGTTCGGTGATGACGAGTTCTTCCAGGCCGGGTTCCAGTTCCAGGCCCGCCGCGCGGGCGGGACCCGTGATCGCTTGGGCGAGTTCGTCGATGCGCATGGGGCCGAGCAGGAAGCTGCGGTGTTCGAGGGCGTCCTGGAGCACCGGGTGGCTGAGGCAGCGAGCGTAGAAGTCGGCGCGAATGGCCAGGACCACGGCGATCGGGTCTTCGGTCCGCGTGGCGCAGGTATCGAGGACGCGCAGGAACTCCTCGCACTCGGCCTCGTCCGCACAGACGGTGAACAACTCTTCGAACTGGTCGATGATCAGAATGCGACGGGGACGCTCGGGGTGCGGTGCGAGATTGCCTCGGCAGGCTTCCTCGTGGTCGTCCGGTGACTCCGCCGCTGGCCGCGCGGTCGCGACTGCTCGCGCGGGCACTGCCGCTGCGGGTTGTTTCGTTGTGGTGGCTGCCTCGGCCGTCGCCCTCGTTTGCGCGGATCCAACTGTCGCCGTGCTCTTTTCGGGCACAGCCGACACTGTCGGTAAGTCTGAATCGGCTGGATCTGCTGTTACGGGTGGTTTGGTAAGACCGAACTGGGGGTTCAACTGCGGACCAGCCGCACTGGCGACGGTGTTGTCCCCGGAGCCTGAGTACGTTCGCGCGGAGTGCGGGTCGGGCGGATTTGTCGTCGTCGGCGCTGAGCCCTCTGCTGTCGATAGCGTCACAGCGTCCGGAACTGCTGCCGTTGCAGCACATTTCGAGGGCGCTGGTGTGGTCGCATAGAGCAATGTCGCCAACGGGTGTGGGCCCGGGGTGAGGGCGATGACCTCCCAATCGGCGAGGGCGGGAGCGAGTCCGGCGGCCAAGAGTGAGGATTTGCCCGCTCCTGACGCACCCACCACGGCGACTATGCCGGTGGCCGCCCGCACCAAGGCGGTGAGTTCGGCGGTGGGGCGGGTGCGGCCGAAGAACAGGTCGCGGTCTTCGCCTCGGTAGGAGGTGAGACCCAGGTAGGGGCAGGCGGATTCGTCTTCGTCCTCGGGGTTCCAGGTGGTGGCGGCCTGCCAGAGGCGTTGCCATTCCCGGGGTTCGGCGAGTGTGCGCGGCAGGGGATGCCCGGCCTTGTGGGCCAATTCGACGAGGGTGAGCACCACCGGGAGCAGGGATTCGAAGCGGGCCGGGACATTTCGGCCCGCTTTCCAATCGCTGATGCGCTGCGCGGACGCGCCGCCGGGGCGAGAGCCCTTGGCCGCCCGCATCCGCGCTTCGGTCGCGCTGGCCACGCGGCGCAAGGTGGGATTGCCCGCCGCCTCGTACAGTTCGGCGAAGCGCTGCGCGAAAAGCGCTCGCGGGGAACGAAACTCCTCATTGCCGGTTGACTGCTCGGCCTGCTCCCGGCCTTCGGTTTTCGATTGTTCCCCCGCTTGCATGAATCCAATTTAACGTGGCCCCAACGCTGTCGACGAGGCGGTGACGCTCCCGCGCCACCGCCTCGCCCGGTGCGCCATTCGCCGTGTCACCTGGGCAACGTTGCCCGGATGCCCCTGCCCGTCACGACGGCGAACGGCCCGTTCGCGCGGCGTCACAGCATGACGGGATCGCCCATGACCCAGTCGGCGACATCGGCCTCGGGTGAACTGGCTTCGATGATCGTGTACGCCTGCACGGTGAGCGGCCCGCCGCAGCCCTCCACCTTCAGCCGGTAGTCGCGGCTGACGATGTACCCGGTGCCGCCCGCGGGGATCTCCTTCTCGCCCAATGGGATATCGGTGATCTTGCCCGGCGTGATGGCGAGGTCGAACCCGATACCGCCGCCGATGGAGGGCGTAATGCCCACCCCGGCATGCGGCGTCACCCCACTGGACCCGAGCGAGACGCCCAATTCGGCATCGGCGTCGATTCCGATACCCCCGTCGATGGTGAAGGTGACATCCAGATCCACCGCGCAGCCGACGAACCATCCGGTGCGGATCTTCCCGCTGCCGCCCTCGACCGTCCCGTAGGAGGTATTGGTCAGATACACCTCGCGATTGGTCGGCATATTGTTCAACGGCGCGACATGGTGGAACCAGTTGTCGGTGTGGCCGACGGTGACCGTCATCCCATTGGGCGCGGTGGTCATCTTCTCGTGCGGTGCCAGACCCCCGGCATTCGCGGTCGCCGCCATGGGCCCGGCGAGCCCGACTCCGACGGCGGCGACAAGGGCGACGAGCGTGGACTTGATGTTCATAGTGGTTCCTCCCCGAACCTCGATGAGCCGCTGTGGCTCTGATCGAAAGGTAGGGAGAACGACCGCGCCCATGCCGCCGCCCACACCGCCGGAAGGCAGCGAAACCGCTGGTAGCGAAGGGTGATGCGAGTTATCCGGACCGGTCACGAAAGAGGATGTCCGCTGTCCGGTCCGGACAGGGCCGAGTCAGCTACCCGGGAATCCGGGAGGCAGCGGTTGGAAGTCCGCCTTGAACTTCGGCCCGGGCGGCAGGCCGCGTAGGAGCGCGCTGGTCCACGCGACCGCCGGGAGCCAACCTGTCACCGCATTGGTGATGTGCTCGGGCACCGGCACGGTGTAGAACCGCAGATCCGCACCGCGCTCCCAATACGAATTCACGGTCGGTATGACCACCGACGGCGGAATCAGCTCATCCCACACCCCATGCCACCACAGCACGGGCGTATCGGGGATGTATTTGCCGAGACTGTTGTCCCGCAACACTTCCAGTACCTCGGGGGAGTTCTCGAGGGATCTGCCCGGCTTGTAGTAGGCGCTGATCGGCCGGTACACACCCGAGAGCGCGATGGTCGCGTAGCAGCGGTTCTCGAAATCCTTCAGTAGCCGCTGTCCTTCGTCGGTGAGCAGCTCCTCGGGCCGGAACACCTCCGGGTACTCGCGGGCGAGGGCGGCCCAGCCGAGCCACATGGTGAAATTGCTGGTGCCGGTCAGCCCCGGCTGTTCCTGCGTGGCGTAGCGCGCGATCCCCACCAGGTCACCGGGTGTGCCGCCGATGGCGGTGCCCAGCAGGCGCACATCGGGTGCGTAGGTGGCGCGTAGTTCGGCCGCGCGAATGGATCCCGAACCGCCGCCGGAGTATCCGTAGAGCGCGATACCGGAGTCGTTGAGCCCCAACGCCGGATCGTTCTTCATGGCCCGCAGGCTGTCCAACACCATCTTGCCTTCGGCATATGTGTTGAAGGTATTGAACTTGCCGTCGAAGTCGGGCACGTTCAGCGCGAAACCCTGTGCGAGCCAATCGATGGCGAGCGCGGACTCCTTCATCGTCCCGGTCTGCAACGTATAGGACGGATTGCACGCCGAATCGGTGGAGTCGATCGCCTCCTGGAACGACACCACCGGCCGCGGACTGCCGTGCCACGGAATTCCGGGCACGATCACGGTCGTCGCGGTGACGATCGGATTGTCGTGCACATCGTTGGACCGGTACAGCAGCTGCTTGGTGTACACCGGGAAGGGAATGCCGAGCACCCGGGTCTGCACCTCGCGCGTGCGCACGATCTGGCCGGGTCGATACGACTCCAGATCCGCGGGATCGTCGTACCAGGGGTCTTCCTCCGGTGTCGGAATCGGCAGCAGGTCGTAGAGCTGTGGCTCCGAGGGCAATTGCGGCAGCTGATTCTGATCCGGCGGGAAACTCGGATATCCGGGATCGGCCGCCGCCGCCCCCGTCCCCATCACAACCGCCGATACCGCCAATACGGCGAGTCGGCGCAGACGCGACTTGTCCACTCGGTCCTCCAGCATCATTGCCGTCCACACCCGGTCGGCCACCTCGCCTCAGCTCACCGCATATGAGAGCCATGCGCTATCGGCACATTGCCGACCGAAACGGCCCACCTTGGTGCAGTTGCACGGAACAGGCTGTCCGTCGGGCGGCGCGGCTCGTCGGGCGGCGCGTCTGGTCGGACCACGCGGATAGTCAGACGGCGCGGCCCGTCGGACGGCGCGGCCCGTCGGACGGTGCGGCTCGTCAGACGGTGCGGCTCGTCAGACGGTGCGGCTCGTCAGACGGTGCGGCTCGTCAGACGGTACGGCTCGTCAGACGGTGCGGCGTGAGCGTGCCAGCGTGACTCCGCCCAGAGCCAGGCTGATGAGGCCGACCAGCATGGCGACGTAGGCTCCGCCCAGTCCGTTGCCGGTGCCGAGACCGCCGTCGGCGGTGGCCGCGACCAAGCCGCCGAGGGCCAGGGCGATCAGGCCCGCTGTCGATGCCACGATCGCACCGGTGCCGCCACCGAAGCGTCCGGTGGGGCGGGCCAGCGCCAATCCGCCGATGATCACGCCGATGAGGGCGATCAGCGCACCTGTGCTCGCGCCTAGTCGTCCGGCGCTCATGGCGGTGACCTCGGCGGCGAGGGGTTGGAGGGCGATATGCGTTGCGGCGGTGGGCAGGTGGGCGGACATTGGATGCTCCTTCTCGTCCGAGGACTGAATGCCACCCGATCATGTCCCTCGGACCGACCCCGAGTCGTCGTGCGAGCGCAGACAATTCGCGCTGCCGCCACGGCCGTAGCCGACTGCCGCGGCTGCGGTAGGAGCAGCGAAAATACCGCGTTCGCAGTACCCGAACGATCATCCGCGGGCGGGAGTCGCCAGCGCGAATATCCCGCTAGGGTGCACGCATGGGCACGGATCGGATCTGGCTGAAGGACTGGGGGATTGCCGTCGCCTTGGCGGCGATTCAACTGATCTCCGGTCTGTCCGAACACCACTCGCCGACCCCTGTGGTCCTGGTGGGCTACGCCCTCCTGATCGCCGGTGGGCTGGCACTGGGCCTGCGCCGCCACGCGCCGGTGGCCGTCCTGGCCGCGACCGGCGTCTGCGCTCTGGGCTACCAGGCCATCGGTTTCGAGGTCCCGCTCCTCGCCTTCCTCTTCGCTGTCTACGCCGTCGTGCGAGCGGGCCACCGCCTGATCGTGGTGGCGGGTGCGGTGTTCATGCTGGCCGCCCTCCCGCTCGCCATCCTCGCCGCCCCGCACGACTGGTCGGTGAGCCAATCGCTCACGCAGTCTCGCGATCTCCTACCGATCGCCTGGGTGATCGCCGCCGGTGCTGCGGGCGAAGCGCTGCGCCAGGCCGAGCGCCGAGCGGATGAGGCCGAGCGCACCCGCGAGGAGACCGCGCGGCGGCGCGCCGACGAGGAGCGATTGCACATAGCGCGCGAGCTACACGATTCGCTCACCCACCAGATCTCCGTCATCAAGGTGCAGGCCGATGTCGCCGTGCACCTGGCCCGCAAGCGCGGCGAACCGGTATCGGAGGCGCTCTTGGCGATTCAAGAAGCGGGACAGGAGGCCTCGCGCGAATTGCGGGCGACGCTGGAAGCCCTGCGCGACGACGACAAGAACCCGCCACACGGTCTCGACCACATTCCGGAACTGGTGGAACGGGCCCGTACCCCCGGTCTGGAGGTACAGCTCACGGTCGAGGGACGGCGACCCGATGTGCCGACCGCCGTGGACCGGACCGCCTACCGGATCGTCCAGGAGTCCCTGACCAATATCGCCCGGCACGCCGCCGCCGCGACCGCCTCGGTTCTCATCGAATACCGCCCGGACACCCTGGTCATCCGGGTCGACGACGACGGCCGCGCCACCACCGACGCCGCCCCGCCGCCCGGCGTCGGCCTGCTCGGTATGCGCGAACGGGTCACCGCGCTCGGCGGCCGACTACGCGCGGCACCCCGCGAAACGGGCGGTTTCCGTGTCCATGCCGAAATCCCGGTGGCCCCATGATGATTCGCGTCCTGCTCGTCGACGATCAGCCACTGCTGCGCAGCGGCTTCCGCGCTCTCCTCGACGCCGAGGACGATATCGAGGTCGTCGCCGAGGCCGCCGATGGCAGCGCGGGCCTGGAACTGGCCCGAGCGCACCTGCCCGATATCGCGCTCGTCGATATCCAGATGCCGGGTATGGACGGCATCGAGGCGACCAGGCGCATAGCCGCCGACCCGACCCTGGCCGGGGTACACGTCGTCATCCTGACCAACTACGGCATGGACGAATACGTCTTCGACGCACTGCGCGCCGGTGCCGCGGGATTTCTCGTCAAGGACATCCAACCGGAAGACTTCCTGCACGCCGTCCGCGTCGCCGCGCGCGGCGACGCCCTGCTCGCACCGTCGATAACCCGCCGGTTGATCGACCGGTATGTCACCGCACCACGCGAGACCGTCACCGGTACGGGATTGCGGGAACTCACCGCGCGCGAACGCGAGGCGGTGGCCCTGGTGGCACAGGGCCTGTCCAATGACGAGATCGCCGACCATATGGTCATCAGCCCGCTGACCGCGAAAACCCATATCAACCGCGCCATGACCAAACTGCATGCCCGCGACCGCGCCCAACTCGTCGTCTTCGCCTACGAATCCGGCCTCGTGGTCCCGCGCAACACCTGAGATCCACACCGTCTCAGGGTGCGAATCCGGGTGTTTCCGGATGCCACCGCGTCGGGTGGGCGTGCCAGTATCGGATATATGTATCCGTCTGTGCCCTTCGTCGACCCTGCCCAGGGTCCGCCCGCCGCGCATGTACCGCGGCTGAAGCGGCGCTCCGGCGGCCGGATCGTCGGCGGCGTGGCGGGCGGGCTCGCCGACCATCTCGGGGTCGATGTCTTCAAGGTGCGGATGGCGTTCGTCCTGCTGTCCGCCTTGGCCGGGGCCGGGATCGTCGCGTACGGGCTGCTCTGGATCTTCACGCCCGGCGGCGGCGACGGCGGCCCACCCTCGGCGCAGGAGCGGCGACAGGGAATCGGCCTCGCCCTGCTGGGTCTGGCGCTCTCGGTCGCGATGGCCTGGCTGTTCAGCGGTACCGCCGCACAGGTGATCGGCCCGATCATCGTCGTCGCGGTGGGTGCCGCGCTGGTGTGGCGCGAATTCGACGCGGACGGACCGCGATCGGTCTTCGGCCTGCCCGCCAAGGCCTCCGTGGTCACCTGGGCACGCATTGTCGGCGGGGCCACCCTCATCGTGGTCGGACTCGGCGTGGTGGTGCTCGCCCGAATCAATCTGAGTTCGCTCGGCTCGGCGCTCCTGGCGGTGGCGGTCACGCTCATCGGTGCCGGACTGCTCACCGTCCCGCTGTGGCTGCGTATGGTGCGCGCGCTCAACGACGAGCGCTCCGCCCGCATTCGCAATGAGGAACGCGAGGAGATCGCCTCGCACCTGCACGATTCCGTCCTGCAGACGCTCGCCCTGATTCAGCGGCAGGCCGACAACCCACAGGAAGTGGTGCGGCTGGCGCGTTTTCAGGAGCGCGAGCTACGCAAGTGGCTCTTCGACGACACCGGCCCGGCGCAGTCGAGTCTGGCGGCGGCGCTGCGCACCATTGCCGGTGAGGTGGAGGACCAGCACGGCGTGAAGGTCACCCCGGTCACCGTGGGCGATGTGAGCATGGATCTGAACGACAGCGGAAGCGGACTGCCCAAGGAGCATTTCACCGCGATTCTCGGTGCGACGCGCGAGGCGCTGGTGAACGCGGCCAAACACGCCGGTGTACCGACCATCGACCTGTTCGCCGAGGTGGAACCGCATCAGGTGAGCGTTTTCGTGCGCGATCGCGGCAAAGGATTCGATCCCGAGACCGTCTCCAGCGATCGCCAGGGCCTGTCCAAATCCATTCACGGCCGGATCGAGCGGCGCGGCGGCACCGTGGAGATCAAGTCCGCACCCGAACGCGGCACCGAGGTGCGAATCTTCATGCCGCGCACCGACGGCGCCGACGAGCGACTGGTCGTGCGCCCCGACGAGTCGAGCGCCGACGACGAGTCCACGTCGGATCAGCCGCCCGCCGACGGGCAGGACGCGGCCGTGGGCGGTCGGCGCTGAGCCCTCGATCAGCACCGGGTGTGGTACCGATGAGGGTGGCAACGGTGCGCCGTCACATGGAGGAGATGCAGTGAGTGTCCGGGTCTTTCTGGTCGACGATCACGCCGTGTTCCGATCGGGCGTGCGGGCCGAGTTGAGCCGCGAGCCCGATATGGAGGTCGTCGGCGAGGCCGGGACAGTGGCCGATGCCATTGCCGGAATCAAGGCGACCGCACCCGATGTGGTGCTGCTCGATGTGCATATGCCCGACGGCGGCGGCGTGGCTGTCCTACAGGGCATCGAGGACGGCCCGGTGTGCTTGGCGCTCAGCGTCTCCGACGCCGCCGAGGATGTGATCGCGGTGATTCGCGCGGGTGCGCGGGGCTATGTCACCAAGACGATCTCCGGACCCGAGCTGGCCGACGGCATTCGCCGGGTCTCCGGTGGTGACGCGGTGTTCAGTCCGCGGCTGGCCGGATTCGTCCTGGATTCCTTCACCGGGAAGTCCCAGGTTCCGGAGCCGCCATTGGATCCGGAACTGGACTCCCTCACCCCTCGTGAGCTCGAGGTGTTGCGGCTGCTCGCGCGCGGCTACACCTATCGGGAAATCGCCGAGAGTCTGTTCATCTCGGTGAAGACGGTGGAGACGCACGCCTCCAATGTGCTGCGCAAGACCCAGCAGTCAAACCGCAATGCCCTCACCCGTTGGGCACACCGTCGCCGCATCGATTGAGAGTCGTTCACCGCTGCGATCGGCGCACAGAATGGTGCGCGCTCCGCGCCGGTCGCGCCGCACGATCTGCGCGCTGAGCCGAATCACGGCCTCCTCCAGGCTGATTCCCAGATCGGCGGCGCGGGCGACGGCCAGTTCGAAGGCGTGCAGCACCTCGGCGGTCGGGGTGTCGGTATCGGCCGCGGTGGCCAGATCGAAGTCGCTGAGGAATTCGTCGAGCGCCATACCGTTCATGGCCTGGCCCTTGGTGAGCGACCGCCCGGGCAGCCAGCTCAGGACCCACCCGTCCCCGACGGGGTCGTAGGTGGCGGTCTCGGGGGTGATGTCACTGGTTATCAGCCAGTTGGTGGTTCGCAGTGCCATGGTGTGCTCGCTTCCTGCACAAGACTCCGTGACTTGGCTTGCCGGAGTGGGTGTTTCGCGGTGCAGCTCGTCTCTCAATGCTAAAGACGGACACTTCAAGTCGTCAATCAAGCTTTAGTGACTTGTGATGATATTTCGTAAGCATCTCTGATCGAAAATGGTCAGCAGGAATGTATTTCGTCCGCGATGAGTCGAATTCTGGCCCGGTAGAATGGAAACAAAGCCCCGGAACACCGTTGTGAGCCCCGCGCACCGCGGTGCATCCCGTGACCACGCCGTTGCTTGTTACTCCGATGTGCCACAGGAACTTCCGTCGGCGACCTGCAACAAGATCCTCCCCGAGTCCGATGACACATCGTGTGATTAGAATGCGCCTCGTGACACTCTGTGTGCACGCGGAATCCGGGCGACCCGCGGGAGGTGCCCGATGACCCGATCGGACAGCGAGCGAATCGGCGATGTGGTGCGTCGGCTGCGTATCGAGCGCGGATACACCCAGGCATCCTTGGCGACCAAGGCGGACTGTTCGCGCAGTCTCATCCAGCAGATCGAGAACGGCACCCGCATACCGCCGCTACCGCTGCGCGAACGATTGAGCCTGGCGCTGGGCGAAGAGCTGCCCGGCGAGGCGGATTCGGGCGAAGCGGTCGGCAGCGCGTACTACGACCTGCGCATGCGATTCAATGTGCTGCTCGGCAAGGACCCGCAGCTGGTGGAGCGCGCGCTCGGTATCGCGCAGCGGCTCATCGACTCCTCGGGCGCCTGCGACGATATCGAGCCGCTGCGGCTCATCGCCGACCGGCAATTGGAGCGCGCGGAAGAGATTCTGGCGCAGATCCCTTCGCGTAGCGCCACGGTGTGGGAGTGGAACACCGTCCTGGACTGGCTCACCATTCTCGGGCAGGCCACCGATTCGGTGCGCGCCATTCACACCGCGGATCTGGGCACCATCGGCGGTGATGTCGGCGACGACTACCACCAGGCCATTCTGCGGCTCGCGGACGCCGGGCGGGATGTGCGGCGCATGTACGTCCTGGACGGTATCGGCGATGTGGTGCCCTACGAGGACAAGCTGTGGCGGCAGGCGCGGGCCGGGGTGGTGAGCATCCTGGTGAAGCGCGAGCACGCGCGCAACGCGCAGAGCATGCTCGTGGTCGACGAGCGGTATGTCGCGGTGGGGGAGTACGACTACTCGCGGCAGGCGCGCGTGGCGACGCGGTTCTCGGCGCTCAAGCACGATGTGGAGTTCGCGGTGCGGCGGTTCGAGAAGCTCTACGATCTGACGCGGGACGGGTCCGCCATCGTGGTCAACGACATTGTGGCGGGGGAGGATCTGGCCCGGTACGAGCGGCTCACCGATGACGGGTGCCGCGAGGTGTTCCGCGCCGCGCTGGAACGGCACTGGCACGAACTGCCCGCACCGGGGGAAGCGCCGAGGGACGGTGAGCGGCGGTGAGCCGTGATCTGTTCGAATTGCGGGCGCTCACCAACAGATCCGAGGAACGCAAGCGCGAAGTGCGACGGTATCTGGGTGCGGGGCAATGGTTTTCGGGCACCGCGGGACGTGCCTACGAGGGCATCATCGACGCCTATCACGGTGAGACCGGAGTGGCTCCCGCGCCGGATGCCGTTGTCGCACTGGATCGTGCGTGGGACGAGCTGCTGCACCTGGAGCGGCCCGCCGAGTACCGCGACGGCAGACTCTACGACAAGCGACAGCCGCTGATCCTGCGAGAGTTGGCCGCGGACAGGCTGTTCGAGCGTCTGTCGCAGCCGGTCGACGGGGTGGCCGGGGTGCGGGTGCGGGCGGAAGAGGTCGTGGTCTGCCCCTATTCGAGCACGGTCCTGCTGGAGGAGGCGGTGGCCACGCTGGCCCGGCCGGGCGGGGTGATCGTCTGCCCGGAGGGGTTCTACAAGAGCTCCAGCATCCACGTGGAGAAGTACGGCCTGACCATTGTGACCTGCCCTGGGACACAGGACGATTCGTTCCGCATCGATGCCGAGGCGCTGGCGCGTTGCCTCGACGAGGTGGCCGACCGGCTGTGCGGAGTGCTGCTCACCCTGCCCGGAAACCCGGTGGTGGCGGCGTATTCGGTGGAGCAGTTGACCGAGATCGGTCGGGTGCTGCTGGAGCGGGATGTGCCGGTCATCTGCGATATGGCCTTCGATCGGCTGGTGGCGGATCACATTCCGATCGCCGCGCTGAGCGTGTCCACCGCCGAGGGGGAACGACGGCTGTACGACCGCGTGCTGACCATCACCGGTAATTCCAAGGGCTACAACGCATTCGGGCCGTGCAAGCTCGGCGCGGCGTGTTCCGGGGACGCGGTGTGGCTGCGCGCGGTGCGGGAGCGGCTCACCATCGCGTTCCAGCGGGAGACTACGCATCTGGTGCGCGCGGTGCTCGAGCGCACACCCGAACGGTACTTCGCCGACAATGTCGCCCGGATGCGCAAACAGCTCGACCGGGCGCTGTCGTGCATCGCGGAGCTGAATTCCCGTGTCGGCGTGGAGGTGCTGCGCCCGCTCGGCACACCCGAGGGCATGTTCCTCACGGTGGTCTTCGACCGCGCCGTCCTGGCCCGCGCCGGGGTGCGCACGAGCGCCCAACTCGAGGATCTGCTGCTGGCGGCGGCCGGAGTCGACAGCGTGGCCCTCGACCGCACCGGCTCCCCGCGTCTGGGCGTCCGGCTCAATGTGCTGGCCCCCCGCAAGGCCCCCGGCCGCGAATCCGCCGACCTGCTGGACGAATTGTTCGACCGCATAGAGCGATTGGTGCGCGATATCGATGCCGGGCGCACCTATCCGGTGGTGCTCACCGACCGAGGGCTGCCCGCGCTGCCGGAATTCGCGGCGGCCTCGTGAGCGGGGGAGTGCGGCGATCGTGCGAGGGCGGCAGATCGTGAGGGTGCGGTCGTGATCGTAGGGGTGCTGCGGGAGACCGCCCGTCGGGAGCGGCGAGTCGCGCTCACGCCGGGGGATGTGCGCGAACTCGACTGCGCGGGGATCGATGTGGTGGTGGAGCGCGACGCCGGGTTCTGGGCGGGGTTCCAGGATGCGGACTACCGGGCGGCGGGGGCCGATATCGCTGCTGGGCGACGCGAGGTGTTCGACCGCGCCGATCTGATCGTGTGGGTGAAAAAGCCCGCGTTCGAGCTGTTTTCGATGCCGCTGCGGCCGGGGATGCGGCTGCTCGGCTTTCAGGACCCAATCGCGCGGCAGTCGGAGATCGCGGAACTGCGGGCCCGTGGCATCGACTCGGTGGCCTTCGAACTCGTGCCGCGCGAGGGCGAGCCCGCACCGTTCGACGCCTTGTCGGCCATGAGCCGCTTCGCGGGCAAGATCGCCTACGCGGAAGGGCGGCAGCTACTTTCGGAAAAGGTGCGGTCTCGGCCCGTGCGCAGTCTGATCCTGGGCTGCGGCCAGGCGGGGTTGGCGGCGATCGAGGCGGCCGCGGAATTCGGTGACGAGAAGCCCGCGGTCATGGGTAACCGCCTGTCCCAGGAGGCGGCGGCCTTGCGCGGCGGGGCGGAGGTTTTCCTCCCGCAAGCGGATTCGGCCGCCGTGCTCGACTACATCGAGCGCGAGACACCGGAACTGATCGTGTGCGCGGCTGTGCACCGTGGCGACCGCGCGCCCCTGCTGCTGGACAACGCGGCACTGGATGCTCTCGGTGCGGGTGCGGTGGTGGTCGACCTCACCGCGAAGGCGGGCGGCAATTGCGTCGCCACTCGCGTCGACACCACGGTGACTCTCGCGAATGGGGTTGTGGTCACGCATAATTCGAACTATCCGGCGGCCAAGCCTCGGGAGGCGAGTGTGGCGTATGGGTCTGCGGTGGCCGCGATGGTTATTGGCCTGAGCGGTCGAAATTCGACCTGAGACAGCGGATTCCGCCATGTGGGTGCGAATTGTGTCCGCGTAGGCCAATTGCCAGCCCTACATCACCGCCACAAGCACCACAATGATGATCAACAACCCGATGAGCAACCCGACCGCCACCGCGAGCGGCCCCGCATTCGGCCCCAGGTTCGAGAAGTCGATCCCCTTCGGCTTGTGCTGTGCCGCAGCCGGAGTCGGTGCCGAAGCACGCTGAGGACGGGGGAGCGGGGTGGAGTGCGGGCTCCGCAGACCGGCGGCGGAATTACGCGCGGCCCAGGCGGGGATGGTGCCGTCCTCGGTGCGGACAGGGGCACCCAAGATATAAGGAGCCGTCCCAGGACCGAAAGCGGCGGTGAGGATCTCGTTGCGCGCCTCGGTCATGGTGGGGCGGCGCTGCGGGGCCGGTTCCATCATGTGCAGCAGCGCCTGGGTGAGCGGGCCGGTGCGCTCCGGCGGGATGATCTGGGCCATGGCGGCGCGCTCCACCACCACGTCGCTGTCGTCCTCGAAACCGTAGGGCGGATGGCCCTCGATGGCGGTGTACAGCGTTGCGCCGAGCGAGAATACGTCGCTGGCGGAGGTGGGCTGCGCGCCTCGTGCCACCTCGGGCGGCAGGTAGGCGGGGGTGCCGGTGATGACGTCGCCGGGTTCGTCGATACCGTCGCCGAGCCCGCGCGAGATGCCGAAGTCGCTGAGCTTCACCATGCCCACCTCGTCACCGCGATCGGCGACCAGGATGTTGCCCGGCTTGATATCGCGGTGGGTGATGCCCGCGGCGTGCGCGGTGGCGAGCGCGTCGGCGACCTGCGCGCCGATCTGCGCGACCTCGATGGGGGAGAGCCGATCGACCAGCGCCAAGGCTTTGGCGACGCTGCGGGAGGGCAGGTACTCCATGACGAGCCAGGGCTCACCGGCCTCGATCACCACGTCGTAGACCGCGATGGCGTGTTCGTGCGAGAGCTTCGCCGCGACCCGCCCCTCGTGAATGATCTGCTGGCGCACGGCATGCGCCTGCTCCTCGCTCAACCCGGCGGTGGAGAGCACCTGCTTGATGGCCACATCGCGATGCAGCAGCCGATCCTTCGCCAGCCAGACCGCGCCCATACCGCCGCCGCCGAGTTTGGACTGGAGACGGTAGCGGCCAGCGACCAGATAATCGGGGCCGACGATGGGACGGGGGCGTTCGGTCACGGGTGCAGGGTAGCGGAAAACCATCCCGACGGGCCTGCTTCGAAACTCGAGGGTTGCGCCACTCTCCCTTGACGCGGGCGGAGTGTCGGGTTCTACTGGATTGCACTCGAACGTATATTCGAATTGTGTCGGTAGCTGGATCGGTGCTGGGGAGTTCGACCCCGGCTCCGGCGGATCCATCGCTCGAGAAAGGTGGTCGATGATGGGTTCGGGACAGGTCCTGGGCAAGCCGGTCCCCCCGGACAGACAGCAACAGCTGGCAGAGCTGCGCCGCCGCATGGCCGCGATCCCCGCCCGCGGCGTGGAGGCCACGCGCCATGCACCCCTGTCCGCCGCAATCAGCACCGCCGCCCCACGCCGCCGCCCCACCCCGACCGGCCCGGCCCGCACTCCCGCCGATGAGCCAACCTCGACCGGAGTGGAAACCGCGGCCGAGACGCGCTGGGCCGCTACCGGCTCGCCCTCCACCTGGGCCGGTTCGGGGTTCGATCCGGCCGAAACGAGAGTCGCCCAGGTCGAAGCGGACCCCTCGCCCGGGACGGAATCGAGCCCGGCCGGGCCGGAGCCTGCCTCGGCTGGTTCGGGGTTCGTTCCGGCTGGATCCGATTCGGCCGGTTCTGGATCAGGTCATGCCGAACTCGGTTCCGTCTCGACCGAAGCGAGCACCTCGGCCCAGGTGCGCTTGGCCTCGGCAGGTTCGGCTGCTGCCTTGGCGACCGGGTCGGCCGGGGCGGGGGGTGTGGTCACCGGTGCGGAATCTGCTTCGGGCGCTTCGGAGTTCGGTTCCGCCGGGGTGCGCTCCCGCGCTTCTCACGCGCGGACCTCGGCGAGGGGTGTCGGGGTCGTCGAGCGGCGGGAGTTGTTGCCGGTGCCGCCCGCCTTGGTGGATCTGCTTCCCGAGGGTGGGTTGGCCAAAGGGTCGATCGTGTCCTACAGCGGGGCCAGTTCCTTGCTGTCCGGATTGCTGGCCGCTGTGACCGGGGCGGGTGGGCATGCCGCTGCGGTGGGCCTGCCTCGGTTGGGGTTGTTGGCGGCGGCGGAGATGGGGGCGCAGTTGGCGCGACTGGCCGTGGTGGCGGATCCGGGGCCGGATCCGCTGGAGGTGGCCTCGGTGCTGCTGGATGGGCTCGATTTGGTGGTGTTGGGGTTGAACGGCGCATCGGTTCCGCCTTCTCGGGCGCGGGTGCTCTCCGCTCGTGCCCGCAGCAAGAGTTCGACGCTCGTGGTCACCAATGGCACCTGGGCGGGTCCCAGCCTCCGCATCGACACCAAGATCGCGGGCTATGACGGTCTCGGGCGCGGCTGTGGCCGTCTGCGGACCGTCAGCCTCGATGTGCGGATCGGTGGCCGCTCCATGCCACCTCGCCACGGTCACCTCGATATGTTCCCCCGCGATGGCCGCGTCGAATGGGCGGCTCGCGACACCCCGCTCGAAACCTTGAGGCCCGCCAACCATGCGGTCTCTTGAGCCTGCCCCCGCCAGGGTGGACGAGATCCGCCGTAGCGGATTAACCGGTGCCGCAATGGATTCCGCTTCCCGGGCTGAGTGTGGAGCGCGGCGGACGGCGGTGTCGCGCCCATATGCCGTGATGCGCGCATGTCGATCCCGCCACGCGCTCTCCTCCTGGGGGTCGTTCGCTCTCGGAGTGGAATGCGCTGCGCTCGTCCGAATCGGCGGGTCTCGCCGCGATGAAGTTGCCCCGGTCGGCCGCGCGGTCGTCGCGTCCCGAACCGGCTCCGCGGCGGTGTGGCGCGCCACGATGCTCCGCGCTGGTGCGCCTACGGATCCGAGCGACGGCAACGGTTTTCGAACATCGCGGTCGAACCGCTGTGCCCGGCCGCGGTGCCGCGCGACCGCGGCGAGCCCGGTATCTGTGGAGGGGCGGTGAGTGCGCGAGAGCGGTCGCGGGTATTGGCGGTGTGGTGCCTGGATTGGCCCGCGGTAGCGGCGGCGGCGATGGAGGGCGCGGCGGCCAGTCGGCCGGTGGCGGTGTTGTCCGGGAATCGGGTGGTGGCTTGTTCGGCGGTGGCTCGGGCCGAGGGGGTGCGGCGGGGGTTGCGGCGGCGGGAGGCGCAGGGGCGGTGCCCGGATCTGCTTGTGGTGCAGGATGATCCGGAGCGGGATGCGCGCATGTTCGAACCCGTGGTGGCGGCCGTGGACGCGACCGTGCCGGGGGTGGAGGTGCTGCGGCCGGGGCTGTTGGTGCTCGCGGCGCGGGGCGCGGCGCGGTACTTCGGGTCGGAGGAGGCGGCGGCGGAGCGGCTGGTCGACGCGGTCGCGGCGGCGGGGGCCGAATGCCAGATCGGGATCGCGGACGAGCTGTCCACGGCGGTGTTCGCGGCGCGGCGGTCGATGATCGTGCCGGTGGGCGAGGGCGCGCGATTCCTCGCGCCGCTGCCGGTGGGTGAGCTCGCCGCCGAAGCGGCCCTGGCCGGGCCGGGCCGCGAAGAGCTGGTGGATCTGCTGCACCGCTTGGGATTACGTCGTATCGGCGATTTCGCGGCACTCACCGCGAAGGAGGTGACCTCGCGCTTCGGCGCCGACGCCATCACCGCGCACCGCTGCGCCCGCGCCGAACCCGAACGCCCGCCGTCCGCGCAGCCGCCGGACCCCGACCTGACCGTCGAATACCGTTGCGACCCACCGATAGACCGCGTCGACGCCGCCGCCTTCGCGGGCCGCATGCTCGCCGCCGAACTGCACACCAAACTGGCCGCCGCCTCGGTGGCCTGCACCCGCCTGTCCGTCCAAGCCGAAACCGAAGCCGGAGAACGACTCTCCCGCACCTGGCGCTGCGCCGAACCGCTCACCCCCGACAGCACCGCCGACCGCATCCGCTGGCAGCTCGACGGCTGGCTCACCCGCCGCGTCCTCGGCGGCAACGACACCGAACCCGACTCGAATGGTGAGAAATCCCGCCGAGCGCGACAGGCCGCCGCGAGAAGGTCTGCCCGCGAGGAGAATTGGGGCGCGCCCACCGCCCCCATCACCCTGCTGCGCCTCGAACCCGTCGAAGTGGTGTCGGCCGGAGCCCTGCAACTCGGCCTGTGGGGCGGTGTCGGCGAGGAAGAGGAGCGGGCCCGCCGCGCACTGCTGCGCGTACAGGGCTTGCTCGGCGGTGAGTCGGTCCGAGTGGGCGTGCTCAGCGGCGGCCGCGGCCCCGCCGAACGCATCACTATGGTGACTCTCGGCGAAGAGCTCGTCCCCGCGGCGGACCCGGCCAAACCCTGGCCCGGCCGTCTCCCCGAACCCGCGCCCACCGTCATCCTGGCCAACCGCCCCCAGGTCCGCCTGGAGGCCGCCGACGGCACCCCGGTCTGGGTCACCGACCGCGGCCTCTTCACCGCCGAACCGCTGCACCTGCACTGGGGCAGCCGCAGCTGGCGACTCACCGGCTGGGCGGGCCCCTGGCCCCTCGACGACCGCTGGTGGACCCATCAACTCCCACACGGCTACGCCGCCCGCGCCCAGGTCCTCCTCGACGGCGATCACCGCGCCCTCCTGCTGCTCGCCTACGACAAGGCCTGGCATGTGGAGGGGCTGTACGAATAGCGACCCGTCAAGCGGCGCGGATCCCCCGCAGCATGACCGCGATCTGTTCGAGGGAGACACGCTCGCGCTGTTCCCGGGGACCGGTCATGAATTCCATGGTGGCCAGCAGGGCGTCCGGGCGGACCGGCAGGCCGGTGAAGAGAATCTTGTACGACTCCGGCTCCGGTGAGCCGGAATGAGCGAGTACATAGGTCGGCGCGCAGTGGAATTCGATCTCCGGGCGAGACTTCTTGTCCACCTTCACGTGTTCGCCACGGAGCTGCGCTATCGCCTCCCAAGGGAATTCGAGATCGCGGTCGCCCACGATGACGCGCAACGAATCTCGGTTCAGGACGAGCCGGTTTCGGCGGGCGTGATAGACGGCTTTCACCACCTCGTAGACCGCCAAGCCGAACAGGGCATAACCGAAGATCTTGTAGCCCGGGACCACGGCCAGCCCGACGAGGAGCCACAGCGCGCCGCACAGCACCCACCCCGCCGTGCTGTAGAACTTCGCGTCACGCCAGATGTAGGAGCCCACCACCACGCTGTCGTCGCCGACGTAGATCCCGGGTTCGGCCAGGCGGTCGGCGAGGGTGGTGGCCGTGTACATGACCGTGATCGTCAGGAAGACCAGCGACACCGCGATCGGGATCTCGATGCCGTAGTCGCCGTGGCGGTCCAGGTAGAACGCGACGACCGTCGCCACCACCGTCACCGCGAGCAGCAGCAGTCCGAGGACGATCTCGCCGACCACACCGAGGGTGGGCCGGGTCAGGGCATTGTCGGGTCGATACTCCGCAGGTGGGGTCGCGGTTTCACGCATGACGGGAATACAACCAGGCATTATGGTTCCGCGCACAACCGGCGGCGCGGCGCTCGCGCACCCCGTACGCTGGCTGATCGTGGAGTTGACCGTCAGCCGAGTCGCGTTCGAGGACGTGCATATCGCCTACCGGGATTCCGGGGCGGGCTCCGGACATTCCCACAGCGATGTGCCCGTCGTCCTGGTGCACGGCATGGGCGGCGACGGCCACACCTGGGACCGGTTCGCGCGCCAGCTGACGCAGCGCGGCCGCCGCGTCATCATTCCGGATCTGCGCGGCCACGGTCGCAGCGCGCACACCGCCTCGTACCTCTTTCCGGAATTCGGCGCGGACGTACTGCGCCTGTGCGAGCGCCTCGAACTCGGCGCGGTCGATCTGGTGGGTCATTCGCTCGGCGGCTACGCCGCGTCCTGGGTGGCCATGCAACGCCCGGAGTCGGTGCGCCGCTTGGTGATCGAGGAGCAGCCGCTGCCGCTGCGCTCCGGCGACGAGCAGATGACGCTGACCCGCCGACTGCCCACCGTGCCCGAACTGTGGCACGCCACCACCAGCCTGCTCCGCCATCCGCGCGCCGTGCTGGCCTTCGACCGCTCCATGACCGGCAGCGCGCTGGAACAGTTCCGCAAGCCCTACCCGGAATGGTGGGAGGGCCTCGCCGATATCACCGCCGCCACGCTGTTCCTGCGCGGCGGCCCCGGCGGCATGGTGGATCCGGTGAAGCTGGAGCAGATGCGCGGCAGCGTCGCCGACTGCACGGTTCAGGCCTTCCGCTGCGGCCACAGCATTCACCGTGACCGCTACCCCGAATTCGAGGCGGCGGTCCTGCCGTTCCTGGGGCACTGAGGCCGAGTCAGTCCGGGATCGGCGTCTGCTGGTAGCAGGCCAGCCGCCAGCCGTCCGGGGTGTCGACGTAGACGCTGGTCATCACGCCGCGGAATGCGGGCGTATCACTTTCGCGGTAGGCGATACCCGTGTAGACCAGGACTTTCGCGGTGCCGCCCGCATCGATCACGCGGGGATCCTCGAGTTCGAAGGCCCGCCAGGGCGGCGCGTTCCGCAGTGACTCGACCACCCCGTCGCGGTCCAGCACCATGCCGTTGGCGAGGACCATGACGGCGTCCTCGGTCATGAGGGCACCGTAGAAGTCCGCGCCGGTGCTCGCGCACAGCGCCTCCCATCCGCGATGCTCTACCTCCAAGAGTTCCTTCAGCGGTTCCATGGTCGGCGGATACCCATCCCGGGCGCGCTGACGATCATTTTTCCGACGGATCTACAGTTGAGCCGTGTCCGCAGCAGAGCGTCCGATTCTGTTCTTCGCCGGTGAGGCGGAGTTTCGGGAATGGCTGATGGCCAATCACGCCGGTATGGACGGGGTATGGCTCAAATTCGCCAAGAAGGGCACGGGGTACGTGTCCCTCGACTACGCGGGCGCGCTGCGCCAAGCCCTGTGTTTCGGCTGGATCGACGGCCAGGCCAAGAGCCTCGACGACGAGTTCTACCTGCAGAGCTTCACCCCGCGACGGCAGCGCAGCCAATGGTCGCAGCGCAATGTCGGCTTCGTGCGCGAACTCATCGAACAGGGGCTCATGCATCCGGCCGGGCAGGCGGAGATCGACCGCGCCAAGGCCGACGGCCGCTGGGACAATGCCTACGGCGCGGAGCTGCCCCAGGATTTCCTGGACGCGCTCACCCGCCATCCCGCGGCGGCGGCCTTCTTCGACACGCTCCCCGATCAGGCGCACGCCGCGGTCGGCTATCAACTCGGCAGCGCCGTGCGCCCCGAGACGCGGGCGCGGCGGCTCGAGCAGATCATTCAACAATTGGAGGACGGGCAGCCGCTGTGACGAGCTACGACGGCCTACCGTGTTCGGCTGCCGCGCTGGACCTTCCGCTGCCCGGCAGCGCCACCCGCGTCACCGGCTGGCTCTGTGTCGAGCAGCCCGGCGCGTGGGGCCGCGATGTCATCGGCGACGAGGTGCTCGGCCCCGAGATCACGCCCGCGCTGGCCGCGCTCGCCAAGGCCGCGCATGTCCGCCCCACCCTGATTCGCCGCCCCGGGCGCAAGGAATTCTCCGGTGTGCGAACGGTTCTGATCGCCAGCTCCCGCCCCGAGGGCTCCTGGTGCGAGCGCTTCGAGATCACCGACCTGAAGCAGCTGCTCGACCTCGACCTGCACCTGCTCAACGGTCCCGCCCCGAAAATCGGTGTCCCCGTGACGGATCCGATCCTGGTGTGCGCGCACGGCAAACGCGACCAGTGCTGCGCCCGCCTCGGCCGCCCCATCGCGGCCCGCCTCGCCGCCGCCCACCCCGACCGCGTCTGGGAGTGCTCGCACACCGGCGGCCACCGCTTCGCCCCCGCCGTGGTGCTGCTCCCGACCGGCCTCACCTACGGCCGCATCGACGAGGAGACCGCCGTCGACATGATCGCCACCGTGGACCGGGGTCTCCTGCCGCTCACCGGCTTTCGCGGCCGCAGCTGCTCCTCACCCGTCGAGCAGGTGGCGGAAATCGCCGTCCGCGAACACCTCTCGACCACCGCGGATTGGCTCAGCGCCGCGGGCATCGACGATCTGACGGCAACGGAAACCACACTCGACGCGAGCCCCGCGCACGGTGCTGCCCTGCCTGTTGTCGCTCCCACTGATGCCACCTACGCGGGCGCGGCCCTGGTCACCCACCGCGACGGCCGCCAATGGCTGGTCACCACCCGCACCCACGCCCACACTCCCCGCCAAGCCAGCTGCGGCGCATCCCCCAAACCCGCCACCGCCCTGGTCCCCGCCCACATCGAGCCCCTCCACTAGGGCTCTTCAAGATCACCAGGTATTGGTGGCGGCGTTGTACGAGAGGGTCCCGCCACCAGTACCTGGTCGCTTTAGCGGATGCGGTGGGGGAAGTCCAGGCGAGGTTCGGTGAGTGGGAATTCGGCCCGCGGGGGGCTTGGGCGTGTTTACCTTCGAGGACAGCCCTGCTGCCGGGTGGGGATTACCGAAGGTTCGGAGGTGCGGGTATGTCGCACAGCGTGGTTCAACGGGTACAGGAGATCGCCGGGCAGTTGGCGGCGACGGCCGAGGAGACCGAGCGGGCGGGCAAACTCTCCGAGGAGAGCGTCAAACTGGTGCGGCAGGCGGGGGTCATGCGCATGTTGCAGCCCACCGAGTTCGGCGGATACGCCGCGCACCCACGGGATTTCGCCGAGGCGGTGATGGCGGTCTCGGCGGCCTGCGGCTCCACCGGGTGGGTGTGCGGTGTGGGCGGTGTTCACCCGTGGGAGATGGCGCTCATGGATCGCCGTCTGCAACAAGAGGTGTGGGGCGAGAATCCGGATACCTGGATCGCGTCGCCGTACGCGCCGCAGGGCATCGCCGTACCCACCGAGGGCGGCTACGTGTTGAAGGGGCGCTGGAGCTTCTCCTCCGGCACCGACCACTGCGACTGGATCTTCCTGGGGGCCTTGGTCGGTGACGCCGAGGGCAGGCCCACACAGCCGATCACGTCCCTGCACGTGGTGCTGCCGAGGGCGGACTACACCATTGTCGAGGACTCCTGGGATGTGATCGGGCTGTGCGGCACCGGCAGTAAGGACATCATCGTCGACGGCGCGTTCATACCCGACTACCGCACCATCGATTCGGAGGAAGTGGCCTCCGGGACCACCGCCGCCGATCGGGTCGGCCGCACGGAAACCGTGTACCGCCTGCCCTTCTGGACCATGTTCCCGCTCGGCATCACCGCCGCGGTCATCGGTATCGCCGAGGGTGCGCTGGCCGCGCACCTCGACTATCAGCGCGGGCGGATCACCGCCATGGGCACCGCCATTCGGGACGATCCGTACGCGCTGTACGCCATTTCCGAGGCGGCGGCCGAGATCGCCGCCTCGCGCACCCAACTCCTCGACGGCATCAGCAGGCTCTACGACCTCGCCGAGGCCGGACAGCCCATCGCCTTCGAGAACCGATCGGTGGTGCGCCGCAACCAGGTTCGCGCCGCGTGGCGGGCGGTGGCCGCGGTGGACGAGATCTTCGCCCGCTCCGGCGGCAATGCCGTGCGCAAACACAACCCGCTGCAACGGTTCTGGCGGGACGCGCACGTGGGATTGCAGCACGCCATTCACATTCCGGGCTCGATCTACCACTCCGACGCGTTGACGTCGATGGGCATCGAACCGCAGGGTGCGCTGCGGGCGCTGATCTGAACCGGCGCTACACCTTCGCGGCGAGCGCGATCTTGGCATTGCGGCCCGGGGTCTCGCTCGCCGCGGCGGCCTCGCCCGCCCGCTCCAGCGGGTAGGCCCGCTCGATATCGAGGCGCAGCGTGCCGCGGGCGGCCATGCCCATGAGCTCGCCGATGAGTCGACGGCGCTCGTCCGCGCCGATCTCCTCCATGCGCTTGGAGCCCCAGAAGCCCTGCACCACGGCCTGTTTGAAGATCAGGGCGCCGGTATTGAGCGAGAGCGGCTTGCCGGAGAGCGCGCCGAAGGAGATCAGCTCGCCGCGCGGGGCCAGCAGCGACAGCAGGTCGTTGGCGGCGCGGCCGCCCACCTGGTCCACGGCCCGCACGATCGGTGCGCCGTCGGTCGCGGCGGCGGCCTTGTCCAGCCAATCCTCGGACTCGGTGATGACGACCGGCTCGAAACCGAGTTCGCGCAGGGACTTCTCGGCGTCGGCGCTGCGCACCAGATTGAGCACCCGCACGCCGCGTTCGCGGGCCAGGACATTCAGCAACCGGCCCACCGCGCCATTGGCGGCATTGACCGTAATCCAGTCGCCCGCCTGGACTTTCAGATCCTCCAGCAGGACGAGCGTGCTCAACGGCATGGCCAGCAGCTGGCTCGCGGTCTCGTCGGAGACGCTGTCGGGCACCGGGAGCACCTGCGCGGCCTTGGCGAGGAAGTACTCGGCCCAGGTGCCGTTGACACCCGAAACCGTCACGCGCTGACCGACTTCCAGGCCCTTCACCTCGGAGCCCACGGCGTCGATGCGGCCCACCGCCTCGGTGCCGGGCACCGCGGGCAACTCCGGCCGGTAGCCGTAGACGCCGCGCACGATCGCCAGATCGTGATTGTGCATGGGCGACAGGGTGGTGGCGATCCGCACCTCGTCGGCGGCGGGCTCGGGGGTGGGGCGATCCGTCGCCCGCAGTACGTCTTTCGGCTCTCCGAACGTGTCGATGACAACCGCTCGCATAGGGTTACTCCTCGTTTCGAGTTCGATCGGTCAGCGCGTCGGTCAGACGAAGCAGCGTGTCGCGCAGTGCTTTCAGCTCCTGCTCGGACAGGCCGGTCGCCGCCGCCAACCGCTTGGGAATATCGCGGGCTCGTGCCCGCAGGGCGCGCCCCGAGTCGGTGAGCCGGATCTCGACCCGGCGTTCATCCGCCGCCGAGCGCACCCGTTCCACCAGACCCGCGGTCGCCAATCGTTTCAACAGCGGAGAGAGCGTGCCGGTATCGAGCGCCAACGCCTCACAGAGGTCGCCTACACCCCGCCCGTCCCGCTCCCAGAGCGCCAGCATCACCAGATATTGCGGATAGGTGAGGCCCAGCGCGTCCAGTTCCTGCCGGTAGACCGCCGTGACCGCCCGCGATGCCGCATAGAGCGGGAAGCAAACCTGCTGGTCGAGCGACAGATCATCGGTCACCCCAGAGACTGTAGCCCGCAACTATATTGTGCACAACATGATGGCGAACACGTAGCTACCCCCGGAATGGATGCCGCCGATCGGGTGAGCCCGCTACCGGTGCGATGTTGCCGAGCCGCGCGATTCGGGCCGAGCCGTGCTACGCGGCCAGGTCGGCGACTTGCCGGGCGTCGCGATGTGGCTGGGTTCCGCGACGTGGCCAAGCTGTATGACTGGCCACGCGGTGGGTCGGTGAACTCGCCCATGAACAAAGTGCGGCCACCGTCTTGGCGGGAGAGGTGGCCGCAGGTGGTCTGTGACCAGCGGGCGCGGGTTCTGTGGTCAGCGTGGTCGCTGGCGGTCATCGAATGTCCCGCCATCCCGTATTCGGTGAGGATCGGTCGGGGCGGAGGAGTCGCGCCCCGACCGGCGCGGTCACCAGTGGGTGCCGGGTACCAAGCGGGCGGCGCGGCGCAGGGCGGTGCCGGTGGCGCGCACGGCGGGTGGGACCTCGCGGGTCTTGCGCTTGGGCGGCACGAACTCCAATTCCTCGGTGTCCTCGGTCTTTTCGCCCTTGGCGGCGGCGGAGTCGGGGAGGGCGCGGTAGTACCGGTGCATGATCCGGTCCTTGATGCGCGGGGTGATGAGGCTGCCGTATTCGGCGAGGGTGCCCAGCGGGACGTCGATGCGCTTGGGGCGGTCGGTGAGGGCGCGCACGATGGTGGCGGCGGCCCATTCCGGCGATTCCGAGGGGCCCTGCTTACCGCTCGGGGCGATCATGGGCGTGCGCACCAGCGGCATGTGGATGGTGGTGAAAGTGATGTTGTCCGCGAGCATTTCGGCCGCGGTCACCTCGGCGAACTTGTCGAGGGCGGCCTTGGAGGCCAGGTAGGCGGCGAAGCGCGGCGTGGCGACCTGCACCCCGGCGCTGGAGATGTTCACGATGTGCCCGAACTTGCGCTCCCGCATCTGCGGCAGCAGGGCCAGGGTCATGCGCACGGCTCCGAAGTAGTTGACCGCCATGGTCCGCTCGAAATCGTGCATGCGGTCGGTGGAGCGGTGCACGGCACGGCGAATGGAGCGGCCCGCGTTGTTCACCAGCATGTCCACGTGGTCGTGTTCGGCGAGAATCCGCGCGACGGCCCGGTCGACGGACTGTTCGTCGGTGACATCGCACTGGTACGCGTACGCCGCGCCGCCGTCGGCCCGGATCTTCTCGACCACCACGGCCAGCTCTTCGGCGCGGCGAGCGAGCAGGAAGACCGTCGCGCCCTTCTCCGCCACGGCGAAGGCGGCCGCGCGCCCGATGCCGGAGGACGCGCCGGTGATGATGACGTGTTTGCCGGTCAGATCCCGGCGGGCGCGTCGACGGTTCGGATAGCCGTCGTGTCCACCCGTCGCGCCGCTCCCCGTCGAATCGCTACGCGATGCTGCACTCATCTCTGCTCCTATGCAGGTCGGATTGCCACGAACTTACTCCATAGTAAGTTCCGCCGCCAGCACGAGTTCGCGAGGTCGCCCGCGGGGGCGTGCGTTGATACAAACCGACCGGTTCTAATCCGTGTACAGTCCTGATTCATCGAACATCAGTTCGAGGTTCTGGGAGTGGGTGCGGAGGTGGTGTCGTGGGTTGGCACAACGGCCCGCCCTCGTGGGCGGAGCTGGAGCGGGTGCTGTCGGGTCGGCCGAGCCGACCCGAGGGCGACGGCGGCGACAGCCCGGCCTGGTCCCGCAAACGCGAGCCGTACCAGGCTGCCCGGCTGGAGCGTCCGGCCGCGACCGTGCCCTACGCCGAACTGCACACCCACTCCGCCTACAGCTTCCTCGACGGCGCGTGTCAGCCGGAGGAATTGGTGGAGGAGGCGGTGCGGCTCGGCCTCGAGGCCCTCGCGCTCACCGATCACGACGGGTTCTACGGCGTGGTGCGCTTCGCCGAGGCCGCCCGCGAATGGGGGATGCCGACGGTCTTCGGCGCGGAACTCTCCCTCGGTACCGCGGCTCGGGCCGGGGCCCATCTCGCCCCGCGCGGCGGGCGCGGGAGCCGGAAGCGGGACGCTCGGGTGGACGGCCCGGTGGACTCCGAACCCCGTACCGGCGCACCGGATCCCGCTGGACCGCACCTGCTGATTCTCGCGCGCGGGCAGGAGGGGTACCGGCGGCTGTCCCGGGAAATCGCCGCCGCGCACATGATCGCGGGGGAGAAGGGGATTCTGCGCTACGACCTGGACCGGCTGACCGAGGCCGCCGGTGGGCATTGGCATATCCTCACCGGTTGCCGGAAAGGCCATGTGCGGCAGGCGCTCACGCGTGGCGACGCGGAAGCCGAAGTGGCGCTGCGGGATCTGATGGAGCGGTTCGGGCGCGAGCGGGTGAGCGTGGAGCTCACCCACCACGGGATTCCCGAGGACGACGAACGCAATGCCCGGCTCATCGCGCTCGCCGACAAGCTCGGGCTACCGGTATTGGCCTCCACCGGAGCGCATTTCGCGGCACCCGCGCAGCGGCGGCGGGCCATGGCCATGGCGGCGATCCGGGCGCGGCAGAGCCTGGACGAGATGGCCGGATGGCTCCCGCCGACCGGGGGCGCGCATCTGCGCTCGGGGATGGAGATGGCGCGGCTGTTCGCGCAATGTCCACGAGCGGTGGCGAACGCGGCCGCGCTGGCCCGCGAATGCGCCTTCGATCTGCGGCTGATCGCACCGCAACTGCCGCCCTTCGAGGTGCCGGACGGCCATGACGAGAACTCGTGGCTGCGGGAGCTCACCTACGCGGGCGCGGCCCGCCGCTACGGCCCTCGGGCGAACAATCCGAAGGCCTACGCGCAGCTCGAACACGAGCTCGCGGTGATCGCCGACCTGGAGTTCCCGGGCTACTTCCTGGTGGTGCACGACATCGTCAGCTTCTGCCACGACAACGACATCCTGTGCCAGGGAAGGGGTTCGGCGGCCAACTCCGCCGTCTGCTACGCCATCGGCATCACCAATGTGGATCCGGTGGCGAACAAGCTGCTGTTCGAACGGTTTCTCTCGCCGGAGCGCGACGGGCCGCCCGATATCGATGTGGATATCGAATCCGATCGCCGCGAGGAGGCCATCCAGCACGTCTACGCCAAATACGGGCGCGAGTACGCCGCGCAGGTGGCCAATGTGATCACCTATCGCGGACGGTCCGCGGTGCGCGATGCCGCACGGGCGCTGGGGTTTTCGCCCGGACAGCAGGATGCCTGGAGCAAACAGGTGAACCGCTGGACCGGTGTCGCGCAGGAGGAGCACACCGACATTCCCGCCGACGTCCTCGCGCTGGCCGGTGAATTGGAAGGGCTGCCGAGGCATTTGGGCATCCACTCCGGCGGCATGGTGATCTGCGACCGGCCCATCGCCGATGTGTGCCCGACGGAATGGGCGCGGATGCCGGGACGCAGTGTCCTGCAATGGGACAAGGACGACTGCGCCGCCGCCGGACTGGTGAAATTCGATCTGCTCGGGCTCGGCATGCTCTCGGCGCTGCACTACATGATCGATCTGGTGCGCGAGCACAAGGGCGAGACCGTGGAGCTGCATCGGCTGGATCTCACCGAAGAGGCTGTGTACGAGATGCTTTCGCGCGCCGATTCGGTGGGCGTGTTCCAGGTGGAGTCCCGCGCGCAGATGGCGACGCTGCCGCGCTTGAAGCCTCGGAACTTCTACGACCTGGTGGTGGAGGTGGCGCTGATTCGGCCCGGGCCCATTCAGGGCGGCTCGGTGCACCCCTATATCCGGCGGCGCAACGAGCGGGAGGAGGTCGTCTACGACCATCCGGCGCTGCGGAATTCACTGGAACGCACCCTCGGCATTCCGCTGTTCCAAGAACAGCTCATGCAGATGGCCGTGGATGTCGCCGGATTCACCGCCGCCGAGGCCGATCAGCTGCGCCGGGCCATGGGCTCCAAACGCTCCACCCAGAAGATGGAGCGTCTGCGCGCACGCTTCTACGACGGGATGCGGGAACTGCACGGCATTACCGGCGAGGTGGCCGACCGCATCTACGAGAAGGTCTACGCCTTCGCGAATTTCGGCTTCCCGGAAAGCCATTCGCAGAGTTTCGCGTCCCTGGTGTTCTATTCGTCGTGGTTCAAACTGCATCATCCGGCGGCGTTCTGCGCGGGGCTGCTGCGGGCGCAGCCGATGGGGTTCTATTCGCCGCAGTCGCTGGTGGCCGATGCTCGGCGGCACGGGGTGGTGGTGCACGGGCCGGATATCAATCACAGTCTGGCCGAGGCGACTTTGGAGCGGAAGGGGATGGAGATTCGGTTGGGGCTGGCCGCGGTACGCCATATCGGCGGCGACTTGGCCGACAAGATCGTCGCCGCTCGCGAAGCGGGTCCCTACGAGTCCTTCCTGGATCTCACCAATCGCGTGGAACTGACTGTGCCGCAGGCGGAATCGCTGGCCACGGCGGGTGCGCTCAGCAGTCTCGGCGGCACGCGCCGACAAGCGCTGTGGGCGGCCGGGGCGGCGGCGGGTGAACGCCCCGATCGCCTGCCGGGTACCGGGGCCGCCACCACCGCCCCGGCGCTGCCCGGTATGAGCGATCTGGAGTTGGCCGCGGCCGACGTGTGGGCCACCGGTGTGTCGCCGGGCAGCTATCCCACCGAATTCCTTCGGCCTCGCCTCGATGCTCTCGGGGTGGTTCCCGCCGCCCACCTGCTCGATATTCGCGACGGCACCCGGGTGCTGGTCGGTGGCGCGGTCACCCACCGGCAGCGGCCCGCCACCGCGGGCGGCGTCACCTTCCTCAATCTGGAGGACGAGACCGGCATGGTGAACGTCGTCTGCTCGGTGGGCCTGTGGGCGCGTTTCCGCCGCCTCGCGCAGAGCGCGCCCGCCCTGCTGATTCGCGGTCGCGTACAGAATGCCGAGGGCGCGGTCACCGTCGTCGCCGAACATCTGCAACGCCTGGACCTGCGGGTGGAGGCCCGCTCCCGGGACTTCCGCTGATTCGACGAGAATGAATCGCGCCGAGAAGGGAGCCAGACGTGCCGACAGTGGTTCGGGCGACGATCAAACCGAACAGCAAGAAGGGCCCGCTCGTCGAGACCGCCGCCGACGGCACCCTGACGCTCTACGTGCGCGCCCCCGCCGTCGAGGGCAAGGCCAACAAGGCCGCGTGCGACCTGCTCGCCGCGCACTTCGGCGTCCCCAAATCCACGGTCCGCCTCACCGCCGGTGCGGCTTCCCGGTTCAAGCGCTTCGAAATCGATTGAGTTCAGCCGACGGTGGCGGAGTTCATGGCCGAATGCCGTTCCCCGCATTGCCAAACCAAGATCACATCGCGAATTAGAACGCGAGTTCGTCCCACGGGATACGAATGGGGAACGGGAAGTCGAACTCGATGTCGTCGGCATCGTCGTGTGTCCATTCGTCGGCCAGTAGGTAGTTGGTCGGATGGAGTGGGCGAATCCCGTCCGGCAGGAGGCCGTGCTCCAGTTCCAGCGCGTAGGCGCGGACGGTCGCGATAGCACTGCGGGCCGGGTCGAGCAGAACTTCCCAGTACCAACGGATTCCAGCGGCCGCATAGCGCGCCCTCTTGGCTTCGATATCGGACCGTGTGTTGCCCGGCGAGAGCACCTCGCCGACCAACAGGACATCAGCGGAACGTACATCCTGGTAGGGGCCGTCGAGGCAGCGGTGGACAAGGAAGTCCGGCGTCACGAAGTCGGATTTTCCGGTAGGGCCGAAGAAGACATTGGTCTCGAGATTGACACGCCAGCATTCTTCGGGCTTGGCCGACGTGGACAAACGACCACAGCGCTCGATGGCGTTGGTCAAGCGGCGAGTGAAAGTCTGGTGCTCGGCGGGTCCGCGCCGCAGCCAGATCACCTTCCCCTCCCACAGTTCGATCTGCTCGGCAATCTCCTCGGGTAGACGCTCGAGCTCCTCCCAGGTCATGTATTCGGGGAGGTCGGGGCGTTCGACGTGCGGAATGGACACGTCATCAGGGTATTTCGCCATGTCCGCGGCCTCCCGGATTCACGAGAAGGGGACGGATTCGTCCGCAATGTCGTAGGTCGTCACTGCCAGTACACGCCGTGATCCCCGGTCTGTCACTACACCGCGCCGGGAAATCCCAGCTGTCGCCAGGCTTCGTAGACCGCGACCGCGGCGGCATTGGAGAGGTTCATGGAGCGGCGGCCCGGGAGCATGGGGATGCGGACCTGTGTGGTCACGCGCGGATCGGCCAGGACGTCGGCGGGCAAGCCAGTGGGTTCGGGACCGAAGAGCAGGGTGTCGGTCTCCCGATAGGAGATGGCCGTGCTGTGTGTGGTGGCCTGGGCCGTGAAGGCGAACACGCGCTCGGGGCGAATGGCTTCCCAAGCGGCGGCGAGGTTTTCGTGCACTGTGACGTGGGCGAGGTCGTGATAGTCCAACCCCGCCCGGCGTAGCTTGGGCTCGGATAGGTCGAAGCCGAGCGGTTCGATCAGGTGCAGATGGCATCCGGTTCCGGCGGCCAGGCGGATGGCGTTGCCGGTATTGGGCGGGATGCGCGGCTCGAAGAACACCAGATTGAACACCACGCCAGTCAATCAGACGGTTCGCTCAGCCCGTTCAGGCCCCGACGGCCTGTCCACAGACATGCGCGCCGAACCACGGTGAGGCGGCGGCCGTAGTCGGTCTGCTCGGCGGGCAGGTGCGGCTTCGGGCCGCGCTTCGGCGAGGCAATAGACTCGCCCGCGTGAGCCCAGCCCATGCCGCCCCCGAAAGCCGCAGCAGTCGAGTCGGCGGCTTCGTCCGCGACAACCTGCCGCTCCTGCTGGTGGCGGCGGTGCTCGTGGTGGCGGTGGTCTTCCTGGTGTGGGACCGCTGGCGCCGCGGAGCGGTGTTCATCGGCGGCGCGGCCCTACTGGCCGCCGCCTTCCGCCTCCTGCTCCCCACCGAGCGCGTCGGCCTGCTCGCGGTGCGCGGCAAAACCTTCGACGTCTCCTGGCTGACCGTGCTCGGCACCGCGATCATCGTCCTGGCCGCCACCGTCAACACCCTCGGCGTCAGCTGACGTCGCTCGGCCGACGCATCGGCAGACGTCGCGCCCTCGTCACCCGCGCTGCCGCTGTCCGGGAACCCGCCGCGTTCGGCGGTCACGGCCGTGCACACGGGCCGCGAGGTGCGGCTCGGCTGGTGGCCGTTGCCCACCGAGCGTGTCGGCCTACTCCCATGCGCAGCAGGGCTTTCGGCGCGTCGTACTGCGCTCGATGTGCCTAGCCCCGGGCGGCGCGGGCCAAATCCATCGTTTCGATGAGCAGTTTGCCGACTGCTTCGGTTTCGGTGAGGAAGCCGTCGTGGCCGTCTCGGGAGCGGACGATCTCCAGGCCTTTACAGCCGGGGAGGAGGTCGGCCAGTTCCTGTTGGGTCCGTAGCGGGTACAGGCGGTCGGAGTCGACGCCGCCGATGACGCAGGGGACCGTGTTGCGCGACAGGGCCGCTTGGATGCCGCCTCGGCCGCGGCCTACGTCGTGGCGGTTCATGGCCTCGCTGAGCAGGACGTAGGTGGCGGGGTCGAAGCGGGAGACCAGTTTGGCGGCCTGGTATTCGAGGTAGGACTGGACCGCGTAACGGCCGCCGTCCCAAGGGTTTTCGTCGCCCTGGGCGTGGTTTTCGAAGCGGTGGTCCAGCTCGAATTCGGTGCGGTAGGTCAGGTGCGCGATGCGGCGGGCGATGCCCATGCCGGTCATCGGCGCGCGGCCGGTGCCGTGGTAGTCACCGCCCTGCCAGTCCGGATCGGCCTGGATGGCGGCGATCTGGGTGGTCTGGGTGCCGATCTGGTCGGCGGTGGCGCGCGCGCCGACCGCCAGCACCAGGGCGGAGCCGACACGGTCGGGGTGGCCGAGCATCCACTCCAGCACCCGCATACCGCCCATGGAACCGCCGACCACCGAGGCCAGCCGGTCGACCCCGAGCAGGTCGAACAGCTTCACCTCCGCGGTCACCTGATCGCGAATGGTGATCTCGGGAAACCGTGCGCCCCAAGGCTTTCCATCCGGCGCGATACTCGACGGGCCGGTCGAACCCTTGCAGCCGCCGAGCACATTGGTGGCGATGACACACCATTCGCGGGTGTCGACCGGACCGCCGGGCCCGACGATGCCCTCCCACCAGCCGGGCGGCGAATCCTCGGCGCCCGAGCGCACCACATGCGAGTCACCGGTCAGGGCGTGCTCGACCAGAACGATGTTGTCGAGGTTCGCCGACAGTTCGCCCCACCGCTGCACGGCGAGCGTCACATCGGGAATCACCGCCCCGTTCTCGAGCTCGACGTCCCCGATGGCAATGCTGCCGAGCGTCCCGTCGGACGGCGGAAGCAGCGCTTCCACCGTCTCGCGAGAAGTGCTCGATTCGATGTTCACGGTCAACTTGCCGCCGCCGTCAGTCCGGCCGCGAGATCGGCCAGGATGTCGTCGATACCCTCGATACCCACGGCCAACCGCACCAGACCCGGGGTGACGCCGGAGGCCGACTGCTCCTCGGGCGTCAACTGCGAGTGCGTGGTGGAGGCCGGATGGATCACGAGCGAACGCACATCCCCGATGTTAGCGACATGGCTGTGCAGCTCCAGCGCGTCCACGAACTTCTTGCCCGCATCGACCCCGCCCGCCAGTTCGAACGACACGATCGCGCTCACACCCTTCGGCGCCAGCTGTTTGCCACGCTCGAACCACGGCGAGGACGGCAGCCCGGCGTAGGACACCGACTCCACATTCGGCTGCCGGGTCAGGAACTCCGCCACCGCCTGCGCATTGGCCACGTGCCGCTCCATCCGCAGACTCAACGTCTCGATGCCCTGCGCGATGAGGAAGGCATTGAACGGCGAGACCGCCGCACCCAGATCACGCAGCAACTGCACCCGCGCCTTGAGCGCGAAGGCGGGCGCGCCCAGTTCGGCGAACACCACCCCGTGATAACTGGGATCGGGTGTGATGAAGCCGGGGAACCGCGGCGCACCGGACTCGTCGCGCACGGTCCAGTCGAACGTGCCGCCGTCCACGATCACACCGGCCACCGCGGAGCCATGTCCGCCAAGGTATTTCGTGGCCGAGTGCACCACGATGTCGGCGCCGTGGCGCAGCGGCTGAATCAGATACGGCGTGGCTGCGGTGTTGTCCACGATCAACGGCACACCCGCCGCGTGCGCGATTTCGGCGATGCCGGGAATGTCGAGCACCGAGCTGCTCGGGTTCGCGACGGTCTCGCCGTAGAAGGCCTTGGTATTGGGCCGCACCGCCGCCCGCCACTGCGCCAGATCGTCCGGATCCTCGACGAAGCTCACCTCGATACCCAGCTTGGGCAGCGAGTAGTGGAAGAGGTTGTAGGTGCCGCCGTAGAGATGCGGGCTGGCCACGATGTGATCCCCGGCCGAGGCCAGATTGAGGATCGCGTAGGTCTCCGCCGCCTGCCCGGAGGCCAGCAGCAGCGCCGCCACCCCGCCCTCCAGCGCGGCGATGCGCTGCTCCACCACATCCTGGGTGGGGTTCATGATGCGCGTGTAGATATTGCCCGGCTCGGCGAGTCCGAACAGCGCGGCGGCGTGCTCGGTATCACGGAAGGCGTACGAGGTGGTCTGGTAGATCGGCAGCGCGCGGGCCCCGGTGGCCGCGTCGGGAGTCTGTCCGGCATGAACCTGCTTGGTCTCGAAAGACCAGTCGGCCGGGTTTGTGGGCGCGGTCGAGTCACTCATGTCCTGCTCCAAAAAAGGTCGCCGAATGGCGGGAAGTCTGACGTTATTCGAAAGCGAACAGGCTTCGACAACAACACATTTCGGTGACCTCCTACGGTGCGCTTGCGCTCGGCCTTCGAGCGCCTGGTCCTCACCCGGAGCACCCCACCGCAGCTGGAGGGTTGCCGATCAGCGAGCCGGGGCTTGGCGCTGATGCTCTTGACCTGAGACGGATTCTAACGGCCGGACACGGCGGCTTCGGACGTGGGGCCGGACACAGTCGGGACGGCACAGACCCGAACGAACTCGTGATACGCGCCGACCACGGCATCTGCCATCCCCCGAGCGGAGTCCACGCAGTCGGCGTTGACGGCCTCGCATTCGGTTCCGGCCCGCATGATGGCGTGCCAGGTGCCCAGCAGCAGCCGCACCGGCAGGCTGTCCGCGCCGACGCCCATGCGCTCGGCCAGGACATCGGCCATGTGCTGGGTCTTGGTCTCGGCCGCGTCGAGGCTGCGGGCCCGCACCGCCGTGCTGGAGCGAATGAGGTTCTGCATCTGCTGGAACCAGCGGAACGGCACCGGTTCGTCGCTGTCGATGACGCGGTCCACGAGCGCGACGAAGCCGTCCAGCATGGCCTTCATCTGGTTGTCGGTGGGCGGCTGGGCGCGCAGGTAGTCGGCCATGGCCTCGCCCCAGTCCGAGATGGGGGCGAGGACGATGTCCTCCTTGTTCGTGAAGTACCGGTTCACGGTGCGCGGTGAGACGTCGGCCGCATCGGCGATCTGCTCGACGGTGGTGGCCTCGAAACCCTGGGTGTCGCAGAGCTCCAGCGCCACATCGATGATGCGGTCGCGGGTCTGGCGCTTCTTGCGCTCGCGCAGCCCCGGCCTGCGGCGTTCCAGGAGATCGGCATGCGATGACGACTCGGACATGGGCTCATTCTATCGATATTCGGCCAGATTGTGACGGCAACCGCCATCTGTCTGACTGCGACATTTTTCCCTTGACGACATTTGTCGGTGGGTGGCACTATGGTCGAGGTTGTTCGCCAGTGCCCGAGGAGACGACATGCCCACCGCGACAGCGATTCGAAATCCCGACGAAATATCAACGCCCACAAGCGCTTCCAAACGCTGGCTGGCGCTGGGCGTCCTCGCCCTGGCGCAGCTGATGGTGGTGCTCGATGCCACCATCGTCACGATCTCGCTGCCATTCGCGCAGCAGGATCTGCACATCAGCGAGGCCAGCAAACAGTGGATGCTGACCGCCTACACGCTGATCTTCGGCGGACTGCTGCTGCTCGGCGGCCGCCTCGCCGACTATCTCGGCCGCCGCCGCATCTTCCTGATCGGACTGGTCGGCTTCGCGGCGGCCTCGGCGCTGGCCGGGCTCGCCCAGAATGCCGGGCAGCTCTTCGCCGGGCGCGGCCTGCAGGGCGCGTTCGCGGCGCTGCTGGCTCCCGCGGCGCTGTCGCTGGTGTCGATCACCTTCACCGAGGTCACCGAGCGCGCCAAGGCGTTCGGCGTGTTCGCGGGCGTCTCGGCGGGCGGTGCGGCCATCGGCCTGATCGCGGGCGGCGCGCTCACCGAATACGCCGATTGGCGCTGGTGCCTGCTGGTGAACACGCCGATCGCGCTGCTGGCCCTGGTCGGCGCGTACGCCTTCGTCATCAAGGATGTGCCCGCCCCGCGCACCGGCGGCTACGACCTGCCGGGCGCGCTGACCGGAACCGCCGGTCTGATCGCGGTGGTCTACGGCTTCAGCGTGGCGGCCGAGGACGGGTGGGGCGCGTCCAGCACGCTGGCGCTGCTGATCGCCGGTGTGGCGCTGCTGATCGCCTTCGTGGTCATCGAGAACCGGTCGGCGAATCCGCTACTGCCGCTGCGCATTCCGGGTGAGATCAATCGGGGTGGCTCGTATCTGGTGGCGCTGCTGGTGCCCATCGCCATGTTCGCCATGTTCCTGAATCTGAGCTTCTACCTCCAGGTCACGCTGGGTTACTCGGCGCTGAAGGCGGGCGTGGCGTTCCTGCCCTTCCCCATCGGCATCGTCATCTCCGCGGGCGTCGCCAGCGCGCTGCTGCCGAAGATCGGTCCGCGCCCGGTGATGATCGCCGGAGCGGTGCTGGGTGTGGTGGGCCTGCTGTACCTCGCGCAGCTCGAGTTCGGCGACAGCTATGCCGCCAGCGTGCTGCCCGCCATGTCGCTCATCGCGCTCGGTATGGGCGGGTTGTTCGTGGCCATGCAGACCACCGCGCTGCATCAGGTGGACGAGGCGGATTCCGGTGTGGCGAGCGCACTGCTGAACGCGGCCCAGCAGGTCGGCGGATCCATCGGCACCGCGCTGCTGACCACCATTTCGGTGCAGGCCGCCGAGCGGTACGTGGCCGATAATCCGGCGGTGGACAATCTGCTGGCGCGGGCCGCGATCCACAGTTACGACGTGGCCTTCTACATCGGGGCCGGTTTCTTCCTGATCTCCATTCCGATCGTCGCCTTCATGATTCGCGACAAGCCGGAAAATCTCCTCGAAGGTTCCGAGCACGGCGTGCACGTGGGAGTCTGAATCGAGAGTGCTGCGAATCACTTGATTGCTACCGGTGAGTAGCCCCCACGGCGTACCGCACAGTGGGGGCTACCCGCACGGTGAGATCAATGCCAGCAGTACGCTCGTATTGCTAAGTGCCGCGGATTCGTGGACTTGGCACCACAAGTCTCGTGGACAGCACGAGGCGTATACGTTGTCAGTGAACAGCTGGGATCCGCTCACAAGCGTGCTCACCGGCCGTGCAATGGGAGCACACCTTCCTTAGGAGGACACGAAGATCCATGTCCAAGATCAAGGTTGAAGGGACCGTCGTCGAACTCGACGGCGACGAGATGACCCGGATTATCTGGCAGTTCATCAAGGACAAACTGATCAACCCGTATCTCGATGTGAACCTCGAGTACTACGACCTCGGTATCGAATACCGGGACAAGACCGACGATCAGGTCACCATCGATGCCGCCAACGCCATCAAGAAGCACGGCGTGGGCGTCAAGTGCGCGACGATCACCCCCGACGAGGCCCGGGTCAAGGAATTCGGCCTCAAGAAGATGTGGCGCTCGCCCAACGGCACCATCCGCAACATTCTGGGTGGCACCATCTTCCGCGCGCCGATCATCATCTCCAATGTTCCGCGTCTGGTTCCCGGCTGGACCAAGCCGATCATCATCGGCCGTCACGCCTTCGGCGACCAGTACCGCGCCACCGATTTCAAGGTGCACCAGGCGGGCACCGTCACCCTGACCTTCACGCCGGAGGACGGCTCCGAGCCGATCCAGCACGAGGTCGTGCGCATGCCGGAGGACGGCGGCGTGGTGATGGGCATGTACAACTTCCAGGAGTCGATCCGCGACTTCGCTCGGGCCTCGCTGAACTACGGCCTGCAGCAGAACTACCCGGTCTACATGTCGACCAAGAACACGATCCTGAAGGCCTACGACGGCATGTTCAAGGACACGTTCCAGGAGATCTACGAGACCGAGTTCAAGGACGAGTTCGACGCGGCCGGGCTCACCTACGAGCACCGCCTCATCGACGATATGGTCGCCTCCGCGCTCAAGTGGGAGGGCGGCTACGTCTGGGCCTGCAAGAACTACGACGGCGATGTGCAGTCCGACACCGTCGCGCAGGGCTTCGGCTCGCTGGGTCTGATGACCTCGGTGCTGCTCACCCCGGACGGCAAGACCTGTGAGGCCGAGGCGGCGCACGGCACCGTCACCCGCCACTACCGCCAGCACCAGCAGGGCAAGCCCACCTCCACCAACCCGATCGCCTCGATCTTCGCGTGGACCCGTGGCCTGGCTCATCGCGGCAAGCTGGACAACACCCCCGAGGTCATCGGCTTCGCCCAGACCCTCGAGGATGTCGTCATCAAGACCGTCGAGGACGGCCAGATGACCAAGGACCTCGCGCTGCTGGTCGGCGGGGACCAGGGCTACCTGACCACCGAGGAGTTCCTCGGCGTGCTGGACGCCAACCTGGCGCGCGAACTGCGTTGAGATAACCCAACTCTCGGGACTCTCAGGGGTTTCGCCCCTGAAACCCCAAGGGGGACGACCCTGTTCGTCGATATTGGTTCAGGGTGGGCGTTCATGACGCCCGATCGCCTCGGCGGCCGCGCGACGGCGCGGGTCGGGGCGAGCGCTGCGGCACGTGAACAGCGCGCAGCGGCGAACGATGGCGGCCGGGACCACCGTCCCGGCCACAACCATCGGCCGCCGCACACATTCCGGGCACCTGCCCTCGCCACAGTGGTGGTGGAGCGGGTGCCCGAACTGTTTCAGCGTGGGGGTTGGCTCAGGTCGCGGTTCATGGTGGGGAGTTCGATGCTGATCGGCAGCCGCAGTTCGGCGAGGTAGATCAGGGCCGCCTGGCGGAGGAATTCGTCGAAGAGCCAGTAGGCGTCGGCGGTCGGCGGGACGACGGTGAGTATGCCCTCGCGGACGGCGATGAACGGTCCCCAGCTCACGCGCAGCAGCGGATCCCACACCGGCTCCCGGGCGATGCCCAATCCGTCGGCGATCTGGTCGCCGAGCAGGAACCGCGTGAACGCGCCCAGCACCGGTTTGGTGAGCAGCGCCAGATCGAGTTGCGTGCCCAGCCGCAGCAACCGATCGGCCAGCTTCGCGCCCTCGGGCGTGGGTGCCAGGATCGGGTCGAGTACCTGTGCCGCTTGGGAATTGGCGTCGGCCCAGGTGTTGGGGATGTACTCGTCGCGAATTCCGAGCATGTGCGCGGCCACCTGCCAGGAGTGCAGGAAGGCATCGGATTCGGCGGGCGGGATCGGCACTCGCCACGCGGTCAGATGGCGCATGACGGTGGTGGGCAGGCTGTGCCAGGTGACCATCATGTCGTTCTGACTGATGGGAATCTCCTCCTCGGCGCTGTGCGCCCAATGCGGCGACTGCGGCAGCAGATGCCGCACGGCCGCGTGCACGAGCCGAGTCTTGACGCAGGTCACCACCATTTCGCCGTCGGGGGCGTAGGCGTTGTAGGTGCCGATGTCGTAGCCGAGCTTGGCGGTCTTGGAGATGCGGTCCTTCAGGTCGTGACCGCCCTTGGAGTAGTACACCGCCTTCGCCTCCTTGGGGATGACCGTGCTCATCATGCCGCTGGCCAGCCCATACAACACGCCCAGGTACAGCCCGCGCTTCTTGTTGAACTGGACGGCGGTGGCCAGCTTGCCGTGATCGGCCCACTGCGGCAGCTGCCGGGCGTACTCCATGAAGTCCCGCAGCTCGTTCGGCAGTCCGGCGGGCAGCGGTTGGCCATTGCGAGTCCAGGTCCGCAGCAGGTTGTTGACGTGGGGCACCTCGCCCCGGTCGATCAGCCCGGCCACCAACTGATCGGCCTCGGGGTCCCACACCGTCATGGGGTCGGCTCCCGCGCCCGCCCCGGCCACCGACCCTTCCGGCGACCACGTCCACGGCTGTGCCCGTGCGGGTACGGCCGCGGCCAACGCGCCGACCGCGCCCAGCGTTGCGCCGATCTTCAGGGCGTTGCGCCTGTTGAGTCCGTCCATGCTTGCGCTCCTCTTCGAGAACCAGCCGCGGTGATGCACTGAAACAAGTTCTGTATCCGCGTATCACGATGACAGCACATTGTGGTCGCCATCACAAGGTCCGGCAGTGCCGAGGCCGGGTGGTCATGAAGAATGGCGGCTCAGGAGGAACCGTGGAATCTGCGCTGCCCGACCAGAGCTCGGGGGAGCAATCACTGCTGGCCCGCGCCTACAACCAGGTCGTCGACAAGGTCGACGAGCTCGACGAGACGCGCTCGCGCCTGCTCGACGCGGCCTACGAGCAGTTCTGCTGGCTCGGTATCCAGCGCTCGACGATGGAGGACGTGGCCAAACGCGCGGGCGTCTCGCGCATTACGCTCTACCGCCGTTTCGCCACCAAGGACGTGCTCGTCGAACAGGTGATCCTGCGCGAGTTCCGGCGCTACTTCCAGCAGTTCTTCCTCGATATCGCCCCCGCCGAGACCGCCGCCGACCGCGTGGTGCTGGGCTTCGTGAGTTCGCTGCGCACCGTGCGCCGCAATCCGCTGATCGGCGGTCTGGTCGCCGCCGAACCCGATCACCTGGTGAGCTCCTTCGTCGGCGATGACGGTCGCACGGTGGCCATGGTCCGCGAATTCGTGGCGCAGCAGCTGCGTCGAGAGCAGCGCGCGGGCACTATCTCCGGGACTGTGCGCGTGGAGCTGGTCGCCGAGTTGATGGTCCGGATCTGCGCCTCCTTCCTGGCGATTCCGAGCCAGGTGGTGGACCTCGACGACGACGAGGAGCTGGCCGCGATCGCCAGGCAGTTCCTGGTGCCCATGCTGAACCCGCCGGTGGGCTGACGCGGGTCCGGTGAGTGAGATCACGGGCGTGAGGGGTATCGGCCTGGTTCGCTGACCTGTTGCCATTGATCGTGCCCAAATCCGTATCCGCAGCTTCCGTATCCGCACGCGATGCGACGGCCTCGGCCGTCGCGGACAGCGCGGTGCCGAAGCGGGGGAGCGGCTGGCATATCCCCGCCATGCTGGCGCTGGCGCTGGGCGGATTCGGTATCGGCACCACGGAATTCGTCACCATGGGCCTGCTGCCCGATATCGCCGGTGGTATGCACGTCTCCGAACCCACTGCGGGACATGCCGTTTCGGCCTACGCCCTGGGCGTGGTGGTCGGCGCGCCGGTGATCGCCGCGCTCTGCGCCCGGGTGCCGCGCAAGAAGCTGCTGCTGTTCCTGATGGCGGCGTTCACCGTGGGCAATGTCGCCACGGTGCTCGCGCCCTCGTTCGGGACCTTGGTGGCGGCGCGATTCGTCTCGGGTCTGCCGCACGGCGCGTACTTCGGCGTGGCATCGCTGGCGGCGGCGTCCCTGGCACCGGCGGGGCAGCGGGCCAAGGCGGTTGCCGCCGTTATGCTGGGCCTGAGCGCCGCCAATGTTGTCGGCGTTCCCGCCGCGACCTGGATGGGTCAACATCTGGGCTGGCGCGACGCCTATGTGGTGGTCGCCGTGATCGGCCTGGCCACCGTGGCGGCCATCGCGCGATTCGTACCGGAGCTCACCGGAATTCGCATGACCGACCCCCGCACCGAATTGGGCGCGCTGCGCAAATCGCAGGTGCTGCTCACCCTGCACGTTGGCGCGGTCGGCTTCGGCGGCATGTTCGCCGTCTACACCTACATCACCACCACGCTCACCGATGTGGCCGGAATGCGCTTGGGCTTCGTCCCTGTCGTGCTCATGCTGTTCGGCCTGGGCATGGTCGCGGGCAATGTGCTCGGCGGCATTCTCGCCGACCGTGGCGTGGACCGCGCCATCTTCGCGGCTCTGATCGCCATGGTGGTCATCCTCGCCGCGTTCATCGCAGCGGCGCACAATCCCTTCACGGCCGCGGCGGGAGCCTTCCTCGTCGGCGCGTCCGGAGCCGCGCTGGCTCCCGCGCTGCAGACCCGCCTGATGGATGTGGCGCACGAGGCGCAAACCCTCGCCGCCGCCCTCAATCACGCGGCCTTGAACATCGCCAATGCCGCGGGTGCGTGGCTGGGCGGTCTGGTGATCGCCGCGGGGATGGGCTATACCGCCCCGGCGGCGGTGGGTACCGCCTTGGCGGTAGCGGGCGTCCTGCTCTTCACGCTGACGGTATGGCTGTCGCGGCCCGGGCACTTCGCGCCCTCGGAGTCGTAGTCAGTTACGTACAGGTCTGCATGTAAGTGTAGAATCACCGGAATGACCTCGTCCGCAGTCTCGAAGCAACCGCGCCGTACCCAGGAACAGCGCAGCAGTGAGATGCGGACGAGACTACTCGACGCCACCATCGACTGCCTGGTCGAGTACGGGTACGCGGGTACCACCACGCCGCGGGTGGCGGAGCGGGCCGGTGTCACCCGGGGCGCGCAGGTGCACCATTTCGGGTCGAAGAACGATCTCGTGGTGGCGGCCATCAGCCATCTGGCGCAGCGGCGGACCGAGGCCGCCATGCAGGAACTTGGCAAGTTCAAGTCCGGGCCGGACCCCATCGCGACGGTGCTGGAATCGCTGTGGGAACTGCATCAGGGCCCGCTGTTCATCGCGGCCATGGAGCTCTGGGTGGCCAGTCGCACCGATCCGGAGCTCGCGGCCGAGGTGCGCAAGGTCGAGCCGTTCGTCAACAACGCGGTGCTCATGGCCTTGAGTCGGTATGTGCCCGACGAGGTGCATCGCAAGGACGCCCGCGATTTCGTCTACACCGCCATGGACGCCCTGCGCGGCATTCTGGTGTCGAGCTTCGTGGACCCGGACAACGAACGCGCGCACCGCCGTTGGCAGCGCGCCTCGGAACATCTGCGGACGGCGGCCGATGTGGCGCTGCCGGGGATCAGGCTCACGGACTAGAAGGGCCCCGACGACACCGAAGCCCCTGTGCGCGAATGTCCTTCGCGCACAGGGGCTTCGTCGTGGATTGATCAGTGCTGACGGGGCAGCAAGTGGATGCCCGCCTTGTCCGTGGACAGCGCCAGCGAGCTGATGTACTGGATCTCGCCCTCCGGGCCGGGCTGCGCCGAGGCGATCATGTCCGGGCGCTCGAACTCCATCCCGGTGACCGCGCAGGGCAGCGTCTCGCCCGACGGATTGCCGTGCTCGTCGAACATGGGCACGTCGATGCCGTCGTCACTGCGACGCAGGTAGTACTTGCCCTTGGTGGCCAGGGCCGTCAGCGGGGTGGCCAGGAAGGAGACGGCCACCGCGACCAGCGGGGAGTAGGGCTTCAACAGATCGCCGAACAGACCGAAGAAGGTCATGATCGACAGCACCGCGGAGAGGCCGAAACCAACCAGCCCAACGGGATTGAAGTCGTAGAGCATGCCGCGCCGGAACTCGGGCACCTTGGGCGAGATCTTCAGGACGTACTTGTTGATGGCGATATCCGTGGCGACGGTGACGATCCAGGCGATACCGCAGTTGGCGTAGAAGCCGAGGATATTGTTCAGGAAGTCGAACATATTGGCTTCCATCAGGATCAGCGCGATCGCCAGGTTCACCACCAGGAAGACCAGCCGCCCCGGGTAGGTCTTGGTGACCCGGGTGTAGGAGTTGGTCCAGGCCAGCGAGCCGGAGTAGGCATTGGTGACGTTGATCTTGATCTGCGAGATGACCACCAGCACCACCGCCAGGGTCATGGCCAGCCAGCCCGGCACCATATCCTTGTAGATCTCCAGGAACTGGTGCACCGGCTGGTTCGCGATGCCCTGTGCGGCAGGCAGATTCGCGATCAGGTAGACCGCCAGGAACAGACCCACGACCTGCTTGGCCGCGCCGAAGAGCACCCAGCCCGGACCGGCCATCAGCATCCAGCCCCACCAGCGGCGCGAGTTCTCCGGGGTGCGCGGCGGCATGAAGCGCAGGTAGTCGATCTGCTCGGCGATCTGCGCGATGAGCGACAGGCACACGCCCGCGGCCAGCAGGGTGCCGGAAATGCTGACGCCCGAACCGTTCTCACCGCCGTAGGCGAAGAATTTGCCGACCGAGTCCGGGTGGCGCACCAGCAGGAATCCGAAGGGCAGCACCATCAGCAGCAACCACAGCGGCGTCGTCCACACCTGCAACTTGGCGAGGGTGTTCATACCGTAGATGACCAGCGGAAAGATAATCAGCGTCGAGACGAGATAACCCAGCCAGAGCGGTATTCCGAGGCCCAATTCCAGGCCCTGGGCCATGATCGAACCCTCGAGCGCGAAGAAGATGAAGGTGAACGAAGCGAACACCACATTCGTCACGATGGAGCCGTAGTAACCGAATCCGCTACCGCGCGTGATCAGGTCGAGATCCAGGTTGTAGCGCGCCGCGTAGTACGCGAGCGGAAACCCGGTGAGCATCACGACAATCGCGAAGAAACCAATGCCGAGCAGCGCGTTTCCGGTGCCGTGCGCAATACCGATATTCGCGCCGATGGCGAAGTCCGCCAGATACGCGATACCGCCGAGCGCGGAGATTCCGACCACGGCCGGACTCCACTTGCGATAACTGCGCGGCGCGAACCGGAGTGTGTAGTCCTCCAAAGTCTCCTTGGCGGCGGCTATTCCGTCCGAATTCTTCGACCGGGTGTCGACCTCAACCACGTACTACTCCCGTCAAACCTCACAGCGTGCAAAGCAACCATTTGAACTTCGTACACATTTGTGGACGGGCAATTGCCGATCCATTACGTCGTCGTTACGGGGACCTCACACGTGGCGTGGGTCACATATCGCAGCTATCGAATGGCGCATTCGGGTGCCCAGCGCGATTGTTGCGCACACATACAAGTCTGGCTGTATGTCTGATCATGCGGTGTCTACCTGGCTATTTTCCGCTCTGACCTGCGAGAAGCGTGCTGAGTATTGCGCACTTACATGCACAGTTGTATGTTTGTGCGCAGCGATCCGCTCGGATCGGCAACACACTGAGGGAGTTCGATGACGAACAAGGTCTACGTCGTCGGCGTCGGCATGACGAAGTTCGAGAAGCCGGGCCGTCGCAAGAACGAGGACGGCAGCGACTGGGACTACCCGGATATGGCGCGGGAGTCGGGGACCAAGGCGCTCGCCGATGCCGGTATCGACTACCGCGAGGTGCAGCAGGCCTACGTCGGCTACGTGTACGGCGAGTCCACCTCGGGTCAGCGCGCCGTGTACGAGCTCGGGATGACCGGTATCCCGATCGTCAACGTCAACAACAACTGCTCCACCGGATCGACCGCGCTCTACCTTGCGGCACAGGCGATTCGGGGCGGGCTCGCGGACTGCACGCTGGCCCTGGGCTTCGAGCGCATGAAGCCGGGCTCGCTGGAGTCCACCTGGGACGACCGCGAACAGCCCATGGGCAAGCACATTCTGGCGCTCGCGGAGATCTCCGAGGTGCTGTTCCCGGTGGCCCCGTGGATGTTCGGCGCGGCCGGACGCGAGCACATGAAGCTCTACGGCACCACCGCCGAACACTTCGCCAAGATCGGCTACAAGAACCACAAGCACTCGGTCAACAACCCGTATTCGCAGTTCCAGGACGAGTATTCGCTCGACGACATCCTGGGCTCGCGCATGATCTACGACCCGCTGACCAAACTGCAGTGCTCGCCCACCTCCGACGGGTCCGGCGCGGTCATCCTCGCCAGTGAGGACTTCGTGGACCGGCACGGGCTGGCCGGGCAGGCGGTGGAGATCGTGGGTCAGGCCATGACCACCGACTTCGCCTCCACCTTCGACGGCAGCGCCAAGAACCTCATCGGCTTCGATATGAATGTCCAAGCCGCACAGCGGGTGTACGAGCAGGCGGGCCTCGGTCCGGAGGATTTCCAGGTCATCGAGCTGCACGACTGCTTCTCGGCCAACGAACTGCTCACCTACGAGGCGCTGGGCCTGTGTGCCGTGGGCGAGGCGGGCAAGCTCATCGACGACAATGCCACCACCTACGGCGGCAAGTGGGTCGTGAACCCCTCCGGCGGCCTCATCTCCAAGGGACACCCCTTGGGCGCAACGGGTTTGGCGCAGTGCTCGGAACTCACCTGGCAGTTGCGCGGCACCGCCGACAAGCGTCAGGTCGACAACGTCACCGCGGCCCTCCAGCACAACATCGGCCTGGGCGGCGCGGCCATCGTCACCGCCTACCAGCGCGCCGAACGCTGAAAAGCGGCGCGGCACAGCGAAATACGAACGGCAGGGGGAGCGCGCCCACCCCAACCTCCCCACATATCGATTCCGTGCTCCCGGCGGCAGCCGGGAGCACGGGGAACCAAAGGAGCTTTCACCATGGGACACATCGAAGCCAGCAAGAACCTCTCCGCCACCCCCGAGGCGCTGTGGGCGGTCGTCTCCGACCCGCAGACCTGGGACAAGTGGTTCTCCATCCACGAGCGCTGGATCGAGGAGCCCCCGGCCGCGCTGGCCCCGGGCGCCAAGCTGGTCGCCAAGATCGTCATGCTGGGTATGGCCAACAAGATCGAATGGGTGGTGGAGAGCGTCGACGCCCCCACCAAGATGGTGCTCAGCGGCACCGGCATGGCCGGGGTGAAGGTGCAGTTCACCTTCGACATCACCGCCGAGGGCGAGGGCACCAAGTTCTCCGTCTCCGGTGACTTCGAGGGCGCGCTCATCAAGGGCGCACTCGGCAAGGCGGTCGAGAAGGACGGCCTGACCCAGCTCGACAAGACCCTCGCGCAGCTCGACGCCCTTGCCGCGGCGGCGTGAGATGACCAGTACCGCAGTCGAATTCGATCCCGCGGGCCTGAACGTCTGGTCCGACGAGGAGCCGTTCGAGGTCACGCGGGAACGGATCGCGGAGTACGCCGCGGCCACCAACGATCCCATCGAGGCGCACCTGAAAGGCGATGTGGCACCGCCGATCTTCGGCATCGTGCCGGTCTTCGACGCCATGATGGTGCCGATCATCGATGTGGTGCCGATGCACATCTTCGGCCGGGTGGTGCACGGCGAGCAGGACTTCCACTTCCACCGCCCGATCCGGCCCGGTGACAAGCTCTCCTCGCGCGCCAAGGTGATCGGCTACGAGGGCAAGGACAACGGCTCCACCATCACCGTCCTCATCGAATGCCGCGCCGAGGACGGGGAACTGGTCAACGAGCAGTACCTCACCGCCTTCTTCCGCAACCTCAATGCCGGACCGAGGGTCGGCGAGGGCGCTCCGGCGCACAAGTTCGATCCCGCGCTGTCCCAGCAGCCGCCGCTGGCCACCGTGCCCGCGCATGTCGACGCCGACCAGACCTACCGCTACGCACCGGCTTCCGGTGATCCGGTGCCGCTGCACCTCGACGAGCAGGTGGCCAAGGACGCCGGACTGCCCGGCATCATCGCGCACGGCCTGTGCACCATGGCCATGTCGTCGTGGGCGGTGCTCACCGAGGTGGCGGATTCGGATGTGAACCGGCTGAAGCGCTTCGCCGTGCGCTTCTCGAAGATGGTCTTCCCGAACGACGATCTGGAGACCCGGATCTGGCGCACGGGCAGCGAGAACGGCCGCACCACCTACGCATTCGAGACCGGGCGCGGAACCGACCTGGTGTTGTCCGACGGCCTGGCCGTCGTCGCCGACTGAACTACTTTCGCAAGGAGCTGATCAATGGGTGTACTCGACGGTCGCGTCGCAGTCATCACCGGTGCCGGTCGTGGCATCGGACGCGAACACGCGCTGCTGTTCGCCCGCGAGGGCGCGGCGGTGGTGGTGAACGATCTCGGCGGCAGCAATGCCGGTGAGGGCGCCGATGCCGGTCCCGCGCAGGAGGTGGTGAACGAAATCGTCGCCGCAGGGGGGCGAGCGATCGCGAACACCGACAGCGTCGCCGACTGGCAGGGCGCGAAAAACCTGGTGGACCAGGCTGTTTCGGAGTTCGGCCGCCTCGATGTGGTGGTGAACAACGCCGGTATCCTGCGCGACGCCTTCCTCGCGGGCATGGAGGAGTCGCAGTGGGACGCGGTGATCGCGGTGCACCTGAAGGGCCACGCCGCCGTGCTGCGCCATGCCGCCGCCTACTGGAAGGACCAGTCCAAGGCGGGCAATCAGCCCAATGGCGCGGTGATCAACACCGCCTCGGCCTCGGGCACCACGGTCCCGAACGCCGGACAGGCCAACTACGGCGCCGCCAAGGCCGCCATCGCCGCGCTCACCCTGGTGGCCGCCGATGAACTCGCCCGCTACGGCGTGCGCGTGAACGCCATCGCGCCGATCGCGCGCACCCGCCTCACCCTGGCCACGCCCGGTATGGGCGCGATGATGGCCGCCGAGGCGGAGGCGGTGGCCGACGGCGGTTTCGACGCCTTCAGCCCGGCCAATATCTCCCCGCTGGTGGCCTATCTGGCCACCGAGAAGTGCCCGATCACCGGCAAGGTGTTCGCGGTGCAGGGCGGAGCCATCTCCGAGCTGGCGGGCTGGCACGACGTGAAGACCATCGAGACCGAGGGCCCCTGGGCCATCGACGATATCGCCGCCCGGCTGCCCTGAATCGGACGAAAACCGTAGGAGAACAACGATGTTCGAGTGGTCCGAGACCGACGAGATGATTCGTGGCGCGGTGCGCGCGTTCATCGACAAGGAAGTGCGCCCGAATCTCGACGCCCTGGACAGCGGCGAGATGCCGCCGTACCCGGTGCTGCGCAAGCTGTTCGGCGAATTCGGTATCGATGTCATGGCGGGTGAGCTCGTCACCAAGATGCTGGCCAAGCAGCGCGCCAAGGAGGAGGCCCTCGCCGCGGGCGAACCGCTGCCGGAGAAATCCAAGAAGTCCTCCGGTGAGAGTCCCTTCAGCGGCCAGGAATCCATGATGGCGGTGCTGATCAGCGAGCTGTCCGGGGTCTGCATGGGCCTGGTCAGCGCCATGGGCGTCTCCATCGGCCTCGGCGCCACCACCATCATGTCGCGCGGCACCCTCGCTCAGAAGGAGCGCTGGCTCGCCGATATCGTGACCATGAAGAAGGTCGCGGCCTGGGCGATCACCGAACCGGATTCGGGGTCGGACGCGTTCGGCGGTATGAAGACCTACGTCAAGCGCGACGGCGAGGACTACATCCTCAACGGCCAGAAGACCTTCATCACCAATGGCCCGTTCGCCGACGTGGTGGTGGTCTACGCCAAGCTCGACGAGGGCGACGGCGCGGACAAACGCGAGCGCAAGGTGCTCACCTTCGTCCTGGACAAGGGGATGGAGGGCTTCACCCAAGGCAAGCCCTTCAAGAAGATGGGCCTGCACTCCTCGCCCACCGGTGAGCTGTTCTTCGACAATGTGCGCCTGTCCAAGGACCGGCTGCTCGGCGAGACCGAGGAGCACAAGGGCGGCGACGGACGCGAAAGCGCCCGTTCGAGTTTCACCGCCGAGCGGCTCGGCGTGGCGTTCATGTCGCTGGGCATCATCAACGAATGCCACCGGCTCTGTGTGGAGTACGCCAAGAGCCGCAAGCTCTGGGGCCAGGAGATCGGCCGCTTCCAATTGGTGCAGCTCAAGCTCGCCAAGATGGAGGTCGCGCGAATCAATGTGCAGAACATGGTGTTCAACGCCCTCGAGCGCGGTCGCGCGGGCAAGCCGCCCAGCTTGGCCGAGGCCTCGGCCATGAAGCTGTACTCCTCCGAGGCCGCCACCGACGTGGCCATGGAGGCCGTACAGCTGTTCGGCGGCAACGGCTATATGACCGAGTACCGCGTGGAACAGCTTGCCCGCGACGCCAAGTCGCTGATGATCTATGCGGGCAGCAATGAGATCCAGGTGACCCACGTCGCCAAGGGCCTGCTCGCGTAAACGCCGACGGCAATCGAACGGGGCCGCCCGCCCGGTGCAGGCGGCTTCGTGCCGATTGATCCAAAAACGCTGCGGCACAAGATAAGAGGAGCCTGGCGATGACGCCATCCGCGCACAGCGTCGTGACGGAGGCCATGAGCGAGTACGCCGGAGTGCGCACTCGTGAACTGTCGGTGGCGGGGGCGGGGCCGACAATCGTGCTGCTGCACGGCTATTGCGACAGCGCCGACACCTGGCGCGAGGTGCTGATCCGCCTGGCGGCGGCGGGCCGCCGCGCCCTGGCGGTGGACCTGCCCGGCTTCGGACTGGCGCAGCCGCGGCGGCCCGGACCGCTGAGCCCGCAGTTCGATGCCTTCGCCGACGCTCTCGTCGCCGCGCACGGACCGGTTGTGCTGGCGGGCAATTCGCTCGGTGCGGCGACCGCCCTGCGCGCCGCCGCTCGGGATCGCGACGGTCGGGTGGCCGCCCTGGCGACCTTGGACGAGCCCATTCTGGCCCGGCACTGGTTGGCCCGGCTGACGCGCCGCCGCGACTACACCGGTCTGTTCGACCTGCTGGGTCGGCTCCCCGTACCCGATCGCGTGGTGCACGCGGTGGTGGCCTTGGGCGTCTCGAAGCTGATCTACGGCCCGGGATTTCGCGCCGACCCGGCCTTCGTCGCCACGGCGGTGCGCTCGATCCCGACCATGGCCGCGGCGGCCGAGCGCGCCCGAGATGCCGTCCGCTACGCGCGCGAAAACCCGTACACGCATGGACCTCTCGCGGTGTCCTGCCCCACGCTCATCGTGCACGGCGCGCACGACCGCGTCATTCCGGTGGCGGCTTCCCGGGCACTGCACGCCTTGCTGCCTGGCAGCGAATTGGTGGTGCTGCCGCGTGCGGGCCACTGCCCGCAGCTGGATCAGCCCGACGAGGTGACCCGCCTGCTGCTCGACCTCACCGCGCGAGCGATCGACCGCCCGGAAAGGGCGGGATGACCGATTCGACGGAATGCCTGCGGGGCGGACGGGCCCGATGAACCATGGAAGCGATGACCCGGCGGCCGTGCTGACCGACCGGAGGAATGGAACCGGGCCGGTACCCGGCCCCGGAGTGGAGGCGAAATGACTTCGGCGGCAAGCATTGCGGGCAAGGTCGTGGTGATCACCGGCGGCGCGCGCGGCATCGGTTTCGCGACCGCGCGTCGACTGCGTGATCTGGGCGCGCAGGTCGCCATCGGCGATGTGGACGAGGCCAAGGTCAAGGAGGCCGGAGCCGATCTCGGGCTGGAGGTCTACGGCAAGCTCGATGTCACCGACCCCGATGGTTTCGCGACCTTCCTCGACGAGGTGGAACGGCGCTTGGGGCCACTGGACGTACTCGTCAACAATGCGGGCATCATGCCCGCCAACCCCTTCGTCGAGGAGCCCGACCGCGTCACCCGCCGCATTCTCGACATCAACGTCTACGGCGTGGCGGTGGGCAGCAAACTGGCCGCGCAGCGCATGGTGCCGCGCGGCCGCGGCACCGTCATCAATATCGCCTCGCTCGCCGGGGAGACGCCGACGCCCGGATTGGCCACCTACTGCGCCAGCAAGGCGGCGGTGCTCGCGCTCACCGATTCGCTGCGCGTCGAATACCGAACCAGCGGTGTGCGCTTCTGCGCGGTGCTGCCCACTTTCACCAATACCGAACTCATCGCGGGCACGGCCGGTGCCAAGGGCCTGAAGAACGCCGAGCCCTCGGATATCGCCGAGGCGGTGGCCAAGCTCATCACCACCCCGCGCCCCCGCGTGGCCGTGACCCGCGCCGCCGGGCTGCTGGTATCGCTCACCAAACGGCTGCTGCCCCGCGCCGGGGGCGAATACCTGGCCCGCCGTTTCGGTTTGGAGCACACCTTCCTCGACGACGTGGACCAGGAGGCCCGGCGCGCCTACGAGCAGCGTGCGCGCGGCCTCGACAATTGAACCGGCGCTCGCCGAGATCGAGGCGCTCTGCTGCCGAGTGCCGGTCGCGATTCGGGTGCCGCCCGAGACTCGGCACTCGAATTCGCCACCGCCCCACGGTGTTCTAGACCGCGCGCAGGCGCGTGCGGCTGGCGTAGACGTGTTCGGCGATGAGGGTCGCGATGCGGTCCGGCGCTTCCAGCATGGGCACGTGGCCGACGCCGTGAATCATGATGCGGTCGGCGGAATCCGGCAGCTCCTTGAGGAACCGTCGGGCGTACACGCGATTGGGGATGATGTGGTCGTGCTCGCACATCAGCAGGCGCACAGGGGTTTTCAGGTCCCCGAGATCCTCCAGGCAGGGGGCGCGCAGCCCGCCCACGAGCATGGGGATCATGGCCCGGCAGTTCAGCGCGGAGGTGATGGCCGCCAGCACACCTCGACGCGAGGCGGCCGCGGTGTTCTTGGTGAGCAGTACCGACACCGCCTGGCGGATGGGCGCGCTGTAGGTGATGGCATCGGGCAGCCGTCTGCCGACCTCCACCACCGGCACCAGCGACAGGAACTTCAACCCCACCCGGAACTGCAAGGTGGACGGTGTTTGCCAGCCGCCTGCCGGGGCGATGGCGGTGAGCGTACGGGCCCGGCCGCGCCGCGCCAGCTCGAAGCCGACCCACCCGCCGAGCGAATTGCCCGCTATATGACATGTCCGCCAACCCATTTCGTCGAGCTGATCCTCGATCCGGTCGGCAAGGGCACTGACATCGAGGTACCAGCCGGTGAAATCCGGTCCGCCCCAATGCCCGGTGAGAGACGGTGCGAAGACCTCGCAGTGGCTCGCCATCCGCTCCGCCACCTGTTCCCAGCAGTGTGGGGAGAGCATGAACCCGTGCAGCAGGAGCAGCGGTTCGCCGGAACCCATGTGAAGGGCCTTCATCGGCGCGAGCGGGGTGGCGGGCTTGGCGGTGCCTGACGTCATCGTCATCACCCCTTCCTGGACCTCGATGTCCCAGAGGAAAGTGGTATAGCGGCATTGTACGGTCGTACCGTGCCCACCATCATCTCTACGATCAACGTCAACGGAATCCGCGCGGCCACCGGAAAGACCGGCAAGGGGATGCTCGAGTGGCTGGCCGCCACCGAAGCCGACATCATCTGCCTACAGGAGACGCGGGCAACCGATGAGCAGACGCGTGCGGCACTGGCCCCCGCACTGGATGCCGGATGGTTCCTGTCCCTCGCCGAACCCGGTGCGAAGGGGCGGGCCGGGGTAGCGATCCTGTCCCGCCGCGAACCGAACGCGGTGCGCGTCGGCATCGGTCGGGAGGAGAACGGAACCTGGGTTCCCAGTGCCGAATTCGGCGGTACCGGCCGCTACCTCGAGGCCGAGTTCGACGACTTCACCGTGGCCAGCGTGTACGTCCACACCGGTGAGGCGGACACGCCGATGCAGGACGAGAAGTACCGCTTCCTCGACGCGGTGGGCGCGCGCATGACCGCGCAGACCCGCGACTTCGTCATCTGCGGGGACTGGAATATCGGCCACACCGAACTCGACATCAAGAACTGGAAGGGCAATATCAAGAACGCCGGATTCCTGCCGCAGGAGCGGGCGTGGGTATCCAGCATGATCGCCGCCGGTTATGTGGACGTGGTGCGCGAACTGCATCCAGGGATCGACGGACCCTACAGCTGGTGGTCCTATCGCGGCCGCGCCTACGACAACGACGCGGGTTGGCGCATCGATTACCACCTCGCCCGCGGCGATATCGCCACCCGCGCCAAGCAGGCCGTGGTGGAACGCGCCGCCACCTACGCGCTGCGCTGGTCCGACCACGCCCCCGTCACGGTGCAATACCGGTGAGCATCTCACCGCGCCTGCGCGCCTGGCTCCTGCTCGGAGCCGCCGTGGCGATGCTCGTGGTCGCGGTGCTGGTCTCCCGGGGCGATGGCTCCCGGGATACCGGCTCTCCCAATGCGAATCGGCCCGCGTCCACCTCGACCACCGCGCCGAAACCCGGCCCCGCCGACACCGGCAGGGCCGCGGGGACATCCACTCCCGCACCGGTCAGCCGTGCCGCGGGCGTCCCCGATCGTGCCTACGTGACGCTGGTCGAGATCGACGCGGGCCGCTGGCCCGATTCCGCCGACGCGCCCGGAACCCGTGGCGGCGACACCTATTTCAACCGCAACCGTCAACTACCTCAGAAGGACGCCTCGGGACAGTCGATCACGTACCGGGAGTGGGACGTGAATCCCAAACGCAAGGGCCAGGATCGGGGCGCCGAGCGCATAGTCACCGGCAGCGACGGATCCGCCTGGTACACCGGCGACCACTACAACACCTTCACGAGGATGCGCTGATGGCCGAATCGATTCGCCTCACCCGTTTTCTGACCCCGCTCACCACCCCGCAGGCGCACCTCACCGAGATGGCGCTGAACATGCCCGCCCTGGGTTCGCTCGCCATGGATGCCCAGCGCTTCAGCGGCCTGCGCCGCTCGGTGGGCCATCAGACGCGGGTGCTGCGCGGCAAGAAGATGCGCACCGTCGCGGCGCTCTACGACGAATTCGCCGCCGCCCTGCAATTCGGCTACTACTTCGGTGAGAACGCCGACGCCTTCGACGACTGCATGCGCGATCTGGACGACACCCTCGGCGCGGCGGAGCAGTACGTCCTGCTCGTCTACGACGCCGCGCAACTGCTCGCCGACGAGCCGCGCCAGCGCGCCTGGTTCGCCGAGGCCATGGCCGACTGCGCGCGGTACTGGGCGGACGAAGAGGTGATCTTCCGGGTGATCCTGCAAGGCCCGGCCCCGGCGGGCCTCACCGCGGCCCGCCTCGACCCCGATTTCGGCTAGCGCGCGAAAACCCGTTCAGGCGTGCCGGATTCGGTGCGCCAGATCCTCGCCGAGCAGGACGAAAACCTCGGTGATCTCGTCGATGAGCTGGTCGCGGCTCATCGGCAGATCCCCTTGGGACCAGCTGGCGAGGGTCTGCATGAGCCCGCCCACCAGATAGGTCGCGCGGAAGCCGATGGCCGGATCGGGCTCGGCGTCGGTGATGCCGTAGAAGTCGATGCCCTCGGCGGCAACCAGATTCGCGAACGCCTTGATGTTGTGCGTGGTGCGCGAACGCAATTCGGGCGAGGAGGAGCTGACCAGCAGGGCCACCCGGGTCTTGCGCGGATCGTCGGTGAGTACGCCGATACCGGCGGCGACGGCCGCATGGGCCTTGCCGCGCGTATCCGCGGGCGCGGTGAGCAGTGCGCGCAGTACCGCGGCGGCCAATTCCTCGGCGATGGCGTCGAAGACGGCCTCGAGCACGGCCTCGCGGCTGTCGAACTGTTCGTAGTAGTAGCGCTCGTTGAGGCCCGCGCGGGTGCACAGCCCCGCGACGGTCAGCCGGTCCAGCCCCTCGGTGCCGAGAATCTCCAGCGCGGCCTCGAGCAGCGCGTTTCGCCGTTGCGCGCGGCGTTCTTCCGCTGAGACGCCCCCGTAGGTTCGCTGCCTGGTCACGAGGCGATTGTGGCACGGTCGCAGTTTTGGTAGGGGGTCTTGCCAGAATTGTGATTCTGGTGGATGCTGATGCCAGATTGACGTGCGTCACACGACTGGAGGCGACGATGCCTGCCCATGCAGCCGAACCGGGCTACTTCTCCGACGATTCGATGATCCGGCGCGTCATGCGCAAACGCGCGGTGGGCCTGACCTACGGGCAGCGGGCGCTGGTCATCGGCGCGGTGAATCCGCTGCTCTATGTCGGCACCGCCGAGAACACCCAGCACCGGCAGACGCCCTACACCCGGCTCGCCCTCACCGGCCGCCTGTTCGAGGCGGTGTTCCTGGGCAGCAAGGCCGAAGCCGACCGCGCCCTGGCCTTCACGCGCAAGCGGCACGCCCCCGTACAGGGCGGGCTGCCCGAGGACGCGGGCGAGAAGCATCCGGCCGGTACCCGCTACTCCGCGCGCGATCCGCATCTGATGTACATGACCATGGCCTTCACCTTCGACTCCGCCGAGGTCATGCACGACCTGCTGGTGCGCCGTCTCACCGATACCGAGCGCGAGGGCCTGTACCAGGACTACTGCCGCTGGGGTGAGCTGTTCGGCATGCCGCGCTCGGCCGCGCCCGCCACCTACGCGCAGTTCCGCGCGTCCTTCGACGCCTACCTGGCCTCGGATGAACTCTTCCTCACCGACGAGGCCAAACTGGTCGGCTCGTACCTCATGGGCCACAAGATCGCCTACCCGATGCCGATGCCCTTGCAGCAGGCGGCCAGCGGCTTCAACCTGCTGGTCCAGGGCAGTCTGCCGCCGCGCATTCGCGACATGTTCGGCGTGAAGTGGCGGATCACCGACGAACTCGCCTATCGGGCCATGGCCCAAGGCGTCCGCACCGCGCACATCGCGCCGCCGCTGGTGCCCAAACCCCTGCGCGGCCCGCTCTCGGGACCCAGCCATCCGCTCTATCGGCTGCTCACCAAGCGCGAACAGCAACTGGTCGATTCGGGTCGCCCCAGCATGCCCGGCGTCGACCCGCGCCCGCTCGCGGCGCGATTGGGAGCCTGAGCGACGGGTCCTCAGGGGGCCGGAAATCCGATGGACCCGCCGTGGGAAGATCGGGGGTATGTCCAATCCTGCACCAGCGCCTGAACGCAAGCAGCGGGTTCTCTCCGGGATCCAGCCGACCAGCGATTCGTTCCATCTCGGCAACTACCTTGGCGCGGTGCAGTATTGGGTCGGCCTGCAGGACGACTACGACGCCTTCTACTTCATTCCCGACCTGCACGCCATCACCGTCGCGCAGGACCCCAAGGCGCTGCGCAAGCGCACCAAGGTCTCGGTCGCCCAGTTGCTCGCGGCCGGGGTCGATCCGAAGAAGTCGACCCTGTTCGTGCAGTCGCACGTGCCCGAGCACGCGGAGCTGACCTGGGTCCTGAGCTGTATCACCGGTTTCGGTGAGGCCAGCCGGATGACTCAGTTCAAGGACAAGTCGGCCAAGCAGGGCTCCGAGAACGCCACGGTCGGCCTGTTCACCTACCCGGTGCTCATGGCCGCCGACATCCTGCTCTACCGCCCGCAACTGGTTCCGGTCGGCGAGGATCAGCGCCAGCACCTCGAACTCACCCGAAATCTGGCGCAGCGCTTCAATACTCGCTTCAAGAAGACCTTCGTGGTGCCCGAGGCGCATATCGTCTCCGGCACCGCCAAGATCTACGACCTGCAGGATCCGACCGCCAAGATGAGCAAGTCGGCCTCCAGCGACGCGGGTCTGATCAACCTGCTCGACGATCCCAAGGTCTCCGCCAAGAAGATTCGCTCGGCCGTCACCGACACCGAGCGCGAGATCCGCTACGACCCGGAGAACAAGCCGGGCGTGTCGAACCTGCTGACCATTCTCAGCGCCCTCACCGAGACCCCGATCGTCACCCTGGAACAGGACTTCGTGGGCAAGGGCTACGGGGATCTCAAGGCCACCACCGCCGACGCGCTGATCGAATTTGTCGCGCCTATGCAGGCGAAGGTGGAAGAGTATATGGCTGACCAGGGCGAACTCGATCGCATCCTCGCCGTCGGCGCGGAGCGGGCACGGGAGGTCGCCAGCAAGACCCTCGCGCAGGTGTACGACCGGGTCGGTTTCCTCGCACGCTGAGCTGCGGTGGCCGCTCCCGCCGCGCCTGCGGGGCCATGGTGGAGGTGAGCGGTGTTCGACAAGGTCAAAGCGCGGATCGAGGGCTGGATTCAAGCGCGCCCGTGGCTGGACCACATGGTCCGCGCGGGCGGGCAGTACCAGCGCCAGCGCGGCGACTACTACGCGGCGGGCATTACGTACTTCACGGTGCTGTCGCTGTTTCCGATGCTCATGGTCGGCTTCGCCATCGCCGGTTTCATCCTGGCCAGCAATCCGGATCTGCTCACCGAGATCCAGGCCAAGATCGTCGAGAACATTCCCGGCTCGGCGGGCGACCAGCTCAACGAACTGATCGATCAGGCCATCGAATCCCGTACGGGGGTGGGCGTGATCGGCTTGGCCGCGGGCCTCTACTCCGGATTGGGCTGGGTGGCGAATCTGCGCGCCGCGCTCACCGAGCAGTGGGAGCAGAAGGCCGAGGAGAGCGACTGGCTGCACACCAAGGTCTCGGATCTGCTGGCGCTCATCGGACTCGGGCTGGCGGCGGTGGTGTCGCTGGGGCTCTCGATCCTCGCGGGCAGCGGGCTGGCCGGAAGTCTGTTGCGGCGCATGGGCGTCGAGAACGCGCCCTGGGCCACCGTGCTGTTGACGGCGCTGTCGCTGGTGCTGGCGGTGCTGGCCACCTGGGCGCTGTTCGCCTGGATCATCGCGCGCATGCCGCGCCACGCGGTGACGCTGCGCAGTGCGGCCCGGGCGGCGCTCATGGCGGCCATCGCCTTCGAGATCTTCAAGCAGCTGGCCACATTGCTGCTGAAGAAGGTCACCAACAGTCCGGCGGGGGTGGCCTTCGGTCCGATCATCGGGCTCATGGTGTTCAGCTACATCACCGCGCGCATCATTCTGTTCGCCACCGCGTGGGCGGCCACCGCCCGGGAGAACGAGGTGCAGGCCGAGATCGCCCCGCCCGCACCCGCGGTCATCGAAGCGCGGGTGCGGGAGCGCGGCCTCAGCCCGGAGATGGGCGCGGCGCTGTTCGGTGCGGGTGCGGTGGTGGCCGGGGTGCTGCAATCGCTGCGGCGCCGCCGCTGACCCTCAGTGGCGGCGATTGAGCCGCCGGGCTCCGTCGAGCAGAACCAGCACCAGAATGATGCCGCCCACCATGAGGGTGATGCGCAGATTGTCGTGGTCGCGGGTGCGCGCCGGAGCGGCGGTATCACCGGACATGGGCGGATTCGCCAGTGCCACGGAGGGATCGGTGGATGTCGCGGACTCCTCGGAACCGGGCAGCGCGCCGATGCTCGCGCTGTCGGGAAGCGCGAAACCGTAGTCGAGCAGCTTCGCGGCCTGCTCCCACGGCCGCAGCGGGCGCACCTCGGCCTGCAACAGCGTCACCACCAGGCGGCGTCCATCGCGTTGGGCGGCGGCCACGAAGGTCTGGCGGGCATCGTCGGTGAATCCGGTCTTGCCGCCGAGCGCGCCCGGATATTCGAAGAGCAGATGGTTGTCGTTGGCGATCGGGTACCCCGGGTGGTCCTTGTCGTCCGGATTCCGGGGATCGGCCGGATACCCCGGGAAATCCACCTCTTCGGTGTGGATCAGCTCGGCGAACAGCGGAATGCTCATGGCATCGCGGAACAGCACCGACAGGTCGTAGGCCGAGGTGCTCATACCCGGACCGTCCAGGCCCGAGGGCGTGGCGGCGCGAGTGTCGAAGGCCTGCAACCGTTTCGCGTGGTCGTTCATCTTGGCGACGGTGGCCGCGTCCCCGCCCAGCTGCGCGGCGATGGCGTGTGCGGCGTCATTGCCCGAGGCCATGATGAGCGCCTGGAAAAGTTGCAGATTCGTGTATTTGCCACCCGGGCCGATACCCACCGCGGTGCCGTCGACATTCGCGTCCTCCTGGGTGCCGGTCACCACCTTGTTCTTGTCCAGGGCGCGCAGCGCCACCGCCGCCAGCAGCACCTTGATGGTGGAGGCGGGCCGATAGCGCCCGTGCGGGTCCTTGGCCGCCAGCACCGCGCCGGTATCGAGATCCGACACCATCCACGCGGTCGCCGAAATCCCCTCCGGCACTTGGGGCGCGCCCTTGGGCAACAGCACCCCGCAGCCACCGAGCTTGGTCCCGCCGATCGGCTCGTCCGGAACGGCCAGGGGCGTCGGCGTCGGCTGGCCCGGCGCGGGCACCTCGGAGGTGTCGACGGGCGGTGGGGGAGAGGTCTTCTGCGGACAGTTGTCGGTGTTGGGCGTGGTGAACGGGGTCGTGGTGACGGTGGTGGGCGGCTGCGCCGAGGCCGAGCCGGGCTGCGGGCCGAGACCGGTCAGCGCGGTGAGACCGGCCGCGAGCAGGGCTGCGGTGATCATCGAGGCCCGGCCACGCCCCGCCGGGCGACGTGGAATGGGAGCCGGTTCGGTGTCGTGGGGCGCAAGCCCGCGGCGTCGAGTGCTCATCGCGGTCGAGCTTAAAGGGGGCCTCGGGACATCTCGCACCATGCCCAATTCTGGTCGGTCGGACAGCATGTCGGGTGGGCTTTGCCCGTACTGGGGCGTCGCCGACTCGCGGTTGTCGGTGACGCCCGGATTCGACCGCGGCGAAAAGCGTTGGGCTGCGCGCTGATGACGAGGGCGGCAGTCGAATCTGTTGCGGGAAAGGCTATTCCGTCGACTTCGTGACGGGGCAGCCGTGCGCGAGGGGGCCGAGCAGTTTGTTGTTGTCGTAGAAGTGCTCGAGTTCGAGGATGCGCAGGTCGTCGCTGACCTTCGCGATGGTGATTCCGGTCATCTCGATGAGCTCACCGGTGGGCTGGTGGCCCTGGTATTCGCCGGTGTAGCGACCCCAGTGCCGCCATTTGACGGTGACCGTCGGCGGGCCGGAGAGCACTTCCAGGACCTCCCAGAAGAATCCGCCGGGGAAGGCGGTGTGGAAGATGTCGTGCGAGGACTCGAAGCTCTGGCCGCCCGGGTAGTACGGGTTCTCGCCGATGAGGATGTTGTAGCTGCCGGTTCGCGCGAACTCCTCGGCATCCTGCCACGGTCCGCCGTTGACCCGGCCGCGGTAGTGCTCGGCGACCAGGGACACCCAGGTGGCCGGATCCTTCTTGTGCGAGACCTCCATTTCGAAGACCTTCACCAGATCCTCGACGATGGCCTCCAGCGAGCCGGGCGCGTGCGTGGTGCTGCGCTCCTTCGGCAGCACCTCCTTGCTGAGGTGGTATTCGGGAACCTCCGCCCGCCACTGCTCGGGCGCGGCCGCGGCGATCACGGCGTCGCGACCGCGCAGGTGTAGCGGGGTTTCGGATTCTGTTGACTCAACGCTCATTTCGATCCTTAGGCGTCCGGATCCACTGGGGTTCAGTGGAATTCGAGATCGGACTGCGCAGAAATTAGCAGTCCGACGGCGGTCCGTCTCGGCAAGTTCGGAAGTTGGCGAAATGCCGGTTCGCCCTGCTCAGGTGCATGACATGACATGTTTTGACGGGCTCTAGCAAATGAGAGACACTCTCAAATCGGAGAGGCAATCAAAAGAATGGACCTGTCATGAAAGCTACGGATTCGCGGCGCTGGCTGGCACTGGGCGCGCTCGCGGTCGCCATGCTGACCATCGGGCTCGACGTGACGGTGCTGACGGTGGCGCTGCCCACGGTTGCCGTCGACCTGAACGCCGACACCAGCGCCCTGCAGTGGTTCAGCAGCGCCTACACCCTCGCGCTGGCCGCCGTCATGCTCCCCGCGGGTGCGCTCGGCGACCGCTACGGCCGCAAGAAGTTCCTGCTCGCCGCGCTGCTGGTATTCGGCGCGGCCTCGGTGGCCTGCGCCTTCGCGACGAGCTCCGGCGAGCTCATCGCGGCCCGGGCGCTGCTCGGGGTGGCCGCCGCGGCCATGATGCCGCTGTCCATGTCGGTGCTGCCGGGGCTGTTCCCGGACCCCGTCGACCGTCAGCGCGCGCTGACCATCTGGATCACCTCCACCACCATCGGGTTGCCGCTCGGCCCGATCGTGGGAGGCTGGCTGCTGCAACACTTCTGGTGGGGATCGGTCTTCCTGATCAATGTGCCGATGGTGATCGTCGGCGCGACCGCGGTGGCGCTGTTGGTTCCGGAATCGCGCAGCGACACCGCGTTTCGAATGGATCTACCCGGCGTCGTGCTGTCGGCGCTCGGAATGCTCGGCCTCACTTACGGTTTCATTCGCTGTGGCGACGAGGGCTGGGGCGACGGACTCGCCTGGGCGTGCATCGCGGCGGGAGTGGTGGTGCTGGCGGCCTTCGTGCTGTGGCAGCGGCGCGTCGCGCATCCCCTGGTCGATCTCGATCTGTTCCGCGCACCCGGATTCCGTTGGGGCACCCTGTATCTGATCGTGGTCATGTTCGGTCTGTTCGGCCTGTTCTTCACCCTGCCGCAGTACTTCCAAGCGGTGCTCGGCGCGGATGCGCTCGGCAGCGGCCTGCGCCTGCTCCCACTGATCGGCGGGCTGCTGGTCGGCACCCGCGTGGCCGATCTGCTGCTGCCCAAGGCTGGCCTGCGGGTGGTGCTCGTCGCCGGATTCGCCCTGCTCGCGGGCGGACTCGCGCTGGGCGCGCTGATCACCGCCGACAGCGGCTACGGCTACGCCGCCTTCGCGATCGTGGTGCTCGGTATCGGTATCGGCTTCGTCATGCCCGCGTCGATGGGCCTGGCCATGGGCGATCTCACCCCGGAACGCGCCGGTTCCGGCTCGGCGCTGCTGCAGGCGCTGCGCCAGGCGTCCGGCACCATCGGCGTGGCGGTGTTGGGCACCGTGCTGGCCACGGTCTACCGCGCCGACCTCGGCGACCTGGACCGCGCGCCCATCGACGACGGCGTCAATGCCGGGGTTGCGGCGGCACGGCAGCTCGGCGACGGCGCCGTGCACACGGTGCGGGTGGCCTTCGTCAGCGGGATGAGCGCCATGCTCTGGGTGTGCGCCGCGGTGTGCCTGGCGACGGCGGTGCTGGCCGGATTCGTCACCCGCTCGCGGGCCGACGCCGAGCCGACCGCCATCGATGCGGGACAATCCCTTCATGTCGGTTGAGTCGAAGCCAGCGATCCCCCCGGCCGCGAAACGGTCCGGGGGGACCTTGCGGGAGCGGAAGAAGGAGCGCACCCGGCGCACCATTCGCGTGGAGGCCTTTCGGCTGTTTCGCGAACACGGCTATGCGGCCACCACCGTGGAGCAGATCGCCGAGGCGGCGGAGATCTCGCCGAGCACCTTCTTCCGCTACTTTCGGTCCAAGGAACAGGTGGTGCTGGTCGACGATATGGATCCGATCATGATCCAGCGGTTCGAGCGCCAGCCCCCGGAACTGTCGGCGCTGGAGGCCTTCCGGCGGGCGACGCTCGAAGCCTTCGAGGCACTCGATCCGGCGCAGTTCCAGTTCGAGCGGGAGCGAGCGGCGCTGGTGCGTACCGTGCCGGAATTGCGCGGCGCGCTGCAGCAGGAGATGGAGCGCAATGTGGACCTCATCGCCGAGCTCGTCGCCAAGCGACGGGGCCGCGACGCCAGCGATTTCGAGGTGCGGGCGCTGGCGGGCGCGCTCATCGGCGGGGCGCAGGCGGTGCTGATGGACCGCGACCCCTTCGATCCGGAGGCGATCTCTCGGATCATCGACTTCCTGGCAGCCGGGATGCCACTCTGAGCGGGGACTCGTCGTCCATTCCGGCGAAGAAGCCGCCCACCACGTCCTCGATCTCGGCAATGGACTCCGCGCAGTACAGAATCGGCTGGTAGTGCGTGATGTCGTAGTCGATACTGCCCATCTCGGCGATGTTCAGCGGGCGCAGCTCGGCCTGGCGGAACTCCTCGATCTCGCCGTAGGACGACAGCAGTCCCGCTCCGTAACAACGCACTTCGCCGTGTTCGCGGACCACGCCGAACTCCATGGAGAACCAGAAGACGTCGGCGAGGAACTTCAGGGCGGTCTCGGTCTCGAGCCGCGCCACCGCCGCGCCCACCTCGGCGTAGATGGCGGCGAAGCGCGGACTCGCCAATTGGTTGGCGTGGCCCAGGATTTCGTGCACGGCGTCGGGTTCGGGGGTGTAGAGCGGTGCGCTGTGATGGCGAATGTACTGGGTGGAGTGGAATATTCGATCCGCGAAGGAGCCGAAGAACTCGCGCAGCGGCACCAGCCCGGCGGCGGGGACGTAGCGGAAACCGGTGAGCGGGAACAGCTTCTCCGAGACCTCGTCGAGCTGTGGGATGTGATCGCCGGGCAGGCCGAGGCGTTCGGCGGCCCCCAAGACCTCCGCGCAGGCGTAGCGGCGGCGTTTGCGGGCCAGTTCGGCGGAGACGATCCGCCAGACTTCCTGTTCCTCGGCGGTGTAGTCGATATGCGGTACCGGCTGTCCGGCCCGGTACGACAGTGCGAGAGCGGCTATGGCATTGCGGCGGGTCCGGTAGTCCGGATCGTGTACACCGGGATGCTCGTCGCTCAGATGCACGGTGACATCGCCGTCGACGCCCTGGGTCACCGGCGAGTACAGCTGAGCTTCGGTGAACATATGTCCAGGCAATCACCACCGGGACCGATCGACAACAAAAGCCTGTTCAGCTGCACAAATTGCCTAGTTCATCCGGCTAGCCGTGCAGGCCGTGCACCACGGCATGGCCCTTGCCCCGGCCGATGAGCCATTTGTTCACCGGTGTGGTGACCACGAAGGCGACGACGAAGGCGAAGGCCAGTGTGGCCCAGAAAAGCACGGAGTCCAGGTGCGCGTCCATCGCGCCCGGCACCGCCAGGATGACGGCATTGTCGACGATCTCCATGACGGTGATGGAGACGGTGTCGGCGGCCAGCGCGGTCGAGAAGGCCGCGGCCAGCGTGAGACCGGCCTTCAGCACGCCGCGCATGGTGAAGGCGTAGCCGAAGACGAAGGCCAGCGCGATGGCCAGCGCCATGGTCGGGGCGGTGCTCCAGCCGAGCGCGGTGCCGATGACCATGCCGAGGACTTCGCCGATGGCGCAGCCGGTGAGGCAGTGCAGGGTGGCGACGGCGGCCATCGACCAGGTGGCGGGGCCGTGGGCGGAGTGGTCGGTATGGGCGGAGTGGTCGACGTGTTGGCCGTGGGTCGAGTGGGCGGAATGGTCTGTGTGCCCATGGTTCTCGGCCGCGGCGCGATGCGAGTTCTCCATACTCGGCACGATACCCCTGCGGGGTATGATGTCAACCCGTGCCGAGCTTCGTGGGTCCGCACGAGATTTCTGGGTTCCCCCGCCGCCTCGTGGGTATGTGCCTAACGTGGGCTGCGTGAATCGCGACCGGGCCTGCGCGGTCCGGCTCGCACACGGTAGATCCGGCCGCATTCGACACGGGGCCGCGATCGGCTTGCGCGGCAACCGAATCGTCCGAGGTCTGTAGTGCGGTGTCGGGGCACGGAGAGCTTCGATGGCTGCGCAGCAACCGTGATGGTTGCTCGGTGGTCCGGCCGTACGGGGAGTTGAACCCCGGCACCTATCGCATGGTCACCGATGATCTGGTGAAGTTCGCGGTGGAGCAGCCGCACGCGGTGATCGTGGTGCTCGACAGTCTGCGGATCGCCTCGTACCCGCTGCTCACCGCGTTCTCCAGCGCCCGGATACGAGTCGAACAGTGGCCGAGGGTGCCGATAATGCTGGTGGTCGGATCCGAAATCCGCCGCGCCGAAATACGCTCCACCACGATCGGGCGTCTGGTACCGATCTTCGGCTCGGTACCGGCAGCCCTGGCGCACACCGCCGCCCCGCCGCCACCGCGCCGAGCCAATACCGACCTCCCCCTCGCCGCCGACTGCGCCCAACGCTCCCGCCGATTCGTCGACGACATCTGCACCCGCTGGAATATCGCCGACCTCCGCTGCGACGCCCGCCTGGTCGCGACCGAACTGGTGGAAAATGCCTTCCTGCACAGCCGCTCCCACACCCGAATCCGCCTCCGCCTGGAACGCCGCGACGACCTCCTCACCGTCGCGGTCGCCGACGACGACCCCCGCGAAGCGGTCCTCCGCGAGCCCACCCACGGCAGCCCCCACCTCTACGGCCTCCACGTGGTAGCCCGCCTCTCCCACGCCTGGGGCTGCGCCCCCCCGCTGGCCAATCGGCAAGATCGTCTGGGCCGCCCTACCAACCACTCAACGGCCGCAACGCTATTGACGTGCGTGCCTTGCACGACGAAGGCCGCCCGCATCGAGTGATGCGGGCGGCCTTCGGGTTTCATGAACCACTATCCACTCGGGGTTTCAGGGGTGGAAACCCCTGAGAGTCCCGAGAGTTGGAATTCTCAGCGGGCGAAGAGCAACGCGCGCTTGACTTCCTGGATGGCCTTGGTGACCTCGATGCCTCGGGGGCAGGCGTCGGTGCAGTTGAAGGTGGTGCGGCAGCGCCAGACGCCTTCGACGTCGTTGAGGATGTCGAGGCGTTCGCGGGCGCCTTCGTCACGACTGTCGAAGATGAAGCGGTGCGCGTTCACGATCGCGGCCGGGCCGAAGTAGCTGCCGTCGCTCCAGTACACGGGGCAGGAGGTGGTGCAGCAGGCGCACAGGATGCACTTGGTGGTGTCGTCGAAGCGGGCGCGGTCGTGCTGGGACTGGATGCGCTCGCGGGTCGGCTCGTTGCCCGAGGTCATCAGGTACGGCTTGACCGCCTTGAAGGCGTCGAAGAACGGCTCCATGTTCACCACGAGGTCCTTCTCCACGGGCAGGCCGCGGATGGGTTCGACGGTGACGGTGATGTCCTTGCCGTTCTTGGGCAGCATGTCCTTCATGAGGATCTTGCAGGCCAGCCGGTTGACGCCGTTGATACGCATGGCATCCGAACCGCAGACGCCGTGCGCGCAGGAGCGGCGGAAGGTGAGCGTGCCATCCAGGTAGGACTTGATGTAGATGAGCACGTTCAGGAACCGGTCGGTCGGCAGCACGGGGACCTTGAACTCGTCCCAGTGATTGCCCAACCCGTCCTCGGGGTTGAACCGCGCGATCTTGACGTTGATCATGACCGACCCCTCCGGCACCGGAGCGGGCTTCTGCGTATCCGCCTTGTCGAGTATGGCAGTCATCAGTACTTACGCTCCATCGGCTCGTAACGGGTCTGCACCACCGGCTTGTAGTCGAGACGAATATCGGAGATCAGCTCCGGGCTCGTCTTGTACGCCATGGTGTGCCGCATGTAGTTGGTGTCGTCGCGATCCGGGTAGTCGTCGCGAGCGTGGCCGCCGCGCGATTCCTTCCGGTTCAAAGCACCCACCACGGTGACCTCGGCCAGCTCCAGCAGGAAGCCCAGCTCGACGGCCTCGAGCAGGTCGCTGTTGTAGCGACGGCCCTTGTCCTGCACGGTGATCCGGGCGTACCGCTCCTTGAGCGCGTGGATATCGGTGAGCGCCTGCTTGAGGGTGTCCTCGGTGCGGAACACGGCGGCGTTCATATCCATCGTGTACTGCAGCTCGGTGCGGATATCGGCCACCCGCTCGTTGCCGTGGTCGGACAGGATCAGCGCCAGCCAGTCCTGCACCATCTGCGCCGGGTTCTCCGGCATCTCCACGAATTCGCTGCGCTGCGCGTGCTCGGCGGCGGCGATGCCCGCGCGACGGCCGAACACGTTGATGTCGAGCAGCGAGTTGGTGCCCAGACGGTTGGAGCCGTGCACCGACACGCACGCGCACTCGCCCGCGGCGTAGAGGCCGGGAACGATATCGGTGTTGTTGCGCAGCACCTCACCGCGGATACGCGTCGGGATGCCACCCATCACGTAGTGACAGGTCGGCATGACCGGCACCGGCTCCTTCACCGGGTCCACACCCAGGTAGGTGCGGGAGAACTCGGTGATGTCGGGCAGCTTCTCCTCGAGCACGTCCTCGCCGAGGTGGGTCACGTCGATGTAGACGTAATCCTTGTTCGGTCCGGCACCGCGGCCCTCGAGCACCTCGAGCACCATCGAGCGGGCGACGATGTCACGCGGCGCGAGGTCCTTGATGGTGGGGGCGTAGCGCTCCATGAACCGCTCGCCGGAAGCATTGCGCAGAATGCCGCCCTCGCCGCGGACCGCCTCGGAGATGAGGATGCCCAAGCCAGCCAGGCCTGTCGGATGGAACTGGTGGAACTCCATGTCCTCCAAGGGGAGTCCCTTGCGGAAGACGATGGCCATACCGTCACCGGTGAGGGTGTGGGCATTGGAGGTGGTCTTGTACATCCGACCCGAACCACCGGTGGCGAAGATGATCGACTTCGCGTGGAAGACGTGCAGCTCGCCGGTGGCCAGCTCGTAGGCCACGACGCCGGTCGCGACGGGGCCGCGCTCGGTATCGGTCATGACCAGGTCGAGCACGTAGAACTCGTTGAAGAACTCCACGTCGTGCTTGACGCAGTTCTGGTACAGCGTCTGCAGGATCATGTGGCCGGTGCGGTCGGCGGCGTAGCACGCGCGGCGCACCGGGGCCTTGCCGTGGTCACGGGTGTGACCGCCGAAGCGCCGCTGGTCGATCTTGCCCTCGGGCGTGCGGTTGAACGGCAGGCCCATCTTCTCCAGGTCGAGCACGGCGTCGATGGCCTCCTTGGCCATGATCTCCGCGGCGTCCTGGTCGACCAGGTAGTCACCACCCTTGACGGTGTCGAAGGTGTGCCACTCCCAGTTGTCCTCTTCCACGTTCGCGAGCGCGGCGCACATGCCGCCCTGCGCCGCGCCGGTGTGGCTGCGGGTCGGGTAGAGCTTGGTCAGCACCGCGGTACGGACCCGGGGACCGGCCTCGATCGCCGCGCGCATACCCGCGCCACCGGCACCGACGATCACGACGTCGTAGCGGTGCTCCTGAATCGGTCGAGAGTCACTCATCGAGGTGGCCTGTTCCTAACTGATGTTGGGGTCGAAGGTGAAGATGACGTAGGTGCCGGTCACGCAGACCAGGATCATCGAGATGACCAGCAGGGTCTTCAGCCAGAAGCGGGTGGAGTCCTTGCGGGCGTAGTCGTCGATGACCGTGCGCAGGCCGTTGCCACCGTGCAGCTGGGCCAGCCACAGCATGGACAGGTCCCAGATCTGCCAGAACGGGCTGGCCCAGCGACCGGCCACGAAGGCGAAGTTCAGCCGCTGCACACCGCCGTCGATCATCAGCATGATGAACATGTGGCCGATGACCAGGAAGACCAGGAGCAGACCGGAGAAGCGCATGAACAGCCACGCGTACTTCTCGAAGTTGTTGCCTCCCGCGCGGCGCGGCGCGCGGGGCGCGTCCAGGCTGGCGGGACGGTCGTAGGACTTGCCGAGAACGGGTGCGGTCATGTCAGTGCTCCGTGAACAGGTAGAAGAACTGGCGGCCGATACCGGCTCCGGCGATGAGGATCCAGAGCGCCAGCACGATCCAGAGCATCTGCTTCTGGAAACGCGGTCCCTGCGACCAGAAATCGACGAGAATGACCCGGATGCCGTTGAACGCGTGGAAGAGCACGCAGACGACCAGCGCCATTTCCATCAGGGCGACGAGAGGGGTCTTGTAGGTCGCGATCGTGCGGTCGTAGGTGTCCGGACTGACCCGCACCAGGGCGGTGTCCAGGACGTGTACGAACAGGAAGAAGAAGATCGTCACACCGGTGATGCGGTGCAGAGCCCAGGACCACATGCCGGGGTCGCCTCGGTACAGGGTCCGCTTCGGCTTGGCCGGAGCTTCTAGTGTGGTCATAGAGTGCGGTGCCTCCAACGTCGTTGATGGACCCGGTCAAGTCCGCCGCGGGAGCCACGTAGGCCGTTCGATAACACCAGCTCACAGCCGGAATCGATATCCCGGTTGCTGTGTTCCGGTCCGCTGCCGGGTACCTGAACCGATCTGTCGTGAACTCTAATCCCACGGGTTTGGCGGAACTAATTCGGCGTGCCGCTCGTTGGCCCCGAATTGCCCGAGTTAGGTTTGCCTTTCCTGAGTTTTTCGGCCTGTCAATGGGGGTGCGCGGCGGTTACTGTCGTGTCAATTGGAGGAAGGTCCGATATGTCGGAAATTGACTGGAATGCGTTGCGCCGCAAGGCATTCGAAGTAATGTCGAAAGCGTATGCACCCTACTCCCGATTCCCCGTCGGGGCGGCGGCTCTCACCTCCGACGGCCGCCTTGTGAGCGGCTGCAATGTGGAAAATATCTCATACGGTCTAGGCCTCTGCGCCGAATGTGTACTGGTCGGTAACTTGATTTCGAGCGGTGGCGGACGTCTCGCGGCGGTGTCGGTCTGCGATTCGCGCGGGGCGATTCTGATGCCGTGCGGGCGGTGTCGGCAGGTGCTGTTCGAGCACGGCGGCGCGGAGTTGATGGTGGACCATCGGGACGGACCGGTCGCCTTGAGCGCGCTGCTGCCCGATGCGTTCGGACCGGATGATCTCGAGGCTGGGCAGCGGTAGCGCACCCCGCCTCCCGGGTTGGCGTGCTGGCCAGCGGTATTCCGCCCTGTATCGGGTGCGGGAACCTGAGCGGGGTGCGCGAAGTCGCGATCTCGGCGCGACCGGGCGCGATCGCCATAGGATCGGCGGTATGCAGAGTGCGGTGGGGGTCATCACAACCAAGCGCGACGGCGGCGAACTCAGCGAGGCCCAGATCGATTGGGTGGTCGACGCATTCACCAGGGGCGAGGTGGCCGACGAGCAGATGTCGGCCCTGGCCATGGCGATTCTGCTGCGCGGGATGACGCGGCGCGAGACCGCGCGGTGGACCGCCGCCATGATCGCCTCCGGACAGCGGATGGACTTCACGGATCTACCGAGGCCGACCGTGGACAAGCACTCCACCGGCGGCGTGGGGGACAAGATCACTCTGCCGCTCGCTCCGCTGGTGGCGGCGTGCGGGGCCGCCGTGCCCCAGCTCTCGGGACGCGGGCTGGGGCACACCGGCGGCACCTTGGACAAGCTCGAGGCGATTCCGGGCTGGCAGGCGGATCTTTCGGTACCGCGCATGCGGGAAATCCTGGCGGACCCCAGGGTCGGCGCGGTGGTGTGCGCGGCGGGGGCCGATCTCGCACCCGCCGACAAGCGGCTCTACGCGCTGCGCGATGTCACCGGCACCGTGGAATCCATACCGCTCATCGCCAGCTCCATCATGAGCAAGAAGATCGCCGAGGGCACCGGGGCGCTGGTGCTGGATGTGAAGGTCGGCCGCGGGGCCTTCATGAAGGAATTCGACGACGCGCGTGAATTGGCCGCGGCCATGGTCGAACTCGGGACCGATGCCGGGGTGCGTACCGTGGCGCTGCTCACCGCGATGGACACGCCGCTGGGCCGCACGGCGGGCAATGCGCTCGAGGTAGCGGAATCCGTCGAGGTGCTCGCGGGCGGCGGCCCGGCCGATATCGTCGAACTCACCGTTGCGTTGGCGCGCGAAATGGTGGCCCAGGCCGGAATCACGGATATCGACCCGGCCGACGCGCTCGCCGACGGCCGCGCCATGGACCACTGGCGGGCCATGATCGCCGCCCAGGGCGGCGACCCGGACGCACCGCTGCCGCGCGCGAAACACACCGAAATCGTCAAGGCCCCCGACACGGGGACGCTCACCCGACTCGACGCGCTCGATATCGGACTCGCCGCCTGGCGGCTCGGCGCGGGCCGGGCCCGCCAGGGCGATCCGGTACAGGCTGGTGCTGGCATCGAAATGCACGCCAAGCCAGGCGATTCCGTGACCGCGGGCCAGCCACTGCTCACCCTGCACACCGACACCCCCGAGACGATTCCCGCGGCCCTCGAAGGTCTACGCGATGCGTTCAGCATCGGCTCGGCAGCCGAATTCACCCCCACCCCACTACTTCTCGACCGCCTCGCCCACTAGCCCCGGACATCTCAGCCGATTTCGCCGCACCACGGCCATGACCACCGAAGTTCAGCCATGGGCGGATCGGAAAGACAGGGTTACGGTGGATGGGGTGATGAATCGAACCGATTTGCGATCGGCGGGTTCGGTGACGACGTATCTGGCGGGCGCGGCGCTGAGTGTGGCGCTGATCGCTTTCGCACCCGCGGCCAGCGCCGAGCCGGGGCCGCCCGGCAAGCCCTCCGGGCCCACCACCTCGAAATCCGAACCGTACCCGTATTACGTCAACTGCCAGCAGGTGCTGCGGGAGGGCGAATACCCGCTGCTCGTCGGCGAACCCGGCTACCGACCGGGACTCGACGACGACGGCAACGGTGTCGCCTGCGACTGATCGGGCAACGTGTGCGCAACAACTCGCCCAATTGCGAGTGACCAGCGTGCGACTGGCCTGACGGGAGGTGTTTCTGCGTCTAACGTGGGTACATGACTGGACCGACGCCCCTCACCCTCGCTTCGATCCGACAAGCGCCGAAGGCCGTGCTGCACGATCATCTCGACGGCGGGTTGCGGCCCGCGACCGTGCTCGAACTGGCGCGTGACTGCGGATACGACCAGCTTCCGGCCACCGATGCCGAATCCCTAGGGCGGTGGTTCCGCGACTCCGCCAACAGCGGCTCACTGGAGCGCTACCTCGAGACCTTCGACCACACCGTCGCCGTCATGCAGACCCCGGAGGGCTTGCGGCGGGTGGCTCGCGAATGCGCGCTCGACCTCGCCGACGACGGTGTCGTCTACGCCGAGGTGCGCTTCGCGCCCGAACAGCACCTCGAGGCGGGCCTCACCCTCGACGAGGTGGTCGAGCACACCCTCGCGGGCTTCCGTGAAGGCGAGGCGCTCGCCACCGAGGCGGGCACCCCGATTCGCGTCACCTGCCTGCTCACCGCCATGCGGCACGCGGCCCGCTCGCGCGAGATCGCCGAACTGTCGGTGCGCTTCCGCGACCGCGGCGTCGGCGGCTTCGATATCGCCGGTGCCGAGGCCGGATACCCGCCCACCCGCCACCTCGACGCCTTCGAATATCTGCGAAGCCAGCACGCGCACTTCACGATTCACGCGGGCGAGGCGTTCGGGCTGCCCTCCATCCACGAGGCGCTGGCCTTCTGCGGCTGCGACCGCCTCGGACACGGGGTGCGCATCACCGACGACATCACCGACTCCGCCGACGGGCCGCGGCTCGGACTCGTCGCGAATTACGTGCGGGACATGCGAATTCCGCTGGAGCTGTGTCCGTCGTCCAATGTGCAGACCGGTGCGGTGCCCTCGTTGGAGAAGCATCCGTTCGATGTGCTGGCGCGGCTGCGCTTCCGGGTCACCGTCAACACCGACAACCGGTTGATGAGCGACACCAGCATGAGTCGCGAAATGCACAAGCTGGCCGAGACTTTCGACTACGGCTGGAGCGATCTGGAGCGGTTCACCATCAATGCCATGAAGTCGGCGTTCATTCCGTTCCCGGATCGGCTGCGGATCATCGACGAGGTCATCAAGCCCGGATACGCGGTGCTGCTCGGCTGATTCGGCGCCGCCGCGCGGTTTCGTTACCGTGGCGACCATGACGACTCTGCGGATTTCCAGCCGGTTCAACGGGCCGCCCGATTCGGGCAATGGCGGATATGTGGCTGGGCTGCTGGCCGAACGGTCCGACCACGACGTGGTGACGGTCGTGCTGCGCAACCCGGCGCCGCTGGAGGTGCCGCTGCTGGTGCGCGACGGCGGACTGTTCCACGACGAGACGCTCATCGCCCAGTCCAGCGCCGGGGAGTTCGAGTACGAGGTGCCGCCGCCGGTCTCGCACGCCGTGGCCGCGGCGGCGCGCAGTGGCTATCAGAGCAGTGAGCTGTTCGGGCGGTGCTTCGGCTGCGGCATCCTGCGCGAGGACGGCCTGCGCATCCAGCCGGGCGTGGTCGGCGAGGGTGTCGTGGCCGCGGCGTGGACTCCGGATGGCACGGTGCCCGTCGGCGCGCCGCTGCTGTGGGCGGCCATGGACTGTCCGGGCGGCTGGTCGGTTCCCGAAATGTTCGAGCGTCCAGCGGTTCTCGGATCGATGACCGCCGCCGTGCACGATCTTCCGGCTCCGGGGGAGGACTGCGTGGTGGTCGGCGTGTTCCACACGCAGAACGGACGCAAGGCGCGTACCTCCACCGCGCTCTACGGTGCCGACGAACGACTGCTCGGCCGCGCCGAACAGATCTGGATCCGCATCGCCTCGTGAGTGTTCGGCGTCTCGGGCGGGTCCGCAGGGCTCACTCGGGCCGCGCGGGGCACCCCCGTGATCGAGAACGGCCCTTCCCGAATATCCGGGAGGGGCCGTTCTCGATGAAACCTGTTGCGGCTCAGTCCTTGTTGACCTCGATGCGGGTTTCGAAGGCCTGCTCCAGTGCCCGCCACTGGTCCGACTCGGCGGCGAACGGCGGGCTCGGGGCCATGCGGTTCGGGTCGGGGTTGAGCAGGTAGGACACGTACCAGCCGAGCGGGGTGGAGGGGGCCAGCGCCGTCTCCACCGCATCGTCGTCGGCGTAATCCGCTGCGTCGGTGAACAATTCGACGGCCAGGTCGAGCTGGTCCACATCCACGGCCTCGGGGCCCTCGGCGAGATCGTCGGCCAGGCCGGGCAGCACGTAGACGTTCTCGTCGGTCACCTCGATCTCGAGCGAACCGTCCACCGCGGCGGTCTGCACCTCGCCGTAGGTGCTCACCTGCGCCAGATCGTGGTCGTGATCGTCGGCCAGGTAGCGGGCCAGGGCGCGCTCGGACGGGAAGACCGTGATGGTGCCCTCGCTGCCCAGGAAGACAGGTTCGTCGTCGAGGTAGCAGCGCAGGGTGAAGTAGGTGCCGTCGGAGGTGACGATCTTGACGGGGTCGATGCCGACCTCGTGCCAGAACGACTCCTCCTCGTCGTCGGCGTCGAGGTCGACCTGCTCGATATCCTCGTCGGTCTCGGCCGCGTCCTCGGCGTCGACGATATTCTCTTCCGCCGCAAGCAGTTCCGCCTCCGCGACCGCCACCGCCTCGGCATCCACCTCGGGGGATTTCACCACCGAGTCGATGGCGTCGAGGACCGCGTCCCAATCCTTGTTGATGGCCGCGCCGATCTGGTCCCAGAGCTCCGCACCCTCCTGGCCGTAGAAGGTGCCGACGCCGCCGGGCAGCGCGCCCAGGACCGGATGCGAGCCGAAGAACTTGATGACCGCGTCGAGCTCGCAGACATCGCCGATATTGCGCACCATGTCGAGGGTTTCCTCGAGTTCGGCGACGGTCTCCGGATCGGGATCACCGGCGGCCAGCTCGGGCACCCCGATCAGGTCGAAGACGTACTGCTCCTCGGGCTCGAGTTCGGCCGCCGAGAGTCCGGCGATGATCTTCCACGCCGGGTGGTCGACCAGGTCGTTCTCGGAGTCGGTGCGAATGAACGCGGCCAGCTCCGCGACGGACTCGAAACCGTACAGGGAGTCCTCGTGACCGAGGAACGCCTCCCACTCGTCGTCACCGTCCCGCCAGCGCGGTGCCCACAGGGTGACGAGGTCGCCATTGGTCAGACCGAGCTCGATCGGGACGATGTCTCCAGAAGCCATGACCGGAAGCCTAGCCAGTGGCGGCGTCAGGCACTATCCGGGTTCCCCGCAACGTTTCCCGGCGCGAAGGACTCGTTCAACCGGGCAACTATTCGGGACCGTTGGGAGCCCGCCTCCTCGGCCGCTCGCGCGCATGCCCAGAGGATGAGTTGGGAGACCTCGGCGGGCTGTCGCGCGGTCACCGATTCCGCCAGCCACAGCCCCGTCAACGCCCCCTCCCCATCCACCTCTGCGGTCACCGACCCGTCCTCGCTGCGAAACCGCCCCCGTATCCGCTTGAGCTCGTACAGCGCCGCCTCCAACGCCTCCAGCTGGTCGGTAACCCCCCTGACCAGCCCATCCATCTCCCCGCTCATACCGGCCTCACCCAACTGGTGGGCCCCGTGTCCTCGTCGTCCAACCGATCGAGCTCCGCCACCGCCGCCTCCCGAGTAGGCAACCCCCACCGCTCCAGCGCCTCCGCGCTCATCCCCGCCTCGGCCAATATCTCCCGCCGCCGAGCCCGCGCCGCGATCGCCGACCGCTTCGTCAACCGCACGATCTCCTCCGCGAGAGCCTGTGCCCCATAACGGTATTCCCCCCTCTCGAACCCGATCTCCACCGGCAACCCCCGATCCGTAGCCCGCACAGTCACCGTCCCCGCCCGATTACTACTACTAGCCACAGTCACCTCCGGCACCTCTCCCACACCGCCTCCTCCCACTCCTCCTCCGTTTCTATCCCCTCACAAGGGCCCCACAAGACCCACTTCCACAACCCCCGCCTCGGGCTGTCGTGCCTTTCGCCGTCGCGCCTCGGGCTGTCGCCCCGGGCTGTCGCGTCTCGCGCTGACGTGCGTTGAGCTCTCGCATTCCGCGCTGTCGCGCCTGGCGGTATTCCGGGCTGTCGCGAACGTTGGCCCGCCTGCCTCTTCCCCGATGCTCGCTCGCCCTGCGCGTCTGGCGTCGCTCCGCGAGGCTGAGGGTCGCCGCCGCGGCTTGGTCTTTGCCATCGCTGCTGCCCCTTTCGCTACCGCCGCTCCGCTGGTGGTCGTGGTCGTCTCCTGCCGGTTTCGTTGTTCGTCATGCGGTTGGGCGGTAGAAGCCGAGGAAGGTCATGCCGTTGTTCTCTGTTCGGATGGGGCCGGTTTGGACGGGGTTGCCCGCTTCTATCAGTTGGCCGTTGCCTATGACCATGGCGACGTGGCCGTCCCAGACCACCAAGTCGCCGGGCATGAGGTCGCCTGCGCTGACTTGTAGGTGGCCGTTGCCCTGGTGTTGCGCGAGGCGGGGGAGGGGTACTCCGGCCTCGCCGTAGGCCCATTGGGTCAGGCCGCTGCAATCGAGTCCTACACCAGGTGTCGTGCCGCCCCATTCGTAGGGTGTGCCCAGTGCGCTGAGCGCGTTGCGGACCGCGTCCGCGGCTTGCTGGTTGGGCGCTTCCACGGTACTGCCGTCGGGCAGTGTGAGCTTCACACCCTGGCCGGTGGAGGTGGCGTGCGTGTCGCTGTCGGAGGTCGTGTCGGACTTCGTCGACGACGTGCCGAGTGAGGCGGGGACGGTGAGGGCGGTGCCTGCGAGTTGGGTGCCCGTATCGAGCACTCGTGTGCCTAGGGAGGGGTCGGTAGCCAGTGGTGTGCCGACAGCGGCCGGAACGACCGCGGCGGCATCGGGTTCCGGGGCTACGGGTGCGGCGGGCAGGGGAGTTGGGGTCGGGGTGATGAGCGCACGCATGGCCGCCGTCTCCTCCTCGAGTTCGACCCGCACGCGACCCACGACCGCGAGCGCCCGACCGAGATGCTCGATGGCGACCGTCACCACCGCGCCAATGCCTGCCGGGCTCAGCGCGGCAGGCCCCAACGCCCCGACCGCCGTCGTGAACGAGCGCAGGATCTCCTCCAGCTCCCGCTGCCCAGCCGCCACCTCTGCCGCCGCTCGCTCGACCACCGCCGCCATCGCCCGCCCCCGATCCGACACTTCCCCCACCGACGTCTGTCCCTGCAGCGCCTTCCCCAACGCCGCATCCCCGCCCTCCCCACGCCACGCCCCATACATCGAATCGATCCCCGACCTCCCAGCCACCTGAACGGCATCGAGCTCATCGGACAACCGCCGCAAAACCCCCGCCACATCCGCCGACCCAGCCTCACCCCCGAGACTCGCCCGCAGCTCCGCCAACGGCCGCGCCAGCGCCTCCACATCAACCACGCTCATCAGTCACCCGCCCGACTCGCCGACCGCGATTTCGGCGCGCAACGCACCTTTCGCAGCAACTCGAGGATGCGTCTCGTCCAATCCCGCACCCTGCGCAGAAACCCGCGGACGCATCTCGTCCCGACCCCGCGCCCTCCGCGGCAACCACGGCCCGAGCTTTTCGCGATGATCGTCTGGCGACGAGCAGCACCCTGTCCCAGCCGTCCGCGTTCTCGACCACGAACGCGGGTCGTCCTCCGCGGCCGAACACTGCCGTGGTGCTCGCGGGCTGTCGTCGGCGAGCGCTTCGACCATGCCCATGCCGCCCACATTGGCGGCCTGAATCTTCGTACGCAGCGCACGCGCTGTGGCAATGTGCGCCGAGAGTGCCTCGCGGCCCCCAGATCTCGGGCGATCGCGACGTGAGCGTGTGGTCGATCGCTCGGCGCTCTCCACCGGTCAGGCACGCATTCGACCCGAAACCACCACGATCAGCCACAGGCGTGCGCGCGTGAGCCCCTGCTCTCATCGCAGCGGGCTTGCGTCGGCCGCACCATGGATGGAATCCGCGCGAGACCTCGTCGCCCAGGCTCACACGGTCGCCCAGGGCCGCATGGTCGCCCAGGCCCGCACGGTCGCCCAGGCCCCCACGGTCACCCAAGGCCGCACGGTCGCCCAGGCCCGTACGGTCGCTTACGTGCGTCATGTCCACATCTCCTCGCCCGCCGCCAGCAACCCGCGGGCGCGCGACCGGTCGGTCGCTACGTAGGCGGCGGCCGAACTGGTTGTCGTGCAGCCGATGCTGGCCAGCACCGTCGAGAGCGCGCCGACGGCGGCGAGGTGTCCCGCGTGGGCGGCGGTGTAGGCGGCGACGAAGTCGGTGCCTATGAGTCCGAGGAGTGGGGCGAGTAGGAGGGGGTCGGCGGCGGCGCCGTGCGTGCCCGCGGTCGCGAGGTCGGCGGACAGGAGGTGGGCGGTGGCGGCGTATGCCGTCATGGCGTCGGGATCGACGGTGAGTCCGTACATCGGAATCCCCCAGCACGTAGTGTGATTCGGCTTCGAGCGTCGCTCCGGACGGCGCTGCCGGGGCGCGATCGCTTGGATATTTGGACGCCGCGATCGCCGGAGCGGTTCCCGGGTCGGGTGGAAAAGCGCAGGCCGTCGGCGTGGCGTCCGCGAACTCGCCGTATCCTCTCCTTACATGCGCACCCAGATCGTGGATCACCCCCTAGCGGCCGCTCTGCTCACCACCCTGCGCGACAGCCGCACCTCGAATCCAGCCTTCCGGGCCGCGCTGCGCGACCTCACCGGACTGCTCGTCTACGAGGCCATGCGCGAAGCCCCCGTGGTCACCTTCCCGATCACCACCCCGGTCGCCGCCGCCGAAGGCACCCGCCTCGCCACGCCCCCGCTGCTGGTCCCGGTGCTGCGCGCGGGCCTCGGCATGGTCGAGACCGCCGAGAACCTCATCCCGGACGCCCGCATCGGCTTCGTCGGCCTGGCCCGCGACGAGCAGACCCACGAGCCCACCCCCTACATGGAATCGCTCCCCGAGGACCTCTCCGCCACCCCGGTCATAGTCCTGGACCCCATGCTCGCCACCGGCGGCTCCATGGTCTACACCCTCGACCTCCTGGCCACCCGCAAGGCCCGCGACATCACGGTCCTGAGCGTGGTCGCCGCCCCGGAAGGCATTGCCGCCCTGGAGAAGTCCGGCCACGCCATCCGCCTCGTCACCGCCTCGGTCGACCGCGGCCTCAACTCCGAAGCCTTCATCGTCCCCGGCCTCGGCGACGCGGGCGACCGCCAATTCGGCCCCCGCTGACCAAGTTCCACCCCCTGGACACTCGATCAGGGGGAACTGGTAGCGGCATCCCCCGAGTGCGCCCCGCCACCAATTCCCCCTCGCGAGGGTCGCCCACAGGTGGACATGCGCTCACCAGGTACTGGTGGCGGCGTTGTGCGAGTGGCCCCCGCCACCAGTACCTGGTCGCGGGGCGTTACAACTTGTCGCAGAACTCGCGCAGGGTGGAGAGGCGTTGGGCGGCGGCGGCTTTGGCTGTGGGGAGGGCGGAGCGGTCGGTTACTGGTTCGACGGTTTCCAGGTAGCACTTGAGTTTGGGTTCGGTGCCGGAGGGGCGGACCACCAGGCGGAGGGATTCGCCCTCGAAAATGAGGGCGTCGGTGCGCATTCGGCCTCGGACCTGGAGTAGGTCGCTGGAAGTTACTGGCTCGCCCGCGATTTCGGTGGGCGGGTCCTGGCGGAGGCGGTCCACCACCTCGGCGGCTTCGGCGGCATCGGCCAGGCGCAGGGACACTTGAGCGCCCGCGTGGACGCCGAATTCGACCGCGTAGTCGTCTAGTACGTCGTCTACAGTGCGTCCGGCGGCCTTCAGCTGCGCTATCAGGTCGGCTGCCGCCACCGCTGCGGAGATGCCGTCCTTGTCGCGCACCGTGGTCGGGTCGACGCAGTGGCCGATCGCCTCTTCGTAGGCGTAGACCAGGCCGTCGCCCGCGCGGGCCAGCCATTTGAAACCGGTGAGGGTTTCGGCGTAGCGCGCGCCGCGCGCCGTAGCGAGTTCGCCGAGTAGTCGCGACGAGACGATGGTGGTCGCGACGAGCGCGCCCGGCGGAGCGGTCCGCAGGACGAAATCGCCCAGCAGCACCCCGGTTTCGTCGCCGCGCAGCATGCGCCAGCCGTGCGCGCCGGGGACTCCGACGGCGCATCGGTCGGCGTCCGGGTCCAGGGCGATGGCGATATCCGCGCCGACGCGTTCGGCCAACTCCAGCAACAGGTCCGAGGCCCCGGGCTCCTCGGGATTCGGGAACGCGACAGTCGGAAAGTCGGGGTCGGGGTCGAATTGTTCGGCCACCACGTGCACATCGGTGAATCCGGCATCACGCAGCGCGGTCACGGCGAGTTCGCCGCCGACGCCGTGCATGGCGGTCAAGGCGATACGGATCGGGCTACGCGCATGATCGCCGCCGATCACCTTGGGCAGCTGGGCGATTCGCGCGAAATAGCGCCGGACGATCTCTTCGCCCAGTTCGGGAACGGGTGTCCCGGCGGGCATGCCCAGCAGGCTCGAATCGGGTGCGGTGGACGCCGGATCGGCGCGGGGGACAGGCTCGGCGACCGTTTCGATGCAGCGCTCGATCTCGGCGTCGGCCGGGGGCACGATCTGCGAGCCGCCGTCGAGGTAGACCTTGTACCCGTTGTCGGTCGCCGGATTGTGCGATGCGGTGATCTGAATGCCCGCAACGGCTTTCAGCTCGCGGACCGCATAGGCGACAATGGGCGTCGGCAGTGGCCGGGGCAGGGTCAGCACCGAGAATCCCGCCGCCGCGAACACTTCCGCCGTGGCCTCGGCGAACTCCGCCGACCCGTGCCGGGCATCGCGCCCGACCACGATCAATCCGCCGCCGAGGCAGCGGCCGCGCAGCCACTCCGCGATACCCGCGCTGGCTCGAGACACCGTCTCCACATTCATGCCGTCCGGACCATCCTGGAGTGGTCCGCGCAGCCCGGCCGTGCCGAAGCGCAGCATCAACGCCTCCTCAGAGTCGTTCGAGCACGCCGCGCAGGAGTTTGCCCAATCGTGGTGCGGCGGCATGGCCTTCGGCGAGCACCTCCGCATGGGACAGGTGCGCGCCGGTGACTCCGGCGGCGAGGTTGGTCACCAGGGAGATACCCAGGACGCGCGCCCCCAGCGCCCGGCAGGCGATGGCCTCCAGCACCGTGGACATGCCGACCAGATCGGCTCCGATGGTGCGGAGCATGTGGATCTCGGCGGGGGTCTCGTACTGCGGTCCGGTGAGGCCCGCGTACACGCCCTCGCTCAGGCTCGGATCGACTTCCCTTGCCAGGGCGCGCAATTCGGGATCCCAGGCGTCGACCAGATCCACGAAGTTCGCGCCGACCAGCGGGGTGCGGCCGGTGAGGTTGAGGTGGTCGGAGATGAGCACCGGCTCGCCGACGTGCAGCCCCTCGCGAATGCCACCCGCGGCATTGGTGAGCAGGACGGTCTGCGCCCCCGCCGCGATGGCGGTCCGCACCGGATGCACCACCTCGGCGGGCTCATACCCTTCGTACAGATGCTGACGCCCCATGAGCAGCAGTACGGGCGCGTCGTTCACCTGCACGGAGTGAATCGTCCCCTGATGCCCCTGCGCGGTAGGCGACCCGAACCCGGGCACCTCGCCCATGGGAACGGAGGCGGCCGGATCCCCGATCTCGAGCGCGGCCTCCTGCCAACCGGACCCGAGCACCACGGCAACCCGGTGCTTCTGCACTCCCGTACGTTCGGCAATCGCCTCGGCGGCCTGCGCGGCTAGCATGTCGCCCACCCTAGTCGCAGTCGATCACCCATGCAGGTGCGCAACCGTGACCTGCCCCATTTGCCCAGATTCCACCCCGCGCTCCGGGGCACCGTGCCCCACCCCACCCGCCCGTTGTGCCTGGACAAGTGATCAGGGGGAATTGGTGGCGGTGAACCGCGAGAGCCCCCCCGCCACCAGTTCCCCCTCGTCGAGGCGGCGCGACCTTGGGGTGATGGTGGTCGTGTCGGTGCGGCCTAGATGGTGCCGTGGATTCGAGGATGCGCCCAGAGGGTGCCGGGGGCGCGGGTGTGCTTTGGGTGGTGTGGTGGACGAGCGGGTGCGCCCCGGGCGGTGTGGTTGACGAGCGGGTGCGGCCTGAGTGCGGCCTGAGTGGGGCCGCGCACGCGCGGCTTGGGTAGTGCCGGGGACGCGCGGTGCGGCTTGGGTAGTGCCCGGGACGCGCGGTGCGGCTTGGATAGTGCTGTCCATATGTGGGTGCGGTCTTGGTCGTGTGATCTAGGTGGCGGGAGACCCTGACGGCGCGATCAACGAAGCGTGCGGTCTAGCCGTGCGGTCGAGCCCGTGGTGCGGCTTGCGACACTGTCGTGCGGTTTGCGGGCTGTTCGTGCGGCTTCGTTGGTGCGTCTTCGGCGGTGTGGTCGACGCAGGGTGCGTCTTCGGCGGTTCGACCCACTGAACCTCAGATGCTGTGACGATCGCGTGCACGCGGGCGTCGCTGAGCCGGAAGTCAGTGCGGCTGACGGGCTTCCGGCTCAGCCTGCCATCCAGCTGTGACCCCCGCTGTGGGCGGCGTCCAGTCGTACAGGGAATTCGCGAATCGTGCATTGAGTGCGTCGGGGGTGAGGCGGGCCGCGATATCGCGTAGCCGTGCTGCCGCAGGGGTGCTGCCCTGGAGGGCCCGGCCCATGCGGCCGGAGGTCTGGGCGATTCGTTCGGTACGGGGGCGTCGTTGTGTGTCGTAGGCGCGGAGTCCGTTCGGCACGCCGTAGTCGGTGACCGCTGCCGCGAGCACCACCGCGTCCTCGAGGGCCAGGCACGCCCCTTGGCCGACGTCGGGTGTGACGGCGTGGGCCGCATCGCCGACCAGGGCTATCGGGCCGCGTACGAAGCTCGGCAGGCCGTGCGCGAGGTAGTGCACCGGGCGGACGAGGGTGGATGCGGGTGCGGTCGCCGCCAGGAGTGCCGGGATCGGGTCCGGCCAGGACGCGCAGCGGGCGGCGAGGGCTTCTGGATCGGGTGCTGGAAGGTCGCTTTCGGGAGCGGTGTCGAAGGCGTACCAGTAGACGCGTCCGTCGCGTAGCGGCATGACCCCGACCCGCATACCCGAGCCCCAGGTCTCCGCCAGAACAGGCCGCACAGCGAGAGGCGCTGCGGCGGAAGCCGCGACGATGCCACGCCAGGCCGCGTATCCGGCGTAGCGCGCTCCCGGATGGTCCGGAAACAACGCCTGCCGCAGCCGACTGTGCACGCCATCGGCCACCACGACGAGGTCGGCGCGCAGCGCGTACGGCCCGTCCGGGTGATCGACGGTGACGACCGCGCGAGTCCCGCCCGAAGTCGGCGTGACGTGCCGGTTGTCGCTGGCTGTCCCGGAGTGTGAGTTGTCGTGGAGTGGCGCGTGCGCGTCGTCGCGGATGGCCGAGATCGAGTCCTGCGACAACGCCGCGCTGGCGTGCGGTAGCTCGTTCATGTGGTCGCCTTGCCCGCCTTGTTGGCCCCTACGGTCTGCGGTCGCGGCCGCTCGCGGGCCGTCAGTGGCGACGCCGATAACACGTCTGCCCAGGTGGAGCGGCACATCCTCGATCGATTCGAGCAGCAACCGGTGCAGCTCGGCGCGCTCGACGGCGTAGAGGCCCTCGCCGTATTTCGTTGTGAGAGCGGCGGAGTCGACTCGCATGACGCGGGTGCCGGAGTGCAGCCGCGCTTCCAGGCCGTCGAGGCGGCGGCCCTTCCCGAAAAACGCTGAGTCCAGACCGAGTCGGCGTAGGGCGTGGACGGCATTGGGCGCGATGCTCAGACCGGAGCCGAGAGCGGTGGAGTGCGTGGACCTTTCGAGGATCTCCACGTGCCAGCCCTTGTCGCGCAGGGCTTTCGCGGTGGCCAGCCCACCGATACCCGCGCCGATGACGATTGCTGTTCCGGTCATGTCGGTCCCTTCGTCGAAGATTCTGTTAGAGACTCTAACTCGAGTTAGACTGTCTAACGTGACGAGTGAAATCAACCGCAGGGACCGCCTGCGGCAAGCCACGATGGCCGAAATCCGGTCCACCGCACGTAGATTGCTGATCGCGGAGGGCGCACAGGCGGTGACGGTGAATGCCGTCGCCCGCGAGATGGGGGTGAGCGGCCCGGCGCTGTACCGGTACTACCCGCGCCACGAATTCCTGGTGCAGGCCGTCACGGCGGACTGCTACGAGGAGCTCACGCGCGCGATCACGGCGGCGCGCGCCGACCATGCCGCCGACTCGGAATCGGTTCGGCTGCTTGCCATGTGCCGAGCCATGCGGGCGTGGGCCACCACGCATCCCGCGGAATTCGGGTGGATGTTCGCCACGCCGTCGAGCACCCTCGCGCCCGAATCCCTCAGTCACCGACCGGCTTTGGATTTCGAGGCCGCCTTCCGCGACGAGATCGCCGCGCTGTGGGACACGAAACCCTTCGCGACACCGGATATCGCGAGCCTCGACCCGGCGCTGCGGCGACAGCTGACGGCCTACTCGCGCGACATCGAGGGGCAATTGCCGCCCGCCGCCGCCTATGTCTTCCTGAAATGCTGGATTCGGCTCTACGGCCTGCTGTGCATGGAGGTGCTGCGGCAGGTCGAGTTCGTCTTCGACGATATGGAGCCGGTCTTCGAGGACCTGCTCACCGATATCTGCGCGGCCTTCGGTCTCGACTACACCCAGGAGCCGCGATGAAGCGGCTCCCGCGCGTACTGGTCGGCGTGGTGCTGCTGTTCGCCCTGCTCGGCCCGCTCCTGGCCGATCTGGTCATTCCGGACGTAGCCGCACTGCACCTGCACAATCCCGCCTGGCCGCCGCACGCGAAATTCCATGACGCGCAGTACATCGTGATGTCGGCACTGCTGGGCGTCGTCGGATTCACGCTCCTGCTGCGGCCCGGCGGCGAGCCGCGACGGCGGTTCCACATCGCGGCGGCGCTGGCCTCGATCACCTGGCTCGGCATGTTCGGCGCGCTCCTGTTTCCCGGCACCGCGCCCATCGATCCGGAGTTCGAGGCCGACAATCAGCTGCTCCTGGGCTTGGACGCACAGCTGTTCATCGCCCTGGTCATGCTCGTGACACTCGCCGTCGCCCTGCTCGCCGAACGCCTTGCTACCCGCGAGTAGCCAGCCGCTCGCGGCGCATTACGCTGCACACATGCCGTATTTGAAGCGTGACGGGGACGTATTCGTGCTGTACCTCGGGAGCGAGGGACAGACCGATAGCGAGAACCGCTTCCACCCGGAGTGGATCGACGAGGTCCACACTCTGCTGGACGAGGTCGAGGGGTCCGAGGGGCCTGCCGCGCTGGTTGTCACCACCACCGGCAAATTCTTCTCCAACGGCCTCGACACCGATTGGCTGTTCGGCAATTTCGACAAGGTGCACTGGTACCTGGACCGCGTGCACACCATCTTCAGCCGCCTGCTGGCCTTCCCCATGCCGACCGTCGCGGCGGTGAACGGCCACGCCTTCGGCGCCGGTGCCATGCTCGCCACCTCCTGCGATTTCCGCGTCATGCGCGCCGACCGGGGTTTCTGGTGCCTGCCCGAGGTGCATCTCGGCATGCCCTTCACCGTGGCCATGAACGCCCTCATCACCGAGCGTCTCGCCAACCAGGTGGCGGTCGAGGCCATGACCACCGGCCGCCGCTACGCCGCCGATGACGCCATCGCGGCCGGAATCGTCGACGCCAAAGCGGATGCCGACCAGTTGCTGCCCACCGCCATCGCCCGCGCGGCGGCACTCACCGGCAACCGCAAACCCAACCTCCAGGTCATCAAGAAGGCCCTGCACGGCCGTGCCCTCGAGGGCCTGGCCACCCCCACCACCCCGGAAAACCTCGCGTTCAACGCGGGATAGAAACTAGGTTCCTCGCTGCCCCGCCTGTCTGACGGCAGGCGGGGCAGCTGTGTAGGTGGGGGGAGTGACCATCGGGAAGTCATTGGCCCACTGGTGCCCACCCGGTTCGGGGGAGTCCGTCTCCCCGAGGCGGCGGTGCGGCGCTCGGCGGGGTGCCGGATTTCGGTCTGCGACCCGCCGGGCGCGTCCGTGTTTCACTCCCTGCCCGTATTGCCGCTGCGCCCGCATGTGGGTAGCCGTTGGGCAACGGGGCTGATCAGGGCCGAATTCTGGTGTGTTCAGGGGGCTTTCGGGCTGAATCGGGCGCGGGGATTTCGCCGGGGCGGGCGAGTCGGGTGGGAATTGAGGGCCTACCTGGTGCGACATTCGACGCTGGCAGTGCGAGACTGTCTCCCATGTCAGCGCGCAACGGCAGCGATGACCAGGGATATCGCATACCGAATGGTCGGCATTCCATTGTCGACCGTTCGGTGGACGCTGCCGTGGCACCGGTGGATTCGGATTCGGCCGCGGCGGCGGACTCCGCCATCGCCGCCGAGCGGGAGCGCCTCGTCGCTCTGTCGCACGATATTCACGCCGAGCCGGAATTGGCCTTCGAGGAGTTCCGCAGCGTCGCCAAGACCATCGAGCCCCTCGCCGAGCGCGGCTTCGAGATCGAGACCGGCGTCGGCGACCTGCCCACCGCCTTCACCGCGACCTATGGCAGCGGCGACCTCGTCGTCGGGCTGTTCGCCGAGTACGACGCGCTGCCGGAGATCGGCCACGCCTGCGGGCACAACATCATCGCCGCCTCGTCGGTCGGCGCGGGCCTGGGCCTCGCCGCCGTCGCCGACGCCTGCGATATCACCATCAAGGTCTTCGGCACCCCGGCCGAGGAGTCCGGCGGCGGCAAGGTGCTCATGCTCGAGCGCGGCGTCTTCGACGACATCGCCATGGCGCTCATGGTCCACCCGGGTCCGGAGGACATCGTGGGCGCGCGCTCACTGGCCCTGGCCGACCTGGAAGTTCGCTTCCTCGGCCGCGAATCCCATGCCAGCGCCGCCCCGGAGTACGGGCGCAACGCGGGCGACGCCGTCACCATCGCACAAGTTGCTCTGGGGTTGCTGCGTCAACATCTCCTCCCCGGACAGCAACTCCACGGTATAGTCGGATCGGGCGGCGTGGCCCCCAACATCGTGCCGGGACACGCGGAACTGCTGTATTACCTACGGGCAGTCGACTCCGCGGCCCTCGACGATCTGATGCGACGAGCATCGGCGTGCTTCGAGGCGGGCGCCCTGGCTACCGGATGTACACACGAAATCCGGCAGCTCGCGCCCACATATACCGAGCTCACGCCGGATGCCGCACTACTGTGTGCCTATCGCGAGCAGATCCTCGGAGCGGGCCGCGTGCCGATCGCCCGGGAACTCGAGGCGGCACGACCGTTGGGCAGCACCGATATGGGCAATGTCACCAACGTCATTCCCGGCATCCACCCGGTTATCGGCATCGATGCCGGGGGAGCGGTGACGCACCAACCCGCCTTCGCGGCAGCCGCCGTGAACGCCTCCGCCGACCGCGCGGTCATCGACGCGGCAACGGCATTGGCGAGAACGGCGATACAGCTTTCACGCGATGAATTTCATAGAGACAGGTTGTCGGAACGCGTTCGTCAACGGCAGTTTCAGCGACAGGAGGACATTCGGTGAGCACAACCGGCCGGGCGTATACCGGGCGTGAAGCGATTTCGTCGTGGCTGTCCGAGCACACGGAAGATCTCGTAGCGTGGCGTCGGCACATTCACGCGAACCCGGAACTGTCCCGGACCGAGTTCGGTACCACCGAATTCGTCGAGGCATGGCTGGTCAAGGCGGGTCTGGAACCACGCAAACTACCGAGCGGCACCGGCCTCATCTGTGATCTCGGCCCCACCGACGGCCCGCGCATCGGCCTGCGCGCCGATATGGACGCCCTGCCCCTGCAGGAGTACACCGGACTGCCCTTCGCCTCCACCGTGCCCGGCGTCTCGCACGCCTGCGGCCACGACGCGCACACCACCATCCTGCTCGGCACCGCCCTCGCGCTGGCCGAACTGCCCGAACTCCCGGTCGGCGTGCGGCTGGTCTTCCAGCCCGCCGAGGAGGTCATGCCCGGCGGTGCGCTCGATATGGTCGCCGCCGGTGCCATGGAGGATGTCTCGCGCATGTTCGCCCTGCACTGCGATCCCCGGCTCGAGGTCGGACGGGTCGGTATCCGCGTGGGGGCCATCACCTCCGCCGCCGACACCGTGGAGCTGGTGCTGGATTCCCCCGGCGGCCACACCTCGCGCCCGCACCTCACCAGCGATCTGGTCTACGCCATCGGCACCGTCATCACCGGCCTGCCCGGCCTGCTGAGCCGCCGCATCGATCCGCGCACCAGCACCGTCATGGTGTGGGGCGCGGTGTCGGCGGGCAAGGCCCCCAACGCGATTCCGCAGACCGGCATGCTCACCGGCACCGTCCGCACCGGCGACCACGCCACCTGGTCGCTGCTCGAGCCCATGGTCCGCGAGATCGTCGACGGCCTGCTCGCCCCGACCGGCGTGCGCTACCAGCTCAACTACAAGCGCGGCGTGCCGCCGGTCGTCAACGACGAACAGGCCGTGCGCATGTTCGAGGAGTCCATTCGCGCCATCGGCCCCGACGCGCTCGCCGACACCCAGCAGTCCGGCGGCGGCGAGGACTTCTCCTGGTATCTGGAGGAGGTCCCCGGGGCCATGGCCCGCCTGGGCGTGTGGTCCGGGCACGGCGAACAGCTCGACCTGCACCAGCCCACCTTCGATATCGACGAGCGCGCGCTCGCCGTCGGTGTGCGGGTCATGACGAATCTGGTGCTGAACTCGCGCTGAGCCGATACAGCTCGGGCCGCATCCGAAAGGGGTGCGGCCCGAATGCTTTTCGACGGCCGGTCAGCCGCCGAAGGTACCCGGTCCGACGTTCTTGGAATTGCGGGTGCGCAGCGCGTGCACGTAATCCTCGGGCGCCCCGGCCTTTTCGGCGGCATCGGCGATGACACCGATGTAGCGGGCCGAGGGTAGCCCGCCCTCGTAGGCGTCGAGGACGTAGAGCCAGGCCAGCACCGGTTCGGTCGCGGGCCCCTGATTGGGGGTCACGCGGAGCCGGATCTTCTTGTGGATGCCGAAGTCCGAGCCCTCCCAGCGGTCCAGGCTCTGTTCGTCCTCACTGGGCACGTCGTAGAGCACGACGAACACCCGCTGTCCCGGCTCTTCGACCACCGTCGCCAGCGGTCCCTCCCAGCCGATGTCGTCCCCGGCGAAGGTCAGGCGCCAACCCTCCAGCCAGCCGGTTCCGTACACGGGGGAGTGCGGACAGCGCTTGAGCATCTGCTCGGGATCCATGTTGGACCCATAGGCGGCATAAATCGGCACTTTAAGAGCCTATCGAACTCCGCCCCCTCGTGTTCCCGATCCCCGATCACACGGTGTCGCCCGCGGTGTCTCCGCTTCCCTCCCGTCGTCCTCGGTCCAGAATCGAACCGGGCGTGTCGGTCTGTGACGAAGTTGTCTGGTGATGCGCCGATGAGTGTTGGGACCTGGCCGGATAACGTTGAGCAAGGCAACCGGAGATCCCGGTGGCCGAGGCAGAAGCGGAGGGACAATGACCCGCATTGCGATCATCGGAGGCGGCCCCGCCGGATACGAGGCGGCGCTGGTGGCGGCCCAACACGGCGCGCCGGTCACGCTGATCGACAGTGACGGCATCGGCGGCGCGTGTGTGCTGTGGGATTGCGTGCCGTCCAAGACCTTCATCGCGTCCACCGGCGTGCGCACCGATCTGCGCCGCGCCCGCGACCTGGGCATCACCGTGCATCCCTCGCAGGCGCAGGTGCGTCTGGCCGAGGTGAACTCGCGCGTGAAGGCCCTCGCGCAGGCGCAGTCGTCGGATATCAAGGCCAAGCTGCAGACCGCCGGGGTGACCGTGCTGTCGGGCACCGGCGAACTCATCGACCAAGCCCCGGGCCTGGCCAGCCATCTCGTGAAGGCCACCCTCGCCGACGGCCAGGAGCGCGTCATCCAGGCCGAGGTCGTGCTGATCGCCACCGGCGCGAGCCCGCGCGTGCTGCCCGGCGCGGAGCCCGACGGCGAGCGCATCCTCACCTGGCGTCAGCTCTACGACCTCAAGGAACTGCCGGAGACCCTGGTGGTGGTCGGTTCCGGTGTGACCGGCGCCGAATTCGTCTCCGCCTATACCGAAATGGGCGTGAAGGTGAAGCTGGTCTCCTCGCGCGACCGCGTCATGCCCGGCGAGGACGCCGATGCCGCGCTGGTGCTCGAGGACGCTCTCGCCGAGCGCGGCGTGGAGCTGGTCAAGCACGCCCGCGCCGACGCCGTCGAGCGCACCGCCGACGGCATTGTGGCGAAGCTCTCCGACGGCCGCACGGTCACCGGCACGCACGCGCTCATGACGGTCGGTTCCATCCCCAATACCCGCAACCTCGGCCTGGAGCGTCTGGGCATCGAACTCGACAAGGGCGGCTACCTCCGCGTCGACCGCGTCTCGCGCACCACCGCCCCCGGCGTCTACGCCGCCGGAGACTGCACAGGACTGCTGCCTTTGGCCTCTGTAGCGGCCATGCAGGGCCGAATCGCCATGTACCACGCCCTGGGTGAGGGTGTGCAGCCGATTCGCCTCAAAACGGTTGCCTCGGCGGTGTTCACGCGGCCGGAGATCGCCACGGTCGGCGTCAGCCAGACCGCCATCGACAACGACGAGGTTCCGGCGCGCACGGTCATGCTGCCGCTCAACACCAATCCCCGGGCCAAGATGTCGGGCCTGCGAAGGGGTTTCGTCAAGATCTTCTGTCGACCGGCGACCGGTGTGGTCATCGGCGGCGTGGTGGTCGCGCCCATCGCCTCGGAGCTGATCCTGCCGATCGCGCTCGCGGTGCAGAACAATCTGACGGTCAACGATCTGGCACAGACATTTTCGGTCTATCCCTCGCTCACCGGGTCGGTCACCGAGGCGGCGCGCCAGCTCATGCGCCATGATGATCTCGGCTGACAGGTGAACAGCGGGTGTTGTGACGCCCGCCGCCTTGCCGCCCGTCGCGCAGTGTGATTCACTTCGCGGCGGGAAGCGATCGATCGGGCGATCGCGAGATTGTCGGGGGTGCAACCCTTTCCGGCCCCAGCCGGTGCGAACTCGCGGTCTCCCGCGTTCGCGCGCGGGATGAGGGATCGAAAGGGATATGCGAAAAGTGAAGCACCGCAAGCCGAGTCGGATCAAGGTGAGCACCTCGCTAACGGTGGCGGGTGCGGCCGTCGTGGCCACCTTGATGACGGCGCCCGCCAATGCTGTTCCGAACGATCCCGATGCCGTTCCGACCGCGCCCGCGCAGCCCGGAGATCCGGCCGGGGAAGCGCAGCCGCAGACCGGCGACGGCGCCAACGCGAAGCCGGAGAACGGCACCAAGCCGGAGAAGCCCACGCCCAGCCAGCCGGGCGTGAACCCGGAGCCGGACAAGACCGAGCAGGACACGCCGGAAACCACTGACCCGCAGGCGAATACGCAGCCGGGCACGACGCAGCCGGGTACCACCCAGCCGGGCCAGACCACGCCGGTGCAGCCGGGTACGACGCAGCCGGGCACCGAGGCCCCGAAGCCCTCGCAGCCGGGCGTCACCAGCCCACGTGTCGCGCCGCTGCCGGTGCCGGGCCAGCAGTCCCCGGCCGAGCCCGCCGCGGTGAGCCCGCGCCAGCCGGGCACCACCGTCCCCAACCAGCCCAAGCCGGACGAGACCAAGCCGGAACAGCCCGAGGGCGCCAACGAGGACGCGCTGGCGCCCAGCGACGAGCAGCAGGTCGACACCCTCACCGGCCCGCAGACCACCCAGCCGCGCTGGGAGGCCCCCGTCGTGGAGACCGCCCCGGCCGCGCCCGTGGTCGAGATGACCGGTCCGCACACCGAGATCGGCGCGAATGTCGACGGCGGCGGCCTGCTGCCCGGCTTCGCGGCCAACACCCACCACTTCAGCAACCTGGACGGCTACGTCGGCACCGTCGGCTACAGCACCCCGGGCGGCTACGGCGACGCGGGCGTGTCGCTGGAGTTCATCGAGGCCAACACCATCAAGGTGACCGGGTTCGTGAGCGGCGGCGGTGGCGAGGATCGCAAGGTCGAGTTCACCGTGGACACCACCCAGGTCAACGCCGCCAAGGCGGCCGCCGAGGGCTGGATTCGCCTGCAGCCGGGTGGCGCTGCCGCACTGGAGGCGGTCGGTGGAATTGCTAAGCTCCCCCAGGGCGATCTGCCGGTACAGCGGATCGATGTCGGCGGGCTGACCACGCAGGTGGGCGGTTCGGTCCAGTACTGACATCGGGTTGAACAGGTAGCAACCGAAGTCGTTGCGTGGGGGCGGTCGTTCGCGACCGCCCTCATGCGTGTGTGGGGAAAGGACACCGGGTTATGGGTTCCGGCAAGGAAGAGCCAGCCGACGCCGCGGATCGCGCGGAGTCGTCGGCTGCCCCGTCGGAGCCGCCCGCGAGCGCCATGGAATCGCAGCCCACGGAGAAGTTGTCGCGCGGCGATGTACCGCTGGAGCGTCCCACCGAGCGGGGCTCGGCGGGGTCCACGGACGAGGGCTCGGGATTCGGGCCCCCTTTGTCCGATTTTGGGCCACCGCAGTCGGATTTCGGACCGCCGCGGTCGGAGTCCGGGCCCGCCCAGTCGGATTTCGGTCCGCCCCAGTCCGAGTTCGGACCGCCGCAGTCGGAGTTCGGGCCACCCCAATCGGAATTCGGCCCGCCCTTGTCGGAGTTCGGTCCGCCGCTGGCGGAATTCGGCCCTCCCGTAGCGGATTTCGGCCAGCCGGTCGAGTCGGGCGCGTCGGGCTGGACGCCCGCCCCGCCCCCGCCGGATCCGGCGATCGGATGGCGGCCCGTCGACGCCCCGCCGCCGTACCAGGCCCCGGACTCCTCGGCCGCGCCGCCGACCGTGCGCTACCCGGAGCCCGAGGTCTCCGAGGCGACGGTGCGCTTCGCCACCGAGCAGCCCGCGCCGCCCGCGCCGAAGCCGTCGGGCTGGGCCGCCGCGGGTGGGATCAAGACCTCCGAATCCGGCCGGGAGTCGGCATGGCTGCGCTCCGCCGAGGCCGGTATGCCGTCCGCGACGAACCCGCCGGGATCCGCTACCGCGCCCACCTCGAAAACCTCTGGGCCGCAACAGGAGTCGTTGTCCTGGGCGGACGACCCGATTGCCAAGGCGCTGGCCCCGAAGCCCGGCGCGGCGAAATCGACCGGCGCCAAACAGGAGTCGCTGTCGTGGGCCGATGATCCCATCGCGCAGCGCCTCGCCCCGAAAACGGCTCCGCCGCCGCGTGAACCCGATCACCAGCGCGGGCGCATGGTCTGGATCGCCGGTGGAGCCGTGGTGGCCCTCATCGCCATCGTGGTGGCCGTGGCCCTGATCGCCCGGGGCGGCCCCGCCGACGACGAGAACGCGGGCGCGGCCGTGACCACCGGTTCCTCCTCGGGGAACAGCGCCGCGCTGAGCTGCCCGGCCCGCAAGGACGGCAACACCATTGTCGGCAACGGTCCCGGCTCCACCGAGAGCGGCTCCGGCGCGATTCTCGGCTTCCAGCACGGCTTCTACGCCGAGCGCAGCGGCGCGAAGGCCCGCAGCTTCGTCGCGCCCGACGCCCCGAACGTCTCGCCCGCCGACACCATTCAGACGGCCATCAACCAGGTCATCCCGGTCGGCACCACCTACTGCCTGCGCATTGTGGAGGTGACCCCGGAGGTGTTCGACGCCGATCTGACCGAGCACCGCCCCGACGGCTCCACCACGGTCTACCACCAGCGCATCACCACGGTGAACCGCGAGGGCAAGCATCTGATCTTCGAGATCGCCGAACGCTGAGGATTTGCTGGACTAGCGCCAGATCGTCGGCCCACGGGTCTCGGCCGTGCGCAGGAAATCTCAGAATATGAGAATCTGATTTCATATTCTGGTAGCCCTGTGAAACAGTGGGATTTCGCGTACCCCGGCGTTCCCACGGAGGTGTCTCATGTCGCCGATCGCTCCGCCCCTGGCCCGACGTCTGGAAGGCTTGCAGAGCTCGGCGATACGCGACCTGCTCAAACTCACCGCGCGCGCCGACATCATCAGCCTGGCCGGTGGCTTGCCCGATGCCGAGCTCATGCCGCGCGACCGCATCGCGCGGGCCGCCGCGGCCGCACTCGAGGGCCGCTCGCGGCTCCAGTACACCGAATCCCCGGGGTGGGGTCCGCTGCGTGAGGTGCTCGCCGCGCGCGAGGCCCAGCGGCTCGGTCGCGAGGTGCCCATCGACGAGGTGTTCGTCACCCACGGCTCACAGCAGGCGCTGTCGCTGCTGTCGGAGGTCCTCCTGGATCCCGGTTCCCTGGTGGTCGTCGAAGATCCCGCGTATGTCGGTGCGCTACAGGTCTTTCGGGCCGCCGGAGCCCGCATCGAGGCCATCCCGCTGGATGCCGAGGGCATGCGCCTGGACGCGCTGCGCGACCTGCTCGCCCGCGGTGAGCGCCCGGCCGTCGTGCACACCGTCAGCAATTTCCACAACCCGGGCGGCGTCACGCTGAGCGCGGCGCGCCGCCGCGAATTGGCGGAACTCGCTGGGACATACGGCTTCTGGGTCATCGAGGACGATCCCTACGGCGAGCTGTGGTTCGACCGGCCCGCGCCGGACCCGGTGGCGACGTACTCGCCCAATGTGATTCGCCTCTCCAGCGTCTCCAAGATCCTCGCCCCGGCGCTGCGCGTCGGCTGGATGGTCGCGCCGCCGCGGGTCTGCCGCGCGGTGGAGCTGCTCAAGCAGGGCGCGGACCTGTGCGGCTCCGCTCTCACCCAGCAGATCGCCGCCGACCTGCTCACCGATACCGAGTGGCTCACCGGCCATATCGACGCGGTCCGAACGGCGTACGGCACGCGCGCCAAGGCGCTGGTCGCGGCTGTGCGCGACCGCTTCGGCGAGCGCGTCCGCACCTCGGACGCGGCGGGCGGCATGTTCGTCTGGGTCGATTTCACCGACGGCACCGACACCAACGCGCTTCTGCCGACGGCCTTGGACGCGGGCGTCGCCTACGTGCCCGGTTCGGCCTTCGCGGTCGCCACCGACTACTCGCACTCCGCGCGTCTGTGCTTCACCACCTCCGACACCGCCGTCCTGGAGCAGGCCGTCGATCGGCTGGCCCGCGCTCACACGCTCGGCTGAGCGCCGGAAACCACAGGGGCGCAATCACACCCAGTCGTAGGTGCGTTCCACCGCCTTGTTCCATTCGGCCATGAGGCGTTCGCGGTCGGCGTCGGACATGGTGGGGGACCAGCGCTTGTCCTCGGCCCAGTTGGAGCGGATGTCGTCGGTCGACTTCCAGTAGTCGACGGCCAGGCCCGCGGCGTAAGCCGCTCCGAGAGCGGTGGTTTCGGTGACCACCGGCCGGATCACCGGGGCATCGACCAGATCGGACTGGAACTGCATGAGCAGGTCGTTGACGACCATGCCGCCGTCCACCTTGAGAGTAACGAGATCGACGTCGAGCTGCTGGGCGGCGGCGTCGGCGCGCATGGCGTCGATCACCTCGCGGCTCTGGAAGGCGGTGGCCTCCAAGGCCGCTCGGGCGAAGTGGCCCTTGTTGGCGAAGCGGGTGAGCCCCACCACGACGCCGCGGGCATCGGGCCGCCAGCGCGGTGCGAACAGGCCGGAGAACGCCGGAACGATGTAGACGCCGCCATTGTCATCGACCGTGCGGGCCAGGGGTTCGATATCGTCGGCGGTCGCGATGAGGCCGAAATTGTCGCGCAGCCACTGGACCAGCGAACCGGTGACGGCGATGGAGCCCTCGAGGGCGTAGACCGCCGGTTCCTCGCCGAGCCGGTAACAGACGGTGGTGAGCAGCCCGTGCTCGCTGAACACCGGTGTGGTGCCGGTGTTCATGAGCATGAAATTGCCTGTGCCATAGGTGTTCTTGGCTTCACCGGGCGACAGGCACGCCTGCCCGAAGGTGGCCGCCTGCTGGTCCCCGAGGATTCCCGCGACCGGAACACCCTTCAGCGCACCGGTTTCGATATCCGCGTAGACCTCCGACGAGCTGCGGATGGTGGGCAGCATGGCCATGGGAACGCCGAACTCGGCGCAGATATCCGAATCCCATTGCAGGGTGCGCAGATCCATGAGCATGGTGCGCGAGGCATTGGTGACGTCGGTGATGTGCTCGCCGGTGAGATTCCACAGCACCCAGCTGTCGATGGTGCCGAAACACAGTTCGCCCGCCTCGCCGCGCTCGCGCGCCCCAGCCACATTGTCGAGAATCCAGCGCAGCTTCGGCCCGGCGAAGTAGGTGGACAGCGGCAGGCCGGTGCGGTCGGTGTAGCGGTTGGGGCCCTCGGATCCGCCCAGCTCGTCGACCAGCGCCGCCGTGCGGGTGTCCTGCCAGACGATGGCATGGTGAATCGGCTTGCCCGTGGCGCGTTCCCACACCACGGTCGTCTCGCGCTGATTGGTGACGCCCGCCGCCGCGATATCGGCCGCGCTCAGTCCGGTCTTCTCCAACACCTCCGCGATCACGGATTCGGTATTGCGCCAGATACTTTCGGCATCGTGCTCGACCCAGCCGGGCCGCGGGAAGATCTGTTCGTGCTCCCGCTGCGCGACGCCGACCACCAGACCCCGATGGTCGAAGACAATGCACCGGCTCGACGTAGTGCCCTGATCGATGGCTGCCACATAGCGACGCATTGCAGCAGGCTACTAGACGGCCGTGCCAGAGTGCGGGAGATGACACAGCCGGAGTCGAACGGACATGTCGGGCGTGTCGAGGGTTAGGCTGTGAATCGGTTACCCCCGAGTAGCCAGCACGAGAGCGTCATCGATACGAATGCCGCGTCGCCGGAGTCCGGCGCGCCGGTCTGGAGGAGTCGAGGCATGACGAAGCAGCAGCACTCTCAGTTCCTGGGGCCGGAGCAGCGCGCCGCCGCCTGGGAACGGCTCGGCAAGGAGCCGTTCGACGTGATCGTCATCGGCGGCGGTGTGGTCGGCGCGGGTATCGCGCTGGATGCCGCCACCCGCGGTCTCGAGGTCGCGCTGGTGGAGGCCCGCGACCTGGCGGCGGGCACCTCGAGCCGCTCCTCCAAGATGTTCCACGGCGGCCTGCGCTACCTGGAGATGTTCGAATTCGGGTTGGTGCGCGAGGCGCTGCGGGAACGGGAATTGGCGCTGTCCAAGCTCGCGCCGCATCTGGTGAAGCCGCTGCGGTTCCTGTACCCGCTCACCCACTTCGGCTGGGAGCGGCCCTATGTCTCGGCCGGTCTGCTGCTCTACGACACCATGGGCGGCGCGAAATCCGTTCCGGGACAGCATCATATGACGCGGCACAGTGCGCTGCGAATGGCTCCGGGGCTCAAGCGCAGCGCGCTCACCGGCGGCGTCACCTACTACGACACCGTCGTCGACGATGCCCGCCACACCATGACGGTGGCGCGGACCGCAGCGCACTACGGCGCGGTCATTCGCACCTCCACCCAGGTGGTCGGCTTCCTGCGCGAGGCGGACCGGGTGGTCGGCGTGCGGGTGCGCGACAGCGAGGACGGGCGGACCACCGAGGCGAGGGCCAGTGTGGTCATCAATGCCACGGGCGTGTGGACCGATGAGATCCAGGCGCTGTCACATGTGCGCGGACGTTTCCATGTGCGCGCCTCCAAGGGTGTGCACATCGTGGTCCCGCGCGACCGGATCGCCAGTGATACCGCGCTGATTCTGCGTACGCCGACCTCGGTGCTGTTCGTCATTCCGTGGGGTAGCAATCACTGGATCATCGGCACCACCGACACCGACTGGAATCTCGACCTCGCCCATCCGGCGGCCACCAAGGCCGATATCGACTATCTCCTCGACCGCATCAACGAGGTGCTGGTCACGCCGTTGACCCACGCCGACATCACCGGTGTGTACGCGGGCTTGCGGCCGTTGCTGGCGGGGGAGAGCGACGAGACCTCGAAGCTCTCCCGGGAACACGCGGTGGCCAGGATCGCGCCGGGCCTGGTGGCCATCGCGGGCGGCAAGTACACCACCTACCGCGTCATGGCCTACGACGCGGTCGATGCCGCGTTGGTCGACATCCCGCGCCGGGTGTCGCCCTCGGTCACCGAGAAGGTGCCGCTGCTGGGCGCGGACGGGTATTACGCACTGCTGAACCAGGTTCCGCACCTGGCCGAGAAGTACGGGGTCCACCCCTACCGCATCGAGCACCTGCTCAACCGCTACGGCTCGCTCATCGACGAGGTGCTGAGCCTCGCCGACGGCAAACCCGACCTGCTGCAACCGATTACGGCCGCCCCGGCCTATCTCCAGGTGGAGGCCGTCTACGCGGCGGCGGCCGAGGGCGCGCTGCATCTCGACGACATCATGGCCCGGCGCACCCGTATTTCCATCGAGTACGCCGACCGTGGTGTGGACAGCGCCGAACAGGTCGCGCGGCTGGTGGCGCCCGTATTGGGTTGGGAGGAAGCCGATATCGCGCGTGAGGTGAGCACCTATCAGGCGCGGGTGAAGGCCGAGATCGAGTCCCAGACGCAGCCGGATGACACATCGGCGGATGCCTTGCGGTTGGAAGCGCCCGAGGCGCGGCGTGAGGTGTTGGACCCGGTGCCGATCAAGTCGGAGTGAGATTGGCCTGAGCGGTCGGAGATCGGTGTGAGGTGGCGGGTTCCGCTGTCTTGGTGGGATTTCTGACCGCTCAGGCCTAAGAACCGTCACCCCCCAACCTGACACCGCGGGCAAAAGTAGACCGCCCGCTCAGCCCGGGTACCAGCCGTATCCCCCTCCGGGTCCGCGAGCGATCGAACCAAAAGGTTGGTGCCACAGCGCGGACACGGCAGCCGATGACGCCCATAAACCAGCGCGCGCCACGGTGGTTCATGCCCCGCCTTGACGAGAACCCGGTGCGCCTCGTCGACCAAGGCGGGCAGGTCCGCTATGTCGCCGACGGGGGTGGCCGGATGGACCTTGCGCAGGAAGCAGATCTCGCTGCGATAGATATTGCCGATTCCGGCAAGGTTGCGCTGATCCAGCAGGGCGAGGCCGATGGGCTGCTCGGGATGTTCCCGGAGCCGTCGAAGGGCTTCGGCCGCATCCCAATTCGGTCCGAGCAGATCCGGGCCGAGGTGGTCGGTGGCCGTGTGCTCGTCTGCCCGGCGGAGCACCTCGACCAGGCCGAGTGAGAAGCCCACCGCCTCGGCGTCCGCGTTGGCGAGGATGAGGCGGGCGGTGAACCCCGGTTTGGTCCAGCGCTGCCCAGGCTTGTAGGTCCGCCAGACACCCTCCATCTTGAGGTGGGTGTGAATGCTGACCGTCGGCGTTCGAACGAACAGGTGCTTGCCATAACTGCCGACGCTCTCCACCGGCTCGCCGCGCAGGTCGAGCGTCGCGTACCTGGGCACCCGAAAGTCACTGCGCGTCAACACCTTCCCGTCGAGGGCCGCGCGCAGCCGCTTGGCCGCCAGAAAGACGGTGTCGCCCTCAGGCATACCGGTCCCGGCTCACGGGCGGCTCCGCAGCCGGAACCCGCGGGGGGTCGGCGCGAATCCGGCGTGCGTGAGGAAATCCGCGAAGGTGTTGCCGTGCACGGATTCCCCGTTCACCCGGTCGATCACCAGCGAGTCGACGCGGCGATCGTGGACCAGCCCGGCCAGTGCGGCCGCCGCGGCGGTCCGAACAGCCGGATCCTCGGTGAACGTCAACAGCGTCTTCCCGCCCCGCTCCAGATACAACGCCAGCTCACCATCCACCAGCACGACCAGCGCCCCCGCCTTCCGCCCCGGCCGATGCCCAACCCCCTCACCGGCTGCCTTGGGCCAAGCCAACGCCGCCCCATAGGGATTGGCGGGATCACACGCCGCCAACGCCAACGCACTGCCGACCTCGGTGCCGCTGGGTAGGCGGGTGCGGTCATTGTCGAAGGAGCGCAGCCGGTCCACGACATCGGTGGTCGAGAATTGCGCCCCGCCCAGCGAATCGACGAAATACCCTCGCCGACAGCGGCCGCGGTCCTCGAATTCGGTGAGGACGCGGTACATGAGCGCGAAGCCGCCTGTGACACCTTCGCTCTGGACCGAGCCGCGCGTCAGCACGCCGTACCGTTCCAGCAGGACATCGGCGGTGGCGTGGGCGCGAATCGTATTGTCCGCCGCCCGTTCCGGTAGCAGCGACCATCGTCCGGCCACCTGCGGCGGACTGGTGCGCACCTGCGCTCCGGCGCGCGGCAGATACATTCGTCCGCGCGGTGCGCGGCGGGGAGTGCGGTGCGCGGTGGTGGTTCGGGTGGTTCCCGACAGCAGCGCGCGCACCGGTGCGAAGGTGTCGCCCGCGACCAGTCCGGCCCACACCAACTCCCAGAGCGCGGTCACCACGGCGGCCTCGTCGTCCACGCCACTGGCCTCCGCCACCTGCCGGAAGAAGTACGCCCCACCGGAACTCGGCACGACAGCTCGGGAGGGGCCATCGACCACGGTCGCCCCCAGTGCCATCAGCAGGCTGACGTGCACCTCCGTCAGATCCAGGTCTGACGGTGGGGCCAGCGTCAGTGGTGCCTGCTCGGCGGGGTGTAGGGCGATCCAGCCGTCCTTGGCGGTGATCGAGCCGTGGCCGGACCAGATGACCTCACCGGTGGAGAGCAGCTCGTCGAGCATGGCAGGGGAGTAGTCGCGGATTCGGGTGGGGAGGATGAGCGATTCCCAGGCAGAGGCCGGGATCGGTACGCCCGCCAGCTGTTCCACCACCGCGGCCACGCCGTCGACGCCGCGTAGCTCCCCGGTGCCGACGTGCTGCCAGGCGGGAAGGAATCGTCCGAGGGCGGCCGTGGGGACCGGCTCCACCTCCTTACGGGCCGCCGCCAGCGAGCGGCGGCGCAGGCGGCGTAGGACCTCGCTGTCACACCATTCGGCCCCTACGGATCCGGGGGTGAATTCGCCTTCCACGACGCGTTTTTCGGTGCCCAGTCGGTGCAGGGCCGTGGCCGCCACGGCCGGGCCGAGCCCGAAACGGTGGGCTACCGCGTCCAGGGTGAACGGTCCGTGGGTGCGGGCGTAGCGGCCGACGAGATCGCCGAGCGGGTCGGCGACCGGTTCGATGAAGGCGGCGGGGACGCCGATGGGCAGCGGCACACCGAGTGCGTCGCGCAGCCGCGCCGCATCCTCGATGGCCACCCACCATTGCGAGCCCGCGAAGGAAACCTCCAGGGCGCGATGGGTTTTCACCAGCTCCGCGAACCATGCGCGCGGATCGTCCACACAGCGCAGTGCCGCTTCCTCCGCCGTCAGCGGTCCCAGCAACCGCAGGAGGTCGGCCAGCCCCTCCATATCCCGGGCGTGCCGTTCGGGCGTGAGCCGCTGCAATTCCCGCTCGGTCAGCTCCAATACCGCGCCGTCGAGCAGTTCGCGCAGCTCCACCCGCCCGAGCAGCTCCGCGAGCAGACTGGAATCCAGTGACAGCGCCGCCGCCCGCCGTTCCGCGAGCGGGCTGTCGCCCTCGTACATGAACTGCCCGATGTAGTCGAACAGCAGCGAATTCGCGAATGGCGACGGGCTGGCCGTCTCCACCTCGACCAATCGCAACTGCCGCCGCGCCACCCGGCTCAGCAGATCCCGCAGCGAGGGTAGGTCGTACACATCCTGGAGGCATTCGCGCACCGTCTCCAGCAGCATCGGGAAGTCCGGGAACTTGCGCGCCACATCCAACAGCTGCGCCGCGCGCTGCCGCTGCTGCCACAACGGCGCGCGCTTACCCGGATCGCGGCGGGGCAACAGCAGTGCCCGCGCCGAACATTCCCGGAACCGCGAGGCGAAAAGCGCCGAGCCGCCTACCTGTTCGGTCACGATCTCGTCGATCTCGTCGGGTTCGAAGACGAACAGCTCCGCCCCCGGCGGCTCGTCGGTGGTATCCGGCAGCCGCACCACGATCCCGTCGTCCGAGGGCGTCGGCGCGGCATCCACCCCGAACCGCTCGCGCAGTCGCGCGCCCACGGCCAGCGCCCACGGCGCGTGCACCGGCAGCCCGTACGGCGAGTGCAGCACCAGCCGCCAGTCGCCGAGCTCGTCGCGGAACCGCTCCACCAACAGTGTCTTGTCGGTCGGCAACTGCCCCGTGGCGGTGCGCTGTTCCTCCAGCAGCGCGACGAGATTCGCCGTCGCATTGTCGTCCAACCCCGCCGCGTGCGAAATATCCGACAGCTCCGCCCGGGTCATGGCCGGGCCGCCCGGGTTCTTCGAGCCGGTGCCGCCGCCCGTCTTCGGACGCGTGCCGGTGTCGTCGCGCGTTTTCGCCCCCGACGCGGCGGTGTCCTCGCCCCGGCTTCGGCTGGTCGTCCGCTCCACCGCCTGCCCGGCCTGTCGCACGAATTCGCCCAGCGCCGCACCCAATTCGGCCGGTCGCCCCAGCATGTCCCCGTGCCAGAACGGAAGTCGCCCCGGTAGCCCGAACGCCGGTGTCACCAGCACCCGATCGAAGGTGATCTCCTCGATGCGCCAACTGGTGGCCCCGAGCGCGAACACATCCCCGACCCGCGACTCGTAGACCATCTCCTCGTCGAGTTCCCCGACCCGAGAGGCTTTCTCACCCACCATGAACACCGGAAACAATCCGCGATCCGGAATCGCCCCGCCGGAGGTCACCGCGAGCCGCTGCGCCCCCGGCCGCCCGGTCAGCGTCCCGGCGTCCCGATCCCACACGATGCGCGGCCGCAATTCCGCGAACTCGTCCGACGGATACCGCCCCGACAGCAGATCCAATACCGATTCGTACGCCGAACGAGGCAGCGCCGCATAGCTTCCCGTCGAGCGCACCACCTCGAACCACGCGTCGGCGTCCAACGGCTCCAGCGCACACGCCGCCACGGTCTGCTGCGCGAGAATGTCGAGGGGATGCGCCGGAACCTTCAACTCCTCGATCTGCCCGGCCGTCATCCGCTTCGAGGCGACCGCGCAGTGGATCACATCGGTGCGGTGCTTGGGAAAGATCACCCCGCGCGATATCTCACCCACCTGGTGCCCGGCGCGGCCGACCCGTTGCAGCCCGCTCGCCACCGAGGGCGGCGCCTCCACCTGCACCACCAACTCCACCGCGCCCATATCGATGCCGAGTTCGAGGCTGCTGGTCGCCACCACGCACCGCAGCCGCCCGCTCTTGAGATCGTCCTCGATGAGCGCCCGCTGCTCCTTGCTCACCGACCCGTGATGCGCCCGCGCCAGTAGCGGCGAAGCGCCGTGCACCACTTCGGTACTGGGCCCGAGTTGCGCGGGCGGGGCGTGCTCGGTCTCCACCGCCTCCCCGATGCGCGCCGCGTACGCCTCGTTCAGCCGCGCGGTGAGCCGCTCGGACAGCCGCCGCGAATTCGCGAACACGATCGAGGACCGGTGTTCCAGCACCAGATCCACGATGGCCTCGTCCACATGCGGCCAGATCGACGCCGCTTCGCCGGATTCATCCGGTTCGGTCATATCCGCGACCGGCACCCGCACGCTCAGGTCGAAGGTCTTGGGGGCGGGCGGCGACACGATGGTGATCGGCGCGTTGCCCACCAGGAACCGTCCCACCTCGGCGGGCGGCCGCACCGTCGCCGAGAGCCCGATGCGCTGGACCGGCCGCTCGGTCAGCGCGTCCAACCGCGCCAGGGAAAGCGCCAGGTGCGCACCGCGTTTGGACCCGGCGATGGCGTGCACCTCGTCCACGATCACCGTCCGCACCTCGCTCAGCGTCTCGCGCGCGGCCGAGGTGAGCATGAGAAACAAGGATTCGGGCGTGGTGATGAGAATGTCGGGCGGCGTGCGCTGCATGGACCGCCGATCCGAGGCGCTGGTATCGCCTGAGCGCACTCCCACCCGAATCTCGGGCGCGGGCACCCCCAACCGTTTGGCCGTCTGCGTCACGCCGACCAGTGGCGCGCGCAGATTCCGCTCCACGTCCACGGCCAGCGCTTTCAGCGGTGAGATGTAAAGGACCGAAGTCTTGCGCGGCCCGTCCTCGGGCTCCCGATTCGCCAGTCGGTCGATGGCCCACAGGAACGCCGACAAGGTCTTGCCCGACCCGGTGGGCGCAATGACCAAAGTGTGTTCACCAGCGGAAATGGCCTCCCAGGCCCCCAACTGGGCGGGCGTCGGCGCGGGGAACGCGCCATCGAACCACTCTCGGGTAGCGGGGGAGAACCTTTCCATCGCTTCAGTGTGCACCCCGGTACCGACAGCAATCGGACATCGTCGCATCACAGCGCGATGACGGGCCGGAACGAGCTGAGCGAAGGACGAGCAATCGCGATACTCGCGGCGAACGCCCGCGTACGCTGTCCAACCGTGCAGAAGGTGCTAAGACTCGACCTGGTCAGTCACGGCATGACAGAAGCGATGCGCAAGGCCCGATTCCCCGTCGACGAACCGCTCACCGAAGCGGGCCGCCGAGCCGTCTCCGCCTGCGGGCGGCTGAACCCCGCCCGGGTGCGCACCGCCCCCGAACGCCGGACCGTGGAGACCGCCGCCCTGATGGGATTGCTCGGCGCGGAGGACGACCGACTACGCGATCTCGATGCCGGGGCCTGGCGCGGCGGCGAACTCATGTCGGTGCCCAAGGAGGAGCTCTACGCCTGGCTCACCGACCCCACCTACAAGGGCCACGGCGGCGAATCCGTGGTGGACGTCATCGAGCGTACCGCCGAATGGCTGGCCGATATCGCCGCCGAGGGCGAGCCGACCATTGCCATCACCCACCCGGCCGTCATTCGGTCCGCGCTGCTGGTGGCCTTGGACGCACCCGCGAAATCGTTCTGGCGCATAGATATACCGCCGGTGAGCATTACCCGCCTGCACTACCGCGGCGAGTGGACCCTGCACTTCTAGGACCGTACCGCCCTCGGCAGCATCGCCCGCACCGCATCGGTGATCAGCCGCGCGGGCAGGCTCGGGTCGATGGCCCGCTGAATGCCCAGCCCCAGACCCAGGCTCAGGACCGCGGTGGCCGCCGCCTCTGGCGGCATCGGCAACTCGACGCCGAGCGAGTCCGCCAGACTCTCCAACTGCGCCGCCACCGTCCCCCGAATGAGCGCGAGATTCGACACCAGCGCCGCCTGGAGGGCCGGATCGTCCTTGGCCACGATGGCGAACTCGAACTCCAGCATGGTCCAGCCGACATCGCCGAGGGTCCGCTCCGCCCAGCTCTGGAAGGCCGCCATGCGCGAGTCGAAGTCGTCGCTCGCCGCGAGCAGCTCGCTGACCTCGGCGAATTTGGTCTCGTGAATCAGCCCGAGCACTTCGAGGCAGAGCTCGGATTTGGTGCGGAAATTCGAGTACACCGCGCCCTTGGAGTACCCGGCCTCCTCGGCGACCCGTTCCAGGCTGGTCTTGGCGTAGCCGTCGGCGAGGAAGAGGTCGCGCGCGGTGGCGAGCAGATCCGCGCGGGTCCGGGCCTGGCTTTCGGACCGGGTGAGTCGTGGCATATGTCGATTCTATGTACCGCCGGATTTGGGATACCGGCGGTATTCGAGAACTGATACTGTGCGGAACTATGAGTAACAGGAACGGGTCACAGCGACGTGGCCTGGCCATCGGCTGCGGGGGCACGGTTGGCGCCGCGTGGATCGTCGCCGCGCTGGCCGCGGTGCGCGATGTACTGGATTGGGATCCGCGCACGGCCGACGTCATGATCGGCACCTCGGCCGGGGCCGAGATGGTGACCATGCTCGGCAGCGGTATCGGCGTGGACGAGCTGATCGCCATGCAGCGCGGCACCAGCGCGAACCCCATTCTCACCGCCCATATGCGGTGTGAGCCGGGCCGATTCCCGCCGCTGCCGCGTCCGCGCCTCGGCGCGCCGGGGCACACGTGGCGGGCGGCGCGCGAGGGTCGGCTCACCGGCCGTCAGCGACTGCTCACCGCCGGAAGCGGTCTGCTGCCCGTCGGCGGCGGCGACCCGAGTTGGCTGCAACGGCTGGCCGACCGGCTGGTGCCCGGCGACGGCTGGGTACCGCATCCGGCGACCTGGCTGGTGGCCATGGACTACGCCACCGGTACGCGGACGGCCTTCGGCTCACCGGGCGCTCCCGAGGCGAATCTCGGTGCGGCCCTGCGGGCCTCGTGGGCCGTACCCGGCTGGTTCCCGCCGGTCCCGATCGCGGGCCGCCGCTTCGTCGACGGCGGCGCGGCCTCCACCGCCTCGGTGGATCTGCTCGTGCCCGCACAGCTCGACGAACTCGTGGTGATCGCGCCCATGGCCTCCACCGGCCGCCTGCCCGCCACCGGGCCGGGCCACTTCCTGGAACGCCAGCTGCGCGACCGCATGAGCGCCCAACTCGACGACGAGATCGCCCGGGTGCGCGCCACCGGCACCAAGGTGCTCCGAATCGATGCCAGCGCCGATGATCTCGCGGTCATGGGCCCCAATTTCATGGACGGCCGTCGCCGCCTGGACACCTTCGAACACAGTCTGACGAGCACCCGCAAGGCGCTCGAGCTTGGAGTATTCGCATGAGCATCTTCGGAAACGGCTATCCGGCAATCGATCTCGCCGGTGCGCGGGTCCTCGTCACCGGCGCGGGCCGGGGTATCGGCCGGTGCACGGCGGAACTGTTCACCGCCAAGGGGGCCGAGGTCGCCATCGCCGATGTGGACACCGCCGCCGCCGAATCGACCGCAGCGGCCCTGGGGGCCAAGGCTTTCGAACTCGATGTGCGAAAGCGCGACCAGTGGGACCGGGTGGTCGCCGACTTCGGCCGCGTCGACATTCTGGTCAACAATGCCGGAGTCATGCCCGCCGGGGCCTTTCTCGACGAACCGGATGCGGTGGGCCACACCACCATCGACGTGAACGTGTGGGGCCTCATCCACGGTATGCGCGCCGTCGCACCCGCCATGATCGAGCGTGGTCGCGGCCATATCGTCAATGTCGCCTCCCTCGCGGGCAAGATCCCTTTGCCGGGCCTGGCCGTCTACAACGCGAGCAAGTTCGCGGCCGTAGGGCTGTCCGCCGCAACGCGTTTGGAGTTCGCGGAGCACGGCGTGAGCGTCAGCTGCGTCATGCCCTCGGCCGTGCGCACCCGGCTGTCCTCCGGCCTCACCCTGGGCCACGGACTGCCGACCGTCGACCCCGAGGATGTGGCCGCCGCCGTGGTGGCGACCACCCGCAGCCGCAAGGCCGAGGTCGCCGTCCCGAACTACCTCGGACCTATCGACGTCGCCCTGGCCGCCGCACCCGAACCGGCGGTGCGTCTGGTCCGCCGACTCTTCAACGGCGATCGCGCCCTGCACCCCGCGGATGCGACCACGCGCGCCCACTACGAACAGCAGGTGCGCGCCATCAGCACGGAGGATCCCCGCTAGCGCCGCACCGTCATGACGGGCACCAGCGCCGCGACCAATCGGTCCAGCCAACTGGCGCGGTCGCCCTCGACCCAGGGGTTGGTGTACCGGAAGGCATCCCAGCGCACATCCCAGTTCTGAATGCGGCGCAGGGTGAAGTAGTCCGCGCTCCCACCGAGCACTTTGGTGAGCAAGCTCGTGGTCAGCCTCGTGTCGGGGCATTCGGCGAGCAGGACAGCGTCGTACAGGTCCTTGCCCGCCGCCCCGTCCTCGCTTCCCGAATCACGGTGCAGCCACAGCAGTTTCCAGGCGAGGGACAGTTCGCGGCTGGCGGTGACGACGGGGGTCGTTCCGCCGCCGTCGGCGCGCGGGATCGCACTCCAGACCGGTGCGTCGTCCAGGGTGTTGTCGAAGGCGAAATCCAGCTGGACGACTCCGCTGTGCGGATCGGAACCCGTTGTGCGCCAGGGCACGACGAGCCGCTCGCCGAACGTGTTGTAGTCGTACTCGCGGTACCCGCTCACCTCGACGCGAACGCCATCACCATCGAGCAGTACATTCACCGCCGCGCACGGACTGCTGCGAATCGTCGCGCGGAGATCGTCGGCGAACGACGGCGGTTCGTACTCCTCGGGCCACATCCAGCGCAGCTCCTCCGGAGGCAGCACCGGATGCAGTCCATAGGTCTCGAACTCCTCGGCCCGCCACATCTCGTACTCCAGGGCACCGTCGGCCGCCTCGGGCCACTGCTGCACGCAGGCGATGTCGTCGACATAGGGGAACGGGTCGAGCGGTTCGGGGAATACCAGGCCATCGGGGACGACCCAGTCCAGGTCGGCCGGTGGCCGGGCGCGCTCCCCGAACCAAGCCCGCAGCGTCGTACTGCCGCGCAGCACCAGCCCGCCACCCCATTCGGACCGCGCGACCAGCGCCAGGACATGGTCCAGCGCCATCCGATGGGCACGGTCGGCACCCGGATCCTGCTCCACGAACCCGACCGTACAACGGCGGTACGACAGTCACTCGAAGCGAATGCCTTGTGCCAGAGGCAATTCGGTCGAGTAGTTCACGGTGTTCGTCGCCCTGCGCATATACGCCTTCCAGGAGTCCGAACCGGATTCGCGCCCGCCGCCGGTCTCCTTCTCACCACCGAAGGCCCCGCCGATCTCCGCGCCCGAGGTGCCGATATTGACATTGGCGATACCGCAGTCGGACCCGTCCGCGGCCAGGAAGCGCTCGGCTTCGCGCTGGTCCCGGGTGAAGATAGAGGACGAAAGCCCTTGGGGCACACCGTTGTGCAGCTCGATGGCCGCGTCGAGTTCGTCGTAGGTGAGGGCGTAGAGAATGGGCGCGAAGGTCTCCTCGCGCACCACCGCGGTCTGCGCGGGCATGCGCACCAGCGCCGGACGCACATAGAACGCGTCCTCGCCGTAGCCTTCGACTCGCTCACCGCCACAGATCAATTCGCCGCCGTCGTCGAGCGCGCGCTGTAGGGCCGACTGCATGGCGAGATACCCCTGACTGTTGATCAGCGGCCCCACCAGCACCCCTTCGTCCATCGGATTGCCCACGCGCAGTTGCCGATACGCGGCGGCGATCCGATCGAGCAGCGGACCCACCACACTGGTGTGCACGATGAGCCGCCGCAGCGTGGTACAGCGCTGCCCCGCCGTCCCCGCCGCCGCGAAGACGATCCCGCGCGCCGCCAGATCCAGATCCGCCGAGGACGTCACGATGGCGGCATTGTTGCCGCCCAACTCCAGCAGGCAGCGGCCGAAGCGCGCCGCCACCCGGGGTGCGACCGTGCGCCCCATCCGCACCGATCCGGTCGCGCTCACCAGCGCGACCCGAGGGTCGTCCACCAGCCGCTCGCCCACCTCGGCGCGACCCTGGATCAGTTGGTGCACTTCGGGATCCGCGCCCACGTCCGCGGCCGCGCGGCGCAGCAGCGTATGGCAGGCCAGTGCGGTCAAAGGCGTTGTCTCCGAGGGCTTCCACACCACGGTGTCACCGCAGACCAAGGCCAGGGCGGTATTCCACGCCCACACCGCCACCGGGAAGTTGAAGGCCGAGATCACCCCGACCACGCCGAGCGGATGCCAGGTCTCCATGAGCCGATGCCCGGGCCGCTCCGACGGCATGGTCCGGCCGTAGAGCTGGCGCGACTGCCCGAGGGCGAATTCGCAGATGTCGATCATTTCCTGGACCTCGCCGCGCGCCTCGGCGGTGATCTTGCCCGCCTCGAGGGTCACCAGTTCGGCGAGTTCGTCCTGATGGTCGGTGAGCAGCTGCGCGAGGCGGCGCACCACCGCCGCCCGTTGCGGCGCGGGCACGGTGCGCCACGCGCGAAAGGCGGTCTCCGCGCGCCCGATCGCGAGATCCACGTCCACCAGCGAACTGGCCGACAGGCTCGCCAGCTCGCCGCCGGTAATGGGGGTGCGGGCCGCGAGCGGGCCCGGTTCGGGCGGCTGCACACCCAGCCCCCGCAACAACATTTCCGTCCGCTCGCGCAGTTCACGCGTCGTGCGTTCGGTGAGCGCCTGGGTCATCTACACCTCCGGGTTCGAGGGCACGGTGCGCGGCGGCCGCCACGTCATGGGTTCCGGGCCACGAGTTCGGTTCGCTGCGTTAGCCTTCGCTGATGGCGGATACACCGGCGAAACCCGTACTCGACGATATCGATCGACTGCTGATCCGCGAACTGATTGCCGATGGTCGCGCCACCCTGTCCAACCTCGCCGAGAAGGCCAACCTGTCGGTCTCCGCCGTGCAGTCGCGAGTGCGCAGGCTGGAGGCGCGGGGCGTGATTCGCGGATACACCGCGAATGTGGATCCCGAGGCGCTCGGCCAGATGCTGTCGGCATTCGTCGCGATCACTCCTCTCGATCCGTCCCAGCCCGATGACGCGCCCGCACTGCTCAAGCATGTACCCGGCATCGAGGCATGCCATTCGGTGGCTGGCGACGAGAGCTACATGCTGCTGGTGCGGGTGGCATCCCCCCGGCACCTGGAACAGCTGCTGCAGGAGATCCGCGCGACCGCCAACGTCCGGACACGGAGCACGATCATTCTCCAAACATTCTATGACAAGTAGTGTCTGGGTCGTAATTCTTTCGCTACTTACGGGTCTCGCCGTTAATTTTCCTTTACAGTTGGGGCGTGACCCTCGAATTCGATCGGCTCGGGGCGGTTGCCGAAACGTCACTGGTCACCCCCGCCCGGGTGCATGAAATCCTCTCCGCGTCCATCCTCGCGGACGGTTTCGACATGGTCCTGGACCTGCGGAAATCCCGCGGTCTCCGTTTGGTGGACGCCCGTACGGGCGCCGTCTACCTCGACATGTTCGGGTTCTTCGCCTCCAATTCGCTAGGTATGAACCACCCGGCCCTCGCCGACGACCGCGCCTTCCGCGCGAGCCTGTCCGACGCGGCCGTCAACAAGCCCAGCAACTCCGACATCTACACCGTCGAGATGGCGCGCTTCGTGCAGACCTTCGCGCGCGTGCTGGGCGATCCCCGCCTGCCGCACCTGTTCTTCATCGACGGTGGCGGACTCGCGGTGGAGAACGCGCTCAAGATCGCCTTCGACTGGAAGAGCCGCCACAATGAAATGCACGGCCGCCCAGGCGAACTCGGCACCAAGGTGCTGCATCTGACGGGGGCCTTCCACGGGCGCACCGGTTACACCATGTCGCTCACCAACACCGACCCGGTCAAGACCGCGCGATTCCCCAAGTTCGACTGGCCGCGCATCGAGACGCCGTACCTCACCGAGGGCCGCGACATCGAGGCCGCCGAACGTCGCGCACTCGACCAGGCCATTCGCGCCTTCACCGAAAACCCGCACGACATAGCGTGTTTCATCGCCGAACCCATACAAGGCGAGGGCGGCGACCGGCATATGCGGCCGGAATTCCTGCGCACCATGCAGGATCTGTGCCACGACAACGACGCCCTGTTCATCCTCGACGAGGTGCAGACCGGCGTCGGCATGACCGGCAGCACCTGGGCCTACCAGCAGCTCGGGTTGGAACCCGATGTGGTGGCCTTCGGCAAGAAGACCCAGGTGTGCGGGGTCATGGCGGGCGGGCGCGTGGACGAGGTGCCCGACAACGTCTTCCACGTGAGTTCGCGGCTCAACTCCACCTGGGGCGGCAATCTCACCGACATGGTGCGGTCGCGGCGCATTCTCGAGGTCATCGACCGTGACGAATTGATCGAGGGCGCAAAGGAACTCGGTGCGCATCTGCTGAACCGACTCACCGCGCTCGCCGCCGCCCACCCCGAGGTGAGCGATCCGCGCGGACGGGGACTCATGTGCGCCGTCACCCTCGAGTCGGCGCGGCTGCGTGACGAGGTGGTCACCCGGTTGCGGGAGCGCGAGCATGTGCTGATCCTCGGCACGGGGGAGCGCGGTATTCGATTCCGGCCGCCGCTCACGGTCACCGTCGCGGAGCTGGACGAAGCCGTGGACGCCCTGGAGCGCGTGCTCGCCTGAGGGCTGCCCAGTCGCCGACCGAGCGGTTCGCGACAGGGTTGCCGCAGCTGGCGCGAAGGCGGCGGCGCCGGGTGAAGATCCCACCGAACCCGGTGTCGCCGCCTACTATTCGTGGGTATGCCTGCTCGTCGCGATGAGGTCGTGGGGAGGGCGTGCCGCATGATCGCCCCGCGTGCTCGATTCGGAATCCTCGTATCGCTGGTGCTGCTGGCCGGTTGCTCGGGCAGCGGAGCGGTGTCGGTGGACACTCCGTCCACCACGGTGTCGACCACCGCCGCCCCGACGACAACCGTTCCCGCGGCACCGAATTCGCTGCCGGGCATGCCGCCCCCGCTCTCACCCACCGATGTCTACGCAGCCACCCGCGAGCTGAGCCCGGCCGTCGCCGACCACCTCCCGCGCGTCTATGTGCCCAACAGCCAATCGAATACGGTCTCCGTCATCGACCCGGCGACCTTCCAGGTGATCGACACCTACCCTTCCGGCGGTCAGGAACCGCAGCACGTGGTGCCCTCCTACGATCTGCGGACGCTCTACGTGAACAACGACCTGCCCATCGGCGGCGGCAGCCTGCTGCCCATCGACCCGCGCACCGGCCGAGCGGGACAACCGATTCCAGTGCGCGACCCGTACAACCTGTACTTCACGCCCGAGGGGAAGTACGCCATCGTGGTGGCCGAGGCCGACCGGTCCCTCGATCTCTACGACCCGCACAGCTGGCAGCGGGTGAACTCCATACCGGTGCCCGACTGCGGCGGCGTCAATCACATGGACTTCACCGCCGACGGCCGATTCGCCCTCACCAGTTGCGAATTCAGCGGTCGGGTCGCGGTGATCGACATCGCCGAGCCGCGGCTGGTGCGGATGATCGATCTGCCCGGCGGCCGCGGCGGCAAGCCGCAGGATGTGAAGCTCTCTCCCGACGGTCGCACGTTCTACGTCGCCGACATGGTGGCCAACGGCGTCTACATCGTCGATGCCGCGAGCTTCGAGAACACCGGCTTCGTTCCGACCGGCGATGGAGCGCACGGCCTCTACGTCACCCGCGACTCCAAGGCGATGCTCATCACCAACCGCCACGAGGGCAGTCTGTCGGTCTGGGACTTCGCCGCCAACGCCCTCGTCCGCAAGTGGTTCATCCCCGGCGGCGGCAGCCCGGACATGGGCAATATCTCCGCCGACGGCCGCGTCTTCTGGGTGGCGGGCCGCCACCACGGTGAGGTCTACGCCATCGACATCGTCGACTGGCGGCTGCTGGCCCGAATCCCCGTCGGCAAAGGGGCGCACGGTCTCACCGTGTGGCCGCAGCCCGGCCGGTACTCGACCGGCCACACCGGTGTGATGCGCTGACACGCCGTCGAATTCGGACACCACGCGCAGACCCACTGCGGTCAAGGGGGGTTGCGATGCGCTGACCTCGGACGTTCCGGCGGCCTTTTGGTCGGAATGCACGACTCTCGCGGTCGGACTCTGTAGATCCCTGCCAAAGCCCTTCGCAGCCGCCCCGAACCGCGAAATTCATACTCCTACCTGCGGTTTTCTACTGGCAGGCAGCCAATAAGGATACTCGCGAGTAGCCCCCGCTGGATTACCTGAGCCCCTTGATACTGGTTACACTCGCGGCCATGACGAGTGTCCAGCATCAGCCTTCGCCGGGGTCGGCGGACGCCCCAGATATCCACACCACCGCCGGGAAGCTGGCTGACCTGCGGAATCGGCTCGAAGAGGCCAAGCACCCCATGGGTGAGGCCGCCGTCGACAAGGTGCACGCCAAGGGCAAGATGACCGCGCGCGAGCGCATTCTCGCCCTGCTGGACGAGGGCTCGTTCGTGGAACTCGACGCGCTGGCGCGGCACCGCAGCGTGAATTTCGGCCTGGAGAACCAGCGCCCGCTCGGCGACGGCGTGGTGACCGGCTACGGCACCATCGACGGCCGCGACGTCTGCATCTTCTCCCAGGACGTCACCGTCTTCGGCGGCTCGCTCGGCGAGGTCTACGGCGAGAAGATCGTCAAGGTCATGGACCTGGCGCTCAAGACCGGCCGCCCGCTCGTCGGCATCAACGAGGGCGCGGGCGCGCGCATCCAGGAAGGCGTTGTCTCCCTGGGCCTCTACGGCGAGATCTTCCACCGCAATATCCAGGCCTCCGGCGTGATCCCGCAGATCTCGCTCATCATGGGCCCGGCCGCCGGTGGGCACGTGTACTCCCCGGCGCTCACCGACTTCGTCGTCATGGTCGACCAGACCTCGCAGATGTTCGTCACCGGCCCCGACGTCATCAAGACGGTCACCGGTGAAGAGGTCACCATGGAGGAGCTGGGCGGCGCGCAGACCCACATGGTGAAGTCCGGCGTGGCGCACTACGTCGCCTCCGGTGAGCAGGACGCCCTCGACTACGTCAAGGATCTGCTGTCCTACCTGCCGAGCAACAACCGCGCCGAGGCCCCGCGCTTCCCGGCCTCCGACCCCATCGAGGGCGCGATCGAGGACTCCCTCACCGAGGAGGATCTCGCGCTCGACAGCATCATCCCGGATTCGCCGAACCAGCCGTACGACATGCACGAGGTCATTCGCTGCCTGGTCGACGACGACGAGTTCCTGGAGGTGCAGGCCGAGCGCGCGATGAACATCATCGTCGGCTTCGCCCGCATCGACGGCCGCAGCATCGGCATCGTGGCCAACCAGCCCACCCAGTTCGCGGGCTGCCTGGATATCGACGCCTCGGAGAAGGCCGCGCGCTTCGTGCGCACCTGCGACGCCTTCAACATCCCGATCATCACCCTGGTGGACGTGCCCGGCTTCCTGCCCGGCACCGGCCAGGAGTACAACGGCATCATCCGGCGCGGCGCGAAGCTGCTCTACGCCTACGGTGAGGCCACTGTGGGCAAGATCACAATCATCACCCGCAAGGCGTACGGCGGCGCGTACGACGTCATGGGCTCCAAGCACATGGGCGCGGACGTGAATCTGGCGTGGCCCACCGCGCAGATCGCCGTCATGGGCGCCTCCGGCGCCGTCGGCTTCGTCTACCGCAAGCAGCTGCAGCAGGCGGCCGCCGAGGGCAACGATGTCGACGCGCTGCGCCTGGAGCTGCAGAACGAGTACGAGGACACCCTGGTCAACCCGTATGTGGCCGCCGAGCGCGGCTATGTGGACGCGGTCATCCCGCCGTCGCACACGCGGGGCCAGATCGTCTCGGCGCTGCGGCTGCTGGAGCGCAAGATGGTGACCTTGCCGCCGAAGAAGCACGGCAACATTCCGCTGTGATGCGGCGATAAGGCCGTAGTGGGGCGCACACTTGGTTGGTACGACTGTGCAATTTCCAACCGTGCGTGCGCCCCGGATCCAAGTGAAAATGGTTATGGCCAAACCCTCGCCGACGAGGGTCGCAACGAATACCGTTTGCGAACCGGGAACCGATTCCGGTCGTGAACTCACCGCCACGAGCGGTGGACGGACAGGAGGACTGGCGCTGTGACGACCATGGCAGAAGAAGACGTATTGAGCGCCGCCGAACTGGATCTAGCGGTCGACGAGTTCGTGGATGTTGTCGATACGGCTGAAGCAGAAGCCGCGACGTCCAATGCCGGACCGGTCATCCAGGTCTTGAAGGGCAACCCGACCGACGCCGAACTGGCCGCCCTGGTGGCCGTTTTCGCCGCCGCCTCGGCCAATGGCTCCGCCGCCTCGGGCCCCACCGGCCCGGCCGATATGTGGGGCCGCCCGACACTGCTGCACCGGGGCACCTCGCCCTTCTCGCCCTATGCTTTCCCGGCTCTGTCGCATCTGCGCGACTGAGCCGCGATGACGATATTCGTCCTGGCCTCCGCGTCACCCGCGCGGCTCGGCGTGCTGCGCAACGCGGGCGTCGAGCCGGTGGTCCGGGTCTCCTCGGTCGACGAGGACGCGGTCGCGGCGGCGCTGCCCGCCGACACCGCCCCCGAAGCCGTGGTGATCGAGTTGGCGCGGGCCAAGGCCCGCGATGTCGCCGCCACCCTCGACCCCGTCGAATTCGCCGATTCCGTTGTGGTCGGCTGTGATTCGATGCTCCTCGTCGACGGCACGCTCCAGGGCAAGCCGCACACCGTCGAGGTGGCGCGGGCGCGCTGGGCCGAGATGGCCGGGCGCAGTGCGGATCTGCTCACCGGACACTGTGTGCTGCGCCTGCGCGACGGCGAGATCGTCGCCGAATCCGCCGATTGCAGCGGCACCACGGTGCATTTCGCCAAACCCGAACCCGAAGCGCTCGAGGCGTATCTCGCCTCCGGCGAGCCGTTGCAGGTGGCGGGTGCGTTCACCCTGGACGGCCGGGGCGGGTGGTTCGTGGACCGCATCGACGGTGATCCGTCGAGCGTCATCGGGATCGGGCTACCGCTGGTTCGTCGACTGCTTGCCGAGGTGGGCGTCGGCATTGCGCAATTGTGGGTCGGCAGCGCGTAGCGAGGTCTCGGTACCCCCGCGGTGCGGGAGATCCGCACTGTGCAATTGCGGGGCGACGCGGGCAGTGGCCGCCGCGAGCCGGGGTTCGCCCGCTTCGGCGACCGCGCCGTCCACCGCCGAAACCGGTTCGGCCGCACGGGCTTTCATGAGCTCCAGGCGGGCCACGCACAGTTCGGGTTCCACGAACGGGTGCAGTCGCACATTCACGTATTCGCGAGCGCCGTTGCGGTCCAAGGTCTCTCGCATGAGTCCCAGATGGACACCGCACACCACCTCGGAGTGTGTGCGGGCGAGTTCGCGCAGCGGGCAGGCGGTGAGCCGGATCATGACCTGCTCATCGGTTTCGGTGGCCGGATCGCGTTCGGGCGCGAAGCCCAGCTCCGAACTGAGGGTGATGGTGAGATCCTTGGCGTCGTCCAGGGTTTCGACCGGTTGATCGGCCGATTCCAATTTCGCGCCCCAGGCCCGGCCCGCCGCGACCGCGGCATCGGAGCGGCGTCGCGGGTCGCTGCCGAGCTGATCGGCCAGCACCTGCGCCAGCTCCTGATAACCCACCGATCGCTGCACGGCGGTATAGCCGATGCGGGGGCGGCCGCGACCGCGCGGCGGCTGCTGGAATTGGCGCACCAGCGATTCCCGAGTGAGCACATCCAAATGGAAACGAACCGTGGTCACATGTTGGCCCGTGACCCGGGCGAGTTCCTGTGCGTCGAGAGGCTCGCTGGCGCCACGTAGGATCGCGAGCAGTCGCCGTCGCGGCCAAGAATCGGACATAGCTCACCCCTCCTCTCGGGAGACTTTATCGGATGATGCTGCGCTTAATTCGCTCTATCACCCGATTCGTGATCTGAAACGAGTTTCGTTACCGCAACACGCCTACGATCGGTGCTGAGATCTGAACCGCCACTACCTACCCCACCACGTGTGAAGGACCAACACCTTGCCCGTTGCCGCGGACCCGAATCCCTCGTTCGGCACATACGCACATCCTCACCGACTAGTAACCACAGAATGGCTGTCGGCAAACATCGGCGCGCCGGGACTCAAGATCATCGAGACCAATGAGGACATACTGCTATACGACATCGGTCATGTCCCAGGGGCCATCAAGATCGATTGGCGTACCGAGCTCATCGATCCGCTGACCCGCGATGTGGTGAACGCGGAACAATTCGCCGAACTCATGCGCGCCAAGGGCATCCAACGAGACGACACCGTGGTGGTCTACGGCGACAAAGGCAACGGGACCGCGGCCGCCACGGTGTGGAGTATGCACCTCTACGGGCATCCGGATGTGCGGCTGTTGGACGGTGGGCGCGACGCGTGGATCTCCGAGGCGCGCGACACCACCTTCGAGGTGCCGTTCGCGGGCTCCGGCGACTACCCGAAGGTGGATCGGGACGATCGCACGGCCCGGGCGTTTCGCGAGGATGTACTGGCGCATCTGGGCAAGCCGCTGGTGGATGTGCGGCCCACCGCGGAGTACACCGGCGAACTGCGCATCCTGACCGACCATCAGCTGGAGCGGTCGCTGCGGGGCGGGCACATTCCGACGGCGGTCAACATTCCCTGGACCTCGGCCATCGGGCCGGATTCGCGCTTCCGGCCGCGCGCCGAACTCGATGCCGTCTACGGCGAGGTCACCGATGCGCCGATCGTCTACGGCCGGGTGGGGGAACGGTCCGCGCACTCCTGGTTCGTCCTCACCTTCCTGCTGGGTATCGAGGGTGTGCGTAACTACGACGGCTCCTGGACCGAATGGGGTAATGCGGTCGGAATGCCGATCGTCACCGGTACGGAGCCGGGCGCGCTGCCCGAGATCACAAAACGCGGATAGCCTTTCTGGAATCCCCCACAGGGGTTTCGAGGGACGTCCTGTGGTGCGATACCACGTTGTAGGGTGTCGCATCTGTCACTCTTCGGGCCTACTGCTCGGTAGCCCTATCCCGGTTCGGCGCTTGTTGGCAGACTGCCTACACTCGCCCAAGACGAAGTTTTCACAGCACAGGAGGCTCAGTGCCCAGCCATGCCAACGCGCAGATCACGAAAGTCCTCGTAGCCAACCGAGGCGAGATCGCCGTGCGCGTGATCCGGGCCGCCAAGGACGCCGGAATCGCCAGTGTCGCGGTCTACGCGGAACCGGACGCCGACGCGCCGTTCGTGAAGCTCGCCGATGAAGCCTTCGCGCTCGGCGGCCAGACCTCCGCCGAGTCGTACCTGGTGTTCGACAAGATCCTCGACGCCGCCGCCAAGGCCGGTGCCGACGCGATCCACCCGGGTTACGGCTTCCTGTCGGAGAACGCCGACTTCGCGCAGGCCGTGATCGACGCGGGCCTGATCTGGATCGGCCCGTCGCCGCAGTCCATTCGCGATCTGGGCGACAAGGTCACCGCGCGCCACATCGCCGAGCGCGCGCAGGCCCCCATGGCCGCGGGTACCAAGGACCCGGTCAAGAACGCCGACGAGGTCGTGGCCTTCGCCAAGGAATACGGCGTGCCGGTGGCCATCAAGGCCGCCTTCGGTGGTGGCGGTCGCGGCATGAAGGTCGCGCACACCATCGAGGAGATTCCGGAACTGTTCGACTCGGCCGTGCGTGAGGCCACCGCCGCCTTCGGTCGCGGCGAATGCTTCGTGGAGCAGTACCTGGACAAGGCCCGCCACGTCGAGGCGCAGGTCATCGCCGACAAGCACGGCAATGTCGTGGTCGCCGGTACCCGCGACTGCTCGCTGCAGCGCCGCTTCCAGAAGCTGGTCGAGGAGGCCCCCGCGCCGTTCCTCTCCGACGAGGTCCGCGCCAAGATCCACGAGTCCGCCAAGCGCATCTGCAAGGAGGCCGGGTACTACGGTGCCGGAACGGTCGAGTACCTGGTGCAGGGCGAGACGGTGTCGTTCCTGGAGGTGAACACCCGCCTGCAGGTGGAGCATCCGGTCACCGAGGAGACCTCCGGCATCGACCTGGTGCGCCAGCAGTTCCGCATCGCCGAGGGCCACGAGCTCTCCATCAAGGAGGATCCGACGCCGCGCGGTCACTCCTTCGAATTCCGCATCAACGGTGAGGACGCCGGTCGCGGCTTCCTGCCCGCGCCCGGTCCGGTCGTGGTCTACTCCGAGCCCGCGGGTCCCGGCGTGCGCGTCGACTCCGGTGTGGTCGCGGGGTCGGTCATCGGCGGGCAGTTCGACTCCATGCTCTCCAAGCTGATCGTCACCGGTGAGAACCGCGAGCAGGCGCTGCAGCGCGCCGCGCGCGCCCTGGACGAGTACAAGATCGAGGGCCTGGCCACGGTCATCCCGTTCCACCGCCACATTGTCGAGAACCCGGCTTTCGTTGGTGACGGCACCAAGTTCGACGTCTACACCAAGTGGATCGAGAACGAGTGGGAGAACCCGATCGAGCCCTACACCGGTGGTGTGGCGATCGAGGATGACGAGGAAGCGCCTCGGCAGAAGGTGGTCGTCGAGGTCGGCGGGCGTCGCCTCGAGGTGTCGCTGCCGGGTCAGTTCTCCGTCGGCGCGGGCGCTGGCGGCGGCAATGGCGCGGGTGTCATTCGCAAGAAGCCCAAGCCGCGCAAGCGTGGTGGCGCGGGTGGCGGCGCCGCCTCCGGTGATGCCGTGACCGCGCCCATGCAGGGCACCGTGGTCAAGGTCGCCGTCGAGGAGGGCCAGAACGTCGAGGCCGGTGATCTGGTCGTGGTGCTCGAGGCCATGAAGATGGAGAATCCGGTGACCGCGCACAAGGCCGGTGTGATCACCGGGCTGTCGGTGGAGGCCGGTGCGGCCATCACCCAGGGCACCGTGCTCGCCGAGATCAAGTAGCGAGGCAGTAGCTTTCGAGAACAGGCCGCCCCTTCGGGCGGCCTGTTCTGCTTCGGGCCCGGGCCGGGCGCTGCCGACGCGGGGCGGCGTGCGGGCGCTACTGTCGATGTCATGGCTGAATCACCCGATATCCGCATCGGCACCGAGGAGCGGGAGGCGGCCATGACGCGGTTGTCGGAGCATTTCGCGGCGGGGCGGTTGAGTGTCGCGGAGTTCGACGAGCGCAGTGCGGTGATCGCGGCGGCGCGGACCAAAGGGGAATTGGAGCCGGTGTTCGCGGATCTGCCCGCGCCGGTGGAGCTGGCGAAACCCGTTGCGGCCCCGCGGCGTTTCCAGCTGTCGCCGGGGGCGGCGGCGCGGGTGATGGCGGTGATCCCGATCCTCGCGCTGATTCTGTTCTTCGTGACCCAGCAGTGGTGGTGGTTCCTGGCCATTCCGCTGGCGGGCGCGCTGTTGTACGGGGGAGACCACGGCGGCCGGTCGGGCCGCCCGGAGCGGAAGCGGGAACGCTGAATGGAACCCATCGAAATCAATGCGGGCAGTTGGTATCTGCGGGCCTTGCGCGCGGATGAGCGCATCGACGACCGTCCCGCGCTGGCCGATGGTGGGATCACCGATCCGGATTATGTGGCGCGCCGGGCCGTGGAATGGGATGAGGAGACGCACTTCTCGTGGGCGGTCTGTGTGCCGACGACCGCCGAGATGATCGCCGAGATCGGCGCGACGCCCGAGGGTGACGGGACCGCGGTCGTCTCCGGGTGGGCGCGCGAGGGATACGACGGCGCTCTCGCCGAGGGGCTCGAAGCGGTTCGGCGTTTCGTGCGCGGCATGCTCGACCTCGAGCCCCGCGACGTCCCCGTCGACCGCTGATTTTCGCCGGTTCTCGATGACCGGACCCGTATATCTTGTCCGGACCGGAAACGAATTCGGCCCGAAAAACCCAGTCTGAACTGCCGTTTCGCCGTGAGTGGGCGGAAAATCGCTCGTGCCCGACCCCGTGGCCGGGGGACTCTGGAGTCCCACCCGAACACAACGCCAAGGGGAGGCAGATATGTGGGGCTGGAGCAAACACCACGCCGAACGGGCCACCGCCGCCAGCTGGACCAGCTGGCGGACCCGGGAACTGAGACCGACAGTGACGGACCCCGAACCCTGGACCGAGACCGCCCACACCGAAACCGAGACCGCCGCCCGGTCGACTACGGCACAGCCTGTCGCCGCAGGGTCGACCACCGCAAGGCTGGCTGCCGCGCGGTCCGCCGCCGCGACCGAGCAGGGCGAAACACGCGCTGCCGCAACGTCCGCCGCGGCCGAGCGGGTCGGGGCGGGCGCGGAGGTCGCCGAAGTCGGATCGCCCGAGTCCGAACCCGCCGATGACTATGTCGCCAATCGCGTCGTCGCCCCCGTGGGCATGGCAAAGTCCACGGGCGGTCCGGCGCCCATGGGCTTCGCCATGGCCACGGCGAACCGGCTGCGCGACAACGACTCCCGTGTCGCGCCGCCCCGCCTCAACGCGGCCGGGCCGGAACCCTTCGCGACCGCGCCGGGCGATCAGGGCTCGCCCCCACTTGTAGGTGTGTCCGCACAACTCCAGGCAGCCACCGCGCCGCGGTGACACCTGGAACCCGAATTCCACGCGCCACCGTTGATCGGGTGCTCGGCGAGGGGCGAGCATCCGGCCAACGGCGGCCTGGGTCGGTGGCGATTGGGTGCGGACAGGGCGCGGGGTAGCGTTCGGGGCATGGATCGAGCACCCTTGGATGTCGAGAAGCTGCGCCGTGCCGTCGGAGAATCGCCGGAGCTGGCGTTTTTCACCGGGATCGACGTCGTGGAGTCGACCGGGTCGACCAACGCCGATCTGGTTGCGCGAGCTTCTGATCCGGGGGCCGATGGGCTGGTGTTGCTCGCCGAGGAACAGGAGCGGGGCCGGGGGCGGCACGAGCGGGCGTGGGCCAGCCCGGCTCGCGCGCAGGTCGCCATGTCGATTCTGGTGCGTTTGCCCGGTGTCGATCCCGAGGTATTGGGATGGCTGCCACTGCTGACGGGTATCGCGGTAGTCGACGCCGTGCGGGCGACCGCGGGCGTGGACGCGGTCTTGAAGTGGCCCAACGACGTACTGGTCGACGGCCGCAAGCTCGCCGGAATCCTGGCCGAGGTCGCGGTCGCCGGTCAGGACCCGGCCATCGTCATGGGTATCGGCCTCAACGTGAGCCTCACCGAATCGGAACTCCCGGTCCCCCACGCCACCTCACTGACCCTCCTCGGCGCGAACCCCGACCGCACCGACCTCGTCCTCGCCCTCCTCCGTGAATTCGCCCACCGCTTCACCGACTGGCGCGCCTCGAACTGGTCGGTCGCCGACCTCGCCGACGCCTACCGCAAACGCAGCGCCACAATCGGCGCCCAGGTCCGCGCCGAACTCCCCGGCGGCGACATCCTCACCGGCACCGCCACCGACATCGACGCCACCGGCCGCCTCCTCATCGGCGACAAAGCCGTCTCAGCAGGCGACGTCACCCACCTCCGCCCGCTCTGAGACACCTACGCGGACCCTGGTCCGATCAACCCCGGCGCTGCGGAAGTCAGGTGCCACGCGCTGTGGCTCAGCGGGGCTTGTTGGGCTTGTCGTTGTTGGGCTTGTCCGGCTTTTCTGGCTTGTCATCCGGTTTGTGGTCCGGCTTGTCTTGATTGCCTGGGCCTGGCTGGTCATCGGGGGTGGGAATCGGCTGGTAGGGGATTTGGACTGCGGCGGTTGTGGTTGGGGGCGGCTCCTCCCATGTTGTGGTGGGTGGTGCGGCTGTGGTTGTGGTTGGGATCGGTTGGTGTGCTGGGGATTCGACGGGGGAGGGGATCACCGAGGGGGTGGGGGGTGTGGTGTCGCGGGTCGCGCGCCAGGTCACGCCGATTATGGCTGTCGCGATGGCCAGGGCGGCGAGACCGGCGGCGATCGGCCTGCGGCCCTTGGGGTTCGGCTTGGCGGGCGCGCTGCCGAATCCTGTCGGAGCAGCGCCGCCTGCGCCCGCTGTGCCCGAATTTCTGACCGTGCTGTCGGGGCGCGTGGTGTGTGGGCCGCGGACTGCGCCGGGCGGGCCGACAACTCCTACCGGGCGGCCTCTGTCGCCGAGGGGACTGGGGATGACAGATGTCTGTCCTTCAGGCGTCCCACGTTGTGCGGCAGCGGATTTCGAGACCCTTCCGAGCGGCTCCGTCGCGCTGTCCGCGCCCGCGGCGGCTACCGGGGATGCCTCCGGCTTCGGCCTGGCGATCGGTGGTGCACCCGCGTTCACTGTGGCGGCCGGGGGTGGGCTCGCGCCCGCGGCGGCTACCGGAGGTAGGGCCAGTGTGGGTGGGTCTACGGTGGGCATCTTCAGGGCCGCTCGCGCCGCTGCCGCGAATTCGCCTGCGCTGGCGTGTCTTTCGGCGGGGTTCTTGGCCATGCCGCGGGCGATGACCTCGTTCAGGCGGCGGGGGACGGCGGGGTTCGTGTCGGAGGCTCGGGGTGGTTCGGTGGTTACGTGGGCGTGCATGAGGCGCGCGGGGTTGCGTTCGCGGAAAGGTCTTTCGCCGGTGAGGCATTCGTAGAGAACGCAGGCGAGGGAGTAGATATCCGAGCGGGGGGTGGTGTGGCCGGTGAAGCGTTCGGGGGCCATGTAGGCGGGGGTTCCGATCACCATGCCGGTGAGGGTCATAGCGGCTTGGCCGTCTTGTTGCGCGGTGCCGAAGTCGATGAGGTAGGCGGCGTCGTCGTGGCCGACCATGATGTTGGAGGGTTTCACGTCGCGGTGGATCAGCTTGGCCGCGTGCGCCTCGTCGAGGGCTGTGGCGATCTGGGCGATCAGCTCCACCGCCGCCGCCGGGGTGCGCGGCCCCTCCCACTCCAGCAGGCTTTCCAGATCCACGCCGTCGATATAGGCGGTCTCGATGAACAGCCGTCCCTCGACCTCACCGAAATGGTGCAGCGGCACCACATGGGGTCCGCGCAGCCGCGCCACCGCTTTGGCCTCGCGCTCGAACCGTCGCCGGTACGCGGGGTCGTTCGCCAGCGCCGGGGCGAGCACCTTCAAAGCGACCGTGCGGTCGGTCATGGTGTCGTGCGCACGCCAAACCTGCCCCGTGCCACCGCTACCCAGCAGTTCGTCGAGGCGGTATCGGCCTAGCCGCCCGTCCCCCAAGGACAATCCTCTCGTACCGGACACATCTCATTGGGGGACTACCCTATCGGCCGCGAAATGCGCGGCGGACAACGCGCTAGACGGGTTGCAGTTCCGCGCGCGCGGCCTCTCGGGCCAGCAGCCGATCCCGCTGCTCCTCGAATTTCAGCACGTCGGCCTCCATTTTCTCGAGGAATGCGCCGAGCACCTCGCGCGCCTGCTCCCCGCGCGGCCCGAAATCGTTGCGCTCGAAGATATTCCACTGCTTCAGCACCGGCTTGACCACCTCGTCGAGGTGCTGGCGCAGATCGTAGATGCCGTGCTTGGCCATGAGCACGCCATTGCGCCGGAAGTTCGGCATTCCGTACCCGGGCATGACGAAATTGGTGAGCACCTTGGTGATCGCGAACATGGCCTGATCCGGAACCAGATCCAGCCCCGCACCACAGAGCGTGCGGTAGAAGATCATGTGCAGATTCTCGTCCGCCGCGATGCGCTGCAACATGCGATCGGCGACGGCGTCCTCGCACACCTTGCCCGTATTGCGGTGTGACACACGGGTGGCCAACTCCTGGAACGTCACGTACGCGACATTGTCGAGGAAGCCGCCCCACTCCGGCGGCGACTGCGCGCCATTGGTCATATGGATCATGCGCGCCTGCTCGAGCGCCACCGGATCCACACCCCGCGTCACCACCAGATAGTCGCGAATCACGATGCCGTGCCGGTTCTCCTCGGCCGTCCACCGCCCGACCCAGGTGCCCCACGCCCCGTCCTGCGAGAAGTTCTCCGCGATCTCCCGGTGATAGGAGGGCAGATTGTCCTCGGTGAGCAGGTTGGTGACCATGGCCACCTTCGCGACCTCGCTGAGCTTGGACTGCGACGGATCCCAGTCCGCGCCGCCCATGGCGGCGAAGTTGCGGCCTTCGTCCCAGGGGACGTAATCGTGTGGATGCCATTCCTTCGCCATCGACAGGTGCCGATTGAGGTTGGCCTCGGCCACCGGCTCCAGTGCGGTGAGTATCTCCAGCTGGGTCAAATCTTTGGTCACACACGCCTCCTGTGTCTTGCGGGCAGACTTGTTTTTGCGCGGGACAAGCAGATTGGGCGAATCGCGATGGTCGCCGATCGTACGCGGCAGCCGCACGATTGTGCCGCAAGACGCCGTTCGACGTGCGGCATTCCGGTATCTTCGCGCGGTAGATTGCGGCTATGGGTTATCCGGAGGAGGCGTTGGCACCGGAGGAGCGGCTGCTACTGCACCGCCATCCGCATTGGAAGATGTTGTTCTGGCCCGCTGTCGTTTTCATTCTTTTGACCGCGGTGGCCGGATTCTGCCTGGGGTTGGCCTCGCGCAATGTCGAGGGGTCGGCGCGCACCGCGCTGCTGATCGGCATCCTGGTGATCTGGCTGGTGGGCGTGCTCTGGCGCAGTGTGGTGCCGTTGATCCGTTGGAAGTCGACGCATTTCATCATTACCGACCGCCGGGTTCTGATCCGGCACGGCGTCCTCACCCACACCGGAATCGACATCCCGATGAACCGCATCTCGAATGTGCAGTTCCGGCACGGCCTGTTCGACCGCATGCTCGGCACCGGCACCCTGGTACTCGGCTCGGCCTCGGAGGATCCGCTCGAGTACGACGACATCCCTCAGGTGCAGCGCGTGCACGCGCTGCTGTATCACCAGGTTTTCGACGCCGAGCGCGAAGACCCGCGCACCGGCAACGGCGGCTACTACGGTTCCGAGCGCGGCTACCCGTAGTCTTGTTCCGTGACCGCCGTACTGCTGGCCGAAGACGACGAGGCCATCGCCGCGCCGCTATCGCGAGCGCTGGGGCGTGAGGGTTATTCGGTGACCGTGGAGAGCTTCGGCCCGGCGGTGCTGCAACGGGCCCTCGAAGGCGAACACGATCTGCTGATTCTCGATCTCGGACTGCCCGGTATGGATGGGCTCGAGGTCTGCCGCCAGGTGCGGGCGCGCGGCGCCGACCTGGCGGTGCTCATGCTCACCGCCCGCACCGACGAGGTCGATTTCGTGGTGGGCCTGGACGCGGGCGCCGACGACTACGTGGGCAAGCCCTTTCGGCTGGCCGAACTGCTCGCGCGGGTGCGAGCCCTGCTGCGGCGCAGCGGAATCGGCGACGAGGCGGTGGAGGTCGGCGGTATCCGCCTGGAGCCCGCCGCCCGCCGGGTGCTGGTGAACGGCATGGAGGTGAACCTCGCCAACAAGGAGTACGAGCTGCTCAAGGTGCTCATCGACCGCGCCGGGCAGGTGGTGCCGCGCGAGACCATCCTGCGCGAGGTATGGGGCGATGCGGATCTGCGCGGCTCGAAGACCCTTGACATGCACATGTCGTGGCTGCGTCGCAAGATCGGCGACGAGGGACCGGTAGCGGAACGCCGTATCGTGACGGTGCGCGGCGTAGGCTTCCGGCTCAATACGGACTAGATCGGCTGGTGGCCGTCCTAGCGCGTGCGCGCCCGCGCACCTCCGAGCCGGGCTCAGCGAAGCGAGGCACGTCGACGATGCGGCGCAGAATTCTCATGTCCATGGTGGCGGCGCTCACGCTGACCAGCCTGGTACTGGGTATTCCGTTGGCCTACACCGCCTGGCAGTGGGTCGAGGACATGACCCGCAACGACCTGCGCACGCGGCTCGAGCGCATCTCCACCGAGGTGATCGCACAGGAGCCCGACGGCATCGTGCACGGTGAGCTGGATCTGCGCACGGTCCGCCCGCTCATCCCGTCGGGCGGGCGGCTGACCATCATCTATCCGACCGAGAACGACAATGCCCACCGCGTGGACGTGGGCGCGGAGGAGCCCGCCGACCCGATCGTGGAATCGCTGTCCATGGGCACCTCGGTCTCCCTGCGCCTGGAAGTGCCTGCCGCGCCCATGCATTCGATGCAGCGCAAGGCGTTGGGCGCGGTGGCGGGTCTGGTGCTGCTGTCGCTGGGCGCGGGTATCGCGGTGGCGACGGTCACCGCGCGCCGGGTGGCCGATCCGCTGCGCGATGTGGCGGCCCGGGCCGCGCGCTTGGCCATGGGCGATTTCCGCGCCGATTCGCGGCGGCACGGAATTACCGAACTCGATCGCGTCTCGGACGTATTGGATTCCGCGACGGTGGAAATCGCGGGCCGCCTGCAACGCGAGCACGCGCTCGTGGCCGATGTCTCCCATCAATTGCGCAGTCGTTTGACGGCGGTGCGCCTGCGCCTGGACGAATTGTCCGAGCATTCCGATCCGGCGGTGGTGCACGAGGCCGAGGAGGCCATGGCCCAGGTGGACCGCCTCACCGGCGCGATCGACGAATTGGTGCGCGCCTCCCGCGACGAGGGCACCGCCGAACGCGATCCGGTGCCGGTGATCGACGAATTGCGTGGCGTGGTCTCCGAATGGCGCCATCCCTTCGCGGAGGCGGGTCGCAAACTGGTGCTCGCGGGCGACCCCAAATTGCGCGCGCCGATCACCGGTTCGCGACTGCGCGAGGCCATCGCGGTGCTGGTCGACAATGCGCTCATGCACGGCGGCGGCACCTGCACGGTGTCGGTGCGCAAGGTGGCGGGCGGCTGGGATCGCGAGCCGCTGGTCTGTGTGGAGGTCGCCGACGAGGGCGACGGCGTGCGCGACGAACTCGCCCCGCACATCTTCGATCGGGGTTTCTCGGCGGGCGGCTCGACCGGTGTGGGACTGGCCCTGGCCCGGGCGCTGATCGAGGCCGACGGCGGCCGTCTGGAACTACAGCGTCGCCGTCCGGCCCTGTTCGCGGTGTTCCTGGGCGCACCGGCCTCCACGCGTGGTCAGAACGACGTGGTCACCGAACCGCGCTAGCTGTGGCCGAGCTGCTCTTCGTTGATGAGATCCTCGAATTCCTCTTGGATCTCGCGCATATCGTCGGGGAAGACCCAGCGCCGCATGGCCCAGAACCGGAAGATCATCTGCAGGATGTTGCCGATGATGAAGGCGCTGATGAAGTCGGTGATGTTCTCCACCGTCAGGCTCACATCGGGCACCTGGAGGTGGAATACGTACCGCGATACCCACAGCGGCAGGAAGGCCAGCACCACGCCGATACCGCTGACGACGAAGAACAGCAGCGCCTCGTGATGCTTTTCCCGCCCGCCGCGATTCTCGAAGGTCCATTCGCGGTTGAGGATGTAGGAGGCGATGACCGCGATCACACCGGAGATGATCTTGGCGGTGACCGGTTTCGGCTCCAGGATGGTCAATTTCAGGAAGTAGAAGATGCCGCTGTCGATCACGAAGGTGGTCGCACCCACAATCGCGAACTTGATCAGTTCGTGATAGCGAAAGGCCAGGTCCCGCATGGGACTGGGCATGCGATTAACCACTTCGTCGACAAATGACACGGAGCCGAGTCTACGTGCCCGCGATACCGACCGAGCAACCCGCGGTTACCGCCCGCGTTCCGACTGTGTAACCCGCAGGCCCGCGACCTCGGGTGTCATGACAACATAGTCGAACGTGAGCGGACGATCCTTCGATTCCTCGGGTATGCCCACCGTCACCATGATCGGCGGCGGTCAGCTGGCGCGCATGACCCATCAGGCGGCGGTCGCGCTCGGGCAGCGGCTGCGCGTGCTCGCCGAGCGGCCCGACGATCCGGCGGCCCAGGTCACCCCCGAGGTGGTGCTGGGTACGCACACCGATCTCGCCGCGCTGCGCAAGGCGGCCGTCGGTTCGCATGCCATGACCTTCGACCACGAGGGCGTGCCCACCGAACTGCTCGAGGCGCTCATCGCCGAGGGCGTGAACGTGCAGCCGCCGCCGAGCGCGCTCGTCTACGCCCAGGACAAGCTGGCCATGCGCCGCAAGCTGGCCGAGCTGGGCGTGCCGATCCCGGCCTTCACCGCCGTGGAATCGGCCGCCGACGCCATCGCCTTCGGTGACGCGCACGGCTGGCCTTTCGTCCTCAAGGCGGTGCGCGGCGGCTACGACGGCCGCGGCGTCTGGATGCCCGCCGATGCCGCCGAGGCCACGACGATCGTGGAAGACCAACTCGCGCACGGCGTCTCGCTGCTGGCCGAGGCCAAGGTGGATCTGAAGCGTGAGCTCTCGGCCATGGTCGCCCGTTCGCCCTTCGGGCAGGCCGCGATCTGGCCGGTGGTGGAGACCGTGCAGCGCGACGGCCAGTGCGCCGTGGTGATCGCCCCCGCCCCGGACCTGCCGCGCGAGCGCGCCGCCGCGGCCGAGACCCTGGCCCTGCGCCTGGCCTCCGAACTCGGCGTCACCGGCGTCATGGCGGTGGAGCTGTTCGAGACACACGCCGGTGAGCTGCTCGTCAACGAACTGGCCATGCGCCCGCACAACTCCGGGCACTGGGGGATGGACGGCGCGCGCACCGGACAGTTCGAACAGCATCTGCGCGCGGTGCTGGACTATCCGCTGGGCGATACCGCGCCGCTGGCCCCGGTGACCGTCATGGCGAACATCCTGGGCGCGGAGCAGGCGCCCGAGATGTCCATGGACGAGCGCCTGCACCACCTGTTCGCGCGTCTGCCCGAGGCGCGGGTGCACCTCTACGGCAAGGGTGAGCGGCCCAATCGCAAGATCGGGCACATCAATATTCTCGGCGACGATATCGCCGTCACACGCGAGAAGGCCGAGCGCGCGGCGCACTGGATGTCGCACGCGGTATGGACCGACGGATGGGATCCGCATCATGAGTGACACCGCTGTGCCGAACTCCGGGCCGCAGGTCGGCCTGATCATGGGCTCGGACTCCGACTGGCCGACCATGGAGGCGGCGGCGGAAGCCTTGGCGGAGTTCGGGATTCGCTTCGAGGTCGGCGTGGTGTCGGCGCACCGCACCCCGCAGCGCATGCTCGACTACGCCAAGGAGGCGGCGGGGCGCGGGCTGCGGGTCATCATCGCGGGCGCGGGCGGCGCGGCGCATCTGCCCGGCATGGTCGCCTCGGCCACCGCACTGCCGGTCATCGGCGTCCCGGTGCCGCTGAAGTACCTCGACGGCATGGATTCGCTGCTGTCCATCGTGCAGATGCCCGCCGGTGTGCCGGTCGCGACGGTCTCCATCGGCGGCGCGCGCAACGCGGGCCTGCTCGCCGTGCGCATTCTGGCGGCCTCGGATCCCGAATTGCGTTCGCGCATGGAGCGTTTCCAGGCCGACCTGGAGCAGCTGGTCCTGCAGAAGGACGACGCGCTTCGCACGAAGCTGCTCGGCTGACTCCCCCGCCTCTCCGCGACTTCAGCGGGCGACCGGGTGCCACGAGAGTCGCGCTGCCGACCGCCTGTGAGATGTCGGGTCGCGTTTTGGGCGTACCCCTGGAGTTTACCCCGAGACTCACGAAATCAGTCGACCCGTTCAGGAGGAGAGTGCCTGTGACCGTAGCCGATTACGGTGGGCATGTGGCCTCGGATGACAGTGCGACCGCTCGACGCCTGACGGTTGTCGATCAGGCGCTGCGGTTGTTCGCCGAAAAGGGTTACGAGGCAACGACGGTCGACGAGATCGCCGAGGCGGCCGGGATTTCGCGGCGAACCTTCTTCCGGCAGTTCAAATCCAAGGAAGACGTGGTCTTCGCCGATCACGAATCGCAGCTGGCGCAGGCGCGTGAGTTCCTGGCCGCGTCCCAGGGCGATCCGTGGGACGCGGTGTGCGAAGCCGTCGTGGCGGTGTTCGAAAGGTTCACGCAGTGGCGGGAATTGGCGGCTCGGCGGTATCGGGTGGTGCGGCAGGTGCCCGCGCTGCGCGAGCGCGAGATCGTCACGGTGTTCCGCTACGATCGGCTGTTCACCGACTATCTGCGCCAGCAGTTGCGAGGGCGGTCCGATCTCGCGCTGGTGCAGTTCACCGCCGCGGTGACCGCGACCCACAACTATCTGCTGCGTCGCATGGTGCGCGGCGAGTCCGATGCCAGTCCGGCCGATCTGCGGTCGGCGCTGCTGGCCATCCCGCGTGACCGTCCCGACCAGTCGGCACCCGATGCCAGCGACATGATCGTGGCCGTCTTTCCCCGCGACATGCCGCCCCGGCAGGTCGCCGATCTCCTGGCCCGTCGCCTCGATACCCTGGACTAGCTCGCGAGTGGCGAATCTGACACTGCGTGCCATTGCTGATGAAGGGGTATCCCCACGTAATCGCGCTTTCGCGGCGTATACTCGGCTTCGACTGGCACTGAGTGCCGACGACACGAACCAGGAGTGAAACCCATGGCGGGCAATCCCGATTTCAACCTGTTCCAGCTCGAGGACTTCCATCACGAGCTGCGCGAGGCCATTCGCGGTCTGTCCGAGAAGGAGATCGCGCCCTACGCCAAGGACGTCGACGGCAACTCCCGTTTCCCGGAGGAGGCGCTGACCGCCCTCAACGCCGCCGGTTTCAATGCCGTGCACGTGCCGGAGGCCTACGGCGGCCAGGGCGCGGACTCGGTCGCCACCTGCATCGTCATCGAAGAGGTCGCCCGCGTCTGCGGTTCCTCCTCGCTCATCCCCGCCGTCAACAAGCTCGGCACCATGGGCCTCATCCTGAACGGCTCCGAGGAGCTCAAGGCCAAGGTGCTCGCCGACATCGTCGGCGGCAAGATGGCCTCCTACGCGCTGTCGGAGCGTGAGGCCGGTTCCGACGCCGCCTCCATGCGCACCCGCGCCCGCCAGGACGGCGACGGCTGGATCATCAACGGCTCCAAGTGCTGGATCACCAATGGCGGCAAGTCCGACTGGTACACCGTCATGGCCGTGACCGACGCCGACAAGGGCGCCAACGGCATCTCCGCCTTCATGGTGCACAAGGACGACGAGGGCTTCGTGGTCGGCCCGCTCGAGCACAAGCTGGGCATCAAGGGCTCGCCCACCGCCGAGCTGTACTTCGAGAACTGCAAGGTCCCCGGCGACCGCATCATCGGCGAGCCCGGCACCGGTTTCAAGACCGCCCTGCAGACCCTCGACCACACCCGCCCGACCATCGGCGCGCAGGCCGTCGGCATCGCCCAGGGCGCGCTGGACGCGGCCATCGCCTACACCAAGGACCGCAAGCAGTTCGGCAAGGCCATCGCCGACTTCCAGAACACCCAGTTCATGCTGGCCGATATGGCCATGAAGATCGAGGCCGCCCGCCTCATGGTCTACACCTCCGCCGCCCGCGCCGAGCGCGGCGAGAAGAACCTCGGCTTCATCTCCGCCGCCGCCAAGTGCTTCGCCTCGGATGTGGCCATGGAGGTCACCACCAACGCCGTGCAGCTCTTCGGCGGCGCGGGCTACACCACCGACTTCCCGGTCGAGCGCATGATGCGTGACGCCAAGATCACCCAGATCTACGAGGGCACCAACCAGATCCAGCGCGTGGTGATGAGCCGCGCCCTGCTGCGCTGAATTCGCCGCGGCGGTGAAATCCGCTGTGTAGCTGCGGGATAACTCCAGCGCCGGACCTGTCGTCGAAATGCGGCGGGACCGGTTGGCTGGAGTTTTCCTTTTTATACTTCCTTGGGAATCTTGTGGTTTCGGGACTGTCGGGGGCGGCTCGGCGGGGGCACTATGGAGCCATGGCCGGGGTCGAAATCAACGACAGGTTCGTCCGGCGCACGTTGGAAAACGGGCGGGTGGAAGAGGTTTCGTGGACGGAACTGTCGGAGGTGCGGATAATCACCACGGCGGACGGGCCGTTCGCCGAGGATGTGTTCTTCGTGCTGATCAGCGCCTCGGGAAAGGGTTGCGTGGTACCGCATTCGGCCGCGGACACCGCGTTTCTGCGACGGTTGCAGGCCCTGCCGGGCTTCGACAACGAGAAGGTCATCGAAGCCATGGTCAGCACCACCGACAAGCAGTTCCTGGTCTGGCGCAGAGCCGCCACCCGTCGCCACCGCAGCTGAGGGTCAGGCCACGAGGTCCGCGTACTCCGGGTTCTCGGCGATGAACTTCTCCACGTACCAGCAGGTGGGCACGATCGAGAACCCCGCCTTGCGGGAATCGTCGAGGGCGAATTCGACCACCTGCGCCGCGACCTTGCGCCCGCGGAATTCCGGGAAGGTCAGCGTGTGCTGGAAGTCGCGGACTTTCACGTCCTCACCGACGCGTTCGGTGTAGTCGGCATACCCGGCCAGGGTGTCGTCGAGATAGATCTCGTACCGGGTGGCCGCGACATTGTGTTCGAGCCTGGTGGTCATGTTCGAGTGAACTCCCTTGTGGCGAGGATTGTTCCGATGGGTGAGCTAGAGAACGGCACCGGGGTTGAGGATGCCGTGCGGGTCGAGGGCGTCCTTGATGCGTCGGGTCAGATCCATGACCTCGGGGCCGACCTGATCGGGTAGCCAGGCCTTCTTCAGCCGCCCGACGCCGTGTTCGCCGGTGATGGTGCCGCCCAGGCCGATGGCCAACTCCATGATCTCCCCGAAGGCCCGGTGGGCGCGTTCGGTTTCGTCGGCGTCGTTGGGATCGTGGACGATGAGCGGATGGGTGTTGCCGTCGCCCGCGTGCGCGATCACCGACACCAGCACCCGGCGGCGCTGTGCGATATCCGCGATACCCGTGACGAGGTCGCCCAAACGCGGCAGCGGCACACCGACGTCCTCGAGCAGGAGCGGCCCCTTGCGCTCCACCGCGGGGATGGCGAAACGCCGTGCCGCACAGAAAGCCTCGCCCTCCTCCGGATCGTCGGTGCGGAAAGCCTCGGTGGCCCCGGCCTTTTCGCAGGCGGCCAGCATGATGTCGGCCTCGTGCCCGGCGTGCTCGCCGGGAGCGTCGGAGCGAGCCACCAAGAGCCCGGCCGCGTTTCGGTCCAGCCCCATGCGCAGCTCGTCCTCGACGGCATTGATGGCGACGGCGTCCATGAACTCCAGCATGGACGGCCGCAGCGCGCCGGTGATGGCGAGAATGGCCTCGGTCGCCGCGGTCAGCGTGGGGAAGGTCGCCACCACGGTGGACTGCGGCGGTTGCGCGGGCAGTAGGCGCAGGGTGAGTTCGGTGATGATGCCGAGGGTGCCCTCGCTGCCCACGAACAGTTTGGTGAGCGACAGTCCCGCCGAGTCCTTCAGCCGGGGCCCGCCCAGCCGCACCACGGCGCCGTCGGCCAGCACCACCTCCATGCCGAGCACGTAATCGGTTGTGACGCCGTACTTCACGCAGCAGAGTCCACCGGCATTGGTGGCGGCGTTGCCGCCGATGGAGCAGATCTCGAAGGAGGAGGGGTCCGGCGGATACCACAGCCCCCGCTCGGCCACGGCCCGCTTCACCTCGGCGTTCAACAGTCCCGGCTGCACCACCGCGGTCCGTGTGACGGTATCGACGGTCATCTCCCGCATGCGCTCGGTACCGAGCAGCAGCGCCCCGTTCTGCGCGGTCGCCCCGCCCGAGAGTCCCGTCCCCGCGCCGCGCGGCACCACCGGCACCCGGTGCTCGTGCGCCCACCGCAGCACCGCCGACACCTGCTCGGTCGTGGTCGGCCGCACCAGGGCCAGGGCGATTCCGGCATTCGGGTCCAGGGCTCGGTCCTGGCGGTAGCCGCCGAGGACGTCGGGATCGGTCACCACCATGCCGTCGGGCAGCAGGGCGCGTAGGTCGTCGAGATCGGCAGAGCTGTGCGGGTCCACAAGGGAGAAACTACGTGGTCGACGCCCGGAAGTGGGGAACCGGTCCCATGCCGACCGGTCGCGCCCGTGCGGAGGCGGGTCGTGGCGGCGCAGTACACTGCGGCCGTGTCCGATCCCAAGCTCGAAATCCAAATGCTGCACGACCGCGTCATGGTCCGAATGAACCAGGAAGCGGGCGAACGGCGCAGCAGCGGGGGCATTCTCATTCCGGCGACCGCGCAGGTGGCCAAGCGGCTGTCCTGGGGTGAGGTGTGCGGTGTGGGCTCGCATGTGCGCGCGATCGGCGTCGGCGATCAGGTGCTGTTCAGCGCCGAGGATCAGTTCGAGGTGGAGATCCAGGGGCAGGCGTACTACGTGCTGCGGGAACGGGATCTGCACGCGGTGGCCAATGAGCGCCCCGAGCACGGGACCGGTCTGTACCTCTAGACACGCGATCGTGCCGGGAGCCGTGCCGCTGCCTGCTCGGTCACGTTCCATCAGGGGTTAACCCCGCATTCGCCCTTTCGCGCCTGTGCGAAGTCCCGCCATTTCAACCATTTGGTTGCCTACCATGGTCGTCATGGCTCCCAGGGACCCCGAGGCGACCAAGGCGCGCATATTCGACGCTGCCACAGCGGAATTCGCGCAGTACGGGATCGCGGGGGCGCGGGTCGACCGCATAGCGCGCCAGGCCCAGGCCAACAAACAGTTGATCTACGCCTACTTCGGCGACAAGCAACAGCTGTTCCACCGCGTCCTGGAGCGCACCATGCTCATCCTCGCCGAGGCGGTCACCGACAATATCGAAGACCTCGACACCTGGATCGACCAGCACATCGACTACCACCGCGCACACCCGGAGCTCCTGCGCCTACTCCAATGGGAGGCACTGGAACTCGGCCCCGACCACGCCACCGCCGGTGAACTCCGCGCCGGACGCTACGCCGCCAAACGCGATTCGATCGTCGCCGCCCAACACAAGGGCCTCATCCGCCCCGACATGCCCCCCGGCTACGTCCTCAACGCCCTGATGAGCCTGATCAACCACCCCCTCGCGGTACCTCAGGTGCGCGACTTCGTCCTTGGCCCCGACGCCGACCCGGAAGAGCTACGCACCTGGGTGAAGGACAGCATCCGGCGCATCCTCGCCCCACCGCCCTAGCTCCCGGGCAAGGACCGGTCGCTGAACGGCCAGCGCCGCCTGCCGATCCGCTCACCCAGTTCGACGACGAACGGGATACCACCATCGAACCAAGCACGATGCAGCTCTACGACTTTGGCCCGCGTCGGCCGTCCAGGTCGATGAAATGCGCCCTCTACGTAGTCGAATGGATGAACCCGCTCGCACAGCGCCACATAGGCCGAACGCCTCTCGGCCTCATCGCGAACCTCCCGCGCGACGCCCGTGTGCACACCCCCGGGCAGCTGTATCCGCACCTGCGGATTACTACGAATGTTCTTGTACCACAGCGCATGCGACCCCCGAATCGACACGCAATACACCACTCGCCCCTCCCGCGCCGCCTTCACCGGCGTATGCCTCGCCTTCCCACTCCTCCGCCCCACAGTGGTCAACACGCCAACCCCACCCGGCAGCCACACCAGAAACCACGGCATATGCACCGCATGCAGCACCCGCGTGAACACCCGAACCCCCCGAGCGCTGGGCGACCACCCCCGCCTACGCACTCGCTCCGGAAGATATTGCCCATCTTCGTATTTCAGTGACTCGGGAACCGGCTCCACCGCGAATCCACCCATCGCGCCACCCCTCGCTCGCCATACCCTCGATTGAACCGCCCTCGCGCCGAGGTGGCAATGACGGTCGAGCCTTCGAGGGCGTCGGCTGGAAACGAGAACGGCCCGTGCCCCGGGAGGGGCACGGGCCGGACCCATGCGTAAGACGTTGTCCTACAGTGCCTTCAGTTCCTCGGTGACGGCGCCGACGGACTTCTTGGCGTCGCCGAACAGCATGGAGGTGGTGTCGGCGTAGAACAGCGGGTTGTCGATGCCCGCGAAGCCGGAGTTCATCGAGCGCTTGAGGACGATGACCGACTTGGCCTGGTCGACGTTGAGGACCGGCATGCCGTAGATGGGGGAGGAGGAGTCCTCCCGGGCGGCGGGGTTGGTGACGTCGTTCGCGCCGATGACCAGGGCGACATCGGTGCGGCCGAATTCGCCGTTGATATCGTCCATCTCCTTCATGGCGTCGTAGGAGACCTCGGCCTCGGCCAGCAGCACGTTCATGTGGCCGGGCATACGACCGGCGACGGGATGAATGGCGTACTTGACCTCGACGCCCTTGGCCTCGAGCAGGGCCGCCATCTCCTTGACCGCGTGCTGGGCCTGGGCGACGGCCATACCGTAGCCGGGCACCACGATGACCTGGTTGGCGTAGGCCATCTGGATGGCGGCATCGGCCGCGGAGGTGGCCTTGGCCTGCTTCTGCTCGCCGCCACCCGCGCCGGGAGCCGTTCCGCCACCACCGAATCCGCCCGCCACAATGGCGGGGATGGACCGGTTCATGGCCTTGGCCATGAGGTTGGTGAGGATGGTGCCGGACGCGCCGACGATCATGCCCGCCACGATCATGGCGGTGTTGTTGAGCGCCAGACCCGCAGCGGCGGCGGACAATCCGGTGAGCGCGTTGAGCAGCGAGATGACCACGGGCATATCCGCGCCGCCGATGGGCAGCACGACCATGAGCCCGAGGATTCCGGCCAGCACCAGCACGGCGATCATCCACAGCTGGGACACGCCCTCGTTGGTCGCGCCGATACCGATGACCACCGCGGCCGCGACCGCACCCAGGAGCAGCAGCAGATTCAGCGGCTGCTGCAGCTTGCCGATGCCGATCGGACGACCCGGCAGCGTCTCCTGCAACTTCAGGAACGCGATGAGCGAACCCCAGAACGACACCGAACCGATGATCGCCGCGAACAGCGAGGCGATCACGATGTGCACGGTCGGCTCTTCACCGTGCTTGAACGCGGAAAACCCGGTGGTGTCGAGGAATTCGGCCCAGGCGATCAGCGCCACGGTGCCACCGCCGACGCCGTTGAACGCCGCGACCAGCTGCGGCATGGCGGTCATCTTGGTGCGCTGCGCCGGGGGCACGCCCAGCACCACACCGACCACGAGACCGGCGACGATGATGATCCAGTTGCTGGTATCGCGAATCGAGATGAGCGTCGCCACCACGGCGATCACCATGCCGATGGCGGCGATCCAGTTGCCGCGCACCGCCGTCTTGGGTCCGGTGAGACCCATCAGGCCGTAGATGAACAGCGCGAAGGCGACGATGTAGAGAATATTGACGAGATTGTCCATGGCTACTTACCCGCCTTCGCTGAAACCTCGGTCGCGGCAGGCTTTTTCCCCTTGAACATGCCCAGCATCCGGTCGGTCACGACGAAGCCGCCGATGACGTTCAGGGTGCCGAACACGACGGCGACGAACAGGATGATCTGCATGAGCACCGAGGGGTGCTCGACCTTGCCGAACACCACCAGCGCGCCGAGCACGACAATGCCGTGAATGGCGTTGGTGCCCGACATCAGCGGGGTGTGCAGGGTGTTGGGAACCTTGGAGATCACGGCGAAGCCGACGAATCCGGAGAGCACCAGAATCGCGATATTCGCCAACAGTTCGGTGTACATCAGGCTTCCACCTCACGTGTCACGCAGGAGTCCGCCAGCACCTGATCGGAGAAATCGGGTGCCAGCGCACCGTCTTTCAGCATCAGTTCGAGCAGGGCGGAGATGTTCTTGGAGTACAGCTCGCTGGCATGCTCCGGCATGGTGGCCGGGAGATTCAGCGGCGAGGCGATGGTGACGCCGTGCTTGACAACGGTTTTGCCGGGTTCGGTCAGCTCGCAGTTGCCGCCGGTCTCACCGGCCAGGTCCACGATCACCGAACCGGGCTTCATACCCTCGACGGCGGCGGCGGTGACCAGGCGCGGCGCGGGACGCCCCGGGACGAGCGCGGTGGTGATCACCACGTCGAAGCCCTTGATGGCATTCTCCAAAGCCTGCTGCTGCTGGGCCTTCTCGTCATCGGTGAGCTCACGGGCGTACCCGCCCTCACCGGCGGCGTCGATACCCAGGTCCAGCCACTGCGCACCCACGGATCGCACCTGGTCGGCGACCTCGGGCCGCACGTCGTAGCCGGTGGTGCGCCCGCCGAGGCGCTTGGCGGTGGCCAGGGACTGGAGTCCGGCCACGCCGACGCCGAGCACCAGCACGGTCGCGGGCTTCACGGTGCCCGCGGCGGTGGTGAGCATGGGGAAGAAGCGGGTGGACTCCGACGCGGCCAGCAGCACGGCCTTGTAGCCCGCGACATTGGCCTGCGAGGACAGCGCGTCCATGACCTGGGCGCGCGAGATGCGCGGGATGGCCTCCACGGCGAAGGCTTGTACGCCAGCGTCTTTCAGCGCGCCGATCTTGGTGTCGGCATTGCGCGGCGCGAGGAAGCCGATGAGCGTCTGCCCGGCCGAGAGCTTGGCGATCTCGGAATCATTGGGCGGCGCGACCTTGACGACCACCTCGGCGCTCCACGGATCCCCGATGGTCGCACCCGCCTGGGTGTAGAGCTCGTCGGGAATGAGCGCGCCCAGACCGGCACCGGACTCGACGATCACCTCCACACCCTGCTTCAGCAGGGACGGAATGATCTTCGGCACCAACGCGACACGTCGTTCGTCCGGGTTCGTCTCGCGAACCACGCCGACGCGCGCCCCGCGCGGAGCGCCCTGATCAGCGTTGCGGGGCGTTCCGCTGACCTCGCTCTGCGTTGTGTCCACTTGTCAAACTTCCTTCTCGTGGTGAGTCCGGGAACTTACTCCGCAGTAAGTTCGACAGAATTCTCGCAACTGTACCCGGCTCGCGGTGAGCTTAGTGGAGATGGCTGTCACATAGTGCGGTGAGAACGCCGCACGCCATATCCGTGCAAACCCACCTTCCTGGGCAAATGGGACTCGCTCATATTCGGTTGTCGCGCCAGCCGCCACAAGTACGCACCGCCGGGTAGGGGTGCTTACCTCGCGGTGTGCGAGCAGGTGAGACGCCCGCGCGCCCGCCCGGGGGTGTCGCGGCTCACTTTTACGCCGTAATCTCGGCGGGGTGAGTGGCTGTATCTTTTGCCGGATCGTCGCGGGCGACGCACCCGCGACCAAGATCCACGAGGACGACACCCTGCTGGCGTTCCTCGACATACGGCCCATCACCCGAGGTCACACGCTGATCATTCCCAAAGGGCATGCCACCGATCTGGACGAGTTGAGCCCGGCGCTGGGCGCGCGGCTCTTCGGCTTCGGCCATCGCCTCTCGAAGGCCATGCGTCGCAGCGATCTCGGCATCCACGGCGCGAACCTGCTGATCAATGACGGTAAAGCCGCTTTCCAGACGGTGCATCACGTCCACCTGCACGTCGTGCCCCGCACCAATGGCGACATGTTCACCCTGGCCAAGGGCTTCCTGCTGCGCCGACCGCACGACCAGGAAGCGACCGCCGCCGCACTGCGATCCGGTCTGGACCGGCTCGCCGCCGAGGAGAAGGAAACCAACGCATGACCGACACCGTGCCGGACCGCGCGGAATCGATCGCCCTGCTGTCCGACCAGTGGGACGCGCTTGCCCGCCTGGTGGACGGGTTGGACGACACCGGCTGGCGCACGGCCTCGTCGCTGCCGGGCTGGACCGTGTTCGATGTGATCGCGCACATCACCGGCACCGAGGCCATGCTGCTCGGCGAGCCGACCCCCGAGGTCGAGGTGACCGAACTCGACCACGTGCGAAATCCCATCGGCGAACTGAACGAGAAGTGGATCGAATCGCTGCGGCCGCTGTCCGGGCAGCAGCTGATGGCCCGCTTCCGTGACGTCACCGACCGGCGGTCGAAGGTCCTGGCCGCGATGGACGAGGCGGCGTGGACCGCGCCGGTGCCGTCGCCGGTGGGCGTGGTGCCCTACGGTCGGTTCATGCGGATTCGGCTGTTCGACTGCTGGATGCACGAGCACGATATCGCCGATGGCCTGCGGGTTTCCGTGGACGAGGGCGGGGTGCGCGGTGCCGCCGCCTTCGCCGAGCTCACACCCACGCTGGGCAAGTCCGTGGTGAAGGGCGCGGGTGCGCCGGACGGTACCCGGGTCACCTTCGAGATCGGCGGATCCGCCCCGCACACACTGCATGTCGTGGTCGAGGGCGGTCGGGCGACGCTGGTCGAGGGCCTCGACGCCCCCGCCACCGTGGTCATCGGTATGGGCTCCGAACTCTTCGCGCGCTTGCGCGGTGGCCGGACCAGCGCCGAGGCGCATGCCGACGAGATCGCCCTCGGCGGCGATACCGAGCTCGGTGACCGGCTGGTCCGCAGCCTCGCCTTCACCATTTGATCCCGTGCGACTCTTCCTGTCCGCCTACCGATTCGGCGCGCATTCCGATCGGCTGCTCGGCCTGGTCGGTACGCCGGGGCGGGTGGCGGTGATCGCCAATGCCTGCGATGCCTGGCCCTCGGCGTGGCAGAGCGCGGTGACCAGCGACCTGGTTCCCCTGCGGCGCTTGGGGTTCCAGCCGGAGGTGGTGGATCTGCGCGAGTACGTGGGTCGCACCGCGGAGTTGGAGCAGGTGCTCGCCGGATACCCGATGCTGTGGGTGCGCGGCGGGAACACCTTCGTGCTGCGCGCCCAATTCGCGCGCAGTGGAGCCGATCTCGTCATTCCCCGGCTGCTCGCCGCCGACGCCTTCGTCTACGCGGGATACAGCGCGGGCGCCTGCGTCATGACTCCCGACCTGCATGGCCTGGAATCCGTGGACGATCCCGCCGAGGTGCGCCCGGCCTGTGGCATCGAACCACTGTGGGACGGACTCGGCCTGGTCGGCAAACGCATAGTCCCGCACCTGGATTCGCCCACCGACCCGGAGGGCCTGAGTCGACAGCTGGCGCGGGACTACCGTGCGGCCGGAATTCCGTTCTGGGCCTTGACCGATGACGACGCGGTGATCGTCGACGGCGCGGACGTCACCGTCCTGGACTGACTCACTCGCCCTTGTGCCGCAACCCATGTCCGAGGGCGACGGCCGCGGTGAGGAACGCGCCGATGGACAGGATCGCGAAGCTGGCCACATAGGCGTTCAAGGTCGGCACCTGCGTTCCGGCGATGACATGCGCCGACAGGATGGAGGCCGTCACCGCGCCCGCGATACTGCCGCCCGCCGTACGGACCAAAGAGTTGATGCCGGAGGCGATTCCGCTCTCGCTCATGGGCACGTGCCGCACCGCGAGGGTGCCCAGCGCCGCGTAGCCGATGCCGAATCCGGTGCCCTGCAGGATCTGCGAGATCACCATGTCGTAGCCGTGGTCGTGGGAGATGGCCAGCCACGCCATGGACGCACCGGCGAACGCCGCGCCGATGGCGAGGGTGTAGGCCGGTCCGATCTTGGCCGCGATCCGGCCGGTGCGGAAGGAGAAGAAGGTCATCAGCGCCGCGCTCGGAATGCCGTAGAGACCCACGGCGAGCACCGATCCGGACAGGCCGTAGCCGACCTTGTCCGCGGGCGTCTGAATGAAATTCGAGATGAGCGTGAAGGATCCGAACATGGCGAAGCCGAGCAGCGCCGAGGCGACGTTCGCCGACAGCGACTGCGGACCGACCAGCAGTGGCAGTCGCACCAGCGGCTGTGCGACCTTCAGTTCGACGAAGATCCACACCGCGGTGAGTACGACCGCGGCGGCGAACAATCCGAGCACCGAACCGGAAGCCCAGCCCCAGCGCGGGCCCTGGCTGATGCCGAGCAGCAGACAGATGAGCAATCCGGCCAGCAGGACAGCGCCGAGGTAGTCGGGCTTGCCGCCGTGGCGCACGCCATTGTTCTTGGCGCTCACCTGAATCAGGACGGCGGCGACCACGCCGAGCGCGGCGGTCAACCAGAAGACCGGGTGCGGATCCTGGGTGTGATCGGCGATGAGGCCGGTGACCAGCAGGCCGACGGTGCCGCCGACGCCCATGGTGCCCGAGACCACGCCGATCGCCCCGACCAGGCGCTCGCGCGGGAAGGTGTCGCGGATGATGCCGATGGCGAGCGGGATCATGGCGGCCGAGGTGCCTTGCAGCGCACGGCCGATGATGTAGACGCCGAGCGAGTCGGCGAAGGCGCAGATGATCGAGCCGACGACGAGCAGGCCCATGGTGGTCAGCACCATCGGCTTCTTGCCGTACATATCGCCGAAGCGCGACAGCAGCGGCGTGGAGACCGCGCCGGTGAGCAGGGACGCGGTGAACAGCCAGGTGACGCCGGAGACGTCGGTGTCCAGCTGCGTGATCATGCGGGGCAGCAGCGGGATGACGACGGTCTGCTGCAGTGAGACCACCAGTCCGGCGGCGCACAGGGCGAGCAGTGTCAGGCCGAGATGCGCCTGGGGGCGGTCGCCGGTCGTGGGCCCGGCGGCCGCGGCGGTGGTAGTCATGTGGTGCAGTCCTCTGTATTACTTACGGTAATTAAGTAAAAGGTTTCGTAAGATAACCACATGCCTCCCTCCAGGGCCACCTCCGAATTGGATGACGCGGCTCACATCGTCGAACTCGAGCGCGCCATGGCGCGCATCGCGTACCTGCTGACCAGGGCCCGCCGCCACGACCGCGCCGTCACCGCCTGTGGCATCACGGTCGACCGCGCCAGCGTGCCGCTGCTGCGCGTACTCGCCGAGGCCGACGAGCCGATGCGGCTGGGGGAGCTCGCCGCGCGCCTGGATGTGGAGGCCCCGCATGTCACCCGGCAGGTGCAGCGGCTCGAGCGGACCGGGTACGTGGAGCGGGTCGCCGACCCCGACGACCGTCGCGCCCAACGCGTGCAGCCCACCGCGGCCGGTCACGCCGCCGTCGAGGCCATTCGCTCGGTGCAGCGCCGCTGGATGCGAGAAGCGTTGGCGGACTGGACCTCCGAGGATCTGGCGCTGCTGTCCGAGCTCAATCACCGCATGATCGACGACTTCGCCGTCCACGGCGCCTGCCTGGAAGCCGAGCGCCAGCAAGCCTGACCTCAGCCCAGCGCGCACCCCGGGTCGTCCACGCCGCGCTGCGCCGGGCTCCCCGTCGGCTGAATCTGCAAGCCCACCATCACCAGTGGCTCACTGCTCAGATTCCGTGTGATGTGCACATCCCCCGCGGGCTCGACGAACCCCGACCCGACCCCACCCGACGCCATCAACCGACACTGCGCATCGTGCCGAGTGAGCGTCCCACTGCGAACCACTCCGTAGATCGCCCCGTCGTGCGTATGCCAGCCGGTGCTCCCGCCCGGCGCGATCGTCAGCTCCCGCAGAACGTAATCCGTTCCGCCCACGGTGATCTGCGAAATCACCCGCCCGGTAACCCCGGACGGCGCAGCCTGGGCGGGCACACCGACGCCCAGGGCACAGGCCGCACTCACAACGGCGACACCGAACAGAACACGCATACCTCAGCTTGGCATCAGCTCATCCGGCGCGTAGCCGCTTTCGGCACGATCGAGAATGTGGCGGTCAGCCCAGCGGTTCCATGGGCATTCTCGGGCCAACGGTCAGACCGCGCGCTCCTGTGGGGCCTTTGTCGGGGCGACGACGTGGGCGTAGAACGCGCACACCAGCATGGCGGCGAAGGGAACCAGCATGGCGGCGGTGAGGGGGATGAGTTCGGTGAGCCAGCCGATGATGACCGGGCCCGCCAGCAGGCCGACGTAGCCGAAGCCGAAGACGCGTGACATGTCGGTAGCGGCCGAGCTGGTGCCGAGATTGCCCGCGGCGGTGAAGACTTGGGGGACGCCGCCGGAGAGGCCGATGCCGCAGAGGGCCCATCCGGCCAGGGTCAGCGGAGCCCAGGGCGACAGCACGACCAGCGCGAATCCGAAGGCCGCGAGCAGGGTGCCCCAGCGCACCACGGCGACCGGGCCGAAGCGGCCGCTGACGCGGTCGGCGACGAGGCGGCCCAAGGTCATGGTGGTGGAGAACGCGCCGAAGGCCAGGGCCGCGGTGGCGGCGTCGGCTCCCACGCGTTCGCGCATCTGCAGGGCGCTCCAGTCGCCGACCACGCCTTCGGCCATCAGCAGCGCGAAGGCGATCGCGGCCAGCGCCAACACCTTTCGAGTATCGCGGCCGAGCCGCCGCTCCACCGGCCTTCCGCGCGATCCGGCATGCGCGAACGCCAGTTCGGCCTCGGCTTCCGCCTCGCACGGTGCCGAATGGTGTTGCGGCGTGGCGGTAGACGACTCGTACTCGGGTGAAGACGGCTGCGGCGCAGCGGTTCGTGGCTCCCGCGACCCCGAATCTCGTTGTCCCTGCGCGATGGTCGCCGAGGCGGCATCAGCCGGTGCGGTCGAATCCGGCCGGGCCGAGGTTTCGGGCGGTAGCAGCCGGGGCGCGCTCAGGGCGATGACGCCGATCCCGGCGGTCGCCGCGACGATCATGGTTGTGCGGATGTCCCATCCGGCCCGCTGTGCCGCGGCTCCGGCGAGGGACCCGGCCAGCGCGCCGCCGGAGAAGAGGGCGTGGAAGGCCGACATGATCGGGCGGCCGTAGCGCGATTCGACCTGTACCGCATGGGCGTTCATGGCCACGTCGAGTGCGCCGAAGCCGAGGCCGTAGACGATCAGCGCCAAGGCCAGGGTGCGGGTGTCGGTGGCGAAGGCGGGGCCGATGATGGCGACGGTGGTGAGCGCCGCGGCGGCGGTGGTGACCGCGCGACTGCCGAATCGGTCGGTGAGTTTCCCCGCCGCCTGCATGCTCACGATGGCACTGCCCGACATGAGCAGCAGCAGCATGCCGAGCGTGGCGTGCGATACCCCGGTCCGCGCCGTTACGGCCGGGATGTGCACGAACCACAGGGCCGATGCCAACCCGTTCAGGCTGAACACCGCGAACACCGCGATGCGTGCGGCTCGGAGGGGAGGAGCGGGCGTCGAAGCAGCCATTGATTCGACGCTACCGTGCTTCGGATCCGTCAGCCCGGAAGCTCCTCGTTACCTTCGCCGAATCCGGCATCCTTGGCGGATCTGCGAAGTTTCCGAAATCTGTGCCGTACAACCTGTTTGACTCCTATTCTATTCGGAGGCACCGACAAGTTTCGGCCTCGCCGAGCCTCCCCAGACCCCCGATTCGGCGGCTTCTCGCGCATATACGGCAAAGTCCTTGGGCGCACGTCCGAGGGCCTCCCGCACCCCGTCGGCGGTGGCGGAATTACGGCCGTCGAACAGCGTGCCGAACAGGTAGTCGAGCAGGCTCACCACCTCCCCGGGCAGCGCGGAGCAGGCCAGCGAGGCGATGAACTCGGTGCGCGAGAGCTCCGCGAAGGCGATCTCCCGCCCCGTCGCCGCCGCGATCTCACCGACGGCCTCGGCGAAGCTCAGCGCCCGCGGCCCCGTCACCTCGTACACCCGCCCGACATGCCCATCCTCGGTCAACGCCCGAACCGCCACCTCGGCGATGTCGTCGGCATCCACGAACGGCTCGGGCACATCGCCATTGGGCAATGCCACCACCCCGGCCAGGACGCTCGCCAGAAATACGCCCTCACTGAAGTTCTGCGCGAAGAACGCGCTCCGCACGATCGTCACCTCCAGCCGCGACGCCAGCACGATCCCCTCGCACTCCCGCGCCTCCGGCTCCCCCCGCCCCGACAGCAACACCACCCGCCGCACGCCCGCCGCCCGAGCTGCCGCCGTGAACGCCTTGATATCCGACGGCGCACCCGGCATCGCCAAATCCGGCTGATACGCCAGATACACCGCCTCCACCCCGCCCAACACGGCCCGCCAGCCCGACCGATCACCCCAATCGAACGGAATATCCGCCCCTCGCGCCCCGACCCGCACCGACACTCCCAGCGCCACCAGCCGAGCCACCACGCGCCGCCCGGTCTTCCCGGTGCCACCGAGCACCAGAATGGTGCTGCCCGAATGCGCTTGGGCGATACGCGACTCGGCCGCAGAGCCACAGACAGGAGCGGTGCTGACGGGTGCAGCTGCGATAAGCCTGCGCGCTGTGGTGGTGGCGGCGGGCAGGGTGTTGGGAGCAGCGGCAGAGTCTGGACCGGAACCGTCGACCGGCGCGGGTCCGGATAGATCGGCGACGGGAGCATTCGTGGAAGCCGAAATGGCGAGATGAGCACCGCCGCCGGAGGTTCCTCGACCGGCGAAACGGCCACGACGGCGAGGCGGTTCGGCGGCGGTGGCAGAGGCGTGCGTGGTGTGGGAAGCAGCTGGGCCGGAGTTCGGCCCGGCACCGAGCACCGGGGTGCTGCCGGAAGCGGTCGCGGTACTGGAGACCGGCGTGGTGGCGTCGGCGGTGCGGCCATGACCAGCGTCGATGCTGGTGCCGGTGTCGTTGTTTCGCATATATCGAGTACAGCGAGATTCGTTGTGATCGCCTATGGTTGAGAAGCGCGCCCACATTTGCCATCGTCTTCATGTGGACGCGTTGGCAAGCCTGCTCGAAGGACCTCGGGCGCGGGGCGCGTTCGTCATGCGGTCGTCGTTCGACCCGCCGTGGTCGCTGCGAATTCGCGACGAGGCCCCGCTCACCGTGGTGGCCGTGGTGCGCGGCGGCGGATGGATCATCCCGGACCCCAAGGGCGGCAAGCCCGTCGCGCCGCGCCAACTGCGCACCGGCGACGTGGCCATCTTCCGCGGGCCGGACCACTACACGGTCGCCGACGACCCCGAAACGCCCCCGCAGGTTCTCATCCACCCCGGCCAGGTCACCACCACCCCGGACGGCGAAGTGCTCTGCGAGACACTGAGTTTGGGCATCCGCAGCTGGGGCACCAGCGCCGACGCCGAAACCGTGCTGGTCACCGGCACCTACGAACAGGAATCCGCGACCGGTCGCCGACTGCTGCGCGCCCTGCCGCCGATCGCCCTCCTCGGCCACGGCGAATTCGACACCCGCGTCCTGGACCTGCTCGTCGACGAGGCGGCGAAAGACCTCCCGGCCCAGGGCGCCATGCTCGACCGCCTGCTGGACCTGCTGACCATCGCGGCTTTACGCGCCTGGTTCTCGCGTTCGGACGCCCCGGCCTGGTACCACGCCTATGCGGATCCCCTGGTGGGCAAGGCGTTGCGGCTCATGCAGCACAACCCGGCCCATGCGTGGACGGTCGCCGCCTTGGCGAACGAGGTGGGTGTGTCCAGGGCGGCCCTCGCGCGGCGGTTCACCGAGTTGGTGGGTGAACCTCCCATGGCGTTCCTGACCGATTGGCGTTTGGCGCTGGCGGCGGACCTGCTGCACGAGTCGGATGCCACCTTGGAGGCGATTGCTCGTCGTGTGGGCTATGGCAGTGCGTTCGCCTTGAGCACTGCTTTCAAGAGGCATTACGGGGTGAGCCCGCGGGATCATCGGGGGGCGGGGCAGGAGAGGTCGGCGTGAATTAGCCTGAACGGTCGAAATCCGAACCCAGGTGCCGAATTTTGCCCCTTCGGTTCGATTTGCGACCGCTCAGGCCAACCACCCCACCCCTCACCCACGATGCCCCGCTATCGTCACCCCCGTGACTCAGGAGCAGGACTACCCGGTGCTGTGGCCGGTCCCGACCCGCTGGGCGGACAACGACCACTACGGGCACGTCAACAACGTGACCTACTACTCGTACTTCGACACCGCGGTGAACGCGTGGCTCATGCACGCGACCGGCACCGATATCCGGGACCTACCGGCCATCGGCGTGGTGGCGCAGACCTCGTGCAAATTCCTCGGCTCCCTGAGCTTCCCGGATCAGCTACAGGTCGGGATTCGCATTGCCCGCCTCGGCAATTCGAGCATCAGCTACGAGCTCGCCATCTTCCGCGAGGCAGGCGATGAGCTGAAGATCGCGGCCACCGGTACGTTCGTCCACGTCTACGTCGACGACGTCACTCGCCAGCCGATCGACATCCCCCCGATCATCCGTGCCGCCGCCGAACCCCTGGTGGTCACCAACAACGCCCAGTCGGAGTCCACCCCCGCCTGACCAGGACCGGGGCGGTGCGATGACCCGCCCCGCCACCTACCGGCGCGGTGCGTCGGGGCTCGCGGGCGGGCGACGACGCACCGGCCCCGACTGGACCGGGAGGCTGTCGCCCGCTCAGACCCTGCCGAGCAGGGTGAGCGGATCCTCCACGAGGGCAGCGATACTCGCGAGGAAGCGCGCGGCCTGTTCGCCGTCGATGAGGCGGTGGTCGAAGCTGAGGCCCAGGGTGGTCACCCAGCGTACGGCCAGTTCGTCGCGGTGGACCCAGGGCTTCTTGCGGATGGAGCCCAGGCACAGGATGGCCGCTTCGCCCGGATTGACCAGTGGCACACCGGTATCCACGCCGAACACGCCCACATTGCTGATGGTGAACGTCCCGCCGGTCAGCTCGGAGACGGCGGCCGTTCCGGCGCGCGCGGACTCCGCGAGCCTACCGATCTCCCGGCACAGGTCCCGCAGGCTGAGCGTCTGCGCCTCTTTGAGATTCGGTACCAGCAGCCCCCGTTCGGTGGCCACGGCGATGCCCAGGTTCACATAGTGCTTGGTGGCGATCTCCTGATTCGCTTCGTCCCACACCGCGTTGATCTCCGGGAATTCGCTCAGCGCCACCAGCGTCGCCTTGGCGATCAGGGCCAGCGGTGTCAGCGACAGCCCCGCGAAGGTGGAGGTCGAGCGCAAATGGTCCAGCAGCTCCATGGAGCCGGTGAAATCCGTGGTCACAAAGGTGCTGGCCTGCGGGATATCCCGCGCGCTCGCCACCATGGCGGCGGCGGTGCGCTTGCGAATCCCGCTGACGGGCGTACGCGTTTCACGCTCCGCGGGCGTCGCCCGCGCCACCCCGCCCTCCGGTCGCATGGCGGGCACCGGAGGCGCGATATGAATCGGCAGATGTTCGGCCTCCTCCGTCGACGCGCTACCCGCCGCCCGCCGCACATCCTCGACCATCACGATCCCGTCCGGGCCGGTGCCCGCGACCGCCGACAGCTCGATCCCCAACTCCCGCGCCAGCTTTCGCGCGGCGGGGATAGCGGCGACCCGTCCAGCCGAACCGGCATCCCGCCCGGCCTGGCCCGCGCCGTCCCGTGCCAATCCCTCACTGCCGATGCCGGAATCCGGCCCGGCTTGTCCCGTGCCGCCTCGCGCGAAGCCCCCGCCGATGCCGGAATCAGGCCCGGCTTGTCCCGCGCCGCCTCGCGCGAAGCCTCCGCTGCCGACGCTGGAATCCGTCCCGGATTGCTCCGCGCCATCCCGTGCGAATCCCTCACTGCCGACGCCGGAATCACCACGCCGTGCCGAATCGGAATCGCCTACGCGATGGTCGGTGCCGTGCGAAACCCCTGCGGCTGTGCTGGGTGCGGCAGTTCCCTCCCGCGCGGGCGCATCGGGATTCGCTTCGGCCGTACCAGCCTGTGCCGCAGCGGCTTTCGCCGCCGCGGCACGAGCACGACGAGAAGTGGTCCCACCCTCCGGCCCATAGCCCACGAGCACCGACTGCCGCTCCGGCGCGGCCCGCTCGACACTCGCCACCCGGATCAACGGGGCTCCAACGAGCACCGTGTCCCCGGGGCGCGCCAGCAGCTCCACCACCGTTCCGGCATACGGACTCGGCAGCGCCACCTGCGCTTTCGCCGTCTCCACTTCGGCAATGGTCTGGTTCAGTTCCACGCGGTCGCCGACCGCGACCGCCCACGACACCAGTTCGGCATCGGTCAAGCCCTCACCGAGGTCGGGCAGACGGAACTCCAGGACCTGCTGCTCATCTTCCACCGGGCAAACCTCCGTGGACGTACGGTCAGGCGGCTAGCGTGCGGTCGACCGCGGCGAGAATGCGGTCGGGGTCGGGCAGGTGATGCCGTTCGAGCTTAGCGGGGGGATAGGGGATGTCGAAGCCGCCGACCCGCAGGACCGGCGCTTCCAGGTGATAGAAGCACCGTTCGGTGATGCGCGCCGCGATCTCCGCCCCGAGCCCGCCCGATACGGGCGCTTCGTGCACCACGATGAGCCGCCCGGTCTTGCGCACCGACGCCTCGATGGTGTCGTAGTCGATCGGCGCGAGGCTACGCAGATCGATCACCTCGAGCGAATGTCCTTCCGCCGCCGCGATCTCCGCCGCCGTCAGCGCGGTGGCCACGGTGCCGCCATAGGCGACCAGGGTGGCGTCCGCGCCCTCGGCGCGGACGCGCGCCTGGTGCAGAGCCAGGTCGGCTTCCCGGTCGAGCCGGTCGAAGTCCACGTCGGCCTTGTCCCAGTAGCGTCGCTTGGGCTCGAAGAAGATCACCGGATCGTCCAGCGAAATCGCCTGTCGGATCATGAGATACGCATCGGCCGGAGTGCTCGGCGACACCACCCGCAGCCCGGCGGTGTGCGCGAAGTACGCCTCCGGCGACTCGGAGTGATGCTCCACCGACCCGATACCGCCGCCGAACGGAATGCGAATGGTGAGGGGAGCCACCACCTTTCCCTTCGTCCGGTAGTGGATCTTGGCGACCTGGCACACGATCTGGTCGAAGGCCGGGTACACGAATCCGTCGAACTGGATCTCGCAGACCGGCCGCAGCCCGCGCAGCGCCATACCGAAAGCCGTTCCGACAATGCCGGATTCGGCCAGCGGGGTATCGATCACCCGGTTGTTGCCGAAGTCCTTCTGCAAGGTGTCGGTGACCCGGAAGACGCCGCCCAGCCGTCCGATGTCCTCGCCCATGAGCACGACCTTCGGGTCGTCCTCGATCGCCCGGCGCAGGCCCATATTGATGGCCCCGGCGAAGGTCGTTTTCATGGCCGGACTCCTTCCAGGTAGGCGGCGTACTCGCGGCGCTCCTCCTCGATCAGCGGATGCGGAGTGGCGTAGACGTGGTCGAACAGCTCCATGGGCTCCGGATCGGGCATGGTCATGGTCGCGGTGCGCAGCCGCCCGGCGACATCGTTCGCGCGCTCGGCGACCGACCGCTCGAAAGCGCTGTCCCACAAGCCTTCCCGCTCCAGCAGCAGTTTCATTCGATCGAGCGGGTCGCGGCGCTGCCAGAGCTCCAGTTCCGCCGCGGTGCGATAGCGCGTCGGATCGTCGGCGGTGGTGTGCGGCCCCATGCGATAGGTGATGGCCTCGATGAACGACGGCCCGCCGCCGGAGCGCGCGTGCGCGAGCGCCTGGCGGGTCACCGCCAGGACCGCGAGCGCGTCGTTGCCGTCCACCTGCACACTCGGCATGCCGTAGCCGATGGCGCGGCGCGCGATCGGCGTGGCGCTCTGCACCCGCACCGGCGCGCTGATCGCCCAATGGTTGTTCTGGCAGAAGAACACCACGGGCGCGCCCCAGGCCGCGGCGAATCCGAGCGCCTCGGCGATATCGCCCTGACTGGTCGCGCCGTCACCGAAATAGGCGATGGTGGCGATCTCCGCGCCCTCGAGGTGCGCGGCGTAGGCGTACCCGGTGGCATGCAGCCCCTGTGCGCCCACCACGATCGCGGGATTGGTCATCTTGACGGCGTCGGCGTCCCAGCAGGAGTGGGCGACACCGCGCCACAGCGTCGTCATCTGCTCCGGCGGTACCCCGCGCACATAGGCGACGCCCGCCTCGCGATAGCTGCAGAACACGTAGTCGTCGGGGTGCAGGGCGTGCGCGGAGCCGATCTGCGCGGCCTCCTGCCCGAGCAGCGGCGGCCACAGTCCCAGCTGACCCTGCCGTTGCAATGCGGTCGCCTCGGTGTCTATCCGGCGGGCGACCACCATATCGGTGTACATCGCCCGCAACCGCTCACCGTCGATATCCGCGACCAGCGGCGCGTGGACCCGGTCGTGCACACGGCGGCCGTCGGGCTGTACGAGCTGCACCGGATAGGTGTTCTTGTCGGGCATGGGTATCGCCTCCTCGAAGCACCGTGTACACCGTCATCGGTCGAGGATTGTGTCCCGTTCCGCAGCGTACGTGTCCTGTATCACACAGCCTCCACGATCGTGCGGATTGCGCAAGCCACCACGCGGCAACTGTGCAGAATGTTCGGTTCGTCGGGTATTGCGGATGGCAAACTGTTTCCCATGCCAAGTAGGGAGCCTGTGAGCGGGTCACTCGACGCCACCGATGCCCGCCTGTTGCTCGAACTGGTCGCGAACCCCCGCGCGACGGGTGTGGAACTGGCTGCGCGGCTGGGCCTCTCGCGCAATACCGTGCAGGCCAGACTGGCGCGGTGGGAGGCCAACGGGGTGCTCGCCAGCTTCGAACGGCGGGTGGAGCCCCGGGCACTGGGCTATTCGCTGGCGGCGTTCGTCGCCGTGGTGGTGGATCAGCATCAACTCGACGCCGTGGTGGCCGAACTCGCCGAGATTCCCGAGGTCACCGAGGTATGCGGAATGACCGGGCCCACCGATCTGATGGTGCGCGTGGTGGCGACCGAGGCCGAGGATCTCTATCGCATCACGGGGCGAATCCTGAAGATTCCGGGGGTGGAGCGGACCAATATGGCCCTGGTCATGCAGGAACTGGTCGGCCCGCGCATCGCGCCGCTGTTGGACCGGTTGGCCGGGTCCAACGGTCTGGCCGAATAGCGGGCCGAGGCTGGATTCGGGTGCCGTTGTGTCGGTTACGGTGCCCTCATGGATGTTGCGGGCAAGGTAGCGATAGTCACCGGAGCTGGGTCCGGGATCGGGGAGGCTCTCGCCGGGCGGCTGGTGGCCGCCGGGGCGCGGGTGGTGTTGGCCGATCTGGATGCGGCGTCGGTGCGTGCGGTCGCCGAATCATTGGGCGCGAGTGCGGTTTTCGAGGCTGGCGACGTATCGGACGCCGAGGTGATTCGCGGCTTGGTGGCCCGCGCCGAAGCCGAATTCGGGCCGGTGGACCTGTATTTCGCCAATGCCGGGATATTCGGCGCGCGCGGCCTGGACGGCTCGGATGAGCAGTGGGCGGCCGCGCTGGATGTGAATGTCATGGCCCACGTGCGCGCCGCGCAGATCCTGGTCCCGGGCTGGCTGGAGCGCGGTTCCGGCTATTTCATCTCGACGGCCTCCGCGGCCGGGCTGCTCACCCAAATCGGCTCGGCCCCCTACGCGGTGACCAAACACGCTGCCGTCGGGTTCGCCGAATGGCTCTCGGTTACTTACGGCGACAAGGGAATCCGTGTCAGCTGCGTCTGCCCGATGGGCGTGGACACCGCCCTGCTGCGCGCCGGAACCGAAAGCTCCACCGCCGCGGCGGCCGCCGAACCCGCCATTCGCGCCGTCGTCACGGCGGGAAAGGTCCTCACTCCCGACGAGGTGGCCGCCGACATCCTGGCCGGAGTGGCCGACGAACGTTTCCTCATCCTCCCGCACCCCGAAGTCCTCGACATGTACCGCTACAAGGGCTCCGACTACGACCGCTGGCTCTCGGGGATGCGTCGCTTCCAGGCCACCCTCGAGGGCTGAACCGGCACGCTTCTCTGTGGCGTAGCCGGGCGTCGAACGGTCTGCCGCTCGGTTGAGGACTGAACCGGCCACCCCTCGGTTGGTGTGTCGACTGGACCTCTCCGTCTGTCGCGTCGGACTGCTGAAACCGGCCGCGTCTTGGCTGTGCCGAGCGGTTGGAAAGAGCTTTGGTTCGGCACGTGGCATGGGTTTGTCGCCGCGCTTGTCTGGCTCGGACAGGCGGGCACGGCGGGTAACCACTGTGGGCTTCGGCCGGTGTTCAGCGCTCGATTTCAGTCCAGTTTCGGGGGATTGGATGGCGACCAGTGGACTGGTCGAGCGTCAAGATGGCCCGATGAGCACCGTCGACGTCGAGACCGCCGCCGCAACTGGACTGGAGAAGCCAGTTGGTATCGGCCAGCCGATCGGGGCCGGAATCGTCACGGCGTTGGTCGGATTCACCAGCTCGTTCGCGGTGGTGCTGGCCGGATTGACCGCTATGGGGGCGTCCTCGGCGCAGGCGGCTTCGGGGCTGCTGGCCGTCTGCGTCACGCAGGGTGTGGGGATTCTGCTGTTGAGTCGGCGGTATCGGATGCCGATCACACTGGCCTGGTCGACGCCCGGCGCGGCGCTCCTGGCGAGCACCGGCGCGGTGGTCGGCGGGTGGCCCGCGGCCGTGGGGGCGTTCGTGGTGACCGGCGTGCTCATCGTGGTGACCGGTTTCTGGCAGCGCCTCGGTGCGTTGATCGCCGCCATCCCGGTGGAGATCGCGCAGGCCATGCTGGCCGGGGTGCTGCTGCCGCTGTGCCTGGCGCCCATGAAGGCGCTCACCGTGAGCCCGGCCGTGGTGGTGCCGGTGATCGTCGTCTGGCTTGTGCTGCAACGGTTCGCGGCCCGGTGGGCGGTGCTCGCGGCCTTCGCGGTGGCGGCCGCGGGCGCGGCGATCGATATCGTCGTGACGCATCGCCACGTCGAGCTCTCCGCCATGGTGCCGCGCCTCGAACCGACCATGCCGCACTGGAGTTGGCAGGCGCTGATCGGCGTCGCCATTCCGCTGTACATCGTCACCATGGCGGCGCAGAACATCCCGGGCACGGCGGTCATGAGCTCGTTCGGCTACCGGGTGCCGTGGCGCTCGGCCATGACGGTGACCGGTCTCGGCACCATCCTCGGGGCCCCGGCAGGCGGGCATGCCATCAACCTCGCGGCGGTGAGCGCCGCCCTGGCGGCGGCTCCCGCGGCACACCCCGATCCGAAGCGCCGGTGGATCGCGGCCGCCACGGCGGGTGGCTGCTACCTGCTGTTGGCCTTGGCCTCCGGAGCGTTGGTGACCCTGGCGGCGGCCGCGCCCGAGGGCGTGCTCGAAACCGTTGCGGGGCTTGCGCTGATCGCCACCCTCGCGGCGGCGTTGACGGCGGCGCTCACGCCTGTCGAACACCGTTCGGCTGCTGCGCTCACGTTTCTGGTGGCGGCTTCCGGGGTGACGCTGCTGGGGGTTGGTGCGGCGTTCTGGGCGTTGGTGGCGGGGCTGGTGGTGCGGTGGTTGCTGCGGGCGGGTGGTTAGGCCGCAGCGGTCGGAAATCGCGCTCGCGTGGCGGATTTCGCTGTCCAGGGGCGATTTCTGACCGCTCAGGCCAACCTCGCCCCCACCTGCGTAGTCTGGACCCCATTCTCACAAGAGCGAAATCTGCGACGAGGAGCAAGCTTGAGCGCGGTATTGATCTCGGCTGAAGACCTTCGAGACCTGTTGTCGGACAAAGATTCTCAGCTCCGAATACTGGACGTCCGCTGGGCGCTGGGCGATCCGGACGGCCCCCAGCACTACCTGGACGGCCATATCCCCGGCGCGGTATTCGTCGACCTCGAGACCGAGCTCGCCGCACCCCCCTCCCCATCGCGCGGCCGCCACCCGTTGCCCGAGCTCGCGCACCTGCAGAAGTGCGCCCGCAGCTGGGGCCTGCGCACCGGCGACACCGTCGTCGTCTACGACGCCACCGGTGGTATGGCAGCGGCCCGCGCCTGGTGGTTGCTGCGCTGGGCCGGTGTGTCCGATGTGCGCATTCTCAACGGTGGTCTGCCCGCCTGGGAGCGCGCGGGCGGCAAGGTGGTCTCCGGCACCGAATCCGACCCCGAGTCCGGCGACATAGTCCTCTCCCCGGGCCACCTCCCCACCATCGACGCCGACGCCGCCGCCACCTGGCCCGGCCTCCTCCTCGACGCCCGTGCGGGCGAGCGGTTCCACGGCGAGGTCGAACCCATCGACCCGCGCGCGGGCCACATCCCCGGCGCGGTCAGCGCCCCCACCGCCGAAAACCTCACCCCCGACGGCCTTTTCAAATCCCCCGCCGAACTGCGTTCCCGCTTCACCGATCTCGGCGCGGCCGACAAGGTGGCCGTCTACTGCGGCTCCGGCGTAACCGCCGCCCACCAAATAGCCGCCCTGGCCGAAGCGGGCATAGAAGCCGCCCTCTATCCCGGCTCCTGGTCCCAATGGTCCAACGACCCGAAGCGCCCGGTAGCCACCAACTGACGCACGGGTGACCGGGGACGCCGCCTTGGGGGCTTGGGTGACCCGAGGGCGGAGTCTGGCCCGGGGCGACTCGAGGTGGGAGTCTCTGCGCGCGTGACTTGAGGTTGGAGTGTCCGCGCGGGGGTGACTTGAGGTCGGGTGTCAGCGCGCGGGGGTGACTTGAGGTCGGGGTGTCAGCGCGCGCGGGTGACTCGAGGTCGGAGTCTGGCGCCGGGATGACGCGAGGTGGGGGTGTCGGCGCGCGTGTGACTTGAGGTTGGAGTGTCCGCGCGGGGGTGACTTGAGGTTGGAGTGTCCGCGCGGGGGTGACTCGAGGTCGGAGTCTGGCGCCGGGGTGACGCGAGGGTGGGAGTCTCTGCGCGCGTGACTCGAGGTGGGAGTCTCTGCGCGCGCGTGACTCGAGGTCGGAGTGTCGGCGCGCGTATGACTTGAGGTCGGAGTGTCGGCGCGGGGGTGACTTGAGGTCGGAGTGTCGGCGCGGGGGTGACTTGAGGTCGGAGTGTCGGCGCGGGGGTGACTTGAGGTCGGACTGTCGGCGCGCGTTCGACTCGAAGTGGGAGTGTCCGCGCGCGGGTGACTCGAAGTGGGAGTGTCGGCGCGCGTTCGACTCGAACTTGGAGTCTCGGCGCGCGGGTGACTCCATGTGGGGGTGTCGGCGCACAGGTGATGCCACGTCGCAGCGTCGGTGCACCGGTAATCCGGGTCGCAGGCTTGGCGCACAAGTGATCCGGGGCCGCAGCTTAGGCGCACTGGTAACTCGAAGACGCCGCGTATTGGCGTGCGGTAATCGGGGTCGCAGCCTAAACGCGCGGGTAGCTCGGGGTCGCAGCCTACGCGTACCGGTGAACCTGGGTCGTCGTGCTGGCGCATGTAGTCGCGTCAGGGGCAGTTTGTGGCGACGTTTGCCAGCGCGGCTTTGTCGGCGGTTGTGATGGGGAGGCTGTATTGGGTTGCGACTGTTAGGTATTTCGCGGCGAAGAAGCAGTGGTTGGCGGCTGCTGGGGGGAGCCAGTCGGAGGGGGTGCGGTCGCCTTTGTCTTCGTTGGTCTTGCCGTCTACGGCGAGGAGGTTGAAGTCGAGGTCGTTGGCGAAGCGGGCGCGTTGGTCGAGGGGCCAGCCGGAAGCGCCCATGTCCCATGCGGCGGCTAGCGAATAGACGTGGTCGATCTGGATGTCCTTGGCTTCGGCCTTGGCGAAGGTGAGGCGCTTACCGGTGTAGGGGTCGTTCAAGGTGCCCGCGACGACCACGCAATTGCTCCCGGTTTTGAAGACCACGTCGGTCAGCTGCCGGGCCAGCACGTTGTTGCGCGTATCGCACCCGTCGTGGCCACCGGGCGCATCGGTGTCGTCGCTCCACGCGGGCCCGAATACGCACCCCTGCCCCGATTTACACCCGCGTTCGTACCCGCCGGGATGCGGCCGCTCGGGCACGACCCGCACCGCGTCGAGCAACCGCTCGATCTCCGCGCGCGCCGGACTGCCAGGCGCGGGCGCGACCGGTTGGCCGAGCGCGGAACAACCACACAACCCGATGAGTACCACGCTGAGCAGTGCCAGAGCTCGACCTGCTCCACGCCGTCTTGGGTTGGCGCACAAGAAGTTTGATTGTCTGCTGGTTGAATCCGACCCGTCGGTAGGCGGATTGGGCGGAAAGGGCGAGCCGGTGTGTATTCGTCGTATTCCGCCGCTGAGCCGCACATCTAACATCTACCCGCATGTTTGGCGACCATGCGGGATTCGTGGAGCTTCGCACCAGTTCTGGGTGCTCGCACCGGATGCCACGAGTTTCCGCACCGGATGCCGCGAGCTTTCGCACCGGATGCCGCGAGTTTTGCCACCGGATGCCGCGGGTTTTCGCACCGGATAGCGCGAGTTTTCGCACCGGGCGCGGGTTCTCGGCAGGGGTGCGGGTTTTCGCGCCGGGTGCGGGTTATCGCGCCGGGTGCGCACAGAGTTCACACCCGGTTCCAAGGATGGGGTGGTTATAGCCAGGCGCGGGCGAGGATGTCGTCGGCGGCGTTTTCCGACATTTGTGGTGGCATACGGGTCGCCGCGATCGTTTCGACGTGAGCGCCGTCGTGGCCGATCACCCAGGAGCCGCCGCGGTCTTCACACTCCGCGATCTTGGCGAAGGTGGTGAGTAGGAAGCTGATGGAGTCGCGTGGGTCGACCGTGCGGGCGAGGCGTTGCGACTCACCGGGGCGGGAGAGATCCAGCCACACCCCCGATTGGCCGTCCAGCCGCATCCCCACAATCTTCGTGGTGTCCACGAAGGTGAATTTGCGCCGCTCCCACGGCGTTGTGGGCGTGAAGCTCTGCTCGAGCACTTGGAGCAGAATCGTCATCTTCACGGCCTCCCTCGGTATCGAGTTGTCGCGATCCCGGCATGGACCGCGAACTTGTTGTCAGGGTGCGTCCCGCCCGATTGCCGCTACGCGCAGCTGTCCCCGCTCGTGGGCGATGACCAGCGGATATTCCAGTATGTTCCGCCACCGATCAGAAAGAAAGACCCGCCAGGGAGCTGATCACGGCCCATTTCCCGCACCCGTCGCCCCCGGGCCTGGGCAAGGCCGTCCGCACCCCTCCTCAACCGTCGACCCGACATTCACCAGACCGTGACCCAAACTGCGCCACTGACAACTCGTTAGAATCGCTCATGACGCCGCAAGAACGCTTCTCCCGCCTGGCAGCTGATCATCGACGGCAAGTCCACCTATCGCTGTGCGAGGACGCCCTCCTCGCCTGGACCGGCTACGCCCGGCGCAACCGCGCCGCCCTTCGCTACCGCGACGCGGTCGTCGGAATGCGGCACCATGTGGACGTCGACCTTCCCGCCGATGCCCTTCGCGCAGTCGAAGCCGGTGTGGATTCCGCAGGCGTGGGCGACCGCTACCTCGAGCCCATCACCGCACTACAGGACGATGATCTGAGCTTCCCCGAGCCGATCGAGTTCGCCTATTACGCGATCTACAACTGCTTCCGTAAGTACGTCCGCGCTGACGACATCCCAGACTGGTTGATCGTCAACCAAGCCTTGTCGATTCACGACGATCACGAGGTGGCCGAACGCCTGACGCGCGCGATCGAGCGCTGTACGCAGTGACAGGTGCCTTGGACGCGGAGGCGATGATCAACCTCAGCGGGCGCTGTGGGATGAGTTCGGTAGGACGCGTTGTGTACTTGCCGGGACAAGATCGCGCTGAACCGGAGTGAGTCCGGCAGGCGTGCGCTCGTCGCTTGCCGAGGGGAGACCGTGCCAACGGGGCGGGCCGGGTGGGCCGCGCAGTTGAGCCGGGACGGACCGGTCGCGATCCAGTGAGCCGGGCGAAGCGGCCGAGGTCCAGGAGGACATGCTGGTCAGAGACTGTCCTCAGGTGGTTCAAGAGTGCGGGGTGGATCTGCACCGCTTCCTCGTAGCCGCGCCGGGCCTTCAAGTCCTCAGGTGGTCCAAGAATGCGGGGGATTGGTGAACCCGGCGTGGGGTTGTCGGACCAGGCTGATTTGATGGGCGGATGCTGCACGGACTCTGGTCGCCGGGATCCGGCCTGGTGTTGTGGCACCAGCCGGGTGGGGATGCGGTGGCGGCGGATGAGCTGCCCGATCCCTTGGGCGGGATTGTGCGGGCGGCGCGGTTTCGGCATCGGGCCGAGGTGTTGGTGCCTGGGCCGCAGGGGGCGGAGCCCGTGGAGGTGCGGGGGCACGCGCTCGCTCCGGAGATGGCGGCTCGGGTTTTGTTGCAGGAGCTACCGGGGGGTGTGGTCGCCGGGGATCTGAGGTTTCTCGCGCATGTGGCGCGCGGGGTGGAGCGGTGGGTGTCGGCGGGGCGGATCGTGCCAGAGGTGCGCCGCGAGGACGGGGAATGGTGGGTGCGGTGGCGGCTGCTGGGTGGTCAGCGGCAACGCGCGTGGCTGGCCGAACTGGCGGTGGCCATGCCTGCGGCATTGCGGGTCGCGGGTCGCCCGTCGGCGGTGCTGGAGCACTTCACCGGAGAGATCACCGACCCGATCGCCCGGCTTCGCCTCGCGGCTGCCGCTCGTGAGATGCGAGCGCAGCGGGGAGACCATGTGCCGCCAGCGGCCCGGCCGAGCGAAGCGGTTCTGTCCGCGAATTCCTCGCGGCTGAACGAAGATCTTCTCTCGACGAACCCTGCTCGGCCCCGCGAGGATGTGCTGTCCGCCACCCCGGCTCGGCTCAATTCCCTGCCGGACGAAAATCCTTCTGCCGCTGACGCTTTGGGGGACAAGACGGCTCGTGTGCAGGATGAGCCGGGCGGTGTGCCGACTCATCCGCTCATCGCGGCGCTGGTTGGCGACGAACCCCTCGAGAGTGGCTCGCATCGCGTAGCGGCCGTCTTGGACGACTGGCGGACGAGCCTGACGGCGGATGAGCCGGATTTGGTGTTGCGGTTGTTGGAACCGCAAGGGGAAGAAGCGGATTCGGAACATGCGCTGTGGCGGCTGGAGGTTTGTCTGCGGGTCGAGGGGGAGGCTCCGCAGCCGGTGACGCTGCCGGGGGATCCGCAGTTGGTGCGGGTGGCGGGGGAGAAGTTGGCGGCGGCGAAAGCGGCGTATCCGCGACTGCGGGATCTGCCGGGGGACGGGCACAGTATGGATCTGCTGTTGCCGACCGGGGTGGTGTTGGATCTGGTGGCGCATGGGGCGCAGGCGTTGCAGGCGGCGGGGGTGCGGCTGTTGTTGCCGCGTGCTTGGCGGGTCACCGCGCCGAGTCTGCGGTTGCGGGTGCAGAGCCCCGCCGCGACCGAAAGTGCCGTCGGCATGGAAGGTTTGGTCTCCTACCACTGGGAGTTGGCCCTCGGCGATACGGTGCTGACGCCCGCCGAAATGGGCCGCCTCATCCAGGCCAAAACCGACCTCGTGCAATTGCGCGGCCAATGGGTACAGGCCGATCATCGAGCCTTGGCCGCGGCCGCCGAATACGTCTCCGGCCGCGCCGACGACACCCCGACCACCATCGCCGGACTCTTCGCCGAGCTGGCCGCCAACCCGGTGAAACGCGTCCCCCTCGAATCCATCACCGCAACCGGTTGGGCCGCACAACTTCTCGACGCCGAACACCCCACCGAACCCACCCCACCCCCACTCGGCCTGAAAGCCGAACTCCGCCCCTACCAACAACGCGGCCTCACCTGGCTGGCCACCATGAGCCGCCTCGGCTGCGGCGCGGTCCTCGCCGACGACATGGGCCTGGGAAAAACGATCCAGGTCCTCGCCCTCCTCCTCCACGAACGCGAAACCGCCCCCAACCAGCCCCAATCGCGCATTTCGGGCGTGGCTGAGTGGGCGACCGGTGCGGGCGATGCCGACCAGGTGACTGGTTCGGTTGCCGTGGAAGGGACTTCGCGAACCGGGCTGCCCGAGGCGAAGAGCGGGGAGCCCGAGCGATCCAAACGGGATGATTCGGGCGCAGGGGATTCGGCGAGCGCGGACGACAGGGCAACTGGTTCGGGCATACCGGACGGCGTGCCCGACGCTGTGGCGAATGCGGACGCGGGTGATGAGGCCGCTGGTTCAGATATCCGAACTAAGCGCATTGCGCGGGTCGGGGCGGACGGTGCCGCGCCGCTCTTGCTGTTCCCCGCGTCGGTGGTCGGCAACTGGGGGCGCGACACCGATTCCGGTGAGGCGGCGGCCGGTCGAACCGCTACGGTGCTGCCGTTTCGGGGAAGGGGCGGCCCTGGGTCCGGCTCCGCCGCCGGGGCGAGGGCTGCGACGGATTCGGCTGTCTCGCCCAATGCGGCGTCGGCTGCTTCGGCTGAGGGGGAGTCGGGTTCGGTTGCCTCGCCGAATGCGGCGTCGGCTGCTTCGGCTGAGGGGGAGTCGGGTTCGGCTGTCTCGCCGAATGCGGCGTCGGCTGCTTCGGCTGAGGGGGAGTCAGGTGCGGCTGCCTCGGCCGATGCGGTGTCGGGGTCGGCGGTCTCCGCACTGGATGCCGCAGGGGAAAGTGTTGTGGCAGGACATGATTCGCGCGCGGAGGGTGCGGCGCGGGTTCTGCCGACGTTGCTGGTGTGTCCTATGTCCGTGGTGGGGAACTGGCAGCGGGAGGCGGAGCGGTTCGCGCCTGGTCTGCGGGTGTTGGTGCACCATGGGGCGGGGCGGCGTAGTGGGCCGGAACTGGATGGCGCGGTGCGGGATTCGGATTTGGTTGTCACCACCTATGCGTTGCTCGCGCGTGATGTGGAGGAGCTGAAGCGGCAGGATTGGCAGCGGGTGGTGGTGGATGAGGCGCAGCACATCAAGAATGCCGCCACTCGGCAGGCTCGGGCCGCGCGCGCGATTCCGGCTCGGCATCGGTTGGCGCTCACCGGGACTCCGGTGGAGAACCGGCTGGAGGAATTGCGCTCCATTCTGGATTTCGCCAATCCGAAACTCCTCGGCAAGCCGTCGGAGTTTCATGCGCGCTTCGCTATTCCGATCGAGCGGGAGCGCGATGAGAACGCGGTGGCTCGGCTGCGGGCGATCACCGCGCCCTTCGTGCTGCGGCGGGTGAAGACCGATCCTCGGGTCATCTCCGACCTGCCGGAGAAGATCGAGATGACCGTGCGCGCCAATCTCACGGTCGAACAGGCCGCGCTCTACCAGGCGGTTCTCGACGATATGACGCGGAAGCTGAAGGAGGCCAAGGCCAGTAAGGAGGATATGGGGCGCAAGGGCGCGGTATTGGCGGCGCTTACCCGGCTCAAGCAGGTGTGCAATCATCCCGCCCATTACCTGGGCGACGGCTCCGCCGTATTGCGCCGCGGTCGCCACCGCTCCGGCAAACTCGCCCTGGTCGAGGACATTCTCGAATCCGTGCTGGCCGACGGTGAACGCGCCCTGCTCTTCACCCAGTTCCGCGAATTCGGTGATCTGGTCGCCCCATTCCTCACCGAACGCTTCGGCGTGGAGATCCCCTTCCTGCACGGCGGCGTGAGCAAACAGCGCCGCGACACCATGGTCACCGACTTCCAGTCCGACGACGGCCCGCCCCTCATGCTGCTGTCGCTCAAGGCGGGCGGCACCGGCCTCAACCTCACCGCCGCCAATCACGTTGTGCACCTGGACCGCTGGTGGAATCCGGCGGTCGAGAACCAGGCCACCGACCGCGCCTTCCGCATCGGCCAGCGCCGCGATGTCCAGGTCCGCAAACTGGTCTGCGTCGACACCATCGAGGAACGTATCGACGACATGCTCTCGGGCAAGCGGCAACTCGCCGATCTCACCGTCGGCGTCGGCGAGAACTGGATCACCGAACTGAGCGACGACGAGCTGCGCGATCTGTTCGCCCTCGGCTCCGAGGCGGTGGGCGAATGACCGACGATATCGATTTCAGCCAGTTCGGCAAGCGCCGTCCCGTGCGCGGCGGCGTCGAACCACGCAGCCGCAGAGGCTCTTTCGGCCGCACCCGCTGGGGCCGCTCCTTCCTCGAGGCGATCGAGAAGGTAGCCGACGCCGGTCGCCTCACCAGGGGCCGCACCTACGCCCGCGCGGGCCAGGTGATCAACTATCACATCGAACCCGGCGCGGTCACCGCCGAAGTCCAAGGCAGCCAACCGCGTCCGTTCACCTCGGTGCTCACCATGCGCCAGCTCCGCGACGACCGTCTGGACGAGCTGATCGCCCTGGTCCGCCAAACCCCCGGCATGCTCGCCGAAATAGCCTCCGGCACATTGCCTCCCGCCCTGGCCCCGCTGCTGCTGCCCACCACCGCCTCGGAGCTGGATTTCGCGTGCAGCTGCCCCGACCAGGGCTGGCCGTGCAAGCATGTGGCCGCCGTCTGCTATCTGGTGGCCGAACGCCTCGACGATCACCCCAAGGATCTGCTCACCCTGCGCGGCGTGGACCTCGACACCCTGATCGGCGCGGTGCAACGCGAATCCGCCCCCGACCCGGTGGACCTCTACGGCGAGGAGACGCCCTTACCGGCGCTGCCGAGACCCGATTTCCACCCCGCACCCGAGGACCTGGACCCGGCCCTGCTCCGCCAGGCCCTGCGCATGACCGCCGAGGACGAGCAGACCGCGGAATCCGGCCTGCGCGCCCTACGCCGCCTGTATCGAGCGCTGCACTGACTATCGCGCGCCGACCCGCCGCCCGCGCTGCCGTGGCGCGGCCCGGTCGCCCAGATGGCTCAACCGGTAGTCGTTCAAATCGAAATGCCCTGCCCGCCAGGCGGCTTCGACCGTACTCATCGGCTTGAGCGGCACATCCCCGTTCTTGTCGAAGTAGTAGCTGTTCGCCACGGCACAGCTCTCCTGCCAGAACACCTGTGTCCCACGGCGATTCAGCATCTCCCGGAAGAACCGCTCATTGGCCTCCGCCGTCACCTCGACCTGGGTCGCCCGCTGGCGGCGGGCGTGGCGCAGCACCCGCAGAATATGCCGGGTCTGCATTTCGATGAGCGCGAAGTACGACGATCCGTTGTACCCGTACGGCCCGATGATCGAGAAGAAGTTCGGGAATCCGGGCACGCTCACACCCTCGTACGCCTGCAACCGGTGCTCGTCCCACCAATCCTCCAGCCGCACACCGCCACTGCCGTGCAGATCGAAGGTCGGCATATTGCCCGACTCCATGACCTTGAACCCGGTCGCGAGAATGAGAACGTCGATATCGTGCTCGTCCCCGCCGCCCGTCCGGATACCGCCCGGCGTGATCTCCGTGATCGGTTCGGTCTCCAGATAGACATTGTCGCGATTGAAGGTGGCGAGATAGTCGTTGGAGAATCCGGGTCGTTTACAGCCGAGCGCATAACGCGGCGTGAGCTTCTCCCGAACGACGGGATCGTGGACCTGGCTGCGCAGGTGCGCCAGACCCGTGCGCTCACCCAACTTGGAGATGGGAACGACCCCGTAATAGTGGGCGCTCAGCGGAAATGTGAGCTCGACGAAGGTCTGGCTGGCCAGCCGGGTCAGCACCTTGCCGCCCGGCAGCCGCAGCAGCATGCGCACCGGCGACGGCAGTTCGCGGTCGGGCCGCGGCAGGCACCAGATCGGCGTGCGCTGGAACACCGTGAGGTGCTCGACGCCCGGCGCGATCTCCGGAATCACCTGCACCGCCGAGGCTCCCGTACCGATGATCCCGACCCGTTTACCCGTCAGATCCTGCCCGTGGTCCCACCGCGAGGTGTGCATGACCAGACCTCGGAACCGTTCGATCCCGGGAATCTCGGGGAATTTCGGCCGCGTCAGCACCCCCGTCGCGCCGATCATGTAGCGCGTGGTGATCTCCGTACCGGCGGCGGTGCGCAACCGCCACAGATGCAGGGTGTCGTCGTAGTCCGCCCGAGCGATGGTGGTGCCGAATCGAATGCGCGGCCGCAGCCCGTACTTGCCCACGCAGTACTCGGCGTACGCCTTCAATTCCCGGCCCGGCGCGTACACCCGCGACCAACTGTGCTGCTGTTCGAACGAGTACTGATAGCTGAACGACGGAATATCCACGGCGATACCGGGATAGGTGTTCCAATGCCAGGTGCCGCCCACGCCGTCGGCATCGTCGACGATCAGGAAATCGTCGAATCCGGCCTTGCGCAACATGATCGCGACGCCGATCCCGGAGAATCCCGCGCCGACAATGACGATCTCGTGGTCGACGACGGTCGGTGTGCGCTGTGCGGTCACGGGTTCTCCTCCGCGTAGATGATGCAGTCGACCCGGTGCTCGATACCGTCCACGGTACGGATGCCGTGGGGCGCGAGTCGGGCTATCGGCCAGGTGACGAGCTTGCAGTTCGGCCGCCGCAGCGTCCGGTAGTACCTGTTGTGGCAGGCGACGGCGGTGGAGCTCTCCGGCGTGAGTTGCCGTCGAATCCACGAATCCCGCACCTGCACCCGAAGATTCACGGCGGCCACCCGACGGGTGAGGGCGGACGGTAACAGCCGCACCACCTCCTCCGCCCGGCCGAGGCCGGGCACATAGGGCAGCACCCACACCGGGTCGTGCTGAAAGACGGTGACGCGCCGCGCTTTCGCGGCGATCGGCGGCAGTATCCGAGCGACGGCCGCGCCGGTGCCGACTATGGCCACCCGCTTGCCCGCGATCCCCGTCTGCTGCCGCCAACGCGCACAATGAACCTGCGGTCCGAGAAAGCTCTCCGCCCCGCGCAACCGCCCGGCGCGCCTCGCGTCACCCCAGTCCGAGAAGGCGTCCATCCGTGCCGCGGCGCTCATTTCGCCACCGGCTCGTAGGTCAGCTCCTTGGACCACGACGGCGTGCGCCCCAACACCCGCACCGGGAAATGGTCGATCACCCGGCCGAGTCCATCATTGAGGGCCTGCAACGGCTGCATCCGATTGATCGTGGCCCGCCCGTGGTAGAGCACCACGTGGTACAGCGGGATGCGTCGAATACTCGGACTGCGTTCCGCCGCTTTCTCGTAGCGCCGCACCGCACTCCACAGCTTCTGCTCGTCGAGCCCCATGGCCATGATGTTGGCGGACATGCGCGAGAGCAGCGGCGTGTACACCAGCGCCCCGAGCAGCAGCGACGGGCGCAATGTGTATCCCGCCGTCTCGATGGCGATCTTGCGCATGGGTCCGGCCCCGAGCTGTTCGAGCACCTGGAACCCCACCGCCAGATGCCGCGACTCATCGCTGTTGATGTGCCGGAACACCTGATGGCACAGTGGATCCCGCACCTCGTCGAGCAGGAACTTCACCAATGCGCCGTCGAGCGCGCACTCCAGCGACGGAATGACCGTGGCCAGCACCGGCAGCGACATCTCGTCGGCGTACCGGTCCACCCATTCGATCACCAGTCGAATGTTCTTGTTGGGCAGCGGCATCGCACTCTCGCCCAGCATGCCCCAGCGCCGCATGAGCGCCAGTTCGGCATTGGCGTGCTTCTGCTCCTCGGCGTGGAAGTAGCGGTAGATCTCCTTCAACGGCCCGTCCGGAGCCTTCCGGGTGAGCGCCGCGAATCCGCGCGCCCCGACATGTTCGATCCACACCAGATCAGCCATGAAGGCGGCCAGCTTCGGTCGCTGCTCATCGGTGATGAGCTCGGCTCCCGGTGCGTCCCAGTCGATATCGGCCAGGGCCCACTGCCGATCCTTGATGGTCTCCAGCATGTCTGGATACGCGAACGCCATTGTTCGACTCCTTATCGACGCGCGAGCCTTTCGACCAGTCCGGCCGCGCGAGTGTACGGAACGGGCAGCAGTCGCTTGGACTGCCAGATGACCTTGGCCTCGACCTGCGGCACCACATAGAGCTGCCCTCGGTCCACGGCATCGAGCGCTTCGCGGGCAATCGCCGCGGGTGCGCGACCGGTCCAGCGCAGCAACAGCTCGCCGAGCCGCGCGGTCGCCGGATCCTCGATGGTGGCGGCGTCGAGGATATGGGTCCGAACAGCGGTGGGGCACAACGCCGTAACGCTCACCCCGGTCCCGACCAGCTCCGCCGCGAGGGTTTCCGAGAGCGCGAGTACCCCCGCCTTGCTCACGTTGTAGGCGGCCATGCGCGGCGCGGAGCCGAAGGCCGCCGCCGAGGCGGTATTGAGGATCGCGCCGCGACCGGCCGCGCGCATGCGGGGCGCGAACACATGGGAGCCGTGAATGACGCCCCACAGATTCACATCGAGGACCCGATGCCATTCGGCGAGTGGGAATTCCCCGGTCGGCAGGCCGCCCGCGCCGATTCCGGCGTTGTTGCACACCAGGTCGGCGGGCTTGCCGAACCACTCCTCGGCGGTGTCGGCGAGGGCGGTCACCTGGTCGGCGCTGGCCACATCGCAGTACACGTCGAAGGCTTTGCCGCCCGCGGCGCAGAGGATTTCGACGGTCTCGCGGGCGCTGTCCACATCGATGTCGGCGCACACCACCCGACCCCCGCGCCGACCGAGCTCGACGGCCAGCGCGCGACCGATTCCGCTGCCCGCCCCGGTCACCACCGCATCGGCGTTCCTGGTGCGGCGTGCGCCGCCGAAGGGATTGAGTCGCATGGGAACTCCCGTGGCCGTGCGATGCGACCGGTTAATTGGTGTCGCTTGCCACCATTGGCCGCGCCTGCCACCAATTAGGCGCGTCATGCCGTAAATTGTCAACCATGAACGTGCGCGCACCCGCCCGAACCTGGGGCGGCCGAACCCCGGAGGAGCGCCGCGCCGAACGTCGCCGCAAACTCATCGCGGCCGCTCTCGACATCTGGCTCGAAAACGGTTGGGCCGCAGTCACCATGCGCGGCGTGTGCACCCGCGCCGCCCTCAACGACCGGTACTTCTACGAGCACTTCGCCGAGCGCGACGAACTGCTCGGCGCGGTCTGGGACGAGGTCTGTTTCGAAGTCTTCGGCGAACTCTCGGCCGTCGTCGCCGAGCACCTCGACCGCGCACCCCTGGATATCCTGCGCCTGGCCGTCACCCGCGCGGTCGACCTGCAATCGCACGGTCACGCCCGCATCCTCTTCGACAATCACGCGGGCAGCACGGTGCTCGAGGAGCGCCGCAAGGCCACCCTCACCGAATCCACCAACCTGCTCATCGCCACCGCCCGCCCGTATCTACGCCCCGGCGTCGACGAAACCGCTTTCCGCATGAGCGTCCTCATGGGCATAGGCGGTTTCAACGAACTGCTCTCCGCCTGGCGTCTCGGCACCATCGAGATCGCGGCCGAGCAGATCGTCGACCATGCGAGTCAGGTGGCGGCCTTGCTGGGCACCCAGTACCTCGAACCCGCCGCCCTCGACGGCGATCAGCACTGAACTACCAGCTGCCAGGGGGATACTGACCCGATGACGGAACGTTCGGTGCGGGCGGCCCTGGAGCGGTTGGTAGACGACGGGGTACTGAGCCCCGAACAGCGCGACGCGGTCGCCACCGCCATCGGCGAGGCGCGTACGACGGTCCCGCGCTCGCAGCTCTTCGCGGAGATCGCGGCCTATGTCGGCGCGGGCCTGGTGCTCGGCGGCATTCTGCTGCTGCTCGATTCCTCCTGGAACGACCTGGACACCCTCGGCAAGGCGTTGACCCTGATAGCCCTCATCATCGGACTGCTCGTGGGCGGAACCGCCTTGGCGGGCGGTCGATCCGCGCTGTTCGTTCGCGACGGCGCGCAGACGGTGCCACGACGGCTGGCCGCCGTCCTGTTCGTGCTCGCCGCGCTGTGCGTGGCCGCCCTGGTCGGCATTCTCATCGACGACCGCGGCGACGACTCCGCCTGGGTATGGGCCGTCACCGCGGCCCTGGTGGTGGCGGCGCTCGGCTACGCCGCACTGCCCTCGGTGGTCGGGCTGCTGGCGAGCGCGGTCCTGGCGCTCTCCGCCGTCTCCGGACTGCTCGGCGACATCGCGGGCCTCGACGACCTCGCCGTCGGGCTGGGCCTGCTGGTGCTGGGCGGAATCTGGTTCGCGCTCAGTCGATTCGGGCTCTCCACCCCACACTGGGCGGGTTACGGCATCGCCATCGCCACCGCGCTCATCGGCGCTCAGGTCGCGGGCTTCGACCAGATGGGTTGGTCCTACGGCCTGACTCTGCTGGTGGCCCTCACCTGTTTCGCCTTCTATGCCGTGGAGCGGCACGCGGTCCTGGTCATCGGCGGCGGTGTGGCCATTGCCCTCGCGGTCTCGCAGGCGGTGTGGGACTGGAGCGACCAGGCCGTGGGAGCCGCTGCGGCCGTGGTGATCTCGGGCGCGGCGCTACTCGGTGTGGGAGCCGTCCTGCTGCTGCGCGACCGCGGCTGACCGCTCAGAAATCCTCGATGCGGTACATGCGCTGGGCATTGGTGCGGAATACCTGCTCCAGGGCGGCGGCATCCGCGCCGTGCTCGGTCAAGGCCGTGGCAATCGCCTCCGCGGCGTTCCCGATGGACGTAATCGCTTTGTCCACAGGGAAATTCGAGCCCCACAGCAACCGGTCCGAGCCGAACACGTCCAGGGCGTGGGTGAGCATGGGGGAGAGGCGCTCGATCAATACCGGCACCGGCGTCGGCTCACCCCGGGGCGGCACCGGGTGGCCGAGAATGGGCATCATCAGTCCGCTGATCTTGGCCACCACATTCGGATGCGTCGCCAGATCGGTGAGATCGTCGCGCCAGCGCAGGAATAGCTCGCGCCGCGTACTGGGATTCTTCCCGGTGTTCTTGCCCACCGGCCCGAAAATGCCCGCGGGCGTGCCCAAATGGTTGAGCACGATACTCACGTCGGGGTAGCGCCGCGCCAGCGCCGTCACCTCGGGAATCTGGTGCGAGTACACCCACGCCTCGAAGGAGAGCTTCCGTTCCGCCAAGGCCGCGAAGCCGTCCAGGAAGGGTTTGCTGGTGAGCACGCCGGGCGGGCGGTTGTGGCCGCGGATACCGGAGTCCGAATGGTATTCGACGCGGGTGCGAATGCCGCGGAACAGCGGTGACGCCGAATGGTGCGCATCGAGCAGTTCGGCGAAGAGGGGCGAGGTGGGATCACCCGCGCCGACGATCGCGCCCAGGGCCGGGGTGTCCACGCCGAAGGGCAGGCTGGCCACCCAGCGGGTTTCGTTGGCGGCTGCCAAGCGGCCTTTACCCGACCATTCCACCTCGATATGGACTATTGCCTCGACCGGGACATCACCGGCGTCACCGCGATAGTCGGCCGGAAGGTACGGATGGATGAACGGTTCCGGATCGCCGACGAATTCGCGGTCGCGCCGAGGCGCGAACCGCTTGGCGACATCCACCGGAATCGGTAGGTAGCGGAAGAGTTTCGCCAGCCCGCTGAATTCCCGAGGGGTGGTCAGTGGATCCCATTGGTGAATATGCGCATCGACGACAGTCATACCCGTCAGGTCCATGATGTCCCTTCCGTCCCGGTCGGCTCGATGCGGATTGTCGCACTTCCCAGGCGGTCCGGGCAGCCGAATCAGACGTTGCGCCGGTACTGACCGCCCACGGTGAAGAACGTATCGGTGATCTGCTGCAGCGTGCACACCCGCGCGGCGTCCATGAGCACCTCGAACACATTGTCGTCGCCGCGCGCCGCCGCCTCCAAACGCGCCAGCGCGTCGTGTGCGGCGTCGCGGTGCCGATCGGTGAATTCGCGCACGCGACGCAGCTGCGACTGCTTCTCCGCCTCGGTGCCACGCGCGAGTTCGAGTACCCGGTGCTCCTCGCCGTGTGGATTGCGGAACGTGTTGACGCCGATGATCGGCAGGCTGCCGTCGTGTTTGCGGCGCTCGTAGAGCATGGATTCGTCCTGAATACGGCCGCGCTGATAACCGGTCTCCATGGCCCCGAGTACGCCGCCGCGCTCGCTGATCCGCTCGAATTCGATCAGCACCGCCTCCTCGACCAGATCGGTGAGCTCGTCGATGATGAAGCTGCCCTGCAGCGGGTTCTCGTTCATGGCCAGGCCCCACTCGCGATTGATGATCAGCTGAATGGCCAGGGCCCGGCGCACGGACTCCTCGGTGGGCGTGGTGACGGCCTCGTCGTAGGCATTGGTGTGCAGGCTGTTGCAGTTGTCGTACACCGCGATGAGCGCCTGCAAGGTGGTGCGAATGTCGTTGAAGCTCATCTCCTGTGCGTGCAGCGATCGCCCGGAGGTCTGCACGTGGTATTTGAGCTTCTGGGACCGCTCGTTGGCCCCGTACTTCTCGCGCATGGCCACCGCCCAGATGCGCCGCGCCACCCGGCCGATCACCGAGTACTCGGCGTCCATGCCATTGGAGAAGAAGAACGAGAGATTGGGCGCGAAGTCGTCGATGCGCATACCGCGCGCCAAATACGCTTCCACATAGGTGAATCCGTTCGCCAGGGTGAAGGCCAGCTGGCTGATCGGATTCGCGCCCGCCTCGGCGATGTGATAGCCGGAGATGGAGACCGAGTAGAAATTGCGAACGCCGTTGCGCACGAACCATTCCTGGATGTCGGACATCATGCGCAGGCTGAATTCGGTGGAGAAGATACAGGTGTTCTGGCCCTGATCCTCCTTGAGAATGTCGGCCTGCACGGTGCCGCGCACGGTGGCGAGGGTGCGAGCGCGCAGCTCGGCCGCCTCCTCGGCGGTGGGTTCGCGGCCTTCCGTGGCCGAGAACTGTTCCAGCGCCTGGTCTATGGCGGTATTGAGGAAGTACGCCAGAATCGTCGGCGCGGGACCGTTGATGGTCATGGACACCGAAGTGGTGGGGGAGTCCAGATCGAAGCCGTCGTAGAGCGCCTTCATATCGTCGAGGGTGGCGATGGAGACGCCCGAGGTGCCGACCTTGCCGTAGACATCGGGACGCTCGGCCGGATCGTGGCCGTACAGCGTCACCGAGTCGAACGCCGTCGAAAGCCGCTTGGCCTCAGCGTGTTCGGAGAGCACCTTGAATCGGCGATTGGTGCGGAAGGCATCGCCCTCACCGGCGAACATGCGCGCCGGGTCCTCGCCGTCGCGCTTGAACAGGAACACCCCGCCGGTGTAGGGGAATCGTCCGGGCAGATTCTCCGAGCGCAGGAAGCGCAGCAGCTCACTGTGATCGGTGAAACGCGGGAGAGCGACCCTCGGAATCGAATTGCCGGACAGGGTCTCCCGGCGCAGGACGGTGCGAATCTCCTTGTCCCGCACGCGTACCACCTGCTCGTCGCCCCGATAGGACTCCGCGACAGCGGGCCAGTCGGCCAGCAGCGCGGCGTTCTCCGGCGACAGTTCGGCCCGGGCGCGCCGCAGCAGGTCGGCCACGGCGGTATCGTCCGGCAACTCCTCGAGTACCTGCTCGAGCCGCTGCACCCGCTGCGCCGCCACCGCCTGGCGCGTGGTCTCGGCGTGGTAATCCCGGACGGTTTCGGCGATCTCGGCCAGGTACCGCACCCGCGCGGGCGGAATGATCTGCGCGAACCGGGTCGAGGCGCGGGTGTTCACGCGCGGCAGCACGCCCGGTTCCACCGGCAGCCCGTGTTCGGCGAGCAGTTCGCTCAGGTACTGGTAGAGCGCCGTCACCCCGTCATCGTTGAAAGTGGCCGCGCTGGTGCCGAATACCGGCATATCCTCCGGCAGCGCGTGGAAGTCCTCACGATTGCGCACCAGTTGGCGCGACACATCCCGCAAGGCGTCCGCGGCCCCGCGCCGCTCGAACTTGTTGATGGCCACCACATCCGCGAAATCGAGCATGTCGATCTTCTCGAGTTGGGAGGCCGCGCCGAACTCCGGCGTCATCACATACAGCGAGACATCCACATGCTCGGTGATCTCGGCATCGCCCTGGCCGATACCCGGTGTCTCCAGGATCACCAGGTCGAAACCCGCTGCCTTGCAGGCGATGAGCATCTCGTCGATATTGTTCGGCACCTCGCGCTCCCCGCGGGTGGCGAGTGAGCGGAAGAAGATGTGGTCGCCGTCGAGGGCGTTCATGCGAATGCGATCGCCGAGCAGCGCACCGCCGCCGCGCCGCCGGGTCGGATCGACCGCGAGCACCGCCACGCGCAATTTGTCCTGCTGGTCCGAGCGCAGCCGTCGAATCAATTCATCGGTGAGAGAGGACTTTCCGGAGCCGCCCGTACCGGTGATACCGAGTACCGGCACGCGCCGCTTGGCCGCGGCGGCCCGCAGCGCCGCCATATCGGATTCGGGTAGGGCGTCCTGCTGCAAGCAGGTCAGCGCCCGCGCCAGCGCCGCCCGCTCTCCGGCGAGCACCCGCTCCACCGCGACGGGCGTGGCCGACAGATCCACATCGCAATCCCGAATGAGCCGGTTGATCATGCCCGGCAGACCGAGTCGCTGCCCGTCCTCGGGCGAGAAGATGGTCACGCCCGCGGCGGCCAGCCGCTCGATCTCCTCGGCGACGATCACCCCGCCGCCCCCGCCGAAGATCTTCACGTGTCCGGCCCCGGCCTCCCGCAGCGCCTTGGCCAGATATTCGAAGTACTCGATGTGCCCGCCCTGGTACGAACTCACCGCCACGCCCTGCACATCCTCGGTGAGCGCGGCGTCGACGACCTCGCTCACGGCCCGGTTGTGCCCGAGGTGGACCACCTCGGCCCCCTGCGACTGCAGGATTCTTCGCATGATGTTGATGGCCGCGTCATGGCCGTCGAACAGCGCCGCCGCGGTGACGAACCGCACGGGATGGGCCGGGACATGGTGGTCGGCCATCGCATCCTCCGCAGGAAGATTCTGTAGGGGTCCAGATAGTTGGACGTCAAACCAAGCCTAGAGTGATCCGGCGCACATGACCAGAGCTTCGGGGATGTGTCTGTGAGCTATCCCACAGCCAATACTTGGATGTCCAACTATAGGATCGCCACGTACCTCGCGGACGACGCGAGACACCGCATTCGGCGACGAGAAGGACTGGCATGGTTCGCGAACTCACCCACTTCATCGGCGGGCAGCATGTGCCCGGCACCTCCGGCAATTTCGGCGATGTCTACAACCCCAGCAGCGGGCAGGTGCAGGCGCGGGTGCCGCTGGCCTCGCAGTCCGAAGTGGAGGCCGTCATCGCCAATGCCGCCGAGGCGCAGGTGGAGTGGGCGGCGTGGAATCCGCAGAAGCGCGCCCGCGTGCTCATGAAGTTCCTGACCCTGGTGCAGGACGAGATGGACTCGCTGGCGGCGCTGCTCTCCTCCGAGCACGGCAAGACCATCGCCGACGCCAAGGGCGATATCCAGCGCGGCCTCGAGGTCATCGAATTCGCCACCGGCATCCCGCATCTGCTCAAGGGTGAGTACACGGAGAGCGCGGGCACCGGCATCGACGTGTACTCCATGCGCCAGCCCCTCGGCGTGGTCGCGGGCATCACCCCGTTCAACTTCCCGGCCATGATTCCGCTGTGGAAGGCCGGACCGGCGCTGGCGTGCGGAAACGCCTTCGTGCTCAAGCCTTCCGAGCGCGACCCCTCGGTGCCGCTGCGCCTGGCCGAGCTGTTCCTCCAGGCCGGACTGCCCGCCGGTGTGTTCAATGTCGTCAACGGCGACAAGGTCGCGGTCGACACCATCCTCAACGACGAGCGGGTCAAGGCCGTCGGCTTCGTGGGCTCCACCCCGATCGCCCAGTACATCTACGAGACCGCGACCGCCAACGGCAAGCGCGCGCAGTGCTTCGGCGGGGCCAAGAACCACGCCATCGTCATGCCCGACGCCGACCTCGACGATGTGGCCGACCAGCTCATCGGCGCGGGCTACGGCTCGGCCGGTGAGCGCTGCATGGCCATCTCGGTGGCCGTGCCGGTGGGCGAGGAGACCGCGAATCGCCTGCGCGAGAAGCTCGTCGAGCGAGTGAACAAGCTCAATGTCGGCGTCTCCGACGATCCGGGCGCGGACTTCGGGCCGCTCGTCGGCCGCGACGGCGTGGACCGGGTGAACAACTACGTCCAGATCGGCGTCGACGAGGGCGCGGAGCTGGTCATCGACGGCCGCGGCCTGGTGGTCGAGGGTGGCGAGGACGGCTTCTTCGCCGGTGCGTCGCTGTTCGACAACGTCACTCCCGAGATGCGCATCTACAAGGAGGAGATCTTCGGTCCGGTGCTGGCCATCGTGCGCGCCAAGGACTACGAAGAGGCGCTGAAGCTGCCCAACGAGCACGAATACGGCAATGGCGTAGCGATTTTCACCCGCGACGGCGATACCGCCCGCGATTTCGCCGCCCGCGTGCAGGTCGGCATGGTCGGCATCAATGTCCCGATTCCGGTGCCGATCGCCTACCACACCTTCGGCGGCTGGAAGCGTTCCGGCTTCGGCGACCTCAACCAGCACGGCCCGGATTCGATTCGCTTCTACACCAAGACCAAGACGGTGACGCAGCGTTGGCCCAAGGGGCTCAAGGAGTCCAACGCCTTCGTCATCCCGACGATGGACTGAGGATATGTTCGTACTCGACGACGACGAGAAGGCGATCACCGAGACCGCCCGCTCCTTTGCCGACGAGCTGCTCGCGCCCAATGCGCTGGAATGGGATGAGCAGAAGCACTTTCCGGTGGATGTGGTGCGCAAGGCCGGATCGCTCGGTATGGGTGGCATCTACGTCCAGGAGGATGTGGGCGGCTCGGGGCTGCGGCGGCTGGATGCCGTGCGCATCTTCGAACAGCTCTCCACGGGCTGCCCGGCCATCGCCGCCTACATCTCCATCCACAACATGGTGTCGTGGATGATCGACAGTTACGGCACCGAGGCGCAACGGCATCGGTGGCTGCCGGGTCTGACCTCCATGGATCTGCTGGGCAGCTACGCGCTCACCGAACCGGGTGTCGGCTCGGATGCGGCGGCCTTGTCCACCAAGGCCGTTCGCGACGGTGACGACTACTTGCTCACCGGCGTCAAGCAATTCATCTCCGGCGCGGGCAGTACCGATGTGTATGTGGTCATGGCGCGCACCGGCGACGTTGGGGCGCGGGGTATTTCGGCTTTCATCGTGCCCGCCGACACACCGGGTGTGTCGTTCGGTGCGAACGAGAAGAAGATGGGCTGGAACGCTCAGCCCACCCGGCAGGTCATTCTCGACAATGCCCGGGTGCCCGCCGCGAATCTGCTCGGCGAGGAGGGCAACGGCTTCCGGATCGCCATGAACGGCCTCAATGGCGGGCGGCTGAATATCGCCGCCTGCTCCCTGGGCGGTGCGCAGTCGGCGCTGGACAAGACCGTGGCCTACATGGCCCAGCGCAAGGCGTTCGGGTCGCGGCTGCTGGACAATTCGGCGCTGCAATTCGAACTCGCCGATATGCGGACATCGTTGGAGGCCGCGCGCACCCTGCTGTGGCGGGCCGCCGCGGCGCTCGATGCCGATGCCGACGACAAGGTGGAGCTGTGCGCCATGGCCAAGCGCTTCACCACCGACGCCGGATTCGAGGTGGCCAACAAGGCGCTGCAATTGCACGGCGGCTACGGCTATCTGGCCGAATACGGGGTCGAGAAGATCGTCCGGGATCTGCGGGTGCACCAGATTCTCGAGGGCACGAACGAAATCATGCGGGTGGTTGTCGCCCGCTCGGTGGTGGGAGCAGCATGAGCGAGCCTGAAGTTCTGATCGAGCGGCGCGATGGGCTGGGGCTCATCACGCTGAACCGGCCCAAGGCCATCAATGCCTTGAATCATCCTATGGCGCTGGCGATTCTGGACGCGCTGCGCGCGTGGGAAGCCGACGACGCGGTGCGCACCGTGGTGCTCACCGGTGCGGGTGAGCGCGGGCTGTGCGCGGGCGGCGATATCGTCGCGATCCACAATGACGCGAAGAACGCTGTCGCGGAGGGGGATTCGGCGCAGGCCGATTCGCCCAGCGGCAAGTTCTGGCGCGACGAGTACATTCTGAACGCGCTCATCGGCAGCTATTCGAAGCCGTATGTCGCGGTTATGGACGGCATTGTGATGGGTGGTGGCGTGGGCCTTTCCGGGCATGCCAGCCACCGCATCGTGACCGAGCGGTCCAAGGTCGGGATGCCGGAGACCGGTATCGGGTTCATTCCCGATGTGGGCGGGACGTATCTGCTGTCGCGTGCTGCGGGTGAGATCGGTACCCACGTCGCGCTCACCACCGCGCGGATGGATGCCGGTGATGCCATCGCGGCCGGATTCGCCGACTACTTTGTGCCTTCCGACCAGATTCCGGCGCTGCTCGAGGCGCTGCGCACCGCCGATGCGGATGTCGCCATCGCCAAGTTCGCGCAGCCCGCCCCGGCGTCCGAGCTGATGGCGCAGCGGGAATGGATCGACGCCTGCTACAGCGCCGACACCGTCGAGGAGATCGTGGCGCGGTTGCAGGGCTACGACGCGCCCGAGGCGGCCAAGGCGGCGCAGGATGTGCTGTCGAAATCGCCTGTGGCGCTCAAGGTCACGCTGCGCTCGCTGCGGAATGCGCGGGCGGCCTCGAGCCTGGCAGAGGTGCTGAACGAGGAGTACCGGGTGTCGGTGGCCTCGCTGAGCACGCACGATCTGGTGGAGGGTATTCGCGCCCAGGTCGTGGACAAGGATCGTAATCCGCGGTGGAATCCGGCCACGCTCGCCGATGTCACGGCGGCGGACGTGGACGCCTACTTCGCTGAATTGGGCGATCGGGAACTGGGTTTGAGCGCCTCGAAGGAGCAGCAGTGAGCAAGAAAGTCGGATTCGTCGGCCTCGGCCATATGGGTGGGCCGATGGCCGCCAATCTGGTGAAGGCCGGGTATGAGGTCCTCGCCTTCGATCCCGTGCCCGCGGCGCAGGAGCAGGCGCGCCAGGACGGGGCGACCCTCGTCGAGACCGCGACTTCTGCTGCGGCGGAAGCGGATATCGTCCTGACCATGCTGCCCAACGGGCGCATCGTGCTCGACGTGTACGACGAGGTGCTGTCGGTCGCCAAGCCCGGCACACTGTTCATCGACTGTTCGACCATCGATGTGGCCGATGCCAAGGAAGCGGCGAAACGTGCTGCGGCAGCGGGACATCGGGCCGTGGACGCGCCCGTCTCCGGTGGCGTGGCGGGTGCGGCGGCGGGCACGCTGACCTTCATGGTGGGCGGCGAGGCGGAGGACTTCGCCGATGCGCTGCCGCTGCTGGAGGTCATGGGCGGCAAGGTGGTGCACTGCGGTGGGGCGGGCGTCGGCCAGGCCGCCAAGATCTGCAACAACATGCTGTTGGGGATCTCCATGATCGGGCTGTCGGAGGCGTTCGTGCTCGGCGAGAAGCTCGGACTGAGCCACGAGAAGTTCTTCGACGTGGTCTCGACGGCGTCGGGGCAGTCGTGGGCGCTCACCTCGTACTGCCCGGTGCCGGGACCGGTGCCGACCAGTCCGGCGAACAACGACTACCAGCCGGGCTTCGCGACCGCGCTCATGAACAAGGATCTGGGCCTGGCGGCCAATGCCTTGCAGGCCAACGGGGTCGACGGACAGATCGGTCTGCTCGCGGCGGAGATCTACAGCCGGTTCAACCAGGACGAAGCGGGCAAGGACTTCTCGGCTATCGTCACCGATATTCGCAAGCGATCCGGAGGAGAAAACGCGTGACCGACTTCGAGACCATTCTGCTGGAGCGCAAGGGGCGCGTCGCGCTCATCACGCTCAATCGGCCGAAGGCGCTCAATGCGCTGAACTCGCAGGTGCTCGCCGATATCTCCGCCGCGCTCGACGAGCTCGAGAACGACAACGAGATCGGCGCGGTGGTGCTCACCGGATCCGAGCGGGCCTTCGCGGCGGGCGCGGATATCAAGGAGATGCAGAGCAAGTCCTATATGGACATGTTCCTCACCGACCACTTCGCGGGCTGGGATCGGCTCACCGCCTTCCGCAAGCCGATCATCGCGGCGGTGGCGGGCTACGCGCTCGGCGGCGGCTGTGAACTGGCCATGATGTGCGACATTCTGCTCGCCGCCGATACCGCCAAGTTCGGTCAGCCCGAGATCAAGCTGGGCGTCATCCCCGGCATGGGCGGCTCGCAGCGCCTGACCCGGGCGGTGGGCAAGGCCAAGGCCATGGACCTCATCCTCACCGGGCGCAATATGGATGCCGAGGAGGCCGAGCGCGCGGGCCTGGTCTCGCGCATCGTCCCCGCCGCCGACCTGGTCTCCACCGCCCTCGAGGTGGCCGAGACCATCGCCTCCATGTCGCTGCCCTCGGTGATGATCGCCAAGGAAGCCGTCGACCGCTCCTTCGAAACCACCCTCACCGAGGGCCTGCGCTTCGAACGCCGCGTCTTCCACTCGCTGTTCGCCACCGAGGACCAGAAGGAAGGCATGACCGCCTTCGTCGAGAAGCGCCCCGCGAACTTCGAGAACAAGTAGGGGTTGGCACACTCTGTGATCTCGTGCCCCGGTGCTTACGCACCGGGGCACGAATGATTACGGGGGAGAGGGGATCTCGTTCCCACTGATGAAAACCGTGAGATGGCCGGTGACGCCATGGAGGGCGTGGGGGTCAGCCGCCTGCTTTGGGTGGGTCTACTAGTTCTACCGGGGTGGCGGGGGTGCCGGTGCCGCGTTCTTGGGAGGAGCGGTCGACCATGAGGACGCCCGCGATGGTGCCGCCGAGGGTGGCGGTTACCGCCAGGGCGGCTACCAGTTTGCGTTTGGAGACCGGTTCTTCGGGGTTGCGTAGGGCCGTGGGGGTGAAGCGGATGCTGCGGACTCGGCGGGCCGAGGGGCGTTCGGCGGCAAGGAGGACCGCGCCGCGGGCGGAGACGAATTCGGGCTCCGGATCGTAGATGAGTGGGATGTCGAGCTGTTGTTGGAGTTCGTCTCGGATGCTGGGGGTGCGGGTGCAGCCGCCGAGCAGGGCCATGCCGGTGGGGTGGACGCCGGTTTCGTCGATCATCTGGCGGACGAAGGAGGCGGAGTGGTGGATTCCGGCCTCGACCAGGTCGGCGAAATCGCTGCGGGTGATGACGGCGCGGCGACCCGAGATGGGGTCGCACACGGTGATGACGCGTTCGCTGCCGAGCGCCTCCTTGTAGCCCCGACTGGTCGGTAGGTCCACGCCGACGCCGCCGCGCGCCAGCAGCCAGCGCAACAGCGCGTCGTGCCCGTCACCGCCGAGCACCGTACTGCGCTTGGTCGCCAGAATGGCGTCGGTCCGGCAGTCGATCTGGGTCAGGGTCAGTCCGGACGCGCCCAGGTCGTAGAGCAGCACCGACCCCTCGGCGGGCAGCCGCCCGGTGAAACGCAGGTAGCGCAGCTGCGCCACCGGTTCGTCGATGAGGGTCAGGCGATTGCGCCCGGCGGTGGTGCGAATGGCCTCCTCGTGCGAGGCGCTGCGGCACGTGGTGGCGATGCCGGTAATGAACTCATCGCGCCGAGCGGCGGATTTGCGCATGAGCCGAATCGCCTCGAACACCGCTTCGTCGATCCCCCCGCCCGCCTGCCGAGGCACGTGGCAGCGGTCGATCGGGGGCAGATGCGGCTGGTCGGAGTGGGTGAGCATGGCACGTGCGCCTGACGCACCCGCCGATACCCCGAGGACCAGCACCATGGCTCAATGGTGAACCTTTTCCCGCCCGATTCCAAGACAATGACGCAGGAAAATGGCTATTCGGATGCTGGACGGTTACTGTCCCGACCATCGTGTCGGGGTATCGCCCGGGTCGAAGTCACCGGCGGCGCGTCGGAATTCCGTCAGCAGTTCCAGCAGCAGCTGCAAACGTTCCGGCGGCAGCCCGGGCTGGGCGAATACCTGACGGTTCAGCGCCGTGGTCGCCTCGGCGACGAGTTGCCTTCCCGCATCGGTGATTTCGATCAGGGTCGCCCGCCGGTCGCTGGGATGTGGCACCCGCTTCACCAAACTCGCCGCTTCCAGCCGGTCCACGGTATTGGTCACCGAGGTCGGATGCACCTGCAACCGCGCACTCGCCACCGCCATGGGCAGCGCCCCCGTCTTGCTGAATCCGAGCAGCATCAGCAATTCGTATCGCGAAAAGGTCAGCCCCGAGGGCTTGAGCGCCTCGTCCACCCGCGCCATCACGATCTGCTGCGCCCGAACCAGCGAAGTCACCGCCGCCATGCCGTCGGCGACATCGCCCCACCCGTGTTCGGCCCATTGACGATGCGCCTCCTCGATCGGATCGAGTGGCAGAGGACGTGGCCGAGACATGTCCCGATCATTCCATGTCGTCCGCGAATCCACCCGCACCCGGGAACCCATCGGTCTGCTGAGCGTCCTTGAAATCACCGTGAGCACAACCCTCGACCCGAACCCGCCCGCCCGGCACCATCGAAGACGATGCGGGTGTGACCGAGTGGTTAGGTACCGGCCTGCAAAGCCGTTCACGCGGGTTCGAATCCCGCCGCTCGCTCGATGAACCCCCTGCGGACTCGCCCGCGGGGGGTTCGCCATGACAGCCCGAACAGTCACGCGGATTGCGATTCGGCGAGGTGTCGCCTCCGTAGCGCCCCGAAAGCGGTAGCTTGGTTAGCCAAACCTCAGTGTCAGAGGTGTGGCGTGGCGAAAGGGACAGTCATGGCCCGATGGAAAGTGTTGACCGGTGCGCTCGTGGCGATCACGGCGCTGGCGGCTACGGCCTGCTCGAGTTCGTCATCCGACGACACCGAGATCCTGGTCTACAACGCACAGCACGAATCGCTCACCAAGGAATGGGTCGAGGCCTTCACCAAGGAGACCGGCATCAAGGTGACGCTGCGCCAGGGCGGCGACACCGATCTGGGCAATCAACTCGTCGCCGAGGGCAAGGCCTCACCCGCCGATGTCTTCCTCACCGAGAACTCCCCGGCCATGGCCCTGGTCGAGAATGCCGGGCTCTTCGCCGATCTCGACCCGCAGACCCTCGCCCAGGTGCCCGACCAGTACCGCCCCTCCACCGGCAAGTGGACCGGAGTCGCCGCGCGCGCCACGGTGTTCGTCTACAACACCACCGAGCTGCCGGTCGACCAGCTGCCCGCGTCCCTGCTGGATCTGCAGAACCCGCAGTGGAAAGGCCGGTGGAGCGCGGGCGTTTCCGGCGCCGACTTCCAGGCCATCGTCGCCGCGCTGCTGGAGCTGAAGGGCGAGGACGCCACCCGCGCCTGGCTGAAAGGCATGAAGGACAACGCGATCGTGTCCCAGAACAATGTCACGACCATGAAGGGCGTGAACGCGGGGCAGTTCGACGGCGGGGTGATCTACCACTACTACTGGTACCGCGATCAGGCCAAGACCAAGGAGAACAGCGGCAATACCGCGCTGCACTACTTCAAGCATCAGGATCCCGGCGCGTTCGTCTCCATCTCCGGCGGTGGTGTCCTGGCGTCGAGCAAGAAGCAGGAGCAGGCGCAACGCTTCGTCCAGTTCATCGTCTCCAAGGCCGGGCAGGAAGTGCTGCGCGACGGCGACTCCATGGAGTACCCGGTGGCCAGTGGCGTCGCCGCGAATCCCGCACTGCCGCCGCTGGATTCGCTGGAAGCGCCGAAGGTCGATCCGAGCAAGCTGAATTCGCGGGAGGTCACGCGGCTGATGACCGAGGCGGGTCTGCTCTGACCATGGCCGTCCGGACCGCTGTCGCCACTCGGCCCGGGCGCCCCGGCCCGCTGGTCACGGTGGTCGCGCTGCTGCTGGTGGCGGCGACCTTCGTCCCGCTCGGCTATATCGTGGTCACCCTCTTCGACACCGGCTTGGGTGCGACGGCGGATCTGGTGTTCCGGCCCCGCGTCGGCGAATTACTGCGCAATACCGTGGGTTTGGTGGCGTTCACCGTGCCGATCTGCGTCGTGCTGGGCGTGGGACTGGCCTGGATCGTGGAGCGCACCGATGTGCCGGGAGCCGCGTGGTGGGGTCCGGTCTTCGCGGCGCCGCTGGCCGTGCCCGCCTTCGTGAACAGCTACGGGTGGGTGAGTCTCTTCCCCGCGCTGCACGGACTGTGGGCGGGGGTTCTCATCGCCACCGTGTCGTACTTTCCGCTGGTGTACCTCCCGGCGGCGGCCACGCTGCGGCGGCTCGACCCGGCGGTGGAGGAGTCGGCCCGGGCACTGGGTTCCGGGCCGGTGGGCGCGTTCTTCCGCATTGTGCTGCCGCAGCTGCGACTGGCGATTCTCGGTGGCGGGCTGCTGATTTCGCTGCATCTGCTCGCCGAGTACGGCGCGTTCGCCATGATTCGGTTCTCCACCTTCACCACCGCCATCTTCGAGCAGTACCAGTCGAGTTTCGCCGGACCGGCGGCGAGCGGGCTGGCCAGTGTGTTGGTGGTGTGCTGTCTGGTGCTGCTGGCCGGTGAGGCGGCGGCGCGCGGTACGGCCCGCTACGCCCGGATCGGCAGTGGCGCGCCGCGCGCGGCGGCGCGTATTCGTTTGGGCGTCAACAGTTCTCCGGTATTCCTACTGCTGTGCGCCGCCATGATCGCGACGCTGGGTGTGCCGCTGTGGACGATTCTGCGTTGGTTGGCCAAAGGCGGTTCGGCGGTGTGGGATTGGGCCGATATCGGCGAATCCTTGGGCCAGACAATCGGTTTGGCGCTCACCGCGGCCGTCGTCACCACGCTGTGCGCCTTTCCGGTCGCCTGGATCGCCGTGCGCTCGGACACCGTCTTCGCGCGAATGATCGAGGGGGCCAACTACATCACGAGTTCGCTGCCCGGCATTGTCATCGCGCTGGCCATGGTGACGGTGACCATCCGCTGGCTCCCGGGCGTCTACCAGACCGCGTTCATGGTGCTGGCCGCCTATACCCTCATGTTCCTGCCGCGTGCGCTGGTGAGCGTGCGCGCGGGGCTCGCGCAGGTGCCGGTCGGGTTGGAGGAGGTCTCGCGCGCACTGGGAAAATCCGCGCCCGCCACCTTCTTCCGCGTCACGCTGCGCCTCACCGCGCCCGCCGCCGCGACCTCGGCCGCCCTGGTCTTCGTGGCCGTCGCCACGGAACTCACCGCCACCCTGCTGCTGGCCCCCAATGGCACGCGCACGCTGGCCATGCGCTTCTGGTCGCTGTCGAGCGAACTCGACTACGCCGCCGCCGCGCCGTACGCGCTGATCATGATCGTGGTCTCGGTGCCGGTCACCTATCTGCTCTTCACCCAGTCCAGAAAGGCGGCCGGGGTATGAGTCGTCTTGTCGTATCCGAGGTTTCGAAGACCTTCGGCAGTGTGCGGGTGCTCGACGGCATATCCCTCGATGTGCCCCATGGCGGGTCGACGGCCGTGGTCGGCTCGTCGGGCTGCGGCAAGACCACCCTGCTGCGGGTGATCGCGGGATTCGAGACGCCCGATACCGGCACCGTCTCCGTCGGATCGGAAACGGTTGTGCGCGAGGGGTTCTCCACGCCGCCGAATCGCCGCAATATCGGCTACGTCGCCCAGGACGGGGCACTGTTCCCGCATCTGACCGTGGCCCAGAACATCGCCTACGGGCTCAATGGCGGACTGGCCGGGCGTCGCCGCCATCGGGCGCGAGTGGACGAGCTGTTGGAGATGGTGTCGCTCGGCTCGTCGTATGCCGCCCGGCGTCCGCACGAACTCTCCGGCGGTCAACAGCAGCGGGTGGCGCTGGCCCGGGCAATGGCCCGCAAACCCGAAGTGATGCTCCTCGACGAACCGTTCAGCGCCCTTGACACCGGGCTGCGCGCGGCCACCCGCCAAGCCGTCGCGGAGACGCTGCGCGCGGCGGGGATGACGAGCATTCTGGTCACGCACGACCAGGAGGAGGCGCTGTCGTTCGCGGATCAGGTCGCCGTCATGTACCAGGGTCGTTTCACGCAGGTGGGTTCGCCGCGGCAGGTGTACGCCGCGCCCGCGGACCTATTCACCGCCCAATTCCTCGGTGACTGTGTGCTGTTGGACGGCACCGTCGAATCCGATACGGCCGTCTGCGCTCTCGGCAGGGTCGCCGTACAGGCCGGTGCGCCGAGCGGGCCGGTGCGGATCATGGCGCGGCCCGAACAGCTTGTCGCCCATGTCGTTTCCACCGGCGAACCGGGGACCGGCACGGTGCGGGCGGTCGAATTCCGGGGAGCCGACGTCATGCTCACCATCGCGCTCGACGGCATGGACGAGCCGATTCAGGTACGCCGGGTGAGTGTCGGCGCGCCCGTGGTGGGGGACCGGGTGCGGCTCGAAGTGCTCGGCGCGGCAGTCGCTTTCGACTCGGAACAATGCGCTGTCGCCGGGCGGGCTGTGGCAAGCTCTGCGGAGGCACCGCTGTTGACGCGGTGAAGTACTACTAGGAGAACCCTTGCGCACCACGCTGTTCGCCGCGGCTCTGGCCGCCCCCTTGCTGACCGCCGCCCTGGTTCCCGGCTCCGCCGCCGCGGAGGGCCCCGGCGACGCCCCGCTGCGGGTGAGCGCCGCCCACGGCTCCGAACTCTTCCCCATCGAGGGCGTCACCGCCGATATCGCCGACTGTGCGGGCGTCCCCCTGGGCGCGGTCACCACCGCCGCGAACGGTACGGCCATCTACAACGCCCAGCCCGGCTGCTACCGCGTCACCCTGACGGCCCCGCCCGCAGGCTGCACCCTCATGGGCGAACCGACCGTTCAGCTCGCCGTCATCCCGGGCATCATCCAGACCGCCAACTACACCTTCCGCTGCGCGTAGCTGGACGCTGGGGTGTGCCCGACTGCCCCCGGGCACATTCCCGCGAATCAGGTCTCCCCGCACTCGCGGAGAACCTTGCCGTGCGGACTTTCCGCGCCGCGACTTGTTCGGTCGCGAAACTGTCCGCTCGCGGAATTTCCGTGCCGCGCTACTGGATGACCGCGCAGCTGCCGCCCGAGGAGAGGGCGCAGACGAAGGTCGAGATCATGCGGAGCAGGGCCTCGATCGGATTGCTCGGTACGGAGGTCGGCGAAATCATCAGGATGTCCCTTCTTTCGGTATCGGGCCACGGAGATGGCCCACGGGCTAGACCGTCGCGGCGCGCCGACCCGTTACCGAAGCGTGGTCGACGCGCGTGTCGAACCGCGATGCGGTGCGCGACTACCATCGACCGAGAGCAACTTTGTGGCTACGGTCGGTTGCGAGAGATTCGGACAGCGGTCGAACCTGTATCGCTGTAGCGCGATCGGCGTCGGATCACCGGATGGGTAGGTGACCAGATGGGCGCGAAGTTCGCGTTCGCACAGCCGGTGGGAGCGCTTCCCCTGCCGGATATTCGACGGTACGACTGGTCGATCGAGGTGGCCGCGGCCTTCCTCGGCGCCGTGGCGGCCGGTCTGCTGTTGATGGCCCCGCTCGATGTCGCGTGGACCGGCGAGGGGCCGGGAATCCAAACGGATCTGCTGGTCATGAACGTGCCGCGCGCGGCCGCCGCCGGTGCGGTCCTCGCCGTGGTGACCGCCGCCCTCACCGTCGCCCTCGGCAATCGCGCCGCCTGGATCACCGCCTTCGCCAGCGCGGCGGTATTGCTCGTCGACCACCTCTGGGATCGCACCGCCGCGCCCACCGGCACGTTGACCACGGTCAACTACATCGATGCCCTCTTCAGTGGCGTTCTGGTGGGCGCGCTCGCGGTGGCGGTCTTCCACAAACCCGGCTCCGCCTTCGCCTATCTGGCGGGCATACTCTCGGCCATTCTCGTCGGCGATCTCACCTCGCTGCCCGCCGCCACCGAGTCGTCTCTGTCAGAGTGGGCGGCCACCGACAGTCCGCCGCTGTGGCTCCTCACCCTCGCGGTTCTCGCCCTGGCGGCCGGTGCCGCGGCGCAGCGCGTCGAATCACCGCTGAACCGGCCGGAGTACACCGAATTGCCGCTCGCCCCGATCGCGGCCGCCATGCTGTTCGTCCCGGCCGCCACCGTCGCCGCCGAATGGTATGTCCGGCAGCCGGATACACCCGCCAATATCGCCGTGGTCATCGCGGTCACGGGTGTCGCCGCCTTGCTCGCGGCGCTGCTGCTGCCCGGCCGCGATGGGACGCTGGTGCTCCTGGCCGTGGCGGCGACGAACGCGAGCAGCGCGACGGTGGCTGTGCCACGCCCCGATTGGAGCGTGCCCATCCCCGTCCTCGCGGTCGCGGTGGGCCTGTGGGCCGGTCGCCGCTGGCCCCTGCCCTGGATCGGTCTGGCCGCCAGCGCGGCACTCTCCCTCTTCGCCGCCCTCACCGCCTCGACCGCGCACACCACCCCCGTGGTCCCCGTCATCGGCATCACCGCGGTAGCCGTCATCACCGGATACTGCTTCGGCTCGGTAACCCCGCGAGCCGCCCCCAGCATCGTCCTGGCCCTCGCCGTCCTGGTGGTCCCCAACATCACGATCGCCCTGCGCGGCAACAGCTTCGGCCGCGTGGCCTATTCCCCCGAATGGTTCCGCGACCCCGTCACGGTCACCTCCGCAACCCCGGCCTGGTCCGCCCTCGCCATCACCGTCACCTCCGCGCTGGCCCTCGCCCTCCTCCACGCCGCCCGCCCCGGCGACCAGGTGGTGGTGGCGCGAGGCTCTCGCGATTCGCCGCCACCATTACCAGGTGATCGGCTGTCCTAGTGCGCGGCGAAGCGCTCGTTGACCCAGGTGAGGGCATCGGGGTAGGAGGCTTCCAGGACGCCGCGGTGGTCGGTACCGGCGTAGGTGCGGTAGTCGACGGGCAGGCCCGCGAGGCGGTGTTGGGCGACCATCGTATCGGTGGAGACGGCGGGGACCGTGGTGTCGGCGCGGCCTTGCAGGACCAGTAGCGGCTGGCCGAAAGTCAATGCGCTGGGGTCGTTTTCGGCGAGTACGCCGGTGAAGGCGGCGATATCGCCGGTGGGGCTGAACACCTCGTCGGCGGCGAGGCCGCCCCATTCGTCGGAGCCGCGCAACTGGGCGATGCAGCCCGAATCCGCCAGGGGCAGCATCGCATTCGCGCGGGCGGTGAGGAAGTCGGCCGGTTCCACGTCCGCGACGGTTTGCGCGCCGCGAATCACCAAGGGCAGGAACGATATCGAGCCGCCGGTGAGCGGGCTCAGTGCCCGCGCCGCGCCGACGCTGCTCGCGAACTGCGAGGCCCGCACGCCCACGGCCTGATGCGAGGCGGGCGCCAGGGCGACCGCGCCGAGCAGCTGGAGCTCCGGAGCCCAGGCCGCCGCCTGGGCATCGGTGAAGATGGCGGCCTGCCCACCCTGGGAATGTCCCATGGCGACCCATCGGGTGCCGATCTCCGGCTCGATCTGCCGTGCCGCGAGGGCCATATCGGTGACCGCGCGCTGTTCGGCGGTGCCGATCAGATAGCCGTGCGGGCCGGGTGTGCCGAGCCCCTGATAGTCGGTCTGCGCCACCGCGTATCCGGCCCGCACCCACTGCGCCTGCACCGAGCGCACCAGCGAGGTGTAGTCGTGCGCGGGGTACGCCTCGGAATCGTCGCGCGAGGGTGCGCAGATATCGGCGACGCCGGTGGTGCCGTGCGCCCAGGAGATGAGCGGCCAGCCGCCGGGCGGCGGCGGGCCGGGCGGGACGGCGACCGTACCCGACACCGCGACCGTCTCACCCCGCATATCCACCGAGCGGTACAGCACCATGTAATTGCGCGCCCCCGGAATGCCGGGATCGCCGTCGATCGCCCGCATGTGGATGATCGAGCCGTGCGGTCCGGCCAACTGGTCCGCGGGCGCCTGGTAGAAGTCGGTCGAATCCGCGCTGGCGGCAATGTATTCCACACCGTGCGCCGCGCCGATCGGCGCGTTCACCGCCGCGGCGAGACACAGTGCCGCGCTCGCGATCGAGAGTCGTATCGCCGTCCGCCACCGGCGCCGAGGGGCTGGTGGCGAGTGCATCACGAAGTCGCTCTCGATTCCGGACATAACGGTGAACATACCGCCCAGCACCCTCTGTTTTGCGCCGACAAGCCGGGCTCGATGAACCCGCCGACCGCGCGGGACTCACCGCTCGCGGCGGTAGAGCCGCATGGTCACGGGGCCGAAGACGGCGACCAGAACGACGCCGGTGACGAGCACCCAGCCGATCTCGGTCGAGACCGCGTGCCCGTGCATGAGACCGCGCACCGCCGTCACCAGGTGCGAGATCGGATTCACCTCGACGACGGCCTGGAGCCAGCCGGGCAGGGTGGCCGGATCGACGAAGATATTGCTGACGAAGCTCATCGGGAAGACGACGAGGATGGCCAGGAACATCACCGATCCGGGGGTGCGGGCCAGCAGTCCCAGGGTCGTCCACGCCCAGGACAGACACCAGGCGAACAGCAGGACCAGTCCGACCCCGGCGAGCAGGCCCGGCATGCCCGCCTGCGGCCGAAAACCGAGCAGCGCACCGGTTCCCACGATCACCGTGGCGGCGATGGCATAGCGGGCCAGATCGGCCAGCAGCGCGCCGACCAGCGGGGCGGGCTGCCAGATCGGCAGCGAGCGGAACCGGTCGAACACCCCCGTGCCGATATCGGTATTGAGCGCGACCGCGGTCGACTGGGTGGTCATCATGATGGTCATCACCAGAATGCCGGGCAGCACCGATTGGAGGTACTCGTCGGTGGACTCGGCCAGCGCGCCGCCGAACAGGTAGGTGAACATGACCAGCATCAGCAGCGGGAACACGGTCACGTCGGAGAGCTGATCCGGCAGGTGTTTGATCCGCAGCACCGCGCGCCAGGCGAAGGCCAGGGCGGTGGCCGCCGCGCCGGGCCGGGCCGGACGGGCTCGGGTCGACCCCAGCGGGTCGGCGGTGACTGTACTCATGCCGGAATCTCCTCTGGCGCAGTGGATTCGGTGTGCTCGCCGGTCAGAGCCAGGAAGACCTCGTCGAGGCTGCGCTGACCGACGCTGAAGTCGGTGACGGCGATTCCGGCGTGCGCGAGGGCGCTCAGGGCCGCCCCCGCGCGTTCGGGTTCGGTGAGGCGGGCGGACAACGCCACCGGATCTTCGCCGGGGTGGACCGGTACGGCGAGCGCCTCGGTGAGCACGCGCCGCGCGTCCGCGCATCGGTCCGGATCCCGGAGTCGGACGTGTACCGCCGCGGCGCCGACGGATTCCTTGAGCTGCGCGGGCGTCCCCTCGGCGATGACGCGGCCGTGGTCGATGACCGCGATGCGGTCGGCCAGGCGATCGGCCTCCTCGAGGTACTGCGTGGTCAGCAGTACCGTGGTGCCGGTGGCGGTCAAGGCGCGCACGACATCCCAGACCTGTGCGCGGCTGCGCGGATCGAGTCCGGTGGTCGGTTCGTCGAGGAACAGCAGCGCCGGGGTGACCACAATGCTCGCGGCGATATCCAGGCGGCGGCGCATACCGCCCGAGTAGCGCTTGGCCTGTCGGTCGGCGGCCGCCTCGAGACCGAAGGCGGACAGGAGTTCGCGGGCGCGGTCGGCGGCGGCGCGTCGCCGGAATCCGAGCAGCCGACCCATCAGGACCAGGTTCTCCATTCCGGTGAGATCCTCGTCGACCGAGGCGTATTGGCCGGTGAGGCTGATGCGCGCGCGGATGGCCTCGGTCTCGGTGAACAGGTCGTGGCCGAAGACGTGGGCCCGCCCCGCCGTGGGCCGGATGAGCGTCGCGAGCATGCGGATGGTGGTCGTCTTCCCGGCTCCGTTCGGGCCGAGGAAACCGTAGACCCCGCCCGCCGGGACGGTCAGGTCCACACCGTCGACGGCGCGGGTGTCGCCGAAGCGCTTGCACAGACCCTCGGCGCGAATAGCGTACTGGGACATGGTTTTTCCCTTCGGATTCGCGGCGGCTCAGGGCTCGATCGCCGCTGCGCGCAGCCGCAGGACGTGATCCACGCCGAACAGCCACAGCCCCAAGCGCTCCGACCGCGACTGGTATCGGGCGACCGAGGCCGCGCTGACCAACTCCGGTTCGCTCACGCGATAGGACCGGCCTTCGTGGACCACCTCGGCGGTCCCGGCCGCGCGCACATTCCGCAGCCAGTCGGGGCTGGTGCCGTAGGGCAGTGAGATGAGGAAATCGCCCTCGGCCTCGGTGACGCCCACTGGAGTGGCGTACGGCGTGCCGCTCGATCGGCCGATATGGCGGATCACCGAGGCCGAGGCCCCGGGCTGCCCGGCGGTCTTGATGACGCGGCGGTTGGTGAAGCGGCGGTTGAAGCGACGGACGGCGGCGATGCCGGGGGCGTAGCCCAGGCGCATCACCACCACCAGGAAGCAGAACCAGCCCAGAACCAGTCCCACCGGTGTGCCTATCGCGAGCAGTATCCACTTGGTCACGGCGCTCTCCCTTACGTTGTAAGCTTATGCCGTAAGGGAAGCATTACAACGTAAGGCTGTCAAGAGCGGGCAGACTTACGCCGTACGGTAAATTGGTTTGCCATGGTCACCGATCAACGGCCCCGCCTGAGCCGGGAGCAGATTTTTCGCACCGCTGTCGCCCGGGCCGACCGGGACGGGGCCGAGGCGGTGACCATGCGCAATGTCGCCACGGACCTCGGGGTGGAGGCGATGTCGCTCTACCACCACGTGGCGAACAAGGCGGAGTTGCTGGACGGCATGGTCGAGGTGGTGCTCGACACCATCAACGAGGCGGTCGCGCCGCTGGTCGCCGAATCACCCGAGGACTGGAAACCCGTTCTGCGCGAACGTATTCTGACCGCCCGCCGGGTGCTCATGCGGCATCCGTGGGCGCCGGGACTGATCGGAACGCGGTCGGCGATGACGCTGTCGGTCATCGCGTACTTCGACGCGGTGATCGGACTGCTGCGGCTCGGCGGATTCTCCTACGACCTGGCCCACCACGCCATGCACGCATTGGGCAGTCGGGCGCTGGGATTCACACAGGAGCTGTTCGAGTCCGTGGGGGAGCAGAGCGATGAGGAGGCGTCCGCCATGCTCACGGCCATGGCGGACCGCTTCCCTCATATCGCCGGAATGATCGCCGACGACCCGCACGCCGCCGACGATGCCGGACTGGGCTGGTGCGATACGCAGAACGAGTTCGAATTCGGGCTCGACCTCATTCTCGACGGCCTCGAACGCCTGCGCGCCACCAGCTGAACCGAGCGAAAACCGTTGCGCGACCGACTTATACGGTGAGAACGTCGTCGCAGGGTCGACGCGGCGTCTCCGGTAGCGCGGCGGCACGCGAGATCAGCCCGGCGCGGACCATGGCCTGGGGGTACGCGCCGCCGCTCATCGAGAAGCGAATCTCGTCGCGCAGATCGAGCAGGCCGAGGGGCTCGGTCTGAACGCAGGTCGCCAGGCCCAGATCGGTGGCCGCGAGCAGCAGGGCGCTGAGCGTCTCGCCCGCGCGGAGCTGGGAGACGCGGTCGTCGCGATTGGTGGAGATCATCAGCCAGGTCGCCGCGTCCGGGGAGGGGTTGGGGTCCAACAGGACCGGATCGGCGAAGGCGCGGCCGGGCAGTTCGTCCTCGGTGCGCACCAGGGTGGCATTGCGGGCGGGTACGCCTTCGCGGGTGCCGCGGCGACCGCTCCAGGCGGCGAGTTCGATTTGGTAGAGCGCGTCGTCGAGATGGCGTTCGGCGGCGACCCGGATCAGTTTGCCCAGGCGCGGGCGGTCGCTGTCGGAGACGCGTTGGACGGATGCGCCGAAGCGGGTGGAGTAGCGCGAGGCGGCGCGCAGATAGGCCTCGGGGACCTCGCTCCAGCCGTAGCGGCGGCGGTCGCTGCGGCGGCGGGCCATGGCGGCGGCCAACATCATCTCGGTGCTGCTCGGCGGGCGGGCGGCGCAGCGAATCGTCGCGAGGTGTTCCGGCACAGCGGGATTCGGCAGATGTTCGACCTCGCCGCGCCAGCCCAGCGCGCTCAGCGCCACACGCAGATGATGGAGTACGGCGCCGCAGCTGAGCACGAGCGCGCGCTGCTGCGGATCGGTGGCGGTCAGGTGTCGTGAGGTGTCGGCGTAGAGATGCAGGCGGTCCCGCTCCCACTGCCACCGCCACGGCTGCGAATTGTGCACCGAGGGCGCCCGCTGGGCCAGCCCCACCGCCGCCCTGATCGTCTCGACTCCTGGATACCCGCGGCTCATAGGTGTTCCCTTTCGACTCAGGACGATTTCCTGCTCCCACCACCGTGCCTGCGTCCGACCGCGTCGACACTGCGCCGAAAGTCCTGGAATCCAGGGACCTTCGGGGAAGTCGACGCGGTCGCCGTGGCCCGCGCCACAGCTGCTCGATGGGGTGAGCCAGCCTGTCGAGACCCCAATTCTCAGGTCTGAAATATTCATGCTTCAGACATAAGCTCTCCGGTAGTGCGGTGGCCCCGGTGGCGTCGCCTACTCACGGAGAAGCGAGATGGCAATGAAAACAGCAGCAGGGCAAGGCCTTCGAGTGATCGGTGTCGCCGCGACGGCCGCGGCCCTGGTACTCGCCGCTCCGCGGGCGGTGGCGGAGCCCGGCACGTACACCCTGTCGCTCGCGGGCTCCACGCACGCGGTCGGCTGTACCTACGAACTGTCCCTCGACAACCCGCCCGCCCTGGCCTCCTCCGCCACCTTCTTCGACAACGGCGCGCAGATCGGGCAGTCTTCCGGCTCGGCGCTGCTGCCGGTATCGGTCCCGCTCCAAACCCAGTGGACCCCAGCGACTCCCGGCACGCACAAACTCACGGCGACCGTGAGCTACCTGAGCTCGGCCATTCTGGTCACGCCGCTGATCGTCGAGGTCGCCGCCGACGGCACCTGCGCCGGAGGCGGCCTCAGTTCGATCCTGCCGAGCATCTCGGGGTAGATCTAACCGCGAAAACCCTTGGAGGCATGCCGATTCGGCGCTAGTCGGCGGCGAATCCCTGTCGCATGGCCTGCACCATGGCGGTCGGCTCGTACCCCTCCGGAACGCCCTCGACAATGATGATGTCCCCCTTGATGTGTCGGGACCGCAAGGGTGCGATCTCGCGGTAAGCCGGGGAGTCCCACCAGGTTCGGGCCTGCGCGAGGGTCGGGAAGCCGATCATGACGACGTGTCCCGGCCAGGTTCCCTCCTTCACCTCGTGTGGTGTCGCGTGCACGAGATAGCGGCCGCCGTAAGGAGCGAAGGTGGCGGGGAGGCGCTCGACGTACTCCGCGATATCCGGGTGCGCAGTGGCTTCCTGGAGGTGGGCGATGACGTAGGCAGGCATTGAAGGCCCTCCGGCTGAACGGGTTTCGCTGACTTCCCGATCCTGACACGCGCCCGGGTCGAGGTCGATTACCTGACGGGTAAGCGAAGCGGTACGCCTGCCACGCCGGTCCTTCGGCGGAACGCGTTGTGCTACACAGTAGGTGGCTATTGGTAGGACGATTCCGCGGAAGGGGTGATCGCGGTGGATATCTCGGGTGCGCTGCCGTGCGTCGAGGGTGGAGTCCGAGTGCGTCGGCTGGAGTATCGGGATGTCCAGGCGTTCGCCGACGGAACCGAGGACGCGGCCGTCCGCGCGTACGGACACCTCCCGCTGTCGAACTACACCGCCGAGATCGTGCGGCATCAGATCGACGGCGTGATCGCCGACGGCCTGGCGGACGGATCCCTGGCGGTCCTCGCCATCGCCGATACGGCCACCGACGAATTCCTCGGCAGCGTGGTGCTTTTCGATATCACCGCCACTCGGGCCGAGGTCGGCTTCTGGCTCACCCCCGCGGCCCGGGGGCGCGGCGTGGCCCAGCAGGCCCTGCGCGCCGCCATCCGCTTGGCCGCGCACGCGGGCCTGTCCACGCTGGACGCGCGGACCGTGCCGGAGAACGAGGGGTCCATCCGGGTTCTGAAGTCCCAGGGCTTCGTGCAGACGGGCGGGCCGCAGCAGGCGCAGACCCCGTCCGGCGAGACGCTGACGGCCCTGACCTTCGAGCGCTCCACGCGGTAACCGCTCGAGCAATGACGAAGGCCCCGACCGCGTACGGTCGGGGCCTTTCGTTGGTGCCCTCGGCAGGAATCGAACCTGCGGCCTTTTGCTCCGGAGGCAAACGCTCTATCCCCTGAGCTACGAGGGCGGGGATATGTCCGGGCGGGGTGATCCGCTCGGGCTCGGGAAAGCCTATCGCATTGGGTGCGTCAGGCCAAAAACCTGGGTGGACCGGGCGTTTTGGGGCCCGGCCCACCCGGCGGATTCAGTTCATCGGGAGTGGTGACGCGCCACGTTCGGCGAGCATCTGCTGCATCAGGGTCGATTCGCCCGCTTGGGTTTTGCCCATACTCTCGGCCAGCGACCGCACGCCGGTGGTCTCGGCTCGGGCCGCGGCGTAGTCGATCATGGCGACGCCGCCTTGGTGGTGGCGCAGCATGAGTTGCAGGAACAGGACGTCGAGGGCGGGGCCGGTGGCCTTGCCCAGTTTGTCGAGTTCTTCCTGGGTTGCCATACCGGGCATGGTGGGAACCGGGCCGGTGTGCTGCTGTTCGCCGTGGCCGCCGCCGTGGTGTGACGCGCCCTCGGTGCCGGTCATCCAGCCCATGTAGCCGCCGGTGGGCAGCAGCGGCTCGCCCCAGAGTTGCAGCCACGCCTGCATGCGCCCGGCCTGGTTCTGCTGGGTGGTGAGGATGTCGTAGGCGAGGCGCTTCACGGCGGGGTCGGTGGAGTTGCTCAGGGCCACCGCCGACATCTCCACGGCCTGGGTGTGGTGCACCGACATGTCCTGGCTGAAGCCGATGTCCACGGCGCTCGGCGCGGGATCGGCATTGCCGTCCAAGGGGATTCGCGCGAACAGCCCTAGGGCGAAACCGATCAGCAGGACGCCGATCACGCCCAGTACCAGCAGCGCGGTGCGCTGGCTGGGGCGGGCGGGGGACGGTGCGGGGGTGTCGGCTCCCGAGTCGTCGGCGAAGTCACCGGGCACGAGCGGCGGCATCACTGACCGGGGACGGGCTGGTCGGTCTGCGGCAGCTGCGGCGCGTCCGTCGGCGCGGGAATGGTCGGCACACCACCCGGCATCTCGGACAGGCCGGGGATACCCGACAGACCCGGAATGCCGGACAGGCCACCGCCACCCAGCTCGGTGGGATCGACGGTCGAACCCTGGGTCGCGCCCTTACCGTCCATGCCGATGGCGTTCGGGCCCGGCGCGCTCGGATCGAAGGCCGGGGGATTGGCCGGATCGAAGGTCGGGTTGGAGCAGCTCGCGCCCACCTCGGGGTAGGTGTTCTCGTTCAGGCGCAGATCCTTGATGAAGCGGTCCACGCGCGAATCATCGACCTTGTCCACCTTCAGCTGATGGCCCCACGCCTGCAAGGAGATCGGCTTGTCCAGCCCCGGGTAGGGCGACATGAGCATGTACGGCTGGTTCTCGACCTTCTTCTTCAGCGTGTCGATCGCCGCCGCGTCCACCTTGTCGGGGTTGTAGGTGATCCACACCGCGCCGTGCTCCAGCGAATGCACAGCGTTCTCGGTCCGAATCGCCTTCTCGTAGACCACACCGGTGCAGGCGGCCCAGGAACCGTCGTGCGGTCCACCGAAGGCCGGGGTCTGGTCGTAGGCCACCCGCTGGGTCGAGGTCACGTGCTGACCCGCCGGATACTCCTTCTTGACCACACCGTCGATATACGCCGACGGGTTGCGCAGCTCCTCCTTGGCCTGGTACTTCGGCACCAGGTAGGCGGCGAGCGCGCCGATCAGCGCGACGATCACCACCACCGCGCCGATGGTCGCCCAGGGGATATTGCGCTTGGTGGGCAGCTTGCCGCCCTTACCTCCCTTACGCAGCGACGGGGAGGATTTGCTGGCGGCCTTGATGGCTTTGGCCGACTTGGCACTGGTCCTGCTCGGCATCGCTTGTTGTGCTCTTTTCGACGTGTGGACAATCAGACGGTGTGGCAACACGTTGCCTCGCCGTTTGCTGGGCGCATGCCCCGGAGGTGCCCGCTGACGGCGTTCACCTGCTCAGACCATAGGATAGTGACTCGTGACTCCAGCTGACCTTGCAGATCTCCTTCGCGCGACCGCTGCGAAGGTACTTGTCGAACGTGGATCCGACCCTTCGGTCCTGCCCGACGAGGTCAAGGTGGAGCGCCCCCGCAATCCTGAGCATGGTGACTATGCCACGAATGTGGCCATGCAGGTAGGCAAGAAGGCCGGATTGAATCCGCGCGAATTCGCGAATCTGCTGGCGACGGCGCTGTCGGCCGCCGAGGGCATCGATTCGGCGGAGGTCGCCGGGCCGGGCTTCCTGAACATTCGCCTGGCCAAGTCCGCCCAGGGCGCCATCATTCGCAAGATTCTCGACGCGGGCGCGAGCTTCGGCACCGCGCGGACCCTCGCCGGAACCAAGATCAACCTGGAATTCGTTTCCGCCAACCCCACTGGACCGGTCCACCTGGGCGGCACCCGTTGGGCCGCCGTCGGCGACGCGCTCGGCCGCATCCTGGTGTCCCAGGGCGCGGACGTCACCCGCGAGTACTACTTCAACGACCACGGCGCGCAGATCGACCGCTACGCCAATTCCCTCGTGGCCGCCGCCCTGGGGCAGCCGACGCCGGAGGACGGCTACGCGGGCGCGTACATCACCGAGATCGCCCAGACCGTCGTGGCGGCCAACCCGGGCGTGCTCGACCTGCCCGAGGCGCAGCGCCACGAGGTGTTCCGCCGCGAGGGCGTCGAGTTGATGTTCGCCCACATCAAGCAGACGCTGCACGATTTCGGCACCGACTTCGACGTGTACTTCAACGAGAGCTCGCTGTTCGAATCCGGCGCGGTGGACAAGGCCCTGGAGACGCTGAAGGCGTCCGGCAATCTCTACGAGAAGGACGGCGCGTGGTGGATCGCCTCCACCGAATACGGCGATGACAAGGACCGCGTCGTCATCAAGAGCGACGGCAAGTCGGCCTACATCGGCGGCGATATCGCGTACTTCCAGAACAAGCGCTCGCGTGGGTTCGACCTGTGCATCTACATGCTCGGGGCCGATCACCACGGCTACATCGGTCGGTTGAAGGCCGCCGCCGCGGCCTTCGGCGACGATCCGAACACCGTCGAGGTGCTCATCGGGCAGATGGTCAATCTGCTCAAAGACGGTGCGGCCGTGCGGATGTCGAAGCGTGCTGGCACCGTCATCACCCTCGACGACCTGGTCGAGGCCATTGGCGTGGATGCCGCGCGCTACTCGCTGGTGCGCTCGTCGGTGAACACCAGCATCGATATCGACATCGACCTGTGGACCACGCAGGAGAGCGTCAACCCGGTCTACTACGTGCAGTACGCCCACGCCCGGACCTGCCGCATCATCGACAATGCCAAGTCGTACGGATTCGACGCGGTGACACCGGATCTCGGCCTCATGAGCTCCGACCGCGAGGGTGAGCTCATCCGTACCCTCGGCGAGTACCCGCGCGTCGTCGCCACCGCCGCCGACCTGCGCGAGCCGCACCGGGTGGTGCGCTATCTCGAAGAGCTGGCCGGGGCCTACCACCCCTTCCAGTCCGACGACGACATGCGCGTGCTGCCCAAGGGCGACGAGCCCGTCACCCCCCTCAATGCCGCTCGCCTCGAGCTGGTCAAAGCCACCAACCAAGTTCTCGCCAACGGCCTCGGCCTGCTAGGCGTCTCTGCCCCGGAGCGTATGTAAATGAGTGCCCACCCCGCCGGACCCCGCCACGCGGACATCCCGCACGCCCCGAATCTGCCCGAGCGCCCCAGCGACCCGAAGCAGATGATCGACCTGCCCGCGAATGTGTGGCCGCGCAACGCGACTCGTGACGCCGACGGCGTCGTGCGCATCGCGGGCGTCCCGGTGCACGAGCTGGCCGCCGAATTCGGCACCCCGCTGTTCGTCATCGACGAGGACGATTTCCGTTCCCGCTGCCGGGATATGGTGCGCGCCTTCGGCGAGGGCTCCAAGGTGCACTACGCGTCGAAGGCGTTCCTGTGCGGCGAGGTCGCCCGCTGGATCCGCGACGAGGGCCTGTCCCTGGACGTCTGCTCCGGCGGCGAACTGGCCGTCGCGCTCAATGCGGGTTTCCCGGCCGAGCGAATCGCCTTGCACGGCAACAACAAATCGGTACCCGAGCTGGAGGCGGCGGTAGCCGCCGGGGTCGGCCACGTGGTGCTCGACTCGCTCATCGAGATCGACCGCCTCGAGGCCGTGGCCAAGAGTGCGGGCAAGGTGCAGGACGTACTGGTTCGCGTCACCGTCGGCGTGGAAGCCCATACCCACGAATACATTTCGACCGCGCACGAGGATCAGAAGTTCGGCTTCTCGATCGCCAGCGGCGATGCCATGCAGGCCATTGCCCGGGTCTTCGAATCGCCCGACCTGCGCATGGTGGGTCTGCACAGCCATATCGGCTCGCAGATCTTCGATATCGACGGCTTCGAGATCTCCACCCGCCGCATGCTCGGGGTGCTGCGCGAGGCCGTGGACAAGTTCGGCGCGGAGCGCGCCGCGCAGATCAAGATCCTGGATCTCGGTGGCGGCCTTGGTATCTCGTACCTGCCGCACGACGATCCGCCCGCCCTCGACGACTTCGCGGCCAACCTGCGCCGCATTGTCGCCGAGGAGGCCGAGCGCGCCGGACTGCCGCTGCCCACCATCGCGGTGGAGCCGGGTCGCGCCATCGCCGGTCCGGGCACCGTCACCCTCTACGAGGTCGGCACCACCAAGGACGTCACCCTCGACGGTGGCAACCGCCGCCGCTACGTCTCCGTCGACGGTGGCATGAGCGACAACATCCGACCCGCGCTCTACCAGGCCGAGTACGACTGCCGTCTGGTGTCGCGTTCCAGCGACGCGGCGGCCGTCGTCGCGCGTGTGGTCGGAAAGCATTGCGAGAGTGGGGATATCGTCATTCGCGACACCTGGATGCCCGCCGATGTGGGCCCGGGCGATCTGGTCGCGGTGGCCGCAACGGGCGCGTACTGCTATTCGATGTCGAGTCGCTACAACCTGCTCACCCGGCCGGGCGTGGTGGCGGTACGAGATGGTAAGGCGCGCTTGATTCTTCGCCGCGAGACGGTGGAGGACCTACTCAGCTTGGAGGTGAAGGCATGACCGAGGTGGCGAACGCTACGAGAAACGGCGTGTGGGGATCGGATCATCCGATCGGGGTCGCGGTCCTCGGCATGGGCACCGTCGGTGCGGAGGTCGTGCGCATTCTGCGCGACCACGCCGAGGACCTGTGCAACCGCGTCGGCGCTCCGGTGGTGCTGCGCGGCGTCTCCGTGCGAAACCTCGACAAGGACCGCGGCATTCCGGCCGAGCTGCTGACCACCGATTCCGAATCCCTGGTCGCCCGTGACGATGTCGACATCGTGGTCGAGGTGCTCGGCGGTATCGATCCCGCCCGCGGCCTCATCAAGAAGGCCCTCGAAGCGGGCAAATCGGTGATCACCGCCAACAAGGCGCTGCTGGCCGACTACACCGGCGAACTCGCCGCCGCGGCCGAGAACAACCGCGCCGACCTGTATTTCGAGGCCGCCGTCGCCGGTGCCATCCCGGTGCTGCGCCCGCTCATCCAGTCGCTCTCGGGCGACCGGGTGAACCGCGTGGTGGGAATCGTCAACGGCACCACCAACTTCATCCTCTCCGCCATGGCCGAGACCGGCGCGGACTACGACGACGTGCTCGCCGAGGCCACCCGCCTGGGCTACGCCGAGGCCGACCCGACCGCCGACGTCGAGGGCTACGACGCCGCCGCCAAGGCCGCCATCCTGGCCTCGGTCGCCTTCCACACCCGCGTCACCTCCGGCGACGTCTACCGCGAGGGCATCTCCCGCATCACCGCCGAGGATCTGGAGACCGCGGCCGCCGTCGGCTGCACCGTGAAACTGCTCGCCATGGCCGAGCGCGTCACCGACGACGGAGGCAAGGAGTCCATCTCGGTGCGCGTCTACCCGGCGCTCATCCCGCGCAAGCACCCCCTCGCCGCGGTGAACGGCGCGTTCAACGCCGTGGTCGTGGAGGCCGAGAACGCCGGACGCCTGATGTTCTACGGCCAGGGCGCGGGCGGCGCGCCGACCGCCTCGGCCGTCATGGGCGACCTGGTCATGGCCGCGCGCAACAAGTTCTACGGTGGTCGCGCACCGGGCGAATCGGTCTATGCTGAGCTGCCGATCGCCTCGATCGGCGACACCCCCACCCGCTACCACGTGAACCTGCAGGTCGCCGACCGCACGGGTGTGCTGGAAGCGGTGGCGGGGGAGTTCGCCAAGCACGGCGTCAGCATCTCGACGGTTCGCCAGGAGGGCTACGACGAGGGTGCGCGCCTGGTGGTGGTGACCCACCACGCGCGGGAATCGGACCTTGCCGATACCGTTGCCGCGTTGGCCGAACTGGACTCCGTCACGTCCGTGACCAGTGTTCTGAGATTGGAAGGCACCGAGGAATGAGTACGTCTGCACGGTCTGTCGTGCATACCCCGTGGCCCGGTTTGATCGCCGCGTACCGGGATCGTCTCCCGGTACCGGCCGACTGGGAGCCGGTCACCCTGTTCGAGGGCGGCACTCCGCTGGTGCCCGCGCACCACCTCTCCGAGCTCACCGGCTGCGAGGTGTACCTCAAGGTCGAGGGCGCGAACCCCACCGGTTCCTTCAAGGACCGCGGCATGACCATGGCCATGACCGACGCCAAGTACTCCGGCAAGAAGGCCGTGCTCTGCGCCTCCACCGGCAATACCTCGGCCTCGGCCGCCGCCTACGCCACCCGCGCGGGCCTGCGCTGCGCGGTGCTCATTCCGCAGGGCAAGATCGCCATGGGCAAGCTCGCCCAGGCGGTCATGTTGGGCGCGGAGATCATTCAGGTCGAGGGCAACTTCGACGACTGCCTGGAACTGGCCCGCAAGGTCACCTCGGACTTCCCCGAGGTCGGCTTGGTGAACTCGGTCAATCCGGCGCGCATCGAGGGCCAGAAGACCGCGGCCTTCGAAATCGTCGACGCCCTGGGCAAGGCCCCCGATGTGCACGCGCTTCCGGTCGGCAACGCCGGAAACATCACCGCGTACTGGAAGGGCTACAGTGAGTACCACGCCGACGGCATCATCTCCGCGCGCCCGCGCATGCTGGGTGTGCAGGCCGCCGGTGCCGCGCCGCTGGTCAACGGGGCTCCGGTCTCGAATCCGGAGACCGTCGCCACCGCCATTCGCATCGGCGCGCCCGCGTCCTGGAACGGCGCGATGACCGCCAAGGAGCAGTCCGGCGGCGTCTTCCGGGCCGCCACCGACGAGGAGATCCTGGCGGCGTACCGCCTGGTCGCCGCCTCCGAGGGCGTCTTCGTCGAGCCCGCCTCCGCGGCCTCGGTGGCCGGTCTGCTGGCCGCCCGCAAGGAGGGCTGGCTGGATTCCGGACTCACCGTGGTGTGCACGGTGACCGGCAACGGCCTCAAGGATCCCGACAACGCCCTCAAGGGCATGCCGGAGGTCAAGCCGATCGCGGTCGACCCGGTTGCGGTGGCCCACGAACTCGAGCTGGCCTGAATTGAATTCGCGCGAAGGTCAAGTAATGACCCGGACCCTACCGGCGGATTTGACCGTGACGGTTCGGGTTCCGGCCTCCAGCGCCAATCTGGGGCCGGGTTTCGACTCCCTCGGCATCGCGCTGGGGCTCTACGACGAGATCGTGGTGCGCACCACCGATTCCGGGCTCACCATCACCGTGGAGGGCGAAGGGGCCGCCGATGTGCCCTGGGGCCCTTCACATCTGGTGGTGCGTGCCATCGAACGCGGACTGGAGTCCGCGGGCGTCTGGGCCGACGGCCTGGATGTGGTGTGCCGCAACGTGATTCCGCACTCGCGTGGACTGGGGTCGTCGGCCTCGGCGGCGGTGGGCGGTTTGGCCGCCGGTCGCGGCCTGGCCGCCAAGTTCGATCCGGAGCTGGCCTTCACCGATGACGCTCTGGTGCAACTGGCTTCGGAGTTCGAGGGCCATCCCGACAATGCCGCGGCCAGTGTGCTGGGCGGAATCGTGGTGTCCTGGACCGAAACCGATCGCCCGACCGATGCCGCCGCGAACGGCGCGGGCGATCACCACACCCGCGAATACCGGGCCGTTCGACTCGATCCGCACGCCGCGCTGCGGCCGTTCGTGCTGATCCCGACCGAACGCTCCTCCACCGCGCACACCCGCGGGCTCTTGCCGGAGACGGTGCCGCATGTCGACGCCGCCTTCAACGCCAGCCGCTCCGCACTGGCGGTAGTTGCCTTGACGCAACGCCCTGACCTGCTGATTCCCGCTACGGCGGATCGGCTGCACCAGGGTTACCGGGCCTCGGCGCTACCGCTGACCACCAAGTGGATCGAACTGCTGCGCGCGGCCGGAATCGCGGCCACGGTCTCGGGCGCCGGACCCACCGTGCTGGCCCTCGGCATCGGCGAATTCCCCGCCGAACTGCGGGAACTCGCGGTCGCCGACGGTATGCGGGTGCTCGAGCCCGGTATCGCCGACGGCGTGTCGGTGGAGTGATCCGAATACCTCTCGAAGCGGTGAACACGAAAATGTATTGCCGGACAGACAGCGCGCCTGCCTTGCTCCCGTGACTGGTGGGAGCTATCCTGGGCACGTCCGTACATCGTGCGCGTCAGACGCCGGTGCTTCATCAGGGCAATCGCTCCAGAGGCTCCTTGCTCAGGCTCGAGGCTTTCGAGCTTCGAAACTTGGGGGTTACCAGTCAACTGGAATGATCTCTCCCACCTTTTGCAGTCGGTGGCGAAGCCCAGCAGTCGGTGGCGAAAACCACGTCGTGGCGAAGGCCGCGGTGGTGAAGTCACCGATCCGGCGGGGCAGCAGGCGATACGGCATCCGAGTCCGGCACAGGACCGGATTGCAGGAGAAACCCTCGAACAGGCACACGGCAGTCGAGGGAAGGAAAGGATTTCCGTGACAGATACGGACCTGCTCGCGACACCCGGGGTGGAAAGCAATTCGGTTTCCTCGGGCGAGCGCGAAAGTGACTCCGGACAGATTTCGAAGATGAGTGAACAAACCGACGTCGCACGATCGGGGCTGACTGGAATGTTGTTGCCGCAGTTGCGCGCGCTCGCTGGAGAACTCGGTATCCGAGGCACTTCCGGGATGCGTAAGGGTGATCTCATCGCCGCCATCAAGGAGAACCAGTCCGGTGGGGCCAAGGCCACCGCCGCGGGTTCGAGCAAGCCCGCCAAGGGCAGCCGGGGTGAGAAGGTCAAGGCCGGGGAGGCGGGGTCGACGGGCGCCTCCGGCACCGAGACCGCCAAGGGTGCGCAGAGCGCGCCGACCGGTGGGGAGTCCGGATCGGCCAAGGCCGAGGCCCCCGCCAAGAGCGAGAAGGCCGAGAAGGCCCCCAAGTCCGACAACGAGGCCGCGCCGGTGCAGACCGACGCCGCCGCGTCGCAGGAGTCCAAGCGCGACGAGGGCAATGGCGAGGACGGTGGCCGCGAGGGTCAGCGTGGTCGCGGTCGCCAGCGTCGTGGACGCGAGCAGCGCGCCGCCGCCGCCACCGCGAACAATGCTGTGGCCGAAGGAACTTCGGGCGAGACGAAGACCGACGAGGCGAAGCCCGAGGAGGGCGAGCGCCGCCGCGACCGCAATCAGGGCGAGCGCGGTGACCGCAACCAGGGCGAGCGCGGCGATCGCGATCGCAATCAGAACGGTGGCCAGCAGAACGGCACCGCGCGCCGCGACGACCGTCGGGACGACCGGGGCGGTGACGACGAGGAAGGTGGCCGCGGCCGCCGGGGCCGTCGCTTCCGCGAGCGTCGCCGGGGCCGGGACCGCGAGGGCGGCGCCAGTACCGGTGAGGGCCGCGAGATGGAGATCCGCGAGGACGACGTCCTGCAGCCCGTCGCGGGCATTCTCGACGTGCTCGACAACTACGCGTTCGTGCGCACCTCCGGCTACCTCGCCGGTCCGAACGACGTGTACGTGTCGATGAACCTGGTTCGCAAGAACGGCCTGCGCCGCGGTGACGCCATCACCGGTGCGGTGCGCGCGCCGCGCGAGGGCGATCAGAGCAACCAGCGTCAGAAGTTCGATCCGCTGGTGCGGCTGGATACGGTCAACGGCTCGGATATCGAATCCGCCAAGCGGCGACCGGAATTCAACAAGCTCACCCCGCTGTACCCGAACCAGCGCCTGCGGCTGGAGACCCAGCCCAACAAGCTGACGACCCGCGTGATCGACCTGATCATGCCGATCGGCAAGGGTCAGCGCGCGCTGATCGTGTCCCCGCCCAAGGCCGGTAAGACCACGATCATGCAGGACATCGCGAACGCCATCGCGGTGAACAACCCCGAGTGCTACCTCATGGTCGTCCTGGTGGACGAGCGTCCCGAGGAAGTGACCGATATGCAGCGCTCGGTGCGCGGCGAGGTCATCGCCTCCACGTTCGACCGGCCGCCGAGCGATCACACCTCGGTCGCCGAGCTCGCCATCGAGCGGGCCAAGCGCCTGGTGGAGATGGGTCAGGACGTCGTGGTGCTGCTCGACTCCATCACCCGACTGGGTCGCGCGTACAACAACTCGTCCCCGGCCTCGGGTCGAATCCTTTCCGGTGGTGTGGATTCCACCGCGCTGTACCCGCCCAAGCGGTTCCTCGGCGCGGCCCGCAATATCGAGAACGGCGGCTCGCTCACGATCATCGCCACCGCGATGGTCGAGACCGGCTCCACCGGTGACACGGTCATCTTCGAGGAGTTCAAGGGCACCGGCAATGCCGAGCTCAAGCTCGATCGCAAGATCGCCGAGCGTCGCGTGTTCCCGGCGGTCGACGTCAACCCGTCCGGTACCCGCCGCGACGATCTACTGATGCAGCCCGATGAGGCCGCGGTCCTGCACAAGCTGCGGCGCGTGCTCTCGGGCCTGGATTCGCATCAGGCGATCGACCTGCTCATCGACCGGTTGAAGAAGTCGAAGAGCAATGTGGAGTTCCTGATGCAGGTCTCGAAGACCGCGCCGGGCGCACTGGACGAGTAGTCCAGGTACGCAAGGAAATTCATCTCGACGGCCCCGCTTCGGCGGGGCCGTCGCGGTATTCCGGGGGCGGGCGTCGGGCTGAAGAAGAACATGCCGATCAGGTACGCCCCGAGGACCATGAAGCCGAGAATGGTGGCGGTCGCGGCGGCGGAGGTATCGACCGCCGCGACCGCCGTATAGGTGAGTTGGCCGGTCTCCGGGTGCGGCGCGCCGGACTGTCGCGCCGCGCTGCTGGACTCACCGGGCCGGGCCAACCAGCCCCACGCCACCCCGAAGGCCAATGCTGCGAATACGCCAGCGGCGGCGATCTCGGCTCGGCGTCCGCGTGCCCACCCGACGCCGAGGCGCTTGGTCGTCCACCGGTCTGCGTGCCGATTCACAGCTGTTCCTTCCCTGGTCGTGAAGCCTTTCACCTGATGACGACACTACGAACAGCGGTGTTCGCATTCTTGAGTAGACGGCTACTCGACTTTCAGCGTGACTCGAGCCCACGAAATATGCGTGCCCGCAATTCCTTGGGGGGCGGCATCGGAACAAATCCGACCAATCTCATATTCGCTCCGCCGCCCGCCCCGCACATCCGCCTCGAGAACTACCCTGCCTCAGCCGAATTCAGGGTCACAACAGGGTTGGCACCCCTACCCGAGGTGGTGCCTTCACCCCTCGTGGTGCGTGATGTAGGCGAAGGCGCGCAAGGCCTCGACCTCGTGCTGGGTGCACAGCGTCTGCACCGCCGCGGCCGTGATCAGGCGAGTTTCCAGCTCCGCGCCGGTGTCCTTGCCGATCTGGATGATCCCGCGCACGGTCTCGACGCTCGCCCCGCGGGCATCGAGCGCCGCACAGGCCGCCCACCCGATCTCGAGGAGGCCCTCGTCCGGAATGAGGACCAACTCCTTGTTCAACAGGGCCTTCTCGATGAAGGCCCGCTCCGTCGGATCCGCCGGAGCGGCATGGCCGATCCCCACCCCTGCCGCAGCGATCATTGCCGTCAGACCGGCCGCCACGAGCACTCGACGCATATTCATTTTTTCCCTTTCCTGGAGAAGCGCTCGGAGCCTATCGGCGGCCTCCGACAGGCCGGGAACAAAGGTGGGCTGGGGTGGGTTGAAGGGGTGTCGGACCCGGGCGGACGCCGCTGGTAGGTGGCGCATATACTGGTCCGTCGGCAACCATGCCTAAGTCGGTTCCGGTTCACGTCCTCTCGGTTCGAGGGCGACCCGGCGACCATTGAAAGGACACCCATGAAGGCAGGAATTCACCCCACGTACGTGGACACCACGGTCGTGTGCGGCTGCGGCAACACCTTCCAGACCAAGAGCACCAAGGAGTCGGGCCAGATCACGGTCGAGGTCTGCTCCCAGTGCCACCCGTTCTACACGGGCAAGCAGAAGATTCTGGACACCGGTGGTCGCGTGGCTCGCTTCGAGGCCCGCTACGGCAAGCGTGCCGCCAAGGCCGACAAGTAGCTGTCCCGCCGACGCCCGTCCTGCATCCCGCAGGCCGGGCGTCGTCGCGTTTGCAGCCACTTCGTCACCCCCACATCCAAGGAGCACATGCCATGGCCGACAAGTCCGCGGCCCCGTCCGCGATCGACGACATTCTGGCCGAGTACGCCGGTCTGGAGATGCAGCTGTCCGATCCGGCGCTGCACAACGATCCGGCGGCGGCACGTCGCGTCGGCAAGCGTTTCGCCGAGCTCGGGCCGGTCATGTCCACGTACCGCAAGCTCGAGGCCACGCGCGACGATCTGAGCGCGGCCGAGGAGCTGGCGGCCGACGACGCGTCCTTCGCGGCCGAGGTGCCCGCGCTGCGTGAACAGGTCGAGGAGTTGGAGAAGACCCTCACCGACCTGCTCGCCCCGCGCGATCCGCACGACTCCGACGATGTGGTGCTCGAGGTGAAGTCCGGTGAGGGCGGCGAGGAATCGGCGCTGTTCGCCTCCGATCTGGCGCGCATGTACATCCGCTACGCGGAACGGCACGGGTGGAAGGTCGAGGTGCTCGGCATCACCTACTCGGACCTGGACGGCTACAAAGAGGCCACCTTCTCGATCAAGAGCAAGGAGCCCACCCGCGACGGCGTGTGGTCGCGGCTCAAGTGGGAGGGCGGCGTGCACCGCGTGCAGCGCGTGCCCGTCACCGAATCGCAGGGGCGTATCCACACCTCCGCGGCCGGTGTCCTGGTCTACCCGGAGCCCGACGAGGTCGAGCAGGTGCAGATCGACGAGAAGGACCTGCGCATCGACGTCTACCGCTCCTCCGGCAAGGGCGGCCAGGGCGTCAACACCACCGACTCCGCCGTGCGCATCACCCATCTGCCCACCGGCATCGTGGTGACCTGCCAGAACGAGCGTTCGCAGCTGCAGAACAAGATGCGCGCCATGCAGGTGTTGGCGGCGCGGTTGCAGGCCCTCGCCGAGGAGCAGGCCGATGCCGACGCCGCCGCGGGCCGCGCCTCGCAGATCCGCACCGTGGACCGCTCCGAGCGCATCAGGACCTACAACTTCCCGGAGAACCGCATCGCCGATCACCGCATCGGTTTCAAGGCGCACAACCTCGATTCGGTGCTCGACGGCAATCTCGACGATCTGCTCAATGCCCTCGTCGAAGCCGACCGCGCGGCACGGCTCGCCGCGGAGTAAGGCGCGAAACGCGAAAGTCCGGCGGACTCGGAACGGTTCGCCGGACAGCGCTACCGAGCGGATGCGACAGTTGCGACATCGGTCGGTGAATGGTGGGGAAGAGGCGGAGGAGTTATGACACGCGTCGCGCTGCGGCCGGTGATTCGCGAGGCCGAGGAGACCCTGCGGGCGGCGGGCGTGCATTCGCCGCACGCGGACGCGGAATACCTTGCCGCACATGTGCTCGGCGTCGAGCGCATGCGGCTGATGATGGTCCCGATGATCACCCCCGAACAGCTGGGGGAGTATCAGAAGCTGGTGGCCCGCCGCGCGGAACGCGTTCCACTGCAACACCTTACGGGCACCGCCTCGATGGGCGAGATCGATTTGGCTGTCGGCCCAGGGGTTTTCATCCCGCGCCCGGAGACCGAATTGCTGTTCGCCTGGGCCCTGGCCCAACTCGAAGCCATCGGCCACGAACACCAGCCGATCGTGGTGGACCTGTGCACCGGATCCGGCGCACTGGCCCTCGCCATCGCCCACGCCCGCCCCGACGCCCAGGTGCACGCCGTCGAACTCGACCCCGCCGCCTTCGACTGGGCCAAGCGCAATGCCCTGCAACTGGCCGACGAGGGTGACACCCCCATCGACCTGCACCTGGGTGACGTCACCGATCCCGAGATCCTCTCGCAGCTCAACGGCAAGGTCGATGTCGTGGTCTCGAATCCGCCCTACATCCCCGCCGCCGCGCGACTGGATCCCGAAGTGGCCGACCACGATCCGCATCGCGCCCTGTTCGGCGGCCCCGACGGGCTCGATGTCATCCGACCCATGATCGCCACCATCGCCCGCCTCCTGCGCGCCGACGGCGTCACGGCCATCGAGCACGACGACACCAACGGCTCCGCCGCCGCGGCCCTGCTTCGCGACCACGGCGGCTTCGACGCCGTGTGCGAACACCCGGACCTAGCCGGAAAACCCCGCTTCGTCGCAGCCCGCCGCACGGAGTGACATGAAAGGGCACCGCGTGGTGCACTCGTCGGTACACTCATCGGTATGTCGCTGAAGCCGCTGACCATCAAGCTCCCTGAGAACTACCTCGAGGTCGCGAAAGCAGTGGCCGAACACGACGGAACGACGCCGTCGGCGATGGCCGCCCAGGCCGTGATGTCATACCTACTACAACGTGCCGCGGAAGCCGAAGCCCAGTGGGACACAGCTGGTTCGGCGCGAACTCAGGCCGAGATCGAGGCCGAGCGAGATGCTCGGTGGGCAGCCGACGCCGGGCGACGTCCAGGAAACGCTGCATGAGGCGAGGCGAAGTCTGGGAATATCGTTCGATCTCACACGTACGACGCGTCTTGGTTGTTTCGGCGGACGCGCTGAACACGGCCGGGTACCCGGTCGTCGTCGATGTGACCGACATCGAGCCAAGTAGCCCCGCTCTGCTGCTGCTCGCTGTTGGGCTCGGAGCCGAGCTCGGCGGATGGGCGCGTTGCCGCAGCATCTCCACCGGGGAACCGTCGCGCTTCGAAACGCTGGTCGGCCGAGCTTCTGATGAGGCTATGGAACAAGTCGATATGGCGTTGGCCGCCGCATTGTCGCTGTAGCCGACCAGCGCGCGGGGTTGTCGAAATGATGCTCTCGTGACCCTTGGGGTTTCAGGGGCGAAGCCCCTGAGAGCTATGGAGAGTTCATTCGTGCCAAGATGTTGCGCGTGAGTACCGTCTACGACTGCGCCGATCCCGACTCGCGCGCCGCGGGACTGACTGCCGCGCGCAGCGCACTGAAATCGGGGCGGTTGGCTGTGATTCCGACCGATACGTTGTACGGGCTGGCCGCCGACGCCTTCGACAGTACGGCCGTGGCCGCGCTGCTGGCCGCCAAGCGGCGGGGGCGCGATATGCCGGTGCCGGTGCTGGTGGGGTCCTGGAACACCATCGACGGGCTGGTGTTCTCGGTACGGCCGCAGGCCCGCGAGCTGATTCGGGCGTTCTGGCCGGGGGCGTTGACTCTCGTTGTGCAGCAAGCCCCTTCGCTGGCCTGGGATCTCGGCGACGCGCGCGGGACGGTGGCGCTGCGCATGCCGCTGCACCCGGTGGCGCTGGAACTGCTGCGCGAGGTGGGCCCGCTGGCCGTGTCGAGCGCGAACGTCTCGGGCCAGCCGCCCGCGACCACCGCCGCCGAGGCGCGGGCGCAGCTGGGTGATCTGGTGGGCGTCTACCTCGACGGTGGACCGGCCGACCACGCCGTCGCCTCCACCATCGTGGACCTGACCGCCGATCGGCCGCGCATCCTGCGCGAGGGCGCGATATCCAAGGAGAAGGTGGCCGAGGTGCTCGGCGTGCCGCCGGAGGAGCTCGTCTCGCAGGCCACGCGGTGACGGCCCGGTAGATGGTGTCTCGAGACCTACTGAGCCAGAGCATTTTCAGCACGGGAGCGGTGGTCCCGCTGCGGGAGCTGCTGCTGGTGCTCCTGGTCGCCACGGTCGTGACCTTCCTGTCCACCGGCGGCGTCCGGGTGGGAGCCATCGCGTTCGGCGCGGTGGCGGTGCCCCGGGAGCGCGACGTGCACGTGAAGCCGATTCCGCGCATGGGCGGCGTCGGCATCTATCTGGGCGTGCTGGCCGCCGTGCTCTTCGCGCACCAGTTGCCCGCGCTGCGGCGCGGCTTCGACTACCCCAAGGACATTCCGGCCGTGGTGGTGGCGGGCACGCTCATCGTGCTGGTCGGCATCATCGACGACCGCTGGGGCCTGGACTGGCTGACCAAGCTCGTCGGCCAGGTGACCGCCGCGGGGGTGATGGCGGTCATGGGCCTGAGCTGGGTCGCCATCTACAACCCCTTCACCAACACCACGGTGGTGCTGGATCAACTCCAGGGCGGTCTGGTAACCGTCGGCATTACCGTCACCATGATCAACGCCATGAATTTCGTGGACGGTCTCGACGGTCTCGCGGCCGGACTCGGACTGATCGCCTCGATAGCGGTATTCGTGTTCACCGTGGGTCTGCTCTACGAACAGGGCGGAGCCACCGACACCTATCCGCCCGCACTGCTGGCCGCCGCACTCGCGGGCGGCTGTCTGGGATTTCTGGCGCACAATTTCCAGCCCGCCCGAATTTTCATGGGTGATTCCGGCTCGATGCTCATCGGATTGATGCTCGCCGCGGTCTCCACGGGCGCTTCGGGGCGAATTCCGCTCCAGGGTTACGGCACTCGCGACATCGTCGGTCTGCTCTCGCCTTTGTTGCTGGTGGGGGCGGTGATGTTCATTCCGGTACTTGATCTTGTTCTGGCTATCGTCCGGCGCGTGCGCGCGGGCGTGAGTTTTTCCACACCGGACAAAATGCATCTGCACCACCGTTTGTTGCAGATCGGGCATTCGCACCGCCGCGTGGTCCTGTTGATCTACTTGTGGGTGAGCGTGCTCGCCTTCGGCGCGGTCGGCTCCTCGCTCATGGACCGCACCCTGGTGGTGCTGCTGTTCGCCGGTGGCCTGGTGTTCGCCCTGGTGATCACCGCGGTCCCGTCCATCGGCGAGTTGATCCCGCGTGGCGGCCGCAAACCGCCGCGCGGCTCCGATACGGCCCACGGGTAGGGTGACCCACGTGACTACGGCTTCCAATCCCGGTCCCGACGCTCCGCTGCGGGCGGCGCTGCGCTACGGCATCTTCGGATTGATTGTGCTCGTGGTGATTTCGTCCATCCTCGGCGTGGTCTTCGCCGGGCTGCCCGGCCTGTGGGGCGCGCTCATCGGCGCGGGCATCGGCGGCGGCTTCATCCTCACCACGGCCGCCTCGGTGCTGCTCAGCGCGCGGTTGGCCTCGGGCCTGCAGGGCGTTGTTCTGCTGGGTAGCTGGATCGGAAAACTGCTGGTCGCGGTGATCGTGGTCGCGGTCCTGCAGAACTTCGACTTCTACAGCCGTCCGACCCTGTTCCTCACCGTGGTCGGGGCGCTCTTCGTGGTGCTCGGTGCGGAGACGTATGGCCTTGTGCGCCACCGGGTTCCGATTATGGAGCTGGACGACCAGTAGGCCCCGAGAGACAGTTCACTCGCTGTTTCCGGACACCCCCTACACGTTGTCGTAGATAACTTGATAAACTCTTTACCTGTAGGCAACCGAACCAACAGGGGGGTCCCGCGTGGACCCTGGTGGGGCAGGTTATGCTTACAGCCGTGCCGGGCCCGCAGGGGCTCCGGTTCTGCACCGTCGACGATGTCGCCGACGCGCGCTCAGACGCCCGGGGATAACCCGCTCAGCTGCTGACGAACTTCGAGCCGACCAGAGTCGACCACCAGATCGTCAATGTCCGATCGAACCGCGAGTTAAAGCAAGACTCGCGGCCCGAACACGGGAGAGAACGCTGAGCGTCACCATTTTGGCGGGCGAGTTCCACGCGCCGTCGCTTAACGACTTCTTCCCTCCAGCTGTGCTGTTCGAGGGGACGCCGTTCGAGCTCGACCGTCTGATGCTCATTCGCATCCTGATGTCGGCCGTTCTGCTGGCAGTCATGTTCCTGGCATTCCGGAGCCCGAAGCTGGTTCCGCGCGGGCTGCAGAACATAGCCGAATACGCCTTGGTCTTCGTCAAAGAGCAGATCTGTGACGAGGTTCTCGGCAAGGAATCCGGTCGGAAGTTCTTCCCGCTTATCGCGACGATCTTCTTCTCCGTGCTGTTCCTCAATATTTCCGGAATCATTCCGGGTCTGAACATCTCCTCCAACGCGCGAATCGGCTTCCCGCTGGTTCTGGCGCTGGTCGCCTACGTCACCTTCAACTACGTGGGCATCAAGAAGTACGGCTTCCTCACCTACATGCGCGCGAGCATCGTGGTGCCGAACGTTCCGGCTGCCCTGCACGTGCTGCTGATCCCGATCGAGTTCCTCTCGACCTTCGTGCTGCGCCCGTTCACCCTGACTGTCCGACTCATGGCGAATATGCTGGCTGGCCACATCATGCTGGTGCTGTTCTTCAGCGCCACTCAGTTCTTCCTGTTCGATGCCGCCTCCTGGATGAAGGTGTTCTCGCCGTTCTCGCTGCTCGCGGGCTTCGGCTTCACCCTCTTCGAAATGCTGGTGGTCTTCCTGCAGGCGTACGTGTTCGCTCTGCTGACCGCCGTCTACATCGGCTTGGCACAGCACGCCGACTCTCACTGACCGACCGGTACCAACCAATACCTGCACACACGCCGTCGGCGGGTGAGCGACAGAAAGGGAATAAACAACTCATGAGCACCCTCTCGTTCCTGGCCCAGGAAGTTGCTGAGTCCAAGGTCAAGGGCTACGGCGCCATCGGTTACGGCCTCGCGGCCATCGGCCCCGGCATCGGCGTGGGCATCGTGGTCGGCAAGGCCATCGAGGGCATCGCCCGTCAGCCCGAGCTGCAGGGTCAGATCCGCACCACCATGTTCCTGGGTATCGCGTTCACCGAGGCCCTGGCGCTGATCGGCCTCGTCGCCGGCTTCATTTTCTGATTCCGAAAGAGACCACACCATGAATGGCATGTACTTGCTCGCGGCCGAGGGGGCGGAGGAACAGAACCCCCTCATCCCCGAGCCGTATGACATTTTCTGGTCGGCGGTCTGCCTCCTGGTCATCGGTATCGCGTTCTACAAGTACGTGATTCCCCGTCTGACCACGGTGCTCGACGAGCGCTCGGAGAAGATCGAAGGCGGCCTGAAGAAGGCCGAGGTCGCCCAGGCGGAGGCCCAGGCCACGCTGCAGGCGTACCAGGAGCAGCTGTCCGAGGCTCGCCTCGAGGCCGCTCGCATCCGGGAAGAGGCCCGCACTCAGGGCCAGCAGATCCTCGCGCAGCTGCGCGCGGAGGCCCAGGCCGAGGCGGACCGCATCGTCGCCGCCGGTCACACCCAGCTGGAGGCACAGCGCCAGCAGATCGTGACCGAGCTGCGTTCGGAGCTGGGCGCCACGGCAGTCGACCTGGCCGAGAAGATCATCGGGCAGTCGGTGTCCGATCAGGCCAAGCAGGCCGCTTCGATCGATCAGTTCCTGGCGGAACTGGACGCTCGCAGCGGCATCGGGGTCGGAAGGTAACGACGCGAAAGTGGGAAGCATGTACGCAGCGAGCCGCGAGGCGAGTTCCCGTGCGCGGGAAGCTCTTCGGGCCGCTCTGACCGGTAGCGACACCGTCGCGGCTACGACCGGCTCCGAGCTCTTCGCCGTTGTCGCCGTACTCGACGACCAGCGTTCGCTGCGTGTGGCGCTCGCGGACAAGTCGGTGTCGAGCTCGGCCCGTGCCGAGCTGGCCGAACGGGTCTTCGGCGGCAAGATCAGCGTGGCCACGCAGGCGGTGCTCACCACCGCCGTCGCCCAGGACTGGTCCCGGACCCGCGATCTCGTCGACACCCTGGTGCTGCTCGGACAGGAGGCGCTGTTGCGCGCCGCGGCCGACCGCGGACGCATCGACGCCGTCGAGGACGAGCTGTTCCGACTGGGCCGGATCGTCGAGGACAACCCGGCGCTGGAGCAGGCGCTTTCGGATCACGGCCGTCCGGTCGCGACGCGCCGAGAGCTGCTGAAAGGCCTGCTCACCGGAAAGGTCGAGGACGTCACCATCCAGTTGGCGGAGCAGGCGGTCGCCCGCACCCACACCAACAGCATCGGCGAGGCCATCGACCATCTGTCCGATCTGGCGGCGTCCCTTCGGGATCAGATCGTGGCGCACGTGCGCGCCGCGGTCGAACTGACGTCGCCGCAGCGGGAGCAGTTGGCCTCCTCGCTGCAGCGGATCTACGACAAGCCGGTCACGGTGCACGTGCAGGTCGACCCCAGCCTTCTGGCCGGTGTCGTCGTGCGCGTGGGCGACGACCTGATCGACGGCAGCGCCGTCGGACGATTGCAGCGCCTCCGCCAGTCTCTGGCCTAAAAGCGCACCCCGGCCAACCGGTGAATCCGGCACAGCCACACCGACATTCGAGACCAGACAGCGAGAGCAGGAAGAACATGGCGGAGCTGACGATCTCCCCCGATGAGATCCGTAGCGCGATCGAGAGCTACACCCAGAGCTACACCCCCGAGACCTCCATCGAGGAAGTCGGTGTGGTCACCGACACCGGCGACGGCATCGCCCACATCAGCGGACTGCCGTCGGCGATGGCCAACGAGCTGCTCGAATTCCCGGGCGGCGTCCTGGGCGTCGCGCTGAACCTCGAGGACACCAATATCGGTGCGGTCATCCTGGGTGAGTTCGACACCATCGAGGAGGGCCAGCAGGTCCGCCGCACCGGCGACGTGCTCTCGGTCCCGGTGGGCGACAAGTTCCTCGGTCGCGTCATCGATCCGCTCGGCGCCCCGATCGACGGCCTGGGCGAGATCGAGGCCGACGAGCGTCGCGTGCTCGAGTTGCAGGCCGCGACCGTGCTGGAGCGCCAGCCGGTCGGAGAGCCCATGGCCACCGGCATCACCGCCATCGACGCCCTGACCGCCATCGGCCGCGGCCAGCGTCAGCTCGTCATCGGCGACCGCAAGACCGGCAAGACCGCGGTCTGCGTCGACGCCATCATCAACCAGAAGGCGAACTGGGCGACCGGCGATCCGAAGAAGCAGGTCCGCTGCATCTACGTCGCCATCGGCCAGAAGGGCTCCACCATCGCCGGTGTGAAGGCCGCCCTCGAGGCGCACGGCGCGATGGAGTACACCACCATCGTCGCGGCGCCCGCGTCGGACTCCGCTGGCTTCAAGTGGCTGGCGCCCTACACCGGTTCGGCCCTGGGCCAGCACTGGATGTACGACGGCAAGCACGTCCTCATCGTGTTCGACGACCTGTCGAAGCAGGCCGAGGCCTACCGCGCCATCTCGCTGCTGCTGCGTCGCCCGCCGGGCCGCGAGGCGTACCCGGGTGACGTCTTCTACCTGCACTCGCGTCTGCTGGAGCGTTGCGCCAAGCTCTCCGACGAGCTGGGCGCGGGTTCCATGACCGGTCTGCCGATCATCGAGACCAAGGCCAACGACGTCTCGGCGTTCATCCCGACCAACGTCATCTCCATCACCGACGGCCAGGTCTTCCTGGAGTCGGACCTGTTCAACAAGGGTGTGCGCCCGGCCATCAACGTCGGTATCTCCGTCTCCCGTGTCGGTGGCGCCGCGCAGACCAAGGCCATGAAGCAGGTCTCCGGCTCGCTGCGTCTGGAGCTGGCCTCCTACCGTGAGCTCGAGGCGTTCTCCGCCTTCGCCTCCGATCTGGATGCCGCCTCGCTGGCGCAGCTGGAGCGCGGTGCGCGCTGGGTCGAGCTGCTCAAGCAGGACCAGTACACCCCGGTCTCGGTCGAGGACCAGGTCGTCTCGCTGTTCCTGGTGGACGCGGGCTACTACGACTCGGTGCCGGTCGCCGACGTGCGTCGCTTCAACTCCGAACTGCTGGAGTTCCTGCACGCCAACGCCGCCGACGCCTTCGCCGCCCTCGATGGTGGAAACAAGAAGCTCGAGGGCGACGCGGCCGAGCAGTTCAAGGCCGCGACCGACAAGTTCAAGCAGGGCTTCCTCGCCTCCGACGGCAGCCGTGTGGTGAACGAGGCCGAGGCCAACGCCCTGGCCCACGAAGAGGTCGAGTCGCTGTCCGTCACCCGCAAGCACGTCGAGAAGTAATCGAGACTTGCCATGCGACTGTCGGAATCACGCGGCATGCCCGCTGGGCACGGAGGAGGCAGCTTGCGTAACCACGTAGTGCCCCGGGGATGCCGCTATCAAGCACAGAATGAAGGGAGTGAGTAGCCAATGCCAAGTGTGCGCGAACTGCGCTCCCGCATTCGTTCAGTGAGCTCGATCAAGAAGATCACCAAGGCTCAGGAGCTGATCGCGACCTCGCGAATCAGCAAGGCGCAGGCCCGAGTCGCCGCCGCCAAGCCGTATGCGGAGGAGATCACCAAGGCGCTGGTCGAACTGGCGTCGGCCTCGCAGAATCTCACCCATCCGCTGCTGACCGAGCGCGCGAACCCCACCCGGGCCGCGGTGCTGGTCATCAGCTCCGATCGCGGTATGTGCGGCGGCTACAACTCCAACGTGTTCAAGCGTGCCGAGGAGCTGGTGGTCAAGCTGCGCTCCGAGGGCAAGGAGCCCGTCCTCTACGTGATGGGCCAGAAGGGCGTGACCTACTACAACTTCCGTAACCGCGAGGTCAACGGAGCGTGGACCGGGTTCTCCCAATCGCCGCATTACAGCGATGCGTCGGAGGCCTGCGATCACCTGGTGGCGGCCTTCATGGCCGGTGCCGACGGTGAGGTGGATCTGCCGGACGGGACGGGCAAGATCGCGGGCGTGGACGAATTGCACATCGTCTACACGCGTTTCGTGTCCATGCTGACCCAGACGCCGGAGGTTCGGCGGCTGGCCCCGATCCAGGTGGACATCGTCGACGAGAACTACGACCTGGGGCCGGACGCTTTCACCGACTCCCAGGACGCGACGCTCTCGGCGCAGTACGAGTTCGAGCCGGACGCGGACACGCTGTTGGGTGCGCTTCTGCCGAAGTACATCAACACCCGGATCTACTCGTCGCTGCTCGAGGCGGCGGCATCGGAGTCGGCTGCGCGCCGCACCGCCATGAAGGCCGCAACCGACAACGCGACGGAGCTGGTCAATGGCCTGACCCGTACCGCGAACTCGTTGCGGCAGGCACAGATCACGCAGGAAATCACGGAAATCGTCGGTGGCGCGAACGCGCTGGCGGCGAGCTCGGACCGCGACTAAGCCGTAGGAAGAGAAGCAATGACCGCAGCTGTCACTAAAGAATCCAAGGTGGGCGCTGGCACCGGCCGCGTCTCCCGCGTCATCGGCCCCGTCGTGGACGTCGAGTTCCCGCGTGGATCGATCCCTGACCTCTACAACGCCCTCAACGTCGACATCGCGCTGAAGTCGGTGGCCAAGACGCTGACCCTCGAGGTCGCACAGCACCTGGGCGACAACATCGTTCGCACCATCTCCATGCAGCCGACCGACGGTCTGGTGCGTGGCGTCGAGGTGCGCGACACCGGCAAGCCGATCTCGGTGCCCGTCGGTGACGTCGTCAAGGGCCACGTGTTCAACGCTCTCGGCGACTGCCTGGACTCCCCGGGCCTCGGCCGCGACGGCGAGCAGTGGGGCATCCACCGCCAGCCGCCCGCCTTCGACCAGCTCGAGGGTAAGACCGAGATCCTGGAGACCGGCGTCAAGGTCATCGACCTGCTGACCCCGTACGTGAAGGGCGGCAAGATCGGTCTGTTCGGTGGCGCCGGTGTCGGCAAGACCGTTCTGATCCAGGAGATGATCACCCGTATCGCGCGTGAGTTCTCCGGTACGTCCGTCTTCGCGGGCGTCGGTGAGCGCACCCGTGAGGGCACCGACCTCCACCTGGAGATGGAGGAGATGGGCGTCCTCCAGGACACCGCCCTCGTCTTCGGCCAGATGGACGAGCCGCCGGGGACGCGTATGCGCGTCGCGCTGTCGGCCCTGACCATGGCCGAGTACTTCCGCGACGTCCAGGGCCAGGACGTGTTGCTCTTCATCGACAACATCTTCCGTTTCACCCAGGCCGGTTCCGAGGTCTCGACCCTGCTGGGTCGTATGCCCTCGGCCGTGGGTTACCAGCCCACCCTGGCGGACGAGATGGGTCAGCTCCAGGAGCGCATCACCTCGACCCGCGGTCGGTCCATCACGTCCATGCAGGCCATCTACGTGCCCGCCGACGACTACACCGACCCGGCCCCGGCGACCACCTTCGCCCACCTCGATGCGACCACCGAGCTCTCCCGCCCGATTTCGCAGAAGGGTATCTACCCGGCCGTCGACCCGCTGACCTCGACCTCTCGTATTCTCGAGGCGTCGATCGTCGGCGAGCGGCACTTCGCCGTGGCCAACGAGGTCAAGCGAATCCTGCAGAAGTACAAGGAACTTCAGGACATCATCGCCATCCTCGGCATGGACGAGCTCTCCGAAGAGGACAAGGTCCTCGTCGGCCGCGCCCGTCGTCTGGAGAAGTTCCTCGGCCAGAACTTCATCGTGGCCGAGAAGTTCACCGGTCAGCCGGGTTCGGTTGTGCCGCTGGAGCAGACCATCGACGACTTCGACCGCGTCTGCAAGGGCGAGTTCGATCACTTCCCGGAGCAGGCGTTCAACTCCTGCGGTGGTCTCGACGATGTCGAGAAGGCCGCGAAGAAGATCGCCGGAAAGTAGTCGCACATGGCTGAAATGTCAGTCGATCTGGTAGCCGTAGAGCGGCTGCTGTGGTCGGGCACCGCGACTTTCGTGAGTGCCCAGACCACCGAGGGTGAAATCGGCATCCTGCCGAATCACGAACCGCTGCTCGGTCAGCTCGTCGAGGGTGGCACGGTGACCATCGTGACCACCGACGACGAGCGGATCGTCGCGGCCGTGCACGGCGGATTCTTCTCCGTCACCGCCACGTCGGTGCGCGTGCTGGCCGAATCCGCGGAATTCGCACAGGATATCGACGAGACGGCCGCCAAGGCCGTGCTCGCCGACGAGAGCGCCAGCGAGGCCGCCAAGGCGGCCGCGCAGGGTCGGGTCCGCGCGGTGGAGAAGGCCGGACAGGCCTGATACCCGAGTAATACTGCGAGAGCGGCGGTTCCGGAATTGTTCCGGGGCCGCCGCTCTCGTTTGCGCATATGTGTGGTTAGAATCATCCCGCCGAGTCTCGGCTATTCCAGATCTCCAGCTTTGCTTTTCAGCATTACCTCCATGAGTTGGCGCAGCGTTGTCGCCCTCGGATGAGTGCGGCCTCGTGAACGATGAGCGAGGGGTGAATGAGCAGGATTCGCGGAACAGTGATGGCGGCGGTCGCGATTGCCGCACTGAGTTTTCTTTCATCGGGTATGGCATCGGCTGATACCTGGGTTGCGCTGCCGGACGGACATATCGAGGGTCCGGGCGTGAAAATAACGAGTCGTGGTGAGCGCGCGATCGTTTCGCCCTCGCTGGCCGCCAATGGCGCGGGCCGGTCCACGTGGGTGAGTGGCCAGGTCACGGCCGAGGTGCAGACTCCCGACGGTGAGGTCGGACCGAACAACGGTCCGCGAAACTTCCCGGGCACCAATAATTCCGGGACGCACGGATCATCCAATCTCACGGTCGGCTACATCGTCGGCTGCCAGGTCGCGGTGGGTGCGCTCAGCGCTAATTCGTCGTTCACCGTCAGCGCGACACCGAGTGTCAGTGGCGGCTTCAGTTTTCCGTTGTCGCCCGGCGAAGTGAAATGGGTTGCCATCAACAACATCGAGTTGATCAAGAGCGGCAGCTACGACATTCAGTACCAGGACGTTCCCATGGAGATTCAGGGCTGCGGCGGTTACGCGCAGGCCCGGCAGGTTTCCGTGGTGGAGATCATCGGCGCGGACTACGCCAAGGTCACCCTCTACGGCCAGCCGTTCAGCATCGGCTGATCCGACCACTCCGACGCGAAGGGATCGTATGTTCGGCACTGGTAAAACACGCGGGGGCGGCAGGGTTTTCGGTACGGCGATCGCGGCGGCGGTCGTGTTCGGATTGGCTCCGGCGGGCTCGGCGCAGGCCGACACCTTCATTCCGCTGCCCGGTGGCGAGGTGTCCCGGCAGCTGCCGGACGGCACCACCGTGACCGTTCGGATCGATGGGGAATCGGCGAAGGTCAGCCCCTCCATGGGTGCGACGCCGATTCACCGGAACGTGTGGTCGACCGGTCGCGCGATCGTCGACCTCTCCGGGCCGAGCGCCGCCACCGCCACCATCAAGATCTCGCCCGGGTACGTGGTCGCCTGTCAGGTGGACATCGGCTCGGTCACCGGCAACAACAGCAGCGGCGCGACGGCGGAACAGGATTCCCAAGGCGCGTGGTCGGTGGCTCCCACCACCTCTCTCGGTGGCGGCATCAACCTGGGCCCGGGGCAGGCGGTGGCGCGGCTCATGCTGGATCTGGAGAAGCCCGACGACTACGGCCAGGAATCGCACAAGCGCTACAACAAGGTTCCGGGTCCGCACGCCAGCGTCAGCTGGGTGGACGAGACCTTCGAGGTGAACGGCTGCGGCGGCTACGCGCAGGCCCGCTCCTTCGTCGCCGCCGAGATCGACACCACGAACTACATCGGCAATGTGGTGCTGTGGGGTCATCCCTTCAGCATGGGCTGAACAGCGCATTTGTCACATTCGGCGGATGGTCGGGCTCCACCTTCGCGCGGTCGCTAGTATCGACCACACGAGCAGAGCCCCGGCCCTACGGCTGGCGCGTGATCGACAGCGGCGCGAACGTGAAGGGACGGAGCGACATTGCAGACCGGGATGGTTCTCCTGATCATTCTGGTGCTGCTGCTTGTCGGCCTGGCGCTGGCCTCCACCTATCGCCTGGTCATGCTGCGACGTGGGGGGACCGCCGCCATCGTGCGCGCACTGCCCGCCAAGGGCCACGGTGGGGGCTGGCGGCACGGGCTGATTCGCTACGACGAGGACACCCTCGTCTTCTACAAACTCTCCAGCCTGAAGCTCGGGCCCGATTTCTCGATGCGCCGCCTGGGCATCGAGGTGGGCAATCGCCGCAATCCAGACGGCGACGAATTCGACATCATGTCCGAGGACATCGCGATCGTCGCGGTCTCGGACGGGCACGGCAGCTACGAACTCGCCCTCGACCGCGGGGCCCGCGCGGCCTTCCTCTCCTGGGTGGAGTCGCGGCCTTCCGAGCGCATCAGGCGTCGGCCGACCTACTGACTCCTCCTCATTCCCACTCCTTGCCCCTTGCGTCAGCAAGGGGCAAGGGAAGTCCGAAGAGATTCGGCAGAGCTACGGTGGACGTGTGAGCGTGCACCTGACTCGGATCTATACGCGGACCGGCGACGACGGAACCACCGGATTGAGTGATTTCTCCCGGGTGTCCAAGACCGACCCTCGGCTCGTCGCCTACGCCGATTGCGACGAGGCGAATTCGGCGCTCGGCGTCGCCATCGCCCTGGGAAATCCGGACGAGAAGATTCTGTCGGTGCTGCGCCAGATCCAGAACGACCTGTTCGACGCGGGCGCGGATCTGTCGACGCCGATCGTCGAGGATCCGAAGTACCCCCCGCTGCGCATCACCCAGCCCTATATCGATCGGCTGGAGAAGTGGTGCGATGAGTTCAACGAGGGCCTCGCCCCGCTGAATTCGTTCATCCTCCCCGGCGGCACCCCCTTGGCCGCCCTGCTGCACACCGCGCGCACGGTGGCCCGCCGCGCGGAGCGCTCGGCCTGGGCGGCGGTGTCGGCGCATCCCGACGACACCAGCGCCCTGCCCGCGAAATACCTCAACCGGCTCTCGGATCTGCTGTTCATCCTGAGCCGCGTCACCAATCCCGACGGTGACGTGCTCTGGCAGCCGGGTGGCGGGGCCGCGTAGCCCCGCCTCGGCGTCGCCTAGTCGGTCGCGCCGCTGCTCACGATCTGCTCCGACAGCGGCGCCACCGCGCCGATGATCTGATCGACGATCTCCGGCGGCACCCCCGCGCCCGACAGCGCGGCGACGAGATGTCCGGCCACCAGGTCGAAGTGCTGCTGCGCGATACCGCGTCCCTGGTGCACCTCCGACATGGGCGCACCGGAGTAGGTCTGCGGTCCGCCGAGGGCGACGCAGAAGAATTCGGTCTGCAATCCCTTGAGTCGGGACATGTTGACGCCGGTGAAGAAGGGCGCGAGCTGCTCGTCGGCGAGTACGCGCACGTAGAAGTCGTCGACGACCGCGGCCACGGCCTCGTGTCCGCCGATCTGCTCGTAAATGGAGGTCACCATGAGGGGGCTGTCCTTTCAGGTGGTTTCAGGGATGGAACGTCGCCCGCGGATGCGGACGACCTATCGGAGTGGTCGCCGCCGTTACCGGCCAGCGAATCGAAAGTCACTGTAGTGCAAGGGATTTCGTCCCCTGGAACGAGTATTACCGAGTGAGGTTCCCTTCCTCGGACGCGGCGAAACGACCAGGGGCCGATTCGAGCTCGGGCGCGCTGCCCGAGCTCGCGACCTGCTGGGTGGTATCGCGCACCGCCCGCGTCTGTCCCTGCCCGAGCTTGTCGATCTCGGTGAACAGCGCCTCGACGATCGTGTGCATCTGCTTCTCGGCGATCTGCGCGTAGGTGCGGATGTACTCGATCTCGGCGGGCAGCGGATCCGGCGCTCCGGCGGGCGGCGTCTTGAGCGAGGCGATACCGTCGGCGGCGCGGGCGGCGGACTGCTGGGCTTGCCGCAGAATGTCGGCGTACTGCTCGCGCGCCTGGGCGACGAGTTCGCGTGCGTAGTGCTCGGCCTCGGCCACCGTGGATTCCGCGGTGATCTGCGCCTGGCTGAGCATGTTCACCGCGCGCACGCTCACGCCCAGCACATCCTGCTGGGTCTCCTCGCGCAGGTGCGCGTTCTCGTCGCGCAGCTGGGCGATCTCCCGGCGCAGCGATTCCACCGTCTGGGCGTCGCCGAGCGCGGACTTGTACATGGCGATCCGGTGTTCGAGCTCCGAAACCCGGTGTGCCAGATAGTCGTTGTCGGAGAGCAGCTGCTTCTCGTCGCTGAACTCCATCTGCTGGGTGAGGCGTTTGTTGGCCGAGTTGAGCCGCGCCACCTCGCGGGCGACCCGCTCGACGAACAGGTCGACCTCGTGCTCGTCGTATCCGCGACGGCCCAGGGCCGACTTCTTGAATCTCGTCGCTTCGATCTCTTTGGCCTTCAGCGCCATGTCGCTACCTCGTGTCCGGTCTCCGCCGGAGCCGCGGCGGTATTCGATGTGTTGTCGTCGGGGACGCCGCCGTCGAAGTTCTCGAATCGGATTGCCGCATCGGGCAGGCCCGCGCGCAGCAATTCGCCCCGCGTATGGGCGGTCATGGCGGTCGAACCGCAGATCAGCGCGGTGCAGCCGGACCAGTGGTGGGCCTGGGCGGCAATGGTTCCGACCAGTCCGCGCGCACCCGGGTAGGTCGGGTCCTCGGAGACCACCGGGGTGTAGCCGAACCACGGCCGGGTCTTGGCCAATTCGGTCAGGAAGCCGTGTTCGTAGAGATTCCACTGCGTCCGAACCCCGTGGAAGAGTTGGACATTCGTGGATACGCCGGTGGTGCGCCACCGCTCGTCGAGGTGTTCGAGCACCGCCGTCATGGGTGCGAGGCCGGTGCCGCCCGCCACCATGAGCAGATCCCCGCGGAAATCCTCGGGCAGGGTGAGCGCGGTGCCGATCGGCGCACCGAGCCGCACGATGTCACCGGCGGCGGTGTCGCGCGCCAGCGAGGCGCTCACCTGGCCGCCCGCCACGATCTGAACGTGCAGGTCGATGGTGCCGTCGGGCCGCGGCGCGTTGGCCGGGGTGTAGTAACGCCACAGTCGCGGCCGCCGTGGAATCTCCACCGCCATGGACTGTCCGGCCACATAGGGATAGGGCTGGGCGGTGCGAATGCGCAGCACGCCGACGTCGATACTGCGGCGTTCGGTGGCCACGACCTCGGCGTCCCACCAGGCCGGGGCCTGTGCCTCGTTCTCCTCGGCGGCCATCACCATGATCTTGGCGACCACGCCGTACGCCTCGGCCCAATCCGCGGCCAGGCTCTCGGTCCACTGTGCGCCGAGGAAGTACTGGAGGGTGGCCAGCAGCGAAGCGCCCGCGGCCGGGTAGTGATCGGCGACCACCTGGAATTTACGATGGTCGCGCCCCAGTTGCTGAATGAAGCTGGGATCGTCGGCAATCCGATCCACACTGCTGACTATGCGGCCGAGTGCCGCGAAGAATTTGCCGCGCTGCTGTGCCATGGCGACCGGAAACATCTCGCGGACTTCGGGATGGGCCATGAACAGATGTGAGTAGAAGTACAGCACCGCTTCGTCGCCGACCTTCTCGACGCTGCGCCAACTCTCTCCGAGTGCTGCGATGTCCACGGCAGATCACCAGCCCGAGCGGCGGTCGATTTCCAGAGTGCGCGCCGGACTTCGATCATGGATACTCAACGGGAATGTCCCCAATCCTGGTGTTTCAGTGATGATTTCGAACTCGGTCGGACACCTGGGAAGAGCGACACTGCCCCCCGGCCAGACGACATCGAGCGAAACTTACTGGTACGTAGGATAGGGCAGCGCGAGGTATCTCGCAGGGCCGGGCGAAACGGAAAATGCGCCACTGACAGGCCGATATTGCGCCACACGGCGGAGCCGGATCGCATACGCGCGCGTTGGGCCGCCCGTGATGGATAAGCTACGCGTGTGAGTGAACGGTTTCTGGTGACCGGGGGCAAGCGGCTCGTCGGCGAGGTTGCGGTCGGTGGCGCCAAGAACAGCGTCCTCAAACTGATGGCGGCTGCCCTCCTTGCCGAGGGGACGTCCACGATCACGAATTGCCCAGACATTCTCGACGTGCCGCTGATGGCCGAGGTCCTGCGCGGACTCGGCTGCGACGTCACGGTCGACGGCGGGGTGGTGACCATTACGACGCCGCCGGAACCCAAGTACCACGCGGACTTTCCCGCGGTCACCCAGTTCCGCGCCTCGGTCTGCGTGCTCGGTCCGCTCATGGCGCGGTGCAAGCGCGCGGTGGTGGCGCTGCCGGGTGGCGATGCCATCGGCTCGCGTCCGCTCGATATGCATCAGCAGGGCCTGCGCCTGCTCGGCGCGACCAGCGAGATCGAGCACGGCTGCCTGGTGGCGCGCGCCGACGAATTGCAGGGCGCGCGCATTCGCCTCGACTTCCCCTCCGTCGGCGCGACCGAGAACATCCTCATGGCGGCGGTGCTCGCCGAGGGGGAGACGGTCATCGACAATGCCGCGCGCGAGCCGGAGATCGTCGATCTGTGCAACATGCTCATTCGGATGGGCGCGAAGATCGACGGCGCGGGCACCTCGGTGCTCACCATCGACGGCGTGCGCAAGCTGGCCCCGGTCACCCATCGCGTGATCGGCGATCGCATCGTCGCCGCCACCTGGGGTATCGCCGCGGCCATGACACAGGGTGACGTGCGGGTCTCGGGGATCAACCCCAAGCATCTGTCCCTGGTGCTGGACAAGCTGCGCTCCGCCGGTGCCCGAATCTCGTTCGAACCGGACGGTTTCCGTGTGGTGCAGTCGGACCGCCCGCGCGCGGTGAACTTCTCGACCCTGCCGTTCCCCGGCTTCCCGACCGACCTGCAGCCCATGGCCATCGGTCTGGCCGCCATCGCCGACGGCACGTCGATGATCACCGAGAACATCTTCGAGGCGCGCTTCCGCTTCGTGGAGGAGATGATCCGCCTCGGGGCCGATGCCCGCACCGATGGGCATCACGCTGTGGTGCGCGGGATTCCGCGGCTGTCGAGTGCGCCGGTGTGGTCCTCCGACATTCGGGCGGGGGCCGGTCTGGTGCTCGCCGGACTGGTGGCCGACGGCGTCACCGAAGTGCACGACGTCTTCCACATCGACAGGGGCTACCCGGATTTCGTGGAGAACCTGCGCTCGCTCGGGGCCGAGATCGAGCGGGTCGGCGCTCCGGAGTGACCGGACGTGAACGGCGCATGATCGCGAAAACCCCGGTTTACCAGGCGATTTGACATGCGAATCAGCACCACGTAACTTATTCCAGGTCAGAGCGACACGGACACCGACCCGGAGCCCCCAGGGCCTGGGAAACGAGGTTGGACGAGAGCGCCTGACAGTCACACTAGCTCCACTGACCAGCGGATTTGGTTCTGCTGCGACGCCTGAGCTAAGCTGTAAAAGTTGCCTCACCAATCAGCCCGAGAGAATCTGGTTCGATGGTGTGTGCGTGTGTTCTTTGAGAACTCAATAGTGTGTCGATGAATGTCAGTGCCAATTATTTATTGGTTCCGGCGCTTACACCCCCGTGT